>CAVYWH010000011.1:0-168297 GCA_963772085.1 Ilumatobacteraceae bacterium
GATCGACCTTGCCGGTCTGCTCCCGTCGCTCGAACTCGACGGTGGCCCATCACCGCATGACACCTTCGAGCAGCATCCCCTCGGCAGGGCCGCCGACCCGGAGGCGGCGAGCATCTTCGTTGCGGCGCTGGCGGGATACTTCACGCGGATGTCGCTGCTGCCGTCGCCGCCCGGGCTGCCAACGCTGCGTGGATTTCAGGCAGCCCAAGGGACGATCACCCGCCGCTGGCTCGCGGAACGCCAGGGGGTGGGATTTCGACCTCACGGTGTGACCGATCGAAACAGTCCCCACACCGGTCCCGCGATTCGCTGACGCCTCACGCAACTGTCGAGAACTCAGCGGGCTTTCGGGGGCACTTGAATCGGTCAGACTGACTCCGATGCCGGCAGGGCTCGACGGGAACCCGAATCCGATTCAGACCTCGGAGCGCGAACGTCGTGCTGCACGCAGTCGCTGATCGGGTGTGCACCGAGAAGCGAAGCCGCGTGCTCGTCGGGATCGACGGTCGGTCGGGCGCTGGAAAGTCCACCTTTGCTGACGAACTGGCCAGCGCGCTTCGACTTCGAGGACGGACCGTGATTCGTTCGACAACTGACTCGTTCCACCGACCGCGCGACGCCGCGCCTGAAGCGTGGATCGACCTCCGCCGATGGGTACTTCCTCGATTCGCATCGGCTCGATCGCATCGTGAGCGAACTGCTGATTCCGTTCCAGCAGGGGGCTGACGAAGTTCTCATTTCAGCCTTCGATGAACCGACCGACACCACACTCGAGAGCGTGGTCGGCGTTCCGTCGAACGCAGTTCTCGTGTTTGACGGGCTGTTCGTACATCGGGATGAGTTCGCGAACTTGTGGGATGTCTCGATCTACCTCGTCGCCGATGAGCGGCGGGATGCTGAATGGGTGCGGTTCCTGCTCGACGATCTCCCCGTGAACTCAACGGAGCGCGGAGCAGAACTCGACCGTCGACTCGACGCCGCCCGGTGGCCCCGATACCGACACGGCTGGTCCTCCTACGTTGACGACTTCGCGCCACACGATCGGGCAACCGTTGTCGTTGACAACAACGACCTGGCCCACCCGCGATTGCTCGACACTTGAACGCACCCGGCAGGCCCACATCGCCAACGTCTGCCCGCCTGGCGCTGTGGACAGCCAGCTCCTGTTCGGACATTCTGTGCACATGGCTATCGAGGCCGTCGTCTTCGATTGGGGCGGGGTGCTCGCTGGGGGCCTTCAGCCGCGACTCGGGGCGGGATCGAGCAGCGGCTCGGCGTTCCAGCCGGGTCACTGCCGGGGCTGATGGGAATGCACCCGTGCGACACCGACGTCGAGAACATGTGGCACATGCGCGAGCTGGGACGTGCCACCTCGCTGGAGTGGGCTGACTGGTATTCGGCCAGACTCAGGGCCGCTGGTGGCGTTCCACTCCTCACCCCTGAGCAAATGGTGGCGACCGAGGCCGTCGTGTTCTGCCAGCCGCAGAACACGGTCGTCCTGGACACGGTCCGCCAGCTGCACGCCAACGGCTACAAGCTCGCGATCTGCACGAACAACTGGACCGAACTCGGCGCCGCCTGGCGCGAAGGACTTCCTCTCGATCTGTTCGAAGCCGTGGTGGTGAGCTGCGAGGTCGGCGTTCGCAAGCCTGACGCCGAGATGTTCAACCATGTCACGGACCAGCTCGGCGTGGATCCCGGTTCGGTCGTGCTCGTCGATGACTTCGAGGCGAATGTTGACGGCGCGCGCCGTGCCGGATGGCACGGGATACTCGTCGGGTCCGATCACGCGGCAGCAATGACCGCCCTGAGGGCCCTACTCGCTGAGAACCCGCGTGTGACTGATCAGTAGCTGCCCACGGGTGCTGGTCATCGATTGCCGCGTCGGGCACTATTCGCGATCATTGACGAGGACGATGAAGGAGCTCTGGCGATGTTGACGCTCGAAGGCTCGTTCGAGTGGCGTGGTTCGACGGGACGTGTGCAGGTCGAGTGCGTTCCGAACGACGACCCCAGCGGATACGGGACGGCGACCTCCAACGTGTTTGGCTTTCCGGTCTGCACCGCGACCGTGCACTATCCCCGACGCGGCTACAACGCTGATGTTCGGGTGGGTGCAAATGGTGCGTTCGACGGACGACGAGTCGGTCGGTGGACGGTTCGAGATGGACCCGTTCGGGCTGTTCGGTGACGTGCGGTCGCCGTACTGCTGGTACGGGACCGAGCCAACGCTGTTCGATGCTCCGTCGTGAGACGGTCGGGCGCCCATCGACTGGACTGCTCACAGCTTCCTCGCGACCCACGCCGGTCGACGAAGTACTCGTGGGCAACCCGCGGCGCGTCGTGCCGTTGTTCGGATTCGAGTGGGGGTTCCTGATCCGCTCGAACACGACCCCTGCGATCGAGTTGCTGTCCGCTCGCTGTGCTTGCGTCGAGTGACTGGACGGCCCATGTGCCGTTGCTGAGCGCGGAGTATCCCGCACCGTTTTGGACCTTCGCCGAGTCCATGTGAGACGGCGCTCGCCGACGGACGTCGTCACGGAAGCGGGCGACGTCGACGGCGGCTCGCAGCGGAATCGGAGGATGCTCCAACCATCACCCTGGACTCCATACCGACCGGTTGGTATGGTGCGGGACATGGGAGGCTGGATGTGACGATCCGGTGCCCGACCATCCGAGACGAACCATCCACCGGAACAGAAGGAGCACCATGCACAACGATCAGCTGACAACGGACCAGAGGTCCGATCGTGGTCACAGCGTCGACGACGATCGAGGCCCCAGCCGACGCGGTGTTCGCGGTGCTGGCCGACCCTATCGGCGCATGCCGACGATCGACGGCACCGGCTGGGTGCGCGGGACCGTCGACGGTGATCGGATCACCGCAACCGGGCAGGTGTTCCGGATGGCGATGTACCACGAGAACCATCCCGACAAGGACTACGAAATGGCCAACCGGGTCGAGGTGTTCGACGAGCCGCACGCGATTGCGTGGCAGCCCGGGCCAAGAGTCGCCTGAATCCGGCGAACTCGAGCTTCGGAGGATGGATCTGGCGGTACGACCTCGAAGCCTACCGGACCGTCGCAGACGAACGTGACCCTGACCTACGACTGGTCAGCGGTTCCGCCACCACGTGCGCGAGTTCATCCAATTCCCGCCGTTCGGTGCAGATCATCTGGACAACTCGCTCCGGCACCTGTCCGATCTCGCTGCCGCCCGGCGCACCTGAGCATCATTCGACGCACCGGCGGAGCAACCGCCGCAAGGAGGATCGTCCGATGGGACGCATCATCGGCAACGTCAGCATGACCGTCGACGGGCTCACCGACGTCGGGGCGTCGTCTCAGTTCAGACTGTTGTTGCTCGCCGAGCAGCGGGCGGTCCGAGAAGCGCCTACACGATCGCTGGGTTGAGTCGGCCCTTGGGGTGGCTGAGCCAGCTGGCGATTCGTCCGGCTCGGGCATCGATCTAGGTAGTGCTTGTGTTCGGTAGCCAGCTCAACCAGTTGAAACGACGACGTCGATCCGAGCGTGCCAACCTGTGGCTCGGTCGCGAGGCCCCACGATTTTGTCCGTCAGTAGCCACAGCTGGATCCGGCTGTGAGTCCACTTTCCCGGCAAGTACACCTCGAAAACGCCAACCCAGGACCTTGGTCTTGCCGGCGCGGCTGAACCAGGTGCTGCGACGCCCGCTGATGCTCTGCGTGGCCGGCGCTACGTCACGAGCTTCGAGCGTCGTTCCCGCCACTTCGGTGAACCTGGCCCGACTCATGGCATGAAGCGTGGTCGCTGCGATGGTGAGTTCTTCGACGTCGCCGGGTTGATCCAGGAACAGCAACTCGAAGGCTTGCCGATCCGAGGCCATGGCGACGTTCATTTCCCATCTTGGCCCACCGCTGATCGGGGCAGTGCCTCCACACCTTCCGCGCCGGCCTGAACCAACTCCCGGCCTGGCCATCGACCAAGCCTGGCCAATGAACGACCTCCTCCGAATGCTGCCGCCGGTCGGTGACACCATCGAAACGCCCGCTTCGGGGGCGGGGGCCGGCGTGTGGGCGTAGCGTCGGCACGGTGGTGATCGACGTTGGGGCACTGGCCGAGTCGATCACCAACGAGCTCGAGTCTTGTGGCAGCACTGATCGGGCAATGAAGGAGAAGGCGTACCTCAAGAGCGGGTTGCACCACTTCGGGGCGTCGGTCCCCGCGATCCGTTCGGTGGCCAAGACGACCGCCCGCCGACATCGCGATCTGACCCATGCGCAGCTCGTCGAGCTGGTCGGCGTGTTGTGGGCGCAGCCGGTGCACGAGTGTCGGATGGTGTGCGTGGAGTTGCTGTCGGCGTACGGAGATCGGCTCGATCCGACGGATGCCCCGCTGTTGGAGGGTTTCCTGCGCGAGTCGCGGACGTGGGCGCTCGTGGATGGGCTTGCGATCTCGGTGGTGGGCCGGTTGGTCGAGCGATGTCCGGAGCTGAACCGCGTGCTCGATCGGTGGGCGACAGATGGCGACTTCTGGTTGCGGCGATCGGCATTGCTCGCCTTGCTGGTCCCCCTTCGTGAGGGCCGCGGTGACTTCGAGCGTTTCGGCCGCTATGCCGAATCGATGCTCGAAGAACGCGAGTTCTTCGTCCGCAAGGCCATCGGCTGGGTGCTGCGCGACACCGGTCGCAAACGTCCGGATCTCGTCTTCGATTGGTTGTTGCCGCGTGCGCGACAGGCGTCGGGCGTGACCATTCGCGAGGCGATCAAGCCGCTGTCCGCGGAGCAACGCGCCGCTATCAACGCCGCACGATGATCGCACGGCCACGAGCGATCGCACAGCCTTGGCGCCAAACCGGTTGATACATCGCTGATACATCACCGATTTGGTGCGATGGCTCCAAGCGTATCATGCCTGGTAGACAGTGGTGGAGACGATGGGAATCGAACCCACGACCCCCTGCTTGCAAAGCAGGTGCTCTAGCCAACTGAGCTACGTCCCCGGAATCGGGACCCCACAAGTGGGGCGCCAACACGATAGCGCTGCGATGTTCCGACATGACATCCGGTTCCGCGAACTGCGCCGACGGAATGGCCGCGACGACCTCGGTCGGAGATCAGCGCACCGCAATTCCTAAGATCCGCCGATGACTCGGATCCGCTTCGGTACGTTCCTCGCCCCGCACCACCCGTCCGGAGAGAACCCGACGCTGCTGTTCCAGCGCGACCTCGACTTCGCGGCGCACCTCGACCGGCTCGGCTTCGACGAGTTCTGGTGCGGCGAGCACCACTCGTCCGGCTGGGAGATGATCGCCTCGCCGGAGATGTTCCTCGCCGGCGCAGCCCAGCGCACCAACAACATCATGCTCGGCACCGGCGTCACGAGCCTGCCGTACCACCACCCGTTCAACGTGGCGCAGCGCATCGTGCAGCTCGACCACATGTCGAACGGCCGGGCGATGTTCGGCTCCGGCCCCGGTGCCCTCCCGTCCGATGCCCGCACCCTCGGCATCGACCCGATGGTGCAGCGCGACCGTCAGGACGAGGCGCTGTCGGTGATCATCCCGTTGCTGCGCGGCGAGGAGCGCTTCAGCTACAAGTCGCGAATGGTTCGAGCTCAACGAGGCCCGCCTGCAGCTCCTGCCGGTGCAGGAAGACATCCCGATGGTCGCCGCGTCGTCGATCTCGCCGTCGGGCATGACGCTCGCCGGCAAGTACGGCATGGGCGTGCTGTCGATCGCGTCGAACTCCACCGAGGGCATCTCGGCGTTGCCGACCCAGTGGGGCTTCGCCGAGCAGGCCGCCACCGAGCACGGCCAGGTCGTCGACCGCAAGAACTGGCGCGTGATGATGGCGTTCCACCTCGCCGAGTCGAAGGAGCAGGCCCGCAACGAAGCCGTCGACGGCCTGCAGCGCTGGCACAACGAGTACAACGTCTACACGCTCGGTCGGCCGAACGCGTCCGTCGTCGACGACAAGTGGGAGCTGCTCGACCAGACCACCAACGCCGGTGCGTCCGGTGCGGGTGCGGCGGTCGTCGGCACCCCCGACGAACTCGTCGCCGCGATTCGCCACCTGCAGGAGATCACCGGTGGCTTCGGCGTGGTGCTCGGGTTCGCCCACGACTGGGCCAACCGTGAGGCCACGCTGCGCTCGTGGGACCTGCTGGCCCGCTACGTCATCCCCGAGATCAACGGATCGACGACCTGGATTCGCGAATCGCAGGAGTACCTGCACGCCAACCAGGCCGAACTCATGGCCGGGGCGTCGAAGGCCGTCGTGTCGAAGATCCTGGCGCACGAAGGTGCCGCCGCCGCGCTGGCGACGACGATGGCCCAGGCCGCACAAGCGGCAGCCGACGAAGACGCCCCGAAGCAGTCGGAGTTCCGCCCCGGCGCCGGCGTGCCCACCGCCGCCGACTGATCGGTCGCTCGGTCAGTCGTCCTTCAGGGCGACGGCGTTGGGGGTGACGTTCATCTTCGGCTCGTACTCGGCCAGCTCGACGACCCTGCCGACGGAGTCGAACTTCGCGTGCAGCGCGCGTCCGGCACGCCGGGCACGGTCCATAGAACTCCTCGACGGTCGGCGTCTGACATCGAGGGCAGGTGAACTCCACGTGGTGGAACATAGTGCGGCCTACGATCGACCACGATGACGTCGCCCGATCTGCCGCGACTCGACGATGACGCTCCACGTGTCGGCGCGACGTCGACGACGATCCAGCACGTCCGGTCGGCAACCGAACTACCTGATCCGCCGGGGCATCGCCGTCGGCGGAGTGGTCGGCGCCGTCGCCATCGGGGCGGTCGTCGTCGGATCGTTGGTCGACGGAGACGACAGAGCCCCACGACCGGGGGTGCCGACGCCGACTGGAACACGATCGTGCTGCTCGACGAACGTTCGGGGCTGGTCATCGTCGCCGACGAGACCGGCGAGGAGCAGGCCCGGTTCGAGTCGGGTCTGACGAGCCCGACCGACGCGCTGGCCGTCGGGTACCACGATGCTCGCCACGTCCGCCGACGAGGCGACGATCGTCGACCTCGCCGACGAATCGGCCCAGACGATCGAACTCGACGTCGGGACAACGGCGTCACGATGCCGTCGGGCACCGCGCTCGACGATGCTGACCGCGACCGGCAGACGGGGACCGGGCCGTCCTGGCCCACGGCCCGACCGGCGAGGTGCATCGACACCGAGCGCTTCGCCCCGATCGCCGGCGCCCGCTACGACATCGCCACCACCGTGGCGACACCGTCGGGTCGCGACGTGCTGGTCACCGACTCCGGCAACTTCCAGAGCGTGTTGTTCTCGTTCGATCGCGACGAGCCGTCGTACTTCCCCGGGCGAGCGCTCGCCGTCGGCGACGACCTCGTCGTCACCACGCAGAACGTCGGCAGCGAGGCCAGCATCACCGTGTTCGATCACGACGGCTCGGCGGTCAGCGATGCCCGCGCGCCGTCGGTTCGTGCCGGCATGATCTCGGGCGGCTCCGTCATCGTGGTCACCGTCGATGGGGAGGTCATCGAGCTGACCGCCGCCAACGGCACCACCTCGACACTCGACACCCTCGCGATCGGAACCGTCCAGACCGGCTACGTCAGCCCTGCTGGCGACCGGTTGATCGTGGTGGGTGACGCGGGCAGCGCGATCATCGACGAAGCGGGCGACGTGCTCGCACGATCCCCGACGTGGCTCCCGCTCGATCGGGGATCAACGAACTGGCGCCGCGGACTTCGAGCTGCGTCGCGTTCGTCGACACGGTCTCCGACGGTGCGAGTCTGACGATCGCGTCGCTGGCACGACGGCACGATCGTCGCCGAAGCCGTCGCCGATGCGCCGATGTTCCGCTCGGTCGACGGATGCACCGTCGTCGCCACCGCCGGCTCGAGCCTGTCCATCATCGGCCAGGACGGCGTCGCCGAGCGTGTGCGACGGCGACCTCACGTCGCTGGCGCCGGACGGCAGAGCCGCGGTGACCCGGTCCACCGCCGGGCGGCTGCTGCTGGTCGACCTGACGTGCTCCCGAGTCCGAACTCGTCACGTCGGTGCCTGGCACCAGCGTGACAAGTTCGCCCGATGACTCGACGACCATCGACCTCGGACCGGCGTCGCGCCTCGTGCTGTTCACCGAGCGATGAGCCGAGCAGGACGAACCGATCGAGATCGCCGACGGCAACACCGTCTGGCGGTTCGAACGCGAGTTCCTCACGTCGAACTGGACCTGCCTGTTCGGCAACGGCTGCAAGGGCATCCTCGCCCACGAAGCCCCGGAACTGAACCAGGGATGCTGCTCGCTCGGCGCCCACTTCGGCGACGGACCGGCCGGCGAGGCCGAGGCGATGACCGTGTCGGCCTACGCCGCCATGATCCCGCCGGAGCACTTCCAGTTCCACGACGTCGCCACCGACGCCGGTCCGCGACGACCCGGCATCGGGCGCGAACGGCATCTTCGGCGACGCCGAACGAACCCACACCCGCGTCGTCGAGCACGAGGGCACCACCGCGTGCATCTTCCTCAACCGTCCCGGGTTCGCCGGCGGCGAGGGGTGCGCGCTGCACATCGCCGCGGTCGACGCCGGCGACTCACCGACCGAGTGGAAGCCGTCGGTGTGCTGGCAGCTGCCGCTCCGGATCGACTGGCAGGAGATCGACGCCGACACCGAGTCGGCCACGGTCCGGCGGTGGAGCCGCGCGGACTGGGGCGATCACGGCACGACGATGGCGTGGTGCTGCACGGAACGTGCGGAAGGCGGCGAGGCCTATGTCGGCGACACGCCGGTGGTCGAGTCGATGCGTGACGAGCTGATCGCCCTCGCCGGCGAGCCCGTCTATGTCGAGCTGCGCCGCCGCCTCGACCGGTGATCGCGTCGACGGGACGGGCTGGATTCGACCGTGCGGTTCAGTTCGAGCGGAGCATCCGACCGGCGAGCACACCGGTGTGCTCGCCGTGGTCCATGAACTCGTAGCCGTTGACGAACGTGTGGTCGTAGCCCGACGAGCCCTGGATGTACCGCCCCGCTCCACCCGGCAGGTCGTACACGTACTCGGGGTGCGGGAGCGCAAGGTTGTCGAAATCGATGACGTTCACGTCGGCGAAGTGACCCTCGCACGAGGCGGCCCCGTTGCCGGATCCCGAACAGGTCGGCGGTGTCGGACGTCAGGCGGCGGATGCCCTCCTCGATGCTCCAGCGCTGGCGTTCGCGGATCCAGTAGGTGAGGAAGAACGTCGGCTGGCTGGCGTCCATGATCTGGCTGACGTGCGCACCGGCATCGGCGAGGCCGAGCGTGACGAGCGGATCGTCGAGCATCTGCTCGACCGCGGCGAGGTCCTGGTTGAGGAACGGCATGCTGCCGACGACGTGGCCGTCGGTCTCGAGCGCCAACTCGATGAAGGCGGCCGCCGGGCTGACGCCACGGGCGATGGCGATCGCCGCCAGCGAGTGCTCCGGATCGCAGTCGTAGCGGGCGCCGCCGGGCGGCAGCATGAACAGCTGCTCGAGGTCGACCCTCGTGCCGTGCACGTCGGCTTCGCTGATCAGGCTCTGGCGGAACGGGGCGTCGCGCAGCATCTGCATCTTGCGACCGTTGACCGCGGCGCGCAGTTCCTTCCACGACGGTGCACCGTCGAACGGGCGTCCTCGACTCCAACCCGTACAGCACACCGACGCCGCGAGCCGTCGTCTGCGGCCGTACCATCGCACCCGCGGCGTTCTCGTCCTTGGCGAAGCCGACGACGGCCTCGAACAGCCCAGGTCGGCGGTTCGACTGGGTCAGCCCGAAGCTCACCGGGCGGCCGCTCTGCCGGCTGATCTCGCCGAGCAGAGCGATCTCCGAGCGGGAGTTGTCGAACCGATCGTTGTCGCGCTCGCCGAGCCGCATCGCCCCCTCGAAGATGCCGGCGCGGTGGCGGCCGAGCACCTCACCGAACGCCAGCAGTTCGTCGGCGGTGGCATAGGTGCCCGGCACGGGACGGCCGTCGGGGACACGGTGGAGGAACGTGCGACTCGTGGACACGCCGAGCGCCCCCGCCGCCATCGCCTCGTCGAGCAGCCGCGACATGGCGACCACGTCGTCGCCCGTCGCCGGCGCCTCGTCGAGGCCGCGCTCGCCCATCACGTAGGTCCGCAACGCACAGTGGCCGACGAGGCCACCGGTGTTCGGGCCCTTGGGCAACCGGTCGATCGAGTCGTAGTACTCGCCGTACGTCTCCCAGTCCCAGGCCAGCGAATCGAGGATCGCATCGGCCGGGATGTCCTCGACGCTCTCCATCATCTCCGCCAGCGTCGCCCGATCGTCGGGACGGCAGGGAGCGAACGTCACCCCGCAGTTGCCCATCACCACGCTCGTCACGCCGTGCCAGCAGCTCGACGTGCCGATCGGATCCCATGCGATCTGGGCGTCGAGATGCGTGTGGATGTCGACGAATCCGGGGGTGACCAGGCGACCCTCTGCGTCGATCTCGCGCCGTCCGGTCTGGTCGACTCCGCCGTCGTCCGCATCGACGATCGCGGTGATCACGTCACCGGTGATCGCGACGTCGGCGACGCGACGGGGTGCTCCGGTGCCATCCACGACGGTGCCGTTCCGGATGACGATGTCTGGTTTCATGTGCCCCCACTGAACGATTCACGCCGCACGACGACGCAGTGTCTAGCGCGGCAACATGTCAGCGGCGAAGTGGTTCCATGACATTCGTGTTGCGGTGCCGTGCGTGGGCCGTCGCGGGCCTCAGGAGGGTTCGGTCTCGATCAGCACCTCGGCGCCGATCGGCACGAAACCGCACCGCAGGAACGCCCGCAGCGACGCCGCATTGCCCGGCGCCACCTGCGCCCACACCAGGTCGTTCGCCGGCACGAGCCGCAGCGCTTCGTCGATGAGCGCTCCGCCCGCACCCGGTGGCGCCACCGCCGCGGCGATCGGGGGCGAACAACTCGACCGACACCTCACGACGGCCGACCAGCCCCGTGCCGATCGTGATCAGACCGTGCTGGTCGGCGAAAACCCGCACGTCGCGACGGTGATGGCGGGCCCGTCGCACCCGCGGGTGATCGTCGAGGTCCGTCCGCTCACGCACGGCAGCACCGCGACCGCCACCACGTCCGCGCGCGACCAGCACCGCGTCGTGCGAGCCGATGACGCCGCGCGGGCCGGCCAACCACCGGAGCAGGTCGGGGTGCGTCGCTCCTCCGAAGCCATCGGCTCCGCGGGCCACCACGGCGGCCGGTTCGCGCGTCGTGAGCACGAACGAGTGGCCGGTGAACTCGACGCACGCCATCGCGCCGTGTTCATCGGGCTCGCAGACGTCGACGCCACCGTCGACCAGCGGAAACGTCCCGTGCGCGGCGGCGATCAGCGCTGCGTAGAGAGGATGCACGTCCTCGAGATTACGGTCGGGCAATGCGCGTCGATGTCATGACCACTGCCCTGCCCCTGCGGAAGATGGGCCCGTTCGCCGCTCGGACGGCGGCGGCCGGCTTCGACGGATTGCTGCTCACCGAGGCCAGCCGGACGCCGTACACGGCGGCGACCGCGGCGACGCTCGCGGCCCCCGGTCTGGAACTCTCGACCGGCGTCGCGGTGGCGTTCCCGCGCAGCCCGATGATCACCGCCCAGGCCGCATGGGAGCTGCAGGAGGCCACCGACGGGTCGTTCCGCCTCGGGCTCGGCACGCAGGTGCGCACCCACGTCATCCGCCGGTACGGCGTCGAGTTCGAGCGTCCCGGGCCCCGCCTGCGCGACTACGTGCTCGCCGTGAAGGCGTGCTTCGCCGGATTCCGGGGCGAACCGCTCGACCATCACGGCGAGTTCTACGAGCTGACGTTCCTCAATGCCCAGTGGAGCCCGGGGGCGATCGACCAACCCGACCCGAAGGTCGACATCGCCGCGGTCAATCCCTGGATGGTGCGCATGGCGGGCGAGGTCGCCGACGGCATCCACGTCCATCCGATCGGCGAGCCGGGGTATCTCGCTCGACACGTGCTCCCGGGCCTCGCCGAGGGAGCGGCCAAAGCGGGCCGCGACGTCGACGACGTCACCGTGATCGTGCCGGTGCTGACGATCGTCGGCGACACCGACGAGGAGATCGCCCGCGGCCGCGACGCGGCCCGCCTGTCGCTGTCGTTCTACGGGTCGACGCCGAACTACGCCTTCATCTGGGACGAAGCCGGGTTCGAGGGCACGACCGCCCGGATCCGGGAAAAGCAGAAGGCGGGCGACTTCGCCGGGATGGCCGCCGAGATCACCGACGAGCATCTCGCCGTGTTCGCCACCGAGTCGAGCTGGGACGCGCTGGCCGGCGATCTCGTCGCCAAGTACGGGGGCATGGTCGACCGCCTGGTGTTCTACAACGCGGCCGGCGACACGCCTGAGCGCTTCGAGCGCTACGGCACGGTGGCGAAGGCGATCTCCGGCGCGAGCTGAGAACGTGAGCTGAACGGGTGCGTGTCCGCCGGGCGGTCCCCGCCGACCTCGACGCGCTGGTCGCGCTCCACCAGCGGTTCTGCGCGGTCGACGGTCACCCGTTCGACGCGGACCGCGCCCGGCACGGCTTCGCTCCGTTGCTGGACGACGACCGGCACGGCGCCGTGTGGCTGCGGCGTCCGGCTACGCGGTCGTCACGTGGGGATGGTCGATCGAAGCGGGCGGCGCCGAGGCCGTGCTCGACGAGGTGTTCGTCGACGACCGGGGCGAGGGCATGGGCAGCGGGCTGATCGAGCACCTGCTCGCCGACTGCCGGGCCCGGGGGATGGCCCGTGTGTTCCTGGAGACCGAGTCCCACAACGAGCGTGTGCGCCGCCTGTACGCGCGCCACGGCTTCGTCGTCGACGACTCGATCTGGATGAGCCACGACTTCATCGACCTCGGCTGACGAGCCGATCATCGGTCGGATCTGGACCGCCTTCCGGCCCGAAGCGACCGAGATGTCGAGGCGAGCTACGGCTGGCCGAGGACTCGGTCGAGGTAGGGGTTGCGGAACGTGCCGGACGGGTCGAGTTCGGACCGCGCCTGCCGGAACGTGTCCCACTCGGGGTAGCGGTCCGACAGCGTGTGCGACGACTGGAAGTGGAGCTTGCCCCAGTGCGGGCGGCCGGCGTAGTCGTTCATGATCTGCTCGACGCCCTGGAAGTAGGCCTCGTACGGGGCGCCGACGTACTGGTGGATCGCGATCCACCCGGACTCGCGTCCGTTCGCCGTCGACAGGGGGATGTCGTCGGCCGCCGACGCCCGCACCTCGATCGGGAAGAGCGGCGGGAACGGCAACGTGCGCACGAGTTCGTCGATCCGCCCGATCGCATCCGGCACGGCGTCGAACGGGATCCCGTACTCCATCTCCAGGAAGTGGACGTGACGCGGACTGCAGAAGATCCGATCGCTGCGGTCGATCAGCTCACGTTCCGACGCCGCCGAGGTGACGAGCTTGGCCACCTTCGGCGCCAGCGTGGGGAAGCGCCGGCCGACGCGACAGACGGTGCCGAACGCGAGGTTCTCGGCGATCCACTTGTCACGGACGTAGGCCAGCTTCGGCTGCGGTTTCGCCGGCTGGTCGGTGCGGGTGTTGCGCTTCACCTGGCACCGCCGACCGCCCGGCATCCAATAGAACTCGACGTGGTCGGTCGAGCGCATGACGTTGCCGAAATCGGCGATCACGTCGGTGACGCAGCTCGATCGTCTCGACCGCGTGGAGATTGAACGCCGGAACGCACCGCAGCGTCACCTCGGTGAGCACGCCGAGGGCGCCGAGCCCGACCCTGGCCACCCGCAGCAGTTGGGGGTCGGTGCGCTCGTCGGCCCGCACCACCGAGCCGTCGCCGGTGACGAGTTCCAGCCCGACGATCGTCGTCGCGAGGTTGCCGAGGCCGGCGCCGGTGCCGTGGGTGGCCGTCGAGGTCGCGCCGGCGATCGACTGCTTGTCGATGTCGCCCAGGTTCGGCAACGCGAGACCCCGCTCGAACAGTTGCGCGTTCAGCTCGTGGAGCCGGATGCCGGCCTGCACGGTCACGTCGGTGCCGTCGACCTCGAGGATCCGGTTCATCCCGTCGAGCGACACCAGGTGCCCGTCGGTCATCGCCGCATCGGTGAACGAGTGGCCGCCCCCGATCGCCTTCACCCGTTGGCCGGACTCCGCGGCGCGCTGGACGATCGCCGCGACCTCGTCGGTCGTCGTCGGCTCGTGCACCGCGAGCGGCACACATCGCTGATTGCCCGCCCAGTTCCGCGTGCGCACTCCCATGGCGGCGAGCGTACGGCTCACGAGACGTCACCCGCGACTCGGTCGGACTGCGGCGCGACCGATCCGACCGAGATCGTTCACGCGAACGGGTCGGACCGACGGTCAGGCGCGGGTCAGGATCTCGACGGTGTCGACGAGTTCGGCGGGGGTGGTCGTGTAGTGCACGGAGAGCCGCAGCATCGGCGGCAGGTTGCGGCGCTCCACGTCGTAGCGGGACGAGCCCGCCATCGTGACGCGAGCTGTTGACGCCGTGGAGCGTCAGCAGCTCCCACAGATCGAGCGCGCTCGGGCCGGCCGGGTCAGCCGACGTGGTCGTGACGATGCCGCATCTGCCGGACCCCTTCGTCGTGCACCACGAAGCCGGCCGTCGCGCAGCAACTCCCGCAACTCCGCAGCGCGCGCCGTGACCGTCGCCTCGATCCGATCGATCCCCCACTGCAGCGCGTGGTCGACGGCGGCGCCCAGCCCGTGCCAGGCGGCATGGTTGAACTCCCAGTGCTCGAACCGGCGGGCGTCGGGCATCAGCTCGTACCGGTCGACGGCGACGAGATCGGCCCCGTGATGATCGGGCTGCGACGGGCACCGCCCGGTCGAGGATCGAGTCGCTGACGTAGAGGAATCCGGTGCCGCGCGGCCCGCGGAGGTACTTCCGGCCCGTGGCGGAGAGGAAGTCGCAGCCGATCGCCTTGACGTCGATGTCGAGCTGGCCGACCGATTGGCACGCGTCGACGAGGTACGGCACACCGGCCGCGCGGGTCAGGGCCCCGATCTCGACCGCCGGGTTCACGAGACCGCCGTTGGTCGGCACGTGGGTGAGCGACACCAGCGCCACGTCGCCGCCGGCGAGGGCCTCCGCCATGGCGTCGACCGACACCTGCCCGCTCGCGTCGCTCGGCACCCGCTCGACCACGACGCCCTTCGTCTCGGCGGCCCGCACGAAGGCGACCGCGTTCGCGCCGTACTCGTGATCGTGGACGAGGATGCGCTGCCCCGCCTCCATCGGCACGCGACCAGAACGCCGCGTTCCAGGCGCCCGTCGCGTGCTCGAATCGGGCGATCTCGTGCGGCTCGGCCCCGATCAGCCGGCCGATCGAGTCGTAGACGCGCCTCGGTGACGCCGACCGATGCGGCGGCGACCTCGTACCCACCCTCCAGCGCCTCGCGCTGCAGGTACGCCATCTGCGCCTCGATCACCGGGAGCGGCGGCAGTGAGCACCCCGCGTGGTTCAGGTGCACCTGATGCAGATCCGCCGCGCAGCCGGGCGTGAGCGCTCTGGCCGTGGTCGATCTCGTCGTCGGTCAGCGCGAGCCCCGCCGCCTCTCACGGCAGCTGGTCGACCGCTTCGAGGAGCGCGTTCTCCACCACCTCGGTCAGCGCCGGATGGATGTAGAACACGCCGCGCGGCGACCTCGGCCGCCGGTTGATCGAACTCCATCGCCTGCACGAGCGGTTGGATCAGCGTGGCGGCCTGCTGTCCGATGATGTGGGCGCCGATGATCAGGCCGGTGTCGGAGTTGACGAGCACCTTGGCGAACGACGTCGTGTCGACGAGCGCCCACCCGTACGCGGTGCCCGGCGTACTCACGGATGCCGACCACGAAGGGCAGTCCCTGTTCGGTCGCCTGCTCCTCGGTCAGTCCGACGGTGGCCACCTGTGGGTTGGAGAAGACCGCGCTCGGCACGGCCTTGTAGCTCTGGTGGTGGATGTCGTCGGGGTGGGCGATGTTCCAGAACGCCACCTTGGCCTCGGCGTTGGCCAGGTGCTTGAGCTGGTGGGTGTTGGCGACGTCGCCGATCGCCCACACGCCGTCGACGTTCGTGGCCATCGTGTCGTCGACCTCGATCGTGCCATGCTCGCCCAGCGCCAGACCGGCCGCGGCGGCCCCGACGAGATCGCTGTTGGGCTGGCGGCCCGTCGCCACGAGCAGTTCGTCGACGATGATCGACGTCTCGCCGACCGCGATCTCGACGCCGTCGTCCACTCGGCGCACCGCCGTCGGTGCCGCGCCCAGCCGGAGGTCGACACGGCTCCCGAACACGTCGGTGAACCGCTGCGCGATCTCGTCGTCGAACGCGCGGAGCAGACCGGTCGACCGCGCGACCATCGTCACGTGCGAACCGAGCGACGAGAACACGTGGCCCATCTCGGCGGCGATGAAGCCGCCGCCGATGATCCCGAGCCGCTTCGGCAGTTCCGCCAGGCGCATGATCGAGTCGGACGTGTGGAACCCCGTTTCCTCCAGTCCGGGGATCGGCGGGATCGTCGGCCGTGAGCCGGCGGCGATCAGCACGTGCGGGGCCGAGATCGTGTGCCCGTCCCGCTCGCCGCCGTCGATCCGCAACGTCTTGTCGCCGGTGAACCGAGCGGTGCCTTCGATCAACGTGACGTTCGGCGTACCCGTCGCTCGATAGTCGCGTCCACCGGCCGAGATCGGGTCGATCCGTCCGAAGATCCGGTCGCGGATCATCGGCCAGTCGGCGCCGTTGAACTGGGTGTCGATGCCGAGCTTGTCGGACGTGTCCGCGGCGAGGGCGACGTCGGCCGGGAGCACGAACATCTTCGAGGGGATGCACCCGCGGTTCAGGCACGTCCCGCCGAACACGTCGCGCTCGACGATGGCGATCTTCCAGTCGTCCAAGAACGCGGGGATCGAGTTCCCCGACCCGCTCCCGATGATGATCAGGTCGTACTGCTCGGTTGCGGCGTCGCTCACGCCGCAAGTCAACCACCCGCCCGCCGCACATCATTCCCACGGTCTGTGGCAGACACGTTCACCGTCCCGCCGTCGTTGTGTCTGCCGCAAACTCCGGGGCGGAGACTTGGGGCAGACAGGTTGACCGCGGGATCGCAAGAGTGTCTGCCACAAACCATCGGGTGCGCGGGTTGCGAGGACGGGGGTCGGCACGTCACGCTGGGGGCATGGTGGAACGACGAACGGGCGACGGGTTCATGCGGTGCAGCGACGGGCACGTCCGATGGGGGATCTACGGCGCGGCCGGCGTGGTGTTCGTCGTGCGCGACGACGATGCCCACGACGGTGCGTCCGAACCACGGCTCATGCTGCAGAAGCGCTCGGCGTTCGCCCACGAGGGCGGCACCTGGTCGTGCGCCGGCGGCGCGCTCGACCTCGGCGAGACCCCGATCGAGGGAGCCCTGCGCGAAGCGATGGAGGAGGTCGGCACGGTGCCCGGGATCCCGACGCTCATCGGCGAGTACGCGTTCGTCCCCGCCACCGACTGGACGTACACGACCGTGGTGGTCGAGGTCGAGGAGCGATTCGGTGAGTCGATCAACTTCGAGACCGACGCCGTCGGTTGGTTCACCTTCGACGAGGTCGACGAACTTCCACTCCACGCCGGATTCGCCGCCGCGTGGCCGCACCTGCGCGGCATTATCGAACCCTCGACGGCGCGCGGTCCGTCCTAGCATCTCCCCATGAGCACGCACACGGTCAACGGCACCTGTCACCACGACTGCCCTGACTCGTGCGGTTGGACCGTCACCGTCGACACCGACCGGGCTGACGGGTCCGACCTGGCGACGGCGGCACGCCCCGTCGCGGTCAAGCTCCGCGGCAACCCCGCCCATCCGTACTCCGCCGGCGAGTTGTGCCCGAAGGTCAACCGGTTCCTCGATCGTGTCTACAGCCCCGAGCGGTTGCTCCATCCGCTCCGGCGGGTCGGCCCGAAGGGCGCCGGCGAGTTCGAGCGCATCACGTGGGACGAAGCGCTCACCGAGATCGCCGCCCGCCTGCACGACGTGATCGACACGCACGGCTCGGAAGCCGTGCTGCCGTTCTCCGACGCCGGCAACCAGAGCCTGCTGTCGATGATGGGGCTGAGCGGCCGGTTCTTCGGGTTCATGGGTGCGTCGCGCATCGACCGCAACATCTGCGGGCCGACCGTCGGGGCCGGGCTCCGGATGACCAACGGCAGCGGTCGGGCGATGGACGCCCTCGAACTCGAACACTCCAAGCTGCTCCTGCTGTGGGGCACCAACACCAAGCTGACCAACCGGCACCTGTGGCCGACCATCGAGAAGGCCCGCTCCAACGGCGCCCGCATCGTGGTCATCGACCCGATCCGCACGTTGACCGCAGAGGCCGTCGACGTCGAGCGCGGCGACCAGTTCATCCAGCCCTTCCCCGGCACCGACATCGCGATGATGCTGGCGATGATGCACGTCATCATCCGTGACGGGCTCACGAACGACGCATGGATCGCCGAGCACACCCTCGGCTACGACGAACTGCGCGAGGCGGTCGCCGACTGGACCCCCGAGCGCGCGGCCGGTGTCACCGGGGTCGACGCCGACGTCATCACCACGCTCGCCACCGACTACGCGACGACGCGGCCGGCGGGGATCCGCACGATCATCGGAGCCGAACATCACGAGAACGGTGCGATGTTCTTCCGGACGCTCGGCTGCCTGCCGGCGCTCACCGGAGCGTGGGCGGAACGGGGCGGCGGCATCGCCAAGAGCGTCGGCTCGTACAGCGACGCACTCATCGACGTCACCGCCTACATGCGGCCCGACCTCGAGGCCCGCCCCGAAGGACGCGAGCCGCGTACCCTGAACATGAGCCGCCTCGGCGACATCCTCACGGCGGAGCACGCCGGCGAGACCGACGGCGCGGGCGTGCACGCCCTCGTCGTGTGGAACTGCAACCCGCTCGTGATCGTCCCCAACGCCGAACTCATCCGGCGCGGCCTCGAACGGGACGACCTGTTCACGGTCGTCCACGAACAGTTCCTCACCGACACGGCCCGCTACGCCGACATCGTCCTACCGGCGACCACGCAGATCGAGACCGACGACGTGGTCCTCCCGTGGGGTCATCTCTGGGTCGGCTGGAACGGTGCGGCGATCGCTCCGGTCGGCGAATCGATCTCCAACACCGACCTGTTCCGCCGCCTCGCCGGCCGCGATGGGCTACACCGAACCGGCGCTGTTCGAGAGCGACGACGCCCTGCTCGCCCAGGCGCTGCCGACCGTCGACCTCGAAGAACTCCGAACCACCGGCTGGGTCCGTGCCCCCTATCCGGAGGACGGCCGGCCGTTCGGCGACGGCGAGTTCGACACGCCGTCGGGTCGCGTCGAGTTCACCTCCGAGGTGCTCGAGCGGATGGGTCAACCGCGCGTGCCGACGTTCGTCGCCCCCCGAGAGGGGCCGGCCGGCGACCCGGCGCTGCTCGCCCGATTCCCCCTGCAGCTGCTGACCCCCAAGCATCACACCCGATTCCTGAACTCCGGCTACTCGCACCTGCCCAAGCACGGCCCGGCCGAGGGCGGTCCGTTCATCGAGCTCGACGCGACGGATGCGGCCGGGCGCGGGTTGGCCGACGGCGACCGCGCCCGCGTCTGGAACGACCGTGCATCCGTCGAGGTCCCCGTCAGGATCAGCGGCCGCCTGCGCCCCGGCGTCGTCGCCATTCCGTTCGGCTGGTGGAGCGCGGCCCACCCCGACGGCAAGGTCGCCAACAGCCTCACCAACGACACCCTCACCGACTGGGGCGGTGGCGTCGCGTACAGCGACACGCTGGTGCAGGTCGAAGCTGCCGCCACTGCGCCGGCTGACGCAGCCACCGCTCGACGAGCCGCCACGCCACTCAGAACCCGGATCGCACCGCCGCCTGAACTCGCGCCGGCCGATTCGACGAGCACGAGCGATCGACTCGGATCGCGCCAACAACCCCGTTGCCGAGCCCCCCTCGGTAACCTTCCGGCATGTCCGGTGAGCTGATCTACGCATTCCGGGTGATGCGGCTCCCGCTCCTCGACGCCGGCGGCGCACAGATCGGGCGGCTCGACGACATCGTGGTGATCCCTGGCCGGCCCGGCCGCCCCGGGAGCGAGCCGATCGCCCCACGCGTCGTCGGGTTCGTCGCCAGCAGCCAGCGCCGCCGGATCTTCGTCAACGCCAACCGGATCGCCGAGCTCGACAGCGACGGCGCCCGGCTGCGCAGCTGGGACGTCGACCTGAACCCGTTCAAGCCACGGCCGGGCGAGGTGCTGATCGGCGCCGAGCTGATCGATCGGAAGATCGGCGACGAGACCGTGAGCGACATCGCACTGCGGGAGCATCAGGGGAGCCGTTCGTCCTACTGGGTGATCGATCGCGTCCGGCTCGCCCGCAAGAGCACCCTGCGACGCCGGCCGAGCTATCGACTCGTCGACTACGACGAGGTCCCCGCGCTGTTCGACGCCCCGAGCGAGATGCAGGCCGAAGCGGCCCGGCTGCGCGACTTCCACCCCGCCGAGGTCGCCGCCGTCGTCCGCGCCCTGCCCGTCGACCAACGCCGCCAGCTCGCCGAGGCGATGGACGACGAACGCCTGGCGGACGTGCTCGAGGAGCTGTCGGAGGAAGAGCAGGTGCGCATCGTCGCCGAACTCGACCTCGACCGGCTGGTGGGCGTGTTCGACGAGATGGAGTACGACGACCTCGCCGACCTCATCGGCGAGATGGCCCCGGCCGACCAGGAACGCATGCTCAGCGTGATGGACGCCGACGATGCCGACGTCGTGCGCCGCCTGCTCGAGTACGAAGAGGGCACCGCCGGTGGTCTGATGACGCCGGAGGTGATCATCCTCGGACCGACCGCCACCGTGTCGGAGGCGCTCGCCCAGATCCGCGACCCCGACTGGGTGGTCAGCATCGCCACGCAGGTGTTCGTCTGCCAGGCGCCGTTCCGACCGCCGACGGGCAAGTTCCTCGGCGTCGCCCACGTCCAGCGGCTGCTGCGCGAACCACCGAGCACCGAACTCGGCCGCCTGCTCGCCGACGACCCGACGCTCGCGCCGACCGACACCGACCGCCACGTGGCCGAACGACTCGCCAGCTACGACCTGTTGGCGCTGGCCGTCTGCGACGACGCCGGCCGCCTGCTCGGCGCGGTCACCGTCGACGACGTGATCGACCGCATGCTCGGCGCCGGCTGGCGTACCCGCTCGCGCCCTGGCCGTGACACCAGCGAAGTGACCGGAATCAGCGAGGCGACGGGATGAGACGCCGCGAAGATCTCACCGCGCCGCGCGCCGCTCGACGCGTCGGCGTGCAATACGACTCCGACCGGTTCGGCGCGTTCAGCGAATCGTTGGCGCGCAACCTCGGCACCGCGCAGTTCCTGGTGTGGCAGACGGTGGTCATCGCCCTCTGGATCGTCCACAACGCGTTCGCCCCCGACCAGTACCAGTTCGACCCGTGGAACCGCGGTCTCGTCCTGCTCACACTCGTCCTGTCGCTGCAGGCGTCGTATGCGGCACCGCTGATCCTGCTCGCCCAGAATCGTCAGGAGTTCCGCGACCGATTGACCGCCGAGAGCGACCGCAACGTCGCCGAACGGACACAGGCCGACACCGAGTTCCTCGCCCGCGAGATCGCCAGTGTGCGACTGTCGCTGTCCGACATGGTGACCGGCGAAACGCTCGACGAGCGCCTCGATGACCGCCTCGACCGGTTGACGGCGGTGATCGAGCAGCTGAGCGATCAGGTGGCGACGTTGACCCGCGAGTCGTGCGAGCGCGGCGCGACCGACGACAGCATTGACCAGCTCGACCGTCAACGACGAGAACTGACGAGGCTGCTCCCACGGTGCCGAGTGGTCGGCGCCGAGCTCGCGGATCTCGGCACCCAACGCCGCGGCGAGCGCCCGCTGCTTGCGGGGGCGGACCAGCCGGTCCTTGGTGGTGATCAGGCTGCCGGCCGGCACGCCGAGGCCGGGGGCCCACGTGCGGGCGTCGAAGCTGCTCAGGGCCCATCCCGCCTCGGTGATGGTCCGCGAGTTGCCGCGGTGGATCTCGGACTCGAACCAGGGCAGATAGGGCGCCAGGTCGTGCCCGGTCGGAATCAGTCGCGGCAGGCCGCCACGGAGGAAGGCCGGGAAGAAACGGGACCGCATGAGCGATCCGAGCACGGGGAGGAAGCGCCACTGCCAACGATCACGGCGCGTCTCCAGCCACTCGAGCGCCGTGGCCTGCACGACGACCCCGCTGACGAACTCCGGGTGGCGGCGGGTGATGGTCAGCGCGATCGGACCACCCATCGAGTAACCGACGAGCACCGCACGATCGATGCCCAGTTGACGGGCGACGGCCACGTGGTCGTCGGCGACATCGTCGAACGCGAACGTCGCGGGGGTGCGGAGCCCTCTGCCGTGGCCCCGGTGATCGATCCCGACGAACGAGTAGTGCTCGGCCAACTCCCGGTAGGCCGTGACGAACTGCAGGTCCGCCGACATCGTCCACCCGTGGAGCAGCATGACCGTCGGAGCGGCCGGGTTCGGGTGTCGATGCCGACGGACGAAGAACTCGCCGCGCCCGTCGACGCGGACGATCTCCGCCGGCGGCATCCAGGGCATCTCGAAGCGGGGCTGCTCGGCAGAACGTGCTCACGTCGCCGATCCCACGGTCTGGGGGTGGGGCACCCCGGTGAACTCCTGGAGCCGGACACCGACCCGCTCGATGGTGCGCAGCAGACTCACGGTGTCCAGTCTGGCATCTCCTGCACAGATCACGCCGGGCGGCAGTGTTCCGGCGAGCAGGGCCTGGAGGAACGCGACCACCGTCGCCGCGGTCGCGGTGCCGACGAGTTCGGCGATCCCGACCACGAGCGTGCTCCTGGCCCCCGTCTCGTCGGCGCCGCGCACCTCGATTCGGAGGGCTCCGACGCCACCCTCAGGATGGGGGCGACTGAGCATGGGCAGGCGGGCGGTCAGGCGGTCACGTCGATTCGCCGACATGCGTGCGGTGATGCGCGTCACGTCGGGAAACAGGTCGCGCAGCAGCAGCGGCGTCGCCAGTTCCGCCCGATAGCAGTCGTACGCGCCGACGGGTTCGGGGAACCAGCAGAGTTCGCGCCCCGAGCCGGCCGGTCGTCGGATCCATTCGCCGTCACGCAGCGCCAGGCCGTTGCCCGCCAAGGCACGGTGATGCTGGCGTGCGCATGCCGGCCCGGCCGTGCCGTGAACGGCGATGTGGATCTCGTCGCTCGTCGCCAGTTGGCCGGCCAGGTGTCGCACGAGGAGGCCCGACAGGCCGGGGGACATTCCTGCGCCGACGACGAACGGCACGTCGGCGTCGAGCGCCGCCTGGTCCAACTCGAGCATGGCCGCGACATCGTCGAGTTCGTCGCCGATCGAGATGACCGGCACCTGTCGCTCGATCAAGTCCTGGGCCAGGCCGACGTGGGGGCCGGTACAGGCCAGGATGGCGGCATCGACGTGGGCCAGGGTCGCCGCGGCCCGGGCCGGGTGCCGCGTGTCGACAACGACCAGTTCGATGCCGGGCAGGAGCACCGGCACGCTGCGTTCGATCCGTGCGCCGACCACGCCGTGGCCGACGAGCGCAACCCGCCGGTTCACGATCGATCCGGAAGCTCGAGCGGGCGCCACCCGCCGTGTTGCGGAGGGGTCCCCCCGGAACCGCGCACCCGCAGCGCGGCGGTGACGGCCACCGCCAGCGCCACCACGGACAGGGCCCGACGAATCACCTTCACGAGCGCTCCCGTCTCGGACGAAGCAAGCCGTACCGCATGGTCCCAGTCTGCCGTGCCGACCAGCGAACGACGTGGAGGAACGAACACGGCCAACCCTGGAACCGCGGGACCCTCGCGGGGTCCTCGCTGTTCGTCACCGGGCGGCGTGGTGGGGCTAACAAGAATCGAACTTGTGACCTCTGCCTTATCAGGGCAGCGCTCTAACCGACTGAGCTATAGCCCCGGCAAGTCGGCAACGCTATCGGCCGACAGGGGGCTTCCACATCACGCGTTCGACAGTTTGGACGATCACCGCACACCGTCGCCGGCGCGCTCGTCAGCGGCGATATCCGTTGCTGTCGTCGACGACCGATTCGCGGATGATCTGCCCGGACGAATCGGTCGTGACCAGGGGGATCTCGGGCTCGGAGCGCCGAACGACGAAGCGCCGCATCGGTGAGGTCCGTGCCTCGACGACCTCTTCCTCCAGCACCGTGAACCGCATGCCGCCGACCAGGTCGGTGATGAGGTTGAACATGGTTGCCGCCAGCACGGCGAGTCCGGTGAAGCCGATGACGAGGAAGATTCCAGCGGTCCAGGCGCTGTGGTAGATCTCGCCGCCGTTGAACTCGAACGACGCCCAGCCGAACGACTCGAAGAACCGTTCGACGTTGTCGACCGTGCCCGTCGCGTTGGCCACGTTCCACAGCAGCACGCCGGCCACGAGCACGATCACGTAGATGAGGATGTTGGCGATGATCGCGATCTTGAACACGCTCCACGGGTCGACGTGGCGCACCACCCGGGTGACGCGACGCACCCGCGGCTTGCGGCCGAGGATGCGCGGCACGTTGAGCGGGATCGGCATCGGGGCCGGGTCGTAGTCGGGCGATCGTTTCAGGCGGCGATGAGCGGGCGCCTCGTCGTGCGGCAGGACCGGAACGGTCGGCCCGTCGATGTCGGCCCGTCGCAGCTCGTCGAGCGCATCGTCGGACAGCGGATCGACCAGCGGCAGGTCGGTCGGGGGACGGTCGCCGACCTCGAGCTCGTCGGGACGCAGCAAGCGCCCGCCGACGTACACCGCCGTGCGCAGTCCTTCGCTCGGATCCTCGTCGTCGAGATCGCCGTCGGGATCCGTCCAGCTCGGTCGCCATGATGATCGCCGGGAGCTCGTAGTTGCCCGCCGCCCCGTCGGAGGTCGTCGGCGTGTTCCGCCTGCGCCTCGCTCAGGAACGCGTCGAAACGAACGAGCCGATCGTTCGTCTCGTCGCGATGATCGTCGGCATCATGTTCGGCATCGCGAGTCGGCATCATCGGTCGCTGCGGGCGAGCTCGCCGGACCCGTCAGCGTCGTCGGTGGCCTCGGCGACCGACGCATCGATCCCGGGCTCATCGACCGTGTCGGCGCCGTCGTCACCCTGCTCGAGTGCATCCGGCTCGGCGTCGGCGACGTCGACATCGGCCACGGAGTCGAGGTCGGCCGCGGAGTCGAGGTCGTCGTCGAGCGCGTCGACGCCAAGCGCGTCGAGATCGTGCTCGGTCGTGCTCACCCGGTGAAGTGTACGCATCCGATGCCTTGCGGTCCCGTCAAGGCTCGTTCGAGGCGCTGGCACGGGCGATCTCGTCACCGACCTGCACCGTGATGGTCACCTCGAACTCACCGGGCCCGGCGGACCACGACACGACCGTCGCACCGTTCGCCGCGGCGATCCGCACGGCCACGGCGCGGCCGCCGTCGAGCGGACGCGAGGGCCGCTGCATCCGCCGCGGACTGGGCTCGCACCCGGTCGCGGGCGGCCCCGCCGAGCTGGGCCAACCCAGCCATCGCGAGGGTGGCCAGCGCGACGACCACGATGACGAACATGATCGCCGCCTGCCCGCGGTCGTCGGTCTGATCTCGAGCACCCATGATTCCTCCGTTCCAGCGTCAGGCCGAGCGCGCCGAGGCGCTCGGCCGTCACGGTCACCGGCGGACCGGTGACCAGGGCGCTCGAGGGCGCCGAACGGATCGTCGAGATCAGTCGTCGTCGGTGGCGAGAATCGGAGCGACCGACCCGACGACGTCACCGTCGTCGAGGTTCATCACTCGGACCCCGGTGGCATCGCGGCCCTGCGAGGAGATCGAACGCACTTCCATGCGGATGGTGATGCCGTTGTTCGACACCGCCACGATCTCGTCGTCGAGGCCGACCATGAACGCCGCGACGACCTCGCCCTTCTTGCCGGTGAGCTTGATGCCGCGAACACCCTGGCCGCCGCGGGCCTGGGCGTTGAAGCGCTCGAGCTGGGTGCGCTTGCCGAAGCCCGCCTCGGTGAGGACCAGGATCGCCGTGTCGTCGCGGGCCACGTCGACCGACACGACCGAGTCGTCCGGCTTCAGACGCATGCCGCGAACGCCGCCGGCCGTGCGCCCCATCGGTCGGACGTCGTCCTCGGCGAAGCGGATCGTCATGCCGCGACGGCTCACCATGAAGATGTCGTCGCTGCCGCTCGTCTCGATCACCCGGACCAGTTCGTCGTCGTCACGCAGGTTGATCGCGATCAGACCGTCGCGACGGCTCGAGTCGTACGCGTCGAAGGCGGTCTTCTTGACCGTGCCCTTCTTGGTGGCGAAGAACAGGAAGCGCTCGCCGGCGAAGTCACGGGTGTCGATGATCGCCTGGATCTTCTCGTCGGCCTGCAACGGGAGCAGGTTGACGATCGGCATGCCCTTGGCCGTGCGCTCGCGCTCGGGGATGTCGAGCGCCCGCAGGCGGTAGACCTTGCCCCGGTTGGAGAAGAACAGCAGGTGCGCGTGCGCGGTGGTGAAGATCACGTGGCGCACGATGTCGTCGACCTTGAGCTTGCCGCCCGACACGCCACGGCCGCCGCGGCCCTGCGTCTTGAACGACGTGGCCTCGACCGCCTTGACGTACTGGGCCTGCGTCATCACGATGACGAGTTCCTTGTCGTCGACGAGGTCTTCGATCGACATCTCGCCGTCGTCGTAGGTGAGCTGGCACACGCGCGGCGTGGCGAACTCTTCACGGATGGCCGTGATCTCTTCGCGGATCACGTTGTTCAGGCGCTCCGGGTTGTCGAGGATCTCCTGCAGGTCGATGATGCCGGCCCGCACGTCGTCGAGTTCGGTCTGCAGGTCGATGCGCGACAGCCGCGTCAGCTGGCGCAACTGCATGTCGAGGATGTCGTTCGCCTGGATCTCGCTGAACTCGAACGGCGCGGCCATCAGCCCGGCGCGGGCGGCCGCGGCGTCGTCGCTCGACCGGATGAGGGCGATGATCTGGTCGATGACGTCGAGCGCCTTGATACGGCCCTCGAGGATGTGCTCGCGGCGGCTTGGCCTTGTCGAGGCGGAACTGCGAACGGCGGGTGATGACGTCGACCTGGTGGCGCACGTAGGCGACGAGCGCGTCGCGCAGGTTGATCTGGCGCGGCACCCCGTCGACCAGCGCGACCATGTTGATCGAGAACGTCGACTGCAGCTGGGTCAGCTTGAACAGGTTGTTCTTGACCACGTTGGCGTTGGCGTCACGCTTGAGCGTGATGATCAGGTTCGTCTTGCCGCCCGACGACGCGTCGTTCACGTCGGCGATGCCGTCGAGGTTGCCGCTGTCGACGAGCTCCTGGATGCGCGAGGCGATCGCCGAACAGCTGGTCTGGTACGGGATCTCGCTGACGAGGATCTCGAGGCGGCCGGTGCGGCTCTCCTCGATGCTGACCGTGGCCCGCATCTTCACCGAGCCGCGGCCGGTGCGGTAGGCGTCGATGATGCCGGCGCGGCCGAGGATGCTCGCCCCGGTCGGGAAGTCGGGACCCTTGACGAACTGCATCAGGTCGTCGGGTGTCGCCTCGGGGTTGTCGATCAGGTGGAGGACCGCGTCGATGACCTCGCCGAGGTTGTGCGGCGGGATGTTCGTCGCCATGCCGACGGCGATGCCCTGGCTGCCGTTGACGAGCAGGTTCGGGAACCGGGCCGGCAGCACGACGGGCTCTTCGGTGGTGCCGTCGTAGTTCGGGATCATGTCGACGGTTTCCTCGTCGATGTCGGCCAGCAACTGCATCGCCAACGGGTGCAGACGACATTCGGTGTAGCGCGAGGCGGCCGGACCGAAGTCGGGGCTGCCGTAGTTGCCGTGGAAGTCGATCAACGGGTGGCGCAGCGAGAACGGCTGGGCCATGCGCACCAGGGCGTCGTAGATCGCGCCGTCGCCGTGGGGGTGGAAGCGGGCCATCGTGTCGCCGGAGACACGGGCGCACTTGACGTGGCCGCGGTCGGGCCGGAAACCCTGCTCCTCCATGTCCCAGATGATCCGGCGGTGCACCGGCTTGAGGCCGTCGCGCACGTCGGGCAGCGCCCGGGACATGATGACCGACATCGCGTACTCGAGGAACGAGTTCTCCATCTCGTCGTGGAGTGCGATCGGCTGGATGGGTTCGGGTGGTGGGGTGATGTTGTCGTCAGTCATCGTGTCTCAGTTCGCGTTCGAAGAGGGGCCGCGGCTCGGAAGTCCGATCAGAAGTCGAGGTTGCGGACGTCGCGGGCGTTGGTGGTGATGAACTCGCGGCGGCTCGCCACGTCGTCGCCCATCAGCACCGAGGTGATCTCGTCGGCGAGCGCCGCTTCCTCGACCGTGACCTGCAGCAGGGTCCGCGTCGAGGTGTCCATCGTGGTGCCGCGCAGCTCTTCCCAGTCCATCTCGCCGAGGCCCTTCAGGCGCTGGAACTGCTTCTTGTGGTTCGGCCGATCGGCGAGGAACTGCGCCTTGGCCACGTCGTCCTTGAGGTACACCTTCTCCTTGCCGACCTCGGTGGAGTACAGCGGCGGCTGGGCGATGTAGCAGTAGCCGGCCTCGACCATCTCGCGCATCTGGCGGAAGAAGAACGTGAGCAGCAGCGTGCGGATGTGGCTGCCGTCGACGTCGGCGTCGGCCAGGCAGATCATCTTGTGGTACCGGCACTTGGTGACGTCGTACTCGTCGCCGACACCGGCACCGATGGCGGTGATCAGCGCCTGGATCTCGTTGTTCTTGAGCATCTTGTCGATGCGCGCCCGCTCGACGTTGAGGATCTTGCCGCGGATCGGCAGGATCGCCTG
Source organism: Ilumatobacteraceae bacterium (assembly GCA_963772085.1). GTDB lineage: Bacteria > Actinomycetota > Acidimicrobiia > Acidimicrobiales > Ilumatobacteraceae > Sva-07. The sequence goes on from CAVYWH010000011.1 coordinate 28,778, forward strand.
CGTGCGCGGGTCGCGGCGCGTCGACGGCGGTACCGCCGGCGGAGTCGCCCTCGACGATGAACAGCTCGGACTCGGAGGCGTCCTTCGACGAGCAGTCCTTGAGCTTGTCGGGCATGCCGGCGCCGGACAGCGCCGTCTTGCGACGGATGGCGTTGCGGGCGTTCTTCGCGGCGACGCGGGCCTGCGCCGCGGCGAGGCTCTTCTTGACCATCTTGTTCGCTTCGGTCGGGTTCTCCTCCAACCACTCGGCGAGACGCTCGTTGGTCGCCTTCTGGACGAACGAGCGCATCGGCACGTTGCCGAGCTTGGCCTTGGTCTGGCCCTCGAACTGCGGCTCGCGCAACTTCACCGACACGATGGCGGTGATGCCCTCGCGGATGTCCTCGCCGGTGAGGTTCGGGTCCTTCTCCTTGAGCAGGTTCTTCGCCCTGGCGTACTTGTTGACCACCGTGGTGAGCGCGGTCTTGAAGCCCTCGACGTGCATGCCACCCTCGGTGGTGGAGATGCCGTTGGCGTAGCCGTGGATGCCCTCGTAGTAGCCGGTGTTCCACTGCATGGCGATGTCGAGCATCTGGCCGTCGTCGTCGTCGTCCTCGAACTGGCACACCTTGGAGAACAGCGGCTCCTTGGTGGCGTTCAGGTGCTTGACGAAGTCGATGATCCCGCCCTTGTACTGGTACGTGATGGTCTGCTCGCGGCTCTCGCGCTCGTCCTTGAAGACGATCTCGAGGCCCTTGTTCAGGAACGCCATCGTCTGCAGGCGCTCGAGCACCGTGCGGGAGATGAACTCGACGCCCTCGGCGGCGAAGATCGTCGGATCGGGCCAGAACGTGATCGTGGTGCCGCGTCTTGCGGCCCCGCGGTGGGCGTGTCGCCGACGACGAGCATCTTGCCCTGCGGGACGCCGCCCTTGGCGTACTCCTGGCGGTAGTGCTTGCCGTCTCGGTCGACCTCGATGACGAGGCGCTCGGACAGCGCGTTGACGACCGACACGCCGACGCCGTGGAGCCCGCCGGAGACCTTGTAGCCGTCGCCGCCGAACTTGCCGCCGGCGTGCAGCACGGTGAGCACGACCTCGGCCGCGCTCTTGCCCTTGTGCTCGCCAGCCGTGAACGGGTCGACCGGAATACCGCGACCGTCGTCGTCGACCTGGCAGCCGCCGTCGGCGAGCAGCGTGACGCCGATGCGGCGTGCAATGGCCGGCCATCGCCTCGTCGACCGAGTTGTCGACGACTTCCCAGATCAGGTGGTGCAGACCCCGCCAGGCCGGTCGAGCCGATGTACATGCCCGGTCGTTTGCGGACGGGATCGAGGCCTTCCAGGACCTGGATGGCATTGGCGTCGTAGGTCGCCGTCGTCTTGGCCTGGTCGGGGTTCGCCCGCCTCGGACGGCTGGGCTGCGGGACGTCGGTTTCCGGAACTTCGGTCGTGTCGTTGGACACTCGTACCTCGTGTCGTGTTTGGGCGTTCGATTGCGTTGGCCACCCCGGCCCCTGCACTGGTTCGCTGCGGGTCGTGGGGTGCGATCCTCGGGCGACACCACGACGGAAGCGCTCACTCGAACGCTGCCGCAGACCGTGTCGCGAGTGGGATTCATCCTACCAGCGGGGTGTCTCAGAGCCGGGGAGCACCCGCCGGTGCAGCGAGAATTCTCGATGCCGGCGCCGGCCGCCCGACGAGCACGGCCGACCGGCACATCGCCCCAGGTCAGCGGCGGTTGTCTCGGCCCTTCGAGCCGGCGACCCGGACCTCGATGCGCTCGATGTCGACGCGCGGCCACCTCGTGGAGCCGGCGAATGATCGTCGCGCTCAGGAACTTCACCTGCGTGGCCCACGCGGCCTCGTCGACCTCGACGGTGAGCACCCGCTGATCGAGCCGGACCGGCCGGACGTGATCGGCCACATTCTCGCCCACCGCGTCGGCCCATCGACCGAACACCCCGCCGATCTGCACCCGATCGGTGCCGCGCAACGACGACATGATCGAGTCGATCGAGGTGGTGATCGGCACCGGATCCTTCACGGCGTCAACCTACTTGGTCAACCCGACGGCGGATCCTCGGCGAGACGATCGGGGGTGAGCATCCCGTCGCGCACGTGCACCGTGCGATCCACCGAGGCGATCGTCGGGATCGCGGTCGCGGTGGTGATCACGATCTGGCCCGGCGGCAGGTGCCCCAGCAGTGCCGCCGCCCGATGGTCGTCGAGTTCGGAGAGCACGTCGTCGAGCACGAGGACCGGTGCCGTTCCCGTGCGCTCGGTGACCAGCCGATGTCCCGCCAGGCGCAGCGCGAGCGCCAGCGAGCGCTGTTCACCCTGCGAGGCGTGCGTGCGGCTCGGCAGGCCGCGGATCGACAGCGTGAGTTCGTCGCGGTGCGGGCCCGACGGTGGACACGCCCCGGCGCACGTCGGCCACCCTCGCCTCACGGAGGGCGTCGAGCAGGCCGCTCCTGCGCCACGGCGGCTCGTACTGCATCTCGATCGCCACCGGGGTGCCGGCCAGCTGCTCGTAGGCCTCGCGCGACCATCGGGGTCAGCCGGGCCACGAGGGTCGCCCGCGCGTGACCGAACTGGTCGGCGAGCGCGGCGAACTTGGCATCCCACACGTCGAGGGTCACCTCGATCTCCTCGGTCAGCCGACCGCCCGCCTGCTTCAGCAGCGTGTTGCGTTGGCGCACGATCCGATCGAGTTCGAGGCGGAGCGCGTCGTACTTCGTCGCCAGCGCCACGAGCGTGTCGTCGAGGAACCGTCGGCGCTCGCCGGGGCTGCCCTTGACGAGCACCAGGTCGTCGGGGGCGAACACCGTGACGCGCAACGTGCCCAGCAGGTCACGTCGACCGCACGAGGCTTCTGTCGGTTGACCTGGATCCGATTGCGGCCGGCCACGGCGATCTCGGCTTCGATCAGCAGCTCCCGGGCGTCGTCGTGGCGCACCCGGGCCCGGATGACCGCCGTGTCGGCGCCCAGCCGGACCAGCGCGTCGTTCGGTGCACCGCGAAAGCTCGACAGCGTCGCCAGATATGCCAGCGCCTCCACGAGATTGGTCTTGCCGTGGCCGTTGTCGCCGATGACGACCGTCGTTCCCGGGTGCAGATCGAACGCACCCGAGCGGTAGTTGCGGAAGTCGACGAGCTCGAGGTGTTCGACGATCACGACGGCACGCGGGCGACGTGTTCGTGGGTCACCGCGTGGATGCTACGGAACCCGAACGGGCATCAGCAGGTACAGGTAGTCGTCGTGGCCCACGCCCGCGCAGCACCGCCGGCTTCATCGGATCCATCGTGGCGAGCGTGACGTCGTCGCTGTCGATGGCGTCGATGCCGGCCGACAGGTAGTCCGGGTTGAACGCGACGGTCATCTCGGTGCCCTCGTACGTGGCATCGATCTCCTCGGTGGCGTTGCCGACGTCCTGGGTGATCGCCGTGAGCTGCACCGTGTCGCCGCCGAGCGTGAGCCGCACCGGCGTCGAGTCCTGCGCCAGGATCTTGACTCGGCGGATCGCCTCGAGCATCGCCGCCTTGCCGAAGGTGAGCAGGTTCGGATAGCTCGACGGCAGCAGGTTGCGATAGTTCGGGAACTCGCCCTCGATCAGCCGGGTGCTCACACGGGTGGTGCCCGATTCGAACGTCGCCTCGCGTTCACCGAGACGCACGGTCAGCTCCTAGACGTCGCCCATCACGCGGGAGAGTTCGCCGAGCGCACGGCCGGGGATGATCACCTTCTGCCCGCTGCCGAGCACGGACGACTCGGGCAGGTCACGCACCGCGAGCCGGTACGAGTCGGTGGCCACCATGCGCAGACCGTCGTCCTCGGCGGCGAGGAGCACGCCGGTCAGCACGGCACGAGCATCGTCGGTCGATGCGGCGCGCACGACCTGGCGGAGCGCATCGGCCATCGCGCTGGCCGGCAAGCGTGACACCTTCGGCCGTCGGTTCGGCCAGCGTCGGGTAGTCGTCGAGTGCGAGCGGGCGCACCGAGAACTGTGACCGACCGGCGCTGATCGACAGTTCGTCGTCGGTCAGCTCGATCTGCACGGCGCCGGCCGGCAACGCCTTGACGATGTCGCCGACCAGACGTGCCGGGACCACCGCCGCACCGTCGCGTTCGCCACCCACTTCGACCGTGAGCCGGATCGTCAGTTCGAGGTCGGTGCCGGTCACCGTGAGCGAGTCCCCGGCCACCTCGAAGCTTCACCCCGGCGAGGACCGGCAGGGTCCCCGTTCGGTTCGTGGCTGCTCGCCCTGCGGACCCGACCGCATCGGCAAGGACATCACGTTCACAACGAAACTTCACGGTCGGCACTTCTCCTCGTACATGGATGTTTCAAAGAACAATGTCAGTAGTAGGTGCTGTGGATTGGGGACAAGCAGCGTTGGTCGCAGCGTAGAGCCCTCGCGCCCGCTCACAGGGGATGGCACCTCGGTCCCCAGGGTGCGTCTTACGACGCTGTGATTCGGTGGACAGGCAGCGGTTGTCCACCGATCGAGCGTGTCGTTGCGGAGCACTTGTCCGACCGGTCGTCCCCAGTCATGATTTGAGCTGTTGGATCAGCGCCGTGACCTGGTCGTAGATCTGTTTGCGCTCACTCATCAGCCGTTGGATCTTCTCGTTGGCGTGGATCACGGTGGTGTGGTCGCGGCCGCCGAAGAGCCGGGCGATCGCGGGATAGCTGAGGTCGGTCAGCTCGCGGAACACGTACATCGCGATCTGCCTGGCGGTGACGAGCGGACGCTGCCGGCTGCGGCCCTTCAGGTCCTCGACGGGGAACTTGAGGATCGAGGCGATCTCGGCCAGCAGCTCCTCGTCGGTGCGCACCTTCGGCTTGTTGTCGTTGAGCAGGTCGGCGAGCTGTGTCTGGGCGAGCTCGGTGGTGATCGGCACCTGGTTCAAGCTGGCGAAGGCCGTGACACGGATGAGCGCACCCTCGAGCTCACGGATGTTGGTGGCGATGTTGGTGGCGATGAACTCGAGCGTCTGGTCGGGCACCTGGACGCGGTCACGCTCGGACTTGTTGCGCAGGATGGCGAGGCGCGTCTCCATGTCCGGCGGCTGGATGTCGGTGATCAGGCCCCACTTGAACCGGCCGCGGAGACGTTCCTCGAGCGTCGGGATCGCGTCGGGCATGCGGTCGGAGGAGATCACGACCTGCTTGTTCGCGCCGTGCAGCGAGTTGAACGTGTGGAAGAACTCCTCCTGGAGCCCTTCCTTGCCGGCGATGAACTGGATGTCGTCGATCAGCAACACGTCGATGTCGCGGTACCGCCGGCGCAGCGACACCGTCGTGTTCTGGCGGATCGCGTCGACGTATTCGTTCATGAACGTCTCGGTGGAGACGTACCGCACCTCGTGGTGCTGGTAGTTGGAGTGGACGTAGTGCCCGATCGCGTGCAGCAGGTGGGTCTTGCCCAATCCGGCCGAACCGTAGATGAACAGCGGGTTGTAGCTGCGCGCCGGCGTCTCGGCCACCCGGAGCGCGGCGGCGAGGGCGAACTGGTTGGACGCCCCCTTCACGAATGTCTCGAACGTGTATCGCGGATTCAGCCCGGCCTCGTCGAGCAGGCTGCGCTGGCCCCGCTCGGTCCCGCCGTCGCCCGAGCCGTTCCGCGCACCGGAGGCGTGCGAGCCCGCGCTGTACCCGGCGGCGTAGCTGGCGCTCGACGTTGGTGGCCTCGTCGGCGACCGTGTCGGACGGGGTCTCCACCGCGCTCTCGTTGGTGGCGACGTCGATCTCGACGTTGCGCTGGCCCTCGTTGACGTCGTGCAACGCCTCGGTCACGAGCGGCAGATACCGCGTCATGATCCGGTCGCGCACATAGGCACTCGGCGCCATCAGCCGGAGCGTGTCGGAGTCGGAATCGAGCGGCGTCAGGTCCTGGAACGTCGAGAACCACACCGATTCGGCGAGCTGCGAGCGCAGGGACAGTGTGACCTGCGTCCACACGTCGGCGGCATCACTCACCTGCGTCTCCGGGGTTCGGTCGAACGGTTGCACCCGCGTTGATCCACATGGTTGTCCACAAGGTGGGGACATCGAAACGGGCAGGACACGAGCGTCCGAACGTAGCAGGTTCGGGCTCCGGTCGGAAACCTCGGACGGAAACATGCCCTGCGCAGGGATGATGCGCACGTGTCCCCAGCATGTCCGCAGGTGTGGACAACTTACATCGATGTGGTTTGTGGTGGGTGGTTGGGAGTCCGGCGTCGCCCGCCCTAGCCTGGGAGGTTGAATCTGCGACGCGTCCGACAGTTCTTGCCGGTTGTCTCATAGCCGGTCGTCGGCGTCGAGTGTCGCCTGAAGAGCCGGAGATCCCGTGAAGCGTACCTTTCAACCAAATGCCCGCCGTCGTGCCAAGACACACGGCTTCCGCGCCCGCATGAGCACTCGCGGCGGGCGTGCCGTGCTGAAGGCACGTCGCGCCAAGGGTCGCACACGACTGTCGGCTTGATCGATTCGATTCGAGATCGTGACGTCTTCGTCCGCCTCGGTCGTGACGGCGTCCGCTTTCGACGGGAGCCCCTGTGGTGTACCTATCTCCAACAGAACGACCTCGAGCGGTGCCACGTCGCGTTCGCCATTGGACGACCCGTCGGCCCGGCGGTGGTACGGAATCGGCTCCGTCGCCGGCTGCGCGTGATCGTGCGGCAGCACGACTTCGCGCCCGGATTCTGGCTGATCGGAGCCCGGCCGAGCGCTGTCGAACTGACGTTCGATCAGCTGCAGGTCACGATGCTCGATCTCGCCACCGCGGTGTCCACCTCGCTCGACCGGTCCCGGCAGCCGTCGCGATGAACGACGGCCCGACACCGACGCGGACGATCCCGGTCCGGATGGTGTTGTGGTACCAGCGTCTGTTCGAGGGACGCCCCTCGCCGTGTCGGTTCACCCCATCGTGCTCGGCCTACGCGCTCGAGGCGCTCGGAGACACACGGCACCCGGCGCGGCCTCGCGCTCACGCTGCGTCGCCTCGTGCGCTGCCGGCCGTTCGGTCCCTCGGGTTGGGATCCGGTTCCCGGAACTGCCGCCACGCCGCCGCTTCGTGTACCTCCAGCCGTGTACGTCTGAGAAGGGCTGCTGATCGATGTTCGAGATTCCAGCCGCACTGCTGTCATGGTTCTACGGCCTGACCAGCAGTTACATCGTGATGCTGGCGCATGATCGCCGCCGTCGTGATGGCGATCACGACGCCGCTGACGTTGAAGAGCACCAAGGGCATGCTCGAGATGCAGCGTCTCGCTCCGGAGATGCGCAAGCTCCAGAACGAGCACCGCAACGACAAGGCCAAGCTCAACGAAGAGATGATGAAGCTCTATCAGGAGCACAAGGTCAATCCCATGGCCTCGTGTCTCCCGATCGTGGCGCAGATGCCCGTCTTCATCATCATGTTCCAGGTCCTGCACGGCCTGACGTACAAGCCGCACGGGTGCGGCACTGCCGGTCGCGCAGACGGTGTGGCGGGCGTTCGGCAACGAAGCCGAAGCGGCCGATCCCGGGTTCATCCCGCGCTTCCTGGCGATCGACTCGTCGCTGTACAAGTCGCTGTTCGGCGAGCACACGATGATGTCGTTCGGTCTCGACCTGTCGAAGTCGGCCATCGATGCGATCGGCGAGAGCTTCGGCACCGCCATCCCCTACGTCCTGCTCGTCGTGCTGCTCGGTGGGCTCTACTTCGTGCAGCAACGGATGGTCGCCGCCCGCGCGGCGATCAGCCCGACCATGTCGCAGGCCCAGCAGAAGTTGATGCAGTACCTGCCGGTGTCCTTCGCCGTCTTCCAGGTCTTCTTCCTCGCCGCGCTGGTCGTCTACTACCTCTTCCAGACCGTGCTGCGCATCGCCCAGCAGGTCTACATCACCAAAGCCTTCTACGGGCACGATGAATCGCTCGGTCGCCAGGCGCAGCGCGCCGGTGCCGCAGCGCGCGAGGAAGCCGCGAAGTCCGGCGAGTCGACGGGCATGTTCTCCCAGGCCAAGCGCGAGCTCGGCGCCTCCAAGGGCGACAAGACCGGCAAGCCAAGCAGCCGGCAACCAGGGCGGCAAGAAGGAGCAACGCCAAGCCAGCCGACCGAACCGGCCAAGCCGCCGGTGGTGAGCAAGCGGGTGACGCCGCCCAAGAACCGGCCGACGCCGTCGTCGTCGGCCAAAGGCCGGCCCACGCCGTCACGCAAGGACGCACAGCCGGAGAAGTCGAACACCCGACCGAAGTCGAGCGGCAAGTAGCCGCTTGATCGACCGCGCCACGACGGCCCCGTGCCGATGGTGCACCGACCAACTACGAAAGAGCACGCCATGGAGTGGGTAGAGACCACCGCGAAGACACTCGACGAAGCCCGTGAGGCCGCGCTCGACCAACTCGGCGTGGGTGCCGACGACGCAGAGTTCGACATCCTGGAAGAGCCCAAGCCCGGCCTGTTCGGTCGCGTCCGGGGCGAGGCCCGCATCCGTGCCCGGATCCGTCCGACGCAGGCTCGTCCGAAGCAGGAGCGCAAGCGCCGCAGCCGCAGCGACAAGACCGCATCGAGCGATGGGTCTCCGGCAGCGTCCAAGAACGGGAACTCGGCGCGCTCCAGCGATGCCGTCGCAGCCGAACGCTCGACCGGTGCGGCCGTTGTCGACACCGATGCCGGCGACATCAGCGAGACGGTGGCCGGCGACGCTGTCCGAAAGCGCCCCGAGCCGTCAACGATCCAGCAAGCAACGAGAGCAGGTACCGGCCGTGAGCCACGAGGATGCAGTGCAATCCGATGTCACCCCCGACGAGGTCGGTGCCGCCGCCGTGACGTTCATGGACGGACTGACCGAGGCGTTCGGCATGACCGGAACCTCCGAGCTGACCGTCGACGGAACCGTGCTCGAACTGAACGTCGCCGGTACGGAACTCGGTCTGCTGGTCGGCCCGGGTGGGCGCACGCTGAACGCGGTGCAGGATCTCGCCCGAGTGGCCGCCCAGCGCCGTCTCGGTGACCACGAGACGCGCTTGCGCATCGACATCGCCGGCTACCGCACCCGCCGCGAGCAGGCGCTCGTCAAGTTCTCGCAGGACGTCGCCGAGCAGGTGCGCACCTCCGGCGTCGCCCGCTCGCTCGAGCCGATGACGTCGTCGGACCGCAAGGTCATCCACGACGTGCTCAACGAAGAGCAGGGTGTCGCCAGCCGTTCGGTCGGCGAGGACCCCAACCGACGGATCATCGTCGAACCGGCCTGACTCCCCTCGTGGACGCCGACGACGCTGCGACCCCGCACCCGTCGTCCGCACCGTCCACGGAGTTGCTGCTTCCAGTCTCTCGAGGAATCCCGACGTCTGGGGTTCCTCGGGAGCCGACCCATCGCCGAGGTCGTCGCCCATGCGCGATATTTCGTCGACGCGCTCTCGTCGTCCTCCGCTCGATCGGACCAGCCCGATGCGACGCCGGTGCTGGATCTCGGCGCCGGGGGCGGCGTCCCGGGTCTCGTCATCGCCCACGATCTGCCGGACGTCACGCGTCACCATGCTCGACCGACGGCGGACGCGCACCGACTTCCTGGCCCGGGTGGTGCGCCGCCTGGAATGGTCCGACCGTGTCGATGTCCTGACCCAGGACGCCGACCAACCCGCACCGTCACAGCAGCGCGCCGTTCGACGCCGCGGTCGCTCGGGGATTCGGTCCGCCGGAGCTGACGCTGCGCATCGCCGCACGGTGGGTCCGTCCGGTGGCCTCATCGTGATCAGTGAGCCACCGACCGGCGATCGCTGGGCGGACATCGACACGTCACCGTTCGCGGTCGATCGCGACACTGAGCCCGTCCACCCACGTGGCGGTCTTCACGCAAGCGGTGAAGCGTCGGACTGGACGCCGGCCGTGACGAGTGAATGTTTCACGTGAAACATTCGCGCACGCGATCGAATGGTCTCGGACGTGTCACCCTGATGTTCCACGTGAAACATTCCACTGCCGAACCGAATGCAGCACCCTGCGAAAGACACCGCGCCACGGTCCGGCCCACTACGCTCCGTGGAGTCATCGACCCGCACCGTCGGCGTCTGCCACGACCGCAACGATCAGGAGACCCTGTGACACCACCGATTCGAGCACCGACGGCGTCGCAGAGCCGAGCAGCGGCGAGCTGCCCGTCAGCCAGATCGGAGAGGCGCGACCCGGTGACCGCCACCGTGCACGGTGCAGACGAACCGAGGAGCCGCACACGTCCCGGCACGGACACTCCCCGCATCATCGCCCTCGCCAATCAGAAAGGTGGGGTCGGCAAGACGACCACCACGGTGAACCTCGGTGCGGCCCTCGCCGAGATGGGTTTGCGGACACTGATCATCGATCTCGATCCGCAGGGCAACGCGTCGACGGGACTCGGCATCGAGAACCGCGGTCTCGAGCACTCGATGTACCACGTGCTGATGCACGAGGAGCCGCTGGAGAACGTGGTCGAGCCCACCGACGTGCGCAATCTGTTCGTGGCACCGGCGTCGCTCGACCTCGCCGGCGCCGAAATCGAACTCGTGCCGGCGTTCAGTCGTGAGCAGCGCTTGAAGCGTGCCATCGATGCAGTGCTCGACGACTACGACTACGTGTTGATCGACTGTCCCCCATCGCTCGGGCTGCTGACCGTGAACGGACTTGCCGCCGCCCGCGAGGTGATGGTGCCGATCCAGTGTGAGTACTACGCGCTGGAGGGCCTCGGACAGCTGTTGCGCAACGTCGATCTCGTCAAACGGAATCTGAACCCGACACTCGACATGAGCACCATCCTGTGCGTGATGTACGACGCCCGCACCAATCTGTCCGGGCAGGTGGTGAGCGAGGTCCGCGAACACTTCGGCGACAAGGTCCTGCGTTCGGTCATCCCCCGTTCGGTCCGCCTGTCCGAAGCCCCGTCGTTCGGCCAACCGATCACCACCTTCGATCCACGATCGCGTGGAGCCATCGCCTATCGCGACGCGGCTCGGGAGGTGCACGATGCCACGCTCTAGCGGTCTGGGAAAGGGTTTGAGTTCGATCATTCCCGGTGCCGAACTCGACAAGGACGCGGTGCGTCCGGCAGCACCGGAGCGGCGCTCGTCGAGATCGCCGTCTCGACGGTCAGCCCGAACCCGAACCAGCCGCGGGTGCACTTCGACGAGGAGAGCCTGCTCGAGCTCTCGGCGTCGATCGCCGAGATGGGGGTGCTGCAGCCGATCCTGGTGCGGCCGCTCGACGGACGGGAACTACGAAATCATCGCCGGGGAGCGGCGATGGCGCGCGGCGCAGCGTGCCGGCCTGGCGACGGTGCCGGCGATCGTGCGGACCACCGACGATCTGAGTTCGATCGAGCAGGCACTCGTCGAGAACCTCCACCGGGAGGACCTGACGCCGCTCGAAGAAGCGGCCGCCTATCAGCAGCTGATCGAGGACTTCCACCTGACTCACGAGCAGCTGTCGGCACGGGTGGGCAAGAGCCGCTCGGCGATCACCAACACGCTGCGTCTCCTCGGCCTGCCCGCCGAGTGTGCAACACCTGCTCGCCGACGGCCAACTGTCGGCCGGCCACGCCCGGGCCCTGCTCGGCACCCCCGACCGGGCACTGCAGGAGCGGCTGGCCCGAGAGGCGGTCGCCGGGAGCTGGTCGGTGCGGGCCATCGAGCAAGCCGTTCGGCTCGGCGGCGAGGCGCCGACCGGCCGACGAGGAGCTGCCGACGACGCAACGACGAGCGGTCGACGGCTCGACCGGTGGCTCGATCGACGGTGCGGGCCTGCATCCCTCAGACCCGCTTGCGACCACCCGGCCTGCTCGAACTCGAGGAGCTGCTCGCCGATCGCCTGGAGACGCGGGTCGCCGTGCAGATGGGTGCCAAGCGCGGGCGGGTGGTGATCGACTTCGCCGATCTCGGCGACCTGGAGCGGATCTACCACTCTGATGGCACCTGGGTTCGAAGGTGAGTCGACGCGTCCGTTCGCGGTCGAGTTCACGCCACGTTCAGCGGTCCGTGACCGACGTCACGTGATATTTGTTTCAACGTCACGTACAGACAAACGCACAGCCTGTGGGGCAACCTGTGGACAAACCCTCAATGATCTGCTGAAGTTGCGGATCGTCACTGTGCCATTTCGGGCGCCCACACCTGCAGGGCGCTGACCACGGCTTTCGGCGATCGGATCGGCGGCATCGACCACCGGCCGGACCGGTCCCAGCGTGCACAGGACAGCCGGCATCCGCGTCTCGCGGAGCACGGGCAGCCGCATGCCCACCGCCGTGGGTGCGGGGGTCAACACGCCATCGAGCTGCAGGGTGAGGTGTCGGGCGAGTGCCCGGCCGCCGCGTGACTCGAACTCGGGTACGGCAAAGTACGAGATCGTCGAGCACGGGTCCGGCTGGGCCTCGAAGCCGATGTAGATCGAGGCCCCGAAGCGGTTGGCCACCGACGCGTGCGCGCTCGGCCTCGTACTCGTCGGTCGACAACACGACGGCACCTGCCTCGCGCAGCGCCTTCGACAACGTCCTGGTGATCGCGCTCAAGCCACCGAACTGACCGACGACCACGCGGAGCGAGCCGAGCGTGCTGGCCCCGATGACGGCCTCGCTCTCCCGGATCCGAGCCACACCGGGCCCGCTCCCGCTCTGGCGGCGCAGCAACTCCAGCTTCGCTGACGGTGGTGGGTCCGCAGACGCCGTCGGCGATGATGCCCGAGTTGCGTTGGAAATCGACCAGGGCGCGGATCGTCGCCGGCCCGAGGATGCCGTCGGGTCGACCGCAGTCGAAGCCGAGGTGGTTGAGCGCCTGCTGGAGGCTGACGACGTCGTCGCCGCGCAGTTGCGGCGCGGCCAGGAGCAGGACGCGATCGCCGAGGCGCCAACCGGCTTCGATCAGTGCCAACCAGGTGCCCGAGTCGCATGCGCCGGTGGTCCGCAGACCACGTTGTTCCTGGAACGAGGCAACGGCCTCGGACAGTCGCCTCGTCGAAGATTCCCGGGACGGTGCCGGTCACCGCAACGCCGGCGGTGACCAGCCGGCGCTGCAGATCGCGCACAGCGTTGCCGCGCTGACCGTGGACCAGAGGGCGGAACGGGATCAGAGGGAGGTGGGAAGGAATTCGTCGAGCTCCTGCAGCAGGGCACCCTTGCTCTTGGCGCCGACGAGTCGCTTGGTCACTTCACCGCCGGAGAACACGAGCAACGTCGGGATGCTCATGACGTTGTACTTCCGTGCCAGGTCGGGGTTGTCGTCGACGTTGAGCTTGGCGACGGTGACGCTGTCGGCGTGCTCATCGGCGATCTCCGCGAGGATCGGGGCGATCTGCTTACACGGTCCACACCACTCGGCCCAGAAGTCGACGACGACGGGCTTGTCGGAGCCAGCGACGGTTTCGTCGAACGTGTTGGAGGACAGATTCACAATGCCTTGGGCCATGACGGCGATCCTTTCGAGCGGGAGTGCTTCCCGTTGGTGACTGCACGGCTGACCGTGCGGACTCTACAACCAGCGACCTCTGCCGAACATTCCCTGCCGCGCCGAGGGCGACGCCGGTCACGGGTCGTTCAGGAGTGAAGATTGGCCTCGAGCCAACGCTCGGCGTCGATGGCGGCCATGCAACCCGACCCCGCCGCCGTGATGGCCTGCCGGTAGGTGTGATCCTGCACGTCGCCGCAGGCGAAGATGCCCTCGACGTTGGTGTAGGACGAGTCGGGCTTGGTGATCAGGTACCCCGAGTCCGGGTCCATGTCGAGCTGGCCGACGAACAGGTCGGTGTTCGGGACGGTGGCCGATCGCCACGAACAGGCCGGTGACGGCGCAGCGTCGACTGCTCGCCGGTCACGGTGTTCGTGAGGCCGATCCCGGTGACGACGTCGTCGCCCATGATCTCGGTGACCTGGTTGTTCCAGAGGAACTCGATCTTCGGATTGGCGATCGCCCGGTCCTGCATGATCTTCGAGGCCCGCAGCTCGTCGCGGCGGTGGATGAGGGTGACCTTGTCGGCGAACTTGGTGAGGAACGTCGCCTCCTCGACGGCGGAGTCGCCGCCACCGACGACCGCGATCTCGTGGCCGCGGAAGAAGAAGCCGTCACAGGTCGCACACGTCGACAGGCCATGGCCGATCAGGCGTTGTTCGGCTTCGAGCCCGAGCATCAGCGACTGCGCGCCCGGTGCTGACGATCACCGCGTGCGCGCGGTACTCGGTCTCGTGGACCCAGACCTTGAACGGGCGCTCGCTGAAGTCGACTCTGGTGACCTTCTCGGTGATGATCTCGGTACCGAACCGCAGCGCCTGCTCGCGCATGCCGTGCATCAACTCCGGGCCCATGATCCCGTCGGGGAAGCCGGGGAAGTTCTCGACCTCGGTGGTGAGCATCAGCTGCCCGCCGGGCTGATCGCTCGTGCTCGACGGCTCGCCCTCGATGAGCAGCGGGGCCAGGTTGGCACGGGCGGTGTACACGGCGGCGGTGAGGCCGGCAGGCCCCGAGCCGATGATGATGACATCCCGGACATCAGGGCGGACATCAGGGCGAACATGCGGGGGGACGTCGGACATGAGGATCTCTTCTCGAATCAGCGTCGTGGGACGCGGGGTGGAGCGGTGAACGAACGGTCAGCCGGCGCTGGCGTTGCGCTTCTTGAACAGCAACAAGCCGGCGAGGCAGAGCATTCCACCCACGATGAAGTAGCTCAGGTACACCGCCTGCGGCGGGTCGACGGCGAGCTTGAGCAGCTCCTGGATGCCACGCATCAGCCCGATGATCGTGATGACCAGGATGAACACACCGAGGAACGCGGCGATGATCCCGAAGACCAGCCCGCGGGCGGCGAACACCGCCTTGGTGGTGGTCTGCTCGCGGACGGTGCCGATGACCCGTACCAGCGTGTCGGTCGTGTCGCTAGCCCAGTTGGGGTCGGTGAGCGGATTGGCCGGCATGAGCGAGGAGACTAGCCGCACTCAGCTCAACGACGCGCGGGCGACGAACGCACAGTCGTCTTCGCGGTAGGCGATCGCCAGGTTTCGGCTCTCGTCGATACCGACCACGACCCGTTCGTCGCCGTACAACGCGAGGCCCACGACCACGTCGACGCCTTGGCAGAGCGGGAGCTCCATGAGGCCCGCTCCGCTCGTCGGCAGTCGTCGGCAGGAACGTCGGTGGCCACGGTGGCGCCCTCGGGCAGATCGCCCGAGGCCGGGGCGCCGACCGCATCCGAGGCGAAGACGGCCAGATCGTCGGCCGTGTCCAGCTGTTCGAGGGCGCCGTCGTCGGCGCGGGGGCGCCTCGGCCAGCAGGTCGGAGTCGACGTCGGATCCGTTCTCGAGCCGGGCGGTATCGGCGGGCGCCTGTGCGGCCGTCGCCTCCTCGAGCTCCGACTCGGTCGCCGCGTCGGCGGCCGGAGCGGGAGCATCGGCGCCGCCGTCGGCGTCTGCCACCTCGAGTCAGGCTGCGGCGGTCGAGACCTCGGCAGTCGTCGCCGCTGTGTCGTCGCTGACGGTGTTGCGCAGGACGAGTCCGCCGGCGAGCACCACGACCAGACCGGCTGCAGCCATGCCGAGCCACGCCGGCGATTGCGCCCATCGGCGCTTCGTCGAGCGGCGCCCGGTGACGACATGGCGGCCACGCCAGCAGCCGCGGCGCCGTCGGCGCCGGTGGGCGTCGAGTCGCGCAGCGCGCCGGTGCGCTCGTTGTCGGGCAGCCGGTCCCAGGCGTCGAGCGCCGCCGCGAGGTGCCGTTCGCGCATCGAGATCGGTGCGTTGTCGCTCGACGACGCGTGCGACACGATGGCGCGAACGGTACGCAGGCGATCGACCTCGGCCAGGAGTTCGGCGGACGCCTCCACCTGGGCGCGTTCGTCGGCGGTCACGTCGCCGTCGAGATACGCGCTCGCGAGGATGGTCAGGTCGTCATTCATTCCGGTTGGTTTGGACGCTCCTGGTCGTCGTCGAAGTTCCCCGGATCGTCCGAAAATCCTTGCGGCACCTGCGTCGAGTCAGTCGGATGCAGCGGCGGCAGCAGGTCGAGGCGCAACGTCTCGGCCAGCTGGGAGCGGGCTCGCGCGATGCGTGACTTGACGGTGCCGAGCGGGATGTCGAGCAGGTCGGCGATCTCCTGATAGTCGAGATCGACGACGTCGCGCAGCACGACGACCACGCGGAAGTCCTCGCTGAGCCCTTCGAGCGCGGCATCGATCTCGAGCTGATCGTCGACCCGGTCGAACCGGCCGGTGGCGACGGGATCCACGAGATTCGCGTCACGGTCGGCGACACCGTCGTCGACGACCCGGAGCGACGGACGTCGCTGACGTTTGCGGAGCTCGTCGAGCGAGGCGTTCGTGGCGATCCGGTAGGCCCAGGTGCCGAACGACGAGCGCCCGTCGAAGCGCGGCAGGTTGCGCACGATCTTGATCAGGGCCTCCTGACACGCGTCGTCGGCGTCGCTGGCCGACCCGGTGATCCGGCGGCAGACGGAGTGAACGCGGTCGTAGTGACGGCGCAACAGCTGGTCGAGCGCACCGCGGTCGCCGCTCTGTGCGGCGGTGACCAGTTGGGCGTCGTCGATCGTGGCGATGCAGCGGAGCGTAACGAAGGGGTTCAACCGACCAGCGTGATCTCGCCGAGTCGCCCGCGATACGGGTTCTCCTCGGTGCACGTGTCGTCCTGGCCGATCTCGTTGAGCAACACCAGCATGTGCGACGCGGGGGCGGGTGGAATCGCCGAGGTGACGGTGCCCGGCTCCGAATCGAACGCCTTGGCGCCGAGTTCCGGTCCCCATGCGTCGAGGTCGGTCGGGGGCGTCGCGGCATCGGACGCGAAGAATCGCAGCTGGTACGGCGCGTTGATCACGTCGACGGCAAGGGCTTGCTGCGTCGGCGTGTCGAACGACACCACGAGGCCGACACCGCGCTTGGCGCCCATGTACTGCGACGAGTAGCACACGGTCGCCCACGACGTGTTCGGGTTCCGTCGGCGCTGGCCAGGGCGACGTCGGCGTCGTTCTCCTCGTTGTCACCGTCGGGGTCGAACGTCGAGATGGTGGCGATGCGGGCGGCACCGGGGGTGCGCGGACCGACCGGCGCGACGGTCGTGTCGGTCGGGAACCCGGCGGTGGGCGCGCCGGTTGCCGGGTCGATCGCCGGATCGGTCGGCAGTCCCGTGGTGGTGGGCACGACGTCGCCGCCGCCGTACTGCAGGTTGAACCACAGCAGCCCACCGACGAGCACGGCCACCACGAGCAGGACGGCCACGACGAGCATGCTCGGCTTCCAGCTGTTCGACATCCCCTGCGCGGTCGCCGGGTCGACACGCCCGCTACCGCGGGGCGGCGTGTGCGTGCGCGCGTCGGGTCGCGCCGGCGTCGAGGGTCGCACGACGGGTTCTGCGGTCGTCGGCGCGGCCGACGCCGCGATGAGGCCGGGCCGATGCCGGTGCGGTCGGACGAGCGGCGGGCGGCGCGGCGTCGGCTGGACCGGCACGCTTCCCGTGCGTGACGGCTCGCCCGGGATGGCGCCGACCATCGACGTGACCGGGCCGCCGGCCGACGGTGGACGACGGCACCGCTCGCGGGCGCGGGGGCTTCGGCGCTGCTTCCGCGACGTCGGCGGGACGCGGCGAGTTCGTCGGACGGCGCGCGGCGGAAGCGTTTCGTGCTGAACGGCAGGACGGGCGAGCGATCGGCGGTCGTCTGATCGATGACCGGGGGGCCTTCCTTCGCCGCCTCCCGCAGTGCCTCGACGAGTTCGGCGCCGGTCGCCGGGCCGGCTGGCCGGGTTGCGGGCGAGCAGCTGGTGGATCACGTTCACGAGCGCCGTGGGCAGCGTCGCGCGCAGGCGGGCCAGGTCGGTCGGGTCGCGCTGGAGTCGGGCCAGCGCCGTGTCGGCGTCGGTCTCGCCGAGGAACGGAACGCGCCCGGCGAGGCATTCGTAGAGCACGAGACCGAGCGAGTAGAGATCGGCGCGTCCGTCGAGCTTCTTGCCGCGCACCTGCTCGGGGGACAGGTACTTCGCCGTGCCCATCATGATGTTGTCGCTCGTGAGATCGGCGTCGGCCGACTGCAGGCCCTTGGCGATCCCGAAGTCGGTCAGCAGCACCCGGCCGTCGGAGGTGATCATGATGTTGCCCGGCTTCACGTCGCGGTGGACGAACCCGGCTTCGTGAGCGTGGTCCAGCGCGAGCGCCACGCAGGTTCCGATGTGGCAGGTGAGTTCCGGGCTGAGTCGCTTCTGCGTGTCGAGCAGTTGGCGAAGGCTCTTGCCCTCGACGAGCTGCATGACGACCGCTTGGCGACCGTCCTGTTCGAACACGTCGTGCACCGCGACGATGTTCGGATGGTTGAGGCTGGCGGCGGCGATCGCCTCACGCCGGAACCGCTCGGCCACGACGGGATCGGAGGCGAGTGTCGGCTTCAGCCACTTGACCGCCACCTTGCGGTCGAGCGTGAGGTCGACGGCGAGCCACACCTCGGCCATGCCGCCCTGCGCGAGCTGACGTTGCAGCTCGTATCGCCGGGCGATCACGGTGGGAGTCGGAGGAGGGGCCGCTGGTGACATGACGCTGCTGGAACGCTAGTGGGGTGACGCGCGTTGGTCAGGGCAATGAACGAACGAGCGCGCGTCGGGGCGAACGCTCGACGGGCGGGCGGACACGCCCGATCGGTTCCGCTGGACGAATCGGTCAGGCGGTGACCTGGAAGGCGACGCCGATCGTGCCGCGTCCACCATGGGTGCCGATGACGGGACCGATCTCGCCGACGACGATCTCGTCGGGGGCGAACGGTTGGAGCATCTGCACGAATTCGTCGACATCGCTGCAGTCGGCGTGGAGCACGGCCAGGTTCTCGATGGCGCCGTCGTAGCTCTTGACCTTGTCGACGAGGTACGCCAGCGCCTTGGAGCGGGTCCGCTGCTTGCCGCCCTGTTCGACGACACCGCCGGTCACCTCGATGATCGGCTTGATCGACAGAGCGGTGGCGAGGAGGGCCTTGGCGTTGCCGATGCGGCCGCCCTTCTTCAGGTTCTCGAGCGTGTCGAGCGCACCGAAGACGCGCGTCCGGTCGATCAGGTCGATCGCCATCGCTTCGACGTCGTCGATCGTCGCGCCCGTGCGAGCGAGTCGGGCGCCCGCCAGCGCGATCGTGCCGAGGCCCATCGTGATGCTCCGGCTGTCGAGCACCCGGATGTCGAGGTCGACCGAGTCGTCGGCCTGCACCGAACGTGCCGCGAGCTGCGCACTCTGCAACGTGGCGGACAGCGCGCCGGAGAGCGACACGACCACGATGCCGGTGGCGCCTTCGGCGGCGAGGCGTCGATAGTGCATCTCGAATTGTCCGGGCGCGGGCGCCGCGGTTTCGGGGAGCTTGCTCGTGTTGACGCAGCGCGACCAGAACTCGGCCGTCGAGAGCTCCTCGCGATCGACGAACTCCTCGTCGCCGAAGCGGATGGTGAGCGGCACGATCGTGATGCCGAGCTCATCGGCGATCGCTGCAGGCAGGTCGCAGGAGCTGTCGGTGACGATGCGGACGGGTTGGGGCCCGGGAAACGGTGAATTCACAGGGGTCCGAGCCTACTGGGCGCCGCTCGGGTGCCGTCCGCGGCCCTCGTCGAGCGCAGCCCGGCGGCGGCTCCTCCAATGCGTCGCCCACCAGGTGAGCAACACGAGCACGAGGCCGGCGGTCAGCACCTGGCCGAGGCCGGTGAATGCGGTCACGGTGGCGGTGACGGTGACCGGGTCGTCGATCGTCTCGCCGAGCGGCGTGAGGAGCTGGATCGTGATCGGCGACGTTCCGTTCGATTTGGCGCGCACCGGGATGATCACGGCGGTCTCGTCGTTCGGCCGCAGCGTCACGATCTGGTCGCCGGCGTCTGCGTCGGGAGGGCCGACCGTCGGCTCGGTCGACCCGGGAAACGACAACTTGGCCGACGACGCGCGCAGGATGACGGTCAACGAATCGTCCGAGGTGTTGGCGAGCTGGAGTTCGATGTCCCCCGACCGCCCGGTCAGCGTGAACGAGAACGGAGCGGGAGGCACCACCGAGCCACGGATCGCATCGGCTTCCGACTGGATCTCGGCCGTTTCCACGGCGACCTCTGCGTCGCTCAGTGCGGTCGAGATCATCGCGTCGAGCTGGATCGCCCACGTCTGCGGTCGGGGGTCGCCGGCGGGGAGCATCGATGCCGCGCTGGCCGCGCTCAGTGCGGTCGAGTCGATGAGTTCGACGCGGGCGGCCAGCGGGGGGCCGGCGTCGGCCGGGAGTTCGACCTGGACGGGCTGTCCGGAGCGGGTCTGGACGTCGGTGCGTGCGGTGAGCGTCGATGCGTCGGTGAACTCGACGCTCGGCGTGGTCGTTGCCAGCGCCTCGAGGCCGACCAGCAGCCGCGGGTCCGGGGCGAGCAGGTCGGGGGTCGAGAGCACCCGGCTGCGGCGCAGGTCGGGCTGGTCGACGGCTTGGGCCGTCAGCATCTCGGTGACGGTGCGCACGGCCCATTCCGTCGCGGTCGACGACGTGAGGATCCGGTCGGCCGATTCGACGGTGAGGTCCTCCGAGAGCGGGTCGACCACGATCAGCGGCAGGGTTCCGCCCTCCGGGAGCGCGGCCTCGACGAACAGGTCGGTCGTCGGGGAGGTCGGCTGGAGACGGTGTCGACGATAGAGCTGATCGGTCATCACCAGGTAGCGGAACCCGAGGTCGCGCAGCTCCTGCGCGCCCGGCACCGCTCAACGGGTCGGTGGCGATCCAGACGTTGCGGCGCGACTGCGTGGTCGGCACCGCGTTCGTGAGCATGTCCTCCCCGGCGCCGAGTTCGCGCGCGAACCGGTCGCCCTTGTCGACGGCCGCGGCCGACGAGACGTCGAGCGGCATCGCCGGGCCGGCGACGAACTCGTCGGCGGTCCAGCGCGTCGCGAGGCGTTCGCTGCCCGCCTCGGTGCTCGCTTCGGCAGCGACGATCGGCGGAGGAATCGCCAGCGTGACGGGGTTGGTCACGACGGCTGCCAGCTCGACGGCATCGTCGAACGCGTCGGCGCTCGCCTGCTCGTCGGCGGCGGTGGTGTCCTGATCGGCCGGGGCGATCGCGGTCATGATCGTCGAGGTTGATCGGCGGTGAGATGGTCGCCGGTTCGCCCGAGCCAGGGCAGGCGCTGGACGATGGTGCCGTGCGTGGCGACGACAGGTCTCGGCGCCTGGTGCGCCGGCGAGGAGCTCGGTGCGGATGGGGTACAGACCGGGGCGCATCGAACTTGAGCCGCTCCTCGACGCTGTTGTCGACGTCGGTCGGCACGTCGAGGGTGAGGGTGGCGGAGCCGTCGTCGGCGAGTCGATCGGCGGAGCGGACGTCGACGATCTGCACGCCGTCGACCGTCGCGTCGCCGAACGCGTCGCGGTCGACGTCACCACCGATCAGGTCGTCGATGTCCGACGTGCCGGTGAGCGGCGGATAGTTGGTCACCTCGACGGTCAGGCCGACGAGGGGCGGCGGCGGGACGGTGGTGGTCGTGGCGTGCTGTCCGGGGTGGTCGGTGTCCGGGGTGGCGGTGTCCGGGGCTGGTGGTCGCCGGATGCTGGTCGGTGTCGGGCGGCGTGGCGGTTGCTGTCGGGTCCGTGCTGGTCGGCGGCACCGTGCTCTCCGGGGCGGCCGGGGAAGGCGTGAGGTCGACGGCGTCGAGGTCGCCCGTCAGGCGGTAGACGAGGTGGAGGGACTCGTCGGGGCCGAACGCGTACTGCTCGTGGATCAACTCCATCTGCACCACGCCGGCCGGAGCGGGCTGGCGCTGACCGGTCGGATCGCCCGCTGCCCTCGAACGTCGATGCCCGTGCGGTCGCTCCGACGATGCCGAACACGACGGCACGATCGCCGCGCATGCCGATCGCCGATCCGATCGCCGGCGACCCGCGTGCGGCGCCGTCGCGGGAGCGTCGGGGCGAATGTCGGGTCATCACGAGCCCGTCACGGCGCGAGCGTCGAGCCGGAGTTCGAGGATCAGCAGCGAGTCGTCGCGTCGCCGGAAGCCGAACGATTCGTAGAGGGCGAGCGCGGCCGTGTTGTCGAACGCCGTGTTCACCATCGCGGTGGTGGCGCCTCGACGTTGCATCCAGTCGAGCGAGTCGGCCACGAGCGTTCGGCCGAGACCGTGGCGCTGCGCGGTCGGGTCGACGGCGAGGCGTTGGAGATAGCCGGCGCGGTCGGCCACGCCGGTGATGGCGAATCCGGCCATGACGCGGTCGAGGCTGATCGAGCGGGCGCGGCAGGCGGGGGTGGCGTGGAGGATGTCGGCGAGCGCCGGTCGATCGTTGCCCCACGGCGGCTCGAACGCGCGCCGGTCGATCGTCGCCGCGTCGTCGAGATGGCGGGATCGCAGGGGCCGCATCCGGATGCGTCGACCGTCCGCCGTGCGACGATCGACTGGGACCTGTCCGCGTCTGCCCGGGTGCGGACGGTCCAGACGGGTCTCGAGCAGCGCGAGCCGGTCGATCGTCTGCGAAACCGGCGTCGAGGAACGGTCCGATCGAGGTGGGGAACAGCGCCCCGGTGCGACGCGTTCGGCAGCCGCTCGAACGGGCCTGCTCGATCCAGGCCGCCAGGTGTTCGCTCGATGGCACCATCTGGTGGTCGAGCAGCACGAGGTGCGCGACGTCGGGTTCGTACGGCCAGCGGCCGATCCGCGCCCGCACCGCACGTTCGACCCTCGTGACCTCCACAGCGTTGACGGTACTCGTCGCTCGACTCTCGCCGCACCCGTCCAGCCCGCGCGCCTCCGTGCTCGGGTCGTCCGCATGGTGCGGACCCGTAGCCTGGCGGCGATGTTGCCCGCACGGTTCGAGCCGGTTCTCGAGCGAGCTCGCTCCGCTCGCCCGCCGGTTCCGCGACCGCGGGCACCGGTTGTACCTGGTCGGCGGCACCGTGCGCGACCTGTTGATCGGCAACGAGCGCGAGGACTTCGACCTCGATCTGACCACCGATGCCCGCCCGAAGGAGATCAAGGCGTGCCTCGACGGCTGGGCCGACGCGCTGTGGACGCAGGGCGAACGGTTCGGCACGATCGGCGCCCACAAGATCGATCCCGCCACCGGCGCGACCCGGATCTACGAGATCACCACGTTCCGCGCCGAGGTGTACAGCGACGACTCCCGCAAGCCGGAGGTCGCGTTCGCCGACAACATCGAGGCCGACCTCGAGCGTCGCGACTTCACGGTGAACTCGATGGCCCTGGAGCTCACCGCGGCGTCGGGCTCGCCGGAGCTGATCGATCCCGTTCGGCGGCGTCGCCGATCTGGCGTCGGCGACGCTGCGCACGCCGATGGCGCCCGAGGTCAGCTTCGGTGACGACCCGTTGCGGATGATGCGCGCCGCCCGCTTCATCGCCGGGTATCAGCTCGAACCGACCGACGAGCTGCGCGCCGCCGTCGTGGCGATGGCGGCGACGTCTGGAGATCGTCTCGCCGGAGCGCATCCGCGACGAGTTCGACAAGCTGTTGACCGTCGACCACCCGTCGGCCGGGCTGTGGTTCCTCGTCGAGACCGGTCTCGCCGATCAGTTCCTGCCCGAATTGCCGGCGATGCGCCTCGAGAACGATCCGATCCACCGCCACAAGGACGTGCTGACCCACACGATCGCCGTCGTCGAGAACGTCCAGCGCCACCGGTGGCGGCCGACGAGCCTGGATCGCGCGACTCGACGCACGGGTTCGACTTCCGGATCACCCGGCTGGCGGCGCTGTTCCACGACATCGGCAAGCCCCGCACCCGTGGCTACCTCGAGGGCAAGGGCACGACGTTCCATCACCACGACGCCGTCGGGGCGCGCATGACGCGCAAGCGGATGACGGCGATGCGCTACTCGAACGACGACATCGGCAAGGTGTCCGAACTCGTCGCGCTCCACCTCCGGTTCCACACGTACGCGATGGGATGGTCCGACGCCGCCGTTCGCCGCTACGTGCGCGACGCCGGGGAGTTGTTGGCCGAACTCAACGTGCTCACCCGGTGCGACTGCACCACCCGCAACGAGAAGAAGGCGGCCCGGCTGTCGCGGCGGATGGACGATCTCGAGGTGCGCATCGCCGAGCTCGGGGCGGCCGAGGAGTTGGCGGCCATCCGCCCCGAACTCGACGGCAACGAGGTGATGGAGATCCTCGGCGTGCCGCCGGGGCGGGTGATCGGCGAGGCGATGAACTACCTGCTCGACGTCCGCCTCGACGAGGGCCTGCTCGGCGACGAACGTCGTGCGCCAGCGCCTGCTCGACTGGTGGCAGGAGCGCCGGCACACCGTCCTGACCGATCCTGGACGTCAGCAGCGTCGCGGCGGAGCATCCGCAGCGGTCGCGACCGGTCGATCTAGCGTGGTAGGGTGGAGTCGCAGGCGGATCGGGCAGCCGATCGACAGCACGTTCACGCCGGCTGGCTGCTCGTCCCGGTCGTCATCGTGTCGGCGATGCTGGTCGGCGGTCGCCGCGATCCGTGTCGGGTCGAACCCGACGCTCGAGCGCATCGCTCCCGTCGTCGCCATCGGCGTGATGGCGATCGTCGCCGTGCTCGCCACGTTGTTCGAGGCGCGCCACCTCGGTCGACGCATGGGCAGCACGATCGACGAGCTGTCGCGGACGAAGGGCGAGCTGCGCCAACTGCTCGACGACCTGCCCGACGCGGTGATGGGCCTCGACGAGCACGGCGTGATCGAGACGGCGAACGCCCGCGCCGCGGAGCTGACCGGTCGATCGGTGGCGGAGCTCGTCGGCCGGTCGTTCCTCGGTCTCGTCGGCGACGACGATCGGACGACGGTCACCGAGCGGTGGCACTTCGACACGCCCGAGTCGAGTCGCTACCTCTCGGTGTTCGAACTGATCGACGTCGGCAGGCGCGCCGCATCTGATGGAGGCGACGCTGCACCGGTCGGCGTTGACCGACGGCGCGCTCGTGGTCATCCTGCGCGACGTCGAGCGATCGGCAACGGAGTTCGGTCGCGTTGGAGCAGGCGCGCCGGCGCTTCCAGCAGGCGTTCCACTCGGCGCCGACCGGCATGGCGCTCGTGCGCCTGGACGACAGCCGGATCGTCGATGCCAACCAGTCGCTGGCCGACATGCTCCGGCGCCCGGTCGAGTCGCTGCTCGGCATCGGCATCCGCGAGATCACCCATCCAGACGATCTGCGGGCGGCGGCGACGCAGCGTGCCCGACTGGAACTCGGCATCGCCGAGACGTACCTCCTCGATCAGCGGTACCTCCGCAGCGACGGCGAGTTCGTCTGGGCGCGCACTCGCGTGTCGGTGACCGAGGACGACGGCGTGGCGCTGGCGATCACGCACATCGAGGACGTCACCGATCAGCGGCGCACGGCCGAGCGACTGACCCACGCCGCCACCCACGACGATCTCACCGACCTCGCCAACCGTCCGGCGCTGGTGGCGATGCTCGACGACCTGCTCGCCGCGGCGGTGCCCGGCGAGGTCGCGGTGCTGTTCGTCGACCTCGACAACTTCAAGATGGTCAACGACAGCCTCGGCCACCCGATGGGCGATCGTGTGCTGAAGCAGGTCGCGGCCCGCCTGTCCGGCGGCCATCCCCGACGGCGGGCGCATCGCCCGCTTCGGTGGCGACGAGTTCGTGGTCGTCCTCGACGACAGCATCGATCCGGCGCTCGTGGCCGATCGGATCCGCCGCTCGGTGCAGCGGCCGATGACGTTCGCCGGCCAGGAGCTGATCATCACGGCGAGCATCGGCTTCGCCGTGAACGCCGTGGAGGGCTCGCGCGCGGACGATCTCCTGCGCGACGCCGACGCCGCCATGTACGGGGCCAAGGCTGGCGGTCGCGACCGCATCGCCGCGTTCGCGGCCGGTTCACGCCCGGTCGTGGTGGACGGGCTGCGCATCTCGACCGAACTGCGCCGGGGCCTCGAGCGCGGCGAGATCGTGCCGTACTTCCAGCCGATCGTCGATCTGGCCGGTGGCCAGGTGGTCGGCTTCGAGGTGCTCGCGCGGTGGCTGCATCCCGATCGGGGGCTGCTGCTGCCGGGGCAGTTCCTCCCGCTGGCCGAGGATGCCGGGCTCATGGGCGAGCTCGGTCAGCGCGTGCTGCGCGACTCGCTGGCGCAGCTCGCCCGCTGGCGTGCGGTCGGACTCCAGTTCTCCACCGCCTATCTGGCGGTGAACATCGCCAGCCAGCAACTCGTCGACGACTCGTTCATCGACGTCGTCGGCGACGCGCTCGCCGAGACCGGGATCGATTCCGACTCGCTGTGGCTGGAGATCACCGAGACGGCGCTGATGGCCGACGTGAACGCCGCGACCACGGGCCCTGCGCGGGTTGCGGAGCCTCGGCCTGCACCTGTCGGTCGACGACTTCGGCACCGGCTACTCGTCGCTGACGTACCTCAAGCGTTTCCCGGTCGAGGCGATCAAGATCGACCGCTCGTTCGTCAGCGGCCTCGGTCTCGAGGCCGACGACACCTCGATCGTCGAGGCGGTGGTGCGGCTGGGGCACTCGCTCGGTCTGAGCGTGGTGGCAGAGGGCGTCGAGACGCCCTTGCAGCTGGGCCGCCTGCGCGAACTCCGTTGCGACCGGGCCCAGGGCTACCTGTTCGGTCGCCCGCGTCCCGCCGGCATCACCGAGTCGGAGCGCTGGGACCACGAGATGGAGTCAGGCCTCGTCTGAACGTGTCGCGTCGGTGCCGGGCACCTGCGCGACACGTCGGCCTAGGAGCCTTCCTTGCGGGCGCGCAGGATGAGCGTCGTCGGAGCCGGGCTGGCCGGGCTGGCGCCGAGTTCGACGAGATGGTCGACCCGGAAGTTCGATCGTCCCGAGCGCGACGAACCACTCGCCCACCGTTCGGACGCCCTGGCCGTACGGCACCTCGGCGCTCACCTCGGCATACGGGTGCGGCGTCGAGATGACGAATGGCATGCTCGGCTTGAGGATGCGGTGGACCTGACGCAGGAGGCGGCTGAGATCGTCGACGTCGTTGAGCGACTGCGCGGCCACGACGACGTCACACGTTCCCGACGTGATGTCGCCGAGGTCGGCCAGGTCGGTCTGCAGGCACTGCACGGTCACCTCGGCCAGTTCGGCGCGCCGGCGCACCTCGGCGAGACGGGCCGGGTCGGGATCGACCGCGATCGACTTCGCGCCGTTGGCGGCGAACGCGACGGCGTTGCCCCACGGCGACACGCCGAGTTCGACGGCTCGCGCGCCGTCGCTGACCTCACCGCACAGGCGGAGTTCGGCGTCACCGGGGATCGATGACCCGTAGATGATGTTGGCGACCACACCATCAGTGTGCCCGGTCGTGCCTGAACAGGCGTGGATGATTGCTTCCCACTACCCTTCGGTCGATGAGCTTTTCGGTCGGTGCGCTGCGCGGGACCGACCCGAACCGCGGCATCGTCGATCACCGCCTGGCACGGCGCATGCTGATCAGTCAGGTGAAGAAGGGGCGCCTTCCGCTCGACCAGGTCTGCGACGCACATCCGGAGCTCATCCGGGCGGCGCGCAACGTCGGAACACAGACCAGCACGCGGTGCCCGATCTGCGAAGAGGCGGATCTCAAGCTCGTCACCTACGTCTTCGGGACGGGTCTGTCCCCCCAGGGCCGCTGCGTCTCGACCGCCAAGGAGATGCGTCAACTGAACGCCCGCAACTCCGAGCTGAGCGCGTACGTCGTCGAGGCGTGCACCGAGTGTCGCTGGCACCACCTGCTCCGTGTGTTGCCGGTCGGCGGCCGCCGGTCGACGGCGTGATCGCCCGGATGCCGTCACGTTCGCAGCCGCGGTCACCATTCAGCGTGCCGCGGATCTCGGTGCTCGTGGGTGTCGCGTTGTGCGCGTTCGGCTGTGCGTCCGACGATGACCGTTCGTCCGACGTCGCGACGGTCCCACCGGAGGCCACGGCTTCCGCCGGCGGCACCGCTGCCCCCGGTACGCAGCCGGAGGGCTTCACCACCATCGAGGCCCGGATCACGGCGGCCGACGGGGAGGTCTGCGAGGTCTGCCTGTGGCTGGCCGATTCGGACGACGAACGAGGACGAGGGCTCATGGGGGTCACCGATCTCGGCGACGCGGGCGGGATGGCCTTCGTGTTCGACCCACCGACGAACGGGTCGTTCTACATGTTCCAGACGCCGACGCCGCTGTCGATCGCGTGGTTCGGTGAAGACGGTGGCTGGGTCGGGTCGGCCGAGATGGAGCCGTGCCTCGACCCGTCGCCGGAACGGTGCACGCTGTATTCGCCGGACGGAGCGTCGTACACGGTCGGGGTCGAGACGTTCGAGGGCGGGCTCGAGCCGCTGCTCCTCGTCGAGGGGTCGACCATCGAACTGATCGCCGGCACGGAGAAACTGGAGTGTGACACCCCCTCGTCATGATGAGGGCCATGCTGGTGTTCACGACGGTGTTCCCGACGTTCACGACCGATCGCGACGCGACCGCCGCTATCGTGGCGCAGTCCATATTGGCCCTGCCCCGCAAGGGGCTCCCTGCACGTTCATCATCGTGTTGGGATCCGAAGGGAGAGTGAAACGCATGAATCGTGCGTACGAATTGATGATCATCATCGACGGAGACGTCGAAGACCCCAAGGCACAAGCCTGGATGAAGACGGTCACCGAAGCGGTCACGACCGCCGGCGGCCAACTTCACGGCAAGATCGATTGGTGGGGCAAGCGCCAGTTCGCCTACCCGATCAACAAGAAGCCGTCCGGCTACTACATGGTCGCCGAGGTACTGGCACCTGGTGCGTCCCTCGACGAACTCGAGCGCACGCTCCGGCTCGCGGACGATGTCGTTCGCCACAAGCTCATCCGACTGCCCGACGCCGAGGCTGCACGCCGCGGTATGGCCGTCACCGCTGCCTGACCGCAGCTCGCCACACCAACCCAGGCACAAGGGGTAATCACATGGCATCGGAAAACTCCGTCACACTCGTCGGGAACCTCACCAAGGATCCCGAGCTGCGATACACCGCCACCGGGCGGGGAGTCGCCAGCTTCGGCATCGCCGTCAATCGCCGCTATCAGGTGAACGGTGAATGGCAGGAGCAGGTGTCGTTCTTCAACGTGGTCGCCTGGGGCGACCTCGGTGAGAACGCCGCGGCGAGCCTCAACAAGGGCAACCGCATCATCGTCACGGGTCGACTCGAGCAGCGCTCGTACGACTCGAAAGAGGGCGAGAAGCGCAGCATCACCGAGGTGGTCGCCGACGAACTCGGACCGAGCCTGCGCTGGGCGCAGGCGCAGGTCGAGCGCATCAGCCGTGACTCGGCCGATGGCGGCGGTTCGTCCGGTGGTTCCGGCGGCGGCGGAGCAGCCCGTACCCCCGATCCGATCTACGGCGACGAAGAGCCGTTCTGATCGTCGACGCGACGCCTCGTTCACGTCGACACTGATTCACATCGATCTCCCGTAAGGAAACACCATGGCAAGCAAGAAGAACAAGGCTCGCACGAGCCGCGATCTCAACCCACGCAAGTTCAAGAAGAAGACCAGCATCCTCCTCATCGAAGACGTGGAGTACATCGACTACAAAGACGTCGATCTGCTCTCGCGCTTCATGAGCGATCGCGGCAAGATCCGCAACCGTCGCGTCGCCGGCAACACCCTGCAGCAGCAGCGTGAGGTCGCCAACGCCGTCAAGGTCGCCCGCGAGATGGCGCTGCTCCCGTACGCCAAGCGCGTCGCCTCGACCCGCACCGGCGGACGCCGCGAAGGTCGCGACGGCGGCGGCCGTGACGGTCGCCCCGGCCGTGACGAGAGCGCGAACGAAGAGGCCACGTTGACCCTCGAGGGCACCACCGTCGACGGTGTCGACGCCACCGAATTCGTCGCCGCGAGCGAGGAGGCCTGACATGCGCGTCATCCTCCGCTCAGATCTCGACGGCCTCGGCAAGCGTGGCGACATCATCGAGGTGTCCGATGGACACGCCCGCAACTTCCTGTTGCCCAAGGGTCATGCCCTCGTCGCCAGCGATGGCGCGGTCGACCAGGCGGCGCGCATGCGCAAGGCCCGCGACACGCGTGACTCGTCGGCCCGCGAGGCCGCCACGGCCATCGCCAGCAAGCTGGTGCCGATGGTGATCACGGTTCCGGCCAAGGCCGGTCCCGAGGGCAAGCTGTTCGGTTCCGTCACCTCCGGCGACATCGTCGCGGCAGTGCTCGACGAGACCGGCATCGAGCTCGAGCGTCGCCAACTCGAAGTCGACACGATCAAGACGATCGGCCAGCACACCGTCACCGCCTCGCTGCACAGTGACGTGAGCTTCCCGATCCGCCTCGACGTCGTCGCGGCCGAATGATCGGGCGGCGTTCGCGCCGCTCCCGACAACCTTCGCGACATCGATCGTCGCTTCTCTCGGCGCGCTCGCACGCGCTCGTCCAGGCACATGGAACCGCGCCATTCGACGCGTCCCTGTCCCGGCGCGTGCCGGCGTGCGCCGGCGTTGCGCGGGCGGTCCGCGCTCGATGGATCGCCGGATCGGTGCGTGTGCTGCGTCCACAGTCACGGCCGGTTGCCCACAGGCCGGTCAACAGACAAGACCCAGGGTTGTGCCCCTATCGGCGCACAGTGCCTGGCTGAGAGAGTGGTGAACCCATGGCCGGCACAGCAGATTTTCCGATCGACCGCAACGAGCGGACTGCTGCCCGCCCGCAGCGGTCCGCTGGTCGTATCCCCCCGCACAACCTGCAAGCGGAGGAGTCGGTGCTGGGCTCGCTGCTCCTGTCGCGTGACGCGATCGGCCTGGTCGGTGAAGCCGGGCTGAAGGTCAGGGACTTCTACAGCCCAGCCCATCAGCACATCTTCGACGCGATCCGGTCGATCTACTCGTCGTCGGGACCGGTCGACGTCGTCACGGTCGCCGACGAACTTCGTCGTCACGGCCTGCTCGACGAGCTCGGCGGCATCGAGCGCCTGAACGAGCTGCAGAACGCGACGCCCTCGGTGTCGGGTGCCGAGCACTACGCCCGCATCGTGATGGACACGGCGTTGCTGCGCCGGCTCATCCACACCGCAGGTGAGATCACCGACATCGCGTTCAGCGAGCCCGACGACGTGGTCAAGGCGGTCGATCTCGCCGAATCGAAGATGTTCGAGGTCGCCGAGGACCGCGTCGTCGACTCCACGCGGCCGATTCAAGAGTTGTTGAACGAGGCGATGGACCAGCTCGAGGAGAACTACGAGCGGGGCGACACGATCACCGGTGCGGCCACCGGCTACGACGACCTCGACGAGCTGCTGTCCGGATTGCAGAAGAGCACGCTGAACATCGTCGGTGCCAGGCCGGCGATGGGAAAGTGCGTGGCGTGGTTCACGCCGATGGTCGATCTCGAGACCGGCGACCGGGTGACGGCGTCGGAACTCATGGACCGATCGATCGAACGCGGGCACCTCCTCGTCCAGTCGATCGACGATTCCGGCCGGCTGGTCAACGCGTCAGCGTCGATGTGCCTCGACGACGGGGTCAAGCCGGTGTACACGCTCACCACCCGGTCGGGCCGGCACGTGACGGTCACGGCGGTCCACCCGTTCCTGACCGAGCGTGGGATGGCAACCGCTCGAGACGATCAGCGTGGGCGACCATGTGGCGGTTCCGAGCGAGCTCGCCTGCTTCGGCACCGACGACCTTCCCGGCGCGGAGATCGACATCCTCGCGCTCGTACTCGGTGACGGCTGCGTCGTCGAGGGGCACACATCTCCGACCATCACCAGCGCTCTCGACGCTGTTCGTCAGGTCGCCGAAGAAGCCGCCGAGGCGTTGGGGAGCGGGCTCGTCCACACGGGTGCGGCCGGTGCGGCGACGACCTGGCGGTTCTCGACCGGGCATCACGGCGGTCGTGCCAATCCGGTCACGGAGATGCTGCGACGACATGGACTGTGGAACGTCGGCGCACACGGGAAGCGGGTGCCCGACGCCGTGTTCCGTCTGCCCGAGACGTCCCTGCGTCGATTCCTCCACCGGTTGTTCGCCACCGACGGCACGGCGTGGATCGCTGCCGCCGGCTACGGCCGAATCGGATACGCGTCGGTGTCGAAGCAGCTGATCGACGATGTCGCACACCTGGTCCGCCGCTTTGGTATCCGGGTCAAGGTGCGCCGGCGCTCCGTCGCCTATCGGGGCACCGTGCGCACCGCGTATGAGCTCGAGATCATGGATGCGGCGTCGATCCTGCGGTTCGCCGACACCATCGGCATCCTCGGCAAGGAACCCGCCGTGTCATCGCTGCGTGCATGGGCGTTGAACATCGTCCGCCACGAACAGTCCCCCGACCTCGTGCCGGCGGCGGTGTGGGACGACATCGTCAAGGCCAAAGGCGACCTGAGCTGGGCGGACATCAACCGTCGCCTCGGCCGACCGGCGTCGAACAACTGGCACGCCAGCCGACGTGGCCGGCTGCAGCGGTCGACCGTGGCAGCCCTGGCGGAGGCGCTCGACGACGAGCAGCTCCGGCGATGGGCCTCGCCCGACGTGGTGTGGGAGCGGGTCGTGTCGGTCGAACCGGCCGGTGCTGAGCGAGTGATCGACTTCACCGTGCCAGGACTGCACAACTTCGTCGCCGCCGACTTCTACCTGCACAACACCGCGTTCGGGTTGGGCATGGCGACGCACATCGCCAAGCACGTGGGGAAGCCGGTGCTCGTGTTCTCGCTCGAGATGGGCCACAGCGAGCTGACCCAACGCATCCTGTCGAGCGAGGCGAAGGTCGACTCGACCAAGTTGCGCACCGGCAAGCTGAGCGAGAGCGACTGGTCGAAGATCGGCCTCGCCGTCGGCCGGCTCGAGGTCCCGCTGTTCCTCGACGACAACCCGCAGGTCACCGTCATGGAGATCAGGGCGAAGGCCCGCCGCATCAAGGCCCAGCACGGCGGTCTCGCGCTGATCATGATCGACTACCTGCAGCTCATGAGCGGCAACGGCACGTCGGAGAACCGTCAGCTCGAAGTGAGCGAGATCAGCCGAAACCTGAAGGTGCTCGCCCGCGAACTCGAGGTGCCGATCGTGGCGCTCAGCCAGCTCAGCCGAAACCTGGAGTCACGCGCCGACAAGCGACCGATGCTCGCCGACCTCCGCGAGTCCGGCAGCCTCGAACAGGACGCCGACGTCGTGATGTTCCTCTACCGCGACGAGGTCTACAACCCGGAGTCGCCCGACAAGGGCTCGGCCGAAGTGATCGTGGCCAAGCACCGCTCGGGCCCGATCGGCACGAAGCGCCTGGTGTTCCTCGGTCAGTACACCCGCTTCGACAACGCCGCCCGCTCGATGTAGCCAGCGGGGGTCGCCGCCCGCTGGCGTCACCAGTGGCGGAGGTCGATCGGCCAACGATCGAGCACGACGTCGTCGGCATCGAGGCCGTCGACGACCCAGAACTGCTCGTGGCGGGCGACCGTCGGGTCGACATGGCCCGGCCAGAGGTGGACCCGGTCGCCGACCGACCACTCGCCCGGTTCACGGGGGAGCAGGGTCGTGTGCTCGTCGGAGCAGAAGAAGACGTCGCCGTGATCCCACGTCGGGTTGCCGTGGTCCATGCCCAGTGCCTTGAGGCCGGCGTCGACGACGATCCATCCCTTCGTGCTCACCGAGATCACGGTGCCCATCAGCGACAACGATTTCTCGAACGGCAGGTCGAGCGTGTCGTACTGGTTGTCCATGAGCAGGTACGAGCCCGCCTGCAGCTCGGTGCACCACCGGTTGGTGTCGAAGGTTCCGGTCCCACCGCCCGAGACGATCTTGCCGCCGACCGATGCGTGGGCGTTGAGCAGGATCTCCATCGCCGCCTCGACCCGACGTGCCCGATCGGCGCGGTCCATCACCATCATCAGGTGGCCCTCGTACCCCATGACACCGCGCACGTCGAGGCCGGCGGCCCGCGCCCGGTCGGCGAGCCGCGCCGCATCGTCGACGTCGCACCCGCAGCGGGGGAGCCCGACTTCGACGTCGATCAGCACCGAGCGGACGCCGCCGTGGATCGCGGCATCGAGCGTGACGTCCGAATCGACGGCGACCGTGATCTGAGCGTGGTCCGAGATGCGCCCCAACCGTGCGGCGTCGAGCGTCTCGTTGGCGAGCAGCACGTCGTCGCCGAGTCCGGCGGCGACCAGTCCCTCGATCTCGCGCGGCGTCGCCGCGCAGAACGAGGTGTGTCCGGCATCGGCGAGCCGGCGGGCCATCGCCGTCGACTTGAACGCCTTGACGTGTGGCCGCAGCGAGGTGCCGGGCCACGACTCCGCCATCGTCGCCATGTTGCGGTCGAACGTCGGCAGGTGGACCACGAGGGCCGGCGTCGGTGTCTGGCGCAGCGTGGCCGGGAGCGATGACGCGGTGGTCGTGTCGGTCATCTCCGAAGTGTGCTCGCTCGTCGCTCGTGCGCAGGCATCACTCGGCGCGCGGGCACACGGTACGTTGGCGACGTGACTGTTCGTGGCGCCAGTGCGGAGATCGTCGGCGGACGAGCACTCGACCGTGAACCCGACCGTGAACTCGATCTCGACTTCGTCCGATCGCAGTTCCCGGCGTTCGACGAGCCGCTGAACGAGAACGAGTCGTTCTTCGAGAACGCCGGCGGGTCGTTCGCCTGCCGGCAGACGATCGATGCGCTGACCGACTTCTACACGCGCACCAAGGTGCAGCCGTACTCCGAGTTCGCCACCTCGGCGGCCGCCGGCGACTCGATGGATCGGTCCCGCGTGCGCTGGGCCGAGGCGCTCGGCGTGGAGACGCGCGAGGTCGTGTTCGGCCCGTCGACGTCGATGAACACGTACGTGCTCGCCCAGGCGTTCGGTGCGACACTGCGTGCCGGCGACGAGGTGGTCGTCAGCAACCAGGACCACGAAGCCAACACCGGTGCGATCCGGCGGGCGGCCGAGCGGGCAGGGGCGACGCTGCGCGAGTGGCGCACCGACCCCGACACCGGGCTGCTCGACATCGAGCGCTTCGGTGAGCTGCTGTCCGACCGGACGGTCCTCGTCACGGTGCCGCACGCCTCGAACGTCGTCGGCCAGGAGAACGACATCGCCCGGATCGCCGCGATGGCCCACGCGGTGGGTGCCAGGGTGGTCGTCGACGGGGTGTCGTTCGCCCCCCATTCGCTGCCCGACGTCGGTGCCCTCGACGCCGACGTGTACCTGTTCAGCCTCTACAAGACGTACTCCGTCCACCAGGGGCTGATGGTCGTGCGCAACGGACTGCTCGACGAGCTGCCGAACCAGAGCCACTTCTTCAACGACGCCGTCGCCGACAAGCGATTGAACCCGGCCGGCCCCGATCACGCCCAAGTCGGCGCGGCCGGCGCCGTGCTCGACTACGTCGAGCTGCTCCATCGCCACCACGGCGGATCGGTGTCCGACGGATTGCGCCTCGCGACCGCCGGCGTCTCCGCACGGTGGCGGGCCCACGAGGATTCGTTGACCCCGCTGCTGCTCGACGTGCTCACCGATCGCGACGACGTTCGTCTGATCGGCCCCGCCACGGTCGGGCTCGGCGGCTTGCACCGCTGCCCGACCGTCGCGTTCTCGCCGCTCGCGATGGAGCCGGCCGCCGTCGCCCACGAGCTGGTGCAGCGAGGGGTCCAGACCAGCTCGGGTCACTATTACGCTGCGCGGGTGCTCGATGGCCTCGGCGTGGATCCCGACCGCGGCGTCGTGCGACTGTCGTTCGTCCACTACACATCCCGCTCCGACATCGATCGGGCGGTCGACGCGTTGCACGAGGTGCTCGGTTGACCGTCGACGCACCGCCGCTCGACGACGATCGAGCTGACGCAATCGAGCGTCGGACGAAGCGTCGTCGCACACGTTGGGCGAGTCCGACCGTCGGTTCTGGCGGCGCCACCCCGGCGACGTCGTCCGCCTCGTCGTGCGTTCGGTCGTGCTCGCGGTGCTGCTCGCCCTCACGGCCGCGTTCCCGCACGGCGTCGGCCGTGTCTCGATCAACCTCGTCGATCTCTTCGCCGAACTTCCCGACGCCTTCCGTTACGCGCTCGTCGGGTTCGCCCAGATCCTGATCGTCGCGATCCCGCTCGCGATCCTGGCGTTGCTCTACCTTCGGCGTTCTGCGCTCGAAGCGGCGATGGTGCTCGGGTCGGCGATCGCCGGTGGAGTGCTCATGGCGCTGCTCACCGACTGGCTCGTGCGCGCCGCGCCACCTGGCGCGACCAGCGGGCTGCCGTCGTCGTCGTTCCTGTCGACCGACTTCCCGTCTCCCGCGTACCTCGCCGCGTTGGTCGCGGGTGCGGCCACCGCGTCACCGCTGCTGCCCGACGCGTGGCGGCGCGTCGCGTGGGGTGGCGTGCTCGCCGCGGCGCTGGTGCGATTCCTGAGCGCCACGCAGGCTCCCGTCAGCGTCCTGGTCACGATCGCATTGGGCGCCGTCGTCGGCAGTGCGGTGCTCGTCGCGTTCGGTTCCCCCCGTCGGCGTCCGGGTGCGATGTCGTTGCGCACGGACCTCGCCCTCGGAGGGTTCGACGTCGATGATCTGCACGACGAATCGGAGAGCGCCGGCCGTCGCTCGTACCTCGGCACCTCGGGCGGGCGACCGATCGAAGTCGTGTACATCGATCGTGACGATCGAGATGTCGACCTGCTCGCTCGGGCGGTGCGGACGATTCGCGTGCGTGACGTCGACGAGGAGAGCCTGTCGGCCCAGCCGGACCAACGGGTGCAGCACCACGCCGTCGTGACGCTGATGGCCGAACAGGCCGGTGCCCGCGTGCCGAAGGTGTACGCGGTGGTGCCGGCCGCACGTGAGAGCGCGCTGATCGCCCTCGACGCGGTGACCGGCACGACGCTGGCCGAACTGCGGCGGCGAGGCCGTGAGCGAGGCCGCGCTCGACGACCTCTGGCATCAGCTCGGTCTGCTCCACGGCGCCAAGATCGCCCATCGCTCGCTGACGCGGTCGAATCTCGTGATCGACGGCGACACGGCGTCGCTCTACGGGTTGGAGAACGCCCGCCTCGTCGCCGGCGTCGAGTCGCGCGCGGTCGACGTCGCCGAGTTGCTCGTGACGACGGCGCTCGTCGTCGGCATCGAGCGGGCGGTCGCCGCCGCCGTGCGCACCGACGGATCACGACGAGCTCGCAGGCGGCGCTCGCCTTCGTCCAGTCACCGGCGCTCCCGCCGCAGACGCGCAAGGCGGCGAAGAAGCCCAAGGGTTTCATCACCGACGTGCGTACCGCCCTGCAGACCGAACTCGGCGTGGAACAGGTCGAGTTGGCCGAACTCGAGCGGATCAGCGTCCCGAAGGTGCTGACGTGGGTCGGCTTCGCCGTGCTGACGTTCTTCCTGCTGGGGTTGGCCTCGAACTGGTCGGAGATCAGCTCGGAGATGCAGGGCCTCAACTGGTGGTGGGTGGTTCCGATCCTGATCGTCACGCTGCTCGGACCGGTCTCGGGTGCGGTGTCGATGATGGGTTCGGTGCTGCGGCCGCTCGCCCTCGGCGACACGACGATCGTCATGTACGGCCAGTCGTTCCTGAACCGGTTCACGCCGATGAACGCCGGCGGCATGGCGATGCGGATCCGCTATCTCCAGAAGGGCGGTACCGACGTCACGGTGGCGACCGCGGCGATCGGATTGACATCGGCCGCGAGCGGGGTCGTGCAGGTGCTGTACATGGCCTTCTTCATCCTGTGGAGCAGCACCGACCCGACCGATGACACGCAGGGCAGCGGCGGAAGCAGCAGCAGCGACGGTGTGGCAGCCACGGTGATCATCGTCGTGATCATCGCGATCGTGCTCGCTGCACTCGTGTTCGCCCTGACGCCGAAGCTCCGGCAGCTGGGTGATCAAGTTCGTCAAGTCGACGATCTCGAAGATCCGTCACGATTTCGGTGAACTGGCTCGCCAGCCGGTGAAGCTCGGCATGTTGTTCGGCGGCGCCGCGTCTCGGCAAGTTGCTGACGATCATCGCCTTCGTCCTCTCGTGCCGAGCGTTCGACATCGATCTGTCCTTCGCCGAGTTGGGGGCGCTGTACCTGATCGCGACGACGATCGCTTCGACGGTTCCGACCCCCGGCGGCGTCGGGGCGATCGACGCCGCGCTCGTCCTCGTGCTCACCAACGCCGGGGTCGACCAGGGTTCGGCATGGGCGGCGACGCTGTTGTTCCGACTGATCAACTACTGGCTGCCCACCATCCCCGGCTACCTCGGCCTCAAGCTCAGCCAACGTCGGGAGTTGATCTGATGTCGTTGCTCGTCGGTGTCGTGATGGGTTCGTCGAGCGATTGGCCGACGATGAAGGGAGCGGCCGACACGTTGACGTCGTTCGGCGTGGCGTACGAGACGAAGGTCGTCAGCGCGCACCGCATGCCCGACGAGATGTTCGCCTACGCCGAGGCGGCGAAGGGCCGGGGGCTGCGGGCGATCATCGCCGGGGCCGGCGGCGCGGCACACCTTCCGGGGATGCTCGCCGCCAAGACCACGGTGCCGGTGCTCGGCGTCCCCGTGCCGTCCAGGCACCTGTCGGGCCAGGACTCGCTCTACTCCATCGTGCAGATGCCCGCAGGCGTTCCGGTGGCCACGTTCGCCATCGGCGAGGCCGGGGCGATCAACGCGGCACTGTTCGCGGTGGCGCTGTTGGCCGCCGCCGACGATGCGTTGGCCGACGCGCTCGAGGCGTACCGGGCGACGCGACGCGACGACGCGGCCGGCTCGGTCGTTCCGCCGCCGGCGAGCTGACTCGGATCATGGAGCAACGCACATGAGCCACCGGGTCGTCGTTCCGCCGGCGACGATCGGGATGATGGGCGGCGGCCAGCTCGGCCGCTACGCGCTGATCGCGGCGCGGCAGATGGGCTACCGGACGATCGTCGTCGACCCCGATCCGTCGGCACCCGCAGGTGCGGTCGCCGACGATCACCTCGTCACCGCCTACGACGACCCGACGACGCTGCAACGTCTGACACTCGACTGCGACGTGGTGACGACCGAGTTCGAGAACCCCCCGGCTGCCGCCCTCGACCATCTCGCCGACCGCGGTGTGATCGTGGCACCGGCGCCCGCGTCGGTGCGGATCGCCCAGGATCGAATCGCGGAGAAGGCCTTCCTCGCCGACAACGGGTTCCCGATCGGTCCGTACAGCGTGCTGACCGACGGACCCGAAGAACGGGGCGATCGGTTCGATGCGGGCGTCCTCGAGGGCGGGGCGGTCGTCAAGACAGCCCGGCTGGGTTACGACGGCAAGGGTCAGCGACGGGTCGCCGATCTCACCGGCCTGCACGCGGCGTGGGCGGAACTGCGCGGCGTGCCGTGCGTGGTCGAGACGCTCCTCGAGTTCGAGACCGAGTTGAGCGTGGTCGTCGCCCGCACCGCCGACGGCCGGAGCGAATCGTGGCCGGTCGCCGAGAACCGCCACGTCGACGGGATCCTCGACCTCTCGGTGGTGCCGGCGGCGATCGACGCGGCGCTCGCCGACCGGGCGGTGGGCCTGGCGCTGGCGATCGCCGACGCGCTCGCCTACGTCGGTGTGCTGGCGGTCGAGATGTTCGTCGTCGACGGCGAGCTGCTCGTCAACGAACTGGCGCCGCGCCCGCACAACAGCGGTCACTGGACCCTCGACGCGAGCATGACGAGCCAGTACGAACAGCAGGTCAGAGCGGTGTGCGGGCTCGGCCTCGGGCGCACGACGATGACCGCGGCGTCGATCGCCATGGTCAATCTGCTGGGCGACGTGTGGGCGGGCGGCGAACCGGCGTGGGAGGCGGTGCTCGACGAGCCGCGGGCCAAGCTCCACCTGTACGGCAAACACCAGCCGAAGCCGGGGCGCAAGATGGGTCACCTCACGGTGACGTCCGACGTCGCCACCGAGGCGATCGATCGCGCCCTCGAACTCCGGGCCGGCCTCCGACCCTGAGACCACGCTGAGCACCGCCTTGACGCCGGTGCCAGGCACCACGTGAAGTTCAGCTGGTGCGGCGGTAGAGGAGGTCGACCGCGGCGCGGCCGTCGTCGAGGCCGCGCTGTTCGAATCTGGTGAGCGGACGCCACGACGGGCGATCGATCACCCCGCCGGTCAACCGGGCTTCGGCCCCGCAGACGCGCTGCATCACGGTGGCGTACTCGGCGATGTCGGTGGCGAGGTGCAGGGTCCCGCCGATCTGCAGCCGATCGGTCAGCGCGCTCACGACATCGTGACTGACGATGCGCCGGTGGTGCTGGCGCACCTTCGGCCACGGATCGGGGAAGAAGATGCGGATGCCGCTCAGGGTTGCCGGACCGATCCGGTCGATGAAGCTCAGCGTGTCGCCGTGCACGACCCGCACGTTGTCGAGTTCGGCCACTCCGGCGGCGTGGAGCATCGTGGCGACGCCCGGCGTGTGCACCTCGATACCGACCACCCCGGTGGTGCGGTCGGCGGCGGCCATGGACACGACCGATTCCCCGTGCCCGAACCCGATGTCGAGGAACACGTCGACGCGGCGGCCGAACAGCTGCTCCCAGTCGATCACGTCGCCCGTCTCGTCCACGCCGCACGCCGACATCCACCGGTCGAGTTCGGCCTGCCGCGCGGGCGACAGGCGCGCGCCGTCGCACCTTGAAGGTCACGGCAGGACGCCTGACGGCGATCGGCCCGCTCGGAACGGGCACGGAGTCGGGTTCGATCACACCGGTATTGTGGCGCGCTTGTCCGCCGATGAGCCGCACGTCGACGCCGGCACCGAGCCGGGGAGTCGCGCCGGTGCAGGCCGCCGACGACACGGCGATCCGTCGGCAGATCCACCGGCAGTCGACGTCGATCGTCCTGGCGGTCGCGCCGTTCGCGGTCGTGTTCGGTGCCGCCGCCGCACGAACCGGGCTGACGTTCGCCGAGACGGTCGGGTTCTCGGCGCTCGTCTTTGCCGGCAGCGTCCAGTTCGCGGCGGTCGAGATCCTCGGCGACGGAGGCTCGGCCGCATCGGCGGTCATCGCCGGCCTGCTGCTCGGCGTCCGGTCGCTCGCGTTCGGGATCATCATGGCGCCGGTGCTGACCGGGGGGTTCGTCAAGCGGTTGGCGATGTCGCAGATCGTCCTCGACGAGTCGGTCGCCGTCGGGGCCGCACAACCGACCCGCCGGTGGCAGCGCTACGGATTCCTCGTCTCCGGCAT
Source organism: Ilumatobacteraceae bacterium (assembly GCA_963772085.1). GTDB lineage: Bacteria > Actinomycetota > Acidimicrobiia > Acidimicrobiales > Ilumatobacteraceae > Sva-07. The sequence continues at coordinate 69,769 of CAVYWH010000011.1, forward strand.
CGGCGTCTTCGTCGTGTGGAACATCTCCACCGTGATCGGCTTCGTCGTGTTCTCCGGGGCCGAGGAACTGATCACCGACCTCGGCCTCGACACGGCGGGGCCGGCCGCCCTGCTGGCGCTGTTGTGGCCGCGCCTCTCGTCGATCCCCCAGCGCCGAACGGCGATCGCCGCCGGCCTGATCGCACTCGTGCTCATTCCCTTCACTCCCGCCGGTGTCCCGATCCTGCTCTCGATGTTCGGGGTGGCGGCGGCGCTGCTCCCGCCATCGCTGCGTCCGTCGAGGTTTCGCCATCGAGACCGGTCCACCGGCATGAGCACCGCGACCACGGTGCTCCTGCTGCTGACCGTCGGCATCTTCGCGTTCAAGTCGGCCGGCCCACTGTTCCTCGGTGCTCGGCCCATGCCGCCACGCGTCCAGAACCTCGTCGAGCTGCTGCCCGCCGCGTTGCTCGCCGCGCTCGTCGTCGTGTCGACGTTCGGCGTCGGTCAGTCGATCGTGATCGACGCCCGCGTCGCCGGAATGGTGGTCGCCGGGCTGGCGCTGTGGCGGCGCGTGCCGTTCGTGATCGTGATCATCCTCGCCTCGGCGACCACGGCACTGGTCCGCCAGATCAGCTGACGAGCCGGGCGCGATCGCACGATCGCCTGGGTTGGGCGCAGTTCACGCCCGGGTGCGCTTGGCGCCCCAGTGGCTCATCGACCCGACCCGCTGGTACCGCTCGGGGCGGTCGTCGGCATCGAGCACGTCGGTGGCCAACCACAGGCGCTTCAACCAGCGGACACGGCCGGCGTCACGGTCGTCGGTGTACCGGCGGCGGGCGTGGAGCACGTGATAGTTGTTGACGAACTGCATCTCGCCGGGGCGCAGCGCCATCTCGACGCGGTTGTCGGGGTCGTTGATCAGCGCGTCGTAGGCATCCATCGCGTCGCGCTGGGCGTCGGTGATACGCGGCGCCGACTCGTGCCGTTGCGAGGCCTCGATGAACGGTCGGATGTACCGGATGAACAGCCGGTCGCCGTGACGGGTGAACGTGGGCACGAAGTAGAACGGCACGCCGCCCTCGCGCTGTTCGCCGCGGAAGTCGTAGGGGAGCGGCTCGTAGAGGGTGGCCGCGTGGTGCGGGGCGGTCCGCACGAGTTCGTTGTGCGCGTACAGGGCGTTGGCGACGAGGCTCTCGCCGCCGCTCACGCCGGCGTCGATGCACAGGAGGCCGACGAGGTCTGACCCGTCGCTGTGGAACCCGAGCGGGTGACCGCCGATCTCGTTGCCGCGGGCGGTGGGGTCGTCCGGCGCCTTGCCCTGATCGGTGACGTCGCCGAGCAGGTGTCCCTTGCGCGTTCTGCGGCCAGGGCTCGCCGAGGTGTCGCCCGATGCCCCAGTAGATCCACGATGCGTCCTCGGCGCCGAGGCGATCGATGTCGAGCGTGCCGATGCGCCCGAACCCGCGACCGTCGACGAGCTCGCGGGCGAAGTCGTGCAGCAACGGTGCGAGCGTCGGCAGCGGGAAGTCGTCGGCCGTCACGTCGAGCACGTCGTCGGTCCGCGCGCGGGCGTGCGCCAGCGCATCGTCGAGCTCGGCGAGCTGATCGGCGGACAGGTGCAACGTCCAGTCGTCGACGTCGCGGACATCGCTCGGCCCGCCACTCGGCGTGCGGCTCGAGTTCGCACACCGTCTCGGCCGTGGGACGGTCCAGATCATCGGGAGGTCGTGCATCGGTGCCTGGCACCGATGCACGACCTTGGTCCGTTTCGGTGGCGGTCATGCGAGCGCGCCGGACGGATTGGTCTGAGCACCCCGGATCAGGCGCCCGGGCAACTCGTCGGTGGCCTCGCCGTCGTGGTACGTCTCGCGGCCGGCGACGATGGTGTGGCTCCAGCCGGTGGCGCGCTGCAGCAGACGGCGACCTCCCGCCGGCAGGTCGTGCACGATCGTCGGCTTGTGGAGGCGGAGGCGGTCGAAATCGACGACGTTGAGGTCGGCGCGGTAGCCGGGGGCGATGACGCCCCGGTCGTACAGACCGACGGTGCGGGCGGTGTCACGACAGTGACGCTGCACGAGGAACGGCAACGGGATCAGGTCGTGGTCACGGTCGCGACCCCAGTAGGCCAGCAGCGTGGTCGGGAAGCTGCCGTCGCAGATCGTGCCGACGTGTGCCCCACCGTCGCCGAGCCCGGGAACGGTGTGGGGGTGGGTGAGCATCTCGTGGCAGCCGTCGAGCGAGCCGTCGACGTAGTTGAGGAACGGCAGGTAGAGCAGACCGTGCCCATCGCCGGCGAGCATCGCATCGAGCGCCAGTTCGTCAGCGGTGCGCCCGAGGCGTTCCGCGCGCGGCACCGATCGAATCGCTGAGCGACGGCTCGTAGTCGGGCTCGTCGGTCATCTCGAAGAGCAGGTCGTAGCGGGAGATGAGGCTGCCGCCGAGCTTGGCGGTGTCGCGTGACGTGCTGGCTTCGAACAGACGCTGCCGGAAGAGCGGGTCGCGCAGTGCCGACACCTTGTCGGCCAGCGCGGCGTCCTTGATCTCCTGGTACACGGGGTTGGTCAGGAACGGGTTGAGCGTGCACTCGAGGCCGAGGATCAGCCCGACGGCGCGTGGGGCGACCTGGCCGGTCATGGTCAACCCGGCGGCGTTGGCGTCGGTGATGTGGCCGAGGATCGAACGGAACGCGTCGGGCAGCATCGGGTTGCGGGCCACCGAGATCGACAGCGGGCGGCCCGACCGGGCGACCATCTCGCGCAGCGTGTTGAACTCGTCGTCGACGTCGAGGAAGTCGGACACCACCTGCAGGACGCCCGTGCCGCTGGCACCGATCCCCTCGGCGATGCCGATCAGTTCCGCCGGCGCCGCGGTGAGCGTTGGCGTGTACGCCCCGGTCGACGTGCGGTGGTTGCGGGTCCGGCTCGTGGAGAATCCGAGCGCACCGGCCTCGATGCCCTCGCGGGCGAGTTCGGCCATCAGCGCGATGTCCTCGGGCGTCGCGTCCTCGTGGTTGGCGCCGCGCTCGCCCATCACGTGGAGTCGCAGGGCGCCGTGGGGCACCTGCGCGCCGACGTCGATGTCGTGGGGCCGCTCGTCGACGGCGTCGAGGAACTCGGCGAACGAGTTCCAGTTCCACTTCAGGCCCTCGTGGAGCGCGGCGCCCGGGATGTCTTCGACGCCCTCCATCAGCTCGATGAGCTTGCCGTGGTCGCGGTCGTGCACCGGGGCGAACCCGACCCCGCAGTTGCTCATCACCACGGTGGTCACGCCGTGCCACGACGACGGTTGGAGCCGGTTGTCCCACGTGGCCTGACCGTCGTAGTGGGCGTGGATGTCGACGATGCCGGGGATCACCAACGCACCGTCGGCGTCGATCTCGCGCGTCGCCGTGCCGTCGATGCTGCCCTCGTCGACGCTTCCGACCGCGGCGATCACGCCGTCACGGACGGCGACGTCGGCCGTGCGCGGTTCCGCCCCCGTCCCGTCGATGAGTGATCCGCCGCGGATGATGAGGTCGTACTCAGCCATACGCGAGTCTCGCGCGTCCGCCACGGCCACCGATTGTCGGGGTCCTGACGATCTCGGTCGGATCTAGGCCCGGTTTCCGCCCGGATCCGACCGAGATCGTGCGACGCGCGGATCGAGCGAGGTTCAGGTGGTGAGTTCGAGGCCGGCGAGTTCTCCGTGGTCGCGCCAGTCCTCGAGCACCTTGATGAAGGCGATCGAGCCGGCGCCGTACGACCCGTTGCGGACGCCGCGCTCGTCGGGCTTGCCCTCGTTGTTGTAGTAGCCGGGGGTGCACGACTCGAGGAAGTCGCGGTTCATCTGGGCGAGGCCGATGATCGTGGCGACCCACGCGTCCTCGGCCTCCTGCTCGACCTCGATCACCGTGACATCGCGATCCGTCGCCTCGCGCAGGATGTAGGCGAGGTGCTTGCTCTGCTCGTTGAGCATGTGCGGGAAGTTCACCGTGAAGCCGGACTGGGTGTTGCTGAAGATGAAGCAGTTCGGGAAGCCGCTGGTGTGCATGCCGTGCAGCGTCGAGGCGCCGTCGGCCCACTTCTCGGTCAGCGTCACGCCGTCGCGGCCGTAGAGCTCGTAGCCCGCCCGCCGGGTGTAGTCGGTGCCGACCTCGAAGCCGGTGGCGTAGATGAGGCAGTCGAGCTCGAACTCGGTCTCGACGAGTTCACCGTCGGGGCCCGGCAGGTCGACGACCACGCCGCGCTCGGTGATGCGCTTCGACGCCGCGCCCGTCGGTGTTGACGAGCGTGACGTTCGGGCGGTTGAACGTGTCGAGGTACTCGTCGTGGAAGCACGGGCGCTTGCAGAACTGGCGGTAGTACGGCTTGAGCGCCTCGGCCGTGTTCGGGTCGTTGACGATCGTGTCGACGCGGTCGCGGATCTGCTCCATCTTCTCGAAGTCGGCCATCTCCATGGTCTTCGACAGGCTCGCCGGGCTCATGTCGCCCGAACCCTGTGCGCAGCCGGATCAGCAGGTTGCCGATGATGTCGGTCCAACCGTCGTTGACGAGGTCCTCCGACTCGGGGATGCCGGAGACGAGGTTGTTGAAGTTCTCCATCCGCCGTTCCTGCCAACCCTCGCCGAGGCTGCTCGCCCACTCGGGATCGGTCGGGCGGTTGTCGCGCACGTCGATCGACGACGGCGTGCGCTGGAACACGAACAGCTCCTTGGCCGCCGGCACCGAGATGCGGCACGCACTGCACCGCGGTCGCGCCGGTGCCGATGATGCCGACGCGCTTGTCGGCGAGGCCGGTCAGGTTCCCGTCGGAGTCGCCGCCGGTGTAGTCGTAGTCCCAGCGGCTGGTGTGGAACGTGTGGCCCTGGAACGACTCGATGCCGGGGATGCCGGGCAGCTTCGGTCGGTGGAGCGGGCCGCTCGCCATGCAGACGTAGCGGGCCCGCATCTCGTCGCCGCGGTTGGTCGACACGATCCAGCGCGTTGTCGCTGTCGTCCCAGCGCATCGCCGTGACCTCGGTCTGGAAGCAGGCGTTGCGGTACAGGTCGAAGTGCTCGCCGATCGCCTGGCTGTGCGCGAGGATCTCGGCCGCCTGGGAGTACTTCTCCTTGGGGATGTAGCCGATCTCCTCGAGCAGCGGGAGGTAGATGTACGACTCGACGTCGCAGGCCGCGCCCGGGATAGCGGTTCCAGTACCAGGTGCCGCCGAAGTCGCCGCCCTTCTCGACGACGCGGATGTCGTCGATGCCGGCCTCGCGCAGCCGGGCGCCGGCGAGCAGACCGCCGAAGCCGCCGCCGATGATGAGCACCTCGACCTCGTCGGACAGCGGCGCCCGCTCGATCGGCTCGACGTACGGGTCGTCGACGTAGCGCTCGAACTCGCCGACGACCTCGAGGTACTGCTCGTTGCCGTCGGCGCGGAGCGCGCTTGTCGCGTTCGGCGCGGTACTTGTCGCGCAGCGCGTCGGGGTCGAAGTCGACGTTCGTGGAGCTACCGGCCTGCGTGGTCGTGGAATCCATCCGGCTGTTGTAGTCGTGCGGTTCACGCCGCCATCGACTCGGGCGGACCGCGATGGCGGATCAGACGCGTGCGCGATCGTGCCTGGCAGCACTGCACGCCTGGTCGGCTCAGGACGAGGCGCCGACCGTGACCGCTTCGTGGATGGTGGCCCTGGCGTCGTTCTCGAGGTGCGGACGCGGGTCGTTCAGCAGGGCGAGAGCGGTGGCCTGCTCCTCGGCGGTGAACGGCCGCGTCGTGTGGCAGAACTCGACCATGTTGCCGCTCGGGTCACGGATGTAGATGCTCACGCAGAACTCGTGGTCGACCTCGAGCACCGTGTGGCCGTGCTCTTGCCAGCGCCGGCGGTGGGCGTCGAGCGACTCGCGTGTCGGCGCGTCGAAGGCGATGTGGTTGACCCACCACGGCAGGCCGGCCGCCTTGTTCATGTCGACGCTGAAGTCGGTGCCGATCGCCGGGTCGTGGATCTCCCAGAACGCGATCATCCCGGGATCGCCCGACTCGGGCTGGCTCGGGTCGGTTCCCGCGGTGCTGTAGAAGAAGTGCTTGCTGAAGCCGTCGCCGTTCGGGCTGGGAGGCGTTGGGCGTCTCGGACGCCACCACCTTGACGAGCTCGAAGCCCATGACCTCGGTGTAGAAGCGGTGCGTCGCTTCGGTGTTGTTCGTGGCGAGTGCGACGTGGTGGAAGCCCATGCGCAAAGTCTCGCACGAGCGGCCGACGGAAGCGAGCGGCAGGCCCGATGCCAGGTTCGGGTGCGTCGGTCGCGTGTGCCAGATCGGGTCGGACGACGGCATCCTGGGGGAATGTTCCTTGGCGAGGATCTCCTGGCGTACCTGGTGCTGGCGGTCGGCGGCGCGCTTGTTCGTCGGCAACCTGCTCGCCGTGATCAAGCCGCCCGAGCGTCAGCTCGACGAGACGAACCTCGAACGGGCGCCGGTCGTGCGCAGCCTGGCGTTCGCCCTCCTCGGCTTCGTCGCCGCGGTCTGGGCGCTGGCCTCGCTCGTCAGCGGTTGACGACGCCGGGATGCACGACCCGGGCTCGTCGGTTCTGCCAGATTGGTCGCATGAGTCCGCCGCTGCGCCTGACGTTCGTCCAGTCGGGCACGAAGGTGAGCGACCTGCCGGATTCACCGGTGGAGGTCGCGTTCGTCGGCCGATCGAACGTGGGCAAGTCGTCGCTGATCAACGCGCTGGCCAACCAGAAGCAGTTGGCACGGGTGTCGAACACCCCGGGCCGGACCCAGCTCCTGAACCTGTTCAGCGTCGACCGGGCGGTGCCGCGCCAGGTGCGACGCGCGGCCGAGGCGGCCGCGACCGGCACCGTGATGGACCTGCCCGGGTACGGCTACGCCAAGGCGTCGAAGTCGATCCGCAAGGACTGGCCGGCGATGATCGAGGGCTACCTCCTCGAACGGGAGAACCTCGCGATGGTCTTCGTGCTCGTCGACGGCGAGATCGGCCCGACGAAGCTCGACACCCAGATGCTCGACTGGCTCCGCTACAACACGATCCCCCACACGGTGGTGGCGACGAAGATGGACAAGGTCAAGTCGGCCAAGCGGGCGACGCGCCGCAAGGATCTGGCGGCCGGCTGCTCGCTCGACCTCGGTGACATCGTCTGGGTGAGTGCCAGCAAGGGCGACGGCATCGACAATCTGCGCTCGCTCGTTCGCACCTGGACCGACACGGGCGCTGACTCGAGCACGCCGGTGGTCCCGGACCCGTGCCCGGCGGTCCGGCCGGAATCGGTTAGCGTCGGTGACATGTCGACTTCCCCGTTACTGCAGCCGGCCGGCTCACGCGAGCGTGTTTCGATCACCGGCACCGGATTGTGGGCACCGCCCGAGGTGGTCACGAACGCGGAACTGGTCGAGTCGCTCACGGCGTCGGCGACCCGGTTCAACGACGAGCACGCGGCCGAGATCGAATCGGGCTCGCTGGCCTGCTCGGGCGCTGCCCGACGAGGAGTTCATCGTCAAGGCCTCCGGCATCAAGTCGCGACACGTCGTCGACAAGGCGGGGGTGCTCGACCCCGACCGGATGCGGCCGCGCCTGGAGCTGCGCGACGAGAACCAGCTCGGGCTCCAGGCCGAGATGGCGATGCCGGCGATCCTCGCAGGCGCTCGCCCAGGCCGGGCGAACCGGCGCCGACGTCGACGCGGTGATCGTCGGCTGTTCGAACCTGCAGCGCGCCTATCCGGCCGTGGCGATCGAGATCCAGAACGAGCTCGGCGCAGGCGGGTGGGCCTACGACATGAACGTCGCCTGCAGTTCTGCCACGTTCTCGATCCAGGCCGCGGTCGATGCGCTGCGCAACGGCTCGGCCGACTGCGTCGTGGTCGTCAACCCCGAGATCACCTCCGGCCACAACAACTTCGAGCTGCGCGACTTCCACTTCATCTTCGGCGACGCGTGCACCGCGCTCGTGCTCGAACGCTCCGACGATGCGGTCGGCGACCGAGCGGTGGGAGATCATCGGCACCAAGCTGGCCACGCAGTTCTCGAACAACATCCGCAACGACTTCGGGTTCCTGAACATCGCCGAGGACGGCGAGCGCGATCCGCACGAGTTGATCTTCCGCCAGAACGGCCAGATGGTGTTCCGCGAGGTGTGCCCGATGGTGGCCGCGCACATCACCGCCCACCTCGAGGCGACCGGATTCACCGCCGCCGACGTCCGTCGCTTCTGGCTCCACCAGGCCAACCTGAAGATGAACCAGCTGATCGCCAAGGGCGTGCTCGGACGACTGCCGACCGACGACGAAGCGCCGACCGTGCTCGACGAGTACGCCAACACGAGTTCGGCCGGCTCGATCATCGCGTTCCACGAGCACCGTCGCGATCTCGTCGAGGGCGACGTCGGCGTGATCTGCTCGTTCGGCGCCGGCTACTCCGTCGGCAGCGTCATCGTCCGCCGAACCTGACGATCGCCATGGCAGCATCGCGCGCTGACGCCGGCCGCCGGCAGGTGCTGCACGTTCACTGGGGGACGGCAGCTGCAAGACTTCCGGGCGATGTCACCGATCATCGAGACCAGTGGGCTGGTGATGGAGTTCCCGTCGACCAAGGCGCTCGACGGTCTCGACCTGTCGGTGAGCTCCGGGCGTGACCGGTCTCGTCGGGGCGAACGGCGCCGGCAAGACGACGCTGATCTCGCTGACCCTCGGGCTCCTGAAGCCGACGGCGGGGTCGATCACCGTCCTCGGGCTCGATCCCGGATCCGACGGCCCGACCCTGCGGGCGATGATCGGCTACGGGCCCGAGCGCAACGTGCTCCCGGACGATCTGCGGGCCTACGACTTCGTCCGTCACCTCGCCGAGGTGAAGGGGCTCCCGCGCGACGAGGCCAGGAGCCGGGCGAGCGATTCGCTGTATCTCGTCGGTCTCGGCGAGGAGCGGTTCCGCGCCCTCGGCACCATGTCGACCGGTCAGCGGCAGCGGGTGAAGCTCGCCCAGGCGATCGCCGCCGACCCGAAGTTCATCGTGCTCGACGAGCCCACCGACGGTCTCGACCCGGTGCAGCGCGACGAGATGCTCAACATCATCCGCCAGGTCAACCGCGAGTTCGGGATCGACGTCATGTTGTCGTCGCACGTGCTCGAGGAGGTCGAGCGGGTGTGCGACTACGTCGTGGCGCTCGATCACGGCGTGCTCGTCGCCCAGGGTTCGATGGACGAGCTGGCCGGCGTGTCCGGCGGCATCGAGGTGGAGTTGGTCGAGCTGGCCGATCGCCCCGACTCGATCGACGAGGTCGAGCGGCTGCTGCTCGCCGACGGTCGTCACGGTCGACCGGACCGGCCCGGTGCTGCAGATCGGTGGCCGCACCGACGACGAACTGTTCGATCTCGCGGCGCGCGTGCGTGGCCACTGCGAACGGCCGGATCCGCCGTCTCGCCCAACGACGCCGCTCGCTCGACGACATCTTCTCGCTCCACGAGTCCAGGTCCCGCTGGGCCGACGAGGCGGAACGGGCCGGTCGACCGTGAGCATGCGCGGTGACGCCCAGATCGCGGCACGCGGGTTCCAGCCCTACGACGGTCCGCGCTCGGGGGTCGCCGGGGCGATCCGCAGCGTCAGCATCGAGAGCATCCGGGCGACGCTCGGCCTCGGCCGCCCGGCGCGCACGAAGATCTTCCCGGTGGCCGCGGTGGTCATCGCGTACGTGCCGGCGATCGTGTTCGTCGGCATCTCGGTGCTCATCCCCGGCGACCTCCTCGATCCGAACGAGGTCGCCGACTACGCCAGCTACTACGGCTTCATCACGCTGGCCATCATCCTGTTCTCCGCCCTCGTCGCCCCCGAGGTGCTGGTGTCGGACCGGCGCAACGGGATGCTGGCGATGTACCTGTCGACGCCGTTGCACCGCGGTACCTACCTCACCGCCAAGATGATCGCGGTCGCGGTGACGCTCGGCCTCGTCACGCTGGGGCCGCCGATCCTCGTGCTGCTCGGCTACACGTTCGACGGCTCGGGTCCCGACGGTGTGGGGAACTGGATGGCGACGTTGCTGCGGATCCTGGTGTCGGGCATCGCCGTGTCGGCGGCGCTCACGTCGGTCTCGATGGCGGCGTCGAGCCTCACCGACCGACGGGCGTTCGCGGCGATCGGCATCGTGCTCATCGTGCTCGCCTCGCCGATCCTCGCCGCGGCCCTGGTCGAGGGGGCCGGGCTGTCGCCGTACTGGTGGACCATCTCGCTGTTCTCGATGCCGTTCGAGCTGGTCAACCGGATCTACGGTCAGGCGGGCGACTTCCCGGAGGTGTCGACGTTGGCGGTGGTCGCCGCCAACATCGTGTGGACCGCGGTCGGCATCGCCATCGTGATCTGGCGTTACTCGAAGCTGGTGATCGCCCGATGACCGCGCAACCATCGGACGGCGGCGGGCCGGGGTTCGCCCCACCGTCGGGGCCGCCGGCCGGTGCGATCGTGGCGGCGGACGTCGCCTCCGCCGCACCGCTCACCGGCATGATCGCCGTGAACGGGGTGTCGAAGTTCTTCGGTTCGGTCGTGGCGGTGAGCGATGTGAGCTTCGCCATCAACGGTGGTGTCACCGCGTTGCTCGGACCGAACGGTGCGGGCAAGTCGACGCTGTTCCGGATGATGTGCGGCCTCACCAGCCCGTCGCGGGGCACGGTCGAACTGCTCGGTGCCGATCCGCGCCGTGATCGTTCGGTGCGCGGTCGGGTGTCGCTCGTCCCGCAGCAGGACGCGCTGTTCGACCACGTCAGTGCGCTGGACTTCGTGTCGGTGGCGGCGCAGACGCACGGCGTCGACTCGCCGACCGAGGTCGCCCGCTGGGCGCTCGAGCAGGTCGACCTGGCCGACGTCGGCGACAAGCCGGTCGGACAGTTCTCCAAGGGGATGCGCCAACGCGTGAAGGTGGCGTCGGCCCTGGTGAACGATCCCGAGGTGCTGATCCTCGACGAGCCGCTCACCGGCCTCGATCCCGTGCAGCGACGACGGCTGACCGCGCTGTTCCACCGCCTCGGCGACGACGGTCGCTGCGTGCTCGTGTCGAGCCACGTGCTCGACGAGGTCAGCCGCCTCGGCTCGCGGGTGCTGGTCATCGCCCAGGGCCGGCTCGTCGCGAGCGGCGACTACCGCGACCTGCGCGAGCTGATGGACGATCGTCCGCATCGCATCCGGCTCGGCGCGTCCGACCCTCGCAAGTTGGCGACGGCGCTCGTCGAACGCGGCCTGGTCGCAGGGCTCACGCTCGACCACGAGTCGGTCACGGTCGACACGAACGATGCCGATGCCATCGGCCGTGCCCTCGCGCCGATCGCCGTCGAACTCGGCGTGCGCCTGACCGAGGTCAGCCCGCTCGACGACGATCTCGAGTCGGTGTTCCGTTATCTGGTGGAGCGGCGATGAGCACGCTCGAACGCCCGGCGGCAGGCACGGACCGATCGGTGCCACCGGGTCGTGCGCTGGCCATCACGTACCGGGTCGTGCTGCGCCAACTCACCAGCCGCGGCCGGATCATCGCGCTGACGCTGCTCGCGTTGGTGTCGACCATCGCCGGGTTCGCGCTCGGCCAGGGCGACGCCGATCTCGACGACGCCGTACAACTGATCGCCAGCCTCGGGTTCGCCGTCGTCGTTCCCGTCGTCGCCCTGGTGTTCGGCGGCGCGGCGATCGGCGACCTCCGCGACGACAAGACGCTCGTCTACTTCTGGTTGCGCCCGATGGACCGCTGGCCGATCGTGGTCGGTGCGGCGCTGGCGGCGATGACGCTGACCGCACCGATCACCCTGATCCCGGTCGTGCTCGCGGCGGTGCTGACCGGCGCCGGCAGCGGCATCGTCACCGGCACGATCATCGCCGGCGTGGTCGCCGTGATCTCGTACGTCTCCGTGTTCACCCTGTTCGGGGTGTGGCTCAAACGGTTCATCGTGTGGGGTCTCGCCTACATCCTGATCTGGGAGGGGTTCATCGCCCAGGCCGGGCCCGGGGTCGCCCGGTTCGCGCTGCGCAAGTACACCCGCTCGATCCTCGTCGATCGCACCGGTGCCGATCTCGACCTCGCCGACTTCTCCCTCGCCGTCGGCATCGTCGTGCCGTTGATCGTCGCGGTGGTCGCCCTGGTCGTGGCGGCATGGCGGCTCGGAGCACAGGAGATCGAATGAGCCGGCCGATTCGGTTCGGCTTCCAGCTCTCCGGCGAGCATCTCGCCGATCCGGTCGCGGCCGCTCGCCGTGCCGAGGAACTCGGCTTCGACGTCGTGACCACGAGCGATCACGTCGGCCAGCCCCGTGTGTCGCCGATGCTCACATTGGCGGCGATCGCCGCGGCGACGACCCGGATCCGCCTCGGCACGTTCGTGCTGAACAACGACATGCGCAATCCGGTGCAGCTGGCATGGGAGGCGGTGACGCTCGACCGGCTGTCGGGCGGTCGGTTCGAACTCGGGCTCGGCGCCGGACACACGCCGCACGAGTACACCGCCACCGGGTCTGCAATTCGATCCGCCAGCGGTTCGCAAGGAACGACTGATCGAGAGCGTCGGCGTCATCCGCCGCCTGGTCGACGGTGAGACCGTCGACTTCGACGGCGAGCACGTCCACGTGTCGCGGTGCCGAGGTCGGCCGATCGACCCAGGAGCAACTGCCGATCCTGGTCGGTGGCAACGGCGCCCGGCTGCTCGGCGCGGCCGGCGAGCTCGCCGACATCGTCGGCCTGCAGGGCCTCGGCGAACCCTCGCCGGACGGCCATCGAGCACGATGTGAACTGGACCGCCGACCACCTGACGCCCAGATCGAGCAGGTCCGCGCCGGCGCCGGCGACCGCTGGGACGACCTCGAGTTCAACGCGCTCGTGCAGGTGTTCACGATCACCGACGATCGAGACGCCGGCCTGGCGGAGGCCTGCGAGTGAGATCGGCGATCTGTCGATGGCCGACGCGGCGGTGATCCCGTATCTGATGATCGGATCGGTCGACGAGATCGTCGACCACATCCAGACATGTCGAGATCGGTGGGGCATCACCTACTTCGTGGTCCGCTCCCTCGACGACTTCGCCCCGGTCCTCGACGCGTTCAGCTGAGCGCCGAACTACCCGAACTGCTGAGCGTCCGGCCAGGGCCAGGCCGTGAGCGCTTCACGCCAGGTGGTCGGTGTGCGTTCATGCTGCGCCCTTCGCCGTTTCGTCCTCGTGCGATGCCGCGGCGTTGGGGTGTGCGGTTGATGGTGTTGTGGGTGGAGTGGATGGTGCCGTCGGGTCTGGTCCAGGTGACGGTGCGGTCGGGGGTCATGGTCAGGGTCCAGCCGCCTTCGTGGGCGAGGTGGTGGTGTTTGGAGCACACGGGGACCAGATTGGAGATGTCGGATCGGCCGTTGAATCGCCAGAAGATGACGTGGTGGATCTGGCAGTGCTCGAAGGACACCTGGCAGCCGTGGCCGACGCAGGTGTTGTGCATGGCCCGGAGTTTTCGTCGTTGGGCCCGGGTGACGGTGCGGGTCGATCGGCCGAGGTCGGTGACTTCGCCGTCGCCGTTGAGGACGTAGGGGATGATGTTGGCGTCGCAGCACATTCGCCGGACCTGGGCCACGGGGATGGGGGTGCCGTCGTAGGTCTCACAGATGCCGTGTTCGTGCAGCCCGTCGAGCAGGGTGGCCAGGTCGATGAACACCCCGATCTCGGGGATCCGCAGATCCGCCGGCGACCCGGCGACCCGGCGTCCCATCACCGTGATCGCAACCGTGCGTCGTCGCCGTCGGTCGCGGCCGTGGTCGGCGTCGCCGGTCGCGGTGTCGGTGTGTGGCGGGCTCGGGTCGGTGGTGACGGCACGGTCGATGCCGGCCAGGAACGAGTCGACCTCCAACTGGTTCCACGGCACCCCGGCGTTGGCCTCGACGCTGCGGTGTCGGCGCAGCATGTCGGCCAACGCCTTCTTCAACTTCGCGCCGCGCACCGGGTCGAGCTCGACATGGGTGTGATGCATCCCCGTCTCGTGATCGGCCCACTGGCGGATCTTCGACGCCGCCCGTTGCCGCTCCAACACGGCCATCTCGGTGTCGGCCCCGGTGCGCTGATCGCGTTGGGCGATCAGGAACCGCACCAGGTTGCGGCACCCGGCTGCGGAACTCCTCGACCGGTTCACGGCGAGCGGCGGCCAACAACGCGGTCTGTTCGGCGATGAACGCCGACGCGGATCTCGTCATCGAGACCGACCAACACCGCCGCCACCGCGTCGACATGCCCACCGGAGATCTCACCGGCCGCCAACGCCGCTTCGAACAACGGCATCGCGTCACAGGCCGGTACCCGCTTGTTGATCGTGGTCGACTCACGCGTCGAGCGCTGCCCGGCGTCACCCAACAACGACTCCGCCGGCTCGGCACGACCCGGCCGCCGCCAACTCACGGGTGCGGCGGGCACACGCCACATCGATCGAATCGAGCCACGACCGCACCTCCCGCGACCGGCGCACGATCACCGCCACCTCGTCACGCTCAGCGACATCAGGCGAAGCGGCGAGCAACAACGCCACCGTTGCACTCACGTCCTCGACAACTCATGGAAACTCCGATCGTTCGACTGATGAAACGAATCGGGGAAGTCGGTGAGATCAACAGTACTCAGGGGGTGTGACAGCCTCGCCGGAGACGCGCGAATGCCGGCTGGTGCGGGCCGCCTACCCCTTCGCCAGGTCGGCGAGCGCCAGCACCGTTCGCCAATTGCGGGCGGTGCCCGACTTCGCGTTGCCGACGCGTTGCAGTGCGACGGCGAGTTTGCTGCGGCCCATGCCGTCCGGCAGCGACAGGTACACCACGCGTTCGCCGAACTCCACTTCCTCCGGCGCGAACGACGCGCGCATCGAACCCGGCGAGCGCCTTCGTCACGGGCGCATCCAGCACGACCACGTGGAGCTTCGTGCCGTCGGCCGCCGCGGCGGGGAACGGGTTGGCATCGATGATCGCCTGCCACTCCTCGAAGGTGCGGGTGATCACGGGGATGTCCAGCCCCGTCCGCTCCTCGATGGCCGCGTGCAACTGCGACGCAACCGTGCCGACGCGGCCGGCCGGCACCGACGGAAGCACGATGTTGCCGCTCTGGACGTAGGTCGTTGCATCGGGAAACCCGATGTCGCCGGCGATCGCCCGCAGGTCGGCCATGGCGAGCTTGTTCTTCCCGCCGACGTTGATGCCGCGGAGCAGGGCGATCACGGGCGAGGTCTTCGATGCGGCCACACGACCGATCATCGCGGATCGGCCGCCTGCGTGTCAGCCCTTGGCGCGGGTCTTGCGGAGCACCGGATCGGCGAGCCCGAGCGCCCTGTCCGCCATCTTCATGACCCGGCCGGCGGCACCGGGGGTCGTGTTGTCGACCAGGTTTCCCATCACGGCGAGCGTGATGTTGGCGATCGCGTCGGTGCTCACCGACAGGCGGAGTCCCGGCCGCAGGATCCACGGATGGCCGACGAGGAACGAGAACCGCCGACCGGTGCGCAGGAATCCGTCGAAGCGTTCGCCGACCTGCAGGTCGTAACGCGTCGGCGCCGTCGCAGGATCGTCGAGAAAGAGGTCGGCGGCGAGCATGCCGGACTCCAACCCGTAGTCGATGCCCTCCCCGTTCATCGGGTTGACGAGCCCCGCCGCATCGCCGACCGCGACCCAGCCCGGTCCGTGGCGACGCTCCGCCGACATCGGCAGCCGCCATGCCCGCGGTCGCTCCAGGTTGGGGCCGAGGTCCCAGTCGTCCTGCACCACTCGCCGGTACGCCTCGAGCAGCGTGTTGAGGTTCAGCTTCTTGAACCCCTTCATCGTCGACAGCGCGCCGACGCCGATGTTGACCGTGCCGTCGCCGGCGGGGAACATCCAGCCGTACCCGGGGATCGGGGTGCCGTGCTCGTCGCGGAGCGAGAGGCAGGCCTCGAGATGGGCATCGGCGTGCCGAGGGGTCGCGGCGTAGGTCCGGATCGCCAGCCCGAACGGCTCGTCGGCCACCCGTTCCGCACCGAGCAGGCGGGCCACCGGACCCTGGGCGCCGCACGCCACCACGGTCATCGCGGCATCGACCCGCCGGCCGCCGGCATCGACACCGACGACCCGACCGTCCTCGATCACCGGCATCGCCTCCGTCTCCCACACCACCTCGGCGCCGGACTCCGCAGCCGCGTCGATCAGCGCCGCATCGAGCCGGCGGCGCGGCCACACGGCGCCGTGGCTCGGGAACCGATCGGTGGTCGGCCAGTCGAGTTCACGGACCTGCTTGCCCGCGATCATCCGCAACCCGCGGATCGGGTGCGCGCCGGCCATGTCGATCTTCAACTCCTCCATCGCGCCGACGGCCCGCGGCGTCAGGCCGTCGCCGCACACCTTGTCGCGGCCGTACGGAGCCTTGTCGAACACGATCACCGACGCTCCGGACCGTGCGGCGCGCATCGCCGCGGCGGCACCCGCCGGCCCCGCGCCGATGACGGCGAGATCGACCGTTCGCACCGAGGTCATGCGGACACCTCCGGCTCGACGCGGTCGGATTCGCACTCGGCGGCACAGCGATGCACGGCCATACGGTGCCCGAACCGTGACCGAAAACCACCCTCGCCCGGATCCGCCGATGTCATGCGAGACTTGCGGGCGATGGGCGATGCCGTAGCCACTGGCGAACTCGTGGGTGCCTTCACCGGGGATTTCTCCCGGGAGTTCTCGGGCGAGATCGACACCGATCCGGTCGGCGCCGCGATCCGCACGTTCGTCGCCGAGCTGCTCGGCACCTCGCGCGTGCGGCTCACGTACCACCCGGTCGGCGCGGCAGCCCCCACCGGACTGGCCGCCGTCGACGAGACGACCGAGGACGAAGTGGTGGTCGCGGAAGCGTCGGCCGAGGTGCATCCCGGGTGGATCACCACCATCACGGTCGGCTTCAGCGCCCGTGCCGGTGCCAGGGTCGAGTCGTTCCCCGAGGCCTTGCTGGTGGTCCCGGCGGCGGCGCTCCGGGCGGCGGAGTCGTTCCGCCACGCCCCGATCGGGCACAACGGCCAGCTGAGTCCGGCGCTCGATCGGGCGCTGCGCGACACCGTCGTGGTCGAGTTGCTCAGCCACCACCAGGGGTGGAACGAGCCGGAGTGCACCTCGACCCAGCTGCTCGCCGAGACGTTGGAGTACCTCATCGAGTTGAGCGGCGCACGCGTCGAGTCCCGCAATCTCACCCACGGCGTGGTCATCACCGATGCGATCGACGACGAACCCCGCCTTTCCGTGCCCTACCCGGCCGGCCTCCGCGACGCCAAGCGCAGCCCGCTGCTGTTCGACGGCCAACGTTCGGTGCTGATCGTCGACCAGCACGGCCGGGCCAGGACCGAGCTGCAGGCGAATCGTCCCGATCGGCTCCATCCGAGCGCGGTCACCGGACCGCAGGTCGACCTCGACTTCGTCGACCGCGGATCGCTCGTCGCGCTCGCCACCCGCCAGCTCGGCGGGATCGGGTTCTTCCTCCGCGAGGACCGCAGCATCTGGACCTTCCTCGACGGCCAGCCGCTGGTGATCCGCCGCAGCGAGCACTGGTCGGCGTTCCCGCTCTGGCTCTCCAAGGCGATCGGCACGGCCATCGGCGGCGGGCGGGCCGTCGACCTGATCGTCAGCGCGTCGTTGATCGTGTCGATGCGGTCGGGCGGGGCGATCTTCGGGGTCGTCGAGGGCCCCGATGTGCTCGACGGCGTCGTCGCCATCAAGGACCGCTACGACCTGCGCAACGAATCCGACGTCGACGCGATGCGCCCCGAGACCCGACTGCACCACCTCATCGACGCCAGCGATCTCGACGCGCAGACGTTGGCGCGTTTCGGCGAGCTCGACGGTGCGACGATCCTCGATCGTGAGGGCCGCCTGCTCGCGTACGGGGCGATCATCAGCAGCTCCGACAGCCAGCACGAAGGTGCCCGCACGGCCGCCGCGAAGTCGCTGTCGCACCATGCCCTCGCCGTGTTGAAGGTGTCGGAGGACGGCGACATCACCGTGTTCCGCACGGGTCAGCCGATCGTGACGCTGCTGCCGTCCGGCAACGTGCGCTGACCGTACCGCTCGAAGAATGACCGCCCGGGGACAGTCCCCGGGCGGCCAGGCTCAGTACTCGAGTTGCTTGGCGAGCGACTCGACCGACTCGATGAACTCCTCGATCATGTCGATCACGACCTGGCCGGCGCTCTTCGGCTGGTTCATCGTGCCGACGATCTGGCCGACGAAGTAGTTGGCGAGCTTCTCGGCACCCGAACCCTTGGTGTAGGCCGCCCGGGAGATCCGGCGTTGCGCCTCGGTCGTGAGGATCGGCTGGAGCGGCATGCCGAGCGGGTCGGGCGTGTCGTCGCGCTCCCACTCGTCGGTCCACGCCGACTTCAGCATCCGGGCGTGCTTGCCGGTCAGCGACCGCGAGCGGATCGTGTCGGCCGACGTCGCCGCCAGGAACTTCTCCTTGACCACCGGATGCGTCTCGGCCTCGTCGGTGGTGAGCCACACCGACCCGCACCACACGCCCTGCGCGCCGAGCGCCATCGCGGCAGCCATCTGCCGGCCGCGCCCGATGCCGCCCGCGCCGAGCACCGGGATGTCGACCGCGTCGACGATCTCGGGGATCAGCACCATCGAGCCGATCTCGCCGGTGTGCCCGCCGGCCTCCGAGCCCTGGGCGATGATCAGGTCGACGCCGGCCGCCTGGTGACGCTCGGCGTGCTGCGGTCGCCCGGCCAGTGCGCCGATCAGCCGGCCCTCCTCCTTCACCCGGTCGATGAGGAACTGCGGCGGCGGCCCGAGCGCGTTGGCGACGAACGCGGTCTTGTAGGCCAGGGCGATCTCGAACTGCGGGCCGGCCGAGTTGGCGCTGAACGGCGCGTTGCCGTCGTGGCCGGAGATCGACGTGCCGGCGCGGGTGTCGTCGTCGGCCGGCAGCTCCGGCACCTCGTATCGGGCGAGGATGTCGTTGACGAAGGCGCGGTGCGTGTCGGGGATCAGCTGCACGATGTCGTCGAGCGTGTAGCCGCCACCCTCGTCGCCGGCGTACTTCGCCGGCACGATCAGGTCGACGCCGTACGGGCGGTCACCGATCTCCTCCTCGATCCACGCGAGGTCGATCTCGAGCTGCTTGGGCGAGTGGGCGACCGCACCCAACACCCCGAGCCCGCCGGCTTTCGAGACCGCAGCGACGACGTCACGGCAGTGGCTGAACGCGAAGATCGGGAACTCGATGCCGAGCATGTCGGTGGCGGCTGTCTTCATGCCATCCAGTCTGGCCGCACGGCGTCCCACCGACGAAGCGGGCTGTGGCGGACGGCCGGGCGCAGGGCGGCGGCTCAGGCATTACGCTGGTGCGAATCGGAGCCGGCGTATGTCGACCCGAACATCACATAGGGGTTGATATCTCATGTCCGTGACCGACTCGAAAACTGTCACGACAGCACCGCCCGGTTCGGGAGCGGCTCATCACGAGCTCGCCCGACTCATCGAGGCGGCCAAGGCGATCACCGCACGCGAGATGGTGATCTACTCCCAGCGGACCGCCGGTTCGCAACGAGCGACCGAACGGGCCCGCAAGGTCCTGCCCGCCGGCGTTCCGTCCAGCTTCCAGGCGTACGACCCGCACCCGATCGTCGTCAAGCACGCCGCCGGCTCACGCATGATCGACGTCGACGGCAACGAGTACGTCGACTACGACATGGGCTTCGGCGCGCTGTTCGCCGGCCACATGAACCCGGCCGTGCGACGCGCCGTCGAGGCCCAGCTCGACAGCGGCACGCTGTACGTCACGCCGTGCGAACTCGACGCCGAGGTCGCCGAGCTGCTCGCCGATCGCTACGACCTGCCGATGTGGCGCCCGACGAACTCCGGCACCGAGGCGACGATGGACGCCATCCGCCTCGCCCGCGGCGTCACGAAGCGCGAGAAGCTCGTCAAGGTCGAGGGCGGCTACCACGGCCACCACGACGAGGTGATGATCTCGAACAAGCCGCCGCTCGACAAGGCCGGCCCCGCCGATGCGCCGCACTCGATTCCGCAGTCCGCCGGCATCACCCAGGGCACGATCGACGACGTCATCGTCATCCCGTACAACGACGCCGACGCGCTCGAGCGGGCGTTGAAGTCACGCGAGGTCGCGGCGTTCATCGTCGAACCGGTGATGCAGAACATCGGCATCTGCCTGCCCGATCCCGGCTACCTCGAGGCCGTCCGCGAGATCACCGCGCGCTACGGCACGCTGCTCATCTTCGACGAGGTCAAGACCGGCATCACCGCCGGCTACGGCGGGGCCACGAAGCACTTCGGTGTCCAGCCCGACCTCGTCTGCCTGGCCAAGTCGATCGGCGGCGGGTTCCCCGTCGGTGCGTTCGGCGGCAAGGCCGAGTACATGGATCTGATCACCACCGGCGAGGTGCTCCACCTCGGCACCTACAACGGCAACCCGCTCGTGATGGCCGCCGCCAAGGCCACGCTCACCGAGGCCTGCACCGTCGAGACCGTCGACGCGGCCATCGCCCGCAACGAGCGCATGATCGCCGCGGTCAACGCGGTGATCGATCGCACGGGCGTGCCGGCGCACACCATCCAGTTCGGGGCCAAGGGCTGCGTCACGTGGGCCGAGCGGCCGATTCGCAACTACCGCGACTACAAGGCGACCTACTTCGACCTCGCGTTCGCCCAGTGGATCTACGGCATCAACCGCGGCGTCATGCTGCCGCCGGGCCTCGACGACCAGTGGCTGATCTCGGTGATGCACGACGAAGCCGACACGATGCGCAACGCCGACGTGTTCGCTGAATTCGTCGACGAACTCCTCGCCTGACACGCTTCGCCGATGACGCAAACGCGCGTGACGGAGACCGGCACGACGGACATCGGCTCGACGGACACGCTGTTCTGCACCGACACGTTCCTCGCCCGCTACGGCGACGACGTGCGGGCGATCGCACCGGATCTCGACGTCGTCGCGCTGTCCGGTGACGAGCCGGTGTCGGCGGCCGATCAGGAGCGCATCACGCTGGCGTTCTTCTCGAGCGATGCGTGGCCGGAGCGGGCTCCCGCCTTCTTCCGGGTCGCGCTCGGCGCGCCGAACCTGCGCTGGCTGCACACGATGTCCGCCGGGGTCGACAGCCCGGTGTTCGGCATGTTCGTCGACCGCGGCGCGCGGGTGACCACGTCGTCGGGGGCGAGCGCCGAACCGATCGCCGGAACGGTGATGATGTACCTGCTCGCGCTGAGCCGGGGCCTGCCCGAGCTGTTCCGGGCGCAGGCCGCCCACGAATGGCGGCCCGAATCGCTACCGCGAACTCGCCGGCCTGTCGATCGCCGTGGTCGGGCTACGGCCCGATCGGTGAGAACGTCGCCCGGCTCGCCGCCGCCTTCGGGATGGCCCCGACGATCGTGCGCCGCCGGGCGATCGGCGACGAACCGCACCCGGTCCGGCCGCTGTCGGAGCTCGCCGACGTGGTGGCCGATGTCGACGTCGTCGTGGTCGCCCTGCCGCTGGTGCCCGAGACGACCGGCCTGATCTCGGCGGACGTCATCGCCCGCATGCGCCCCGATGCGCTGTTCGTCAACGTGGGACGCGGCGAGCTCGTCGACCAGGCCGCGCTGACCACCGCCCTCCGTGACGGACACCTCGGAGGCGCGGGCCTCGACGTGTTCACGCCGGAGCCGTTGCCGGCCGACGACGCCCTGTGGGACCTCCCCAACGTGATCGTCACACCGCACAACTCGGGCACGAGCGACGGAACGGCCCACCGCGCCGCCGAGATCTTCCTCGACAACCTGCGGCGGATCACGACCGGCGTCGACCTGCGCAACCAGGTCGGCTGAGCGGGCCGCGCACCGGCCGGGCGGAGCGCTCTGTGCACGAACCGGCGCGAGCGGCCAGACTGAGCGGAGCATCATGAGCGCCTCCCCGATCGAGCCCCCGTTCACCCCGAGCACCGACGCGCTGCTCGCCAACAACGTCGTGTACGCCCGCGATTTCCACGACGGTGACCTCGCCGTCGCCCCACGCCGTCACCTCGCGATCGTCGCCTGCATGGACTCGAGGATGGACATCTTCGGCATCCTCGGTCTCGAACACGGGGAAGCGCACGTGATCCGCAACGCCGGCGGCGTCATCACCGACGATGTCATCCGCTCGCTGTGCGTGTCGCAACGACTGCTCGGGACCCAGGAGGTGATCCTCCTGCATCACACCGACTGTGGCCTGCAGAAGGTCTCCGACGACACCTTCAAGGCCGAACTCGAAGCCGAACTCGGTGTCAAGCCGGACTGGTCGGTCGAGTCGTTCACCGATCCCGTGGCCGATGTCCGCCAGTCGATCCGCCGGCTCCAGCTGACGCCGTTCGTCAGGCACAAGGAACACATCCGAGGTTTCGTCTACGACGTGTCGACGGGCCGGCTCGACGAAGTAGGTCGTGACGACTGACGACGACGACCCTGTCGGCATCGAGGCCGCGGCCGGCGACGCTCCGACCGTCTCGGTCACCCGGGTCGCGCGACTCCAGGCGACGGCGCGGGATCGAGCGTCGACGGCGACGGCGTGGGCCGCTCGGCTGCGCGAGCGATCCGTCCTCGTCGATGCCGGGTTCCTGATCTACGAGCGCGACCGTGTCTCGGCGGGCACCGTGCTCGGCAGCGCGATCGCGTTCCGGTTGTTCCTGTTCTTCGTGCCGTGCGTCGTGTTCGGTGTCGGGTTGATCGGGTTGTTCTCCGGCTACGTGTCGTCGGACTCGATCACCGATGCGGGGAGCCTCTCCGGGGCGCTGGCCGACGAACATCCGGTCGGCGCACGACCAGTCCACGACCGCCTCGCTCCTGTCCGTGCTGACCGGGTTCTTCTTGATGGCGAGCGCCGGCCGTTCGCTGTCGAAGGCCCTCGTCGCGTCGAGCAACCTCGCCTGGTCGGCCAACGGGCGGGTCACCGCGAAGGTCAAGGCGATCGCCGCGATCACCGCCGTGATGACGAGCCTCGTGCTCGTGTCGTTCGTGATCGGCAAGATCCGCGACGAGTTGGGCGTCGCCGTCGCCGGGTTGTCGTTCGGCGCCGGCTTCGTGATCTACGTCGTGCTGTTCACGTTGCTGATGGCGACCCTGCCGCGGGGGACGACCGATCCCGGCGCCATCCTGCCCGGCGCGGCGTTCGTCGCGACCGTGTTCGTCGGGCTGCAGGCGGTGTCCCAGCTCTACATCCCCAATCGGATCTCGGGGGCGTCCGATCTGTACGGCGGGATCGGCGTCACCGTCGTCGCACTCGGCTGGCTGTTCATCGTGGGCCGGGCGCTCTCGTTCGCGTTCAGCCTCAACGCCGCACTGTTCGATCGTTTCGGCAGCCTGTCCCAGGCCATCTTCGCGCTGCCCGTGGTCCGGGTCCTGCCGCAGCGGTCGGCCGCCCTGCGCTCCTACTTCGGGTTGGACGACGAGGGCCGTTCCAGGCCCGCCGAGCGCGTGGACGTGGTCGACGACTCGCTGCTCGACAGCGACGCGCTGCTCACCGCCGTCGAGTCGTTGAACACCGTGCGCGACGACAGTGTGCGCGACGCGCGGCGTGACAGCGTGCGAGAATCCCCCGATGAATGAACGCCTCGACGGCGACCGGTACGCGGTCGCCGACACCGAACGTGAGCGATTCCGCACCGACGGCTACGTGCACCTGCCCGGTCTGCTGACCGCGGCGGAGGTCGACGAACTGTCGGAGGTGTACGACCGCTTCCTGCGCCGGGAGATCGACGTCCCCGGCAAGGACTACTGCGACATGGCGGGCGACTACGGCAGGCGCCCGGAGGACTTCTCGATCGTCAACGTCATGCTGCCGCGGCGCTATCACCCCGACTGGGTCGGCAACGTGTTCGAGCGGCGGGCCGCGTCGGTCGCCGAGCAGCTCGTCGGCGCCGGCATGGAGCTCGACTACGACCAGTTGCTCGCCAAGCAGCCGTTCAAGGACGACGCCGTGTTCGCCTGGCACCAGGACATGGCCTACTGGCCGGACACGCCCGACACGCGGACGGCGACACTCTGGCTGGCGATCGACGACTCGACGATCGACAACGGCTGCATGCGCTTCGTGCCCGGCACGGTCGGCGAACCGGCGATCCGACCCCACGTTCCACAGTTCGGCGACCGCGGCACCTCCCACGCGCTCGGTACGGATCTCCTCGACAGCGACGTGGTCGTCGACGTCCCGATCCGCAAGGGCGACGTCACCGTGCACAACGAGCGGGTGATGCACGGCTCGGGCGGGAATCGAACGGCCGGCTTCCGCCGCGCCTACATCCTCGCGTTCCGGTCGAAGGAGACGATCGCGATCGAACGGGAACTCGGCTTCACCCACAGCCACAACGACGACGACGCAGTGATCGATTCGGTGATCGATTCGGTCATCGATCTCACGGACGGAGCTCCGCTATGAACGCCGGTTTCTGGATCTTCCTGCTCGTGCTCGGGCCGGTGCTGTTGTTCATCCTCTGGTTGGTCCTGCTGGAGACATCGGTGCGGATCGAACCAGGCACGCTCGGTCTGGCGCTCCTGCGCGGGAAGCCGACGGGCAAGGTCATGGGCCCGGGCCGGCACTTCATGCGCCCGTGGCGCAAGGTGATGATCCAGACGTACCCGTCGCGCGAGCTCGCGCTGATCGCCGGTGGGCTGCAGCAGTCGAACCCCGACGTCGACTACATCGAGGAGGCGGCGTCGGTGTTCCTCGGCGACAGCTCGTCGGCGCAGGTGCAGTACACCGTCCGCTGCCAGCTGATCCCCGGCAAGCTGCAGGGCGTCCACGACACCTACGGCCCGGAGGGCATCTGGTCGGTGCTGCGCGACGTCAGCCGCCAGAGCGTGATCGCCGAGTGCGGGTCGAGCGACATGACGATCAACGACATCTTCGGCGAGGGGTACGGCACGCTCGAGCGCCGCATCGCCGCCGGGCTGGCCACGTCGCTCGACGACGTCGGATTCCAGCTGAAGCTGTTCAGCCTCCGCGAGGTCGATCTCGGCCCGGCCGGCGAGGTCGTCCAGGCGAGGATCCGCGCCGGTGCCGAACTCGAACGCGAGAACGCGCTGGCCGTGGTGCGCCGGGCTCGTGTGGAGAACGACGCCGCACTCCTGGCCGACAACGAATCGCTCGACCACGATCAGATGCTGCGCTACCGCCAGATCGAGGCCTGGAACGACCTGCTGGAGAAGTGGAACGGCCGTGAGCACGTTCCGACGGTGCTCACCACGCAGGCGGCGGGGTGGGCGGCGAGCACGATGCAGCCGGGAGCGCAACACGGTGAATCGGACATCGCCGCCGTGCGTGACGAGCTGCAGGGCGACTCACTGTGACCGCGGCGTCGTGGCAGAACCAGAAGGGCGGCGGCACCGTCCAGGTGTACCGCATCATCGAGGTGCTGACGGTGCTGCTGCTGGCGGTGGCGACCGTGGGGTCGGCGTGGTGCGCGTACCAGGTGTCGCAGTGGAACGGCATGGAGACCGACGCGTCCCGCGCATCGGCGGTCGCCCGGATCAACGGCTCGCGCGAGTACGCGCTGGCGACCCAGAAGGTGGCGTACGACGCGGCGTCGGTGGCCCAGTACGCGGAAGCGATCGTCGACGGCAACGAACCACTGCAGACGTTCCTGCGGGCCTCGATCATCCGCCCGGCCTTCCTCCCGTTGCTCGACGAGTGGCAGGCCTACATCGACGAGACCGGCGAGCCGCCGCCGAACCTCGTCGAGAACGAGGAGTATCTCTCGGGCCTGTTCGCCAAGTCGACGGAGTACGACGAAGTGGCGCTCGCGGCGACCATCGAAGGCGACGATGCAGGTCGCAACGCCGACGACTACATCGTCACGACGCTGTTCATGGCGAGCGCGCTGTTCTTCGCCGGCGTCACGGCGTCGTTCTCCAGCCGGCTGACGCGCATCGCGCTGCTCGCGGCGTCGGCGCTGACCCTCGGCTACGCCGCCGCCCGCATCGCCGGCTACCCGATCGCCTGACCAGTCGACAGCGAGAATGTCCGCGCCGGGGACAGTCCCCGGGCGGACATTCGCCGGCAGGTTCAGTGGTCGAGCGGCGACACGTCGCCGAAGAACCCGACGATCCGGGTGAGCTGTCCACGGTCGTCGACCTCGACGATGTCGGTGCCGCTGACCGCGATCGCCCCGTCCGGTGCGACGAGGTCCCAGCCGTATCGCCCGAACGTGTGGTGGGCGTCGACGTCGCTCGTGCGGCGGAACGTGTGGCCGGGGAAGTGGGTGAGCACGGTGTCGGTCATCGCCGAGATGCCGTCGTGCCCCGCTCCCTCGAACGGTGGGTCGAAGACCGCTCCCACCGGGGACCAGACCGATGCGATCAGGTCGTTCCGGCGGGCCGGGTCGGGCTCGCAGTAGGCGGCGAGGTGGGTGTCGACGGTCGCCGCCAGTGGGTTGGCTTCGATGGTTGCGGTGTCCGTCTCTGAGTGGTGGTGGTGGTGTCTGTCATGGGAGCCATCGTGCGCTCCGCTCGTGACGGTGGCGATGACCCGTTCGGTCATGTCGACATGACCTGACGGGTCATGTCGTGCCGCGAGGCCGACCGTTACCGTTGCGGCGTGGCAACCCAGACGATCGGCCCGTTGATGCGCGACTGGCGGACCCGGCGGGGGCGCAGTCAGCTCGACCTGTCGCTCGACGTCGGCGTGTCGACCCGGCACCTGAGCTTCGTCGAGACCGGCAAGTCCCGGCCGAGCCCCGAGCTCGTGCTCGCCGTGGCGGAGCATCTCGACGTGCCGCTCCGCGAGCGCAACACGATGCTGCTCGCGGCCGGGTTCGCTCCGCGCTATTCATCGCGCGACCTGTCCGACCCGGCGATGGCCCAGGTGAAGGTGTCGCTGCAGCGGATGCTCGATGCGCACGATCCGTACCCGGGCGTCGTCATCGACCGCACGTGGAACATCCTCCTGGCCAACGCCGCGGCGGGGGCGTTCACGGTGGATCTGCCCGAGTCGGTCCTGTCGCCGGTGCCGAACGTCTTCCGGCTCTGTCTGCATCCCGAGGGGCTGGCGGCGCGCACCGTCAACTTCGACGAGTGGGCGGGATACCTCGTGCGCCAACTGCGGCGGACGATCCTGCTGACCGGCGACGCCGCGCTCGCCGACATCGAGTCGGAGGTGCTGGGCTACCCGAACGTGGCTCGGGTCGTCCGCCGGGTCGCCGCGGCGACCGCCGACGAGCAACCGATCCTCGTGCCGTTGGTGCTCGCCGCGGGCGATGCGACGCTGTCGTTCTTCACGACGCTCACCACGTTCGGCACGCCGCTCGACGTGACCCTCGACGAACTCGCCGTCGAGCTGTTCTTCCCGTCCGACGAGTTCACCGACCGGGCACTACGAGGGCCATCAGACCCTCGATGAACGCGGTGTCGATCGTGCCGCCGGTCAACAGCCGGCGGTAGATGATCGGCCCGAGCAGCGCGTCGATCAGCGTGTCGAGATCGGCGTCGGGGGACACCTCGCCGCGGGCGACCCCCCGTTCGAGGCTCGCCCGCAGTGGCACCCGCCGCAGCTGGATGTACGCCTCGAGTTCGGCGCGCAGCGCGGGATCGTGCGTGGCCACCTCGATCAGGTGCGGGAGCACGTCGTTCATCCGCTCCTTCGACGAGAAGCGGGCGACCAGGTCGCCGAGGATCGCCCGCAGGTCGCCGCCGACGTCACCGGTGTCGACCGCGTCGAGCGGACCCATCGCCGAGCGCAGGGCGTCGATGACGAGCAGTTCCTTCGACGGCCACCGGCGGTAGATCGACGCCTTCGACACGCCGGCGCGCTGGGCGAGGTCGTCCATCGACATGCCGTTGATGCCGACCTCCGACGCCAACTCCAGCGTCGCACTCAGGATCGAGGCGTCGAGTTCCTTGGAACGCGGCCGACCGCGCGGCGGTGACGGCGTGTCGACACATCGACGCCGTCGGCCACCGGCGTCGTCGTCGTCGCCTGTCACACGGCTCCGTCACGGGGCTCATTGTGCTCGAAATGCTCATGCGGACATCGCCGTACGTCGTGCTGGGCGGGTCGCCGCGCGTCAGTTCCCGGCGACGGGAACGGTGTGCGCGTCGATGACGAACCCGTCGCTGTCGACGTCGTGCGACGGGACCGACCCGTCGACCGGGTCGATCAGCGGAATGCCGGGCATGGTCGCCTCCCGAGCGTGCGACGGCAGGAACTTCCACGCCACGATGGCGGCGACGATGACGACCGACGCCGAGATGCGCAGTCCGATCGACAGGGCGTCGACGAAGCCGTCGTTGGCGGCACTGAGGAAGGCCGCACCCTGGTCGCCGAGCGATGCGGCCACGCGCTGCGCGGTTCCGAGCGAGGCCTCCGCGACGCCGGTCTGCTCGGCGTCGAGCCCGAACCCGGAAGCGGCGGAAGCGATCTTCGAGCCGTAGACGCTCGACACGACGCTGCCGATGATGGCGACACCGAGGGCGCCGCCGACCTGACGGGTCGTGTCGTTGATCGCCGATCCGACGCCGGCCTTCTCACGAGGCAGGGCGCCCATCACCGATTCGGTGGCGGGAGCCATCGTCATGCCCATCCCGGCGGCCATGATCATGAAGAACGAGATCACCATCGGGTACGGGGAGTCGGCGGCGATCGTCGACAGCAGGAGCAGTCCGGTGGTGACGAGGGTCAGGCCGGTCAACACGATGCGCTTCGTGCCGAAACGCTCGACCAGCCGGGCCGACATCGGCGCCACGACCATCATCGTGCCGGCGTACGGGAGCAGGTGGATGCCGGCCTCGAGCGGCGAGTAGCCGTGGACGAGCTGCCAGTACTGGGTCATCAGGAACAGCGAGCCCATCAGGGCGAAGAACACGATCGTGATCGTGCCGCTGGCCGCGCTGAAGCGGGCGTTGCGGAACACCGACAGGTCGAGCATCGGCGACGAGCTCGTGAGCTCCCAGATGATGAAGCCGCCGATGGCCACGAGCGCGATGGCGAACGAGGCGAGCACCTAGCGGGTCGGTCCAGCCTTCGCCCGGGCCTTCGATGATGCCGAACAGGAGCGTGCCGAGCCCGACGAACGACAGGACGGCACCGACCGGGTCGAGCTTGCTCTTGTGCGGGTCGCGGGACGTCGGGATGAGGAACGCACCGAGGACCAGGGCGGTGATGCCGAGCGGGATGTTGACCCAGAAGACCGACTGCCAGGAGAAGTGCTCGAGCAGGAGCCCGCCGACCATCGGGCCGATCGCCACTCCGAGCCCGGAGAAGCCGGCCCACACGGCGATGGCGCGGCCCCGCTCCTTCGGGTCGCGGAAGACGTTGGTGAGGATCGACAGGGTGGCGGGCATGATCAGCGCGCCGCCGATGCCCATGAAGGCACGGGTGAAGATCAGCTGGTTGGCCGTCTCCGACATGGCGGCGGCGACCGAGCCGATCCCGAACAGGACGATGCCGATCTGCAGGGCGCCCTTGCGGCCGAACCGGTCGGACAGGCTGCCGGCGGTGAGGAGCAGGCCGGCGAAGACGAGGACGTAGGAGTCGACGATCCACTGGACCTGGCTGTTGCTGGCGCCGAGGTCGGTCATCAGCGACGGGATGGCGACGTTGAGGATCGTGTTGTCCATCACGATGATCAGCAGGCTCATGCAGAGCACCGCGAGGATCAGCCATCGACGTTCGTGCACCTTCGAGTCGAGCGCATCGGCATCGGTGACGTCGATGGCTGCGATGGCGGCGCGGACGGCGGGTACGCCGGACAGTGTCGGCGGCTGGATTGGGCGTTCTGGACATTCGAACCTCACATATACGATACGGAACCGACCAGTATCGTATATGCAGCGATCGTTGCGTGCTCACGCAATTCGCCGTGACCGGTGTGACATCCGCCGCACACTGGCAGGATCGGACGATGGACGACTGGGACGCGGCGGCCGGCGGGAGTGGCGAGGACGAGGCGGCGATCGGCGATTTCTGGGACGACGCCCGCGCCGCCGCCGGACTCACGGAGGAGGCGGAACCGCCGCCTGGTCGTTCGGCGACATCCCCGCCCTCGCCGACGAGCTGCTCGGACTGGTCCTCGACGGCACCAAGACCGCCACGGCGTCGCTGCTCTGGTACTACGACGGAGGGAGGCGAGACCATGCCCGCCGTCGGCGACCTCTCCATCATCCTCGACAGCAGCGGCCGACCGCGGGCGCTGATCCGCACGACCGAGGTCGAGGTCACCCCGTTCGGCCAGGTCAGCGAGCAGCATGCGTTCCGCGAGGGCGAGGGGGACCGCTCGCTCGACAGTTGGCGGGTCGAACACACGCGCTTCTGGCAGCGCACGATGCCGGAGGGGCAGACGCTCACGTCGGCGACGCCGATCGTGTGCGAAGGGTTCGAGTTGCTCCACCCGCCCGGCTCACCCGCGTGAACCCGGTCGGAAGCGTTCAGGATCGGGTGTCGGACGGATGATGGAGGGCGCGGTCGACCAGCTGCATCGGGTGGATCGTCGGGACACCCTTGGCGGCCAGGTGCATCGAGCAACCGGGGTTGGCGCTGGCGACGACGTCGGGCGCGGCCCGCTCGATCGAGCCGAGCTTACGGCTGGCGGATCTGGTCGGCCAGCTCCGGTTGGAAGATCGAGTACGCCCCACCCGCCCCGCAACACAGCCCGTCGTCGTCGAGTTCGACGAGTTCGCGCACGTACGGCCCCAGCACGGTCCGGGTCGCCAGGTGCACGCGCTGCACGTGTCGCAGGTGGCACGGATCCTGCACCGCCACCCGCAGGTCGAGCGGCGCCGCGTCGGGGAGCCGCCCGACGTGCATCGCCACCCATTCCTGGATGTCGAAGACCCGTTCGCTGAATCGTGCGGCCTCGTCCGTCCCGAGCAGATGGCCGTAGTCCTTCATCGCCGCGCCGCATCCCGCCGAGTCGACGATGATCGGCAGGTCGGGCTCGAGTCGGGCGATCATCCGCTCGGCGAACGATCGTGTGTCGTCGGTGAACCCGGCGTGGGCATGCAGCGCGCCGCAGCACGGCGCGAGCCCCCCGGTGAGCAGCACCTCGAACCCGGCCGCCTCCAGCACGCGCTGCCCGGCGAGATGGACGTCGCGCTGCCACGCATCCATCACGCACCCGGTGAACATGTACACCCGCCCGCCGATCCACGTTTGTGCCGATTTGGTGCCGCAGCCCCATCGCCGCAAACGGGCTGGCGGTTCGGGGGGGGGGTTGGCGGAGGGGGATGGGGGTGGACAGGCCGAGGCGTTTGGGCACGACGTGGAGGCGTTGGGCGATGCCGAGCGGCGACGGAGCCGGCCCGCAGCAGCCGGGGATGATCGAGCGGCGACAGCGCCACGCGTTGCCAACCCGGCGTCACGCCCTGCTCGACGAGCGCCTCGCGGGTTCGCTCCATCAACCGGCCGTAGGGCACGCCGGACGGGCACGCCGGCTCACA
Organism: Ilumatobacteraceae bacterium; assembly: GCA_963772085.1. GTDB lineage: Bacteria > Actinomycetota > Acidimicrobiia > Acidimicrobiales > Ilumatobacteraceae > Sva-07. The sequence goes on from CAVYWH010000011.1 coordinate 101,112, forward strand.
CCCGCGGCACTGCACGCACGTCTCGAACGCCGTGACGACCTCGGGCGTGAGCGGCGCATCGTGGAGCTGCACCTCGCGCATCGAGCGCGATGCGGCCGCGCGGCGACATGTGTCTCGTCGCCGGTGACGCGGAACGTCGGGCAGGCCGACAGGCACAGGCCGCACTGCACGCACGTGTTCAGTTCGTCCTGGTCGATGCCGAGATCCATCAGCGATCCATCACGCGTCGCCGCGGCTCGCGCCCGGGGTTCAGCCGTCCGGTCGGGTCGAAGTTGGCCTTCATCCGGCGGTGGATCTCGGCCACCGGCCCGGCGAGTCGACGCGCCGGCTGGGGCAGCTCACCGAACGCCAGGCCGACCCCGATCACCGCCACGAACGACCCGATGTCGAGCCTGTCCACCGAGCGCAGGTCGGCGGGCGACAACGACCACCGCTGCGCAGGGAGCGGCGGCGCCCCGGCCACCTCGTCGAAGGTCGCCAGCCGGCCCAGCGTCGACCGCTCGGCGGCGATGTCGGCGGCATGACCCTCGAGATGCACCCACGTCGTGGTGCCGTCCCACAGGACCGCACTCGGCCGCAGCAGGGCGTCGCGTACGGCGAACGGGTCGAGCAGCGTTCGAGGCGAGCCAGAGCCCGGCGGGCGGCACCGGGTTGGTGCGCAGGATCACCTCCGCCAGCAGCCCCAGCGTGCCGAGCGAACCGACCATCAACCTGGGCAGGTCGAAGCCGGTGACGTTCTTGACCGTCGGCCCACCGCCGTTGACGATCCGTCCCTCGGCCGACACGTAGCGGACCTGCAGCACGGACGACCGGAGCGTCCCCCGGCCGAGCACGAAGATGTCGTTCTCACCGGCGGCGAGCGCGCCGCCCACCGTGCCGCCGCGATCGACGAGCGGGGTGCGCTGACCCCTGGTCGCCAGTTCGGCATGCAGCTCGGCGACGGTGGTCCCGGTGCGCACCCGCACGACCATCTCCTCGGCGGCGTACGACACGACGCCGGCGGGCGACTCGATCACCCGCGTGCCCGGCGCCAGCGCACCACCGAGCTCCCAGCGGGTGCCACCGCCGCGCACGCTGATCGGGCCGTCCGCACCGATCTCCTCGGCGAACGCCAGCAGCGCGGCGTCGTGGTCGACCAGCGTCGCCGTCATCCCCAGACACCCGTCGGCACGCGGCGCAACGCCTGGATGTCGGCGCAGCTGTGTCCCATCGGGATCACCTTGCCCGGGTTCGCCCGACACAGCGGGTCGAACGCCCGACGCAACCGATCCTGGTGATCGAGGTCGTCGTCGCTGAACATGAGCGACATGTAGGCCTGCTTCTCGACGCCGATGCCGTGCTCGCCGGACAGCACCCCACCGGCGTCGAGCGACGCGGTGATGATCTCGGCTCCGGCGGCGTGGACGCGGTCGAGCACGCCCGGCTCGCGCCCGTCGAACAGCAGCAGCGGATGAAGGTTGCCGTCGCCGGCGTGGAAGACGTTCATCACGATCAGTTCGTGCCGCTCGGCGATCTCGTAGATCTGCTCCAGCACCGCGGCCAGCTTCGATCGCGGCACGACGGTGTCGTGGAGGTAGTAGTCGGGAGCGATCTGGGCGATCGCCCCGAACGCGGTCTTGCGGCCCTTCCACAACAGCTGCCGCTCGGCATCGTTCTCGGCGAGCCGAACGTGGGTGGCACCGTGCTCCCGCCCGATGGCGGCGATGGCGTCGGCGTCGATCTCGATCCCGGGCTCCAGACCGTCGACCTCGGCGAGCAACACGGCCGCGGCGTCGGTCGGGTACCCGGCGTGGACGTAGTTCTCCACCGCAACCGTGATCCGCTGGTCCATGACCTCCATCGCCGCCGGCACGATCCCGGCGGCGATCACCGCGCTGACGGTGTTGGCGGCATCGCGCACCCGGTCGAACGACAGCAGCAACGTGCGGACCGCGGGGCGGTTCTTGGAGATCGTGACGGCGATGCGGGTGGCGATGCCGAGCGTTCCCTCGCCGCCGACGAACACGCCCCGCAGGTCGAGTCCGAGCGGCTCCGCCTCGAGCCCGCCCAGCATGGCGACCTGGCCGTCGGGGAGGACCACCTCGATCGCCCGCACGTGGGCGTTGGTGACGCCGTCGGCGAGGCAGTGCGGGCCGCCGGAGTTGTTGGCGACGTTGCCGCCGATCGTGCACACCTGCTGGCTCGACGGATCGGGTGCGAAGTGGAAGCCGAACGGAGCCAGATGCCTGGTGAGATCGAGGTTGACGACACCCGGTTCCACCCAGGCGATGCGGTTGTCGAGATCGACCTCGATGATGCGGTTCATCCGCGTGAGCGCGACGACGATCGGCGCGCCGAGCGGGATCGCCCCGCCCGCCAGACCGGTGCCCGCCCCGCGCGGGACCACGGCGCGACCGTGGGCGCCCGCCACGCGCATGATCGCCTGCACGTCGGCGGTCGATTCGGGGAAGCACACGGGACCGGCGACCCCACCCCGGAACACCGACGCGTCGCGGCTCAACAGCGACCGCTCCGCTCCGTCGGTACGGACCTTGTGGTCACCGATCGCCGACCGGAGCTCGGCCGCGACGGGATCAGCGGGTGGTGCGGGACGGCGTGCACGCCGTGCCGCCCCGGGATGATCGGTCGGCGCGGCATCGTCGTCCACAGTACGGCGAGTCGCCGGGTCGGACGAGCGCGGGATCAGGCGCGGGTGAGCTTGAACGCGGGGATGATCCGGGGAGCGGCGGTCTTCACGTATTCGCCGAACTGCGGCATCAGCAGCGCCTGCGCCTGGATCTTGGCCTGGCTGTCGTCGACGGACAGTTCGGTCACGTCGGCGGTGAACGTCTCGGTGCCGTACTCGACCGTGATCGCCGGGTTGGCGCGCAGGTTGTACACCCAGTCCGGGTTGTCGGGGGCTCCGCCCTTCGACCCGAACACCGTGAGCTCATCACCCTCGACGAGCGCGACGAGCGGGATCTCACGGAGTTCGCCCGACTTGGCCCCGATCGTGTGGAGGATCACCAGCGGGGCGTCGCCGAACTGGGCGACCTTGCCGCCGTTGGCCCGAAACTCGGTGATGATGTCGTGTGTTCCAGTCGCTCATGGTGCGGCAGCATATCCTTGCGATCTCAACGATCGCCGTGGGCGGTCCGGCCGATGGACCGCCGATCACACGCTGGCGGCGACGCGGAAGCCGATGTTGCCCGCCGCGCTGTCCGGGGTGTTGGCGCTCCGGGCACCGACGCGGTAGCGGGTGCAGTACGAGTGGTGGCACAGATACGAGCCGCCGCGCATCACCCGGTGCGTGCCGGTGAGCGGGCCCGTCGGGTCGGTTCGCGGCGTCGGTCGGTACGTCCGGAGGTCGAACCAGTCCGCGCACCACTCCCACACGTTGCCGGTGCTCTGGTGGAGCCCGAACCCGTTGGGGGCGAACGCATCGACGGGTGCGGTGCCGGCGAAGCCGTCGGCGGCGGTGTCGGCGTCGGGAAACGATCCCTGGAACACGTTCATCCGGTGCTCGCCGTCGGGTTCGAGTTCGTCGCCCCACGGGAAGCGTCGTTGCTCGAGCCCGCCGCGCGCGGCGTATTCCCACTCGGCCTCGGTCGGGAGTCGAACGCCGGCCCAGGCGCAGTAGGCCGCCGCGTCGTCCCACGTGACGTGCACGACGGGGTGATCGAGGCGATCGGCGACGTCGGTGTCGGGGCCGTCGGGATGACGCCAGTCCGATCCTTCGACCTGCCGCCACCAGGGCGCCGCGGCGACCCCGCGCGTCGGGGGGAAGTCGTCGGGCAGCAGGCCGGCGAAAACGAACGACCAGCCGTCGGCTTCGGCGAGTGTCACGTACCCGGTGGCGTCGCAGAACTCGGCGAACTCGGCGTTGGTGACCGTGGTCGGAGCGATCCGGAATGGGGCCACCGTCACCGGATGGACGGGTCCCTCGCCGTCGGTTGCCGAACCCTCGTCGAGCGGTGAGCCCATGAGAAACGTGCCGCCGTCCAGGGTCAACAACGACCCCAACAACGACAATGTCCGCCCGGGGACACTCCCCGGGCGGACATGCTCAACGATCGGTTCGCTACGTGCGTGGGGGTCGTTCGACGGCGCACAGCAGGCGGGCATGGGCGCATTCTCGCGCCGCATCCCGGCCAGGGGTCCCGGTCAGGCGCTGCGACTGCGGAAAATGCTCCATCCCCCAGGACCCACTGCGAGACCAGCCACGATCAGCAGGATGCCGAAGAGGATGTCGCCCTGAGAAGAGCTGGACGATGCCGGCGATGACGAGGATGGCTGCAACCAGCCAGAGGAGAAATGCCATAGCCGGTGGTTTCCCCAGTGCCGTGGCGCTCAAACACACCACCTGGTCGTGGCGTCAGACGACGGGGGCCTGACGCGCTCGCGAGATTGCGGGGCGGCGTGACGGCTGCCGATCGGCACGACGAGGGGGGTGTGGCTCACCGGGTCGTCGATCACGACGCAGTCGAGACCGAACACGTCGCGCACGTTCTCTGCGGTGATCACCTCGGCGGGCGGCCCTGCGGCGACGATCACACCGTCGCGCATCGCCACGATGTTGTCGGCGTATCGACACGCCAGGTTGAGGTCGTGCAGCACGAGGACGACGGTGCGCTGTTGCTCGTGGTTGAGCTGCTCGCACAGGTCGAGCACGTCGATCTGGTGGGCGATGTCGAGGAACGTGGTCGGTTCGTCGAGCAACAGCAGATCGGTCTCCTGGGCGAGCGTCATCGCGATCCACACCCGTTGGCGTTGTCCGCCGGACAGCTCGTCGACCGGGCGGTCGGCGAGCTCCATCGACGAGGTCGCCTCGAGCGCCGCGTGCACCGCCCGCTCGTCGGACTCCGACCACTGCTGGAACAGCTTCTGGTGCGGCGTGCGGCCGCGGGCGACGAGGTCGACGACGAGGATGCCCTCCGGGGCGATCGGTGTCTGCGGGAGCAGGCCGAGCCGGCGGGCGACCTCCTTGGTGGGCAGGCGATGGATCTGTTCGCCGTCGAGGATGACGTGGCCGGTGGTCGGACGGAGGAGACGAGCGAGCGCCCGCAGGAGGGTCGACTTGCCACATGCGTTGGGCCCGACGATCACGGTGACCTTGCCGTCGGGGATCGACAAGGTCAACGAGTCGATGATGACGTGGTCGTCGTACGCCAGCCGGACGTCCTCGGCCCGCAGTCGTGCGTCGTCGTTCACATGGTGGTTGGTGCAGTGACCTGCCCCCGCAGCGATGTCGGGGAGCTGTCCGTCGACCTGCCCGTCGGCGCGGCGACCTCGGGTTCGGAAGGTGCGTTTCACAGTGCTCCTGTTCGGGCTTGACGCATCAGCAACCACAGCAGGTACGGCGCGCCGATGATGGCGGTCATGATCCCGACGGGGAGTTCGGTCGGCGCCATCACCCGGCGGGCGGCGAGATCGGCCACGACCACGACCAGCGCACCCACGAACGCGGCAGGAACGATGCACGCTCCCGGCGAGTGGACCAGCCGCCGGGCGATCGGGCCGGCGACGAACGCAACGAACACGATCGGACCGGCGGCGGCGACCCCGAGCGCGGCGAGGGCGACGCCGACGATCACGAGCGCCAGCTTCGACCGCGACACGTTCAGGCCGAGGGCGGCCGCGGCGTCGTCGCCCAGTTCGAGCCGGTCGAGCCAACGTTGCATGACGATGGCGATCGGGCCGAGCACGAGCAGTGCGTATCCGACGAGACGCACCTGGTCCCACGAGCGACCGTTGAGCGAACCGGTCATCCACACCGCCGCCCGCTGGACGTCGGTGATCCTCGCCCGGGTGATGAGGAAGTCGATCGCCGCGTCGATGGCGAAGCCGCAGCCGATGCCGACCAGCACCAGGCGGTAGGCCTTGATCCCGCGCTTCCACGCCAGGAGGAACACGACCAGGGCGGCCACGAAGCCACCGCCGATCGCGCCCATGGCCACCTGCGTGGCCGAGCCGCCGATGTACACGATCATCACGACGGCACCGAGCGCGGCGCCCGAGTTGAAGCCGATCAGGTCGGGGGAACCGAGCGGGTTGCGCACGAGCGCCTGGAAGATGGCACCCGACATGCCGAACGCGGCGCCGACCCCGATGCCGACGAGCACCCTCGGCAAGCGCAACGTGCCGATGATGAACTCGGAGTCCTCCGTCGGGTTGCCGAGCAGCGTGGCGATGACCTCCCGGATCGGGATCGGGAAGTCGCCGACGCTGATCGCCCAGCACCCGACGACGGCGATCAATCCGCCGAGCACGAGGCAGACGGCGATCGCCCGGGGATCGATGCGCACCGAGAACCAGCGGGTACGCAGCACGGTCCCACGGATGGGCAGGCGTTCGGGGCGCGGTGCGTCGGGCGCGCAGGGTTGCTCGACCGCGGGAGCGTCGGCGACGAGGGTCACAGCTGGGCCATCCGGGTCCGGCGGACGAGGAACACGAACACGGGGCCGCCGATCGCCGCGGTCATGATGCCGACCTGGATCTCGCCGGGACGGGCGACGACGCGGCCCGCCGTGTCGCAGTAGAGCAGCATGCCGGCCCCGGCGAGGGCGGATGCCGGCATCAGCCATCGCTGGTCGGGTCCGAACCAGACACGCATCATGTGCGGCACGACCAGGCCGACGAACGCGATCGGGCCGCACGCGGCAACGGCCGCGCCGCACAGCAGGGTGATCCCGATGGCGGATGCGACGCGCGTCATGTTGACCTTGGTGCCGAGCGACCGTGCGGCCTCCTCGCCGAGGGCCAACGCGTTCAGTTGGCGCCCGGTCCCGAAGGCGATCAGCAGACCGACCGCGACGAACGGGAACAGCTGGGTGGTGACGGTGGCGTCGCGCCCGGCGAGCGAGCCGACCGCCCAGAAGCGGTATTGGTCGAGCGTCGCCTGGTCGAGCAGCGTGACGGCGCCGGTGAACGCGGCGAGCATCGCGGAGAGCGCGGCGCCGGCCAGTGCCAGGCGCACGGGGTTGGCGCCGCCGCGCCCCATCGAGCCGAGCGCATACACGAGGACCGAGGTGATCGCCGCGCCGAGGAACGCGAACCAGACCAGCCCGAACACGTCGGTGATCGAGAACGCCCAGATCGCCAGCACGACCGCGAACGAGGCGCCCGCGTTCACGCCGAGCAGCCCCGGGTCGGCCAACGGGTTGCGCGTGACCCCCTGCATCAGCGCGCCGGCCACGCCGAGGGCCGAGCCGACCATGACGGCGAGCACCGTGCGGGGAAGGCGGAGCTCGCGCACGATGAGGTGATCGGTGAGCGTCGGGTCGAAGCCGGTGAACGATTGGAAGACCGTGCCGAACGGGATCGCCTTCGAGCCGATGGCGAGCGACAACACGATGCCGAAGCCCACGGCGACGAGCAGGACGATGACGCCGGCCGTGCGCCGCAAGCGGGTCACGTGGGCGACGCGCCCGCCTGGCATCTGCGGCCGGTCGGGCTCCTCGTTCAGGGGGACCGCCGCGGTCGACCTCCGGCCCGGTGCGCGGCTCAGCAGTTCGGCGGTCGACATCGTGGACGAGGATAGGCCAGACGTATTAGGGATGGCTAACAGAACTTGCGAGTTCTGCTATCCAAGCAGCTGGTTCTGCGTGCCGACGGCGAGGGTCGGCAGCATCCGGGCGGCGTACTGTCGGCTCGATGCTCGAGCGGCTGCCGCGCCCGGTCCGTCGGATCTACACCCTGGGCACCGCCACGTATCACGAGTGGCGGATGCACCGAACGATCCGGCTCGGCGCCGGCATCGCCTACTACGGGCTCTTCGCGCTGGTCCCGATCCTCGCGCTGAGCCTCGCGGTCGCCGGCCTCGTCGTGTCCGACGCCAAGGTGCAGGCGTACCTCGACGATCGGCTGGTGGAGGTGTTCGGACCCGAGGCCGCCGGGTTCTCCTCCGCCATCGCGTCGGTGCTCGGCGACTCCGGCACGATCGCCGGCCTCGGATTGATCAGCATCGGCGCGCTCGTCCTCGCCGCGTCGTTGGTCGTGCTGTCGTTGCAGGATGCGCTCAACACGATCTGGGAACTGCCGGTGCGCTCCGGGTTCCGCCAGACCTTCCTGCGCCGGCTCGGTGCGTTCGCCGTGATCCTGTCGGCCGGGCTGGTGCTGGTCCTCGGCTTCCTCATCAATGCGATCACCGCGCTGATCGAGCAGCTCGTGCCCGACGCGGCGATCCTCGAATCGGTGTCCGCATTGTTCGGCGCGGCCGCGTCGTGGGCGCTCGGCGTCGGCGTCTTCGTCCTGTTGTTCCGCTACCTGCCCGACACCCGGGCGCCGTGGTCGGCGGCCCTGATCGGCGGGGCGACGACCACCCTGCTCGTCGCGGTCGGTACGTCGGCGATCGGGTTCTACCTGCGCCATTTCGGAGGGTCGTCGGTGACCGGAGCGACCGGCGGCATCGTGCTCGTGCTGCTGTGGATCTACTACGAGGCGCAGATCATCCTCTTCGGTGCGGAGTTCACGCGGGTCGTCGCCCTCGACGATTTGGCGATCTCGGTCGGATCCGGGCCGGAAACCGGCGCCGCAACGACCGAGATCGGCAGGCGATCGGCGAGCGACGGGTCCGCGTAGGGTGCGACGATGAGACTCGCGACGATCCGCATCGACGGCACCACACGCGCCGTTCGTGGCAACGGTGACCGTCGCGATCGAGCTCGATGCCCCCGATGTGGGCGCCGTGCTCGCTCGCGCGGACTGGCGGGAGTGGGCGGGCGCGGCCGACGGCCCGGCGCATCCGGTCGACACGCTCGACTTCGCCCCGCTGATCACCCACCCCGACAAGGTCATCTGCGTCGGGCTCAACTACCGCAATCACATCATCGAGACGGGACGGGAGGTGCCCGACCATCCGACGCTGTTCGCCAAGTTCCGCTCGACGCTGATCGGCGCGCACGACGACATCGTCCTGCCCGCGGGTGTCGTCGGACGTCGACTGGGAGGCCGAGCTGGCGGTGATCATCGGTGCCCGCATCCGTCACGCCGACGAAGCGACGGCGGCCGCGGCGATCGCCGGCTACTCCGTGCTCAACGACGTGTCGGTGCGCGACTACCAGTACCGGACGCTGCAATGGCTCCAGGGAAAGATGTTCGAACACACGACGCCGCTCGGCCCGTGGCTCGTCACCGCCGACGAGACACCCGGACCCGGCCGGGCGATCACCTGCGACGTCAACGGCGAACGCATGCAGGAGGCCGACACGGCCGACCTCGTGTTCGACCCGGTGACCCTCGTCGCCTACATCTCCTCGATCATCACCCTGGAGCCGGGCGATGTGATCGCCACCGGAACCCCCGGCGGTGTCGGCGTCGCGCGGCAACCTCCCCGTTTCCTGACCGCCGGCGACGAGGTGGTCACCCGCATCGAAGGGATCGGCGAGTGCCGCAACGTCTGTCGTGCGGAGTGAACCGGGCTCATCGACGGGGCTGATCCACGCAGCGTTCGACGACCGTCGAGTCCGCGACGTGTCGCGTCCGAACGTCGCCGCCCACGCGGCGATCTCGTCGAAGGCCGCCCGGTCGGTGAGCGCATCTCGGCTCGTGACGCGCGCCGGGTCGCCGCCGGTCAACAGCCGTTTCACCGGGATCTCGATGCGCTTGCCGGTCAGCGTGCGCGGAATCGCCCGGAACTGCTGGATCACGTCGGGGACGTGCCGCGGCGAGAGCCTCGTGCGCAGCTGTGCGGCCAGGTCGCGGCGGGCACCGTCGTCGAGCTCGTCACCCGAACGCGTGGCGACCAGCAGGATGAGGACGCCCGGGCCCGCCGTCGGCATCCTCGAGGTGCACGACGATGCTGTCCGCGAGGTCGGGGTAGGCGTCGGTGACGGAATAGAACTCCGCCGTCCCCAGGCGGACACCGCCCCGGTTGAGCGTCGCGTCCGACCGGCCGGTGATCACGCAGCTGCCGTCGGCCTCGAAGCAGATCCAGTCGCCGTGGTGCCACACGCCGGCGAAGTGTTCGAAGTAGGCCGATCGGAATCGTTCACCCGTCTCGTCGCCCCAGAAGCCCGTGGGCATCGACGGCATGGGCGACGCGATGACGAGTTCGCCGGTCTCACCGGGCGCGCACTCCGCGCCGGACTCGTCGAACGCCCGGACGTCACAGCCGAGCATGCGCGTGCTGATCTCCCCGGCCCGCACGGGGACGACCGGTGCCGCACCGACGAAGGCGGTACAGACATCGGTGCCACCGCTGATCGAACACAGCTGGACGTCGGCGCCGACGTGGTCGCGGACCCAGCGGAACCCGTCGGGGGGCAGCGGTGACCCGGTCGAGCCGACCTGGCGCAGGCGCTCGAGCGCGAAGTCTCGTGCGGGCTCGATGCCGTCGGCGCGACAGCCCATCAGGAACGGAGCTCCGACACCGAGCACGGTCACCCGTTCGTCGTCGGCGATCGACCACAACGTGTTCAGGTCGGGGAATCCGGGGTCACCGTCGAACAGCACGATCGTCGCTCCGGTGAGCAGCCCCGAGACGAGGTAGTTCCACATCATCCAGCCGGTGGTGGTGAACCACATGAAGACGTCGTTCGGCCCGATGTCGTGGTGCAGCCGAAGGGCCTTGAGGTGCTCGACCACCATCCCGCCGTGGGAGTGCACGATCGCCTTCGGCACACCCGTCGTGCCCGATGAGAACAGGACGTAGAGCGGGTGGTCGAACGCGAACAGCGGCGAACGTCAGCGACGCGGTCCGACTCGGCGCACAGATCGCGCCAGGTGATGCGCCGAACCGTGGTGGGAGACGTCGCCGGCCGCCGTCGTGTCCGCATCCGCCGTGTCCAGGTACGGCACGGACACGACGTGGCGGATCGACGGAAGGTCGACCATCAGCTCGTCGATCTTGCCGGCACACGACACCGTTCGGGCGCCGTACCGGTACGCGTCGATGGTGATGAGCACCGCCGGTTCGAGCTGTCGCCACCGGTCGAGGATCGCCGAGGTGCCGAACTCGGGCGCGCACGACGACCAGATCGCACCGATGCTGGCGGTGGCCAGGAAGGCGACGATGGTCTCGGCGATGTTCGGCAGCAGTCCGACCACGCGGTCGCCCTCGCCGACGCCGAGACGCCGCAGACCGGCTGCGCACCGGCGCACCTCGTCGGCGAGCTCGTCGTACGTGAGCGCGGTGCGATCTCGGCTCTGGGAGAGCGAGACGACGGCCGTCGCCCGACCGTGGGCGGGGCCACCGGCGCCGACCGCGTGTTCGGCGTAGTTGAGCGTGCCGCCCGGGAACCATCGTGCGTGCGGCATCGCGCGCTGCGCGAGCACGCTCGACGGGACGTCGTGCCAGCGGATGCCGGCCCAGTCCGCGAACGCCCCCCAGAACTCCTCTGGCTCCGAGATCGACCAGTCCAACAACGCCGCGAACCCGGCCAGGTCCCGGCGCGACCGCTCGGCGCAGTACCGCCCGAACGCGGCCACCTGACTCGACTCGAACGCCGCCGCCGGCGGTGTCCACACGACCTCGCCGCGCTCGGTCGAACGAATTCCCTCCACCGCGCGATCGTTGCACTTCGAGCCGACGCACCACACATCTCGCTAGCGTGATCCACATGACTGGGTCGGGCCGCGGCGACCAACCGGCCACGACGAGCGTCGACGAGACCGAGCGACGAGCAGATCGTCTCCGACGAGGCGATGGCCCGCTTCGTCAAGTGGGGGCTGATCGCCCTCGGCGTGATCCTCCTCGTCGTCGGTGTCGCGGCCCTGGCGGACTGGCTCGGCGAGGCGAACAGCGTCGAGGCCGAGTTCGGCCCGGTCGAGGTCGGGTTCCTGCAGGACATGATCGACCACCACGAGCAGGCCCTGGTCATCTCGAACACGCTCCTCGAGAACAACCCCGACGGCGACGCCGCGTCGTACGCGCGAGACGTCGTCCTCTTCCAGACCCGCGACATCGGCCGAATGGAGGAATGGCTCGAGGACGCCGGCTACACCCGCGGCGACCCTGACCGGGAGGCGATGACGTGGATGGGGATGTCGACCCCGGTCGGTGCGATGGACGGGATGGCGACGCCCGAGCAGATCGAAGCGCTGGCCGCCGCCCGGGGCGCGGAGGCCGATGCGATGTTCTTCGACCTGATGTCGACCCACCATCTCGGCGGTGTGCACATGGCCGACTCGGCTGCCGCCAGCACGAGTCTCGACTGGCTGGAGACGTTCGCGGAGGCGGTGTCGTACGGCCAGCAGATCGAAGTGGTCGAGTACGACCAGGCGCGGGAACGGTTCGGTTTGCCACCGCGCCAGTGAGCCGGGCGTGAGCCGGCCGGTGAGCGACATGCCCACCTGGGTGACCTGATTCATCCTCGACCGTTTCATCGTCGACGGCCGGGGGTACCGGTCGTGCATGAGAATTCCCAAGCGCAAGTCCCCGTCCCGGGTCGCCAGGCTCGGTGGCCCGGTCGTGCTGATCAAGACCGGACTCACCCTCGCCGCGTTTGCTGCCGCCGCATATTCACGGTGGCTGGGACGCCGGCTCGAGGCAGCCGGTGTCGACTCGCTCGACGACCAGAACCTGTCCGCCGACGTGATCGCCAAGATGCGCCGTCAGCAGATGCTCAGCCGCGTGATCCCACTGCTGTCCGGCACGCTCGTCGTCGTCGGAGCGGTGGAGGGAGAACGACTGCGCACCGCCAACACCAACCCCTTCTCCCGTGCGCTCGACAAGGTGAACGTGCTCGACAAGGTGAGCTTCGACATGTCGTCGCTCGAACACCTGACCGACAAGGTGAGCGACAAGGTGGAGAAGATCACCCCCGATTTCGTGGAGGAACGCCGTCTGCCCGAGGCACTCTCGAAGCTCGCTTCCTGATCCTCGACCCGACCGCTCAGCAACAACCGTCAGCAGCAAGAACCGCACACCGCACCCGCATCACCCAACTCGATTCAACACTCGGAGGACATCATGAAGTGGATCACGTTCATCTCAGGCTTGGTCATCGGCGGCGCCATCGTGGCCAACCTCGACGATCGTCAGCAGGCCAAGCTGCGCTCGGTGGCTCGCTCGGCCACCAGCGGCCGGACGGCATCGGTCGCCGGCACGGTCACGTCCGGCGTCGGCGACATCGCTGACGCCGCGACCGGGCGTGTCAACGACGCCATCGACACCGCCACCACGGCGGTGCGCGATGTCATCGCCGCCGACGAGCCGGCGCACGCGTGACCGTCGTCCCCGACCCGGTTCCTCAGCCCGGCCCTCCGCCGATCGTCCCGCAACCCGAGCCGCTGCCCGAACCGGTGCCGGATCCCGTCACCCCTGAGCCGGGCCCTCCGCCGATCGTCCCGCAACCGGAACCGCTGCCCGAACCGATCCCGGACCCCGTCACCCCCGATCCGTTTCCCGAGCCACCTCCGCTGCTGCCCGATCCGACGGCGTGACCGACCGGGGCGGTCCCGATCCGGGGTGTCGTCGAATCAGCCGAGCTGCACGAGCTGCGACACGTCGTCGTAGGGCAGGACCGGATCGACCACCGCGGTGACCCACAGGGCGCGGAACGCGGCGAAGCCGTTGATCACCGTCAGAAAGGCGGTGTCGGCCGCATCCGCACCGGTGGCGATCCGCACCAGCGATTGCCGCGGGGCGAGGCACGTCGGATCGACGACGTACCAGGCGTCGTTGACGCACGCCTCGGCGACTGCGTGGAAGTCCATCGGGTCGAGACCCGGCGCGTACACCGACACCACGCGGGCGGGAACGTCGTTGGCCCGCAGCAGCGCGACGGTGAGGTGGGCGAAGTCGCGGCACACGCCGGCGCGCGCCAGCAGCGTGTTGACCGCGCCGTCGGTCGGGCGGGACGAGCCCGAGACGTACGAGATGTTGGCCCCGACCCAACTCGACACCGCGGCGAGGAGTTCGTGGTCGTAGAGCCCGGCGAATTCGGCGCGCGCCAGCGGTCCGAGCTGATCGCTCTCGCAGTACCGACTGGGACGGATGTACTGGTACCACTCGCTCTCGGCGACGAGGATCGGCGACGAGGAGCCCACGACCGTGGTGCGGTAGTCGACGACCACGTGGCCGGGTGTCACGCCGCGGAGCTGGTGGAGCCGTGCGCCGTGCGGTGCGCCGATGGGGAGCGCGGTCGAGGGTCGTGCCGTCGCAGGTGATCTCCAGCGTCTCGCCGACCCGCTCGACGCCGTCGGCGACGGCGATGGCGAGCACCATGTCGATCGTGGCTGTCACCTCCAGCTCCAGGTGAGCGGTGACATGGCGTTCCATCGGGGGAGGGTAGTTCGATTCCTGGCCGGCTGCCTCTGCGTTCATCGGGTCGTTGCGCGAGACGTCGGTCGTCATCAGGGAGGGACGATACCTACGGAAGGATTCCGATGACCGCGGGCGGCGCCGGCCCGCCCGCGGTCATCGGTGTGGTCACTCGCCGATCGGCAGCGCCCAGCGGGTCGCCGGCTCGCGGTCCCAATGGCGCAGGAGCGCACAGGTGTCGATGAACGTGGTCGCGCTCGCCCGCTTGGCGGTGACGGGCACGTACCCGTCGTCGAATTGAGCGCTCAGCCCGGCTTTGTCGAACAGGGCCATCGACGTGTCGGTGTAGGCCACGAACTTGCAGTGGGCATGCGCGTCGCGGACGAAGTCGAGCGCCGGAGCGTGCACCGCCAGCCACTCGGCACCATCGGCCGAGGGGATGACGGCGATCGCGTCGTAGAGCACCGATGGCCCGCCGTCGATCTTCTGCTGGGCCGGATGCAGCTTGCCGTCGCTCGTCGTGATCCCACCGATCGTCGGGGCGATCAGTTCCATCGTGGCCCCGACCGCCTTGACCGCGGCCCGCAGTGACGCCAGGACCCCGGCATCGGTGTCGTCGGTGGCGAGCACGCCGAGCTTGCGGCCCTCGAATGTGCCGGGCGTCCTGGCGAGGATGCTCAGCGGGGGCGAGGGCGGGAGGTCGATCGTGGTGCGGGCGGCGGGGGTGGGATCGGGGATGGTCACCAGGCCGAGCCCGTCGGCGATCGCGGCCGCCATCGGCTCGTGCACGTTGCGCAGGTTGGCCACCATCCGTTCGCGGATCGGCAGCGCCTCGACCTTGGAGAGTTCGAACACGAACGAGTCGACGATGTGTCCTTGCTCGGTCGGCGTCTGGCTGAGGAAGAACTGTCGGGCCTGGCTGTAGTGGTCGGCGAACGTCTCGGAACGGACGCGTCGGGTCTCGCCCGCCTCGGTCCGAGTCGTGGTCCGGAACCCGTTCGCGGGGTCCTCGCGGGGCCCGGCGTCGGCGCCGGTCCGCGAGTTGGGCTCGTAGTTGACGCGCCCGACGGGGTTCTGCATCGCCATGTGACCGTCCTGCTGGAAGTGCGCGACGGGGCACTTGGGGGCGTTGATCGGCAGGTGCGTGAAGTTGGGACCGCCGAGACGCTTGAGCTGCGTGTCGAGATACGAGAAGTTGCGGCCCTGCAGCAGCGGGTCGTTGGTGAAGTCGACGCCGGGCACGATGTTGGCCGTGCAGAACGCCACCTGCTCGGTTTCCGCGAAGAAGTTGTCGACCACACGGTCGAGCACGAGGCGGCCGACGGGGCGCACGGGCACGAGTTCCTCGGGGATGATCTTCGTGGCGTCGAGGATGTCGAAGTCGAACGCGTCGGCGAACTCGTCGTCGAACACCTGGATGCCGAGCTCCCACTCGGGGAAGTTGCCCGACTGGATGGCGTCCCAGAGATCTCGACGGTGGAAGTCGGGGTCGGCGCCGTTGATCTTCACCGCTTCGTTCCACAGCACCGACTGCATGCCCAACTTGGGGGTCCAGTGGAACTTCACGAACGTCGCCTCTCCGTCGGCGTTGACGAGGCGGAACGTGTGCACGCCGAAGCCCTGCATGAAGCGGAACGACCGCGGAATCGCGCGGTCGGACATCTGCCACATCAACATGTGGGTGGTCTCCGGCATGAGCGACGCGAAGTCCCAGAAGTTGTCGTGGGCCGACTGCGCCTGGGGGAAGGCGCGGTCCGGCTCCTCCTTGACGGAATGCACGAGGTCCGGGAACTTGATCGCGTCCTGGATGAAGAACACGGGGATGTTGTTGCCGACGATGTCCCAGTTGCCCTCCTTCGTGTACAGCTTCACCGCGAAGCCGCGGACGTCGCGGGCGAGGTCGAACGAGCCTTTGCTCCCCGCGACGGTGGAGAAGCGCACGAACGCCGGGGTCTTCTCGCCGGCCCGTTGGAACACGTCGGCCGACGTCAACTCGGTCAGCGGTTCGTAGGCCTCGAAGAAGCCATGGGCGCCGTACCCGCGAGCGTGGACGACGCGCTCCGGGATGCGCTCGTGGTCGAAGTGGAAGATCTTCTCCCGCATGACGAAGTCGTCGAGCATCGTCGGCCCACGGCTCGCCGACGCGCAGCGAGTTCTGGTCGTCCGCGACCGGGATGCCCTGCTGGGTGGTGAGGCGTCCACCGTCCGCGCCGACGACCTGGTGCAACTCGCCGCCGTGGCCGACGACGTCGTCGCCCACGGCTCTGGGCGTCGGCCCCTGGTGCTCGCTTGGCGGGCGGACGATTGGTGGGCTTGGAACGCCCGGTGCGGGAAGGGGTGCGGGAAGAGGGCTTGGCCATAGCTGGCCGTGTACCCCGCGTGTTCGCCGGTCAATCCTCCTCGAGCGGGTGATTGATCATCGAGCCGGTGATCGACGGCGTGTCGTGTCAGCGGCGGGCGATTCGTTGCCAGATGCCGAGCTCGAACCGTTCGTCGACGAGCGTGACGAGACGTCGGAGGAACTCGACGTCGTCGAGCGCGGCCGAGACCTCGTGCCCGCTGCGGGGGTAGTCGGTCGGGTCGGTGTAGTGGACCGCGACCAGATGTCCGTCGAGTTCCAGCCACCGTTCGAGGTTCGACAGCGCCACGTCGAGACCTTCGTCGGTCAGGTAGTAGCCGACCTCGGACCACACCACGAGGTCGCCGGTGCCCTCGGGCATGTACGCCGGGAACTCGGCCTCGACCACCTGCACATCGTCGCGGTCGGCGAACCGCTCGGTCGCCGCCCTGACGACCGACGGGACGAAGTCGTAGGCGACGATCTCGTCACATCGAACCCGCAGCAGCTCGGTCAACGAGCCCGTGGCACAGCCCGGTTCCTGACACCGTCGATAGCGCTGCTTCGGCAGGGCCGCCACGGTCAAGGCGAACTTGCGTCGTTCGTACCACGCGGTCTCGAACCCCCACGGGTCGAGCGTCTGCTCGTACATGCCCTCGAAGTAGGCCCGGTCGTGGTGCAGGTCGCCGTTGCCGTGCTCAGCCATGCCGAGTCACCGACGGGCGGGCGAGGTCGACGATGGCACCGAGCTCGCGCTCCGCGTGGTGCTGTCGCAGGTACAGGTGCAGGTCGGCGAAGCGCTGTGCGACCGCCGCATCGGAGACGAATGGGCGTGGCCCGAACGCTCGACTGAACCGGTCGGCGACGTCGCTGCACGTCCGCTCGACGACATGGCGCAGCGATCTCGCCCGGAGCTCGGCGGCGTCGCGATCGCCCGGGTCACGGTCGATCTCCTGCCCGGCCTGCTCGAGCAGCGCGGTGAGCGACCAGCGGGCCGCGACGAGCGCGCCGGTGTGGGCGCTTCGATGAGGGTCGTCGTCGACCAGCCGCACCGCGGCGTCGACCAGCCCGATGGCCCCGCCGGCCCAGCAGGCCGCCGGTCCGCACGCCCCGTGCCAGAACCCCGGCCGTTCGAGATACCAACGCGCCGACCCGACGACGTCGGCCTCGTCGACCGGCGCACCGTCGAACACGGCGTCGCCGGTCGCCGTGTCGGCGAGCGCCGGTGACTGCCACGTGGTCTCCTCCCGCACCAGCGTCGAGGCGTCGACGTCGAGGAGCACTTCGTCGGAACCCGAACGGACCGTCACCAGTGCGCGATCGACGACTCCGATGCCGGAGCAGAATCGCTTGGTTCCGACGAGTCGACCATCGACGATCGTGGGCTCGGCCGCCGAGGACGATGCCCACACGCCGTACACACATCCCGCGGCGGGCTCCCGGCCCGCCTCGTGGAGGATCGACACGGCATCGACATGGGCCTCGGCGAGCCGTCCGAGGCTGACGTCGTGTCGTCGGGACACGTCCATCAGCCAGGCCAGCCGTTCCGGCGTCCGGCCGGCCCCCGGGTCCGCCAGCTGCACGCCGTCGAGGACGACGCCGCGCAGGTTGGTCACCTGGGGTCGATGCACGGCCGGTTCGGTCATGCGTTCGGCTCGCTCATGCGGCCGGCTCGGCCATCGCAAGGGCGGTCAGGTCGGCGGCGAACCCGGCGGGGGCGCGCCCGATGCGCCGGCTCGCGGTGGTCACGGAGAGGCGGATCGAGGCGATGGTGTTGCCGAGCGGTCCGAGTCGGTTCCACAGGTCGTGGTCCTCGCCCGTCGACATGGTGGCCCATCCGCCCGCCGACTCGTACGCGTCGGCGCGGAAGCCGAGGTTCGCGCCGTGCACGTGCGGATGGCTGCCGTCGGCGTGGGTGACATACGTCGATTCGAACTGTGCGAGCAACAGCGGATCCGTGGCGTCATCGAGGGCGACGACGCCGGCGATGGCGACGTGGCCATGGCGTGCCGCGTCCAGCTGGATGTCGAACCAGTCGACGGGCACGGTCGAGTCGGCATCGGTCGAACACACCCAGATCCGATCGCGGTCGATGATCGTGGTGGCGAACGCCGCGGCGACACCCAACCGGCGCGCCGAGCCCGCGGAACCGTGCTCGGAGAGCAGCAGCAGGTCCCGGCTCGGATCGAGATGAGCGGCGGCGACCTCGGCGGTGTCGTCACGGCAGGCGTCGGCGACGACGACGACCGATGAGCTGACCGATGATGGAAGCGATGCTCGTGCCGCGGCGACGCTGCGCAGGCAGGCGCCGATCGAGTCTCCTTCGTCGCGCGCGGGGATCACGGTGATGATGTGGTCGATCGGGTTCGCGGGCGTCGGAGCGAGCACGGTCGGACCGGAGGGCGGCATGCAGCGCATGTACCCGACGGATGGTCAGGCCAACCCCGGCGGGACCGGACTCACCCGTGCGGGTGACGGCTCGAGCGATGGCGCGGGTGGGCGCGGCGGCGGGGGCGGTAGGGGTGCGTTCCCGACCAGCCGGGCGACGAATGCTTCGGCCCAGTCGACCGACGTCCACGCGCGGATCGCGTCGGCTCGCTTGCGGGCGAGCTTCATGCGGTCCCATGACGGGACCTGCATGGCGCGGTGCAACGCCATCGCGATCGAAGCCGGTTCGACCTCGTCGACCATGATCGACCCGGGGGCCAGCGTCTGCGACGCCCCCGCGCCGCGGCTCAGCACGAGCACACCGCCGTGTGCCTCGTTGAGGATGGAGAACTCCTTGGCCACCAAGTTCATGCCATCGCGAGGGGGCGTCACCACGCAGACGTCGGCGAGCGACAGCAGGGCCGCCACCCGCCGTCGATCGATCGATTCGATGATCGGTTCGAATGGGCTCGACCCGTCGGAGCGCACCCACCGGGTCGTCAGGTCGTGCGCGAGGCGCTCGGTCTTGATCCGCAGCTCGCGATAGTCGGCGAGCGCCGAGCGGGTCGGCTGGGTGACCTGGACGATGCGCACTTCGTCGGGCGTGATCCAACCCTTGCGGAAGGCCAGGTCGTAGGCCTGCATCCGCTCGAGAATCCCCTTCGTGTAGTCGAGACGGTCGAGGCTGAGGATCAACGTCCTGCCGGCGGTGGCCTTCCGTTCCCGCTCGGCGAGGGCGACGGCGATCGGACCGTCGAGGAGGCTGCGGATCGTCGCGGGATCGATCGAGACGGGTGACGTGAACACCTGGGCTCCGGTCGGAGCACCCGGCCCGGCGGTGCCGACGAAGGCCTCGACCGCCTCGCGATCGGCGTCGGTCTGGGTGCCGATGCAGCGGGCGCCGGCCAGGCCGGCGGCGAACTCGTCCGCAGCCGGCAGGGCCTCGAGGGCGACGAGATCGAAGGGCGTGTGGATCGACACCCCGACCGCCAGGTTCGGATCGATCTCCCGCAGCAGCGCGGGAAGCAGCATGAGTTGATAGTCGTGCACCCAGACCAGCGAGTCTCGACGAATGGTCGACGCGACGGCGGCGGCCGCCTGGCGGTTGTACTCGAGGTAGCTGTCCCACCAGCCCGAGCGCCACCGGACGTGTGACGTCATCCCGTGGAGCGCCGGCCACAGGACGCTGTTGGCGAGCCCGTCGATGGCCTCCCGGGCGAGGTGGGGCTCGATGTCCACCGCGTGAAGTCGCCCGTGGCGCCACTCCGGCGGCAACCCCGGCGGGGCGGTGGGGCCAGCGTGACCGACCCACGTGAGCTCACGGCGTCGGGCGAGGCCGTCGATCGCGGTGACGAGACCGCCGGGTGCGCGCACCCAGCCGTCGTGGTTCGACCAGGTGACGGGCAGCCGATTGGCAACGATCACCAGTTCGACGTCGTCTTCGTCATGTCGGGCATCGCGCCCTTCGTCCATCGTCAATCCTCGACCGTCACGCCTCGACCGTCAGCCTCGACCGTCAGCATCGACGACGGCGGCGAGCCGTTCGGCCAGCGTCGAACGCCATGCCTCGCAGAACGCTTCCTGGTCGTCTCCGATCTGGTGGAAGTACAGATGGTCGACGCCGCTCTTGCATCGCCGACCGGGCCTGATCGACCAACCGGTCGTCGTCGTGGCCCACGATCACCGAGTCGGCGAGGTCGTCGCGCCGCACGATCGAGGCGGCCATGTCGAAGTGGGCGGGGGTCGGCAGGTCCTGGCTCAGTTGGCCGGGCACACCGGCGGTCCGCCAGATCCGTTCGACCGTGTCGAGGCCCGCGTCGCGATCGGCAGTCCAACACAGGTTGATCTGGGAATAGATCGGGCCGGTCCCGCCGGCGGCAGTCCAGTCGTCGATGGTGTCGGAAGCGCCGCCGGTGGTCCAGAGCCCGTCGCCGATGCGGGCGGCGAGCTCGGCTGCCCGAGGGCCGAAGGCCGAGACCACGACCGGGATGTCGACGGTCGGGGCGTCGTAGATGCGGGCGTGCTCGACCGTGAAGTACTCGCCCTCGAAGGACACGTCGTCACCGGTCCAGAGCTCGCGGATCACCTCGATCGCCTCGTCGAGCATGTCGATCCGCTGCGGTGCGGTCGGCCATTTGTCACCGAGGATGTGCTCGTTCAGCGCCTCGCCCGTCCCGACGCCCCAGGTGAATCGCTCGCCCAGCAGACGTGACGCCGTCGCCGTCGCCTGGGCGAGGATCGCCGGGTGGATCCGCATGATCGGACAGGTCACGCCCACCGCGACGCCGATGTGCTCGGTCCGTTCGGCGATGGCGCCGAGCATCGTCCACACGAACGGGGAGTGCCCTTGCTCGTCGAGCCACGGATGGAAGTGATCGGAGATCGAGACGAAATCGAACCCGCTCTCTTCGGCCAGCTGTGCGATGTCGACGAGCCGTGCGGGATCGTGCTCCTCGCTCGACAGGGTGAGTCCGAACTTCATCGCCAGCCGGTGCCCGATTCCGTGCGCTCTCAAACCGCCCATCAGGGTGGACACGGACGCCATCAGGGTGGCCACGGACGATTGGACACGGCGATTGGACATGGACGCTCCTGGGTAACGCCCGGCCATGACGAATCCCGAGCACGCCGTCGAGTTCTGCCACCGAGTCGACGGTCGATCGCCCGGTGCCTGGCGCTCCGTCCGACAGCGCGACCCTCACCGAGATGATCAACTCGCTCGCCGAAGAAGGTTTCGTGCACCAGTTCTCGCCCGTCGAAGGCGCGGCCGTCGAGTGCTCTCAGTGTGCGACGACGGTCGGTGCCGATTCGCTCGACGTCACGTCGATCCGCCGTCTGGAAGGGGCGTCGGATCCCGACGACATGATGTCGCTGTCGCCGCCCGGTGCCCCAACTGCGATGCACTGGGAACGCTCCTGCTCGGCTACGGCGTCAACGCCAGCGTCGACGATGCCGACATTTCGCGAGCACTGAACGTGTCCGACGAGACGCGCGACACCGCGATCACCCCGCCAGCACGCGACTGACCGTCCGGTCGGTGCGGCTCAGCCAGCGCGACGCCCGAGCGGAGCGCCAGGCATCGTGCAACTGGCCGTCGCGGAAGCTGTCGAGCACGGCCGGAGACACATAGCTCGCCCGGCAGACGGTGGCCGTGTTCCCGAGACGTTCGGCGGCCTGCTCGATCGCCGACTTCACGGCCTCGTCCTGTCGTGCGCCGCTGGATCGTCGCCGGTTCGGCCGAGACGGGTGCGCGCCAGCTGCTCGGCGACGACGCACGTCGCTCCCCACGTGCGCAGATCCTTGGCCGTGAAGAGTGGACCAGCGTGCGTGCGCACGTAGTCGTTGACC
Organism: Ilumatobacteraceae bacterium; assembly: GCA_963772085.1. Taxonomy (GTDB): domain Bacteria; phylum Actinomycetota; class Acidimicrobiia; order Acidimicrobiales; family Ilumatobacteraceae; genus Sva-07. Next base: position 123,407 of record CAVYWH010000011.1, read on the forward strand.
CGTTCGCTGTCGACCGGCACGGCGTTCCCGTCCGTGAAGATCGGCTCGCCCGGCTTCGCCGCGTCGAGCATCTTCGAGATGGTTCGTGCGAGCAGTGGGTCGTCGACCTCGATGTCGTGCTCGATGGCTCCCTTGCCTTCGAACTGCAGATGGACCACGTGGCGCGACACGTCGAGATGCTCGGCGCCGAGATTGGTGGCGCCCACCGAACCGGTGGTGCGGAAGTGCCGGAGGCTCCCCGGCCGGATCAACGACTCGTCGATGAGCCGCACCACCGCCGCACACGACCAGTCGTCGCCCCGATGGCGCAGGTCGTGGTCGACCTGTCGCCGCAGCCGCCCCAGCGGCCGCGAGAACTCTGCCAGGCGGACGAACTTCGCCTCGTCGGCGGCCTCGCGCCAAGCCGGGTGGTAGAGGTACTGCCGCCGGCCGTCGTTGTCGTAGCCGGTCGCTTGGAGATGCGCCGTCGGCTCGGGCGCGATCCACACCTCCGTCCAGGCCGGCGGGATCACGAGCGACTCGACGCGGCGCCGGCGATGGTCGCTGAGCCGGTGACCGCGCTGATCGAGGTAGGAGAACCCGGAGCCGCGGCGCACCCGTCGCCAGCCGGGTCGGTCGGCGGCGAGGTACTCGAGGCCGGCCGCGGCGGCGATCCGTTGCTCGTCCGTGGGCTCGGGGACCGGGTCGGCGTACATCTGGCCTCGGACCTACCCCGGGGTCGACGCGACCAATCGCGCTGTCGTCGATTTCGTCCCCGATGCTGCGATCCCGGATTGAGATGGGCGGGGACGGGTACTCGCGGCGCTGATGAGCAGCGACCCACACGATCTCCTCCGTATCTACGTCCGTGACCACCACACCGCGTCAGCGGGAGGCGTCGCGCTCTCCCGGCGCTGCGCGGACAACAACGCGGGAACCGAGTTCGGGCCCGAGCTGGTCCGCCTCGCCGGTGCGATCGCCGACGACCAGCGCTCGCTCGACGACGTGATGGTCTGGCTCGGGGTGTCGCCGAGCCCTGTCCGGCTGACGGTGGCCCGCCTCGCTGAACTGTTCGCCCGCCTCAAGTTGAACGGGCGCATCTTCGGCTACTCACCGTCGAGCCGGATCGTCGAACTCGAGGCGCTGACCGCAGGGGTGAGTGCGAAGCGGCAACTGTGGCGGGCGCTCGGAGCGGTGGCAGCGGGCGATTCGACGTTCGCCGATCCCGTCGCCGCGAGTCAGCTCGTCGCCCTCGAGGCCGCCGCGTCGGCGCAGCTGGATGTCATCGTCGCGCTGCATCGACGCGCCGTCGACGTGGCGTTCGTGGAGTCTTCGGCGGGCCGCCCGACGGTCGACGGGTGAGACGTGACTGGTGCGACCGCGGAATCGGCCGCCCCACGATTGGTCATCGCACGACTGGGTATCCACGGCCCGCGGGCGGGTCATCAGACCACGCAGGATCACACCGCTCACGGGAGGAGAAGACACCATGGCGGCACGGACGAAGAGCCCGACGATCAAGGACCCCGATCAGTACGACGCCCTGAGGGACGAGGGGATGAGCAAGGAGAAGGCGGCGCGCATCGCGAATGCATCGGCCCGCGACGGTCGCGGGGCCGTCGCGAAGCGGGGCGGCCACGCGGAGGACTACGACGACCGCACCAAGGCGGAGCTGCTCGACCGCGCCCGTGACATCGGGATCGAAGGTCGATCGAAGATGACCAAGGACGAACTGATCGACGCGCTGCGGAACCACTGAGCGAACCCGGGCGGTTGACCCGCTCGGGTGCGGGGTATGAGCCGGCGATGACAGACAACCAGAGCATTTCCGATGACGACATCTCCCGTGAGGGAGCGACGGAGGATCAGGAGGATCGTGACACTGGAGCAGAGCACGGCAAGGACACCGGCGACTTCTCCGACGACGAGCCGACCGAGGCGATCGAGAACCTCGATGCCGGTGGCGAGGGCGCGCGCGACGTCGGCGACGACTGATCCGGTCGATCCTGATCACGGCCCCACGCCGCTCGAGCGCCTCGTCGTCGACCCGGCGACGTTTGCCGAGCAGGTGTGGGGTCGCACTCCGCTCGTCGAACGCGGGAGGGACGACCTGGTCGATCTGCTCTCGCTCGACGACGTCGACGCCTTCATCTCCCGCGGTGTGCGCCGTCCCGCCGTCCGCATGGTGCGGGCCGGGACGGTCCTCGATCCGGCCGTGTACTGCACGGCGACGCGCCTCGGCGGACAGTCGGTTCCCGAGGTGGTCGACGGCCTGAAGGTGGCCGAACAGATCGCCGCCGGAGCGACGCTCGTCCTGCAGTCGTTGCACCGGCAGTGGGATCCGCTGGTGGGCTTCGCCGACGCCCTGATGGCCGAGATCGGCCATCCCGTGCAGATCAACGCGTACCTCACACCGAGCAACGCGTCCGGTCTGCGCACCCACCGTGACGAGCACGACGTGTTCGTGGTGCAACTCGCCGGCAGCAAGGATTGGACCGTCGAGGGGCTCGGCGAGGTGTCGATGCAACCCGGCGACATGCTCTACATCCCGGCGGGATCCGACCACGCCGCGGTGACGACCGACGACCTGTCACTGCACCTGACGATCGGGGTACTGCGCATCACCTACCGTGCGGTGCTCGAACGGATGCTCACCGACGGCGACCTCCCGGCGCTCGACGCCCCGCTGCCGCTCGGGTTCCGTACGTGCCGCGGGGCGGCGGACGATCGAACGCTCGAGGTCGGCGTCTCGACGATGTTGACCAGCGTCGTCCACCATCTGCGCTCGATCAAGGTCGGCGACGTGGTCGGCCGAGAACGGCGGCGCCAGCTCGTGCCGTACAGCCGACGGGGTCACCTCCGCTCGGTGCTCACCGTCGAGCAGCTCACCCAGGACAGCGTGCTGCGCTGGGTGACCGTCATGCCGCGGATGCAGCCGGCGTTCGACGACGACGGTCGCCCCAAGCCCGACCGCGTGCGGGTGCTCCTGGCCGACCGCGTCCTGCGGATGCCGCGGGCGGCCGTGGCGGCGATCGACGCGCTCTCCAGCGCACCGGCCGGAACGCGTGATCGCCGACATCCCTGGGCTGGACCCGTCCAGTCGCCTGGTGATCGGACGGCGACTCGTGCTGGAGGGGGCCTGCGTGGTCGTGGCCGCCTGACATGAGTGACTCGACAACGACCAGAGCTGACGCGGCCACCTGTCGGAGCCCGTGCTCAGATCACATTGATGCCGTCGTCGTCCGAGCGGACGATGTAGGGCGGGCGATCGGCGTTGGCGGCCAGCATCTCGCGGCCGCGCTCGGCGGTCACGCGTGTCGGAGGTGTGCAGCGACACGAGCATGCATTCGTCGCGCGACGGCTCGACGAAGGTCTGGCGGTATGCATCGCTGCCGCCCATGCGCACGAACGCACCCCAGACGGCGCCGATCACCGCACCCAACAGCAGGCCACCCAGTGCGCCGGCCACCGCCGCCGCACCGTCGGCGAACAGCGCCATCGCACCGCCGACCAGCACCGCGCCGACGACGGCGCCGATGACAGCCCCCTTGACCGTGCGCGGTCCGATGTCCGCGGTGACACCTTCGGGATCGAGACCACGAATCTCCGTGTCGTCGCGCGGAGGGCGACCGGCATCGGGACCGAGCACGGTCAGTCCGACGGCGAGATCGTCAGCTTCGATCGTCTCGAGCGCCAGCACGGCGTTGCGGGCGTCGTTCTCGTCCCGGTACACGGCGACCACGTTCAGCGACAGGAGGGCCGGCTCGGGTTGCGAGATCGACACCACGCTCATCGACGGCTCGATCAGCGTCGCCACGTCACGCATGCCGCGTCGGCCGGAATCGTGCGATCCCGCAGGCTGTGGGGCGACTTCGTCCATGATCGGCAGTACCACGGGCGACGTCCGGCGAAACTCGCGTGGGCGGCCAGTGCGGTCGCGACTCGCACGGTCGCCACTCGATCGTGCCTGGAGGTTTCGTCGGCCTGGCCAGCGGAGATGGTTGCACGATGACCTCCACGGGCGCCACGCACGACATTCCGCCGTCCGGCGCCCCTGGCGGCGTCGGCTTCGCGCGAGTTCCTCGCCGAACGGTCGGGGCCGGCCGAGCTCACCGACGTGAGCCTGCGGTGGTCCGATCTCGGGATGGTTCCTCGCCTGCTACGCCGGCCTGGTCGCGGTGTGGTTCGTCATGGGCAAGGTCGTCGTCAACAGCTCGGCGATCAACTCGCTCGACCAGCGCGTCGCCGACTGGTTCGTCGAACAGCGCACCCCCGACCTCGACGTCGCCAGCAAATGGGGATCGGACCTCGCCGACACGTTCGTCAAGATCGGCGTCACCGCGCTGCTCGCGATCGCCATGCGGCTCGCCTGGAAGCGTTGGCGCGAGCCGCTGATGATGGTCGTGCCGCTCGTCCTCGAGGCGGCCGCGTTCATCACCGTGACCTACCTGATCGCCCGCCCCCGACCCGAGAACGGGCTCGAATCGTCACCCGTCGACAGCAGCTTCCCGTCGGGTCACGTCGCCGCCGCCGCGGCCTACAGCGCCATGGTGATCATCGTGTTCTGGCACACCCGCAAGCTGTGGGCGCGAGCCCTCGTCGATCATCGTGTCGGTGGCCGTCCCGGTCGTCGTCGCGCTGTCTCGCATGTACCGCGGGATGCACTTCCTGAGCGACGTGATCGGCGGTGCCGCGCTGGGCGTGGCGTCCGTGGCGCTGAGCTGGTGGCTCATCCACCGAGCCGTCGTCAGGAACGAATCGACCGACGTCCGCGCCGGAACCGTCGAACGCCCCCGCCCGGGCGGCGTAGGACCAGCGAGCACGGACGCAATGACGGACGCCAACCTTCAGCCCGAGGCCGCGGAGCACTGGATCCTCGTCCACACGGCGAAGCACCGCCGTCTCAACCGAGTGTTGCGCTCCGCTGACCGGCGGATGTTCGGCGGGGTCGCCGTCGCCGTCTGCCTGGTTGCCGTGTTGGTCGCCGCCGTCGCGGTCGGATGGATCCTCGACACCGTCGAATCCAACCGCGGGTTCGCGAGGTGGGACAGCACGGTTGCCGACTGGGGGTCGGCCCATGCCACGACGCTGTCGACGCGCATCCTGCGCACCGTGACGCACCTCGGCGACACCGTGTTCGTCGTGGTGGCGATGGGCCTGGTGGCGGCATTCGACTATCGACGGTTCCGGAACGCGGGCGTGATCGGGTTCATGGTCACGGTGGCCCTCGGGGTGAACCTGCTGAACAACTCGTTGAAGTGGTTGGTCGAGCGGGAGCGACCCGGGGTGGCCCACCTGATCGGGTCGGCCGGCTCCTCGTTTCCCTCGGGCCACTCGGCCACGGCCGCGGCCGGCTGGGCGGCGATCGCCCTCGTCCTCGGTCGTTCGCTGCCGCGATGGCGGCGGCAGCTCGGCATCGGGGCGATCGTCATCGCGCTCCTGGTGGCGACGAGCCGCGCGCTGCTCGGGGTGCACTGGCTCACCGACGTCATCGCCGGCCTGATCGTCGGATGGTCGTGGTTCTTCATCGTCGCCGTGATCTTCGGTGGACGGCTCCAGCGATTCGGTGACCCGGCGGTGCGTGACCCTCGGTCGCTCGAGCAGGCGGCATCGGCCGGCCGGTCCGCGCGATGTTTGATGCGCGATCGCGGCGGGGAGCCTCATCCAGCTGATTCCGGCGGGTTTCCCTGCTCGCCGGAATCAGCCGGGCAACACCCTGGGAGGGCGACCACATGACCAAGATCGGAGTCATCGCACATCGCGAGAAGATGCTCGGCGGGGGGCTCGGCGAACTCCGGGATCTGCTCGAGGGTGCAGGCTTCGCCGAACACGAGTGGTTCGAGATGTCCCGCAGCAAGGAAGGTCCGGCCGGGCTTCGCGCGATGGTCGACGACGGCGTCGACCGCGTCCTGCTGTGGGGTGGCGACGGCACGGTTCGTCGCTGCATCGACACGATCGTCGGTGACGGACTCGATCACGTCTCGGTCGGGATCCTGCCGGCCGGCACCGCCAACCTGCTGGCCAAGAACCTGAACATCCCCATCGATCTCGAAGGCGCCCTGGACGTCGCGCTGCACGGCGAGCCTCGACCGGTCGACGTGGGGGTGATGAACGGTGAGCACTTCGCCGTCATGGGCGGCACCGGATTCGACGCACTGATGATCAAGGACGCCGACGACAACGAGCTGAAGGAGACGGTTCGGCCGGGTCGGCTACGTGCGGGCCACCCTCCGCAGCACGAAGATGTCGCCGGTCAAGGTGAAGGTCGAACTCGACGGCCGTCCGTGGTTCGCCGGCAAGGCCACGTGCGTGCTCGTCGGCAACGTCGGCACGATCCTCGGCGGCATCACCGCGTTCGCCGACGCGTCGCCGACCGACGGCCGCCTCGACGTCGGTGTCGTCCAGGCCAAGACACGCGCCGACTGGGTCCGCGTCGCTGCCCGCAGCGTCACCGGTCGCATCGATCGCTCCCCGTTCGTCAAGGTCGCCACGGCGAAGAAGATCAAGATCGAACTGAAGAGCAAGATGCCGTGGGAGGTCGACGGCGGCGACCAGACCCCGACCAAGAAGTACAAGATCCGCTGCCTCCCGGGAGCGATTCGAATCTGTCAGCCGTCCGAATCCTCGGAGGAGGAGACATGATGTCCCACGCGCGTCCACGTCCGCGGGGGCCGTCGGCTCCGACGAGGTCGGTTCGGAAGAGGTGCAAGAATTCGTCTCCGAGCACCCGGCCGTTGTTCGCTTCGGCCGGATCGGATGGGTCTCGAAGGGGATCGTCTATGCGCTCGTCGGCGTGCTGGCGCTGACCGTCGCGTTCGGCCGTCGGAGTGACCCGACGCCGGAAGGTGAGGCCAGCCAGACCGGGGCGATCACCAGGATCGCCCAGGCGTCGTACGGCACGGCCGTGCTGATCGTCGTCGCGGTGGGACTCGTGCTCTACGCCCTCTGGCGGATCGTCACGATCGTGCTGCCGGCCAAGAACGACGCGCACACCTGGGTGACCCGTGCTCGGCTACGCCGTGAGCGCGACCGTGTATCTCGTGCTCGCGTGGACGGCGATCTCGTACATCACGTCATGGAGCAGTCGGCAGAGGCGGGTGAGAGCTCCGAGGAAGCGAAGGTCGACGGCGTGACGCGCGAGCTGATGACCCATACCGGCGGACAGTGGTTGATCGCGTTCGTCGGTCTGGTGATCGTCGGGATCGGCGTCTACTTCTTCATCCGCGGCGTCCGCCGTCCGTTCGACGATCAGCTCGACGGCCGAGGCGTCGGCCCGCTGGACTATCGCCATCTCGTGATCCTCGGGCGGGTCGGCTGGATCGGCCGCGCCGCGATGATGGCCCTCATCGGGTTCTTCCTGGTCCGGCGCGGCTTGGCAGTCCGACGCCGATCAGGCGTCCGGCCTCGACGGCGCGCTACGACAATCGTCGTCCACCACCTTCGGCATGGCGGTCGTCTTCGTCGTCGCGATCGGGTTGATCGTCTACGGCGTCTACTGCGTGATCAGCGCACCCCGCCGACGGTTGGCCCCCGCCGACAGCTGATGGTCCCGAACCACCGAGCCGATCGGAATACGGTCGAGGCCGACATGGCTCAGCATCGTCATCGGCCCGCTCCTCCGTTACGTCTCGCGCGACTCGGCCACGATCTGGATCGAGACCGACGAACCCTGTGAGGTTCGCATTCTCGACACGATGACATCGACGTTCTCGGTGTGGGGTCACCACTATGCGCTCGTGATACTCCGCGGGTCTGGACCAGGAGAGCTGCATTCCCTACGACGTGACACTCGACGGGGTGCAGCGTTGGCCCGAATCCGCGAGCAGCTATCCCGCCAGCGTCATCCGCACGATGGGTGGGGATGAGTCGATCCGCGTCCTGTTCGGGAGCTGCCGGGCCGCCGCCCCGCACGAAGCCCCGTTCGATCTCGAGCCGGCCGACGACGAACGGGGCATCGGGGTCGACGCGCTCCGCGCCCACGGGTTGCGAATGCTCGGCCAACCGATCGACGAGTGGCCCGACCTCCTGATGTTGCTCGGCGATCAGGTCTACGCCGACGATCCGTCGCCGATTGACCGAGTTGCACATCGACGCCGATCGCGACGACGAGGCCGACGAGCCACCGTCCGAACTCGTCGCCGACTTCGAGGAGTACACGATGTTGTACCGCGAGTCGTGGACGCCCGCTGTCGAGCGTTGGCTGTTGTCGGTGGTGCCTTCGTCGATGATCTTCGACGATCACGACATGATCGACGACTGGAACATCTCCCAGGCGTGGGTCGAGGACATCCGAAGCGAGCCGTGGTGGGAGGAACACATCGTCGGCGGTCTGGTGTCGTACTGGATCTACCAGCACCTCGGCAATCAGTCTCCTGAGCAGATCGACCGAGAGGGACTCCTCGCGAAGCTCCTCGGCGTCCGACGATGCCGGCGGCGTGCTCCGTCGATGGGCGCTGAGATCCGAGGAGTTCACGCCGGTCCCCGGCGGGTATCCGTTCAGCTACAGCCGTCATCTCGGTGGTGGTGTCCATCTCGTCGTGATGGACAGCCGCAACGGTCGGGTGCTCACGCCGGGTGCGCGGAGCATGCTCGACGACGACGAGTGGGCATTCGTCGTTGACGAGTGTCGAGAACCGTGCCGGCATCTCGTTGATCGCGACGTCGTTGCCGATGTTCGTTCCCGGTGGGCTGCACGGTATTCAGCAGTGGAACGAGGCCGTCTGCGACGGGGCGTGGGGGCGCCCGTTCGCGTGGCTCGGCGAGAAGCTCCGACGCGCCCTCGACATGGAGGACTGGGCTGCATTCGATCGCTCGTTCCGACGGATGGAGGATCTGATCGCCGAGATCGCCACCGGCCCCGACGCGCCGTCCACGGTCAGCATCCTGGGCGGCGACATCCACTTCAGCTACGCCGCCGAGTTGCAGCTCCGAAACGGCGAGCGGCTGACGAGCGGCGTGCATCAGCTTGTCTGCTCACCGATCCGCAACATCCTCGCGAGACGCGAACGGCGCGTCCTGGATTCGCCGCGTCGCCGCCGGGCCGTTGGCTCGCGGAGCATCTGCAGCGGTGGGTGCGGCGGCCACCGTCGCGATTCAGCTGGGAACTCGAGGACGATCCGCTGTTCGCCAACACGATGGGCTCGCTCCGGTTCGAGGGCGACGATGCCACCGTGCAGCTCGAACGAGCGGGCCATTCCGACGAGGGGGTCGAGCAGCTGACCGTGGTCGTCGATCGCCGCCTCGACCGGACGCCCACGCCGACGGAGTAGTCCACGCCGATCTCGTGAACAAACTGCGTCGTAGCAACGCAGTTTGTTCACGAGAACCGCTGGCGTGCGGGGCGCTTGGTACGTTGCCGCGGTGGCAGCCGACCCGCTCCTGGTGTTCTCGCCGCATCTCGACGATGCGGTGCTGTCGCTCGGGAACGTGCTGGCGGCACACCCTGGCTCGATCGTGGTCACGGTGCTCGCCGGCATGCCGGACGACGAGACGATCGCAACCTCGTGGGACGCGAGCTGTGGCTTCGCCAGCGCGGGCGACTCCATGCGCGCCCGATGGGACGAGGACGCTGCCGCGTTGACCGCACTCTCGGCCCGCGCCGTCCACCTCGGCTTCCTCGACGGCCAGTACGGGCTGCCGGACGAGCGGGCGATCAGGGCCGAGATCGTGCGGATCGTCGACGAGCATCCGACCCTGCGGGTGTACGCCCCGTTCGGCCTGATCCACGCCGATCACATCCTCGTGGCGAACGCGTTCCTCGATGCGATCTCCACGACCGATCGCGACGAATGCGTGCTCTACGCCGACATCCCGTACTACGCGAAGGCGGGCAGCCTCGAGCGGCGACGGGCCGAGCTCGAGGAGCGCGGGTTCGTCGTCGGCCCGCTGGTCGAGCAGACCGATGAACACCCGCTCAAGCGGCGGGCGCGGGACTGCTACGTGTCACAGCTGCGGCCGCTCGGCGACATGCCGATCGACCTGCCCGAGCTCACCGCCGTCGTCACATGTACCAGCCGCCGTTGACGCCGAGCTGCTGGCCGGTGATGAACTCGCCGGCGTCGGAACAGAGGTAGACGCACATCGAGGCGATGTCGTCGGCGGTCCCCGCCCGACGGACGGGGGTCATCGTCGCCACGACGTCGACGCCGGGGAAGTCGCCGGCCGCCTTCGCCTGGTCGGCCATCGGCGTGTCGACGACCGATGGCGGAATGGTGTTGACCGTGATGCCGAGCGGTGCCAGGTCGACGGCGAGCGCCTTGGTGAGGCCGATGACGCCTCCCTTCGACGCGACGTAGTGCGCCATCCGCGGTGCGCCCGACTGTGCGCTCATCGACGAGATCGTGACGATGCGGCCCCATTTGGCGGCGAGCATGTCGGGGATCGCCGCCTGGATGCAGTGGAACGTGCCGGTCAGGTTGACCGCGATCATCTGCTCCCAGCTCTCGACGCTGATGTCGGTGATCGACTCGAACCGCTCGATGCCGGCGCTCGTCACGACGATCGCGATCGGGCCGAGCTCGGCGCGGATCTGGTCGTACACGTCGTCGATCACGGCCCGGTTCGACACGTCGACCTCGTGGGCGACCGCGGTCGCGCCGGTCGCCCGCAGCTCCTCGGCTCCCTCGCGGGCGAGGTCGCCCTGGCGGTCGAGCAGCGCGACGGCGTACCCGGCCGCGGCGAGTTGTCGGGCACAGGCCAGCCCGATGCCGGAGGCACCCCCGGTGATGACCGCGACACGACTCATGATGGTGCTCCTTGTTCGTCGATGGCTGGCGTGAACACCAGATGGAGGGCCTGGATGCCGCGCAGGATGTAGATCGGCTCCTGCGAGAACCGCCGGGCATCGGCCGGTCCGTGCTCGGACTCGTCGATGCGGATGTCGGTCATCCGGCTCAGCAGTCGCTCGATGCTGATCCGGGCCTCGATGCGCGCCAACGGCCCGCCGGGGCACGAGTGGATGCCACGTCCGAACGCGAGGTGCTGGTTGGCGTTCTCGCGGTCGGCGCGGAACTCGTTCGGCTCCTCGAATCGGGCCGGGTCGCGGTTGGCGGCACCGGGGAAGATCGACACGGTGGTGCCGGCGGGGATCTCGACGCCGGCGAGTTCGGTGGTCACCCGGGCCATGCGGGCCGCGCTCTTCACCGGACCCTCCATGCGCAGCACCTCCTCGATGAAGTTCGGGATGCGCGTCGGGTCGTCGCGCAGCGACGTCTGGATGTCGGGCCGTTCGGCGATCACGTGCAACGCGGCGGTGATCACCCGGGCGGTCGTGTCCTGCCCGGCCGCGAAGAGGAACGAGGCCATCCGGGCGACGTCTTCGGCCGGCGGGACCGATCCGTCGCCGTAGGTGGCGAGCGAGATCTGCGTGACGATGTCGTCGGTCGGGTTCCGCCGACGCTCCTCGACGAACTGCGTGAAGCGGGTCACGAGGAAACCGAGCGGATCCTGCGCGAACGCCTGCGTCTCGCCACCGTCGACGGTGGGGAGCGCACCGAACTGCTTGCGGAACTCCTCGTGCTCCTCCTCGGGCACACCGAGGAGATCGGCGATCACGAGGAGTGCGAACGACTGGCCGAAGTCGCGCATCACCTCGAACCTGCCCGCGTCGATGAACTCGTCGATGTGGCGATCGGCGAGCTGCCAGATCGCCTCTTCGTTCTCGCGCATCCGCCTCGGCGTGAACAGCCGCATGATCAACCCACGGTGGTCCTGGTGGGTCGGGTTGTCCTGGGTGACCATGTACTCGCTCATCGGCAGCTCGGCACGGTTCTCGGCGATGAACTCGCGCATGTCGTCGGTCGCCTCGGGCGGGTGGGCGAACCCGGGGAACGGGCCGGTGACCGCGTTGCACGACGAGAAGATCTCGTTGTTGCGGAGCACCTCGTGTGCCTCCTCGTAGCCGGTCACGCCGATCACGCCGTGGTGCGGGAGGTGGGCGACCGGGCACTGCTCGCGCAGGTGGTCGAAGTACGGGAACGGGTCGTCGACGAGCGACACGTCGGTGAAGAAGTCGATCGTGTCCCAGTCGATCGTCGCGTCGGTCGTTGCGCCGGTCGTTTCGGTGGTCGTTCCGTCGGTCATCCGAGCCCTCGCTCTGCCGCGGGAGCGGCCTCGTGACAAATGCTGTGCAGTTGCTTAGCATTTGGCGGCCGGAAGCGGCGAATCCGCACGGATGGTGCGACGATGGCCCGCAGTCGGCACGGAGGAGGAGCGATGGCATCAGCACGGCGGATCGCCGGACCGAACTCGAAGAACCGCGACGTGCTGCTCGACGCCGCCGAGCGGCTGATGCTCGCCGAGGGCTACGCCGCCGTGAGCTCCCGACGGGTGGCCGCCGAGGCCGGGCTCAAGCCGCAGCTCGTGCACTACTACTTCAAGACGATGGACGATCTCTTCCTCGCGATGTTCCGTCGACGAGGTGACGAGGGCCTCGTCCGCCAGGCCGCAGCGCTCGCGTCGGAGCAGCCCGTCCGCGCGCTGTGGGAGTTCAGCATCGACGACGCAGGGACCGCGATGACGATGGAGTTCGTCGCGCTCGGCAACCACCGCAAGGAGATCCGCTCGGAGATCGCCAAGTACGCCGGCTTGCTGCGCGACGGACAGATCGCGTCGCTGGCCACCATCCTCGACGCGGCCGGCGTCGATCGCGACGAGTTCACGCCCGGAGGCGGTCTCGGTCCTGCTGACCAGCCTGTCCCGCGTCGTCATCATGGAGCGCACGCTCGGCCTCACCACCGGCCACGCCGAAGCGATCGCCGTCGCCGAGCGCTTCATCGCCACCCTCGACCACGCCACGACATCCGCCTGACCCGCCCGGTCGCCTCACCCGATGTGTGAGCTGCGGGAGCGGAAAATCGACCTCAGCGTTCACACTTGTTCGCTGGTGGGGGGATTGACCGCACCGCTCGCTCGTGAAAGCATTCACAAATGCCGACACCCACCGACGGCAGCGTGGAGCGTGCGGAGTTCGAAGCGGTCGCCGACGATGCTCGGCAACGTTTGCGCAAGGCCGGCGGCGGGGCCTTGTGCGTGTACGTCGACGGCGAAGCGGTGCTCGACATGTGGGCGGGATGCAAGGACACGGCGAACGAGGTGCCGTGGGAGCGCGACACGATGGCGATGTCGTGGTCGACGACCAAGGGCGTCGCATCGACCGCCGTGCACATGCTCGTCGACCGTGGGATGCTCGACTACGACGATCCCGTCGCCGAGTACTGGCCGGACTTCGCGGCCAACGGCAAGCGGGCCACGACGGTACGCGAGCTGATGGCGATGGAAGCCGGTCTGTACGACATCCGCCATCTGATCGCCGACCCGCGGCTCATGCTCGACCACGACGCGATGGCCTCCGCGCTGGCCGCGGCGAGCCCCGCGCACGAACCCGGGACGAAGAACGGCTACCACGCGATGACGTACGGATGGCTCGTCGGGGAGCTCGTCAGGCGGATCACGGGCGACTCGCTCGGCACGTTCGTCCAGTCGCAGATCGCCGAGCCGCTCGGCCTCGACGGCTGCCACATCGGCACGCCGACCGAACAGCTCGGCCGGGTCGCCGCCTTTCCCGAGCTCAAGCCCGAGAACCCGGCGCTGCGGCGGATCGGCAAGATCGTCAACCCGATCACGTCGCTCGTCGGCGTGAGCCTCGAGCGGTACGCGGCGGCGTTCCTGCCACGGCGGGGTGAGCAGGTCATCCCGACCGTCGAGTTCCTGCAGGCCGAGGTCCCGTCGGTGAACGGCGTCTTCACCGCACGATCGCTCGCACGGATCTATGCCGCGCTCGGGTCGGACGAGGGTCTCGACGGCGTGCAGCTGTGGAAGCCCGCGACGCGCGTGAACGCGACACTGGCGCAGAACGACCGCCGCGACCTGGTGCTGCCGTTCAAGGTGCAGTGGCGCCTCGGATATCACCAGCCGTTTCCCCGGCGCAAGAGTTCGCCGACGTCGTTCGGCTTCTACGGTGCGTTCGGCTCGGGAGCGTTCGCCGATCCGGAACGCCAACTCGCCGTCGGTCTCGTCTGCCGCGAGGCGAAGGGTCTGCCCCTGATGAAACTCCTCGCGCCGATCCTCCGAGCGACCGACCGCCTCCACCGCTGACCGGCTCCCCGAAGTGTGAGCCGTCGATGCCGAAATCGACCTGAGGGCTCACACCTCCGGCGGGGCTGGACGGTGCCGAGGGAAGTGTGAGCGAACGGTGCGGAAATCGACCTGTCAGCTCACACTTCGGGGCGGCGAGCCAGCGGACCTCAGTCGGTGGTGCGGATGCGATGGCGACGGAGTGCGCCCGGCACGGCGATCGCGAGGATGGCGATGCTGTAGAGCCATGCGGCGGCGACGGGGTGCATCGTCGGCCACACCTCGGTCGTCACCGGTGTGGTGGGGTTGCCGAACAGGATGCGCTCGGCGCTGACCAACGCGCTGATCGGATTCCACGAGGCGAACCATTCCAACGCCGGCGGCATCGACTCGATCGGCACGAACGCATTGCTGATGAACGTGATCGGGAACACGATCACGAAGACCACTCCCTGAACGGCGTCGGCCGAGCGCACCTTCATGCCGATCCACGTGCCGACCCAGATCATTCCGGAGGCGAACACGATCAGCAGCAGGATCGCCTCGGCGACGTGGAACACGCTCGAATGCGTCCGCCATCCGATGGCGAACCCGGTGGTGAGCAGGATCGTGATCGCCACCAGCACCGCCGCCAACTCCGACACGAAATGGCCGAGCAGGTAGGCCGATGGTGCGGTCGGGAGGGAACGGAACCGGTCGATCGCGCCCTCCGACAGGTCGGTGGAGATCGATGTCGCCGGGCCCATCAAGCCGAACGCCAGCGTCTGGATGAGGATGCCGGCGATGAGGAACTCGCGGTAGTTGCCAGGGCCGACGGCGATCGCCCCGCCGAACACGAAGCCGAACAGCAGCACGAACATGATCGGTTGGATCGTGACGTCGAGCAGCTTCTCGGGGATCTGGCGGACGTGCTCGATGTTGCGGCGGGCGAACACCAGGGTGTCCGACCAGAGCATCCTGGCGCTGCCGTGTTCGGTGCCCGGCGGCGTGTCGAACGCCGGAGCGAGGTCGGTGATCGTGCTCAATTCGGTGGCGGTTGCGGTCATTCGGTGACCCCTTCTGTGATGTCGTTCGTCTGTCACGCCCGAGGGCGCCTCGATCGAGGCGGCGGGCCGTGTGGGTGACGTGAGTCCGAGGAACACGTCGTCGAGTGTCGCTTCGCGCCGGTTGACGTCGGCGACGTCGATGCCGGCTTCGTCGAGCGCGCGCACGACGTCGACGAGGCGGAAGTCGTTCGGGACCGGAGCGGTCACCGTGCTGTGCTCGTCGTCGATCGACGGTTCACCGGTGGCGTACTGGACGATCACCCCGGCCGCGGCGACGACGTCGCGGCGATCGGTGACCTTGACCTCGATGCGGTCGCCACCGATCCGCGACTTCAACTCGCTCGGCGAGCCGTCGGCGACGGTGGTGCCGTGGTCGAGCAACACGATGCGATCGGCGAGGCGGTCGGCCTCCTCCAGGTACTGCGTCGTGAGGATGAGCGTGGTGCCGCTGGCGACGAGGTCGCGCAGCATCTGCCACAGATCGTCGCGGCTGCGCGGGTCGAGGCCGGTGGTGGGTTCGTCGAGGAACAGGACGGTCGGCGATGCCACGAGGCAAGCGGCGAGGTCGAGTCGCCGGCGCATGCCCCCGGAGTACGACTTGACCAGCTTGGTGCCGGCGTCGTCGAGGTCGAGTCGAGCGAGCAGTTCATCGGCCCTGGCCCGTGCGGCGCGCTTGGGGAGGTGGTTGAGGCGGCCGATCAGCTCGAGGTTCAGGTGGCCGCTCAGCAACGGGTCGACGGTCGCCTGCTGCGAGGCGACGCCGATCCGTTTGCGGACCTCGCCGGCCTGGCTGACGACGTCGTAGCCGGCCACCAGCGCACGGCCTTCGGTCGGGGTCGAGAGCGTGGTCAGCATCCGGATGGCAGTGGTCTTGCCGGCACCGTTGTGGCCGAGCAGTCCGAGGACGGTTCCGGGGGCGACGTCGAGGTCGAGGTTGCGCAGTGCCCACATGTCGCCGAACCGCTTGCCGAGCCCTTCGGCGCGCACGCCCGTGATGAAGCGCACCGGTGGACCCACCGAGGCCATTGTTCGTATGGCGTACTTCAGTGTCGTACATAGTACGACGAACGGTAGCAGTACACTGTACGAATGGCAAGGGACGTTTCCGGACGCGATGTTCCGGGCGGGAATGATCCGAGTCGGAGTGATCCGGGTCGGAGCCGGCACGCGGAGTGGCACGCCGCCAAACACGCCGAGCGATCCCAGAAGGCAGCGCTGAAGGTCGAGAAGGTCGCGGACAAGCTCGGCGCCACGGTCGACAAGGCGTCGGCGGAACTGGCGCACAAGTCAGGATTGCTCGACCAGTTGACCTCGCGGATCGCAGGATTCGACGTGTGGACGCGGGCCGAGCCCGGCAGCCGCAAGCCCCGCTTCACCCGCGACGAGATCGCGGCCGCAGCCGTCAAGATCGCCGACGACGAGGGTTTCGACGCACTGTCGATGCGCCGCCTCGCCGCTGAACTCGGCGCCGGCACGATGACGCTCTATCACTACATCCACACCAAGGACGAGCTGCTCGCCCTCCTGAACGACTCCGTGATGGGCGAGGTCGTCATCCCCGACGGGGAGCTCCCGACCGAGTGGCGGGCGGCGATCACGATGGTCGCCAACCGATCCCGCGAGGCACTGCAACGTCACCCGTGGGCGCTCGAGATCCACGACGATCCGGCGCCCGGCCCGAACGCTGCGCGCCACTTCGACCAGTCGATGCAAGCGGTGATGTCGCTCGACCTGACGTTGGGTGACCGCTTCGAACTCGTCACCGCCGTCGACGAGTACGTGTTCGGGTTCTGCCTCCTCGAGCGCAGTCTCCCCGACGAAGGGCACGACATGGGCGCCGAGATGATCCGGTACATGGGTGACCTGATCTCGACCGGTGACTATCCCACGCTCGCCGAGATCGAGCGGGCGTACGGCACGGACGGCGCGTTCGCCGAGTTCGACCGCCAAACGCGGGACCCGGAGCGCTTCAGCCGCAACCTCGACCGCCTGCTCGACGGCTTCGAAGCCGGCTGGCGGCGCGCGTGAGCCCGCCTCGACAGAAGTGTGAGCGGTCGGCGCCGAAATCGACCTGTCCGCTCACACGTGCCTGTCCACCGACGGATCGGCGGTGGAACGGTGAGCTGTCGGTGCGGAAATCGGCTGGTGCGCTCACACTTCTGCGGGGCGCTACGTTCGCGGCGTGGGATCGACGAGCGTCCTCGAACCGCCGTGTGCGACCGGTGGGAATTCGGTGGCGGGCAGCATCGGCGTGGTCGGCAGCATCGCCGCGGCGGGGAGCGTCGGCGTCGCCGGGAGTGTGGCGACGGCCGGATCCGTCGGTGTGGCCGGCAGCGTCGCGACGAGTGGGAGCGTCGGCGTCGCCGGGAGCGCCGCGACGGCGGGCAGCGCCGGTGTCGTCGCCAGCGTGCTCACCGTGTTCGGGGTGGGGATCCAGATGTGCGTCGCGACGTTCGCCTGCGTGCGCTGCCGCCGTTGCATCGCCTGCGTCGGCTGCATCGATTGCGTCGACTGCATCGGATGCGTCGGCTGCGTCGGGCTGCGCGGCGCGGTCGGTCGACGCGGCCGCTGATCGCTTGCGAACCGCTGGCGCCGAGCGTGGCCCCAGGGGTCAGGAGGCGGCAGGCTCGACGACGACGGGTGCACCAGACGCGGATCGAGCCGGGTCGGAGGACCGAGGCGTACCACCGGCTCCAGCCGGGATGCAGGTCGTGGTCCATGTGGCCGATGTCGCCGTCGCGGAACCACCGCCGGTTCTTGCTGCACGGCGTGGCCGGCGCACTGAGCTGGCATCGGACCGAACCGATGTCGATGATCGCGCCACCGCGCATCGACGACCAGTCGACGCCCCTGATGGTGATGTTCTCCCCCGCCGATCCCGCCTCGATCGGATGTCCCTCCGCGGCGAGCCGCGTCGACCACCTCCGCACTCCACAGGCACAGGGCCTGCCAGGGCCGGCCGTGGTGGAGGCGTGTCTTCTGCACGTCGCCCACGATGCCGTGGCGGTCGACGACCGCGGAGTCGACCGCCCGCTTCGGCACGCCACCGCCCGATCGGCTGATCTGCGACACCGACCCGTTCTGGCTGGCGATGGCGTCGCCGTTCGCCCGGCGCACGTCGGCGATCGAGACCAACCGGTGCCACAGCCGGTGCACCCGCGCTGCCAGGTCGCCGGCCCCGGCGAGATGCGGCGTCGTCGGACAGCTGCTCGATCCCGTCGATCGCCCGGCGCACTGCGTCGGGAGCGCCGATCGACCATCCGGCGATCAGCGCGTCGAGGTGCGGCAGCGTGCGTTCGAGATCCTGCGCGGTCCACTCGGCAGGATCGAACCCGCACACCGCGCACCCGTTCGTCGAAGCAGCGTTCACGCCCCCATCATCGCCGTTCTCGTGAACTCGTTGCGGTCTGGCGCCGCAGATTGTTCACGCGAACCCTGGTGTGGTGCCGACGTCAGCGCCGGTAGATCGTGCCG
The DNA here is from genome assembly GCA_963772085.1 of Ilumatobacteraceae bacterium. Lineage (GTDB taxonomy): Bacteria > Actinomycetota > Acidimicrobiia > Acidimicrobiales > Ilumatobacteraceae > Sva-07. The sequence goes on from CAVYWH010000011.1 coordinate 141,979, forward strand.
TCCTTCATCACGAACTTCACCCGTTGGGTGACGGTGATGTCGGTGAGCGGATCGCCGGGCACGCCGACGATGTCGGCGAGCATCTCCGGCGCGATGCGGCCGAGGTCGGGCATGTCGATCAGGTCGGCGCCGACGGTGGTGGCCGCCCGGATCGCCTGCAGCGGGGTCATGCCGCGCTTGACGAGCGTCGACGAGTTCCTCGGCGTTGCGGCCGTGCCAGATCGCCGGCGCGTCGCTGCCGCAGGCGATCTTCACGCCGGCGTCGATCGCCTTCGAGAGCGACTCCCGCGCCTTCGGGAACACGTCGGCGGCCTTGGCCTGCAGCGCCGGCGGGTGACTTCGAGACGTCCCAGTTCTCGGTCAGGGCCGTGGTCGACACGAGGAACGTGCCCGGTGTCGACCATCCGCTGGATCGTGTCGTCGCTGATCATGAACCCGTGCTCGATGCAGTCGATCCCGGCGTCGAGCGCGGCGTTGACGGCCACGTCGCCGTGGGCGTGCGTGGCCACCTTGAGACCCGCGGCGGTGCGCCTCGTCGGCGATCGCCGCCAGCTCCTCGTTCGAGTACTGCTGCGCGCCGGGAGGGCCGGTCGGGGAGATCACGCCGCCGGATCCGCAGCACTTGATGACCTTGGCGCCGTACTTGATCTGGTAGCGCACGGCCTTGCGGACCTCGTCGACGCCGTCGGCGATCCCCTCCTCGACCGACAGCGGCATCATGTGCGGCGAGAGCGACGACTGCGCACTCGGATCGAGGTGACCGCCGGTCGGCACGATCGCATGCCCGGCCGGAACCACCCGACAGCCGTCGACCCAGCCGGCGTCGATCGCCTCGGACAGCGCGACGTCGAGGAGATAGCCACCCGTCTTGACGAACAGCCCGAGGTTGCGAACGGTCGTGAAGCCGGCGAGCAACGTGCGGCGGGCGTTGGCCGCGCCGCGCAGGGTCATCTTGACCGGGTCGGTGCGCACGGGGTCGTTGAGGCCGGCGCCCGGACCGCCGAGTACGAGGTCGACCTCCATGTCCATGAGGCCCGGGATCAGCGTCAGTTCCGGCAGCTCGACGACCTCGTCGGCGTCATCGGCGATGGACGCGTCGGAACCGACCGCGGTGATCCGGTTGCCTTCGACGCGGACGTACCCGGATTCGATGACGTCGCCGGTGTCGACGTCGAGGACGCCGGCCGCATGGAGGACGGTCACGTTGGTTCGGGCATCGGAGGCTCTTTCGTCGAGAGATGGTCATCGGAAGCTGGTCATCGGAAGCGGGACATCCGGCTCAGAGATCGTCGTACACGACGGTCAGCGTCGGGCTGGTCGGCAGAGCCTGGCACGTGAGGATCCAGCCCTCCTCGACCTCGTCGGGGGTGAGGGCGTTGTTGACCCGCATCGTCACCGTCCCCTCGGTCACGAGCGCCATGCACGTGGCGCAGTTGCCCTGCTCGCACGAGTACGGCGGGTTCAGCGTCGCCCGTCGGGCGGCGTCGAGGACCGTGTCGCCCGCCACGTGTTCGAGCACGTGGCGCTTCTTCTTGATCGTGATCGTCAGGCTCGTCCTGTCGACAGCGGTCGGCGTCGACGGCGGGCGGTTCGATCGCCGCGTCGTACCGTCCGCGGCGTTGACGAATCGCTCGATCGCGATGTTCTCGGCCGGGATGCCCGCCTCGATCGCGCCGTGTTCGACGAGGTCCATGAACGGCGTGGGGCCACAGATGAACACGTGGGCGTCGGCGAGTCGACCGCCGACCGGACCGTCGAGGAACGCGGCCACCTCGGCGGCCGTGGCGTACCCGGACTCGTCGTCGAGGTGGTGGTGCACGTCGAGCCGGTCGGCATTGGCCGCCTCGAGTTCGGCGAGCGCGTCGCGGAAGATGACCGACTCGGCGTCGCGGTTGGCGTAGAAGAGCCTGACCTGTCGCGTGCCGGTGTGCAGCACCTGCTTGACGATCGAGAACACCGGCGTGACGCCGCTGCCGCCACAGAACGCGATGACCGGTCCGTCGCCGCCTCGTTCGCAGAACACGCCGGCCGGTGGCATCAGCTCGAGTTCGTCACCCGCTGCGACGTGGTCGTGCAGGTGGTTCGACATCAGGCCGCCGGGGACGCGCTTCACGGTCACCGCCAGTCGATCGTCGGTCGCCGGGGCGCTCGACATCGAGTAGCAGCGCTGGACGTCGTTGCCGTCGATGTGCACTCGGACGGTGCAGAACTGTCCCGGGCGGTAGCGGTAGAAGTCGCCGACCGAGTCGGGGATGTCCATCACGAAGGTGCGGGTGTCGGGCGTCTCCTGCACGATCTCGAGCACGCGGCAGCGAGTGGTAGGCGTGGCGTCGCACCGTGTCGAGTTCGTTCGGCGCTTCAGCCATCGCTCGGTCCCCCTTCGCTGTCGTTCCTGCGCTGTGTTCCTGCGTCTCCGACAGGCGGATACGTTACTATACGAAAGCGCGAACGCAATTCTCATCCCGTAGTGTGCTGGTCGGTCGGCGCTCGGGAATTGCGTCGTATCGAGACTGCTCACGAGGGGGTTCAGCCGTGCATCTTTCATCGTTGCTCGACATGGTCGAGTCGGGCTGCGCCGACCGTCCGCTGCTCGGCACCGGCGACGAAATGCTGACCGGCGCCGACCTCGCCCGGCTCTCCCGCGCCGGCGGCTCCACGCTCGTCGGTCACGGCGCGCTGGTCTACGTCGGCGAGAGCCACCCCCATCTGCCGGTCGCGCTGTTCGCCGCGGCCGTGGCCGGCGTGCCGTACGTGCCGATCAACTATCGACTCGACGACGCTCAACTGCTCGACCTCATCGGCAACCAACCCGACGCACTCGTCCTGACCGACGACGTGACCGCGCCCCGATTGACGGGAATCGAAGCGGGCGGAGTCGCCGTCCGCACGTTCGACGACTGGTTGGCGACGATGCCGACCGACGCCGACCCGCCCGAGCCACGGTGGGACGACGACGAAGTCGCGGTGGTGCTCTACACGAGCGGAACCACGTCGGCGCCCAAGGCGGCCCTGCTGCGCCACCGCCATCTCATGGCCTACCTGCTCGGCACGGTCGAGTTCGCCAGCGCCAGCCCGGACGAGACCGTGCTCGTCGCCGTCCCGCCGTACCACGTCGCGGGCGTCGCCAACCTGCTGTCCAACCTGTTCGCCGGGCGGCGACTCGTGTTCCTGCGCAGCTTCGATCCGCCCATCTGGCTCGACACCGTGCGCACCGAGCAGGTGACGAACGCGATGGTCGTGCCGACGATGCTGGCGCGCATCGTCGGCGCGCTCGACGGCGCGACCGCCGACACCCCGTCGCTGCGCACGCTGTCGTACGGCGGGGCGAAGGTCTCCGAACGAGTGCTGCGGGAAGCGATCGACGCATTCCCGACCACCGGATTCGTCAACGCCTACGGCCTCACCGAGACCGCCTCGACGATCGCCGTGCTCGGTCCCGACGATCATCGTGCGGCGATCTCCTCGAGCGATCCGGCGATCCAGGCCCGACTGTCCTCGGCGGGCAAGGTCCTGCCGAGCATCGAGGTCGAGGTGCGCGACGAACTCGACCAGCCGCTTCCGGCGGGCGAGACCGGCATGCTGTTCCTGCGCGGCGAGCAGATCTCCGGCGAGTACGCCACCGGCAGCCTGCTCGACGACGACGGCTGGTTCTGCACCCGCGACCACGGCTGGGTCGACGCCGACGGCTATCTGTTCATCGAGGGGCGCGCCGACGACACGATCATCCGCGGCGGCGAGAACATCGCGCCGGCCGAGATCGAGGAGGTGCTCGCTCGCCCAACCGGCCGTCGAGGAGGCGTGCGTGGTCGGCATCCCCGACGACGAGTGGGGCCAGCGCATCGAGGCCGCGGTCGTCCTCCGCGACGGCGCCTCGGCGAGCGCCGACGAACTGCGCGCCGCGGTGCGCGGCGCGCTCCGCGGCTCGAAGACGCCCGACCGGATCGTGTTCCGGGATTCGCTTCCGCACACCGACACGGGCAAAATGCTGCGACGCGTCGTGTTGCAGGAGATGCTCGGGACCACACCGCACCGCCTGACGCACGACACGCAACGCACGTCACGAACACGACGAACAGCCTCTACCGAACACGGAGCACCACATGTCACTCACCATCAAGCCCGGCACCCGCCTCTTCAGCGCCGTGTGCGAGACCGAGATGATCGCGGTCAAGGCGCCCGCCGACGCGATCGAGATCACGATCGGCGGCGCGCCGGCGCTGACCGAGGCCGCCGACGCCGAGCGGCAGCGTCGCCGACGGTCACGGCGGCGGCACGTTGATCGGCAAGCGCTACGTCGATGACGGCGACACGATCGAACTGCTGTGCACGAAGGCCGGCGACGGCCTGCCGGCGATCGGCGGTCAGCCGTTGTCGATCAAGGACGCGAAGCCGCTGCCGGCGAGCGACTGAAATCGGCGCCCGACCGCAGGGTGTACTCCGCGGCGGGGCGTGACCCGGAGCTGCGTCGGCGGTACGTCGACGGGGCCTCCCCGGCCTGGCGGCTGAACGCCCTGGCGAACGCGCTGACGTTCTCGAAGCCGACCGCGAGCGACACGTCGAGCACCGAGCTGCCGGGTTCGGTGAGCAGGGCCATGCTGCGCAGGATCCGGGCGCGGACCAGGTAGCTCCGCCACGACATCCCGAGGCCTTCGGCGAACCGACGCCGCAACGTTCGCTCGGACACGCCGACCGCCGCGCAGACCTCGCCGATCGTCACCTCCGACAGGTGTCGTTGGGTGTGGTCGATCGCGGCGGCGACGATCGGGTCGTCCGATGTGGGCAGGGAGCGTCGCGACTCGTGGCCGAGTTCGTCGCCGACGAGATGGCCGAGCGTCCGGAAGAAGTGGTCGGCGACCGGGTCGTCGTCGCGGCGGGTGATCGGCCAGCGCACGGCGTAGCTCACCATCTCGCGGATCAGGGGAGAGGCGTGGAGGATGCGCACCTGTGTGCCCGCATGCGGGACGAGCGCCGGCTCGAACAGCACCGAGATGGTGGTGACCGAGGCGTGCAGCGTCGCCTGGTGGCGACACCCGGCGGGGATCCACGCCGCCTGGTGCGGCGGCAGCAGGTAGGTGCCGTCGGAGGTCTCGACCTCGACCACGCCGTGGACGGCGTACTCGATCTGGTGCACGTCGTGGCGATGGAAGCCGGTCGTCAGCCGGTCGCCTTCGTACACGAGGCTGCCGCCGGTGGCGGCGCCACCGGCGCGAAGGTCGATGAAGCCCAGGCCGCTGGATGGGCCGCTCGACGGGCTGCGCGACGTGTTGGCCGATGAAGCATGATCATTGACCGATTGTGCAGAGACGGCCATACGTCGACAGGGTACAAAGAGTGTCATGAACATCAACGATCTCGTCCTGGTGAGCATCGACGACCACGTCGTCGAGCCACCCAACATGTTCGACGGCCGCCTCGCCGCCAAGTACGTCGACGACGCGCCCCGCGTCGTCAAGGACGACAACGGCGTCGACCGCTGGATGTACCGCGGCAACCAGACCGGCGTCGTCGGCCTCAACGCCGTCGTGTCGTGGCCGAAGACCGAATGGGGCTTCGACCCGACCGGCTTCGACGAGATGCGGCCCGGCTCCTACGACATCCACGCCCGCGTCCGCGACATGGACGTCAACGGCATCACCGCCTCGATGTGCTTCCCGACGTTCGCCGGGTTCAGCGCCGGCCACTTCCGCCACGTCAAGGACGAGACGACGAACGCCGTGATCCGCGCCTACAACGACTGGCACATCGAGGACTGGTGCGGCGCCTACCCCGACCGCTTCCTGCCGCTGTCGATCGTGCCGAGCTGGGACCCGCAGGCGGCCGTCGCCGAGATCAAGCGCGTCGCCGCCAAGGGCGCCAAGGCGATCACGCTGCCCGAACTGCCGCACATCGACGGGCTGCCCAGCTACCACGACATGGACCACTGGGGCCCGATCTTCGAGGCGCTGATCGACAACGGCCTGGTGATGTGCCTGCACATCGGCCAGGGATTCGCCGCCCTGCAGCTCGCCCCCGACGGGCCCGTCGACAACCTGATGATCATGGCCTGCCAGATCTCGATGCTCGGCGCCCAGGACCTCCTGTGGGGCCCGGCGTTCCGCAAGTACCCCGAACTCAAGGTGGCCTTCTCCGAGGGCGGCATCGGCTGGCTGCCGTTCTACCTCGACCGCTGCGACCGCCACTTCACGAACCAGGTGTGGCTGCACGGCCAGGACGACTTCGGCGGCAAGCTGCCGAGCGAGGTGTTCCGCGAGCACGCCCTCGCCTGCTACGTCACCGACCCGACGTCGCTCGGCCTGCGCAACGAGATCGGCATCGACATCATCGCCTGGGAGTGCGACTACCCGCACTCCGACTCGATCTGGCCCGACGCGCCCGAGAAGATGCTCGGCGAGCTCGACGCCGTCGGCGCGACCGACGAGGAGATCGACAAGATCACCTGGCAGAACGCCTGCCGCTTCTTCGACTGGGATCCGTTCCAGAAGGGCAGCCGCGCCGAGCACACGGTCGGCGCGCTGCGGGCCCGTTCGACCGACGTCGACGTGTCGACGACGACCGCGCAAGGAGTACGCCGAGCGCTACGCCCTGGCCAACGCCGGCGGCTGAGCCGGCGCCGTCGGGCAGGAACTCGGTTCGTTCCGGACCAGTCACCGACGCGAACCGGGTTGCTCAGTCGGTCGGCTTGGCGGTCGACATGATCAGCCGCGTCTGCGCGATCGGCGGTCCAGCGGTGGTGCCGCCGTCGATCGGCAGGACGATGCCGGTGATCTGCGCGGCGCGCTCGCTCGACAGGAACGCCACCGGCGTTGGCGACGTCGGACGGCTGCGCCTCGCGTTCGAGCGGCTGCATGTACTTGATGACGGGGCCCATGTCGTAGTTGGTGATGCCGCTGCGGATGTGCGCCGGCGTGAGGCAGTTGACCCGGATGCCGTGCGGGGCGAGGTCGATCGCCATGCACTTGGTGGCATGGGCGATCGCCGCCTTCGACGAGCGGTACGAGATCATCCCGGCACCGGCGTTGACGGCGGCGATCGACGCGTTGTTGATGATCGAGCCGCCGCCGTGATCCTTCATGTGGCGCGCCGCCCGCTGCGTGCCGACGATGACACCGAACAGGTTGACGTTCATGATCCGCTGGAAGTCCTCGAGGTCGTCGGACAGGAATCCCTTGAGTCCGCTCCCGATCCCGGCGTTGTTGAACATGATGTGCAGGCCGCCGAAGCGTTCGACCGCGACGTCGACGAGCGCCTGCACCTGATCGGCGTCGCTCACGTCGGTCCGCTGGAACAGCGCCCGCTCGCCCAGCGCCGCGGCGACGGCCTCGCCCTGCTCGACGTCGACGTCGGCGACGACCACGCTCGCCCCTTCGGCGATCAGCAGCTCCGCGGTGGCCTGGCCGATGGTGCCCGCGCCGCCGGTCACGATCGCCACCTGGCCGGCGAATTCCTGGCCGTGTCGCGCGCGGTCCGTGCTGTCCTGTGTCCCCATGCCTACGTGCACATACTACGACTCCGAAGTGATTGCGATTCGCAACTGACGAAGGCGTGAACAATCTGCGCACCGGCGGCGCACATGGTTCACGCTTTGGCGGCTGTGGGCGGTTGGCGTCGACGGGACGGTGTCGTCAGATGCCGTGGGGGTTCCACAGCGGTGCGTCGCCCCAGGCGGGGGCGTCCCACCGGTCGAGGGCGACGACGTCCGAGATCGGCCGGCGGCGGAGTGGACCGTGGCGGCCTCGCGGCCACCCCACGACGACGTGCGATGCCAGCATCCACGTGTCGGGCACGCCGACCGCGGCGCGCAGCATCGCCTCGCCCTCGTAGTCGGCCCAGCTCGTCGGACAGGCGCCGAGCCCGATGCCGCGGGCGGCAAGCAGGAAGTTCTGCACGGCCGGATAGATCGACCCGCCGAGCAGCAACTCGGAGGCGGACGTGAACCGGCGGGTGGCGAAGAGCACCGACGTGAACTCGCCGGCGCGGTCGTGGAGCTCGTAGGTGGCGCGGTTGCTGCGCGCCCGCTTGCTGTCGTCGTCGGGGTCCGGCCGGGTCATGCCGTAGACCGGCTCGATCACCGCGAGCGCGTGCGCCGCGGCTGCCGCGACGACGGCCCGCTGTTCGGGCGATCGCAGGATCACGAACCGCCACGCCTGGAAGTTGCCGCCCGACGGCGCGAACGTCGCCGCCTCGAAGCAGCGGCGCAGCACGTCATCGTCGACGGGTTCGTCGGTGAAGCGACGGATCGACCGCGCCGTCGACATCGCCTCCCACAGGTCGTCGGTCCCTCCCGTGGTACTCAGACAGCGTCCCGTCGAGAGGTGGCTGATGCATCGATGCTCCTTCGATCATGCGGTGGAGGTCGTGCATCGGTGCCAGGCACCGATGCACGACCTGGGGATGTCGGTGTCGGTCACGCGCGTGGTTCGCCACGCGTGTGTCGGGACTCGAGGTCGTCGATGACGCGCTGCGACCGGTCGATCTCGAATTCGTTGCCGTTGGCCCGCAACTCGGCGAGCAGGCCGATGAGCTGGTCGCGCTGTCGGTCGGTCAGCCCGATGCGCTCGTAGACGCTCGCGTTCAGGTCTTGCGTCGCCGCGTCGGCCAGACGCTTGCCGCGCGCCGTGATGACGGCGAGCGTCGTGCGGGCATCGCCGGGATGCTGGACCCGGCGAACGAGCTTGTCGTCCTGGAGCCGATCGATCAGGTTGGTCACCGTCGCCGGCGGGATGCGCAGCGTCTTGCTGATCCAGCTCAGCGTCTGTGACGACTCGGGGTCGATCGCCAGCCAGGACAGCACCTCGTAGCGGGCGAACGTCAGGTCGTGCTGGCGCATCACGGTGGCGATCTCGTTGCTCAGCAGCTGCTGCGAGCGCAGGATCGCGGTGAACACCGCCATCCCCGACGCGGCCTCGTCGTTCCAGCGCTCCAGCCACACGCGGCGCGACGCTTCGACCACGTCGAACGGGGCAGGCTCGAATGCCATCGGGAGGGAGACTATTGGTCCGATACCGGCGGGGCGCCAGCCATGAGCGGGATCTCAGGCACTGGGGATCGATCGACCGATGATGCCGGCAGCTTCGAGTTCGTCGATCTCGGCGCGGGTGAGCCCGAGGTCGAGCAGGAGTTCGTCGTTGTGTTCGCCGAGCAGCGGCGCGGCGCGCTGGTGGAACCGGTCGGGGCCGCGTGACGATCGGAACGGGAGCGTGGCGTAGGGCGACGGTCCGATGAGGGGATGGTCCAGCGTCTCGAAGAACCCGCGGTGCTGCAGCTGTTCGAGGCTCGGGCTGTTCGTGCGGCTGCATCACCTTGCCGACCGGCACGCCGGCGCCCCACAGCGCGTCGACGATCTCGTCGGCCTGCCGTGCGCGGCACCACGCCGCGAGGTGCTCGTCGATCGCGTCGTGCGCGGCGGCGCGACCGGCGGCGGTCGCCAGCGCTGGGTCGGCGGCCCACGACGGCTCGCCGAGCGCGGCGCGCAGCGCGGCCCACTGCTCGTCGTCGGCGACGGCGATCGCCACCCAGACGTCGTCACGGCCCTCCGGCGGCGCGGCCGCCTGGTACAGGTTCTGCGGCGCCGCGCACGGGCCGCGGTTGCCGGTGCGGGTGAGCAGGGCGCCGTACGCGGAGTGCTCGATCACCTGCTCGGCGGCGATGTTCAGCGCGGCGTCGACCATCGCCGCCTCGACGAGGGAACCCTCGCCGGTGCGGTCGCGGTGGCGGAGGGCGACGAGCAGGCCGACCAGCGCGTGGAGCCCGGCGTTGGGGTCGCCGACGCCGTACGGCTCGTTCGGCAGCAGATCGGGATGTCCGGTGAGCCACGTGAGGCCCGGACGCGTCCTCGATGACGAACGCGAACGCGGCGAGGTCGCGCCACGGCCCGTCGAGTCCGAAGCCGGGCATGCGGACCATCACGAGGTCGGGGTTGTCCGCGCGCAGCGACTCGTAGTCGAGGCCGGCGCCGTCGAGCACCCGCGGCGTGTAGTTCTCGACGACGACGTCGCAGGTCGCCGCGATCTGCTTGACGAGCTCGACGCCGCGCGGGTCGGCGAAGTCGATCGTCAGGCTCTTCTTGTTCGTGTTGAGCGCGGAGAAGATCGGGCCGCGCTCCCAGTACTGCGGCTCGGTCTGCGGCACGCCGCCGACGAGGCGGACGCCGTCGGGTCGCTTCGCCGACTCGAGGTGGATCACCTCCGCGCCGAGCAGGGCGAGGACGTGGCCGACGAGCGGACCAGCCCAGAACGCCGTCATGTCGAGCACGCGCAGCCCCTCGAACGGCAACGTGCAGACGCTCGGTGCCTGACGCCACGCCGTGCCCGGTGTCGATCCGGCGCCCGGCGGTCGGGACGCGGATCGTCGGTGTGCTCGCCGAGCGCCGGCGCCGGACGGCGCGGCGGAAGGGCGGCCGACGACAACCGGTACGGCGGGCCGGGGTTGACGCACCCCGTCGCGCGGGTTCTCGACGAACGCGCCGCGCTGCACGAAGTGGTCGATCGCGGTCGCGTTCGCGCCGTCGACGATCGGCGCGTTCGGGATGCGGAACGCGGAGGCGAGGTCGGTCACCTCGGCGACCGTGTGCTCCGCGACCCACGCGTCGATCGTCGGCGCGAGCGCGGTGCGCTCGAGGAAGTACGACCGCTCCTCCATCCACTCGGGGTGGCCGACCATGGCGCAGACGTCGAGCCACTGCTGTCCGGTTCCGCAGCCGAGCCCGACGAGGCCGTCGGACGCGGCGGCGACGCCCGGCGTCGGCACGAAGCGCTTCTTGCGCATCGGATAGCCGAGCTGCTGCTGGAACGTCACGGGGTAGTAGGTGAGGCACGACGCCATCACCTCGAGCATCGACACGTCGATGATCTCGCCGCGTCGATCGTCGCCGCTGATCGCGGCGCAGTGCGGCGAGCACGGCGGTGGCCGTGTACACACCGGTCAGCCACTCGCCGATCTGGCCGCCGACGTGGACCGGCGCGCGGTCGGGTGTCGCCGCGGCCGAGCCCGATGATGCCGCCCGACCACGCCTGCAAGCGTGAACTCGGTCGCCGGCCGGTCGCTCCACGGACCGTCGAGCCCGAACGGCGTGATCGACGCGATCGACGAGGTGGGGGTGCGCGGCGAGGAGTTCGGCCGGGTTGCAGCCCGGGGCCTCGGCGATGGCGGCGTCCCGCGACCACACGACGACGTCGGACGCCCGGAACCACTCGTGCAGCGCCTCCGACCTCGAGCCGGCACGGGTTCGACGACGACGCTGCGCTTCGACGCCGCGAGGTGCGAGAACAGCGCGCCGTCGTCGCCGGCGGCGATCGTCGCGCCCGACGCCGACCAGCGGCGCAGCGGGTCGCCGCTCGGCGCCTCGACCTTCACGACGTCGGCGCCGGCGTCGGCGAGCAGCTTCGTGCAGTACGCGCCGGCGATGCCGCTCGACAGGTCGACGACGCGCAGGTCGCCCAGCGGCGGCACGTCCGACGATGGACGGTCGTCACTCGGGCTTCCGCCGGCCCGAGCGGCTCAGGCGCCACTCCGGCGGGAAGCGCTCGTCGTTGTCCTTCACGGTGTTGTTGAGCCCGGCGTCCATCGTCTCGTCGGTGATCGTCGCCCGCTTGCCGGTGCCGTCCTCGCGCAGCAGGCTGCCCATCGACTCCATCCAGGCGCTGAGCATGCTGCCCATGTACTCGCCCTGCTGCTGCTTCATGATCTCGAAGAACACCTTCTGCATGAACACGGTGTCGGTCGGTCGGGTCCGCGCACAGGCCAGGGCGTACTTGGCGGTCTCGGCCTCGAGCTGGTCGCGGGGCACGACGCTGTTGAGGAACCCGCACTCGTCCATCTCCTCGGCCGTGAACGGGCGGCCGGTGAACACCATCTCCTGGAACTTGCGCAGCCCCATCATCGTCGCCCACTGCCACATGCGCGGGGCGTAACCGACGTAGCGGAACGCCGGGTGCCCGAACAGCGCGTCGTCGGAGGAGATGACGAGGTCGGCGTCGGCCGCTTGGTAGAAGTGCCAGCCGTAGCAGTAGCCCTTCACCTCGAGGATGCTGATCTTCTTGAAGTCCTGCAGGCTGCGGCAGCCCGCCCTGCGGGTTGGCGTACCAGTGCACGAGGCCGGCACCGGCGCGGTACGAGCGCTGGCCCGGGCATCGTGATGTCCTCGTCGGGGTCGATGCCGTACTCCTCGTGGAGCGACGTGCCGGCCGCCTGCTTGGCCATCAGCTCGTCGAGGTCGGCGCCGGTGCCGAGGTCCTTGCCTTCGGCGCGCACGACGAGCACCTTGACGTCGTCGTCGACGCTGGCCTTGAAGATCAGGTCGCCGTAGCGGCGGCGGGCACCGATCGTCAGGACGTTCAACTGATCGGGCCGGTCGAGCGTGATCGTGGCGATCTTCGTCGCCGGATCCTTCTCGTAGCGGACGATCTCTTCGGGCGGCGGGACGTCGATGTCGGTCACGGGGTCTGCTCCTGGGCTGTTGCGGGCTGGGCGGTCGCGGGATGATTCGGATCGAGGGTGTGGCCGGCGAGTGGATAGACGGCGAGCGGTTCCGCGCCATGGTCGGTGAGCACGACGGGCTGCTGGGCGTAGGCGGCGCCGGTGCCGGCTTCCCAGACGAACGCCGACAGGCCGAACACCATGCCGGGCTCCAAGCTGCTCCGTGTCGGCGGTCTCGGGGAGCGCATGGGTCACGAGCGGCAGGTCGAAGCCATGGCCCAACCCGCGGGCGACCGGCATGGGCGGCGCGTCGACGCCGGCCGCGGCGTAGGCGTCGAGCAGATCGCTCGCCGGCGCGCCCGGCACACATGCCTCCACGAGCCGCTCGAGCAGGTCGTCGCGGCGACGGAACAACGCTCGGACGCCGTCGCTCGGTTCGCCGACGACGAGCGTCCGGCTCAGCTCGCCGAAGTAGCCGTCGCTGATCACGGCCGCGTCGAACGCGACGAGGTCGCCCTCGGCCACCGGCGTATCGCGGCTGGAGCGCTGCCACGGCTGCTGCCGCGAGGTGATCCAGGCGACGTCCTGCGTCGCCGGTGTGGTCACGCCCTGGCGTCGCCATCGACTCCATGAACACGCCGGTCAGCTGTCGCTCGGTGACGCCGGGCGCGAGTGCATCGAGCGTCACCGCGAGCGCTCGCTCGGCGATGCCGATCGAGTCGCGGATCGCGTCGACTTCGGCAGGGAGCTTGGTGCTCCTCGCACGGCGCAGGAACTGCTCGCCGTCGACGACGGTCGCGTTGGGGAAGGCCTTGGCGAGCATGCCCGCGCCCGACCCGGTGAGCGAGTCGGTGGCGACGGTGCGCGCGCGTCGGCCGCCCCGGCGAGTTCGCTGAGCACGCGCAGGAACGTCTGCCCGTTGAACGAGATGCCGTAGAGGTGCTCGCGCGGGATGTCGTCGGGCACGCCCTCGTCCCAGGTGCTCAGCAGGTGAATGGCGCCGTCGCGCATCAGCACGCAGCCGGCGCCGAACGCCCGCGACCCGGCGGTCCACAGGCGCCTGACTCCGGCGACGTAGCGGGCGTTCGCCTCGCGTCCGATGACGAGGATGTCGACGTCGGCGAGTTCCATCTCGGCGAGGACGCGCTCGCGGCGGGCGGCGCGCAGCGCGGCATCGTCCGGCACGATCTCCGTTGCGGGTTCATGGGTGGGGTGATCGATCAGGCTCACGGCGTCTCTCAGGATGTCTCGTACGGGTCGTACGGGTAGTCGGTCATCGGTTCCCAGCCGTCCTCGGTGATCAGGACGACCTCCTCGGAGCGGTAGCCGGCGGCGCCGTCGTCCCAGACGATCGGCTCGAGGACGAGCACGCTGCCCGCTTGCAGCACGAGGCCGGCGTCGAACGCCTCGCCGATGTCGCTGCCGACGAAGGGCATCTCCGCGCTGTCGATGCCCAGCCCGTGGCCGAGGTAGAAGTGCGACATCCACGGCTTGTCGCCGTCGGCCACGGCGAGGGCCGCGGCGGTCAGTTCGGCGCCGGTGGCACCGGCGCGGGTGACGTCGAGAACCGCGGCGATGATGGCTTTCCACCGCTCGAACTGCTCGCGCTGGCGGGCATCGGGCTCGCGGCCGACGATCCAGGTGCGGCCGAAGTCGGAGTGGTAGCCGTTCCACGTGACGCACGTGTCGACCCACAGCACGTCGCCCTCGACGAGCTCGCGCTCGGTCGACAGCAACGGGCAGGCGAGGCCGCCGGTGGTCGTCCACGGGCCGTCGCTCATCGACGGCGTCATCACCTGCCAGATCGGCTCGAGGATGTTGGCGTCGGCGCCATGGTCGAAGATCGTGCGCAGGAACGTGGCGGTCAGGTCGGTCTGACGCACACCAGGCGCCAGCTGCGCCTGCACCTCGGCGATACCGATCTCGGTGATGTGCAGCGATGTGCGCATGCACGACAGCTCGTCGGATGTCTTCACGAGCTTGGCGCGGCTGATCACGCTTCCGCCCGCGAGCGGCGGACCCCCGGCGAAGAAGAACTCGCTGCGTCGGAGCGCATGGGTCCACTCGTCGACGGCGATGGCGGCTCCGGGGCTCGCGAGCGCGCCCAACTGGGCGGCGAATGCAGCGACTCCCTCGTCGAAGTCGAGGTACACCGGGCCGTGCAGGTGGTCGGCCGGGAGATCGGCGCGCAGCCGCTCGTCGTCGTGGACGGGCGACCAGATGTGGGGGAACTCGTCGTCGGCGAGCACGACCGCGACCGGCTGCTCGAAGTGTGTCCGTCCGGAGTCGGCGAGCGGCCAGACCGCTCCCGTCGCGTAGATCACGTTCGTGTTGCCGAGCAGCACGAGGGCATCGATGCCCTGCGCGCTCATGATCGAACGAACCCGCTCGGTGCGCTCGCGACGCATCCTGCCGAGGTCGGGCTGTGCCGGGATCCGCGTGCCGGCCACTGTGCCCATCAAGCCGGCGGCCATCAGTTGGCGAGTCCGAGGTATCGCTTGACGTTGTGGTCGACGATCTTCGCCGCATCGTCCGGCCCGACCGCGCTGACGACCGTCGCCAGCGACTCGTTGCTGTAGCCGTACGTGCTCTCGTTGTGCGGGAAGTCGGTCGACCACATCACGCGGTCGACGCCGATGCGGTCGATCAGGTCGAGGCCCAGGGGGTCGAGCATGAACGAGGCCATCATGTGGTGCTCCCAGTACCACCGCGGGTCGTGTTCGGGGATCAGGTTGTTGATGTGGTGGAGCGACGCGGCGAGATGCTCGGCGTCCTGCAGCACCGACGGCACCCAGTTGATCCCGCCCTCGAAGAAGCCGATCTGCAGGCCGGGGTGGCGGTCGAGGATCCCACCGAAGACGAGCTTGCCGAACGGATCGCGGAACGGGGCCACCGACTGCAGCATCCCGATCTCCACGGCGTTGTACTCGTTGGGTGTCGCCGGCGGGGTTTCGCCGATGTGGAAGGTCACCGGGAGCCCGGCGTCCTCGATCACCGACCACACACCGTCCATCGCCCGGCTGGCGTAGTCGATCGGGACCTTCTCGTCGTCCTTGCCCGGGTTGAGCGGCATGAGGAACGTCTTGAGCCCGAGCGACTTCAGCTCTTCGAGCGTGCGGCCGCGTGCCCTCGGCGTCCCACCAGTTGATGAGGCCGACACCGTAGATCCGTCCGCCGGAACGCTCCTGCACGTCGGCGAGGTACTCGTTGTAGATCCGGAAACAGACCTCCCGGACCTCCTTGTCGGGCCAGCCGAACAGGGCCAGGATCGAGTTGGGGAACGCCAGCTCCTTGTCGACGCCTTCGGAATCGAGCGCTGCGAGCCGGGCGTCGACGTCGCCGGCGTGGGAACCGGGCAGCGGGTCGTACTGGGTGAGCACTTCGAGGAACTGCGGGTGCAGGATCGACTGCCCGCCCATGCCCACCGCCCAGCCGCCGTCGACGTTGAGGACCTGCGGGACCTTGTCCTTCATCGACTCCGGCGCCCGCTCGACGAAGATGTCCTCCGACAGCGAGATGTGGTTGTCGGCCGAGAACACCTCGGTGCCGACCGGAAGCCCCAGGTCGTTCGGGGGCAGCGGCTGGCGGTCCTTGGGCGCGCCCCATCCGCCGGTCGGATAGGTCAACGTGGTCGACATGGCTTTCCCCTCGATGTAGTGCGCCGATGTAGTGCGTCGATGTTCGGCCGCAGAATACTTCGAACTCGTAGCAATTGTCAATGCGGCCGCTGCCGGGCGCTGCACGATCGTCACGCCGGCGTGGAACCCGATTCTCCAGTGAAGAGAATTAGTCCGGAGTGACGCTCCCGGATCACGCGATGAGGATTTCCGGCCCAGTAGTCTCAGGGCATGTCGACCGCGGCCACCGATGGCGATTCCCAGACATTCGACGACGCCGATTCGAACGATGCCGTCTGGCGTGATCGCGCCATCGAGCGTTCGACCCGCGCCGCCCGCGAACGGGCAGCCGCACGGGTGCAGCAGTTCCTGAACGCGGCGCGCTCGATCATCGCCGAGAAGGGCTCGACCGAGTTCACCGTGCAGGAGGTGGTCGACCGGTCGAAGCAGTCGTTGCGCAGCTTCTACCAGTACTTCGACGGCAAGCACGAACTCCTCCTCGCCCTGTTCGAAGAGGAGATGGGCGAGGCGGTTGCCCGGGTCAAGCGGGTCACCGTCGACGGCGATCCGCTCGATCGTCTGGAGCAGACGGTGCTCGTGCTCTACGAACTGTGCTCGCCCGCCGAGTTGTCCGAGCAGCCGCTGTTCCTCGAGTTCGCCCAGCGTCTGCTCGTGACGCACCCGTCCGAGGTCGCCTCGGCCTACGCACCGCTGCTCGAGTACATCGTGTCGATGGTGGAGGAAGCGGGCGAGGCGGGCTTGTTGCGTCCCGGCCGTCCTCGTCGCCAGGCGGCGATCGTGCTCCAGGCGGCGACGACCACGGCGGGCCGGAGCGCCGGGGGCCGGCAGCCGATCACGGCCGCGGAGATGTGGGAGTTCTGCCTGCACGCCATCGCACCCGATGCCGTCGTGGCTCCGCGGTTCGACGCGGCGTGAGAATGTCGCTCTCATTCTGAGAGAGCTAGCTTCCCTCCACCGGGGAATTTCGCTATCATCACCGTGATGGATGCCAGACCGACTCCCGAACAGCGCGAGCTCGACGACGCGGCGGTCCGACTCGCCGAGAAACTGGGCCCGACGGCGGTCGGCGACCTCGACGACGCCGACCGACGCGCCCGCCTCGACGCGGCGCTCGCCCAGGCCGGTTGGCGCGAACTGCGCACCGGCACACCTTCCGAACCACTGGCGTCCGGGGTCGAAGCCGCCCTCGTCGCCCGCTCGCTCGCCAGGGGCGCCTGCGACGTCGCCTTCGTGGGGCCGGTCCTGGCGCACGACCTCCTGCGCCGGTCCGGCAGCGACACGGCGGACGACGGAACGACCCGCACGATCGCCGTCGCCCCCGAACTGGGCCGTCTCGCCCGGGGGAGCGGCATCGCCGTCGACGCCGCCGGCAGTTCCGCCGCACTGGCCCTCGACGCGTCCGGCACCGCCCTCGTCGAGTTCGCACTCGCCGAGAGCGACGGCGCCGACGGGATCGACCTCACCCGTCGTACGAGCGCGCTCGCGTCGGATCCCTCCTCGTCGATCGGCTCCGTGTCGGCGGACGAACTCGTGGCGTGGGAGGCACTCGCGGTCACGTTGACCGCCGCCGATCTCGTCGGGGTGATGGAGGGAGCGATCGATCTCTCGGCCGCGTACGCCCGGGAGCGTCGCCAGTACGGCGTGCCGATCGGATCGTTCCAGGCGGTGCAGCACCTGCTCGCCGAGGCCAAGACGCTCAGCGAAGGTGCCCTGAGCGCCATGTTGTACGCCGCCTGGGCGGTCGATGCGCTCGAGCCGGCCGAGGCCCGGGCGGCCGCCGCGGTGGCCAAGGCGTACGCCGCCCGCAGCGCCCGCACCGTGTGCGAGACCGCGATCCAGGTGCACGGCGGCATCGGCAACACGTGGGAGTGCATGGCTCACGTGTTCCTCCGCCGAGCCCTGGTGTCGACCGAACTCTTCGGCGGCGAGAACTCGCAGCTGGCCCTGCTGGCGCAACAACGATGGGGAGCCCGCCATGGACTTTCGTGATTCGCCCGACGAGGCCGAGTTCCGCCAACGGATCCGCGCCTGGCTCGCCGAGAAGGGCGATGCGGTCAAGCGCTCGCACAGCGACGACGGCTACTGGACGTCGCTCGGCGACTGGCACCAGCAGCTGTACGAAGCCGGCTTCTTCGCGCTGACCTGGCCGGCGAAGTACGGCGGTCGCGAGCTGCCGCCCGTGTACGAGGTGATCGTCGACGAAGAACTCGCCCGCGCCGGCGCGCCGCCGAAGCCGAGCCTCGGCTACCTGATCCAGGGGATCAGCCATCACGGCAGCGAGGCGATCAAGGATCGATTCCTGCCCGGCCTCATCAACGGTCGCGACCGCTGGTGTCAGGGCTTCAGCGAGCCGGACGCCGGTTCCGATCTCGCGTCGCTGCGCACCACGGCCACGCTCGACGGCGACGAGTACGTCATCGACGGACACAAGATCTGGACCAGCTACTCCGACGTGGCCGAATGGTGCATCGTGCTGGCTCGCACCGATCCCGGCGTACCCAAGCACAAGGGCCTGTCGGCGTTCGCCGTGCCGATGCATCAGCCGGGCATCGAGCAACGTCCGCTGAAGATGATCAACGGCATCACGACCGAGTTCGGGCAGGTCGCGTTCGACGGAGCGCGCGTGCCGGCCGCGAACATGATCGGCGAGCCGGGCGAGGGCTGGCGGTTGGCGATGACGATCGTCAGCCACGAGCGCGAGCCGGCCGAACTCGGGTTCGCGTCGCGGTACCTGAAGGCGGTGCAGGAGCTGGAGGCGATCGCCCGCCAGGATCCCGAGACCGTGTCGGCCGAACGCGCCGGTCAGCTCGCCTGGGCGTATGTCGAAGCCGAGATGCTGCGGATCCACACGGCGCGACGCCTGTCCGAGCGGTTCGACGGTGTCACCCACGGGTCCGAGGGCTCGATCGACAAGCTGCTGATGACTTGGGCCGAGCAGAGCATCGGCCACGCCGCGCTGTCGTTCGGTCTCGTCGACGCCATCGGCGGCGGGCATTCCGATCAGCTCGACTTCTATCTCTACAGCCGCGCGCAGAGCGTGATGGGCGGCACCTCGCAGGTGCAGAAGAACATCATCGCCACCCGCATCCTCGACCTGCCGGTCGGCTGAACCACTGACATCGACCGAAGGGGAACCACCATGTACGACGTGCCCGACGAGATCGTGGTCGAGGCCGACGGCCCGATCAGGATCGTCCGCCTCAACCGGCCGGACGATCTCAACGCCGTCAACCACGAACTGCACGAGGGGCTCGCCGGCCTCTTCCCGCAGATCAGCCTCGACACCGACGCCCGCGCCGTGGTGTTGACGGGCAACGGGCGGGCGTTCTCCGCCGGTGGCGACTTCAACTACCTGCGCGAGTTGGCCGACGACCGGGCGCTGCGGCGCGTGAGCATCGACACGGGCAAGCGACTCGTGCTCAACATGCTGCAGTGCCGCGTGCCGGTCGTGGCCGCGGTGAACGGGCCGGCGGTCGGTCTGGGCTGCAGCCTCGTCGCCCTCTCCGACGTCGTGTACATGTCGGAGAAGGCCCACCTGGCCGATCCACACGTCGTGGTCGGCCTCGTCGCCGCCGACGGTGGTCCGATCACGTGGCCGCTGCACACGAGCATGCTGATCGCCAAGGAGTTCGCGTTCACGGGCGATCGCATCTCCGCCGAACGCGCCCACCAACTCGGGCTCACCAACTACGTGTGTGCCCCCGAGGACGTGTTCGACGCTGCCCTGGCGTGCGCACGGCGGGTCGCGGCACTTCCGCAGTACGCGGTCGAGTCGACCAAGCGCATCCTGAACATCCACATGGAGCGTTCCGTGCTGGCCACGATCGACTTCGCGCTCGGCGCCGAGTTCGACTCGTTCGACACCGACGACCTCCGCGGCTTCATCTCCCGCACCCTCGACGCCAAGCCCTGACGAGTTCGGTTCGTTCCGGCCCCGACCCCAAACGAACCGAGGTTCGTTCGGGGTCGGGGCCGAAACGAACTGCGCGGGTCAGACGGTGGCGGGGGCCTGGACGACGGGGGAGTTCTCGACGTTCATGAGCTTGGCGAGGTTGCCGCCCATGAACTTCGCCACGAGCTCGGGGCCGTGGTGCTCGAGGTCGTTGGCGTAGGCGACCGGGTTCTCGAGGCCCTCGGGGTGCGGGAAGTCAGAACCGAACAGCACGTGGTCCTCACCGAGCAGGCCGGCGAGCTTGCCGTAGTCCTCTTCCCAGAACGGGCTGATGTAGACGTTGCGCCGCATCGCAGCCACCGGCTCCTCGGGGAAGTCCTGCGGCATCTTCTTGTACGTGTCCTTCATCGCCCGCTGCAGCGGCTCGATCCAGGAACCGCCGTTCTCGACGACGGCGATCTTCAGTGCCGGGAACCGCTGCAGCGCACCGTGGGCGACGAGCGACGCGATGGCGTCCTCGATCGGCCGCCACGACGACAGCATGCGGAACGCCGCCGGCTTGAACGGCAGCATCTCCTGGTCGGTGCCCTCCCACCAGTTGGCGATCTGGTCGTAGCCGCTGTCGGAGGAGTGCAGGGCGACGAGGATGTCGAGTTCGACGACACGCTTCCAGAACGGGTCGAACTCGGGCAGGGCGAACGAGCGGGTGCCGCGGAAGCCGGGCACGGGAGCGGGACGGATGAGCACGACCTTGGCGCCGCGCTCGTGGACCCATTCGAGCTCCTCGATCGCCTTCTCGACGATCGGCAGCGTGATCACCGGCGTGGAGAAGATGCGACCCTCGTAGTCGAACTGCCAGGTCTCGTACATCCACTCGTTGAGGCCGTGGATGGCGGCATGGAGGAAGTACGGATCGTGCTTCATCCGCTCCTCGATGACGCTGGCGAGCGTCGGGAACATGAGCGTGCGGTCGATGCCCTGCTCGTTCATCAGCTCGAGCCGTGACGCCGGCTCGCGGAACGCGGGCGGTGACTTGATCGGCTCACCGAACAGCTCGCGGCGGCTCTTCCCGTCCGGGTTGCCCTTGCGGTAGTACTCCTCCTGGGCGCCGGGGCGGGCGACGACGTCGAACGTCGGATTGGGGATGTACTCGCTGATCTTGCCGCCGACGGCCAGCTTGGTGCGTCCGTTCTCGAGCTTCACGTACTGCAGCTGGCTGCGGTACTGGTCGGGAAGGTGACGGGTCAGCGCTTCCGGCGGCTCGTAGAAGTGGTTGTCGGCGTCGAAGATGGAAATGCCGGACGGTGTGGTCATCGGATCCCTCGCTGGTTTTCCTGGGCTTGGTGTACTGGCTTGGTTCCTGCTGCGGATGGGGGGCGCAGGATCGTACGAATAACGTCATCTCCCTCAGATGAGAACATCATTCTCTCAAGCTCGTGTCTCGATTGCAAGTCCGCGTCAGGACTGGGCGGTTTCGGCGGCGAGCGTGGCGACGAATTCGCGGGTGCGCCGACTCGACTCGAGGAGTTGGTCACGGCCTTCGCCGATCGGCAGGACGCGGACCGAGATGTCGGTCACACCGGCCGCCGCGAACGAGGCGAGGCGCTTGCGGATCGCGTCCTCGTCGCCCGCGGCGAGGATGTCGGACACACCGGTCGCGTCGCCCTGGTCGAGCAGGCGCTGGTAGTTGGGCGAGACCGTCGCTTCGCTGAGCACGCGGTCGGCACGGGCCTTGGCTGCGTCGACCTCGCCCGGCAGGCACAGACAGATCGGCACACCGGCCACGATGCGCGGCGCGGGTCGACCCGCCTCGGTCGCGGCGGCGTTCAGGCGCGGCCCGATGTGCGACTCGACGGCCTTCTCGTCGGCGAGCCACAGGATCGTGCCGTCGGTGCGCGACCCGGCCAGCTTCAGCATCACCGGACCGAGGGCGGCGAGGAGCACCGGCATGCGCGGCTCGTCGGTGACGTACATCGGGTTGTGGATCGTGAAGCTGTCGTTCTCCACGTCGACCTGGCCGGGGCCGGCCATCGCCGCGTCGAGGGTGTCGAGGTAGTCGGCGGTCAGCGCGGCCGGGCGTTCGTAGGGGAGCCCGAGCATGTCTTGGATGATCCAATGGTGCGACGGGCCGAGGCCGAGCGTGAAGCGACCCTCGGCGACCAACTGCGTCGACAGCGACTGCTGGATCAGCGCCACCGGATGCCGCGACTGCAGCGGCACCACCGCGGTGCCGATCTCGATGCGCGAGGTCGCCTGGGCGATCAGTGCGGCCGCGGTCATCGCGTCGAACTCGTCTGGCACCTGGGGGATCCAGACGGTGCTCAGCCCGTGCGTCTCCGCCCACACGGCGTCGTCGATCATGCGCTGCACCTTCGTGGCGTAGCGGTTCCGTTCGGGGCCGACCATCAAGCCGATGCGCATGTGAGAACTCTACTCTCCTAGACTGAGAGTCCAAGTTCCGTGCAGCCGCCCCACGGCCTGCCGGACCGGAATCCGGACGAGGGAAGACGAGATGGACCACACACTCGGACACGAACGGGCGGTGCTGCCCCTGCCCGAACGCGGCGGCCCGCTCACCGACATCCGCATCGTCGATCTCACAGCCGCGCTGGCGGGACCGTTCTGCACGATGCTGCTCGCCGACCTCGGCGCCGACGTGATCAAGGTCGAGCCGCCGAAGGGCGACTTCACCCGGTACGGGGGGCCCTTCACGAAGGGCGACACCGAACATCACTACGGCGGCTACTTCGCCAGTGTGAACCGCTCGAAACGCAGCATCGTGCTCGACCTCCAGACGGAGGCCGATCGTGGGACGCTGCGTGACCTCGTCCGCGACGCCGACGTGATCGTGGAGAACTTCCGCGTCGGCGTGCTCGACAAGCTCGGCCTCGGCTACGAGGCGCTGGCGGAGGTCAACCCGCGGCTCGTCTACGGCGCCGTCCGCGGCTTCGGCGACCCGCGCACCGGTGAGAGCCCGTACGCCGACTGGCCGGCGTTCGACGTGGTGGCCCAGGCGATGAGCGGACTCGTCGCGACGACCGGCACGCCGGGCACGTTCGGCACGCGCATCGGCCCGAGTGTCGGCGACATCTACCCCGCCACGCTGCTCGCGCTGGGGATCGTGTCGGCCGTCCACGAGGCGCGTCGGTCGGGGCGTGGTCAGTTCGTCGACGTGGCGATGTACGACGCGCTCGTCGCCCTGTGCGAGGAGACCGTGTACCGCTGGAGTCACTGGGGTCGCCACGACGTGCCGCACGGCAACGAACATCCGATCCACCTGCCGTTCGGCCTGTTCGCCACCGCTGACGGTGCCGTCGCCCTCGCCGCGCCGACGAACCACTGGCCGATCCTGTGCGAGGTCATGGAGCGGCCCGACCTGATCGTCGACGAGCGGACGTGCGACAACCGGGCCCGCAACAAGAACCGGGCGATGGTGCTCGAGATCATCGAGGGATGGCTCGCCGAGCGGACCACCGCGCAGGTGCTCGACGCACTCGGCGGTCGCGTCCCTGTCGGTCCGGTGAACAACAACGAGATGCTGTTCGAGGATCCGCACCTGCCGGCGCGGGAGATGCTCGTGGCGTTCCAGACGCCGGGGAGCGAACGGCCGACGGTGTACGCCAACACGCCGATCAAGTTCAGCCGCACGAAGGCCGGCGTCAACCGGCGGGCGCCGCTGCTCGGTGAGCACGGCGACGAGGTTCGCGCCGAATCGGCAGCACGGAACGGGAGCGTGACGGAATGAGCCATCGCATCGCGGTGATCGGCGGCGACGGCATCGGCCCGGAGGTCACCGCCGAGGCCCTCAAGGTGCTCCACGCGGCGGGCGCCGACATCGACACCACCGACTTCGACCTCGGCGGCGGCCGCTACCTACGCGACGGCGAGGTGCTGAGCGAGGCCACCATCGACCAGCTCCGCGGCTTCGACGCCATCCTGTTCGGTGCGGCCGGCCGCCCCGACGTCACTCCAGGCATCCTCGAACGCGGGCTGATCGTCGGGATGCGCATCGCCTTCGACCTGTACATCAACGAGCGACCGTTCCAGGGAACAGCGCCCGGACACGCCGAACCGCACGACTTCGTCGTCATCCGCGAGAACACCGAGGGCCCGTACATCGGCGACGGAGGATTCCTGCGCAAGGGCACCCTCGACGAAGTCGCGACGCAGGGATCGGTGAACACCCGGATGGGTGTGGAGCGGGCGATCCGGTACGCCTTCGAACTCGCCCGCCGCCGCGACGGCCGCAAGCACGTCACGATGGTGCACAAGACCAACATCCTCGTCTACGCCGGCGACCTGTGGGAGCGGACGTTCAACCTCGTCGCCGCCGACTACCCCGACGTCGCCACGGCGTACCAGCACGCCGACGCGGCGTGCATCTACTTCGTGCAGGATCCCCATCGCTACGACGTGGTCGTCACCGACAACCTGTTCGGCGACATCCTCACCGACCTGGGCGGCGCGGTGTCCGGCGGCATCGGCCTCGCTGCCAGTGCCAACCTCAACCCGGCCCGCACCGGGCCGTCGATGTTCGAGCCGGTCCACGGATCGGCACCGGACATCACCGGTCAGAACAAGGCCAACCCCACCGCCGCTGTGCTGTCGGCGGCCATGATGATGGACTTCCTCGGCGAGCAGGCCATCGCCGACCGGATGCGCACCGCCTGCGAGCAGGCCGGCACCGGCTCGACCACCGACGTCGGTGACCGGATCGCGACGGCTGCCGAGCGCGCGAGCTGACCCGTGAATGCGGCCGAGTGGTCGCGGGCGCCCAGGCGATCTCGGTCGGATTCGGTCCGGTTTCCGACCCGGATTCGACCGTGATCGGCGGCGAGCACGATCTCGGTCGGATCTGGTCCGCGCGTCACAGGACCGCGTCGATGAGGGCGCGTTCGAGCTTGTCGAGTCGCCGCGCAATCGAGCGTTGAGCCGGGACACGCTTCGAAACCGGCATCTGGCCGGCTACGAACGCGGCCCGCCGAAGCTCCACCTCGGCCGTGCGCAGCTCCGCCGCGAATTCCGCATCGAGCGTCGCGAACTCGGGGATCACCGTCGCGAGGGCGTCGATGCGGTGCAGCAGAGCGCCCTGGCCGTACCGGTCGGTCAGCGGCGCGTCGAAGCGCGCCCGGGTTCGTTTGGACCAGGCGGTGAGGCCGGCACCAGCGCCACCCAGGGCTTTGCGGACGTCGTCGTTCTGCAGCAGCGTGATGAGTGCCACGCCGACGGCCGACGCCTTCTTGGCGTTGAGGCCCTTGTAGTTCAAACCACCGGCCATCACCGAGACTCTACGTCCAGGTCGGCGAACGACACGTGGACCAGCCACTCGACCCCAGGCTCGCTGCTCGGCGGCGCCGAGCACTTTGTGCATTTGCGGCGAGAGGTGCGATAATCAGGTTCTCCGATCCTGAGAACGTGCCACCGCACGTCGGCGTCGGCAAGGAGTGACGTGCTGCTCAATCCCACACCCGACCAATCGCTCCTCCAGGAGACGACGGCGACGTTCCTCGACGAACTCGTTCCCGTCGACGTGTTGCGCGACCTGCGCGACGAACCGACCGGCGAGCCGCCCAAGTACTGGCAGCGCGGCGCCGAGCTCGGTTGGACGAGCCTGCTCGTCGACGAGCAACACGGTGGGGGAGCGGTCGGCGAGCACGGGCTGATCGACCTCACGCTGATCGCCCACGAGTTCGGCCGGCATGCCCGCCGGGGCCGCTGATGCCGACGAACGTCGTGGCCGCAGTGCTGAGCCATCACGGGGGCGAAGGACATGACGAGGCGGTGGAAGCCCTCGTCGCCGGCACGTCGACCGCAGCGTGGTGCCTCGCCGAACCGGCGCCGCACGACCACCTCGGCGCGTGGGTGCTCGACGTTCGCATCGACGGCGACGAGGTCGTGTTGAACGGCTCCAAGCGCCCCGTCGATGCGGCGCCGACGGCTGACCTGCTCCTCGTCACCGGACGCACCAGCGACGGCCTCACGAACGTTCTCGTGCCGAGCGACACGCCGGGTGTCACGATTCGGACGCTCCGATCGACCGACCTACGCGACGCTTCGGCGCCGTCGACTTCGACGATGTCCGGGTCCCGCTCACCGCGCTCGTCGGTGAAGCAGGTGGCGCGGGCGACGAGGTCGAGTGGGCGACGTTGCTCGGCCTGACGATCGCCGTGGCCGAATCGGTCGGTGCGATGCAGGCGGCGTTCGACATGACGGTCGAGTGGGCGTTCGACCGGTACTCCTTCGGCCGTCCGCTGGCGTCGTACCAGGCGCTGAAGCACCGCTTCGCCGACATGCGGTCGTGGCTCGACGCGAGCCATGCGATCACCGACGCGGCCGCGGTCGCGGTGGCCACCGACGATCCGCAGGCGGCCGACC
>CAVYWH010000012.1:0-145720 GCA_963772085.1 Ilumatobacteraceae bacterium
CGCAACGGACGCCTTCGTCGGCACCGCCGTGTGCGCAAGAAGATCCACGGAACCGCGTTGCGTCCGCGCCTCGCCGTGTTCCGCAGCAACAAGCACCTCTCGGTGCAGTTGATCGACGACGACGCCGGCGTGACGCTGGCGGCGGCTTCGACCACCGAGGCCGACCTGCGGGCCGCCGGCTCCGGTGCGAGCGTCGAAGCGGCCACCCGCGTCGGCACACTGGTTGCTGAGCGGGCCAAGGCCGCCGGCATCGAAAAGGTCGTGTTCGACCGCGGTGGGTTCGCCTACCACGGCCGCATCGCAGCCGTTGCGTCCGCTGCCCGTGAAGCTGGTCTGGAGTTCTGATGGCATTCGAAAACACCAATCCCAACGCCCCCCGCACCGACGGTCCCGGAGGTCCCGGTGGCAACCGCGATTCACGCGACAACCGTGGCGGTGGCCGTGACGGCGGACGCGATCGTCGCGACGAGAACGACGGTGGGCTGCGCGAGTCGCGCGTCATCACCATCAACCGCGTCGCCAAGGTCGTCAAGGGTGGCCGTCGCTTCTCCTTCACCGCGCTCGTCGTGGTCGGTGACGGCAACGGCCGCGTCGGCCTCGGCTACGGCAAGGCCAAGGAAGTGCCCCTCGCCATCCAGAAGGGCACCGAGGAAGCCAAGCGCAACCTCTTCGAAGTGCCGATGGCCGGCAGCACGATCATCCACCCCGTCCTCGGTACCACCGGCGGCGGCAAGGTCATGATGAAGCCGGCTGCTCCCGGTACCGGCGTGATCGCCGGCGGCGCAGCCCGTGTCATCCTCGAGGAGGCCGGCGTGCACGACGTGCTCTGCAAGTCGCTCGGCTCGGCCAACCACATCAACGTCGCCCGCGCCACCATCGCCGGCCTCAAGTCGCTGCAGCGCCCCGACGAGGTCGCCAAGCGTCGGGGCCTCGACCCGGCCGAATTCGTGCCGAAGGGTCTGCTCAACGCCTACAACGAGCGCCAGAAGGCCGCCGCCACCACGGGAGCATCTCATGGCTGAAGCCACCATCACCGTCACCCAGGTCAAGTCGTCGATCGGCACCAAGCCCAAGCACCGCGGTACCCTCCGTGCGCTCGGACTCGGCCGCATCGGCAACACGAACACGCTGCCTGATCGGCCCGAGATCCGCGGCATGATCGCCCGGGTCCCTCACCTGATCACGTGAGCGACTCGAATTCGCCGAAATCGGACTCCGAGAAGGAGAACTGACCATGCAGGTCCATGATCTGGCGCCGGCTCCCGGCTGCCACGAAGAACCCCAAGCGCGTCGGTCGCGGTACCGGCGGCAAGGGCGGCAAGACCGCCGGCCGTGGCACCAAGGGCCAGCGCGCCCGCAACACCGTCGCCCGCGGCTTCGAGGGTGGCCAGATGCCACTCAAGCAGCGCGTGCCGAAGTTGAAGGGGTTCAACAACCCGTTCCGCGTCGAGTACACCGCGGTCAACCTCCACAAGCTCGGCGATCTCGCGGAGAAGCTCGGCGATGCCGACCTCACGATCGACGTGCTGGTGGCGAACGGTCTGGTGCGCAAGGGCGCCTACGTGAAGGTCCTCGCCCGTGGCGAGATCGCCACGAAGGTCAACGTGCACGCCCACGGGGTGTCGAAGACGGCTGAAGCCGCGATCGTCGCTGCGGGCGGTACGGTCACGCTCGTCGAGCTGCCCTTCAAGGCGGAGGGCCGCGCCGGTCGCCCGGCTGTTCAGGGCAACCAGTTCGCCAACCGCTGACGTTCGCTCCGCGACGTCCCATCACGACCAACTGCACGCGACCGCTCGACACCGAGCGACCAACAAGAAAAAGACCGGCAAGGAGCCCCCCGAGTGTTTTCCAGTGTGGCGAACATCTTCAAGATCTCCGATCTTCGGAACAAGATCCTGTTCGTCGTTGCCATGGTCGGTGTCTACCGACTCGGCGTGTTCATCCGTGTTCCCGGCGTCGACTCGATCGCCATCGAGCAGCTCCGTGACACCGCCAACCAGCAGGGTGCGCTCGGGTTCTTGAACCTGTTCTCCGGCGGGGCGTTCGAGAGCTTCTCGATCTTCGCGCTCGGGATCATGCCGTACATCACGGCGAGCATCATCATGCAGGTGCTCGGCGTGGTCATCCCCAAGCTCGAGGAACTCCAGCAGGAGGGTGCGGTCGGGCAGCGCAAGATCACGCAGTACACCCGCTACGTCACGATCGGTCTCGCCACCCTGCAGGCCACCGGCCTGGTGTTCATCTTCGGCACGGGCCGGGGCACGGCGTACTTCGGTGCCGGAGCGAACGCTCCGACCGTTCCGCTGCTCCCCGACGGGGTGTGGCCGCGCGGGTACCTGATCATCCCGGTGCTCGTCGCCGGCACCGCCGTGCTGATGTGGATCTCGGAGTTGATCTCCCAGCGCGGCATCGGCAACGGCATGTCGATGATCATCTTCGCCTCGGTGGTGTCGTCGCTGCCGCAGGGCTACTACAGCATCCTCGCGCTCAACAAGGCGTTCTGGTTCGTGGCGATCATCCTGCTGACGTTGGCGATCATCGTGGCGGTCGTGTACGTCGAACTCGGCCAACGAAGAATCCCCGTGCAGTTCGCGAAGCGTGTGGTGGGTCGCCGGATGATGGGCGGCCAGAACACCTACATCCCGTTGAAGGTCAACCAGTCGGGCGTGATCCCGATCATCTTCGCCAGCTCGATCCTCCTGCTGCCGGTGATCCTGGTGCAGTTCCTCGGCTCGGGCGAAGGCTGGCGCGGCGAGATCGTCGACTTCGTCAACACCTACATCGTGAACCCGCAGAACTTCGTGTACATCACGATCTTCGCCCTGCTGATCATCGCGTTCGCCTACTTCTACAACTCGATCGCCTTCGACCCGGTGCGCCAGGCCGACCAGCTCCGGCGCCAGGGTGGCTTCATCCCCGGGCGTGCGTCCCGGTCCGCAGACCGAGCGCTACCTGGGCAAGGCCGTGAACCGCATCACGCTGCCGGGTGCGGTGTTCATCGCGATCATCGCGATCCTGCCGTACCTCCTGCTGATCATGGCCGGCGTCAACAGCTTCGCCTTCGCCGGTACGGCAGTGCTGATCTCCGTGGGTGTGGCGCTCGAGTTGATGCGCCAGATCGACAGCCAGCTCACGCTGCGCAACTACGAGGGATTCCTGAAGTAGGTCCGGCGTGATCCCCGGCGCCCGCCTCATCATCCTCGGGCGACAGGGTGCCGGCAAGGGCACGCAATGCGTGCGACTGTCCCGGCACTTCGTCGTACCGCACATCTCGACCGGCGACATGCTGCGCACCGCGGTGCGCGAGGGCACCGAGCTCGGCGTGATGGCCAAGCAGGTGATGGACGCCGGCGGGCTCGTCGGCGACGAGATCATGATCGGCCTGGTCGACCAGCGGCTCAGCGCCCCGGACGCCAGCACCCGCGGGTACATCCTCGACGGGTTCCCTCGCACGATCGAGCAGGCGAATGCCCTCGACCGCATCGCCGGCGAGCGCCCGATCGACGTGGTGCTCGACCTCAACGTCCCGCGCGAGATCGTGCTCGACCGGATCTCGGCGCGCCGGGTGTGCCGTGACTGCGGCACCAACTACACCGCGTCGGGCGTCACGCCGAGCCCGTGGATCTGTGAGGTGTGCGGCGGCGACGTGAAGCAGCGCGCGGACGACACGCCCGACTCGGTGAACCGGCGCCTCGACCTCTACGAGGAGCAGACGTTCCCGTTGATCAAGCACTACAACGACCAACGCCGCCTGGTCGTGGTCAACGGGATCGGTCACCCCGACGACGTGTTCGATCGACTCGTGAAGACGGTGGAGTCGAACCGCAACTGACCGGGTCCGACCACGCGCCGGATCTTCGCGCGGCGTTCCACTGAGGAACTTCGGCCCGTGACGACGGTCATACTCGGTCGCATGGGGGATGAGGTCGGGTGAGGCGGAGGTCGAGGTCGCCAAGCGTCGTGGAAGGCCGCCGGCCACCGATTCGGCCGAGACCTGGCTGACGATCCTGAACTGCGGGCGCGAGCTGTTCGCCTACCGCGGCTACAGCGCGGTGACCAACAAGGAGATCGCCGCCGCGGCCGGGATCACCACCGGCGCGCTCTACCACTACGTCGAGTCCAAACTCGAGCTGTACGCCGCCGTGCACCGCGACGTGCAGGGTCGCATGTACACCAGGTTCGAGGCGGCGGTGGCCGAGGCTCCGAACACGTTCATCGGCAAGTTCGAAGCGGTGTTGGAGGCCTCCTACGAGATGAACCTGGAGGATCGCTCGTTCGCCGTGTTCATCGGCACGGTGAACATCGACATGCGGCGCTTCCCCGAGCTGGGCGACCGGCTGGCGCGCCACGTGGCCGGCACCGACCGCTACTTCCTCGACATGATCGACCTGGGCATCGCCACCGGTGAGATCGCCGCCGCCGACCGGGCGCTCGCCGCCGAGTTCCTGCGGATCGTGCTCACCGGGCTCACCGATGCCGGAGCGTGGAACACGAACCGCCGCTCGATCGATGCGCTCGATGCGCTGCTGCACGGTCGCCTGATCCGACCGATCTGAACCCGCTCGCCACCGCCGGTCCGCCGAGACCCCGACCGAGACTTCGGAAGGATTTCGAAACCAGGCCTGCAGATTCTGCGCGCAACGGGCCGATACTTGTTCCGTGCTCACCTCCATGGACAACGGCGTCCAGATCGAATCCGGATCAATCGACGACGTCGTCGGACGCCTCGGCCCCGAGTGGCGGCTGCTGCATTCCGTCATCCCGACCGACGGCAGCGACGACAGCGATCACCTGCTCGTCGGCCCGCCCGGTGTGGTCGCGCTCACGACCCGTCGCCGCCCCGGTGCCACCGTTTGGGTCGGCGCTCGCTCCGTGACCGTCGACGGACAGCACACCACGATCCTGCACAACGCGCGCAGCCACGCCGAGCGTTCCGCCGGTCTGCTGACCGTTGCATCCGGCCGCACGATCGCCGTCACGCCCGCCGTGGTCTTTGCCGACCTGGCCGGGTTCAATCTGCAGCACATGCCGGCCGATGTCCACGTCACCACCGACCGCCGGCTGCGCGGTTGGCTCGGGTCGCTCGACGTCCGCCTCGAGGCCGACGAGATCGAGGCGATCGCCGTAGCGTCCGTCTCGCATCTCGCGGTGAACGCTCCAGTGCGCTCGGGTCGAACCGGCGCGGCGGGCGGTCATAGCAGATCGCCCGCGAAATCAGGCGGATCGCACCATTGGATCTGCGAAACCGCACCGCTAGCATTGCTTCCCGGTCTGTTTCGCAGGCCTGCCAGTCCACGTTCGCTTCGACCGTTCGGCCCACCGGGTCTGCTGTCGTGCCCGATTACACGGTCAACACGGTCACCAATCCACGTGCACAACGCACGTGGAACAACCAAGGAGAAACCCCTGCCTAAGCCCAAGGAAGATGCCATCGTGCTCGAAGGCACGATTCGCGAATCGCTTCCGAACGCCATGTTCAAGGTCGAATTGGAAAACGGCCATGCAGTATTGGCGCACATCTCCGGAAAGATGCGGATGCACTACATCCGCATCCTGCCCGGCGACAAGGTGCAGGTCGAACTCACCCCCTACGACCTCAACCGGGGTCGGATCACATACCGCTACAAGTAGATCGACAAGTAGAGAGCAACCATGAAAGTACGCCCGAGCGTCAAAGCGATGTGCGACAACTGCAAAGTGATCCGTCGTCACCGGCGGATCATGGTCATCTGCACAAACCCCCGCCACAAGCAGCGGCAGGGCTGAGGAGCAACCCCATGGCACGTATTGCTGGCGTCGACATCCCCCGCGAGAAGCGGTTGGAGATCTCGCTCACCTACATCTTCGGAATCGGCCTGCCGACCTCGCAGAAGGTCTGCGCCGAGCTCGAGCTCGATCCGAACACCAAGGTCTCGAACCTGACCGAGGACGAGGTCAACCGGATCCGTACCTACATCGACCAGAACCTGAAGATCGAGGGCGACCTGCGCCGCGACGTGCAGGGCGACATCAAGCGCAAGATCGAGATCGGCTGCCTGCAGGGCATCCGTCACCGCAAGGGTCTGCCGGTCCGCGGCCAGCGCACCCACACCAACGCCCGTACCCGCAAGGGCCCGAAGCGCACGGTTGCCAACAAGAAGAAGGCAGTGAGGAAGTAATGGCCAAGCCAACAGCTGCGCGTCGCCCGCGCAAGCGTGACCGCAAGAACGTGAGCACCGGTGTGGTGCACATCAAGAGCTCGTTCAACAACACGATCGTCTCGATCACCGACACCGAGGGCAACGTCATCGCCTGGGCGTCGTCGGGTGCCGTCGGGTACAAGGGCAGCCGCAAGAGCACGCCGTTCGCCGCGCAGCTCGCCGCCGAGAAGGCCGGCCGCGCCGCCATGGAGCATGGTCTGAAGCGCGCCGAGGTCCAGGTCAAGGGCCCGGGTTCGGGCCGCGACACCGCCGTGCGTTCCATCCAGCAGACGGGCATCGAGGTCACCTCGATCAAGGACGTCACCCCGGTGCCGCACAACGGTTGCCGTCAACCCAAGCGCCGTCGCGGCTGATCAGCGCGGATAAAGGAAACGACAGATAATGGCTCGCTACACCGGACCGAAGGTGCGCATCTCGCGCCGCCTCGGCACCAACATCTTCGAGAACGAAAAGGGCCGCAAGGCGCTCGATCGTCGCCCCTTCCCTCCTGGCCAGCACGGCCGCACCCGTCGCCGCAACGCCGGCAGCGAGTACCTCGCCCAGATGCAGGAGAAGCAGAAGGCCAAGTACATCTACGGCGTGCTCGAAAAGCAGTTCCGCAAGACCTACGAAGAGGCGATCCGCTTCCAGGGGCCGACGGGCGAGATCCTGCTGCGTCTGCTCGAACAGCGTCTCGACAACATCGTCTACCGCGCCGGTTGGGCCTCCAGCCGTCCGCAGGCCCGCCAGTTCGTCAACCACGGTCTGATCCACGTCGACGGCAAGCGCGTCGACATCGCCAGCTTCCGCTGCAAGGTCGGCCACGTCGTCTCGCTGTCGCCCAAGGCCCAGAAGATGATCGTCGTCCAGCACAACATCGACACGCTCGACCGCACGGTCGTCGGTTGGCTCGAAGCCGGTGACGGTGGCAAGCAGGTCAAGGTGCGCAGCCTTCCCGAGCGCGAGCACATCGACGTTCCCGTCCGCGAGTCGCTCATCGTCGAGCTGTACTCCAAGTAATCCGTTTTTTCGCTCGTTCGAATTCTGTTGTTGAAAGGTCCCGGCACAAATGCTCGTCATGCAGCGCCCCACCATCGAAGCTCTCGGTGAGGAGTCCGACAATCGCCAGCGATTCGCCGTCGGTCCACTCGAGCCCGGCTTCGGTCACACGCTCGGCAACTCGCTGCGCCGCACCCTGCTGTCATCGATCCCCGGCGCAGCCATCACCATGGTGCGCTTCGACGACTCGCTCCACGAGTTCGACACGATCGCCGGTGTCGCCGAAGACGTCACCGACGTCATCTTGAACCTCAAGGACATCGTGCTCACGTCGCTGTCCGAGGAAGCGGTCACGCTGCGTCTCGATGCACGGGGCCCGGCCGCACTGACCGCCGCCGACATCGAGTGCCCGGCCGACGTGGAGATCCTCAACAAGGAGATCCACATCGCCAACGTCAACGCCAAGGGCCGCCTGGCCATCGACCTCACCGTCGAGCAGGGCCGTGGCTACCTGTCGAGCAACCGTGAAGACGACGGCCGCACGATCGGCGTCATCCCGATCGACGCGATCTTCAGCCCGGTGCGCCGCGTGTCGTTCCACGTCGAGCCGACCCGCGTCGAGCAGGCCACCAACTACGACCGCCTCGTGCTCGAGATCGAGACCGACGGTTCGATCGCCCCCAGCGACGCCCTCGCCTCGGCCGGCGCCACGCTGCGCTCGCTCGTCGACCTCGTCGCCACCATGTCCGACGAGCCGAAGGGCCTCGAGCTCGGCGACATCGTCGACGCCACGGTCAGCTCGCCCGACCTCGACCTCCCGATCGAAGAGCTCGACCTCTCCGAGCGTCCGAACAACTGCCTCAAGCGGGCCCAGGTCAACACGGTGGGCGAGCTGCTCACCAAGACCGAAGACGACCTGCTGAACATCACCAACTTCGGCCAGAAGAGCCTCGACGAAGTGAAGGCCAAGCTCGACGAGCGCGGCCTGAGCCTGCGCGGCTGAGACATCCCTCTCGACGCGATCCGAATACGAAAGACGACTGAACCATGCCTACGCCACGCCGCTCCAACCGATTCGGCCACTCCGCAGCGCACCAGCGCCTGATGATGGCCAACCTCGCAGCGTCGCTGTTCGCCGCCGAGGCCATCACCACCACCGAAGCCAAGGCCAAGCACCTCCGCCCCATCGCGGAGAAGCTGATCACCAAGGCCAAGAAGGCGCAGGAGCCCGGCCCGATGCAGGTCCACCGCATTCGCCAGATCCAGGGTTTCCTCGGTGACCAGGAGATGACGTACAAGCTCGTGCACGACGTGGCTCCTCGCTACCTCGAGCGCAACGGTGGGTACACGCGCATCCTGAAGATGGGCGGCCGCCACGGCGACAACGCCCAGATGGCGCGCATCGAACTCGTCTGAACGATCGGCTCGGCCTCACGTCATGTCTCGTCGTGACGATGAGGTCGGCCGAGCGTCCGGACCATCGCCGGCGCAACCAGCACAGGGGTGCGCAACGTACGGCTGACGGTTGCCTACGACGGCACCGATTTCCACGGGTTCGCCATCAACGGCGAACTCCGCACGGTCATGGGTGTGCTCGTCCGCGGCGGTCGCGTGGTCGTGCGCCGACCGGTCGAACTGACCGGGGCAGGGCGCACCGATGCCGGCGTGCACGGGTGGGGCCAGGTCGTCACCGGGCTCGATTCCCGACGACACCGACCTCGGGCGGCTGCAGCGCAGCCTCAACGGGCTGTGCCGGCCCGACATCGCCGTCCGGTCGGCCGAGTGGGCCGAGCCCGGCTTCTCCGCCCGCTTCTCGGCGACGTCGCGCCGCTACCACTACGACATCTGGAACGACACCGCAGCCGAACCCGTTCATCGCTCGCACGTCGTGGCACGTGCCGTTCCCGCTCGACGTCGGAGCGATGAACGTCGGCGTCGCGCGCGCTGATCGGCGATCACGACTTCTCGTCGTTCTGCCGTCGGCCCGACACCGGTCCCCGGCCAATCGCCGAGGCGAGTCTCGTCCGGCGGGTCACCGTCGCCGAGTGGAGTCGCTGGTCGACACGTCTTCGGGGACGATCACTCGCTTCGAGATCGCCGCGACGTCGTTCTGCCATCAGATGGTGCGCAGCATCGTCGGCACGCTCGTCGACGTCGGCCTCGGGCGGCGCGAGGCCTGGCGTCGTTCGCCGAGACCTCGCCGGCGCTCGATCGGTCGACGGCCGGCCCGGTGGCACCGCCGCACGGGCTCGTGCTGTGGGACGTGGACTACCGCGGGACGCGCTGGAACGTCTGAACGTGGTCGGCCGCCAACTCGATGCGCGGCATCATCGCCAGCATCTCCTCCGGGGCGACCGCCGGCGAGTACAGCCAGCCCTGGAACGCTGAACAGCCCAGCTGGACGAGTCGATCGCGCTGGTACGGCTGCTCGACGCCTTCGGCGACACACCCGAGGCGGAGGCTCTCGCTGAGCCCGATGATCGCCGTGGTCAGGTTGGTCGCCGCCGGGTCGATGTCGATGCCGGCCACGAAGCGCCGGTCGATCTTCACGCCGTCGACGGGCAGTTCGAGCAGGTGGGCCAGGCTCGAGTAGCCCGTCCCGAAGTCGTCGATCGACACGTGGATGCCGGCGAAGCGCAGCTTCTGCATGTTGGCGAGCGACGACGCACCGGGGGCCAGGAGGTCGGTCTCGGTGATCTCGACGACGAGCTGCTTGGGGTTGGCACCCGCTCGCCGGCAGCGCTCGAGGAACGACACGCCGAACGCCGGCTGGGCGATCACCTTCGGGTCGACGTTGATGTGGACCTGGGTGTCGCCGTGACCCGCCTCGGTGAGCTGCACCGCGAAGTCGAGCGCCGCGTCGAGCACGCAGTCGTCGACCGCCTCGGCGAGCCCGGCCATCTGGGCGAGCGGCAGGATCTCGCTCACGCCGAGCACCCCGCGGATCGGATGGACCCAGCGGACCAGCGCCTCGACGGCGATGACCGTGCCCGCCGGGTCGACGATCGGCTGGTAGAACGGCCGGATCTCGCCGTTGGCGAGCGCGTGGCGGAGCTGGTCGAGCTGACGGCGCCGCTCGTTGATCGCGTCGACCGAGATGCCGGTGGTCTCGGCCTCGGCGAACCGCTTGGCGGCCATCAGCTCGTTGCTCGCGCCGATCAGCAGCGAGTCGAGCACCTCGGGTTGGGCGTCGAACGAGCTGGCCGTGCGGATCCGGAAGTTGACCTCGTGGTCGCCGAGGACGAACGGCTGCGACACGTCACGCCGGACGCGCTCGCGCAGCATCTCGACCGCGCTCTGGCTGGATGCCCGGACCGCGAGCACGAACTCGTCGCCGCCGAAACGGGCGGTGATCAGGTCGGGCCAACGGATCTTGTCGATCCGATCGGCGATGGCGCTCAGCACCGCGTCGCCCGTCGGTTCGCCGTACAGCTCGTTGATCGAGCGGAAGTGCACGATGTCGACGATCAGGATGCCCAGCCCGCCACCCTGCTGGATCAGCTCCTCGGCGTTGCGCATGAACCCGTCGCGGTTCAGCAGGCCGGTGCGGCTGTCGTGCTCGGCGAGGAAGTTCACCCGGTTCCGGGCATCGGCCAGCGCGGTGGCGATCTGGGCGCTGATCACGTAGCTGTGCACGACCGGGTCGTCGAGGAGGTTGTTCACCGTGAACTCGCAGGTGATCTCCGCGTCGGGGCCGTTGTAGTCGGCCATCAGGAGCCGGGCATCGAGCGTGATCGAACCGTGCGGCGGCACGGAACGCACCGTGTCGAGGACGTGCTCGCGATCTTCGGGGTGGAGGTAGTCGAAGATCGATCGGCCGCGGATCAGCTCGGGGTCGTAGCCGAGCAGGCGGGTGACCGCGCCGTTGATCGATCTGATCAGACCGTTGCCGTCGACCAGCACGACCATGCCGTGCATGTTCGCCATGACCGCCCGGAGCACGCCCGTGTCGCCCTGGTCGAAATCGAGGCGGTGACGATGGGTGACGTCGCGGGCGACGACCACGATCGTGCCGTCGGCCGTGCCCTCGTCGATCGGATGGGTGCCGCGCAGCTCGAGGTAGACCCAGGCGCCGATGTCGGTGCGCACCCGGACGGTGATCAGCTCGCCGACGCGTTTGGTGGCGACGGTCTGCAGCGACGCGAGCGCCAGCCCGACGTCGGCCGGATGCACGAGGTCGATGACGGACGTGCCGATGACGTCGGCGGCGATCCAACCGAGCACCTCGCTGGCGATGGTGTTCGCGTAGAGCAGGGTGCCGTCGGGCGAGAGTGCGAACACCGGATCACCGAGCCCATCGACGGACGGCATGTCCGGAACACCTCGATCCGGAACAGCCGAGAGGTCGGCTCGGCGGTGGCCACGGGGTGCTATCGGCCCTTCCGGTCGCGCGCGTGAACCATCTGACCAGAATCAGAGAGATGGACGGCGCTTCCGCCGGCGGTGACGATGTCGATGTCGATGTACATGACCGTACCCCAGGGGCGTGATCGGTGGTCCGAACGTGGGACATCACCGTAGTCCTGCACACGCGACGTTGGCTGCGCCGTTCGCGGCCCGTATCATTGCACGGTTCCCTGGAGCAGACGGTCTGACCGTTCTGTCCGGCGAACACCCTGATCGACCCCAACGAATCGAAGCAGATGCGGCATGGCTACGTACACACCAAAAGCAAGTGAGATCCAGCGTGAGTGGCACGTTGTCGACGCCGAGGGCATGGTGCTCGGGCGCCTGTGCACCGAGGTCGCCCGCATCCTGCGCGGCAAGCACAAGCCGACGTTCGCTCCCCACATGGACATGGGCGACCACGTGATCATCGTGAACGCCGACAAGATCGTGATGACCTCCAACAAGGCTGAACGCACCATGGTGTACCGCCACAGCGGATACCCGGGCGGCATCAAGTCCGAGTCGTATGCCCACCTGCACGCCCGCAAGCCTGCCGAGGCCGTCCGCAAGTCGATTCGCGGCATGCTCCCGAAGGGCCCGCTCGGCC
This sequence comes from Ilumatobacteraceae bacterium, assembly GCA_963772085.1. GTDB lineage: Bacteria > Actinomycetota > Acidimicrobiia > Acidimicrobiales > Ilumatobacteraceae > Sva-07. The sequence continues at coordinate 12,175 of CAVYWH010000012.1, forward strand.
GCCAGCAGATCACCAAGCTGCAGATCTACGCCGGCCCGACCCATCCGCACGCCGCCCAGACACCCAAGACCCTCGTCGTGGCTGGCGCCAAGGCCCGCTGAAAGCTCGCTGGAGAACGAATCACATGTCAACCAAGCCGCTCACCCAGACCACCGGCCGCCGCAAGGAAGCCGTCGCCCGTGCGCAACTGCGCCCCGGCACCGGCCAGTTCCTCATCAACGGCAAGACGCTCGAGGTCTACTTCCCCACGGCGGTGTCGCGCATGGTCGTCTCCGAGGCGCTCACCGTCACCGAAACCCGTGAGACCTACGACATCACCGCCAAGATCCACGGCGGCGGCGTCAGCGGTCAGGCCGGCGCATTGCGCATGGCGATCGCCCGCTCGCTCCTCGAGATCGATCCGGAGAGCCGTCCCGTCCTGAAGAAGGCCGGCCTGCTCACGCGTGACTCCCGTAAGAAGGAGTCCAAGAAGTACGGCCTCAAGAAGGCCCGCAAGGCACCTCAGTTCACGAAGCGCTGACCCGGCTCCGGATCAGACGATCCAAGTCGGCACGTCAGGTCGCCGGATGAAGTTCGGTACCGACGGCGTCCGCGGCGTCGCCAACACCGAATTGACCGCAGAGTTCTCCCTCCGCCTCGGCCGCGCCGCGGCGCGAGTCCTCGGCGGTGCGGCGACGACGGTCGTGCTCGGTGGCGACACCCGGGCGTCGACACCGATGCTCGATGCGGCGCTGTCGGCCGGCTTCGCCGCCGAAGGTGTCGACGTGGTCCGCCTCGGCGTGGTGCCGACACCGATGGTCGCCTTCGTGGCGCAGCGTCTCGGAGCGATGGGTGCGATGGTCTCCGCCTCGCACAATCCGTACCGCGACAACGGCATCAAGCTGTTCGCCGCCGGCGGGACCAAGCTGTCCGACGACGTCGAATCGGCGATCGAACTCGAACTCGAACAGCTGCAGCCGCCCGTCGGAGAACCGGGCTCGGTGGGGCCGATCGACGAGTCGCACGGCGCGGCCTACGTGGACCACGTGTGCTCGCTGGCCACCGAGGGTGTCGCCCGCTCGTTGCGCATCGTCGTCGACGCGGCCAACGGTGCGGCGCACCGGCTCGTGCGCGACATCTTCGCCCGCCTCGGTGCCGACGTCATCGTGATCGGCGACGCACCGAACGGCACCAACATCAACGACGGCTGCGGGGCCACGGCGCCAGGTGCCCTCGCCGCCGCGGTGCTCGAGCACGGTGCCGATCTCGGGATCGCGCTGGACGGTGACGCCGACCGGCTGATCGCGGTCGATCACGCCGGGGCGGTGGTCGACGGCGACCACATCATCGCCATCTGCGCGCTCGACATGCGCGCCAACGGGACGCTCCGCCACGACACCGTCGCGGTGACCACGATGACCAACCTGGGCTTCCATCTGGCGATGCGCGACGCCGGCATCCGGGTGGTCACCACCGACGTCGGCGACCGGTACGTGCTCGAGGCGCTCGGTGCGCACGGTCTGGCCCTCGGCGGCGAGCAGAGCGGCCACGTGATCTTCGCCGATCACGCCAGCACCGGCGACGGCATGCTCACCGCCGTCGTGCTCGTCGACATCGTGGCCCGTTCCGGCCGGTCGCTCGCCGCGCTCGCCGAGGCGGCGATGACCTCGCTCCCGCAGGTGCTCGTCAACGTCGCGGTGGCCGAGCGTGTGCCCGACGCCGCCGCGCTCCTCGCCGACGACGTGGCGACGGCGGAACGGGAACTCGGCGGCGAGGGCAGGGTGCTCGTGCGGGCGAGCGGCACCGAGCCGCTCGTGCGGGTGATGGTCGAGGCGCCGACGGCCGAGTTGGCGAACGCGGTCGCCGACGGCCTCGCCGCCGTCGTCCGCCGACGCTTCGCCTGACGGAGCCGCGACGCTGATCCGGGCCCGCCGGACACGGTGGGTAGCCTCGCATCCATGTGTGGAATCATCGGCGTCGTCAGTCGCCCCCCGACCCGGCCGATCCCGACCGCGGCCGAGATCGTCGGTGGCTTGGACGCGGCGGTCGCCGCCCGACCCGACGTCGTGGCCTGTGCCGCCGAGTTGGGTCGGATCGACGCACTCCTGCGCGGTCTGCCCGGGGTCATCGCGCTGGCCTGGCAGGTCGACACCGTCGCGTCGATCACCGCTCGACTCGATCAGCTCGACGCCTTCGCCGCTGAGGTCGAAGCCCGTCTCGACGGCAACGACCCGGCGGCGGGCGGCCTCGACCCGATCCAGCTCGAAGCCGCCAACGCCGACCTGATCGACCTGAAGGACGTCCTGTGGGCGATCCGTGACGACCGGCTCCGCATGGCGCGTGCCGTCGGCCAGCTGGCAGGGCGCGAGGCCACGACGAACACGATCGGGCGGCTATCTGCCCATCCAACAGGCGCTCGCGTCGATCGATCGGCTCGAGGTGCGAGGGCGCGACTCGGCCGGCCTGCACGTGTTCGTGTGGGGCCACGACATCGACGCCACGGCGCTCCAGGTGATGCTCGCCCAGCGCGGTGTCGACCCGCTGTTCCAGTCGAAGACCGTGATCGACAGCGAGGGCGTGCTGTCGTTCGTCTACAAGGCGGCGGCGGAGATCGGCGAACTCGGCGACAACACCGCCGCGCTGCGCGCCGCGCTCATCGACGACGTGCTCCTGCGCCGCGCCATCGAGTCACCCGGCAGCCGGGTGTCGGTGCTCGGCCACACCCGCTGGGCGAGCGTCGGCATCATCAGCGAGCCGAACACCCATCCGCTGAACTCGATCGAGATGGAACAGCCGGGTGGCACCACGCCGCCGTACGTGGTGGCCGCGCTCAACGGTGACGTCGACAACCACGCCGACCTGCGGACCGCACACGGTCTGCGCATCGCCGCCCCGATCACCACCGACGCCAAGGTCATCCCGACGCTCGTGTCGCGTCACCTGAGCACCGGCGTCGACCCGGTCGAGGCGTTCCGCCGCACCGTCTGCTCGTTCGAGGGGTCGGTGGCGATCGGTGCGGCGAGTGCAGACGCCCCCGGCACGATCTTCCTCGCGCTGCGGGGGAGCGGCCAGGGCATGTTCATCGGCCTGGCCGACGACTGCACGATCATGGCCAGCGAGCCGTACGGCGTGGTCGAGGAGACCAGCTCGTACATCAGGATGGACGGCGAGCAGGGCGGTGAGATCGTCGTCGTGACGAGCGACGGTGCCGGCACGCTCGACGGCGTCGAGCGGTTCGGATATGACGGCGTCGCCCGTCCGATCGGCGCCGAGGAGGTCGTCACGGCCGAGGTCACCACGCGCGACATCAACCGCGGCGACGCCCCGCACTTCCTGTTGAAGGAGATCAGCGAGGCACCCGCGAGCTTCGCCAAGACGCTGCGCGGCAAGATCGTCGATCACGACGGTGTGTTGAGCGCCGTGGTCGGCGACGCCGCGTTGCCGCCCGACATCGCGGCTCGACTGGCGGACGGGACGATCACCCGGATCCGCGTGATCGGCCAGGGCACCGCCGCCGTCGCGGGCCAGAGCACCGCGACGATCCTCGACGAGCTGACGCTCGGCCAACTCGACGTCGCCGCGGTCACGGCCACCGAGCTGTCGGGGTTCGGCATGCGCCTCGACATGAGCGACACGTTGGCGATCGCCGTGAGCCAGTCGGGCACCACGACCGACACGAACCGCACGGTCGACCTGCTGCGCGGGCGGGGCGCCGCCGTCATCGGCATCGTCAACCGGCGCGGCAGCGACCTCACCGACAAGGCCGACGGCGTGCTGTACACGTCCGACGGGCGAGACGTGGAGATGAGCGTCGCGTCGACCAAAGCGTTCTATTCGCAGGTCGCCGCGGGCGTCCTGTTGTCGTGTGCCATCGCCGAAGCGGCCGGCATCGGTGACCCCGCCCGGCGCTCGCAGTTGATCGCCGCGCTGCGCGAGCTGCCCGCGGCGTTGCGCACGGTGCTGACGCGCCGTGACCAGATCGCCGAGTTCGCGCGGCGCCTCGCCCCGTCGAAGCGCTACTGGGCCATCGTCGGGAACGGCCCGAACAAGGTGGCCGCCGAAGAGGTGCGGATCAAGCTCAGCGAGCTCTGCTACAAGTCGATGGCCTGCGACTCCACGGAGGACAAGAAGCACATCGACCTGTCGTCCGAGCCGCTGATCCTCGTGTGCGCCGCGGGCCTCGAGGGGTCGACCGCTGACGACGTGGCCAAGGAAGTGGCCATCTTCCGGGCCCACAAGGCGACGCCCATCGTCATCGCCAACGACGGCGACCCTCGCTTCCCGGCCGACGTCACGATCGGTGTACCCGCCGTCGACCCTGCACTCGGCTTCGTGTTGTCGGCGATGGTCGGTCACCTGTTCGGCTACGAGGCCGCGCTGGCGATCGACGCGTCGGCGCACCCGTTGCGCGAGGCGCGCGAAGCGGTCGAGCACCTCGTCGGGCTGGGCCTGTCGGGTGACGAGGTCGTCGGCCAGCTGAACACCGAACTGCGTCTGCCCGCCGAGCGATTCCACGACGGCCTGCGCAGCGGCACCTACGACGGGCACCTCGAGGCGAGCACGGCCACGCGGCTCAGCGGGCTGTTGCGCGACGTGCTGTCCGAACGACCGATCGAACAGTTCCAGGACCTGTCCGGCAAGGTCGGCACACCGCAGGCCCTCATCGACGATCTCGTCGCCGGGCTGACCAAGGCCATCGAGGAGCTGACGCGGCCGATCGACACCATCAAGCACCAGGCCAAGACGGTGACGGTGGGCATCTCCCGCAGCGATGAGGGCATCATCGACCGCCCGCTCGTCCAGGCCGTGTTCGCCGCCGGAGCGGGACGCGACGTCATCAGCTATCGCACGATGAAGGTGCTCGCCGACCTCGATCCGGCCGTCGCCGAGGTCCACGGGTACACGCGGTACGGCATCGACGGCACGTCGATCTCGATCGTCGACCGCGGCGGCATCTCCCGCGACCTGCCGAGCCGGGTCGATCGCAACAGCCAGCTGCGGGGCACCAAGCGCCGGGTGGCGTCCGAACGCGAGGTGCTCGTCGCCCGGGGGCGCAACGACGGGCGCACGTTGGTGTTCGTGCCCGAGACCAAGGCCGGTCAGACCACGGGCATCACGCTGCTGCACGTGTCGTTCCACGACCGGGTGCCGGCCGCCGTGATGCGCGGGGTGCTGCAGGGCTACGACCGCCGCTACGACCGCCTCGTCGACTGGGTGTCGGAGACCGAGGGCAGCTTCGACGACTCGAAGCTCGGGGAGATCGCCGTGCAGGAACTGCTCATCGGACCGATCTCGGACAGCGCCGACCACTGGCGTCCGTGACGTGACGCAGCGTGACGGCGTGACGGTCAAGGGCATCGGCATCGACCTGGTGGACATCGAACGCTTCCGGCGCTCGTTGGAACGCACCCCGTCGATGCGTGCCCGGCTGTTCACGGCCGTCGAGCTGGACTACGTGGCACCCAAGGTCGACCCGATCCCGTCGTTGGCGGCCCGGTTCGCCGCCCGCGAAGCCGTGATGAAGGCGCTCGGCGTGGGCCTCGGCGCCTTCGGGTTCCACGACGTGTGGGTCGAGCGTGCCGAGTCGGGAGCACCCTCGCTCGTCGTGTCGGGCAAGGCCGCCGACCTGGCCGCAGCCGCCGGTGTGACCACGTGGCACCTGTCGCTCACCCACAGCGACCACGTCGCCGCCGCGTACGTCATCGCCGAATAGCCGTCCGTCGGCGCCAGCGATTCGCCGACGATTCGATGGAACGGGCGGGACGCTGCCAACATGCTCCGATGATCGAGGAATACCAAGCAGGCCTGGGACGAACTCACGGCGCCAGGAGCCCAGTTCGCCGTCACGGAGATCACCGTTCGGGACGTCCCGATCAGGGTGTTCGAATCGGCGATGCCGTCGATGCGGTTCGTGTGGGAGATGACCGCCGGATTCGGCGATCGGGACTACATCGTCTACGAGGACGAGCGCTACACGTACGCCGAATCCGACGCGATCATCCGGGCGCTCGCCCATCACCTGCGCGACGTCCACGGCGTGGGGTCCGGCGACCGCGTCGCGATCGCGATGCGCAACTATCCCGAATGGATCTTCAGCTACTGGGCGATCGTGTCGCTCGGGGCCGCCTGCGTCGGGATGAACGCATGGTGGACCACCGACGAGATGAAGTACGGCCTGGCCGACTCGAAGCCGGTCGTGGTGATCGCCGACCGCGAGCGTGTCGAGCGCATCCTCCCCGTGCTCGACGAGCTGCGGGCCGAGGCCCCGCTCCACCTGATCACGGTTCGCTACGACGGCGAGCTGCCGGCCGACGCCACGCGGTGGGGCGACGTGCTCGATCCCGCCAACGCTCCCGCCGGCTTGCCGGACGCGACGATCGATCCCGACGACGATGCCTGCATCTTCTACACGTCCGGCACGACGGGCTTCCCGAAGGGCGCCCAGCTCACCCACCGGGGCTCGGTGCACAACCTGATGCACATCATCTTCATGACGAGCGCCGCCGGGCTGGCGGCCGCCAAGTCCGGCGCACCGGCCGCGACGCCGGCGCTCGACGCCGACGGCACCCCGCGCCAGAACGTGTTCATGGCACCGACGCCCCTGTTCCACGTCACGGCCAACAACTGCATCCTGCACCCGGCCACCATCTCCGGGTCGCGCATCGTGCTCACCTACAAGTGGGACGCCGGCCGGGCGCTCGAGTTGATCGAACGCGAAGGCGTCACGAACTTCTCCGGCGTGCCGACGATGAGCCGCGAGATGTTGATGCATCCGGACTGGTCGACGCGCGACACGTCCACGCTCGCGGGCATGGGCGGCGGTGGCGCACCGTTGCAGCCCGACCTGGTGGAGAAGATCGACAAGTCGCTCGCCGGCGGCACGCCGAGCACCGGCTACGGCCTCACCGAGACGCACGGCATCGTCACCGCCAACGCGGGTGCGCTCTATGTCGCCAAGCCCTCGTCGTGCGGCCGGGTGGTGCCGACGCTGGAGTGGAAGCTCGTCGACGAACTGGGCGACGAGCTCCCGCGCGATTCGGTGGGCGAGCTCTGCGTGCGGGGCTCGGTCGTGATCAAGGGCTACCTGAACCGCCCGGACGCGACCGCCGAGGGCATCCCGAACGGCTGGTTCCACACGGGCGACATCGCCCGCGTCGACGAGGACGGGTTCGTGTTCATCGTCGATCGCGCCAAGGACATGGTGCTCCGCGGCGGGGAGAACGTGTACTGCTCCGAGGTCGAAGCGGCCATCTACGAGCACCCGGGCGTGGCCGAGGTCGCGGTGTTCGGCGTGCCCGACGACCGGCTCGGCGAGATCGTCGCCGCGGCGATCGTGCTGGCCCCCGGGGTCAGCCTCACCGAGGACGAACTCCGCGCCGAACTCTCCACACGGTTGGCGAAGTTCAAGGTCCCCGAGCGGGTGTGGTTCCTCAACGAGTCGTTGCCGCGCAACGCGAACGGCAAGTTCGTCAAGCGCGAGCTGCGGGCCAACCTGCTCGCCGAAACCGCCTGAACCGAAACGCTGAAACCGAACACTGAAATCGGCCAGCGCCTAGATTCGGGCCGTGATCCCGATCGTCACCGCCGAGGAGATGCGGGCGATCGACGCGGCCGCATCGGAATCGACTGCGCTGCTGATCCAGCGTGCCGGTGGGGCGGTCGGTCGGGCCGCCCTGCGGATGCTCGGCGGTGCCTACGGCCGCACGGTCGTCGTGCTCGCCGGAACGGGGAACAACGGCGCTGACGGCAGGGTCGCCGCCGAGTGGCTCGCGGCCCGCGGCGTGCAGGTGCGGGTCGTCGACGTGGCCGATTCGCCACCGACGTTGCCCGACGCCGATCTGGTCATCGACGCCGCCTTCGGCACCGGCTACCGCGCCGGCACCTCGTGGAACGCCCCGCACGTCGGCCGATCCCGCGTCCTCGCCGTCGACATCCCGAGCGGGCTCGATGCCCGCGACGGGACGTGTGGCGGTCGGGTGCTGACCGCCGAACGAACGGTCACCTTCCAGGCGATCAAGCCCGGGATGCTGATCGGGTCGGGGCCGGAACGGTGCGGTGCGGTCGACGTCGTCGACATCGGTCTGGACGTTTCGGGAGCGACGGCGCACCTCGTGGAGTCGAGCGACGTCGCGACGTGGTGGCCGCGGCGGCCGCGAACGGCGCACAAGTGGAACGGTGCGGTCCGGGTCGTCGCCGGCAGCGCGTCGATGCGCGGTGCCGCCCGCCTGTGCTCGTCGGCCGCCGTGCGCAGCGGCGCCGGTCTGGTGGCCATGTCCGTGCCGGGTGGTGTCATCACCTGCCGCGACGAGGTGATCCAGCCGCCGATCGACGCGGTCGACTGGGCGCCACAGGTGCTCGACGACATCTCCCGGTTCGGCGCGCTGGTGGTGGGACCCGGGCTCGGACGGTCGGAGACCACGATCGCCTCGGTCCGCCGGCTGATCGCCGACGCGATGCTGCCCGTCGTCGTCGACGGCGACGCCATCTACGCCGTGGCCTGGAGTGCCGACGGGCCGGCACCGCTGCTCACGAGCCGTACCCGGCCGACCGTGCTGACCCCACACGACGGGGAATTCGCACTCCTGGCAGGCTCGCCACCCCCGCCCGACCGGCTCGCCGCGGTGCGCGGGCTCGCGGCCGAACTCGGTGCCACGGTGTTGCTCAAGGGGCCGACCACCGTGGTGGCCGACCCTGGCGGCGAGGTGTTGGTCGTCGATCGCGGCGACGAACGTCTGGCGACAGCCGGGACGGGCGACGTTCTGGCTGGCATGATCGTGACGATGTTGGCGTCTGGAGTCGATCCGTTGCGGGCAGCCGCCGGCGCGGCGTTCGTGCACGCCGAGGCGGCGCGGGCGCTGCCGCGTGCGGGCCTGCTGGCCGGCGACATCGTCGACCAGCTGCCGCACACCGTCGGTGAACTGCTCGATCGTGGTGGCGAGACATGACCTACACGCGACGTTGGGCGTGGGCGGAGGTCGATCTCGAGGCGATCGCACACAACGTGCGGTTGTTGCGTGACGCGGTCGCCCCGTCCGCCGTCTGGGCGGTGGTGAAGGCCGACGCGTACGGACACGGCGCGGTCGCCGTCGCCCGGGCCGCCCTCGAGGCAGGAGCGGAGGGGTTGTGCGTGGCGCTGGTGGCCGAAGGGGTCGAGTTGCGCGAGGCCGGTGTCGACGCGCCGATCCTGGTGCTGTCCGAGCAGCCCCACGAGGCCGCCGCGGCGATCGTCGAGTACCGATTGACGCCGACGGTCTACACCCGCCGCTACGTCGACGCCCTCGTGGCGGCCAAGCCCGACCGCCTGCCCGTGCACCTGAAGATCGACACCGGGATGCAGCGCGTGGGCGCCCATCCCCACACGGTCGCCGCGCTCGTCGCGTCGATCGAGGAGCGAGCGCCCGCGGTGGAGCTGGTGGGCGTGTTCACCCATCTCGCGGTGGCCGACGAGCCCGACGATCCGTTCACCGCCACGCAGCTGGCGCGATTCGACGACGCGCTCACCCACGTGCCGATCGGCTTGGCGGTGCACGCGGCGAACTCGGCCGGCGCGCTGGCCCACCCCGCGGCACGTCGCTCGCTCGTGCGCGCCGGGATCGCCGTGTACGGCATCTCGCCGGGACCCGGCGTCGACGACCTCGCGGCCGAGTCTCCGCCCGGCGATGTCGTTGAAGGCGCGTATCTCCTACGTGAAGCAGGCCCGGTCGGGCAGTCGCATCTCGTACGGCCGGCGATACCAGTTCGCCCGTGACTCCACCGTCGCCACGATCCCGCTCGGGTACGCCGACGGCGTCCCGCGACGGCTGTCGTCGACGACCACCCGGCCCGGTGGACACGTGCTCATCCGCGGCCAGCGGTGTCCGATCGTCGGCACGATCACGATGGACCAGTTCATGGTCGACTGCGGCGACCTCGACGTGCGGGCCGGCGAGGAGGTCGTGTTGATCGGCGAGCAGGAGGGCCCGGGCGGAGTCGAGCGGATCACCGCGACCGAGTGGGCCGACCATCTGGGCACGATCGGCTACGAGATCGTGTGCGGGATCAGCGCACGCGTGCCGCGCGTGTACACCGGGCGCCCGTAACATCGTCGGCGATGTTGCTCCTGCGCTCGTCGGCGCTCGCTGACACCCAGGCGATCGCCGCCCAGGTCGCCCTCCTGTCGCGTCCGGGCGACATCATCGTGCTGTCCGGCGAGATGGGGGCCGGCAAGACCGCGTTCGCCCAGGGATTCGGGCGCGCGCTCGGGGTCACCGAGCCGATCACGTCGCCGACCTACACGCTGGTCCACAGCTACGACGTGCCCAAGACCGGTCCGCTCGGGCGGGTCACGTTGCACCATGCCGATCTGTACCGGCTCGACCGGACGGCCGAGGTCGCCGATCTCGCGCTCGACGAGCTCGCCGAATTCGACGGGATCGTGCTGATCGAGTGGGGCGACGTCGTCGACGCCACGTTCGGCGACCACCTCGTGATCCATCTCGAACACGACGAGATCGATGCGGAGGACGGCACGACACGGACGACACGGACGACGACATCACGGGCGACGATGCCCGGACCATCGAGATCGCCGGCGTCGGTCCGACGTGGGCGGCGCGCTGGGCTCGGATCACGAACGCGGTCGAGGCATACCGGTGCTGATCCTCGGCATCGAGACCGCGACCGAGCGGGTGAGCGTCGCCATCGGAGGCCACGAAGGTGTGATCGGGCTCTTCGAGTCGACCGCGCGGTCGCCGCCACGCGGAGACACTCGTGCCGGCGATCGAATTCGTGTGCCGTCAGATCGACATCGGGCTCGACGAGATCAGCGTGGTCGCGGTCGACGTCGGGCCGGGGCTGTTCACCGGGATGCGCGTCGGGCTGGCGTCGGCCAAGGCGATCGCCCAGGCGTTGCGGATCCCGATGATCGGCATCTCGTCGCTCGACCTGCTGGCCTTTCCGTGCCGACACTCCGATCGCGTCGTCGTGCCGGTGATCGACGCCCGCAAGGGCGAGGTGTTCTATGCGATGTACCGCCAGGTGCCGGGCGGGGTGCAGCAGGTCGCCGAGCCGCGGGTGGGCCCGGTCGAGGACCTCGTGGCCGACCTGCTCGCCCGCAGCCAGGACGTGCTGTGCGTCGGTGACGGTGCGCTGCGGTACCGCGACGAGATCCTGGAGGGCTTCCACTGCGAGATCGGCGACGACGCCCACCCGTCGGCGGCGCCGCTGGTCCAGCTCGCGGACGCTCGAGCGCTGCGGGAGGACTGGGTCAACGCCCGCGAGATCGAGCCGATCTACCTGCGCGCGCCCGATGCCAAGATCAACTGGTCGACGAGGGCCAGCCGGCCGATGAGCGTGATCGAGCGCCTGTTGCGGCGCGACGACACCCCGCCGGATGACGTCGTGGTGCTGAGCAAGCTGCGTCGTCGCGACCTCAAGGCCGGGGTGCTGGCGATCGAGGCGGTGAGCTATCCGCGACCGTGGTCGCAGGGCGTGTTCGAGAGCGAGATCGACCAGATGCGCTCCGGGTCGCGGCACTACGTCGTCGCCCGACGCGGGCCGGGAGATCGTCGGCTACGCCGGCCTGTGGTTCAGCGTCGGCGAGGCCCACGTCACGAACGTGGCCGTCCTGCCGGCGGCCAGACGGGACGGGATCGCCACCCACCTGCTGCTGGCGCTCGCCGACGAAGGCCGTCGCCGGGAGTGCACGGCGTGGACGCTCGAGGTGCGGGTGTCGAGCACCGGGGCCCAGGAGCTGTACCGCCGGTTCGGGTTCGTGCCGGCTGGCATCCGCCCGCGGTACTACGAGAACACGGAGGATGCGATCGTCATGTGGTGCAACGACTTGACCGGTGACGAGTACGGCGAGAAACTCGACGAGATCCGCGGGCGGCTCCAGGACGGTCGATCGTGAGCGTCGACGAGTCGACGCTCGTGCTCGGCATCGAGACGAGCTGCGACGAGACCGCCGCGGCGCTCGTGATGGGCGGGTACGACGTCGTGTCGAGCGTGGTGTCCACGCAGGTCGAACTGCACGCCGAGTTCGGCGGGGTCGTGCCGGAGATCGCGTCGCGGGCACACCTGCAGGTCCTCAACCCGGTCGTCGCACGCACGATCGTCGAGGCCGGTGTCGACGATTCGCGCATCGACGCCGTCGCCTGCACCGTCGGCCCCGGCCTGATCGGCGCGCTCCTCGTGGGCGTGTCGGCGGCCAAGTCGCTGGCGCTGGCGTGGGACGTGCCGTTCATCGGGGTCAACCACCTCGAGGCGCACCTGTACGCGGCGTTCCTCGAAGACCCCAATCTCGAGTTCCCGCTCGTGGTCCTGCTGGTCTCGGGCGGGCACACGATGCTCATCGAGATGCGCGGGCACGGCGACTACCGGCTGATCGGCCAGACCATCGACGACGCGGCCGGCGAGGCCTTCGACAAGGTCGCCCGCTTTCTCGACCTCGGGTATCCGGGTGGGCCGGCGATCGACCAGGCCTCGCTGCTGGGTGACCCCGAGGCCATCCGCTTCCCGCGGGCGATGATGGACGACGGGTACGACTTCTCGTTCAGCGGACTCAAGACGTCGGTGCTGAACTATGTCCGCAAGCACCCCGACGTCGGTTCGGCCGATGTGGCCGCGTCCTTCCAGACCGCGGTGGTCGACGTGCTCGTCACCAAGGCCCGTCGGGCGGCCGCGTCGGTCGGTGCGACGGGCATCGTGCTCGGCGGCGGTGTGGCGGCCAACTCGCTGCTGCGTGAACAGATCCTCGACGCTTGTGAACAGGACGGCATCCAGGGCTTCCTGCCCAGCCGCGCCATGTGCACCGACAACGCGGCGATGATCGCCGCCGCCGGCTGGCACCGCCTGCGCACCGACGGGCCCACCCCGCTCGACGTCGGCGCCACCCCCAACCTGCGGCTCACCTTCACCGACTGAACCGGGACCGGCCGAACCGGGCGGTGGGAGCGCCGCCCGTGGCGCATTCGTTCACGTTGCTCCGAATTGGTCGGCGCCGATGGCGGGATGCGAACTCGCAGCGGGCCGGCCGTCCGCGTTGCTTTCTTTCACGTTGCTCCGAATCGGTGCGGGTGCAGTCGGCGCGCGTCGACGTACCTGCCCGAGGCACGGCTGCGGCAATCCCGCACCCGGTGCACGTCGCGGCACGGGCGGTACTGCCTTCGCTGGTCCGACATGGCCCGGTGACCGGCCGAGAACCGCCGGCGATCGGGAGCGGCTGCTCGATTCGGAGCAACGTGAAAGGACTCATGTCCTGGCTGGGCACTCCATGGCCTGGAGGGACGTGACGTTCGATTCGGAGCAACGTGAAAGAACGTGATGCGGCCCCGCATCTCCCCGTCGGGCGATCCAGCGCCCACGTTGGGACGTACGTCCCGACCGATCCCGCAACCGATCCTGACGCATGGTTCCCGAGGAACATCGATCTTCGCCGGGCGGTACTCGGCGTGCTCATCCGTCGTCGCGGCGACTCGGTGTCGTTGCACGAGATCTGTGCCGAGCTCGTCGAGCGCGACCGGCTCATCATGCGATCACCGGTGTCGAAGCGCGTGAGCGATGTGCTGCGGTGGCAGATGCGTCGCGGCCGGGTGGTCCGGGTGAAGACGCGGGTCGTACCGGTTCGTGCCGGGATCGATGAGTCCGGCGTCCGCGTGGCGCTGCCTGAACTGGCGACGTGTCGCCGAGCGCCGCATGCCTCGTTGAGGGTGCTCGACGGCTCGGTACCGTTGTCGGCCCATGTCGTTCTCGATCGGACCATATGCGCTGGCTGCGCCGGTGGTGCTCGCCCCGATGGCGGGTGTCACGAACGCGCCGTTCCGCGAGCTGTGCCGACGGTTCGCCCCCGGGTTGGCCTACGTGAACGAGATGGTCATGGCCACGCCCGTCGTCCACGGCAACGCCAAGACCGATGGGATGATCAGCTTCGGCGCCGACGAGTACCCGCGCAGCCTCCAGCTGTACGGCTCCGACCCGCAGATCATGGGCCAGGCGGTGCACAAGCTGTGCGACGCCGGCCGCGTCGATCACATCGACATCAACTTCGGCTGCCCGGCGGCGAAGGTCACCCGCCGCGGCGGGGGAGCGGCGGTACCGGCCCGCCCGGAGCTGCTGCGGGCGATCCTGCGGGCCGCGGTGTCCAACGCGTCGCCGTACGGCGTGCCCGTCACCGCCAAGTTCCGGATGGGGTTGTTCGACGACTGGCTCACCCACATCCGCACCGGCGAGGTGTGCGCCGAAGAAGGCGTCGCGGTGATCGCGCTCCACGCCCGAACCGTGCAGCAGCACTACTCGGGTGAGGCCCGGTGGGATGCGATCGGCGAGCTGAAGCAGGCGGTCGGCACGATCCCCGTGCTCGGCAACGGCGACATCTGGGAGGCTGACGACGCGGTGCGGATGATGGCGGCCACCGGCTGCGACGGCGTCGTCGTCGGACGCGGCTGCCTCGGGCGTCCATGGCTGTTCGGTGACCTCGTCGAGGTGCTGTCGGGCCGCCCCGCGCCCGAGAGCCGCCTGCTCGGCGACGTGATGGACGTCATGCTCGACCACGCCCGACTGCTGTCGGTGCACCAGGGTGAGAACCACGCGATGCGCGACTTCCGCAAGCATGCCGGTTGGTACATGAGCGGGTATCCGGTCGGGCCGGAGGTTCGTCGCCGGTTCTCGATGGTGGCCAGCCTGAGCGAACTCGAAGATTTGCTCGCCGGCCTCGATCCGACGGCGCGCATCGTGGCGGGCGGCGAGCGCATCAAGCGCGGCCACACCAACGGTCCGATCAAGGTCAGCCTGCCCGACGGCTGGCTCGACGGCCACGAGCGTGAGCGCCTGCTCGACGACGTCACCGTCCCCCAGGACGACGACGTGATGGCGCTCTCCGGCGGATGAACGACCCGAACCTGCGGCTCGTCCTCGCGTCGGCGTCGCCGCGACGTGCCGACCTGCTCGATTCGGCGAACCTGGACTTCGAGGTTCGGCCGACGGACATCGACGAATCGGTGCTCCCCGGCGAGTCGCCGACGGCGTACGTCCGGCGGTTGTCGATCGAGAAGGCGGCGGCGATCGCCACCGCGCCGGGCGAGATCGTGGTCGCCGCCGACACGACGGTCGAGATCGGCAACCAGATCCTCGGCAAGCCGACCGACGACGCGGACGCCCGTCGGATGCTCGGATTGCTGGCCGGGGCGGAGCACAACGTGCACACCGGCGTGTCGGTCCGCGCCGACGGCCGCACCCGCACGGTCGTGGTCACGACCATCGTCGAGTTCATCGACCTCGACGCCGCCACCATCGACACGTACATCGCCACCGGCGAACCGTTCGACAAGGCCGGCGGGTACGCCATCCAGGGAGCCGGCGCCAGCCTGGTCAGGCGCATCGACGGCAGCGTGAGCAACGTCATCGGTCTGCCCCTCGAGGAAACCCTCGAACTGATCTCCTGGGCCACGGATTAGCACTCTCGGGCCGCGGTTGCTAACCACACCCCGATTCGCGTAGCCTTGGCACTCGGACAGGGTGAGTGCTAACTCCTCTGTGCTGATGTCAAACAACGCCAATGGAGGCTTGCACCAATGAACCTGAAGCCGCTCGATGACCGCATCGTGGTCCGCCCGAACGAAGCCGAGACGCAGACCGCATCCGGTCTCGTCATCCCCGACACCGCCAAGGAGAAGCCCCAGCAGGGTGAAGTCCTCGCTGTCGGCCCCGGCAAGCGCGCCGACTCGACGGGCGAACTGATCCCGACCGACATCAAGGTCGGCGACGTCGTCCTGTACTCGAAGTACGGCGGCACCGAAGTCGCTGTCGACGGCGAAGATCTGCTCGTCCTCAACGGCCGCGACGTGCTCGCGGTCGTGGAGAAGTGAAGAAGATCCTAGAGGAAGAAGTAGAGAGGGAACCCGCAACATGGCAAAGATTCTGAAATTCGACGACGAAGCTCGTCGCGCGCTCGAAGCCGGCGTGAACAAGCTGGCCGACGCCGTCAAGGTCACGCTCGGGCCGAAGGGCCGCAACGTCGTGCTCGACAAGAAGTTCGGCGCACCGACCATCACCAACGACGGTGTGTCGATCGCCAAGGAGATCGAACTCGAAGACCCCTTCGAGAACATGGGCGCCCAGCTCGTCAAGGAAGTGGCCACCAAGACCGACGACATCGCCGGTGACGGAACCACGACCGCCACGGTGCTCGCCCAGGCAATGGTGCACGTCGGCATGAAGAACGTCGCCGCCGGCGCCAACCCGATGGCGATCAAGAAGGGCATCGAGAAGGCCGTCGCTGCGGCGGTCGAGTCGATCCAGTCGCAGGCCAAGGATGTCGACGACAAGTCCGACATCGCCAGCGTCGCCACCATCTCGGCCGCTGATTCGTCGATCGGCGAGGTCATCGCCGAGGCCATCGACAAGGTCGGCAAGGACGGCGTGGTCACGGTCGAGGAGTCGAACACGTTCGGCACCGAGCTCGACTTCACCGAGGGCATGCAGTTCGACAAGGGCTACCTGTCGCCGTACTTCGTGACCGACACCGAGCGCCAGGAAGTCGTCCTCGACGACGCCTACGTGCTGCTGAACAGCGCCAAGATCTCGACCGTCCAGGCCATGCTGCCGACGCTCGAGGCCGTGATGCAGACCGGCAAGCCGCTCGTCATCATCGCCGAGGACATCGAGGGCGAGGCCCTCGCCACGCTCGTCGTGAACAAGATCCGTGGCACGTTCAGCGCCGCGGCCGTCAAGGCCCCCGGCTTCGGCGACCGTCGCAAGGCGATGCTGCAGGACATGGCCGTCCTCACCGGTGGCCAGGTCATCAGCGAGGAAGTCGGTCTCAAGCTCGAGAACGTCACCCTCGACCTGCTCGGCACCGCCAAGCGCGTCATCATCACCAAGGACAACACCACCATCGTCGATGGCGGCGGGTCCGAGGACGACGTGAAGGGCCGGATCAACCAGATCAAGGCCGAGATCGAGAACACCGACTCCGACTGGGATCGTGAGAAGCTCCAGGAGCGCCTCGCGAAGCTGGCCGGCGGTGTGGCGCTGATCAAGGTCGGCGCCGCCACCGAGGTGGAGCTCAAGGAGAAGAAGCACCGCATCGAAGACGCCGTGTCGTCGGTTCGTGCAGCCATCGAGGAAGGCGTGGTCGCCGGTGGCGGCACCGCCCTCATCCGTGCCCGCGGCGCGGTGCAGAAGGTCGTCGACTCGCTGGAAGGCGACGAGGCCACCGGTGCCCGCACCGTCTGGGAAGCGCTCGTCGCTCCTGGTCGCCACATCGCCAACAACGCCGGCCTCGAAGGCTCGGTCGTCGTTCGTGAGGTCGAGGCCGCCGAGGGCTCGATGGGGATGAACGCGGCGACCGGCGAGATGACCGACCTGCTCAAGGCCGGCATCATCGACCCCGCCAAGGTGACCCGTGCGGCGCTGCAGAACGCCGCCTCGATCGCCGCCATGGTGCTCACCACCGAGTGCCTCGTCGCTGACGAGCCCGAAGCCGAAGGCGCCGGCATGCCCGGCGGCGGCATGGGTGGCATGGGCGGCATGATGTGATCGCCGAGCGATCACCCCGTCACGTGTGACGGACGATCGCTCACGATGCCTTTCGAACGAGCCCCGGGCATCAGCCCGGGGCTCGTTCGCGTCCCGTGCGCCATTACCCTGAGCGATCGATGGCCGACGATCGAGCGAGTGCAACGCCCGTTCTGGATGCACCAGATCGTCGAATACATCCTCGGTGTGGCGCTGATCATGACGGCGGTCCAGCAGCCCGAACCGGCGATCCCGGCGATGATGGGCTTGCTGGTCCTGCTGAACGCCGCCGTGGCCGTCGGACCGGCCGGAGCGTTCCGTCTCGTGCCACGCCGGCTGCACAAGCAACTCGATCTCGTGGTGATCGGCCTGCTGTTCTTCATGGCGGTGCAGCCGTTCTGGAGCATCGATATCGACGGGTCGGCTGATCATGGCGGCGATCGGCGTCGTCATGTTCTTCATCTGGTTCCACAGCGACTTCACGCCGCCGGCCGAGAAGCAGGCGGCCAAGGCGGCGCGCAAGGCGGCGAGCGGACCCGTCAGCAGCGAGACCGTCGGAAAGTCGGCCGGCCGCATCGTCGGCGAGGGCGTCAACTCGTTCAAGCGGTGGAAGGACTCGATGGGCTCGGACTGAGCCGGTCGCAACCTGCTCATAGGCTGGTCGCATGCCTTTCGAGCAACCCGCCCCTGATCTCGTGAAGATCATCGCTGCCCTCGAAGAGTGGGAGCGCGGCGACGAGACGCCCGGCCGGGCGTTGGCCAACATGAAGACCGCCGGCCTCGCGCTCGTACTGGCACAGCTCGCCCGTGACGGTTGGGTCCCAGCCGATCCGGCCGCCTGATCTCCACGCGACAACGGTGACCGACACGGTGCCAGACGAGACGCCGCTCCGGCGCGGTGGATCGCAACAGATCCCGCGACCGACGGTGTTCTCGTCGTCGGACGTCGCGCCGTGGCCGCCCGTCGCCGACTGGTCGCTCGACGCCCTCGTGGCCGGCGTCCCGCGCGAAGCGGCGCCGATGCTGCCTGCGTTTCCCGGCTCGCGCCTCTCCGCGGTCCTGCTCGTCATCGTCGACGGCGTCGACGGCGCCGAGGTCCTGCTGACCCGGCGTTCGATGTCGATGCGCAACCATCGCGGCGAGGTGAGCTTTCCCGGCGGACGCGTCGACGAGGGGGAGACCCCGGTCCAGGCGGCGGTGCGTGAGGCCCACGAGGAAGTCGGGTTGGACCCGGGTGCGACGCGGGTGGTCGGCGAGCTGGCGCACCTCAACACGATCGTCAGCCGCAGCTACATCGTGCCGGTCGTGGCGACGATCGACCACCGACCCGAGCTCCGTGCGCAGACGATGGAGGTCGACCGCGTCCTGTGGACGCCGCTGCGCGAACTCACCGCTCCCGGCGTGTACCACGTCGAACGGTGGGGCGCGCCGCCGCTCGATCGGCCGCTGCACTTCTTCGAGCTCGACGACGAGACGGTCTGGGGTGCGACCGCCCACATGCTCGTCGACCTGCTGTCGGCCGCCGCCGGCACGATGCGACCCTCGTACGACTGAGGCGGGTTACGCCCGTGTCCGCGACAGGGCCGCCGACAGCAGTGCCCACGCGTCGAGCACGTGCTGGCGGGTGGTGGTGCGCGAGCCGATCGACACACGCAACACCGAACGTCCATCGAGCACCGTGCGGGTGAACAGCGCCTGCCCACCGGCGTTCGCCTGCTCGATCAGCGCGTCGGTCGCGGCGTTCCCCGCCTCGAGAGTCGTCGGTACGCACCGCGAGACACAGCAGGTTCAGCGGGTGGGGTGCGACGACGTCGAAGCGCTCGTCGGTGTCCACGAGCCCCGCCAGTTCCTGGGTGAGATCGACGTGCGTGCGGATCATCGTCTGGAACGACTCCACGCCGTCGCAGCGGATCGCGAACCACAGCTTGAGGGCACGCATGCGCCGGCCGAGCGGGACCTGCCAGTCGCGGTAGTCGATCACCGCCCCCTGCTCGGCGGCCGCCGATCGCAGGTATTCGGGCAGGATGCTGAGCGCACCGAGCAACGACTGGCGGTCGGTGGTCCAGAACAGGTTGCAGTCGAAGTTGACGCCCATCCACTTGTGCGGGTTCGTGCAGTACGAGTCGACGAGGTCGAGGCCGTCGTTGACCCAGCGGTACTCGGGAGCGAGGGCGGCGATGCCCGACATGGCGGCGTCGACGTGCAGCCAGACGCGCTCGCTCCGGCACACCGCGGCGACCGCCGGCGTGGGGTCGAACGCCAACGACGACGTGGTGCCGCGGGTGGCGCAGACGAAGAACGGCACGAGGCCGTCGGCGCGGTCGGCGGCGATCATCGAGGCGAGCGCATCGGGGCGCATCGCGAACGTGTCGTCGTGCGGCACCGTGCGGATCCGATCCGTGCCGACGCCGGCGATGCGCAGGCCCTTCTCGATGCTCGAGTGCGCCTGCGACGTGGCGTAGGCGACGAGCCTGGTCGTGTCGCCGTCGGCGTTGATCGCTCCGCCCGTCGCCCGCCATCGGGCCGCCAGGATGGCGACCAGCACCGCTTCGCTGGCCGAGCCCTGGATGACGCCGCCGCCGTGCGCGCTCGTCGACCGGAACGTGTCGGGCAGTGCGAGCAGCTCGACCATCCAGTCGAGCATCAGCGTTTCCAGCTCGGTGCACGCCGGCGACGTGATCCAGCTCATCCCCTGCACCCCGAGGCCGGCGGTGAGCAGCTCGGCGAGGATCGACGGGAACGAGTTGTTCGAGGGGAAATAGGCGAAGAAGTTCGGGTGCTGCCACTGGGTGAGGCCGGGGACGATGACCCGGTCGAGATCGGCCATCACCGCGGAGAACGCCTCGGGCTCGGTCGGCGGGTGCTCGGGCAGGCCGGCGCGCACCGCGCCGGGGGCGATCGACGGGCTGGACCGCACGGTCGTCGACGCTCGCGATGTAGTCGGCGATCCAGTCGATCAGGTCGTGGCCGCTGGCGCGGAACTCGTCCGGCGTCACGGGTCGATCGTCTCGGACGCCGTCTCCAGCCCGGACCGATCCAGCGCGGCACGGTTCTTGCGCACACCGACGATGATCCGCCAGAAGATGAACGACATGCCGCCGATGACGACGAGGAACACCACGTTCATCATCATGCCGCCGCGCTCCTTGCTGCCGCAGCCGGGCTTCTCGAGCACGCCGACGCAGTCGCTGAGGTTGCGCTCGTCGGGGAGGAACTCGTTGACCGTGTCCGGCGGAGGCTCCGGCACGGTCGCGGTCATCGCGACCGGGCGCGGCTCCCACGCTGCGTCAGCACGAGCGGTCGGCACGCCGAACGTGACGGCGATCACGATCGACACGGGCAGGAGGATGGGTGCGAGCCAACGGGCTGCCCTACGATTCACGTCCTTGAGTCAATCGCGTCGACCAGCCAGCCCCTCGTCAGCTCGCGACACCGTGTTGGTCGTCGACTTCGGTGCGCAGTACGCCCAGCTCATCGCGCGCCGGGTGCGCGAGCTGCGTGTCCACTCCGAGATCGTTCCGCACCGCATCACCGCCGCTGAGGTCAAAGAGCGCGCACCGTCGGCGATCATCCTGTCGGGTGGGCCCAAGAGCGTGCACGTCGATGGTGCACCAGCGCTCGACGCCGACATCTACGAGCTCGGGATCCCGGTGCTCGGCATCTGCTACGGCGCCCAGCTGATCGCCCAGCAGCTCGGGGGCACCGTGGGGCGCGGGATGCGCGGCGAGTACGGCCGCACCCGCCTGACGCGCACCGGCGACGGCCCGTCGTCGTTGCTGCACGAGGGCATCCCCGCCGAGCAGGACGTCTGGATGAGCCATTTCGACGCGGTGACCGTGCCACCGGCCGGCTTCGTCGCCACGGCGTCGACGCCCGATGCGCCCGTCGCCGCGTTCGAGTCGGTCGACCGCAAGATCTGGGCGGTGCAGTATCACCCGGAGGTCGGGCACACGCCGAACGGGATGGCGGTGCTCGAGCGGTTCCTGTGGGACCTCGCCGAGTGCGACGCGACGTGGGAGATGGCCTCGGTGCTCGACGAGCAGGTCGCCGCGATCCGGGCCCAGGTCGGTGACGGCCGTGTGCTCTGTGCGCTGTCCGGCGGCGTCGACTCGTCGGTCGCCGCGGCGCTGGTGCACGAGGCGGTCGGCCCCCAGCTGACCTGCATCTACGTCGACACGGGCTTGATGCGCAAGGGCGAGAGCGAGCAGGTCGTCGAGACGTTCCGGCGGAATCTCGGTATCGAGTTGATCCACGTCGATGCCGGCGACCGCTTCTTCAATGCGCTGGCCGGCGTGACCGAGCCGGAGGCCAAGCGCAAGGCGATCGGCGAGCAGTTCATCCGGGTGTTCGAGGAGTACACGGGCGGGTTGACCGAGGCGAAGTTCCTCGTGCAGGGGACGCTGTACCCCGACCTCATCGAGAGCGGCGGCACCGACGGCACGGCCTCGGTGATCAAGAGCCATCACAACGTGGGCGGCCTCCCCGAGGACATGACGCTCGAGCTCGTCGAACCGCTGCGCGACCTGTTCAAGGACGAGGTGCGCAAGCTCGGCATCGAACTCGGCCTGCCCGACGAAATGGTCTGGCGCCAGCCCTTCCCCGGGCCGGGGCTCGGTGTACGGATCATCGGCGAGGTGACACCGGAGCGCGTCGCCGTCCTGCAGGAGGCCGACGCCATCGTGCGCGAGGAGCTGAAGGCGGCCGGCCTCGAGCGGGAGATCTGGCAGTCGTTCGCCGTGCTCGCCGACATCCGTTCGGTGGGCGTGATGGGCGACGAGCGCACGTACGGCCATCCGATCATCATCCGCGCCGTCACCAGCGACGACGCGATGACCGCCGACTGGGCACGCATCCCCTACGACGTGTTGGAGACCATGTCGCAGCGGATCATCAACGAGGTCCCCGGCATCAACCGCGTCGCCTACGACATCACCTCCAAGCCCCCCGGCACCATCGAGTGGGAGTGATCGAACCATCACCCCACCACCCGAGCCGTTTGTGACGCGCGACACCGAATTTTCGTCAAACTTTCGCAACACGTTCGTCATATTCGCTAGGATGCCGTCGGTTCGTATGAGGCAGCTTCTTCGTGTATTCCCGGTGGCTGTCGCGATCGCGTTGATCGTTCCCGCCATGGCACCGACCGTCGTGCAGGCCCAATCGGTCGACGGCCAGCGCCAGAAGGTCGAAGACATCGTCGACGAACTCGAACGGCTCGAAGAGCAGGCGAACGCGCTGGCCGAGGACTACGTCGAGGCGATCGACACCAAGACCCAGCTCGACGCCGAGATCGTCGAAGCCGAAGCCCGCGTCGCCGCCAAGGAAGCAGAGCTCACCGCGCTGCGCGGCAACCTCAGTGAGATGGCCCTGCGTTCCTTCGTCGGTGGAGGCGCCGCCCCGCTGGGCCCGCTGTTCGAGGATTCCGCCAACCTGAACGACGTCCTGCAGCGTGACGAGCTCGCCCGTGTCGCGCTGAGCGCCGGCGACGTCACCTCCGACGAACTCGATGCGCTGGTGTCCGATCTCGAAGACGAACGAGCCGACCTCGCCGCCAAGCGCGAGCAGGCCGACCAACTGGCCGAGAGCCTCGTGGCCGCCCAGGAACGCACCGAACAGCAGACCGACGACTACGAAGCCGCCCGCACGGAGGCCGAACAGACCCTCGGCAAACTGATCGCCGAGGAGGAGGCCCGTCGGGCCGCCGAATCGCTCCGCCAGATGCAGGCCCAGGCGGCCCAACTCGCCGCGCAGCAGCCAGGCAACCAGGCCAGCCAGGCCAACCAGGCCGCGAACAGCGGTGGAAGTGGAAACAGCGGCGGTGGCGGCGGTGGCGGTGGCGGTGGCACCACCACCGGCGGCACGACCCAATCGGGCGGCGGCGAGACCCATGCCGCGGCACCCGCGGTGTCGTCACGGTCCGGGATCGCCATCTCGGCAGCCATGGCCCAGCAGGGCGTGCCGTACCGGTTCGCCGCCTCGAGCCCCGGCGTCGCGTTCGACTGCTCCGGGCTGACCGCCTATGCGTGGGGCCAGGCCGGCGTCGGCCTGCCGCACCAGTCGCGTGCCCAGTACGCGTCGGTGCCGCACGTGTCGCAGGGCGAGGCCCAACCGGGCGACCTGCTGTTCTATTACAGCCCGATCAGCCACGTCGGCATCTATCTCGGCGGCGGCCAGTTGGTCCACGCACCGAACTCCGGATCGTTCGTCAACGTCGCGGCGGTCAACTGGGGCAAGGTCACCGGCGTCGGCCGACCGGGCTGAGCCGACATCCGGTCCGCCCGACGAGGTTGACCGCTGCGGTCCCGCGGAGGCCTGAACGGCTACCGTCCGATCCGTGCAGTCAACGATCAACGGCATCGCCCAGGACCGAGTCACCGCCTGGATGGTGGAAACATCGACGGTGCGGTCGCCCCGTTCGAGTTCACGATCATCGCCGGTGGCCGGTCGAACCTCACCTTCACGGTGACCGACGCCGAACGGTCGTCGGTACGTGTTGCGCCGGCCTCCGACCGGTGCCGTGCTCGCCACCGCTCACGACATGGCCCGCGAGTACCGCATCATCGCCGCGGTGGGCACGACCAACGTCCCCGTGCCGGCGGCGCTGGGCGTCTGCACCGACGAGTCGGTCAACGGAGCGCCCTTCTACGTGATGAGCCACGTCGACGGCGTCGTCCTGGACAGCGCCGACCGGGCGAGCGCGATGTCGGTCGAGAGCCGGCGGGCGGCGAGCCTGCACCTGATCGACGTGCTCGCCGATCTCCACGCCGTCGACGTCGACGAGGTGGGCCTCGGCGACCTCGCGAAGCGCGAGGGCTACGTCGAGCGCCAGGTGAAGCGTTGGACGACCCAGTGGCAGAACTCCAAGACCCGTGAGCTGCCGGCGATCGACGAGGTCGCGGTCCGCCTGGCCCAGCGCATCCCCCAGCAGCACGGGGTGGCGATCGCCCACGGCGACTACCGGTTCGGCAACTGCCTCACCGACACGTCGACCGGACGCATCGCCGCCGTGCTCGACTGGGAACTCTGCACGCTCGGCGACCCGCTCGCCGACGTCGGATATCTCGGCGTGTACTGGTCCGATCCGGGCAACCCCGAACCTCCGGGCCAACGACCCGACGGGCATCGAAGGGTTCGCCTCCTATGGCGAGCTGCTCGAGCGGTACGCCACCCGTACGGGTCGTGACCTGTCGGAGATCGACTACTACGTGGCGTTCTCGTCGTGGCGGCTCGCGGTGATCTCCGAGGGTGTGTATGCCCGCTACCTGCACGGGGCGATGGGTGATTCGCCGATCGACGACACGGTGATGAAGGGTTCCAGGTCGGCACCGAGGCGTTGGCCGAGTCGGCCCTCGACGCCATGCGAAGGCTGGCATGACCGAGACGTCGGCCACCGACGTGCTCGCCGGATGGGAGGTCGGGTCGTTCGCCGCTGCGGGAATGGAGCATCCGACCTACCGACGCGGGACCGGGCCCGGCGTCATCGTCGTCCATGAGATCCCCGGCATCACACCGCTCGTGACGCGGTTCGCCGAACGAGGTCGTCGACGCCGGCTTCACGGTGATCATGCCGTCGCTCGTGGGCACTCCCGGCAAGTCGCCAGAGGGCGTGTACGGGGTCGGGCCGATGATGAAGGTGTGCGTGTCCAGGGAGTTCACGACGATGGCGTTGCAGCAGACGTCGCCGATCATCTCCTGGCTGCGCGCGCTGGCGCGCAACCTGCATGCCGACGTCGGCGGCCCCGGCGTCGGGGCCGATCGGCATGTGCTTCGCCGGCGGGTTCGCACTCGGGATGATGGTCGACGACATCATGCTCGCGCCCGTCCTGTCGCAACCGTCGTTGCCGTTCGCCATCGGCTCGGCCCGTTCGTCGGACCTCAACCTGTCGCCCGACGACGCGCCGCAGTGGCGGAGCGTGCCGCACAGGGATGTCAGGTGCTCGGGCTCCGCTTCACGGGCGACAGGCTCGTCGGCGATCGGTTCTCGTCACTGCGTGACCTGCTCGGCGACGCGTTCATCGCCATCGAGCTGCCCAGCAGCAAGAAGAGCGACCACTCCGTGCTGACCGAGCATCGCGACGACGCCAGCGTCGAGCGCGTGATCGAATTCCTCCGCGAGAAGCTCCTCGTCCGGTAGCGACCGATCAGCGGCGGACGGCGTCGCCGGCGAGCTGTTTGGCGGCGCGGTAGTCGGCCTTGCCGT
This sequence comes from Ilumatobacteraceae bacterium, assembly GCA_963772085.1. GTDB lineage: Bacteria > Actinomycetota > Acidimicrobiia > Acidimicrobiales > Ilumatobacteraceae > Sva-07. The sequence goes on from CAVYWH010000012.1 coordinate 37,847, forward strand.
TCGGGGCCCGCGGCACCACCGGCACGAACACGATCGACTTCGGTGCCTTGTAGCCGGCCAGTTCGCGCTTGACCGCTGGCGATGACCGTGTCCGCGTCGACGTCGGCGCCCTCGACGCGCGAGGCGACGGCGGTGACGGCCTGGCCGAACTTCTCGTCGTCGACGCCGATCACCAGGCAGTCCTGGATGCCCGGCACGCGCTTGACGGCCTCCTCCACCTCCTCCGGATAGATCTTCTCGCCCCCGCTGTTGATCACCTGGCTGCCGCGGCCGAGCAGGATGATCGAGCCGTCGGCGTCGACCTTGGCGAAGTCGCCGGGGAACGAGTAGCGCAAGCCGTCGATCACGCGGAAGGTGCGCGCCGACTTCTCGGGGTCCTTGAAGTAGCCGAGCGGCACGTTGCCGCCGGCGGCGACCATGCCGACCTCGTCGGAACCCGGCACGACCTCGCGGTCGTCCTCCGTGAACACCTTGGTGGTCGGATTCTGCTGGAACTTGGCGGTCTGGGCCGACACGCCCTTCACCGTGACCTGCGAACCCATCTGGCCCTCCGACGCGCCCATCGCGTCGAGCAGCATCGCCTGCTCCACCCGATCGACGAGCTGCTGCTTGACCTCGGTCGTCCACATGACGCCCGACGAGAGGAACAGCACGATCGAGGACGTGTCGTACGTGCCACCGCCGGGCTTGCCCTCGTCGATCGCCTTGATGATCGGCTTGGCGAGGGTGTCGCCGACGATGGTCACGGCGGTCGCACGATGGCGCTCGACCGTCGCCAACAGCTCGTGGGCGTCGAGGCTCCGGCTGGTCAGCGTGACGATGTGACCGCCGGCGAGCAGCGGGATCATGCAGCCGCCCCAGGCGCCCGTTCCGTGCATCAGGGGAGCGCACGGGATCGAGACGACCTGCGTGCCGGAGCGGACGACGCCGCCCACCATCGGGGCGACGAGCGACACGTCGTCGGGCGGCGCGAGACCGATCAGCGGCAGTCCGCCGACGACCTGCGCGTTGGTCAGCTCGCCGATCGAGTACATCACGCCCTTGGGCATGCCGGTGGTGCCACCGGTGTAGAGCATGTAGATGTCGTCCTCCGAACGGACGATGCGCGGCGCCGGGTCGTTGGCCGCCACGACCTCCTCGTACGCCTGGGCGTTCGGCACACCGGCCGTCGGGCCGTCGTCGACCTCGATCAGCAGCTTGAGCTTCGGGAGCCGGTCGACGACGTTGGCGACGCGATCCCCGAGCGACGCGTGGAAGACCAACGCCTCGGCGTCGGAGTTGTCGAGCAGGTACCAGAGTTCCTCGTCGAGGTAGCGGTAGTTGACGTTGACCGGCACGCCACGGAGCTTGAACGCCGCGTACTGGGCCTCGACGTACTCGTTGCCGTTGTAGAGGTACAGCGCCACCTTGGAGTCGGGGCCGAGCCCCGCGGTGGTCAGCGCGCCGGCGAGGCGGGCGGCGCGATCGTCGAACTGCGACCACGTGCGCGTCGTGTCGCCGTTGGTGAGCGCGGGGGCGTCCGGGATCTCGTCGGCGATCGATTCCCAGATGGTGGCGAAGTGCTTCTCCATGCGGGCGACAGTAGGGGAGCCGCGGAGCGACCGGCGAAGTGCGAGATCCGACGGCGGTTCTCCGCACCGAGCGCTCACCGTTCGGGCCCGCGATCGGGTGTCGCACCCATCGTGCATGATGGAAGGTCCATCGAGTCGAACAGGGACGAGCAGCTGATGACCACCACACATTCGACCGCCACGTCGCACGTGACGCTGCGGATCGGCACTCGAAAAGGGGCGTGGACGCTGACGTCGAGCGGGACCGATCGTCGCACGTGGGACCTCTCCGAGCCCACGATGCTCGGTCACGTCATCCAGCACGTCATGGCCGACCCCCGCGAGCCGTCGCGGCGTGCTCATCGCGGCGCGCACGGGTCATCTCGGGCCGACGGTGATGCGCTCGGACGACGGCGGCGCCACGTGGATCGAATCGAGCCGACCGCCGGCGTTCGAGGCGGGCGACGCGCACGGCCGCGCGGTGCGGGCGGTGTTCTGGCTCACCCCGGGGCCCGTCGACCAGCCGGGCACCTGGTTCGTCGGCGCCTCGCCGCAAGGCCTGTTCCGCACCGACGACCACGGCGACACGTGGGCGCCCGTGGGTGGCTGGAACGACCATCCGAACTGGTCGACGTGGGCGGAGTGGCCCGACGTCGAAGGCACCCCCGACGGGTCGATGCTGCACTCGGTCAACATCGACCCGCGCGACCCCGAGCACCTGTACCTGGGGCTGTCGGGCGGCGGCGTGTTCGAATCGACCGACGGTGGCGCCGACTGGCAGCCGATCAACTCGGGCCTCGCCGCCGACTTCCTGCCCGACCCCGACGTCCCGTACGGCCACGACCCGCACTGCGTGCGCATGCATCCGCTGATGCCCGACCGTCTGTACCAGCAGAACCATTGCGGCATCTACCGGCTCGACCGTCCCGCCACGAGGTGGGAGCGGATCGGCGACGCCATGCCGCGCGACGTCGGCGACATCGGGTTCCCGGTCGAACTGCACCCCCGCGATCCCGACACCGTGTGGGTGTTCCCGATGGATGGCACCGACGTGTGGCCGCGCTCGAGCCCCGACGGCCGGCCGGCCGTCTACGTCACGCGCGACGCCGGTGCGTCCTGGCACCGTCAGGACGCAGGGTTGCCCGAGCGAGCCTGGTTCACGGTCAAACGCCAGGCGATGTGCGTCGACGGCAACGACCCGGTCGGGGTGTACTTCGGCACGACGAGCGGCGAGATCTGGGCGAGTACCGACGAAGGCGCCACGTGGAACCAGGTCGCCGCCCACCTCCCCGAGATCTATTCGCTCGAAGTCGGGTGACGGCGTGACCTCGTCGAGCGACTCGCCGGGCTCGATCCGGGTCCGGATTCCGACCCCGCTGCGCTCCTACACCGGCGGCGAGAAGGACGTGCTCGCCGCCGGAGCGACGGTCGGCGAGGTGCTCACCGACCTCGACCGGCGCTACCCGGGGATGGCGTTCCGGGTGGTCGACGAGCAGGGCGTGATGCGTCCGCACATGATCGTGTGGCTCCACGGCGAACGCTGCCGCGACCTGACCGCCCCGGTCACCCCGGCCGACGAGGTCGTGTTGATGCAGGCCCTGTCGGGCGGCTGACGCTGGCGCTCAGGCGGGGGTGGCGACGAACACCGGAATGATCCGGTCCGTCTTGACCTGGTAGTCGGCGTAGGTCGGGAAGACCGCCACCGAACGGTCCCACCATGCCGCCCGCTCGGCGCCCTCGACGATGCGGGTGACGAAGTCGTGGGGCTCCGGGCCGTCCTGGATCATCACCAGCGGCTCGGCGACGAGATTGTGGTACCAGCTCGGGTTCTGCGGGGCGCCGCCCATCGAGGCGACGAGCGCGTACTCACCCTCGTGCTCGACGCGCATCAACGCGAACTTGCGCAGCTTGCCCGAGCTCGCACCCTTCGTGGTCACGACGATCACGGGGATCCCGGTGTCGAGGAGCGTGTTGGCTTCCTCACCGTTCGTGCGCTCGTAGGTCTCGACCTGCTCGCGCACCCAGGCGCTCGTGGACGGTTCGTAGTCACCGGTGAGAGGCATGTCGCCCAGCGTACGACCATCCTGGTCGACGCCGGTTCGCCCCGGACCCGTCCCGCGCGAACCGAGCGCGGCGATCGCCTCAGTTCGAGAACGACTGCAGCTTGCCGCCCTCGTCGGCGAGGCGACGCAGCAGCGCCGACGGTTCCCAATGGCGGCCGCCGAGCGACGCGTGGTACTCCGCGATCTTGTCGGCGATCTCGGCGAGCCCGACGGAGTCGGCCCAGAACATGGGGCCGCCGCGGTACAGCGGCCATCCGTAGCCGTTGACCCAGACGACGTCGATGTCGCTGCCGCGGATGGCGATGCCCTCGTCGAGGATCTTCGCTCCCTCGTTGATCATCGGGTAGAGGCAGCGCTCCAGCACCTCTTGATCGGTCACCTCGCGCTGCTCGACGCCGCGGCCGGTCGCGAAGTCCTTGATCAGCTGCTCGACCTCGGGGTCGGGTGTCGACTCGCGCGGTCTCGGCGTCGTACGTGTAGTAGCCGCGGCCGTTCTTCTGGCCGCGCCGGCCGTTCTCGCACAGCACCTCACGAATGGTGGAGCTCGACGACTTCTCCTCCTTCCAGCCGATGTCGAGACCGGCGAGGTCGCTCATCGCGAACGGGCCCATGGGGAAGCCGAAGTCGAACAGCACCCGGTCGACCTGCGCCGGGGTGGCGCCTTCGAGGATCATCTTCTCGGCCTCGGCGCCGCGGGTGAACAGCATCCGGTTGCCGACGAAGCCGGGGCAGACGCCGACCATCACGGGGATCTTGCCGATCCGCTTGCCGATCGCCATCGTGGTGGCGACCACGGAGTCCGACGACTTCTCGCCCCGCACGTTCTCCAGCAGCTTCATCACGTTCGCCGGGGAGAAGAAGTGCATGCCGATCACGCTCTCGGGCCGCGACGTCACCGCCGCGATCTTGTTGACGTCGAGCGCCGACGTGTTCGACGCCAGCAGCGCGCCCGGCTTGCAGATGGCGTCGAGCTCGCGGAAGATCGACTGCTTCAGCTCCATGTCCTCGAACACCGCCTCGATCACGATGTCGCACGTGGCGAAGTCGGCCTTGTCGGTCGACCCCGTGATCAACGCCATGCGCTGTTCGACCGCTTCGGGTGGGATCGAACCACGCGACGCGGACCGTTCGTAGTTCTTGCGCACGACGGCGAGGCCCTTGTCGAGCGCCTCCTGGTTGCGCTCGACGATCGTCACCGGGATGCCGACGTTGGCGAAGTTCATCGCGATGCCGCCGCCCATCGTCCCGGCGCCGAGCACGCCGCACGTCTGGATGTCGAGGATCGGCGTGTCCTTGGCGATGTCGGGAATCTTGTTGGCGGCCCGCTCGGCGAAGAACGCGTACGCTGCGCGGCCGACTGCGGTCCCGGTGACGAGCTCGATGAACAGCTTCTGCTCGACCTTCAGGCCCTCGTCGAACGGCAGGTTGGCGGCGGCCTCGATGCACTGGACGTTGTACTCCGGGGCGAGGAAGCCGCGCGACTTGCGCTCGATCGATCGGCGGAACGTGGCGAACAGCTCGGTGTCGCCCTTGGCCGGCGCCACCTTGTCGTCACGATCGCGCACCCGCTTGAGCGGGAGGCCGTCGGCGACCGCGCGGTTGGCGAACGCGACCGCGGCGCTGCGCAATGCGGCCAGGTCCCCGTCGGTGACGTCGTCGATCAGGCCGTTGTCGAGCGCCTCGGTGCTGCTGATGTGGCGTCCCGAGGTCATCATCTCGAGCGCCATCGGCACACCGACGAGGCGGGGGAGTCGCTGCGTGCCCCCGGCGCCGGGGAGCAGACCGAGGTTGACCTCCGGGAGACCGAACTTCGCCGACGAGAGCGCCACCCGGTAGTGCGCGCACAGTGCGACCTCGAGCCCACCGCCGAGCGCCGTGCCGTGGATCGCGGCGATCACGGGGATCGGTGCGTCCTCCATCGCCGCCTGGACCTGTTGCAGGCTCGCCGCCTCCGCGGCGCCACCGCCGAACTCGGTGATGTCGGCACCGGCGATGAACGTGCGGCCGTCGCAGATCACCACGATCGCCGTCGCACCGTCGGCCACCGCCTGGTTGATCCCCTCGAACAACCCCTGGCGGACGTGCGAGCTGAGCGCGTTGACCGGCGGATTGTCGACGATGACGAGCGCGACGCCGCCCCCCATGCCGGAGATGGTCTCGAGGCGGACGGATTCAGTCAGGTTGGTCACGCCGCCAGTCAAGCAGCCGACGTGCGAGCGAGCGCGAACCGAGCGTTGCCGAGTGGGCGCCGCTCGGGCTCCGCAACGACGCAGGGGCCCGGATCGTCACCGTCGGATCGTCACCCGTCGTGCAGCTCGTCGAGGATGGCGCGGAGCTCCACCCGAAAGCGGCGGAGTTCGCGGCGGTGCAGCAGGGAGAGTTCGTCCAGTTGGGCGCGTCCTTCATCGGTCAGCGACAGCAGCGACCGTCGGGCATCGGCCGGGTCGGCCCGGCGCGTCACCAGGCCGTTGTCGACCGCTCGATCGGCCAGCTCGCCCGTCGAGTGGAGCCGGAGCTGGAGCACCTCGGCGAGTTCGCTCGTCGACGGGTCGGACGGTCCGGCGTGACCTCGGATGGCGAGCAGGAGCTGATGTTGTGCCGGTGTCAGACCGTGGTCGCGGGCGGCTTGCTCGGAGAAGGCCAGGAAGCGCCGAAGCGCATGGCGGAACTCGGCGAGCGAGCGGTAGTCCGAGTCGCTGAGCGGCGGGTCGGGGCGGTCGGTCACGGCGCGGCCCTGCTCGCCGCCGTGTCGTAGGCATCGAAACGTTGCCGTTGGCTCTCGAGCAACCCGACGGGCGAGGTCAGCACGAGGCACGTCAGCGAGCTGACGAGCGAGGTCGGCAGCAGTGTGAAGCCGGTCATCTCGGTCACCACCAGTGCGGACCCGAACGGCGTCTTCGTCACCCCGACATTGGCGGCGACCATCGTGCCGGTGATGAACACCCACTCGTGGTCGATCGGCAGCCACTGCGACACCGCCCAACCCAGGACGAACCCGCTGAAGAACAGGGGGATGATGAACCCGCCGCGCCAACCGGTGACGAGCGCGATCGCCGCGCCGAGCAACTTGCCGATGCCGGCGACGATGAGCACCCGCACGACGGGTGGGTGGTCGAGCATCGTCTCGATCTGGAACTCCCCGTTCGTCAGTGCGTACGGCGTGACGAGCGCGAGCAGCCCGAGCAGGATGCCGCCCAGCATCGGTCGCGGCGCCGCCGGCGCGAGGTCGGCCAGTCGGTGGAGGACGCCGACGACCACCGTGAACGTGACGCCGATCGCCGCGCCCAGCACCCCGGCGAGCACGGCCCACGCGAGGTCGACACCGTCGATGGCATCGATCACCGGAAGTGTCCAGATCGGTTCGAGCCCGAGCCCGCCCGCCGCCGTCGACACCGCGTAGCCGCAGAGTGCGCCGATCGCCGCCGGCACGAGCGCCTCGTAGTACTCGAGCCCCCGGCGGTGGGGGATCTCGAGCGCGAAGATGGCCGCCCCGAGCGGTGCGCCGAACAGCACGCTGAAGCCCGCCGCCATGCCGGTGATCGCCAGCGTGCGCACGTCGTGCGGTTCCAGCTTGGCCCGCGTCGCCGAGCGCGTGGCGAGCGTGCCGGTCGTCGTGACGAGCGGTGCCTCCGGGCCGAGCGTGCCGCCCGCGCCCACCGAGAGCAGCGAGATGGGGATCAGCGAACGCAGCCGTCCACCCGATCCGGCGCGGTCGTCGGTCATCCCCTGCACGTGGATGTTGCCGACGAGCAGTTCGACGTCGGCGGGTCGGCCGAGGGTCCGGACGAGCAGGGTGATCAGCACGCCGATCGCGGCGAGCACCCCGATGTGGGCGGCGCCGTTCCACTCGCTCGGGCCGAGCACGTCCGTCACCAGTTCGAGCGCCCGCAGGTACGCCGCACCGATCGCTCCGCCACCGAGCCCCACCGCGACGATCAGGGCCACCATGCGCAGCCGAACGCCGAAGAACTTGACCAGGTGCTCGCGGGGCAGGGCCGTGGTCACGTTGCGGACGTCCATCACGTGAATAGATCGTATAACGATTCAATTGGCGGTCACTACAGTCCGGCTCATGTCACCTGATGTCAGCCTGGGCAACTGGCTGCGGCAGCGGGCGATCCGCTCGCCGGAGCGCCGGGCCGTCACGTTCGAGGGTTCCACGCTCACGTACCGCCAGTTGCAGGACCGCATCGATCGCACGGCCACGGTCCTGCGCGACGGCGGCGTCCGCGCGGGCGACCGGGTCGGGTACCTCGGGTTCAACCATCCCGCGTTCCTGGAGACGATGTTCGCCGCCGCGCGACTCGGCGCCATCTTCGTGCCGCTCAACTTCCGCCTGACCGGCCCCGAACTCGAGTTCATCATCGACGACGCCGGCTGTCACACGATGGTCGCCGACGGCCACCACACCGCCGTCCTCGACACCATCCGCGACAGACGTGTCGGTGCGGCGATGGCTCAGCGTCGAGAGCGAGAGCGAGGGCTGGGACGGCCACGCGGCGCTGGTCGACGCGGCGCCGCCGATCGGGGAGACGCCCGCGGTCGACCCCGACGCGGTCGCCGTCATCATGTACACCTCCGGCACGACGGGTCTGCCGAAGGGGGCGATGCTGACGCACGCCAACTTCTGGTGGAACAACGCCAACGCGGCGAACACGCTCGACATCCTGGAGGACGACGTCACCTCGTGTTCGCGCCGTTGTTCCACATCGGTGGCCTGAATGTCACGACCCTGCTGACCCTCCAGAAGGGCGGTGAGATCGTCATCCACCGCAACTTCGACCCCGTCGCCGCGCTCGCCGACGTGCCGAAGTACGGCGTCACGACCATCTTCGGCGTGCCGGCGATGTTCCTCTTCATCAGCCAGGTGCCGCCGTTCACCGACGCCGACCTGACCTCGATCCGCATGCTCATCTGCGGCGGTGCGCCCGTGCCCGAGCCGCTCATGAAGGTGTTCGCCGGGCGGGGCATCCCGATCAACCAGGGGTACGGCCTGACCGAGACGGCGCCGATGGTCACGTTCCTCACGTCCGAATTCGGCATGGCGAAGCTCGGCTCGGCCGGCAGGACGCCGCTGTTCTGCGAGGTCAAGCTCGTCGACGCCGATGGGGCGACGTCACCGAGCCGGACGTCAAGGGCGAGGTGTGCGTGGCCGGGCCGAACGTGATGAAGGGGTACTGGAACCGCCCGGCGGCGACCGCCGAGGCGATCGATCCGACCGGTTGGTTCCACAGCGGCGACGTCGGCTACCTCGACGCCGACGGGTTCCTGTTCATCGCCGACCGGGTGAAGGACATGGTGATCACCGGCGGCGAGAACGTCTACCCGGCCGAGGTCGAGAGCGTCCTGTACGACCATCCGGCGATCATGGAGGTCGCCGTGATCGGGCTCGCCGACGAGCGCTGGGGCGAAGCGGTGACCGCCGTCGTCGTGCTCAAGGAGGGCGAGGAGCTGACGCTCGACGCGCTGCGCGACTTCGCCGACGACAAACTCGCCCGCTACAAACTGCCGACCAAGCTCGAGACGATCGACGTCATCCCGCGGAACGCGTCGGGCAAGGTCCTCAAGCGGGAGCTGCGCGACCGCTACGGGTGACCGCTTGGTGCGCACGGTCAGTACGTTGCAGACGTGAGCACGCCGCGGATCAGGGATGTCGAATTTCTCGACCTGTTGCGGCTCGAACCGCACGGGCCCGACACGTACGTCGGCATCGCCGCTCGGTATCCGTGGGGCGATCGGCTCTTCGGCGGCCAGGTGGTCGCCCAGGCATTGCGGGCCGCGGCGGCGACGGTCGATGCGGCCCGGCCGGCGCACTCGTTGCACTCCTACTTCATCCGGCCCGGCACGCCGTCGGAACCGATCCGCTACGAGGTCGAGCGACTGCGTGACGGCAAGTCGTTCAGCACCCGCCAGGTCGTCGCCCGCCAGTCGGCGGGAGCGATCCTCAACATCTCCGTGTCGTTCCAGGCCGCACGAGGCGGAAGCCGACGTGCAGCTCGCCGCGTTCCCCGCCGACCTCCCGTCGCCCGACGAGGTCGGTCTCGTCGACTACGGCTGGGGTGGGCTGCTCGACCGGCGAGCGATCGAACTGCCGAGCGAGCCGGATCGACGTGGCTACTGGATCCGGCTGCTCGCCGACGTCGGCGACGATCCGTTCGACCACCAGTGCGCGCTGGCGTTCATGTCCGACGCGGCGCCGTCGCGGGCGGCGCGGTCGCCGCACCCCGAGTTCGACGGACGACATCAGCGACCGGGGCCGTTTCCAGGGTGCCAGCCTCGACCACGCGGTGTGGTTCCACCGCACGACCGACGCCACCGAGTGGCACTGGTTCGACACCCGTTCCCACGGCCTGGCGGGCGCCCGCGGCCTGGTGACCGGCGACGTGATCCGGGTCGACGGCGTCCACGTCGCCACCATCGCCCAGGAAGTGCTGCTCCGCCAGCTCCGCCAGTCCTGAACCTCGTCGCATCGGTGCCAGGCACCAACGTGCACAAGCTGGTCGTCCCGGCCGGGTACGACGCCTACTTCGAGGCGCTGTCGGCCAGCTGGTTGTCGCTCGCCTGCCTGCGCGGCGGGGCCCTCGAGGCCCCACGCGTCGGCCACCAGCTCGTACGAGCGCAAGCGATCGGCCTGGCCGTACACCATCGTCGTGAGCATCAACTCGTCCACCCGGTAGCGGTCGACCAGGTCCTGCAGCTTCGTGGCCACCTCCGTCGGGTCGCCGCACACCAGCGGGCCGTGCCAACTGCGCACGATCTCGCGCTCCATCGGGGTGAACTCGTGCTTGGCCGCCTCCTCGGGTGACGTCATCTTGACCGGCTTGCCCTGGCGCAGGTTGAGGAACGACAGCGCGCTCGGGCCCGACAGGTACGTCGCCTCGTCGGAGTCGGCGGCGCAGATCACCGGCACGCCGATCATCGAGTACGGCTGCTCCAACCACTGCGACGGCCGGAACGACTCGCGGTAGACGTCGAGGGCCTGGGCCGTACCGCCCGACGCGAAGTGGTGGGCGAAGGAGAACGGGAGGCCGAGCAGTCCGGCGGCGTGGGCGCTGTAGTCGCTGGAACCGAGCAGCCAGATCGCCGGCCGGTAGCCGTCGGCGGTCGCGGCGACGATCTGCGGGTGCGTGCCGCCGAAGTAGGCGAGCAGATCGCCGAGCTGCGTGGGGAACTCGTCGCCGGCCTCGCGGGTGTTGCGGCGGAGCGCGGCGGCGGTGACGCCGTCGGTGCCCGGCGCACGGCCGAGACCGAGGTCGATCCGGCCGGGATGGAACGCCTCCAGCGTGCCGAACTGCTCGGCGACGGTGAGGGCGGCGTGATTGGGGAGCATCACGCCGCCGGCGCCGACCCGCAGCGTCGTGGTGGCGTTGGCGAGGTGGGCGATCAGCACCGGTGGTGACGAGCTGGCGATGCCGGCCATGTTGTGGTGTTCGGCGACCCAGTGGCGGGTGTAGCCGAGCCGCTCGACGTGACGGGCGAGCTCGACGGAGTTGGCGAGGGCCTGGGCGGCGGTGGAACCGTCGGGCACCGGTGCCAGATCGAGGACGGACAGCGGAACCGACGGGCGTCGGCCGTCGGTGCCTGAGGGGGAGAGGTCATCGCCAGGGCCAACCGCCCGGCGACGCCATGTGTTCCCGCGAGGTCGTGCATCGGTGCCAGGCACCGAGCGTTGCACGACCGTCGCGCGGATAGTCGATCGGGCGGCGTCGTTTACTACGGTCGCGATCGATGACGGACACACTCGAAACCAACACCATCGTCGACGAGATCAAGTCCTGGCTCGAGGAGAACTGGGATCCTGAGCTGACGGTCGCCGAATGGTGGGAACGGCTCGGCGTCGCCGGATGGTCGGCACCGACACTTCCTGTCGGCTCGTACGGCAAGGGGCTGTCGCGCGGCGACGCCGTGCTCGTCCAGCAGGCGATCGCCGACCACGGCGCGCTCGGCGCGCCCGGCGGGCTCGGGCTGCTGCTCGCCGCGCCGACCATCGCGATGCACGGCACGCCCGAGCAGATCGAGGAGTACGTCCGCCCGATCGTCACCGGTCAGCGGGCCTGGTGTCAGCTGTTCTCCGAGCCGGGCGCCGGCTCCGACCTCGCCGGCCTGCAGTGCAAGGCCGAACAGGACGGCGAGGAGTGGATCGTCAACGGCCAGAAGGTGTGGACGTCCGGCGGCCACGTCGCCGACATGGGCATGCTCATCGCCCGGACCAACCCGAACGTGCCCAAGCACCAGGGCATCACCTACTTCGCCATCGACATGCACCAGCCGGGCATCGACGTTCGTCCGCTCAAGGAGATGACCGGCCGCGCCATGTTCAACGAGGTCTTCCTCACCGACGCCCGCGTCGGCGACGAGGCGATGATCGGCGGCAAGAACAACGGCTGGGCCGTCGCCAACTCGACGCTGATGTTCGAACGCGCCGGGCTCGGCTCCGGCGGCGGCAACTCGGCGGCCAGCGCGGCGACGCCGGGCACGGTGGCCGGCGACCTCGACAAGCGCGTCGGCGACTTCGTCGGCTCGCGCCGCTCGGGCGGTGGCGGCGGCTTCGGCGGGATGTCGACGATGCTCATCGAGCTGGCCAAGGGCAACAAGACCATCACCGACCCGACGATCCGCCAGGGCCTGATGAAGCTCCACTCGTTCGCCGAGATCGGCCGCTTCAACAACCTGCGGGTGAAGGCGGCCAAGGAGCAGGGCAAGGAGATCCCCGGCATGGGCAACATCTCCAAGCTCTCGATGAGCGAGATGATGCGGATGCAGCGCGACCTCGGGCTGCGCATCGTCGGCGCCTCCGGCATGCTGCACGCCTACGACGTCCAAGGCAGCGTCCGGCGATCGACGAAGCGACGAGCAATCCCTTCCTCGGCATCGTCACCGAACTCGCCCTGTTCGCGCAGGGCCCGCCGATCTACGGCGGCACCGACCAGGTGCAGCGCAACATCATCGGCGAACGGGTGCTCGGCCTGCCCAAGGAGCCGAACAACGACCGCACGGTCAACTTCGCCGACATGCCGAAGAACGTCTGACCGGCAACGGCTCGACGCCGATCCGACTGCTGAGTGAGTGCTCACTCAGAGTATGGTCGCGATCGATGTCCGCCACCGTGATCGTCCCTCGAACCGGCCGTGCCGCCGCGATGCCGGCCGACGAGCGGCGCGCCGCGATCATCGCCGCGGTCGATCCCGTTGCTGCGCGAACTCGGTGAGGCGGTCACCTGCCGCCAGATCGCCGAGGCCGCCGGCATCGCCGAAGGGCACGATCTTCCGGGTCTTCGCCGACAAGGACGAACTGTTGCTCGCCGCCTTCGACCGGGAGGTCGATCTCGCGCCCCTCGAAGCGGCGATCCGTGTCGATCGACCCGACCCTCCCGTTCGAGCAGCGCCTGATCGAGGCGACCGAACTCGTCCAACGCCGGGTCGTCGACATCTGGCAGCTCGTCTCCAAGCTCGGGCCGATCCTGCACGACCGCGCCAAGCGCCCGCTCGACGACTCCGATGGCGCTGACCGAGATCTTCGCCATCCGAAGCAGACCGCGCTGACCGTCGAGCCGGCCGAGGCGGCCCGGATGCTGCGGGCCTTCACGTTCTCGCTCACCCATCCGATGTTCGCCGCCGAGCCGACGCCGGCCGACGAGATCGTCGCCGTGTTCCTGCACGGCGTCGTCCGGAACGAAGGCGACGCATGAAGCTCTGGGATCTCCTGAAGAGCCATCTCTTCCCGTACCGGAAGCTGCTCGGGCTCGTCGTGTTCTTCCAGGCGGTGCAGACGTCCGCCTCGTTGGCGCTGCCCACGATCAACGCCAACCTGATCAACAAGGGCGTGCTCACGGGCGACACCGACTACATCTGGCGCGAGGGCGCGATCATGCTCGGGTTCAGCCTGGTGCAGATCGTGTTCGCCACCGGTGCGGTGTGGTTCGGCGCCAAGGTGGCGATGAGCTTCGGACGCGACGTCCGCCGCGACCTGTTCCACCAGGTGACCGACTACTCGGCCCGCGAGGTCGGCCACTTCGGCGCCCCGTCGCTGATCACCCGCATCACCAACGACGTGCAGCAGGTGCAGCTGGTCGTCGTGATGGCCACCACCATGATGATCGCCGCGCCGCTCACCCTGGTGATCGGCACGATCCTCGCCGTGCGCGAAAGCGTGCAGCTCTCGATCATCCTGCTCTTCGCCATCCCGGCCGCGATGTTCGTGCTCGGCTCGATCGTGTTCCGGATGGTGCCGTCGTTCCAGCTGATGCAGATCCGCATCGACAAGGTCAACGGCGTCCTGCGTGAGCAGATCACCGGCATTCGCGTCGTCCGGGCCTTCGTGCGCGAACCGAAGGAGGCCGAGCGTTTCGCCGCGGCCAACGCCGACGTCACCGAAACCGCGCTGCGCGGCGGGCCGCCTGATGTCGGCGATGTTCCCCACGGTGCTGTTGCTGATCAACATCTCGAGCGTCGCCGTGTTGTGGATCGGTGCGAACTTCGTCAACGAGGGCGAACTGCAGGTCGGATCATTGATCGCCTACCTCAGCTACCTCATCCAGATCCTGTTCGCCGTCGTCATGGCGACGTTCCTGGTGTCGATGATCCCGCGGGCCACGGTGGCCTCCGAACGCATCGTCGAAGTGCTCGACACGCCGACGTCGGTGGTCGCCCCGATCAACCCGGTCATGGCCGTCCGCGAACACGGGACGCTCGAGTTCCGTGACGTGTCCTTCGCCTACCCGGGGGCCGAGTACGCGGTGCTGTCGAACGTCTCGTTCCGCGCCGAGGCGGGCAAGACGACCGCCATCATCGGCTCGACCGGGTCGGGCAAGTCGACGCTCGTCAACCTCGTGCCGCGCCTCGTCGATGCCACCTCCGGTGCGGTGATGGTCGACGGTGTCGACGTGCGCGAACTCGACCCCGATCTGCTGTGGAGCAAGGTCGGGTACGTCCCGCAGAAGCCGTTCCTGTTCTCCGGCACCGTGGCGAGCAACCTGCGGTTCGGGCGCCCCACCGCCACCGACGGCGAGCTGTGGGAGGCGCTCGAGATCGCCCAGGCGGCCGACTTCGTGCTGGCCATGCCGGACGGCATCGACAGCGAGATCTCGCAGGGCGGCACGAACGTGTCGGGCGGCCAGCGGCAACGACTGTCGATCGCGCGGGCGCTCGTGGTGAAGCCGGAGATCTACGTGTTCGACGACTCGTTCTCCGCGCTCGACCTCGGCACCGACGCACGACTTCGCGCGGCGCTCGCTCCGCACACGTCCGACGCCGCGGTGGTGATCGTCGCCCAACGCGTGTCGACGATCGCCGGTGCCGACCAGATCCTGGTCGTCGACGACGGCGAGATCATCGGGCGGGGCACGCACTTCGAGCTGATCGACACGTGCCCGACCTACGCCGAGATCGTCGATTCCCAGATGGGCCGGGGGATCGTGGCATGAGCGATGGATCGATCGCCGACCGTTCGAGCGCCGACGGCATCGTGGCATGAGCGGGCTCGAGGGTTTCGGCGGCTCGACCGACGACGACGACCGACCGGCAACGGCGTGTCCGGCAACGGCGTCCGGCGACGGTGACGACCGGCGACGGCGTGACCGCGGTCGATCAGGCGGAGGCCGACCGCAAGCTCGTCGCCACCGCCGGTACGCAGGCCCGTCGGGCCGCGTTCGGTCCCGGGCAGCGGCATCGGCATGCCCGCCGAGAAGAGCGAGAAGTTCGGCCAGACGATGCGCCGGCTCGGCGAACTCGTCGGCACCGAACGGCCGTTGCTCGTGGCGGTGCTCGTGCTCGTCGTGGCGAGCGTGACCCTCGTCGTGCTCGGCCCGTATCTGCTCGCCGACGCGACCAACATCATCGTCGACGGTGCGACCAGCGGGTCGGGGATCGACTTCGGGGCGCTGCACCGCCAGCTCCTGATCGTGCTCGCCGTGTACCTCACCTCGTGGGCGCTGGCGTACACGCAGGCGTACATCCTCGCCGGGGTGGTGCAGCGGTCGATGTACCGGCTGCGCGAATCGGTCGAACACAAGCTCAACCGGTTGCCGCTGAAGTACATCGACAGCCAGCCCCGCGGCGACCTGCTGAGCCGGGTGACGAACGACATCGACAACCTGTCGCAGAGCTTGCAGCAGACGATCTCGCAGATCCTCACGTCGATCCTGACGTTGATCGGTGTCGCCATCATGATGTTCGTGATCTCGCCGATCCTGGCGGTGATCGCGCTGGCGGCCGTGCCGGTGTCGTTGTGGATGATGAAGTACATCGCCGGCAAGGCGCGGCCACGATTCATCGCGCAATGGCGCTACACGGGCACCCTCAATGCGCAGGCGGAGGAGGTGTTCACCGGGCACGCGATCGTGAAGAGCTTCGGGCGTCAGCGCGAGGCAGAGGAGCGGTTCCGCTCCGACAACGACGACATGTACGAAGCGAGCTTCGGCGCCCAGTTCATGTCCAGCCTGATCCAGCCGATGACGATCTTCCTCGGCAACATCCAGTTCATCCTCATCGCCGTCGTCGGCGGCCTGAAGATCTCCAACGGCACGCTCAGCATCGGCGACATGCAGGCGATGATCCAGTACGCCCGCCAGTTCTCCCAGCCGCTGACGCAGCTGGCGTCGATGTCGGCGACGTTCCAGTCGGGCATCGCCTCGATGGAGCGGGTGCTCGAACTGCTCGACGCCGATGAGGAGTCGATCGAGCAGGACGACACGGTCGACCCCGCGCCGGTGCGTGGTCGGGTCGTGTTCGACGACGTGCACTTCTCGTACACCCCCGACAAGCCGTTGATCGAAGGGCTGTCGGTGGTGGCCGAACCGGGCCAGACGGTGGCGATCGTGGGGCCGACCGGCGCCGGCAAGACCACGCTGGTCAACCTGATCATGCGGTTCTACGACCTCGACTCGGGCTCGATCAGCCTCGACGGTCGCGACATCTCGACGTTCCCGCGCCGTGAGCTGCGCTCCGAGATCGGCATGGTGCTGCAGGACACGTGGCTGTTCGGCGGCACGATCCGCGACAACATCGCCTACGGCAACGCCGATGCGACCGACGAGCAGGTCATGGAGGCGGCCAAGGTGGCCTACGTCGACCGGTTCGTGCGGTCGCTGCCCGACGGCTACGACACGCTGATCAACGACGAGGGCGACAACATCAGCGCCGGCGAGAAGCAGCTGATGACGATCGCCCGTGCGTTCCTCGCCGACCCGTCGATCCTGATCCTCGACGAGGCGACGAGCTCGGTCGACACCCGCACCGAGGTGCTCATCCAGGAGGCGATGAACGCGCTGCGCCAGAACCGGACCAGCTTCGTCATCGCCCACCGCCTGTCCACGATCCGTGGCGCCGACGTGATCCTCGTGATGGAGAACGGCCGCATCGTCGAGCAGGGCGACCACGACTCCCTGGTCGAAGCCCACGGCGCCTACGCCCGCCTCTACAACGCCCAATTCGCCGGCCAGACCATCTGACCGCTGCCGTTTCCGCTCTCGGTCGGATTCCTCCCGCGTGGCGGGACGAATCCGACCGAGAGCGGTGGCTGCTCGCCGGCTCGTCGGGGCACCGCCTTCGGGCGCGCCGGCTGAACGATCGGGCCGGCATCAGCGAGGACGTCGCTCCCCGTGCGAGGATGCGGGCATGGAGACCACCGCCGGTCGGTTCACGCTCATCGGGCAACTCACCGACACCCACGTCGTCGACGCCGGCCCCGACGGCGTCGTCGGCCGACGAGGTGTTCGTCGACAACAACGCCCGCTTGCGCTCGGCGGTGGTCGAGCCTGAACGCGGAGATGCCCGCGCTCGCCGTGGTGCTCGGCACCGGTGATCTCACGAACTGGGGTCGACCCGGGGAGTACGACCGGCTCGCCGACCTGCTCGAACCGCTGACGCCGCCGTTCCTGCCCATTCCGGGCAACCACGACGATCGCGATCTCCTCCGGGCGACGTTCCCGGACGTGCCGTGGATCGATGCGCGCCACGCCGGCTGGGTGACCGAGGTCGGCGGCGTGCGGATCGTCGGCCTCGATTCGACGATTCCCGGTGAGCCGGGGGCCGAGGTCGACGTGGAGCGCGAGCGATGGCTGCGCGACGTGCTCGCCGGTCGAGTTCGACGGGGTGACGATCCTCGCGATGCACCATCCGCCGTTCGCGACCGGTGTCGGGTGGATGGATGCCTCGGGCTTCGTCGGTCTCGATCGGCTGGAGGCCGTGCTCGTGGCGATATCCCGTCGACAAGGTCATCTGTGGGCACTTCCATCGCCCGGCGAGTTCGACGATCGCCGGGATCCCGGTGCAGGTCGGGCTGGCGACCGTGCAGCACGTCGATCTCGATCTCGTGCCGGGCGCACGGTCCCAGCCTGATCATCGATCCCGTCGGCTACCAGATCCATCGGATCGCGGGTCGCAGCGTGGTCACCCACACCCGCTACATCGACACTGCGGAGCCGTCGAGCACCGAACGGATCATCCCCACCTGGGCCGACGAGTTCTGAAGCCGCGCATGTCGGCGCACGGCCGGTTGCGATGGCCTCAGCGACTGGTATTGAAAGAGATACCAGACGCCGACTACCATGATGGTCATGGATGCGGCATCGATGATCAGGACGGCTCGGCAGCGGGCCGGGCTCACGCTGCGCGAGCTGGGAGAACGGGCGCAGACGTCCCACTCCACGCTGTCGGCCTACGAATCGGGTCGCACCACGCCGAACGTCGACACGCTCGATCGGGTGCTCCGCGCCGCCGGGTTCGCGGCCGACGTCAGCCTGCAGCAACGCGTCGGAACGGGCCGTGAGGAACGGGTCGCCCGCGGGCAGGAACTGATGGACGTGTTGGCCCTGGCGGAGATGTTCCCGGCCCGGCACGAGACCACGTTGACGTTCCCTCGATTCGGTCGCCGCTCCGATCGAGCGGCCTGACCCGATGGCCGAGACGCTGGCCGACAAGATCGTCGCCGTCCACCTCGCCCTCGAGGCCGCCGGGTTGCCGCACGCCTTCGGCGGCGCGCTCGCCCTGGCCTGGTGCACCGAGCGCGCACGCGGCACCATCGACATCGACGTGAACGTCTTCGTCCCCGCCGCCGAAGCCGACACCATGCTCGCCGCGCTGCCCGGCGACATCGTGTGCCGAGCCGGCCGACCGGGAGCAGTTGCTCGCCGACGGGCAGACCCGGCTGTGGTGGGGCTCGACACCGGTCGATCTCTTCCTCGACACCACGCCGTTCCACACCGACGTGGGTCGGCGGGTTCGCACCGAGCCGTTCGCCGGCCACGACGTCCCATTCCTCGCCTGCCGTGACCTCGCCGTGTTCAAGGCGTTCTTCGACCGGACGAAGGACTGGGCCGACCTCGAGGAGATGGCGGCCGCGGGGACACTCGACATCGAAGCGGTGGCCGGTGTGCTCGTCCGCTTCCTCGGCCCCGACGACCAGCGCATCGTCCGCCTGCTCGACGCTGGATGTCTGACGGTCACCTGCCGGTGCTGTCCGTGACCGCCAGGGCGCGGTCGGCGGGTGGGGCGAGGCCACGCGTCTCGGCCACGTCGTCGTCGTCGAGGAACCACGCGACGATCGCCGCGGGCGCCATGATCAGCCCGACGGCGAGGAATCCGGCCTGGTAGGCGCCGAGCTGGTCGGCGGCGGGGGCGAGGTCGCCAGCGGCTGGCAGCCAGGCGGCGATCACGGTCGCCGCGACGGCGACACCACCGGCGTACGCGATCTGGCGCTGCGTGTTGAACAGCGACGTGGCCCTGCCCATGTCGACGACCGACGTGGTGCCGTACGCCGCGGTCTGGATCGACACGAACACCAGGCCGACGGCGAGCCCACGGCAGAACGACAAGCCGGCGATCACCGACAGCGGCGTGTCGAGGCCCGCCAGCGCGTAACAGCACGTGATCAACGACGTGATGGCGATCCCGACGACCATCAGCCGGCGCGGCCCGATCGCCCGGTACAGCCTCCGGCCGAGGAGGTTGGACACGAGGAACACGCCGATGGCCTGCGGTGACTGGGCCAGACCGCTCTGGAAGGCCGTGTACCCGCGCAGGCTCTGGAGGTAGAGCGGCAGGACGAAGATCAGACCGAAGAAGCCGGCGTACGTCATCGACGACGCGATGTTGATCGTGCGGAAGCTCCGGTCGTGCAACAGCCGCAGCGCCAGGATCGGTGCATCGATCCGCAGTTCGATGATCGACGAGGGCGATCAGGCACGCCGCGCCGACGAGCGCGAACGTCAGGGTCTTGGTCGACAGCCATCCCTCGTGGGGGCCGATGGTGAGGGTGTAGAGCAGGATCGAGACCCCGGCCGCGGAGAGCACCAGTCCGGCCAGGTCGAAGCGACCCGGGTTCGGCTGCGTCTCCTCGCGCAGCCACCGCAGCGACAGCAGGAGGGCCACCGCGCCGATCGGGCCGTTGATGAAGAAGATCCAGCGCCACGACGCCTCGTCGACCAGGATCCCGCCGAGCAGCGGCCCGATCGCCGGTGCCAACACGGCGACGCCGAGCACCCCGACCGCCGCCTTGGCCCGCTCCTCGACCGGGAACGCTCGGTAGAGCATCGCCCCGCCGATCGGGCGTCAGCATGCCGCCGCCGATGCCCTGGAAGACGCGGAACACGATGAGCTGCTCGAGCGATTGGGAGGCGCCGCACAGCATCGACATCGCCACGAAGACGACGAGCGAGATGGCGAACACTCGCTTCGTGCCGAACCGGTCGCCGATCCAACCGGCGGCGGGGATGACCGCGGCGAGGCCGAGCAGGTAGCCCGACGGCGACCCATTCGACGTCGGTCGCCGGGACCCCGAACTCCCGCGCCATGGTCGGCAGCGCGACGTTCACCATCGTCCCGTCGATCACGGTCATCATCAGCGCGAGGATGTAGACGACCATCACCCTGTTGGGGTACGTCAGGCGGGTCACGCGACATCGGGCCCGAACCTACGCGAATCCGACCGTTGCACTCCGAGTGGATGCTGCGAGGCTTGCCGGTTGTGAAGGTGGACCCGTCGACGCTCCCGCGCATCGACCGATCGCCGCGCGATCGAGATGGCGCGGCTGACGTACCCCGAGGCGCTGCCGATCACGGCGCGGCGCGAGGAGATCGTGCAGGCGATCCGTGACCACCAGGTGCTGATCGTGGCCGGCGAGACCGGATCGGGCAAGAGCACCCAGATCCCGAAACTGTGCCTCGAGGCGGGCCGGGGCATCGATGGACTGATCGGGCACACCCAGCCCCGGCGTGTCGCGGCGCGCACGATCGCCGAGCGGATCGCCGACGAGATGGGTGCGCCCCTCGGGAAGCCGGGTGCCGGCGTCGTGGCGTACACCGTGCGGTTCACCGACACCGTCAGCGACTCGACCGTGGTCAAGGTGATGACCGACGGCATCCTGCTCGCCGAGATCCAGCGCGACCGGATGCTGCGCCGGTACGACACCCTGATCATCGACGAGGCGCACGAGCGCAGCCTCAACATCGACTTCATCCTCGGCTACCTGAAGCAGCTCCTGCCGAAGCGTCCCGACCTGAAGGTGATCGTCACCTCGGCCACGATCGACACCGAACGCTTCGCCCGCCACTTCGCACCGGTCGCCGAACGTCGTACGTCGGTGCCAGGCACCGACGCGACGACGTTCGGTGCCGGTGATCGAGGTGACGGGGCGGACGTACCCGGTCGAGGTGCGGTACCGGCCGATCGAGACGGGCGACCAGGTGCAGGCGATCCTCGACGCCGTGGAAGAGCTCGCCGAGGAGCCGTCCGACGGCGGGCCGGGCGACGTGCTGGTGTTCCTGTCCGGCGAGCGCGAGATCCACGACACGGCCGACGCGCTGAAACGGCTCGGACCGTTGGCCGACACGCTCGAGGTGCTGCCGCTGTACGCGCGGCTGTCGTCGGCCGAACAGCACCGAATCTTCGAACGGCCGGCCAACCAGTCGAAGCGTCGCGTCGTGCTCGCCACCAACGTGGCGGAGACGTCGTTGACCGTGCCGGGGGTCCGGTACGTCGTCGACACGGGCGTCGCCAGGATCTCCCGCTACAGCAAGCGGCTCAAGGTGCAACGGCTGCCGATCGAACCGGTCTCGCAGGCGTCGGCGAACCAGCGCGCCGGCCGGTGCGGTCGGGTCGCTCCCGGCGTCTGCATCCGCCTCTACGACGAGGACGAGTTCGCCGAGCGGCCCGAGTTCACCGAGCCGGAGATCCTGCGGACCAACCTCGCCTCGGTCATCCTGCAGATGACGAACATCGGGCTGGGCGACGTCGCCAACTTCCCGTTCCTCGAGCCGCCCGACCGTGCGTCGATCCGCGACGGCTACGCCCTGCTCGAGGAGCTCGCCGCGATCGAGCGCGACGAGCAGCACCTGACACCGATCGGTCGGCGGCTCGCCCGGCTGCCGATCGACCCCCGGCTCGGCCGGATGGTGCTCGAATCGCAGCGCCACGGATGCGTGCGCGAGGTGCTGGTGATCGCGTCGGGCCTGTCGATCCAGGATCCGCGTGAGCGGCCCGAGGAACAGCGCGAGAAGGCGGCCGAGATGCACGCCCGCTTCCGCGTGGACGGCTCCGACCTGCTCTCGATGGTCGCCCTCTGGGATCACCTGCGGGCCAAGCAACGCGAGCTGTCCGGCAACCAGTTCCGCCGCATGTGCCGATCGGAGTTCCTCAACTACCTGCGCGTGCGCGAGTGGATGGACCTCTACAGCCAGCTCCGGCGGGTGGCCGGGGAACTGAAGATCCGCCCGACCACCGAGGTCAGCCACCCCGACCTCGTCCACCGATCACTGCTCGCCGGCCTCCTCTCCCACATCGGCATGCGGGAGGAACTCGCGTCGGGCAAGCCGGCGGCGACCAAGCCGGCGGCCGGCAAGGCGCCGGGCCGCGCCGCGCCGCCGCGGCCAAGGACCGGCGCCAGTTCATCGGTGCCCGCCAGGCTCGCTTCGTCATCGCGCCGGGCTCGGTGCTGACCCGTCGCCCGCCCGAGTGGGTGATGGCGGCCGAGCTCGTGGAAACCAACCAGATCTACGCCCGGCGGGTGGCGGCGATCAAGCCGCAGTGGGCCGAACAGGTCGGCGCCCACCTCGTGAAGAAGCTCGTACGGCGAGGCCCGCTGGGACGAGCGCGGCGGGCGCGCCGTGACCACCGAGACCGTCACGCTCTACGGCCTCACGCTCGCCAACGATCGGGTGATCGGCTACGAACGGGTCGACCCGGACGGGGCGCGGGCCTGGTTCATCACCAAGGCGCTGGTCGAGGACGCGGCCGCCCCGCAGTGGTCGCAGCGCCTCGCGTTCCTCGCCGGCAACGCGGACTTCCTGCGTGGCGTCCGCCGCATGGCCGACCGGGTGCGGCGCGTCGAGATCGTCGACGACGAGATGCTGTTCGACTTCTACGACCAGCGGGTCGGCCGCGAGGTCACCTCGACCCAGCATTTCGATCGATGGTGGAAGGACGTGCGCCGCACCGATCCCACCCGGTTCGATCTCACCGACGAGTTCGTCGCCGATTCGCTCCATCTCGAGGGCTTTCCCCGACGTCTGGAACCAGCCCGGTCGGCTGCCGGTCAGCGGTCGGGGACGTCGAGATCGAGCTGCCGCTCACCTATCGGTACGCCCCTGGTGAACCGCTCGACGGCGTGACGGTGCACATCCCGCTGTCGGCCCTCAACCAGGTCAGCGACGACGGATTCGACTGGAACGTGCCGGGCCATCTCGAGGAGATCGCGTCGACGCTGGTGCGGTCGTTGCCGAAGGCGATCCGCCGGTCGTTGATCCCGCTGAACGACACGATGGCGGCGACGCTGGCCAGGTTGCGCGAGCGCGGTCGGCCGGCCCGGGCGAACGTCTGGTGGACGTCCTCGCCGGCGATCCTGTCGGCCGTCGCCGGCAGTGCCGGTCCGACCGCACGACTTCGATCCCTCCGTCATCCCCGATCACCTCCGTCTGCACATCGTGGTGTCCGACGACCAGGGCGAGGTCCATGCGGTCGGCGACGATCTCGCGGCCATCAAGGCCAAGCTCGCCGGCTCGGTCCGGGCGTCGATCGCCCGTGCCGCCCCGATCGAGGAGCGGCGGGGGATCGTCGAGTGGGATCTCGGTGACCTGCCGCATGGTCGTGGAGACGGCCGACGACGGGCTCGGCGTGCGGGCGTATCCCGCGCTGCTCGACGTCGGCGACAGCGTGTCGTTGCGCGTCGTCACCACCCCGGAGCTGCAGCGGCGGGTGATGCACGGCGGGGTGCGGCGGCTGCTGCTGCTCACGGCGGCGCCGACCCGTGGCTCGATCGAGCGGCTGCTGAGCAACGGCGATCGGCTCGCGTTGGCGTCGAACGCCGCCTTCGCCGGCGACATCTCGACCGCCGTGCTCGTCGACGACTGCATCGCGGCCGCCGTCGACCAGGTGCTGCGCCAGCATGGTTCGCTGCCGTGGACCCGCGCCGAGTTCGACGAACTGCGGGGCGTGGTGAAGTCCGTCGGCCCCCGGCCTGGCCGGGGGAGCGATGATCCGCGCCGTCGACGTGCTCCGTGCCGCCGCGGAGGCACGGGTGCTGCTCGGTCGACTGCACGCCGATGCGCTGCGGGCGTCGGTCGACGACGCCAACCTGCACCTCGGCCGGCTGGTGCGACCCGGCTTCGTGCTGGCGTCGGGCATCGATCGGCTCGACGACATCGCACGGTACGTGCGGGCGATCACGTACCGCCTCGAACATCTCGCCGGGGGGCCAGGCCCGCGACCGTCAACGCATGGCGGAGATCCTGCCGTTGGAGCATCGCTACGCGCGCACCGTCGACTCGCTCGGCGTGGGCCAGGCGATGGCGGCGCTCGTCGACGTCCCGTGGCAGCTCGAGGAGCTCCGCGTCGCCACGTTCGCCCAGCCGCTCGCCGTCAAGCGTCCCGGCCAGCCCGCGGCCAGCGCCAAGCGCATCACCGCCATCCTCGACGCCGCCACCCGCTGACGCCCGTCATTCCTCGTTTGCGTCGCGCTTTCGCGCGCTCCGCAACGCCGAAATCGCGACGCAAACGTGGGTGTGGCCGGTTCTCCGGTTCGGGCGGGAGATGGGAGGATGGGCGGGTGAGCTCGCCACATCGACATCAGCTGGATGACCGCCGGCTCGAGGAACTCACCGGCGACACGGTCGAGCTTGCTGCAGACGCTGATCCGCAACGCGTGCGTCAACGACGGCACCCCGGAGTCGGGCGAGGAGGTGCGCAACGCCGACGTCCTGCAGCAGCTACATCGAGGGGCCCGGCGTGCTGATCGAGCGGTTCGAGCCGACGCCCGGGCGGGTGTCGATCGTCGGACGCATCGAGGGCTCCGACCCCGATGCGCCGTCGCTGTGCCTGATGGGCCACACCGACGTGGTCCCGGTGAACCCGGCGGGCTGGGTCAACGATCCCGTTCGGCGGCGAGATCCTCGACGACATCACCGGCAAGGGCGGTCCGCGGGAGGTGTGGGGCCGCGGCGCGGTCGACATGCTCAACCTGACGGCGTCGATGGCGGTGGCGTTCCGATCGCTCGCCCGCAGCGGGTTCCGGCCGACCGGCGACCTCCTCTACTTCGGCGTGGCCGACGAGGAGGCGGGCAGCGCGCACGGCGCGCGGTGGATGGCCGACCATCATCCCGACGCGATCCGCGCCGACTACGCCCTGACCGAGAGCGGCGGGCTGCACAGCGGCAACCGGGATGGAGCGGAGGGCGCCGGCTTCGTCGGGATGAACGTCGCCGAGAAGGGCGTCGCGTGGCGGCGGCTCACCGTGCGCGGCACGCCAGGGCACGGGTCGGCGCCGTTCCGTGGCGACAACGCGTTGATCAGGGCGGCCGGCGTCGTCCAGCGGCTCGCCGACTACCGTCCGGCGCCACGGTTCCACGAACTGTGGCCGAGCCGCGTCGCGGCGCTCGACATCCCCGACGAGATGAAGGCCGTGCTGCTCGACCCGGCCCAGATCGACGCCGCGCTCGACGCGATCCCGAACGTCGGCGGCGGCGTCACACCTCCACGCCTGCACCCACACGACCTTCTCGCCCGAACCTCGTCGACGGCAACCGTGGCGGCACCGGCCGGATGAAGGTCAACGTCATCCCCGACACCGTGGCGATCGAGGTGGACATCCGCACGCTGCCCGGCGAGGGGCCCGACGAGGTCGATGCGCACCTGCGGGCGGCACTCGGCGATCTCGCCGACCACGTCGAGGTCGAGGCGATCATGAACGACGCCGCCTCGATCAGCCGCACCGACACGCCGCTGTGGGACGCGCTGCAGCGGGCGGTCAACATCCCGTTCCCGGCCGCGACGCTCAGCCCGCAGTTCATCGTCGGCTTCACCGACGCCCGGGTCTACCGCGACCTCGGCGCCGTCGCCTACGGCGCGGGCCTGTTCAGCCCGTCGCTCGACGCGAACGAGTACGGCGCACGGTTCCACGGCCACAACGAGCGCATCGACATCGAATCGCTCGGTCTCACCACCGCCTTCTTCCACCACGTCACCACCGACCTCCTCGGCTGACCCGCCGTCCCACCGTGCGCAGCTCCTCCGGGTTTGCCGGGGTCAGCGGGAGCGTGCGGCGGGCGAGGTAGGCCTGGGCGGCGGCGCGGGCCTCGGGGTCGCGGAGGGCGTTCGTGAGGAGGTCGGCGTCGGCCCACGCAGCCGGCGGTCGACGACATCGCATCGAGCGCTTCGTTGACCTGCCGTTTCGTCGTCCGCACGACGTTCGGCGCCTTCGCCGCGAGCTGACCGGCCAGTTCGTCGACGGTGGATTCGAGCAGCGCCCGCGGCACGACACGGTTGACGAAGCCGATCGAGCGGGCCTCCTCCGCATCGAACGGCCGGCACGTGAGCACCAACTCACGAGCCATCGCCGGCCCGATCTCGCGGACGAGCCGAGGGATGCCGCCCCACGCCAGGGGGATGCCGAGATCGACCTCGGGGATCGAGAAGACCGTGTCGTCGGCGGCGATGCGGAGGTCGCACGCGCTCGCCAGCACCACGCCGCCTCCCACGCACGGGCCCTTGATCGCGGCGATCGTCAGCGCGGACATCCGCTCGACCGCATCGGCCATGCGCCGTCCGAGGTCGGCGGAACCGGCCGGACGCGCCCGGTGCTGCTGCCGGCGAACTCCCGGAGGTCGAAGCCCGACGAGAACGCCCGTCCCTCGCCCGTGACGACCACGATCGACGCGTCGGTCGTGTCGAACCAGGCGGCGGCGGCGGCGATCTCGGCCAGCGTGTTCGAGCCGAGCGGGTTGAGCTTGGCCGGCTGGTCGAGCGTCAGGCGCCCGATCCGACCGTCGACCTCGACCCGGAGCGTCTCGAAGGCCGGGGCACTCACGGAGCGTCGGGGAACGGGTCGGTCATGCCCTCGACCAGCGGGACGTCGAAGCCGTTGAGCAGCGTCGAGATCAGGCAGTAGTAGCCGACGGTCGTCAACAGTTCGACCATGCCCCTCGATCCGAACCGCGCCTCGGCGTCGGCGTAGGTCGCCTCGGACACCCGGTGGTCGCGCAGGATCTCGGTGGCCACGGCATACGCGGCCGCCTCGTCACCCTCGAAGCCCGGATCCTCCCCGGCGCCCAGCCGGTCGACCGCCGCCTCGTCGACACCGGCACGGATCGCCAGACCGCGATGCGCGGCGAACTCGAACTTCGCGTGGTGGAACGCCCCCGTGGTGCAGATCGCCACCTCGGTCACGTTGGGCGCGAGCGAGCTGGTGAACCGGACATGGCCACCGAGGCGTGACATCGCCAGCCCCAGCTCCGGTGCGTGCATCCACACACCGAACGGGCCGACCAGCCCGAGCGCGGCGACCTCGGGCCGGCTCATCAGCGACTCGTGCAGGCGCTGCTGCTCGTCGGTCAGCGCGGTCGTGTCGACTTCGGGCAGTCGCCCCGTCGGTCGCGTCATGGCGGATCCCCTCAGATCATCGTTTGTGACAAGAAAACGGAGACCCGTTCCTCCAGAAATCTTGTCACAAACGTCGATAGCGGCCGGGATCGACCTCGGTGGCCTCGCCTCGGGCGAGCATGCGCTGCACGTGGAGATCGGCGCTGCGGCGTTCGACCGACTCGACGAACGCCGACGTCACGTGCGGGCGATAGACGAACCGGTGCTCGGCCATCTCGTCGATCGTGTGCGGTTCGGCGAGGAAGTCGAGCATCGCCGCATGGCGCCGCCCGATGACCGACGGCGAACCCGTCGACCAGCTCGACGAACGTCGTCCCGCCCCTCGATCACGCCCTTGTGATGGAACGTCACGTAGAACTCGGCGTGCTCGTCACGGACCTTCACCAGGCTCGCCTCGAAGTCGTCGAGATCGCTCCACACGTCGCCGTAGTACGGGCCGAAGCCGGTCAGGTCGATGTCGGACAGGAAGAACACCTCGCCGATCCGGAACCCGCTGTGCCCACGGGTGTGGCCGGGAAGGTGCACCGCCTCGACCCTGACCCCGCCGCCGAGGTCGAACACGTGCCCGTCGCCGAAACCGGTCGCGTCCGGGCGGGGCGTGTAGTGGAACTCGTCGATCACCACCCGCTCGAAGTCGCGGCGGCTCGCCCCGGTCAACCCGTAGACCTCCATCAGCCCGTCGATGTCCTGCGCGCCGAGCAGGTCGGCGTGGTGGATGTGCACGCGGGCGTCGGCGAACAGGCCGTTGCCGGCCATGTGATCCTCGTGACTGTGGCTGTTGACGACGGCGTCGACAGCGCGCCGGTGCGCCACCCCGTTGCACGACCGTGACGGACGGATCGATGATGATCGCCTCGCCGGCGCCGCGCACCAGGACCGAGTTGCCGGACGGGTAGGCGCCGTTGGCGTCGCCGACGAGCACGCTCACGCTCGCCGACAGCCGGCGCTCGTCGTCACCCCACGCCGCGATCCCCGCGGGCGATGAGCCAACGGCCTGATAGTCGGTCCGTTCGCTCATCGCGTCCGCGACCCCGCGGCGATGAGCCAACGGCTGTAGTCGGGCCGTTCGCTCATCGCGTCAGCCGAATGCCGCGTTCCGGACGTCCGCCGACAACATGCGGGCCGCGTAGTGCGTGGTGCCCGCCCCCAACAGTTCGTTCGCCGCGTCGGCCAGCGCGCCGTAGGCGGCCCAGGCGAACATGCTGCCGACCGAGACCCTGGCGACGCCGGCGTCGGCCAGCACCGGCAGCGCCGGCGTGCCCGGGAGGGTGAGCACGTTGATCGGCGCACCGACCTCGGCGACCACCCGCGTGATGTCGTCGATGGTCGATCAGCGCAGGTGCATACAGCACGTCGGCTCCGGCGTCGCGGTAGGCGACGAGCCGGGCGATCGTGTCGTCGAGGTCGGTGACGCCGTGCAGCCGGTTCTCGGCCCGCGCCGTGAGCACCAGATCGGCCGATGCCGACCGTGCCGCGGCGACTCGCTCGACCGCCGACTCGATGGAGCGGATCTCGCCGGCGCGCGGATCCCAGTCCTCGATCGAGAAGCCGGCGGCGTCGGTGCCGTCGAGGAGACGGACCGTCTCGATCACACCCTCGACGGTGTCGGCGAAGCAGTCCTCGGCATCGACGTTGAACGGCACGTCGACGCACGCCGTCAGCGACCTCGACATGGTCGATCAGCGCGTCGCGGCCGACCGCTTGGTCGTTGCGACCGAGCGATCCGGCGTGTCCGGCGCTGGTCGTCGCGAGCGCCTGGAAGCCGAACGCGGCGAGGATCTTGGCCGATCCGATGTCCCACGGATTCGGCATCGCCAGGATGCCGGGTGTCGGCTCGACCGGCGGATCGGCGTGGAGCGCCCGGAAGCGCTCGCGCAGCTCGGCCGCCCGGCTCACTGGTCGTCGGTCTTGAGGTTCAGCGACGCGGAGTTCATGCAGAACCGCTCACCGGTCGGTGCCGGGCCGTCGGGAAAGACGTGCCCGAGGTGGGCTCCGCAGTTGGTGCACACGGCTTCGGTACGGACCATGCCGTGCGTGCGGTCTTCGCGAACGGTCACGCGGGCGGGGTCGATCGCTTGCCAGAAGCTCGGCCAGCCGGAGCCCGATTCGTACTTCGTCGTCGACGAGAACAGCGCGGCGTCGCACACGATGCAGTGGTACGTGCCCTCGCCGTGCTCGTCCCAGTAGACGCCACTGAAGGCCCGTTCGGTGCCACCGTGTTGGGTGACCTCGAACTGCAGCGCGCGTGAGGCGCTCGCGCAGTTCGGCTTCCGTCTCGGACCCGGTCGGAGATGCCTGTTCAGCCATGCCGCCAGTCTGCCAGCCGCGCCGTGCCGATCCGATCGCGGCGGTCCGATCGCGGCGGTCTCGGAGGTGCCGCCGCTACGACCGGGGCGCCTGCCCGGTCTGTTGCAGGAACGTCAGCGAGTCCCACACGTCGACGCGCGTGCAGATCTCGATCGTCGTGCACGCTGAACCACATCACGCCGGGGATGTCGATCGCCGCGTCGGCGACGGGGCCGTCCGCGTACGTCGCCTGGAACCGGTACCGAACCACCACGTCGGTGCTCGATTCACGCACCTGTTCGACGATGTCCTCGACGGTGTAGGTGCGGTCACCGAACGAGGCGAGGAAGCTCGGCAGCCGCCGTCGGTACTCGGTGCGTCCCGTGCATCCCGACCCCAGCTCGCTGAGATGCTCGTTGCGGAACGAGTCGGACACGAACGAGGCGATGTCATCCGGGTCGCTCCCGCTGAACGCACGGAGGTATCCGGTGACCACGTCGATGGGAGTAGACATCGAGCGCGACCGTAGTGCCGCGCTGTCGCCCACCCCACGTCGTGTGGTCCAATGTGTGGAGTGGACGACGACGTCGTACGGGACCTCGGGCTGGGGGGTGAGGATTCGCCGTGGGCGCACGACGTGCCGGCGTCTCCTGCTCCACCGTTGCCCGATGCGTGGACGCGAGTGGAGCCGCCGCGCGATCCGTCGCCGACCACCGACACCGGCTGGGCACGGGGCACCGCCGCGCTGGGCTCAGCGCCGGACAGCGCGCCGGACCCGACGACGACCACTGGCGTCGGCGTCGACGCCCCACCGCGCGGTCGACGAGGACGCCGATCGCATCGGGCCAGCGCCCGGTCATCGTTGGCGTCCGGCGATGATCGTGGGCGCGATCGCCCTCGTCGGACTCGCCGCGGTCGGCTACCTCGATGGTGCTCGGTGGCAGCGACGAAGGCAGCGACGCCGACACCGCCGAGTCGGTGCGGACGACGGTGGCGATCTCGCCACCGGCTACCGAACCGCCGGCGACGACCCGCCCTCCTGGCCGCGAACTCTCAGGTGCACCGTTGAGCAGCCGGTCCGACACCGTGCCGGAGTCGCTCCCCGAACCGGAACGGGTCTGGGAGAACACGCCGATCGCTCTGGGCCCCCGCATGCAGTCGATGACCGTGCCGACCCAGATCATCGTGCTGAACGCCGAGGGCATCCTTCACGTGATCGACGTGCCGACGGGCGTGCTGCGCTCGATCGACACCAGGGTCGGGCCGTACCAACCTCGCGGTCATCGTCGGCGACCGGGCGATCGCGGTGACGTCGTACAACGGTGGCGACGTCACGGTGGTCAACATGGACGGTGCCGTGTACGACGTCGACGTGCCCGGCGGCGCCGGGCAGATCCTCGCCCGCCCCGGCACGAACGACTTCGTCGTCGCGCCGAGCAACTGGTCGGGGAACACACCACCGCCGAACTACCTGCTCGCCGCGGACGGAACGATCACCGTGATCGTGGGCCGCTCGACGAGTACGGCCTCTGGGGCGTGCAGTACCTCCGGGCCACCGGTGAGGCGATCGTCAACGACAGCGGTGGCACGTATGCGATCAACGCCGATGGTGCCGCACGCCGGCTGAGCACGGGGGACCTGATCGCGGTCGGCCAGAACCACATCCTGGTGCGCGAATGCGACGACGTGCTGGCCTGCCAGTACGTGCGGATCGGCGACGATCGCCAGGTCGTCACCGCGCCCGACCTCGATCAGTACCGCGGTTTCGACGCGACCATGAGCCTCTCGCCCGACGGCATCGCTGATGACCTACTTCGACTGGATGGCCGCGCCGCTCGCTCGCCGGCTGCTCGACTTCGTCGTCGGGAACCAGCGCCGTGGTCGACTCGATCGACCAGTACGGCAACAACGCTTCGTGGGCCGGCGACAGCTCCGGGCTCTTCATCATCGACTCCCGCAAACTCGTGCTCTACGACAAGTCGACCGGTGAGCGCATCGAGGTGGCTCCGGGTGTCGACCTCGGCGCGATCGTCGCGGTCGCGTCGCGACCGCTCGTCGGCTGACTCAGCGGGCGAGCAGGGCGTCGAGGTTCGCCGTCGCCGTGCCGAGATCGTCGCGGTCCTCGTGCATGAGACGCGTGAGGTAGGTGATCGACACCTCGCCGCGTTCGACGATGCCGCCGTCGGTCGCGGGATCGAGCGTCTTGACCTCGCCCCACGACATGTCGACGTAGAAGGCACCCTCGTGACCGGGCACCGGATCGAGCGTCGCTCCCGCCATCGCCCGCGGCAGCTGGGTGCCGACGACGCCGTAGTTCCAGCTGCTGATGTCCTCGAGCGGCACGTCGGGCACGTTGATGTTGAGCACCACCGGGTCGGCCGGCATGTCGTCGACGAGCCCCTGCACCATCACCCGGGTGACCTCGGCGGCCGTCTGCCAGTGCTGGCCTCGGATCGCCTCGTCCCACGCCTGGCCCTCGACGGCCAATCCGCTGACCGACTGGCTGACGGCCACACCGGAGATCCCGCCGCTGCGGCCGGTCAGCGCCGCACCGATCGTGCCGGAGTGGTACACGGCGCGGCCGACGTTCGCTCCCGGGTTGATGCCGGACACCACCAGATCGAACGGTGGACCGAACGCGCCGAGCCGGGAGAACATCACGCACAACGCCGGCGGACCGGTCACCGACCACACCGCACTGGCGGGACAGTCCTCGATCCGGGCGACGTGCACCTCGGGGCGGATCAGGTGGAGCGCGCCGAGCGATGCGCTGGCGCCGGAGTACTCGGAGTTCGGTGCGGCGACGACGATCTCGTGGCCGCCGTCGAGCTCGCACATCGCCCGTGCGAGCACGTGCAGACCGATCGAGTCGATGCCGTCGTCGTTCGTCACCAGAATTCGCATCGACGCATCCTGGCACGCGAGCCCCGCAGTTCCCCTGCGCCGGCCGCTCGTTCACCGTCCGTTGGCCGGTCCTTCGCCTGTCCTTCGCCGGGCGTGTCGCCGACACGCGCACGCGCCGCCCGTCGCCGGTGTCACGGTGCCGTGATGACGCCCTCGGCCGCGTCGGAACTCGGGAGATCGGCGGCACGTTGGCTCGACCACGTGAACAGGCCCAGGCCGATGACGACGAGTGCCATCCCGACCACCTGGATGCCGCTCACCGTCTCTCCGAGGATGATCACCCCCCACAGGACAGCCAGCGCCGGCTGGGCCGACTGCATCACTCCGATGGTGGCGATCGGGATGAGCTTCTGGGCGAACACGAGCAGCGCGTGGGCGAGCACGCCGGTCAGCACGGTGAGGATGGCGACGACGAGCCAGCCCTTCGCGCTCAGGCCGAAGATCTCGTCGCCGGCCATGACGCCGGCGATCGGGCCGGCGGTGAGCAGGGCGAGCGGGGCGAGGCACACCATGAACTCGATGGTGCCGACGCCGCGCAATCGGGCCCGTTTGGACAACAGCAGGTAGCCGACCCAGAACGCGAGCACGACGATCATCAGCAGGTTGCCCTCCACCGTGGCCGTGCCGTTGGCCGGCCCGAAGAACAGCACGAGCGTCATGCCGATGATCGACACCGCCCCCCAGCGCAACGCCTTCCAGTTCGGTTGTTCGCCGAAGAACACCGCACCCGCCGGCAGCAACAGCAGCGGGCTCATCGCGCCGATGAACTCGGCATTGGCGATGCTCGTCTTCGTGATCGCCGTGAAGAACGTGGCGATGTTGGCGCCGAAGAACAGTGCGGCGGGCAGCACGAGCATCCAGCTGCGCCTCGACGGGAAGTGCCGATGCGTGCGCACACGGATCACCAGCATGATCGTCCACCACATCACGAACGCACCGATCATTCGCCACACGGCGATCACCGAGCCGGTCTCACCGGACCATTTGATGAGCGGCGAACTCACCGAGAAGCTGAGGATCGCGATCAACATCGCGATCAGCCCGAGTGGCTTCGGCCGCTTCGTCGGCGGGCTGGTGCTGACGGGGGGCGTGGGGGCGCCGCCGGTCACGCGAAGCACGCCGCCGAAGATCGTCTTGCGGCTGCCGTCGGTCACGGGGGGCGAGCCTACTGACGGCCCGTGACGACCAGCCCGGCGTTGACCGGCGGCACTGTCACCAACCCGATTCACCGGCGGTCGTGCGACCGGACAGGCGGTCACCAGCCGGGCAGCGACAGCCACTCGTCGGCGACGGCGGCGTCGCCGAGGATCTCGACCGCTGAGCGGTCGGCCCGGCCCATCAGCACGAGCAGGACCGACTCGGCGGTGCCCTGCAGCGCCGCGTCCGCCGCACCCATCGCCCCCGCCGGGGAGGCGACCGTGCACACCCCGTCGCGCGAGGTGATCACCCAGTCGGCGCCGACGTCGGTGGCGCGGAGATGCAGCGTCGACTCCGGCGGTCGCACCCCCTCGCGGACCAGCACCCGCGGGAGGCCCAGCTCCAGGTACTCCTCCACGCCGTCGGCGGCGAGCCCCGGATCGAGGGTCGAACGGCCGAGCGTGGCCGTCTCGGCGTCCCACCGGTGCATCGCCGTCTCCTGCGCCTGACGGCGGGCCCAGACCCACATCTTCTGTTCCGCCGTGGAACACGTGCCAGGTGTCGTCCTGTGGATCGGCCGCCTCCAGGTCGTCGGCGAGCGTGTTGCCGCCGGCCCGGAGCCAGTCCGCCAGGTCGACGCTGGCGTCGTCGTCGGGCAGTGCGACGTCGCCGGTCTCCGGCGCCCGACCGTGGCGGACCGCGAAGCCGGCCCATCGATGGATGTAGGCCATGTGCTCGACCAGGCCGCGGACATCCCAGCCGGGGCACGCGGCCACCGGCGCATCGGTCGGTCCGGCCGTGTACGCCACGGCCATCCGTTCGGTGTCGGAACGGATCGCCGCGATGTTTCCCGACCACGACACCGCTGGGTTCACGGGTCCGTTCACAGGTGGGTTCACACGGCCGACGGTAGCCTTGTGCACATGAGCCCACTCGAAGCGCTCGCCGCCGATACCGGTGGCGCCAGCACCAGTGAACCGATCATCACGATCACGCCGGAGGCGCTCGATCAGCTCGTCGAACTGCGTGACGACGAACCCGAATCGGCCAAGCTCGGCCTGCGGGTGGCGATCGCCTCGGCGCCCGGCGAGGAGTTCCGCTACGACCTCTCGTTCGACGAGTTCCTGAAGGCTGCGTTCACCGACGAGGTGCGCACCCACGACGGCATGAAGGTGATCATCCCCGGCGCCGACGTCGAACTGCTCGAAGGCGCCACCCTCGACTACACCTCGACGCAGGGCCTCGTGATCCGCAACCCGAATCGCCCGCAGGCTCCCGTCATCGAGGGTCTGACGAGCGACGACGCGCTGTCGGCCGAGGTCGAAGCGATGGTCGCCGCCGAGGTCAACCCGGCGCTCGCCGCCCACGGCGGCTTCGTCACCTACGTCGGTCACGACGGAGAGGGCACCGCCTATCTCACGATGGGTGGTGGCTGCCACGGCTGCTCGATGAGCAAGATGACCATGCTCGACGGCGTGCAGACCATGCTCGTCGACGCGATCGACGAGATCGAGCGCGTCCGCGACCTCACCGATCACGAGACCGGCGAGAACCCGTTCTACTCGTGACGCCGTGCTCGGCTTCACGGCGGTGACGTCGTGACGATCGAGGTCGGCCTCGCCAGCTCGTCGCTGGCGTGCCTCGTCAGCGGGTTGCTGGCTGGTTGACGCGGTTCAGGCGGCGCAGCGGCGGGACCGTCTTGGGCGGCTCTTTGCGCGGCGGGAGTTCGTTGATCAGCCTCGTGGTGATCACGGTGATCTCCGCGACGGCCCGTTCGAAGACCTCGTAGGTGGCCGGTGACGTCTTCTGCACACCGCTGATCTTGCGGACGTACTGACGCGCTCCGGCCTCGATCTCCTCGTGCGTCGCGCTGGGCTCGAGCCCACGCAGGGTGGTGATGTTTCGGCACATGGTCGGTGTTCTCCTGTCTCAGGCGTACAAGTCGTGGGTGTCGGGGCGCTCGCGCATGTAGCCGGCGGCGTACGGGCACAGCGGGCGGATCTTCAACGATCGGGCGCGCAGGTCGTCGACCACACCGTCCATCAGCAGCGCCGCAAACCCCTGGCCCTGGTGCGCAGGGTCGGTCTCGACGTGGGGGACGGTGACCACGCCGTTGCTCTGGGCGTACGCGGCCAGCCCGACCCGTTCGTCGCCGAGCCACAGCTCGTACTGATGCGCTGACGGGTTGTCGATCACGTTCGGGAGGCTCGTCATGGGTGCAGTCTGCCCAGCGCACGTCGAATCGTCACCCCGATGATCACGACGGTCGGTGGTCCGATTCTCCGGACCATTTTCCGGCCGATCGCGTCGTCAAGGTTGCTCTGGAGTATTGGTAAGGGCTACCTTACGCACGGGATGGCAATGATCTGTTCGTGTCACGTGGTCTCCGAGCGCCGGATCCAGCGCGCGATCGATCACGGTGCCTGCTCGATCGCCGACGTCGCCGCGGTGTGCGGCGCCGGAGGAACTTGTCACGGCTGCCACGACGCGATCGACGAGCTCATCGAAACGAGCGCCGATGCGCCGCCGCAGCGTGCAGGCCGGCGTCCGCGTCCGCGTCGCCTGAGCGGCGAACGCCCAGCGTGTTCACCATGCTTGACCGCGCGGCACAGCAGTCCTGACCGGAAAGATCAAGGTTGCGTTCGATGGCAATGCGTCCTCCGGTCGCGTACCTTGAACGTCATGCAAGGCGATGCTGAGATCATCGAAGTGCTCAACGAGGTGCTGACGGCCGAACTGACGGCGGTGAACCAGTACTTCCTCCACGGCAAGCTGTGCGCGAACTGGGGCTACAAGCGGCTCGCCCAGGTCGACCGGGACGAATCGATCGACGAGATGAAGCACGCCGAGCGGGTCACCGATCGGATCATCTACCTCGAGGGTTTCCCGAACTACCAGCGGTATTTCCCGCTGCACATCGGCGAAACCGTTCCCGAACAGTTCGAGGCCGACCACCAACTCGAGGTGGAGGCGATCGCCCGGCTGAACAAGGGCATCGAACTGGCGGTGGCCAAGGGTGACAACGGCACGAGAGAGCTGCTCGCCGACATCCTCGTCGAAGAGGAAGCGCACGCCGACTGGCTCGAGACCCAGCTCGAGACCATCCGCCAGATCGGTCTCGAGAACTACCTCGCGCAGCAACTGCACGGCGACGACTGAGCGCCGAGGTGGTACGGTATTCTCAGTGACTGAGAATACCCACGAGCACGAGCACGAGCACGAGCACGAGCACGCGGCGTCGGCCCGACGGCTCGGCGGGCGCGGCGGCGCTCAACGTCGGCTTCTCGGTCGTGCAGGTCGTCGTCGGCCTCGCCATCGGCGCGGTCGTCGTGCTGGCCGACGCCGCACACCAGGCCGTCGACGCGCTCGGTCTCGTCACGGCGGTGATCGCCCTGCGCATCGCCCGGCGGCCGGCATCGGCCACGTGGTCGTTCGGATTCGGCAAGGCCGACGCGCTGGGCGGTTTCGTCTCGGCGCTGCTGCTGCTCGGCTCGATCGCCTGGATCGTGGTGGAGTCGATCAAGCGCCTGGCGAATCCGGAACCGGTCGACGGTGTGGCCGTCATGGTCATCGGCATCATCGCGATCGTCGTCAACGGTGGCAGCGTCCTGCTCGTCGGGCACCAGCACGGCGACGAGGCCATCGCCGTGCGGGCGGCTCGGCTCCATCTCCTCACCGACCTCGCCGGCTCGGTGATCGTCGTCGCGGCCGGTGCGCTGCTCGCCGCCGGCGGGCCCGACTGGATCGACCCCGTGGCCTCGCTCGTCCTGTCGGCGGCGGTGCTCTGGAGCACCTGGCACATCCTCGTCAGCGCCACCGCGATCCTGCTCGATCGCACGCCTCGACGCCTGTCGGCCCGCGACGTGGAGGACCTGCTCACGGCGCAGCCAGGCATCGAACGGGTGCACCACGTCCACCTGCACCCGCTCGGCGGGTCGCGGGTGAGCGTCACCGCGCACGTGGTCGTCGACGGTGATCGCAGCGTGCACGACGCGCAGGACATCGTCGACGAACTCCGGCAGGTGCTGGTCGCCGAACGATCGATCACCCACAGCACGCTCCAGATCGAGTGTCACCCGTGCGGCGACGGTGATGCTCGCGACGACGACGACGTCGGGCTGCGACTCGCCTCGGTGACGCGTGACGGCCCGTTCGTGCGTCGGTGCCAGGCACCGACGCACGAACTCGTCGGGATCGTCGGGCGTCAGGTGCGGGTGGCGGCGAGGGCGCGTTCGAAGTCGCTGATGATGTCGCCGCCGTCCTCGAGGCCGACCGACACCCGCAGCAGTCCGGCGGTGACGCCGGCCGCGGCCTGCTCGTCGGGTGTCAGGCTCGCGTGCGTCGACGTCGCAGGGTGGCAGATGATCGTCTCTGGCCCGCCGAGCGAGGTTGCCACGCGGGCGATCTGCAGCGAGTCGAGGAACACCGTCGCCGCGGCACGGTCGGCGACCTCGAACGACAGCACGGTGCCGTACTGTCGGAGCTGCTTCGTGGCGAGATCGTGTTGTGGATGCTCGCTGAGGCCCGGGTAGTGCACCGCCACGACGTCGGGATGATCGGCCAGCGTCACCGACAGTGAGCGCGCGGTGTCGTTCTGCTGACGGGTGCGGACCCCGAGCGTCCGGATCCCGCGCAGCGCGTTGAGGGCGTCGAACGGTGACGGTGTGGCGCCGTGGAGCACCGAGTACGCCCAGATCTCGCCGAGCAGATCGGCGTCGCCCGAGATCACGCCGAGCGTGGCGTCGTTGTGCCCGGCGATCCCCTTGGTCGCCGAGTGCAGCGACAGGTCGACCCCGTGGGCCAACGGCTGCTGGCCGAGCGGCGTGGCGAACGTCGAGTCGACCAGCGTGAACGGTCCCCTGATCGCGCCCAGCTCGTCGAGGTCGGCCAGCTCGAGCAGCGGATTCGACGGCGTCTCGGCGATGACGAGCATCGTGCGGCCGGGCTCGACGGCGGCGGCGAAGGCGCCCGGCTCGGCGATGTCGACGTAGGTGACGTCGATGCCCATCCGGCGGCAGGGGCCCTGGAGGAAGGCGAGCGTGCCGGCGTACAGCTGGCGCTGCGTGACGATGTGGCTGCCGCTCGAACAGAGCGCGAACACCGTCGAGGCGATCGCGCCCATGCCCGAGGCGAACGCGAGCGACTCCTCGGCACCTTCGAGTTCGGCGACGGCGCGCTCGAACGAGCGGACGGTCGGGTTGGCGTATCGGCTGTAGAAGTTGCCGTGACGGACCGACGTGGCGCGACGATGCGCGTCGTCGAGGCCCTCGGACTCCCAGGTGCTCGAGGCCCACAGGGCCGGTGCGAGCGACGTTCCGCCGGAACATCGACCTGCCGTGATCGCCGTCGTCTCGGGCGCCTGATCTTCTGCCACGGCACGCAACGGTACCGGACATCAGCCCCGAGGTCGCCGCCGGTTCAGCGGCCGGTCCGTGCGGTCAGGACTCGAGCAGGACGATGACGTCGGGGTGGAGCAGGCCGTTCGAGCTGATCGGCCGTGTCGTGCTCGAACGTCGGCTGGCCGTGGCGGTCGGTGAAGGCCCCGCCGGCGGCCTCGACGATCGGTTGCAGCGCCGCGAGGTCGTAGGCGGCGACGCCGACCGCGTCGACGGCGACGTCGAGGGCGCCCTCGGCCACCAGCATGTGCTGCCAGAAGTCGCCGAACCCGCGCGATCGGCGGGCGGCCTGTTGCAGACCGATCAGCGCCCCGGTCAGACCCAGCGCCTCCCAACCGGAGCTGTGGGTGACGCTGACCTGCGCCTCGGCGAGATCGACGACGTTCGACACCTTCATCGAGCGGGTCGAACCGTACGCCGACACGTGGGCGCCGACGCCTTCGCCACCCCACCACCGTCGTCCGAGGGCGGGCGCGGACACGACCCCCAGCACGGCGCCGTCGTCGACGTGGGTCAGCGCGATCAGCGTCGCCCACACGGGAATGCCGCGGACGAATCCCGACGTCCCGTCGATCGGATCGATCACCCAGCGCCAGGGAGACGCCGCGTCGCCGACGAGCCCGTGCTCCTCGCCGAACGCGGCGTGTCCGGGCGCGGCCGCGATCGAGCCGGTCGACGATCAGCGCCTCCGCCCGCCGATCGACCTCGGTCACCTCTGTCTCGGTTGGCCTTCCAGTCGACGGAGAAGTCGCGGGCGACGAAGTGGGGGAGCGTGAACGCGTCGACCTCGTCGGCGACGGCGAGCGCCAACGCGAGTTCGTCCGTCAGGTCCATCAGCCGTTGCTCCGGAAGTCCGGCGAACGCTTCTCCTGCAGTGCCGCCAGTCCTTCGGCCGCATCGGGGCCGAGGAAGTTGAGCATCTCGTAGGCGAGCGACGCCTCGAAGTTGGGGAGCGACTGGCGGATCCAGTGGTTGAGCGCCCGCTTGGTCATGCGCGTCGCGTCGACCGGGCCCGCGGCGAGCTTGTCGGCCACGCCCAGCGCGGTCGACATCACCTCGTCGGCCGGCACCGCCTTGGAGACGAGTCCGATCCGCTCGGCCTCGCGACCGTCGAGGAAGTCGGCGGTGAGGAGGTAGTACTTCGCCTTCGCCATCCCGCACAGCAGGGGCCAGATCGCGACGGCGTGGTCGCCGCCGGCGACGCCGAGGCGGATGTGGCCGTCGGTGAGTTTGGCGTCCTCGTTGATGACGCTGACGTCGGCCATCAGCGCCACCGCGAGGCCGGCGCCGACGGCGACACCGTTGATCGCCGACACGATCGGCGTGTCGCAGTCGATCATCGTCCGGACGATGTCGCCCGCCTCGCGCATCACCTTGATCGTCTGGGTGTAGTTGCCGACCTGCTCGGCGATCCAGTCGAGGTCGCCGCCGGCCGAGAACGCCCGTCCTGCGCCGGTGACCACGACGGCGCGGACCGAGCGGTCGTCGTCGATCGTGCGGAACACGCGCGACAGCTGGAGGTGCATCTCGGCGCCGGTCGCGTTCAGGCGATCGGGGTCGTCGAGCGTGATCAGCAGGACCCCGTCGCTCGGTCGCTCGAACTTCAGTTTCGTGTAGGCCGCATAGCGGTCGCCGGTGTCGAGATCGTCCACGTCGCGCACCCTACGCGCCGAGTTGCAGGCGGGCTTCGATCTCGCCCTCGTCGACGACACCGGTGGGCACGAACCGCGGGCGAGGTACATCGGCGCCGGCGTGCCCCGCCCGGGGATCCACGACACGAGCAGCGTCTCGTTGCCCCACGCCCGGCACTGCTCGATCACGAGCTCCAGCGCCCTGGCCCCGATGCCACGCCGCTGGTGCATCCGGTCGATCAGGAAGCGCCACAGGTGCGGCTCGGGGTTCTCCGCCGTGGCCAACGCCGAGCATCACGAAGCCGGCGAGTTCGCCGTCCGCTTCGATCGCCCGCATCCACGGCACGACCGGTGCGTCGCGGTACTCGCCCGGGAAGAGCGCGTCGGCGAAGGAGTTGACCACGGGCGACACGAACCGCTCCTGCGACTTGTGGGTCGCCAGCGTGCGGACGGCGCGCTGGGTCTCCGGGGTGACCTCGACGAGGCGGACCTCGGCCGGCCGGGCGCGCGGCCGGTCTCGCCACGCCTCCCAGTCGGGCCGGGTCATGCCGTAGAGCCAGTCGTCGGAGTTCTCGTCGCCGATCCAGAACGACGACCGGGTGTGGCCCTCGAAGAGCATCCCGACCCGCTCGAGCACCATCGCCGAGGCCGGGTTGTCGGGGTGCAGCATGCCCTCCACCCGCGTCACGCCGAGCGTCTCGAACAGGTACTCGACGAGCGCCGTCGACGCCTCGGCGGCGTAGCCCCGCCCCAGGCGTCGCGGGCCAGCGTGTAGCCGATCTCGGCGGTGCGGCCCTCCCAGGTGAGGTGCAGCGACGAGCTCGCCGAACACGACCGTGTCGTCGGGGTCGGCGATCGTGAGCATCCACCACTCGTCGTTCGCCGGCCCGTCCATCGCCGCCATCCGGCCGACCATCTCGCGCGCCCGGTCGAGCGGGATACGGCGCGATCCAGTTCTGGTACTCGGCGATCTCCGGGTCGCTGCGCCATCGGCTGAGCGGCTCGGCGTCGGCCAGGCGGGCCGGCCGCAGCAGCAGCCGCGCGGTGCGGATCGGCTCGAACACGGTCAACCGTCCGGACGAAGGCGTGATCAATCTGCGTCGGATGTGCGCACATTGTTCACGCCTTCGCGGTGGAGAGGGGTCACGCACTCGCGGACGAGGGCGACCAGGCTCGGCGGTGTCGAGGCCGAACCGGGCGAGGATGTTCGACGACTTCGGATCGTGGGGGATGAACTTGGTCGGGCAGCCCGAGCACGTCGACCTGGGTCGGTGTGGTCGATGCGCACAGATCTGGTCGGCGATCGTCATGCCGATCCCGCCGTCGCGCACGCCGTCCTCGATCGTGATCACGTGCGCGTGCGACGCGGCGTCGGCGATCATCTCGCGGATCGAGCGGCGCGACGCAGCGGGCGTCCCACACCGTGACGTCGACGCCGGTCGCGGCGAGCTCGTCGGCGGCCTTCTCGGCGGTCTCCAGCATCTTGCCGATGGCGATGATGCAGGTCGTCGCACCCGGCCCGCTCGGACCGGACGCGCCCGACGGGCCGCGAGCCCACGGCCCACCTCGGCCTCGGTCACGTTGCGCGCCGCGCCACGTGGATACCGGATCGCCACCGGGCCGGCGTCGGCGAGCGACATCGCGTCGTGCATCATCTGCGCCAGCTCCTGAGCGCTCGACGGGGCGAGCACGCGCATGCCCGGCACCTTCGACAGCAGCGCCATGTCGTACACGCCGTGGTGGCTCGGCCCGTCCGGGCCCGTGACGCCGGCGCGGTCGAGACAGAAGATGACCGGCAACCGGTGCAGGGCGACGTCGTAGACGACCTGGTCCCACGCCCGGTTGAGGAACGTCGAGTAGATCGCCACGACCGGCCGGAGGCCGCCCATCGCCATCCCGGCCGCGGCGGTGACGGCGTGCTGCTCGGCGATCCCGACGTCGAAGCAGCGGTCGGGGAAACGATCCTGGAACGGCAGCAGGCCGGTCGGCCCTGGCATCGCCGCGGTGATGGCGACGAGCCGGGGGTCGGCTTCGGCCTCCTTGATGATCGCCTCGGCGAACGACTGGGTGTACCCCGTGGCCACCGCCTTGGGTGGCCCGACGAGCGGGTCGAACACGGGCGCGTCGTGGAGGTGCTTCTCGTCGTCGTCCTCGGCCGGCGGGTAGCCGCGACCCTTCTGGGTGAGGACGTGCACCAGGATCGGCCCGTCCTCCGACAACGCGACCGCGTTGTGCAGCGCGTGCTC
This sequence comes from Ilumatobacteraceae bacterium, assembly GCA_963772085.1. Lineage (GTDB taxonomy): Bacteria > Actinomycetota > Acidimicrobiia > Acidimicrobiales > Ilumatobacteraceae > Sva-07. The sequence goes on from CAVYWH010000012.1 coordinate 80,925, forward strand.
CATCTGCTCGATGTCGTGACCGTCGAACGGGCCGACGTACCGCACGCCCAACGCCTCGAAGAACGACGGCGGTTGCAGGAACTCGCGGACGCCGGCCTTGAACGCGTCCATCGCCGATCCCGCCTGGTGGCCGACGACGGGCAGCGACTGGAGGAACTCCTCGAGGCGACGCTGGCGCCGCACGTACACCGGGTTGAGACGGATGTCGGTGAGCGCGTGGGACAGCTTGCCGGTCACCCGGTCGGGCAGGCTCGGATGCGCCGAACGGTCGTCGCGTCCCTGGCTGTTGGCCGACAGGTTCGACACGGTCGGCGCGTACGAGCGGCCGTTGTCGTTGAGCACCATGATCACCCGTCGCCCACCGTGGCCGATGTTGTTCAGCGCCTCGTAGGCCATGCCGCCGGTCAGCGACCCGTCGCCGAGCACCGCCACGATGTGGCGATGGGGATCGGTGCCGAGGTCACGGGCGACCGCCATCCCGTACGCGTACGACAGCACGGTGGAGGCATGGCTGTTCTCGACGTAGTCGTGCACCGACTCCTCGCGGCTCGGGTAGCCGGACAGCCCGCCCGCCTGACGGAGCTGCTGGAACTGGGCCTGGCGTCCGGTGACGATCTTGTGCACGTACGCCTGGTGGCCGGTGTCCCAGATGATCGCATCGGTCGGCGAGTCGAAGACCCGGTGCAAGGCCAGCGTCAGCTCGACGGCGCCGAGGTTCGAGCCGAGGTGCCCGGCGTTGTCGGACACCGCCGCCACGATGAAGTCCCGGATCTCGCCGGCCAGCTCGTCGAGCTCGCTCGTAGGTGAGATCGGTCAGGTCGGAAGGCTGACTGACGCGCTCCAGGTACATGCTCCCGCGACGCTATCTCGTACCGTGCACTGCATGATCAGCAGCTCACCATTCGACCTCACCGGACGCGTCGCACTCGTCACCGGCGGGAACAGCGGAATCGGCCTCGGGATGGCGGAAGGCCTCGCCCAGCACGGCGCCGACATCGCCATCTGGGGCACCAACCCCGACAAGAACGACGCCGCCGTCGACCGCCTCGCCGCCTACGACGTCGAGGTGTTCTCGATCGTGTGCGACGTGAGCGACGAGGCGGCGGTGGTCTCCGGCATGGCCGACACGGTCGCCGAGCTCGGTCGCATCGACTCGGTGTTCGTCAACGCCGGCGTCAGCAGCCGGGCGCCGAGCTTCGTCGACATGTCGGCCGACGAATGGCGTCGCGTGATGAGCGTCAACCTCGACGGGGCGTTCTTCACCGCCCGCGAGGCCGTGCGCCACATGGTCGAGCGGCACGGCAACGGCGACGAGTCCGGCGGGCAGATCGTGTTCACCACGTCCGGCTCGGCGTTCTTCGGCCAGCAGAACGGGCAGAACTACGGCGCGTCGAAGGCGGCGATCAACTCGATGATGAAGGGGATCGCCGTGCAGCACGCCCGTCACGGCATCCGGTGCAACTCGGTGTTGCCCGGTTGGACCGAGAGCGAGATGACCGCGCCGGCCCTCGGCTGGGACAAGTTCGTCGCCAACGTGATGCCGCGGGTGCCGCAGCGCCGCTGGGGCACCCCGGAGGACTTCGCCGGCATCGCGGTGTATCTCGCCAGTCCGGCGTCGAGCTACCACACCGGTGACATCGTCACCCTCGACGGCGGCTACCACTCCTTCTGACGTCGGCCGGGCCGCTGGTACGCCTGGTCCGCTTCGGGGACGGGTCCGGAACGGACCAGCGGCGGATCAGGGCAGGCGGTAGACGGTGACGTGGTGGGTGCTGTCGTCGGTGAACGGGGCGCCGGACATGTCGCTCCACCGTGACTGGACCGTGAAGCCGGCCGCGATCGCCATGTCGTCGAGCTGCTCGGGGGTCGCCCAGCGGATCGACCACGGGCGGAGGCGGACCCCGCCTGCCTCGGTGATCTCGACGAACTGGCCGCTCGCGGTCTGCTCGTCGGCGCGATGCTCCGACACCGAGAGCACCACGTGGTCCACCGCCATCGACCGCACGGTCACGGCGGGGGCACCGATCACCTCCTGATCGGGCACGAACGCCTCGACGACGAACGCGCCGCCCGGCCCCGAGCCGAGACGCCACGGCCGTGAAGCAGGCCCGCTGACGCGCCTCGGTGAGCAGGTTGAAGATCGTGTTGTAGGCGACGAACGCGAGATCGAACGGGCCGGGCGGGAGATCGTCGACCATGTCGCCGACGACCACCGACACGAGGCCGTCGGGGTCGCGGGCGGCCAGCCGCTCGAGCATCGCCGGGCTGGTGTCGATGCCGGTCACGACGAGTCCGGCCTGCGCCAGCGGGACGGCCAACCGGCCGGTGCCGATCCCGAGTTCGAGGACCCGCCCTCGTTCGCCCGCCAGGTCGACGATCGCCCGCACGGTCACGTCGACGTCGGTGATGCCGGCGTACCAGTCGTCGTACACGTCGGCGAAGCCTTCGCCATAGGACTCGGCGTCGTAGCCACGCATCGACCGCAGGCTAGGGGCACGCACTCACCGGACGACAGATGTCTTTCACCCACAGATACCCTTGACGCGGTGTCGGAACACACGCTCACCTACCTCGATCATGCGGCGTCGGCGCCCATGCGGCCCGAGGCGATCGAGGCGATGATGCCGTTCCTCGCGCACTCGTACGCCAACCCGTCGGGCTCGCACCGCTTCGCCCGCCAGGCGCGCCGGGCGATCGACGAAGCCCGCGATGCGGTCGCCGCCGTGGTGGGGTGCCGCCCTGGCGAAGTGGTGTTCACCGGCTGTGGCACCGAGAGCGACAACATGGCGGTCTCGGGCGCGATCAGCCGCCGCGGCGGCGTCGCGGTCTGCCCCGCGACCGAGCACCACGCGGTGCTCGAGGTCGTCGAACACCGCGGCGGCATCGTGGTCGGCGTCGACGCCTTCGGGAGCGTCGACCTGGTCGAGCTCGCCGACGTGCTCGCGTCGACGGCCGACGTGTCGATCGTCAGCGTCATGGCGGTCAACAACGAGGTCGGCACGATCACCGACATCGCCGAGGTGGCTGCGGTCGTCCGTCGGCTCGCGCCCGACGCCCTGCTGCACACCGACGCCGTCCAGGCGGCCTGCTGGCTCGACCTTCGCGACGTCACCCCCCACGTCGACCTGATGTCGCTGAGCGCCCACAAGTTCGGCGGGCCGAAGGGTGTCGGCATCCTGATCGAGCGCGGCGGGCCGAAGGTCGATGCGCTCATCATGGGCGGCGGGACAGGAGCGCGAACGCCGCAGCGGCACCCAGAACACCGCCGGCATCGCCGCCACCGCCGTGGCCCTCACGTTGACCGACGCCGAGCGCGACGCCGAGGCGCGTTCGCTTGGCCGTGTTGCGCGACCGGCTCGTGAAGGAACTGCAGAGTCAGCTCGACGGCGTGGTCGAGACCGTCCCCGGTGACCGCAAGGTCGCCGGCTCGGCCCACGTGTGCATCGCCGACGTCGAGTCCGAAGCACTGCTGTACCTGCTCGACGAAGCCGATGTGTGCGCGTCGGCGGCCTCGGCCTGCGCGAGCGGGGCGATGGAGCCGTCGCACGTGCTCGCCGCGATGGGTGTCGATCGTTCGGTGGCGATGGGCGCGCTCCGCCTGTCCCTCGGACGCACCACGACCGAGGCCGACGTCGACCGGGCGACCGACGTGATCGTCGCCAGCGTCAGCCGGTTGCGGCGCTGAGATGACGCGCCGGCTGCGGGTCATGTGCGCGATGAGCGGCGGGGTCGACTCGTCGGTCACGGCGCTGCTGCTCAAGGAGGCCGGGCACGAGGTGGTCGGCGTGACGATGAAACTGTGGGGCGGCGACAGCGACACGGGGTGCTGCTCGGTCAGCGATGTCGACGATGCGCGACGGGTCGCCCAGCAGCTCGACATCGATCACCTGGTGTTCAACTTCGGTGCCGAGTTCACCGCCAACGTCGTCGAGCCGTACGTGGCGGCCCACGTCGGGGGGACGACGCCGAACCCGTGCATCGAGTGCAACCGATCGGTGAAGTTCGCTCGTCTCGCCGAGCGGGCCGACCTGCTCGGGTTCGATGCGATCGCGACCGGCCACCATGCGCGGGTCGGCACGACCGGCGACGGTCGGTACACGATCGAGCGCGGTGCCGATCGGGCCAAGGACCAGAGCTACGTGGTGCACATGCTCGACCAGGCGCAGCTGTCGCGCACGCTGTTCCCCGTCGGTGACCTGCAGAAGTCGCAGGTCAGGGAGTTGGCGAGCCGGATCGACCTGCGCACCGCGGACAAGCCCGACTCCCAGGACGTGTGCTTCATCATGTCGACACGCGGCGGGCGCACGACGTTCCTCGGCGATCGGATCCCGTTCCATCGCGCGGCCGTCGTCGACACGTCGGGGGTCCAGCTGGGCGAGGTCGAGGCGATCGAACTCGTCACGATCGGGCAACGCAAGGGGATCGGCCTGCCGGGCGGGGGTCCGAAGCGCTACGTCGTCGACGTCGACACGGCGACTCGGGTCGTCACGGTCGGCGACGACGTCGACATGCTCCGGCCGAGCGTCGGCGTCCACTCCATGACCTGGGTCGACGCACCGATCAGCGGTGATGTGTTGGTGCAGTGCAGCGCCCACGGCGACCCGCAGCGGGCGACCGCGACGTGGACGACCTCCGACGCCACGTCGGTGCACGTCGAGTGGCACGAGCCGCAACGTCGCGTCGCCCCCGGCCAGAGCGTCGTGCTGTACGACCCGTCCGACACCCGGGTCCTCGGCGGCGGCATCGCGACCTGACCCGCAAAGGCGATGAGCGAACGGCCTGACTATCGGGCCACTCGCTCATCGCCCTGCACGGGAATCACCACGCGATGAGCGAACGGCCTGACTATCGGGCCGTTCGCTCATCGCTGTGCGGTTCAGCCGACGGGGAGGCCGCGGCGGGCGGCGGTGGCGAGCGCGCCTCCCGGGCGGCTGGGCGCGACGAGGAACCCGGTCATGTGGATCGCCCGCCCGTTCGGCTCCGACGGCGTGAACGCGAAGACGGCGGTGATCGACTCGGCGGCCTGCACCTCGACGGCGTACCCGCTCGCGGGTCCCGTCAGATCGGCCGCGTCGGTGTCGTCGGGAGCCAGGCGGATCCGGGTGATCTGAGCGGTGCGCAGCGAGACGGTGTCGGCGAGCACGACCGGGTCGTGGAGGACGACGCCGGCGGGGACGAACACGAGCCACCGCCGGGCCAGGCGATGCCAGCGCGGCCCGATGAGCACCAGCCCCGCGACGGCGGCGACGGTCAGCAGTGCCCCGGCCACCCACGATCGAGCGGCGATCAGCATCGGGCCGGTCAGCAGGCATGCCGCCCACACGATCCACGTGAGCACCGCGGCGATCAACACCGCCGCCGGTGGCCGCAGCGGGAAGCGGTCTTCGTCGCCGTACGCGCTGGCCTGCACGAACGTCCGCCCGAACTCGGCGGCGAACACCGCGAGGAGCACCACGCCGACCGATGCACCGAGGCCGAGCAGGCTCAGCGCATCGGCACCGGCCAGGCCGGCGGCGAGCGCGACGCCCGCGGCGAGGGGGACGCCGACGCGCGTGACGGTCAGCGTGCGCACCGAGGCGATGACGAGCGCCAGCATCACGATCGCCCAACCCACCCAGCACCCGATGCCGGCGGTGAACCGGACCGCGTCGCTGCGTGAACCGACCGCTTGCTCGACGGCACTGCCGCCTACGATCGCGACCAAGAGCCATGCGAGACGCGCCAGCCATGCAAGCCAACGACCCAGATTCGCCATCCGCACAGGTTGGCACGCGATTCGGCCGATGCGTCGGGTCCGTGGAACGATGCATCGGTCATGATCGATCGAGCTGAGCCCTACCGTTTCGGCGACGGCGCGTCGATCGGCGTCGGCAGCCTGCCGCACCGCGACACCGACGCCGCGGCCGCGTTCGCGATCGGCGAATTCGACATCGCCACCATCCCCTCACTGCCACAGTTGTCGTCGCTCGAGGGCATGATCGAGCAGGCGTCCGAGCCGCTCGGCGGCGCAGGGTTCACCGCGCTGCGGGCGTTCGTCGACCTCGCGCAGAAGGTCAGCCTCGACGGCGCCCCCGTCAAGTGGCAGTTCGTCGGCCCGGTGACGCTCGGCATCGAACTGATCCGCGACGGCATGGACACGGCCTCGGCCTTCCGGCGAGGCGGCGACCATCGTGCGGACGAAGCTCGAGGAGCTGAACGAGGTCGTCACGACGGCATTGCCGAACTCACCCCAGCTCGTCGTGCTCGACGAACCGTGGTTCTCCGATCTGATGTCGCCCGGCTTCCCGATCCCGCCCGACGAGGCGGTCGACATCCTGTCGAGCGCGATGGCGTCGCTCCCGAGCTCGAGCCTGGTCGGCGTGCACTGTTGCGCTCCGTGCGACATCGCCATGCTGTTGGCCTCCGGTCCGAGCGTCATCTCGGTGCCCGTGTCGGCCGAGCTCGTCGACTGGGCCGGCTACATCACCCGTTTCCTCGACGACGGCGGCACCATCGCCTGGGGCGTGATCCCCACCGAGGGGCCGATCCCGACGTCGGCCGACCGCAACTGGCGCGGTCTCAGCGACGTCTGGTGCTCGCTCGTGCAACTCGGCTGCGACCCGATTCTCCTGCGTCAACAGAGCCTCGTGTCGCCCGCCTGCGGGCTGGCCGCCCATTCGGTCGCCATCGCTCGCCGCATCGCCCGCCTGACGTCCGACGTCGGCCGACGGGTGAAGGATCAGTCTGCGGCCACCCGTCTCTCGCTCGGCGCGTGACGGATACGCCTGACGCCCCAGGGTCTGCCGAGGAGCGCATCGAGGCGTTGCGCGCCCAGGTGGCGTACCACAACGAGCGCTACCACACGCTCGACGAACCCGAGATCAGCGACGCCGACTTCGACGCCCTGGCGCGCGAGCTGCGGGCACTCGAAGCGGACCATCCGGAGCTGGCCGACGACTCGTCGCCGGCCGGACAGGTCGGGGGAGCGATCAGCACGACGTTCGACCCGGTCACCCATCGCGTGCCGATGATGAGCCTCGACAACGCGATGAACGCGGCCGAGTTGCGGGCGTGGTCCGAACGGGTCGCTCGCGGGTTGGGTCCCGACGTGGCACCGACGTACGTGTGCGAGCTCAAGTTCGACGGGTTGGCGATCAGCCTGCGGTACGAGCACGGAACGTTCCGGCAGGCCGCGACGCGCGGGGACGGACGGGTCGGGGAGGACGTGACCGCCAACGTCGCCACCATCGGCGACGTGCCGAAGCAACTCGGACCCGGCGCGCCGTCGGTGCTCGAGGTGCGCGGCGAGGTGTACATGACCAGGTCGAGCTTCGACCGGCTGAACGAACGGGCGCGGGAGTCGGGCGACAAGGCGTTCGTCAACCCGCGCAACTCGGCCGCCGGCAGCCTGCGCCAGAAGGACCCTGGCCGTCACGGCGAGCCGGACGCTGTCGTTCTGGAGCTACCAGCTCGGCGAGATCGTCGGCGGGCCGGAGTTCACCGGCCACGTCGAGATGTTCGAGTTCCTCCGTTCCCTCGGCTTTCCGGTCAACGACCATCTGGCGACGTTCGACACCATCGACGCGGTCGTCGAGCACTGCCTGCACTGGCAGCAACATCGCCACGACCTCGACTACGAGATCGACGGGATCGTGATCAAGCTCGACGACATCGGCCAGCGCGAGCGGCTCGGTATGACGTCGCGCGCGCCACGGTGGGCCATCGCGTTCAAGTTCCCGCCGGAGGAACAGACCACGCGCTTGCTCGACATCCAGATCTCGGTGGGCCGCACCGGCAGGGCGACGCCCTTCGCGGTGCTCGATCCGGTGTTCGTCGGGGGCTCGACGGTCGGGATGGCGACGCTGCACAATCAGGACCAGGTGGCGCTGAAGGATGTCCGCCCCGGCGACACGGTGGTCGTGCGCAAGGCGGGCGACGTGATCCCCGAGGTCGTCGGCCCGATCCTCTCGTTGCGTCCCGACGACAGCGTGCCGTGGACGTTCCCGCTCGACTGCCCCCGTTGCGGCAACCCGCTGGTGCGCCCGGACGGTGAGTCCGACACCCGCTGCGTGGCGCCCGACTGTCCCGCCCAGCGCGACCAGAAGATCGCCTACTTCGCATCGCGTGGCGGGATGGACATCGAGGGCCTCGGCGAGCAGATGGTCGAGAAGTTGACGGGCGCCGGGCTGATCCGGGACTCGGCCGACCTGTACGCGTTGACCGTCGAGCAGCTGACCGCACTCGATCGCGTCGGGCCGACCAGCGCGCAGAACCTGGTCGCGGCGATCGATGCGTCGCGCGCCAAGCCGCTGCAGCGGTTCATGACCGCGCTGGGTATCCGCCATCTCGGCCCGGCCGCCTCGCTCGCGTTGGCCAAGCAGTTCGGCACGCTCGACGACGTGATGTCGAAGTCGGCCGAGGAACTCGCCGCCGTGGAAGGCGTCGGATCGGTGATCGCGGAGACGATCGTCACGTGGTTCGGCGTCGAGGTGAACCGCGAGTACATCGAGCGGTTCCGGGCGGCCGGCGTGAACTTCGGCGAACTCGACGCATGGCTCGCCCCGGCGCCGAGTGAGCTGCCCGACCAGACCCTGACAGGGCGGGCCGTGGTCGTGACCGGGACGCTGGCCGGCTACAGCCGGGACGAGGCCGCCGACGCCATCACGTCGCGCGGCGGCAAGAGCCCCGGCAGCGTGAGCGCGAAGACCTACGCCGTCGTGGTGGGCGACTCACCGGGTGCGAGCAAGGTCACCAAGGCCGAGTCGCTCGGTGTTCCGATGCTCGACGAACCGGCCTTCGAACACCTGCTCGCCACCGGCGAACTCCCCGCCACCTCCTGACGCTCTACCGTGGGCGCGATGGCCGACACCGACCTGCCGAAACACGAGCCTGCCGAACATCGGAGCTCCGGCGACGCGAGCGCTCGCCCACGCCGGAATCGTCCGCCTCGCCGACCTCGCGTCGTGGACGGAACGTGACCTCCTCGCGCTGCACGGCGTCGGCCCGAAGGCGATCAGGATCCTGACGCCCGAGCTCGCCGCCCACGGCCTCAGCTTCCGCACCGACGGCGCCCCGGCCGCCGGCAGCCCCGGTGACGGCCGTCTCGGGACCGGAACGGGTCGAGCGGTACCTGGCGGGCGTCCCGTCACCGCAGCGCGAGACGCTGGACGACGGTCCGGGCACGGTTGCGCAAGGTGCTCCCCGATGCCACCGAAGACCTGAAGTACGGCATGCCGACGTTCCTGGTCGACGGCAAGGGGGTCGCGGCGTACGCGTCGTTCAAGGCGCACTGCGGCTACTTCCCGATGAGCAGCGGCGTGCTCGGGGCCGCCGGCGACGCCGTCGCCAAGTACAAGGTGTCCAAGGGCGGGCTCCAGTTCGCGATCGACAAGCCGCTGCCGGTCGGCCTGATCCGCAAGCTCGTCAAACTGCGCCTCGCCGAGATCGCCGCGTCCGGTCACTGAGGCCGATCGCCGTCGACCGGTGCGGGCGGACGCTGTCCCGTCGCCGGCGCCGGCGAGTCGGGCGTGGAGGCGGTCGCGCAGTTCGTCGGGCTCGTAGCTCGGTCCAGGTGCGCGCCTGGCGGCGTTGGACCACGACCACCCCGACGGCGGCCGCTCCGATCAGCCCGGCGATCCCCAACAGCTTCAGCCAACGCATCGGACGTACAGTACGCGCCGTGAACCCGACGCACGCCGACCGGCCGAGTGCCATCAGCCTCGACGAGGCGGCGTCGATCACGCGCAGCGGAGACGTCTGGCTGTTCACCGGGCGCAAGCTCGCCGACCGGGCGATCCGAGCGGCGACGAACAGCCCGGTCAATCACGTGGCGATGGTGCTCGCCATCGACGACCTGCCGCCACTGCTGTGGCATGCCGAACTCGGCCGCTCGATGGTCGACGTGTGGACCGGTGAGCTCCAGCGCGGCGCCCAACTCCACCGGCTCACCGAGGCCGCCGACACGTGGGTCAACCGCTACGGCCAGCGGGCGTTCCTCCGCCAGCTCGACCCGGAGGTCAGCGCGGCGATGGAGAACGCCGCGCTCGGCGTGGTCCAGGAACTGAGCGGTCGCCGGTTCCCGACCACGCTCGGCCTCGTCGGGCACTGGCTCAAGGGGCGGGCACGCCGCTCGGTCTCACTCGAGGACATCTACTGCGCGGAGCTGGTGGCGCTCACGTACCAGCGGATGGGTCTGCTCGACGATGCCCGCCCGCTGAACTGGTACGACCCGGGACGGTTCTGGAGCGGCGATCGCCTCCAGCTGGCCGGTGGAGCGCGTGCTCGGCGCCGAGATCGCGGTCGAGGTGCCGTTCCGACCGCGATGAGAACGGCTGAGGACGGCTGACGTTCAGATGACGTTGAACGACCAGCGGTAGGTGCTGGCGGTGTCCTCGCCCTCGTCGGTGCGCCAGAACACGACCTTGGCCTCGTGGCGTCCCTCCGGTGAACGACTCGATGAGCGCACCGTCGACCGGCTTGAACGACAGCACCGCGTTGCCCGCGTCGAACACGGCGGTCGGCGGGAGCTCGATCATCTCGCCGGGGGCGACGTCGACCTGGCCGAGCAGCGTGATCGGCAGTTCGACGACCGTCGATGAACAGCCGGGCCTCGTAGCCGTACTCGAAGTCGACGGCCACGCCTTCCTGCTGCAGCACCTGCACCGCGTTCTCGACCGGGCTCACCGACTCGATGGCCGCAGGACGATCGATGCCGTCGTCGCCGGTCAGCGCGTCGGTCATGCCCCAGACGATCAGCACGCCACCGCAGGCGATGACGAGGCTGGCGAGCAGCAATCCGATGTCGGGACGCGGCGGCGGCGACCCGTGGCGGCGTGGTCGGCGCGGCGTCGTCGACAGCCCGGTCATCGCCGGGACCGGCGAATCGGGCTCCTCGACGAGCGTCATGCCTCCATGATGCCGGAACCGAGAGCTGCCCACAACCGCGCGGGCCGAGCAGATAGCGTTTCTCCAACCGTGGTAGACGGTATATCAAGAGCACGGACGCACCCGACGACGCGCAGCCGATCGAGGCGGCGGACGGCCTCGTCGGGCGCACGCTCGCCGATCGCTATCGCATCGAGACGGTGGTGTCGGCGGGGGCGTACACGATCATCACCGTGCGCGCTCGACCAGACCACGCATCAGCCGGTCACGGTCAAGATCGTGCGTCCGGAACTCGTCGACCGGCCGGGCTTCGCCGACGACTTCGTGCGGCACTGCGAGGCGGCGGCGGCCCTGACCCACCCGAACATCGCCAGCGTCCTCGACTGGGGCCCGGTCGATCTGGCGCCGCCGTCCGACGCCGACGACGCCGACCACGATCCGCAGTCGACGTGGTTCTGGACCAGCGAGTACCTCGCCGGCGGCAGCCTGCGCGATCTGCTCGACCGTGGCCGCACGCTGGAGCCGTCGCAGGCGCTCGTGGTCGGCCTCGAGGCCTGTCGGGCCCTCGACCTCGCCCACCAGCGCGGCATCGTCCACACCGAGATCACCCCGTCCAAGCTCGTGTTCGGCGACGATCGACGGCTGCGCGTCGTCGATTTCGGGCTCGCCGAGCTGCTCGGCGCCGATGCCTGGGAGAACCCGGCCAACGTGCCCACCCACGTCGCCCGGTACGCCTCGCCCGAGCAGGCGCTCGGCATGGAGGTCGACGCCAAGACCGACGTGTACGCGCTGTCGCTGTCGCTCATCGAGGCGGTGACCGGCTCGGTGCCGTTCAACGGCGACTCGACGATGTCGACACTGGCGCTGCGCGTCGGCAAGCTGATGCCCGTCTCGGCCGATCTCGGCTCGCTCGCCGCCGTGCTCGAACGGGCCGGACGCCCGGACAGCGAGGATCGTTCGACGGCCGCCGAGTTCGGTCGGGGCCTGGTCCAGGCCGCCGCCACGCTGCCTCGTCCCGAACCGATCCCGCTGATCGCGACGGGGCTCTTCACCACGGTGCCGGCCCGTCAGCCCGACGACCCCACCGGGGGCCACGAGCGCCCCGGCGTCGCCGCGGAGGCCGGTGGAGCCGGTCGAGGCCCGTTCCCGTCGTCCCGCTCGACCCTGCCGAATCCGTCGAGCCCCTGATCGTGATGACCGACATCGCCGACGATCCGGCCAACGCGCCCTCGATCGTGCAGCCGGAACCGACCCGCGAGATGGTGCTCGGTGCGACCGACCAGCTCCCCGCCACGTCGCCCCCATGGCCGATGGCCCCACCGGCGACGACGGTGATCCCGACCGCCGAGTCGCCCACGACACGGCGCCGACTGCACCGGGTCCGATCCCCGGTGCCGTCGTCTTCGACGACGAGCGGCCGAAAGGTCGCAAGCTCAAGGTCGACCGTCGCCGTCGTGCTGCTGCTCGTGGCGATCGGCGCGCTGGCGATCGCCGGGTGGGCGCTGACGCGAACCAAGTCGTACACGGTGCCCGATCTCGTCGGCGTCCAGGAAGAGGTGGCCCTCAACGAGATCTCCGGCAACGAGTGGACGATCGAGCGTGAGATCTGGAACGCAGCGACGAATTCCCCGATCCGGGAACGGTGGTCCGCACCGTGCCCGCCGCCGGCGTGAAGCTCGACGAGGGCGAGACGTTCGTGCTCTACGTCAGCGAGGGTCCCGGAGCTGCGGGTGCTGCCCGAACTCGCCGGACTTCCGCTCGCCGACGCGCAAGCGGTGCTGGCCGAGCTGCGGCTGGTGGCCGTCGAAGGGACGCCGGCGTACTCCGAGGAGGTCCCCGTCGGCTCCGTCATCAGCTGGACGGTGCAGGGCGATGCCGACCCTGGTCGCCGGCGACGAGGTGCTGCCCGACACGGTGGTCGAGCTCGTCGTGTCGCAGGGCCCGGCGCCACGACCGGCACCGAACCTCGCCAACATGACCCTCGACGAGGCAACGGCGCGCGACCTCGGCGATCCAGCTGCTCGTCGCCGAGGGGGAACAGCTGTTCAGCAACGACGTCGAGGCCGGCCGGGTCGTCACCCAGACGCCGGCGGTCGACACGCCGATCGAGCGTGGCGGAACGGTGACCGTCCAGTTGTCGAAGGGTCCCGACGTCGTGCCGTTCCCCGACCTGACCGGGCAGACGTTACGCCACGGCGCAGACGACCCTGGCCGGCGCCGGCTACGCCGTCAACAGCCTGCTCGGCACCACCGAGGGCACGTTCGTGTCGGCCTCGATCAACGGCGAGCCGGTCCAGCCGGGCGAGACGTTCCTGCGCGGCACCGCCGTCGACCTCGTCTTCCTGTAGGCCACCTGTCGGTTCGCCTGGACCGACGACAGGTGATTGCTCGGGCCGAATCGCCTCGGCGGTGTGCCGATCACTACGGTTCGAACCTCACGTCCGGCACCGTCGTCGGGCACTCGATCGAAGGGAACCACGATGACCTCACTCGATGGCCGAGTCGCGATCATCACCGGCGCCGGACGCGGCATCGGGCGCGAACACGCTCTGTTCTTCGCGGGCGAAGGCGCGCGCATCGTGGTCAACGACCTCGGTGGCTCCAACGACGGCGACGGTGCGGACCAGACGCCGGCCGAGGAGGTCGTCGCAGAGATCAAGGCCCTCGGCGGCGAGGCGATCGTCAACACCGACAACGTCGCCGACTGGGAGGGTGCACAACGCCTCGTCAACTCCGCGATCGAAGCGTTCGGCGATCTCGACATCCTGGTGAACAATGCCGGCATCCTGCGTGACCGGGTGCTCGTCAACATGACCGAGTCCGAATGGGACGCGGTCATCGCCGTGCACCTCAAGGGTCACTTCGCCCCCAGCCGGTGGGCCGCCGCCTACTGGCGCGAGGAGCACAAGGCCGGTCGTGGCAAGCGCCGCAACATGGTCCACACGTCGAGCACCTCCGGCCTCTTCTCCAATCCCGGACAGGCGAACTACGGCGCCGCCAAGTCCGGCATCGCCACCTTCAGCCAGATCGCGGCGAAGGAACTGACCCGCTACGACGTGATCAGCAACTGCATCGCTCCCGGCGCCCGCACCCGCTTGACGCTCGCCACGCCCGGGCCTCGGCGACATCATGGCGCCTCGGGAAGGGGCGTTCGACGAGTGGGACCCGGCGAACATCTCGCCACTCGTGGCCTATCTGGCGACCAGCCGACTGCCCGTTCACCGGCGAGACGTTCTTCGTCCAGGGCGGCGTCGTCAAGCGGGTGCAGAGCTGGGAGATGGCCGAAACCGTCGAACAGCAGGCCAAGTGGACGGTCGCCGAACTCGCCGACGCGCTCGGCCCGCTCGCGCCGACCTGACTTGTCACGTCGGTGCTCACATCGGGGGCAGCGATGTGACAAGCTCGGTTCGCGACTATTCGGTGATCGCCTTGATCTCGGCGGAGATCTTGTCGGTCACTTCGGTCTGCGGCACGGCGGTGCCCATCGCCATGATCTTCATCATGTCGCCCTGGACCTTGATCTTGCCGGTCATGAAGGCCTGCATCGTGACGGCCTGGTCCTGGTCGACGAACAGGGCCTTGGCGGTGGCGTAGTCGGTGGTGATCGTGGCGTCGGGCGACTCGAGTTCGCCGAGCTCCATGGCCATCGAGCCCGACGATGTGTCGAGGTAGCTGTGTACTTCGCCATCGCCGAACGGCACGTCGGTGACGATCTGGTTGAGGCGAATGATCGCGGTGACCTCCGGGACCTGGTCGGCGTACTTCTCGCGAATCGCCTTGGCTTCGGTCATCCACTCATCTGACAGGAACGGGTACGTCATAGTGATCGGACTGTAGCGATGGTCGTGGGGCCATGTCGTGTCGGGCACGCTGTCAGATCGTGACGAGTCGACACACCGGGTCAGGGCCCCGATGTGGCCATCTCAGCGTTCGACGTCGGACGTGGACGTGGTCACCGAGTCGAGGAACGCCAGGTCGAGATCGAAGCCGAGGCCCGGGAGTGGTCGGCACCGTGACGTGGCCGTCGGTGATGGTGATCGGGTCGGTCACGATGTCCTGCGCGTAGAAGCGGGCCGAGGCGCTGATGTCGCCGGGCAGGGTGAACCCGGGCAGCGCGGCCAGCGACGGCGTTGGCCGCTCGGCCGATGCCCGTCTCGAGCATGCCGCCACACCACACCGGGATGCCCTTCGCGAGGCACAGGTCGTGGATGCGGACCGCTTCGAGATAGCCGCCCACGCGACCCGGCTTGATGTTGGCGATCTCGCACGCACCGAGCTCGATCGCGTCGGCGGTGCCATCCGCCGACACGAGCGACTCGTCGAGGCAGATCGGTGTCTCGACCTCCGCGGCGAGCCAGGGCGTGCCCGATGATGTCGTGCTCGGGCAGTGGCTGTTCGATCAACAGCAGGTCGTAGTCGTCGAGCCGGCGCAGATGGGCGCCGTCGGTCCGCCGATAGGCGGTGTTGGCGTCGACCTGGAACGGCGTGTCGGGCCCGATGAGCTCGCGCACGGCGGCGACCTGCTCGATGTCGGAGCCGGGCTCGATCTTGAGCTTGATCCGGACGTACCCGTCGTCCAGGTACCCCTCGACGGTGGTCGAGGAGCGCGTCGGTGCTGTCGTGGATCCCGACGCTGACCCCGCTCGGGATGCGCGTCGCCGTCGGCCCCGAGGAACGAGGCGAACGACTGGCCGGTCGCCCGCAGCTGCGCGTCGAGGACCGCCATCTCGAGCGCCGCCTTGGCCATCGGATGCCCGTGCAGCTTGCTCAGCCTCGGCGCGACGTCGGCCGCGTCGAGCGGGCCGCCGGCGATCAGGCGGGGCAGGAGGTGATGGATCATCACGTGCTGGGCGCCGTCGACGTACTCCGGCGAGTAGCTCGGCTCGCTCAGCGCGACGCACTCGCCCCAGCCCTCGGTCTCGGTGCCGTGCTCGTCGCGCAGCGCGATCCTCACCAGCAGGATGTCACGGTCGGTCTGGCTGCCGAAGCTGGTGCGGAACGGCGAGACGAGCGGCATGGCGATGCGACGCAGCTCGACCCGCTCGATCGTCCACGATCCGCCGGAGGTTCCGCTCATGGCGTCGATCCGATCACATACTCGCCGGCGCGGGTGAATCCGACGATCGGGCGTCCGGCTGCCAGCGCGGCGGTCGAGCGCGGCGCGGGTCGCGCCTCGCCAGCGGGCCACGGCGGCGCCATCGGTCCGCCGGAGCTCGACGATGTCGTCCGGGGTCGGCACGAGCTCGAGCGGGCCCGCTCCGACCGGCAGCAGGATCGCGGCCGTCGCGTGGGGTGTCGAGCACGGGTCGCCGGACGTCCCAGGCGACGAGCAGGCGGTCGGATTCGTCGCCGGCGTTGATCACGTCGGTCATCGATGCCGTAGAACGAGGGCAGGTACTCCCGCACCTCGGCGCCGAGGACGGCGATGTTGAACCACGCGTTCCGCCGCACCAGCGGGTCGAACGTCCAGACGATGTGGTGCAGCCCGTGCGCCGATCGCCCAGCTCGCGCTGGTGGAGCTTGATCGCCCGCCCGAGCCCCGTGCCGCGCGCCGACGGCACGAGGCCGGTGACGTGGCTGTGCAGCGCCGGCTCGGTCCTCGTGCCGGGCGAGGAAGCCGACGGACGCGCCGACCGGCGCGTCCGGGCCCGGCACCGACACCCGGCTCGCGGGCCACGCTCACGTAGCCGCCCCCGTGGGCGATGGCGACCAGCAGTTCGACGGTGATCACGGGTGTGGCCGATCCCCAGACGGCGTCGAACACCTCGACGGCGTCGACCATCTCGTCGGCGGTCGTCACCAGCTCGATCACGAAGCTCCGATCAGCAGTGCGACGGGGTAGGTCCCCCGTGCCAGACGGTAGACCTCCCGCACGGCGAGGGCTTGGCGGATCTCGGGACCGACGTCGTCGGCGAACTCGTTGCGGTAGGTGTCGTCGGTGGAGAGCACGACCGTGAAGTACATGCCGGCGAACGCGCCGAGGAACACCGACACCCGCACGAGGGCTTCGGTCGAGCACCAGCGTGCGGCCGCTCATCTCGAACTCGACCCAGACGTTCAGATCGTCGAGGCCGGTCCAGCTGGCCACCGTGTCGGCCGGGATGGCGAGGACGCCGAACAGGACGAAGAACCCGATCGAGCGCAGCGACGACGAGGGTGATCTGCAACGCCTGGCCGAAGATCACGATCAGGCCGATGTTGAACCGCTGCCGCATGCTCAACGGATCGACCACCGGCGCGTCGGTCGGCAGCCCGACCGACGTTGCCGGTGTGTCGTCGAGGTAGCCGGCGATCTCGGCCCACGTCGCGAACCGGTTCTCCTGGCGGATGTAGCCGGGCACCCGGGTGAGCACGAACGTGGCGCCGAGGCCGAAGAAGATGGCGATCACGAGCACGTACGGCAGCCCGTCGAGGGCGCCGGCGACCTGCCACACCTCGGCGTTGATGAACAGGAACGTGGTGAACAGCAACAGCAGCGGGCAGTGCCCGGGCCACGAGCGGGCCGAGACCGGTGAGTTGACCTCGTCCGCGCTCGGCGCCCCAGCGCAGCATCGGCCCGACGCCGTACGACGACCAGAGGTAGATGAGCCGCGAGCAGCGCGGCGCCGAGCAGGACCGTCTGGAACGCATCGAAGAACTGGCCGAAGGCGAGGACCGGGATCGCCGGCCCGATCAGGAACAGCACCAACTCGGGCCGATCGATCTGTTGCGGTCGGGCGAACAACGGTCGCCGTTGCAGCCGGTTGGACACCACCCACGTCACGAGCAGGGTGGCGACGACGAACAGCGACGCCAGCAGGTTCTGCGCCCACGACCAGTTCTCGAGGTCGAGGGCGTTCAGGCCGAGCAGCAGGTAGGCGACGACGAGGATGGGCAGCGCCCTGTTCCACGCACCGTGGAACGCCTCGTCGTCGGTTCGTTCGATGAAATGTGGGAGACCACGCTGGACGAACCACCGTTCGATCTCGACGAGCCTGCCGTCCGGCGCCGCATCCACCGGCCCGAACGTAGTGGAGCGGGTGGAACCCCGGGTGGTGACCGGCCGGGTTGTGACGCCGGGCCGGGCGGCTGAACGGTTCGTCAAACCTCGTGGAACTCGACCGTTCGAGACGATAGGCATGGGGGCATATGGCTCGCATCCTGGTCACCGAAGAAATCGCCGACGGGGGCCTCGACCGCCTCCGTGCTGCCGGCCACGACGTCGACATCCGTCTCGATCTGTCGGCCGACGAGCTCCTGCAGGTGATCGTGGGCGCCCACGCGCTCATCATCCGCTCGGCGACGAACGTGACCGACGAGGTGCTGGCCGCCGGTTCCGACCTGATGGTCGTCGGCCGTGCCGGCATCGGCCTCGACAACGTCGACGTGGCCGCGGCGACGAAGCGCGGCGTGATGGTCGTCAACGCCCCGCAGAGCAACATCATCTCCGCCGCCGAGCACACGATGGCCCTGCTGCTCGCCTCGGCACGCAACGTCCCCCAGGCCCACGCCGCGCTCGTCGCCGGCCGGTGGGAGCGCAGCCGCTGGGAAGGCGTCGAGCTGGCCGACAAGACGCTCGGCGTCGTCGGGCTCGGCCGCATCGGCAAGCTCGTCGCCGACCGCGCCAAGGGCTTCGGCATGCGCCTCGTGGCGTACGACCCGTTCGTGTCCGAGGATCGCGCCAAGAAGATGGGCGTCGAGCTGCTCGGCCTCGACCAGGTCGTCACCGAATCCGACTTCCTCACCATCCACCTCCCGAAGACGCCCGAGACGATCGGACTGATCAACCGCGACCTGCTGCTCAAGGCCAAGCCCGAACTGCGCGTGATCAACGTCGCCCGCGGCGGCATCGTCCACGAGGCCGACCTCGCCGAGTGCATCCGCGACGGCGTGATCGCCGGAGCCGCGCTCGACGTGTTCTCCACCGAACCGATGACCGAGTCGCCGTTGTTCCAGCTCGACGCCGTGATCGTGACCCCGCACCTGGGTGCGAGCACCCGCGAGGCGCAGGACAAGGCCGGCGACACGATCGCCTCGATGGTCGAACTGGCGCTCGCCGGCGACTTCGTCCCGTTCGCGGTCAACGTCAACGCGGCCGAGGCGAACGAGACGATCCGTCCGTTCCTGCCCCTGGCCGAGCGGCTCGGCGGCATGTTCGTCTCGCTCACCGGTGAACTGCCCGAGGTGCTCGAGATCTGTACCGAGGGTGAGATCGCCGGGTACGACACCCGCATCCTCGAACTCGCCGTACTGAAGGGGTTCTTCGGCGCCATCTCCGACGAGCCGGTCACGTACGTGAACGCCCCGCAGCTCGCCAAGGAGCACGGTGTGGACGTGCGCGACGTGAACAGCGCGACCTCGGCGGACTACGTCAACCTGCTCACCATCCGCGGCGGCGGGCACTCGATCAGCGGCACCTTGGCCGGCACCCGCAGCGAGCAGCGCATCGTCAACATCGACGACACGCCGTTCGACGTGCCCCCCGCCGATCACATGGTGGTCGTCACCAACGACGACCGCCCCGGCGTGATCGGCACGGTCGGCACGTTGCTCGGCAACGCCGGCGTGAACATCGCCGACATGGACGTGAGCCGGGTCGAGGGTTCTGGCACGGCGGCGATGCTGATCGCGCCGACCGCCACGGTGTCCGACGAGATCCTCGATCAGCTCCGTCAGGCGCCGGGGATCCTCAGCGTCACGTCGCTCAACGTCTGAGCGGTCCGCCGACGAGGTCCTCCGTGCCGAGAAGCCTGCCGGTCCGAGGCGGGTGTCAGGTGCGAGCTGGAGCGAGGCGGCCGTGCGTTCCGCTTCGGCGCGAGCTGCTTCGGCGAAGTCGGCGCCGTTGCTGCCGTAGAGCACCGCGCGTGACGAGCTGACCATCAGGCCACGGCCGTCGTGGGACGCACCGTGTTCCACGGCCGCCTGCGCGTCGCCGCCCTGGGTGCCGACGCCGGGCACGAGGATCGGCAGGTCGGGGGCGATGGCCCGGACGTCGGCGAGTTCGGTCGGGTAGGTGGCACCGACCACGAGCCCACAGTCGCCGAGCTTCGACCACCGATTGGCCACCATGTCGGCGACGTGGGCGTAGAGCGGTCGCCCGTCGAGGATCAGGGACTGGAAGTCGTCGCCGCCGGGGTTGCTCGTGCGGCAGACGGGCATCACCCCGCCGCCGTGGGCGAAGTAGGGCTCGACCGAGTCGGTGCCCATGTACGGGTTGACGGTGACGACGTGGGCCCCGTAGCGGACGAACGCCTCGCGGGCGTAGTGCTCGGCGGTCGAGCCGATGTCGCCGCGCTTGGCGTCGAGGATGAGGGTGACGTCGGGATACTCGTTGCGGATGTACGTGCACAGCCGTTCGAGGGCAGGCTCCTCGCCCTGGCTCGCGAAGTAGGCGATCTGGGGCTTGAACGCGCACACGAGGTCGGCCGTCGCGTCGATGATCGCCCGGCAGAAGCGCTCGGTCGCGTGCACGTCACCGGACAGCGGTGACGGCATCCGGGCCGGGTCGGGATCGAGGCCGACGCACAGCATCGAGCCCGACGCCGACCACGATCGATCGAGTTGGGCGTGGAACGACGTGCTCACGGCGTGGTGACTACTAGGGCTCTGACCAGGCGGCTGGTGACTAGGGCTCGACGGTGATGGCGCCGGTCGGGCAGAGGTCGGCGGCGTCGTTCACCTTGGCGGCGAGCTCCTCGCCCGGCTCCTCCTGGAGGATGTAGAGGTAGCCGTCGCTGCGCACCTCGAACACCTCGGGGCACACCTGCATGCACGAACCCGTCGACGCACACAGATCGAAATCGACACTCACCTTCACGATGTTCTCCAGTCTCTGAACAGCTGTTGGTCTCGTCAGCTCTTGGACGGACGGTACCCGTCGGCCTGGGCGGCGGCGGCATCCGGATAGCACCGGTCGGCGCTCGTGCGCTCGTAGAACCGCCGCCGGGCACGTGGAAGATGCCCGAGCTGACCTTCGCCTTGACCGGGTAGCCCTCGGGTGCCGTGCCGTCGGCCGATGCCGCCACCCACGTGTCCACCGCCGAAGGTCGTCGCATCGGTGCCAGGCACCGATGCACGACCTTGTTCCGGAGATCGGGGCACGATGCGCGGTTCGAAGGGTGGCCACTCGGGCGGTGCGGCGGTCTGCGCCGCGCGCTGGTCGCGAATCCTCTTGAACGATGCTGCGGAGGCCGCGATCACGAGTATCAGCAGCAGCAACCGTCGCAACGACATGGTCCCGACGTTACAACGGCGCCCGACCGCAGTGGTCGCTACCGGCGTTGACGCTCGAATGCGGCGAGCACCGCCCGCAACGACGCCGTGGTGATGTTGGGATCGGTGCCGAGGCCCCAGCGGGTCACCGCGCCGGCCGAGACGCCGGTCGCGCTCGATCCGGTCACGGTCTCGACGTAGGCGACCGCCTGCGCGTCGGCGCCCTTGCCGATCGCGTGCTCCGCATAGTCGAGCACGTCGAAGCCGTCGCCGACGAGCGATCCGAACTCGGCCACGAGGGCCGCGACGAATGCCTCGACCGGTCCGTCGCCCTCGCCGCGGATCGAGTGGGCCGTGCCGTCGACTTCGAGCTGGACCTGGATCGTGGTCCGGCCACCGTCGTCCGCCGAGTGCGTGTGCAGCTCGTGGCTGCGCAGCTTGAACGATGGTTCGGCGGGCATGTACTCGTTGCGGAACGCATCCCACATCACACCGGGGGTGATCTCGGTACCCGAGTCCTCGGTGATGTGCTGGATCGTCTTGGAGAACTCGATCTGGAACCGTCGCGGGAGATCGAAGCCGTGCTCGGTCTTCATCACGTAGGCGACGCCGCCCTTGCCCGACTGGCTGTTGACCCGGATGACGGCCTCGTAGGAACGGCCGACGTGGGCGGGGTCGATCGGCAGGTACGGCACGCCCCACTGGTCGTAGTCGCCGGACTCGTCGCGTCGGGCGTCGAGGGCGTCGAAGCCCTTCTTGATCGCGTCCTGATGGCTGCCGGAGAACGCCGTGTACACGAGGTCGCCGACGTACGGGTGCCGGGGATGGACCGGCAGGCGGTTGCAGTACTCGGCCGTGCGCCGCAGGCGGTCGATGTCGGTGACGTCGAGTTCGGGATCGACGCCGTTCATGAACAGGTTCATCGCCAGGTTGACGACGTCGACGTTGCCGGTGCGCTCGCCGTTGCCGAACAGCGTGCCCTCGACGCGGTCGGCGCCGGCCATCACGCCGAACTCGGCGGCGGCGACCGCGCAGCCCCGGTCGTTGTGCGGATGCAGCGAGATCACCACGGCGTCGCGCTGCTTGATCGTGCGGCCGAACCACTCGATCACGTCGCCGTACACGTTCGGCGAATAGCACTCGACCGTGGCCGGCAGGTTGAGGATGATCGGGTTGTCCGGCGTCGGCTCGACGACGTCCATCACGGCTTCGCAGACCTCGATGGCGAAGTCGGGCTCGGTGAGCGTGAAGCTCTCCGGCGAGTACTCGTAGCGGATCGCGGTGTCGCCCATCTCGCGCTCGAGCTTGCGGCACAGCGTCGCACCGCTGACGGCGACGTCGATGATGCCCTGCTTGTCGAGGCCGAACACGACCTCACGCTGCAGCGGGTTGGTCGAGTTGTAGAAGTGGATGATCGCCTTCGACGCGCCGGCGACGCTCTCGTACGTGCGCTCGATCAGCTCCTGGCGGCACTGGGTGAGCACCTGGATCGTGACGTCGTCGGGGATCCGGTCCTCCTCGATGAGCTGGCGGACGAAGTCGAAGTCCGGCTGGCTGGCCGACGGGAAACCGACCTCGATCTCCTTGAACCCCATGGCGACGAGCTCTTCGAACAGGCGCAGCTTGCGGGTCGGGTCCATCGGGTCGATGAGCGCCTGGTTGCCGTCGCGCAGGTCGACCGAGCACCACAGCGGGGCCTTGTCGATCACCTGGTTGGGCCACGTGCGGTCCGTGAGGACCACCGGCACGAAGGGGCGGTAATGGCTGAAGGCCATCGGCTTCGGACTGACTGGTGCGGGAGGCATGGGAACTCCTGAAATTCGAGACGGGTTTCGAGACGGGAGCGAGCGGGTGAACGAGCGGTCCGGGAAGAGGACCTGAAAAAGCAAGAACCCCCCGGCCGGGAGGGCGGGGGGTGCGGGCGAACGCGGATATGTGGCGCTCGCCCTATGTAAGGAGAAGCAGCGATCCGCGGGTCATCGAGATGAACGCTACCACGCATGGATGACCACGGCCACCCGGTTCGGCCACACAGTCCGCCGGAGCCGATACGCTGCGGCCCACAATGTCAGATCAAGCAGCTCGACGAGGAGCGCCTCGTCGAAAGAGGCGCCCGCCGCGCCCCGCCGGCCAGCCCATCGACGCCGGCCATGTCAACACCTCGAACCTCACGAGCTTCAACGTGCTTCCGCCCGTCGAGGCGCCGACCGGTTTCGCCGAGCTCGGGGTACCGCCGCGCATCGACGAGGGCCTCGCCGCCTGCGGGTTCGCCCAGCCGTTCAACATCCAGACCGAGGCGATCCCGGTCGCGATGACCGGCCGCGACGTGTGCGGTCGGGCCAAGACCGGATCCGGCAAGACGCTCGCCTTCGGCGTGCCGATGCTGGCGCGCATCACCGATGTCGCCGAGCCGTCCAAGCCGCTCGGCCTCGTGCTGGTGCCCACCCGCGAACTCGCCGTCCAGGTCGCCGAGGTGCTCCAGCCCGTCGCCCAGCACGCCGGCATGACGGTGTTGCCGGTCTACGGCGGCGCATCACGACATCACCAGGTCGACGAACTCGCCAAGGGCGTCGAGATCGTGGTGGCCACGCCGTTGCGCCTGATCGACCTCGTGAAGTCCGGTGAGGTGGAGCTCGGCGACTGCCAGATCGTCACGCTCGACGAGGCCGACCGCATGGCCGACGACGGGTTCACGCCGCAGGTCGAGTGGATCCTGCGCCATTGCACCGGCCGCAACCAGACGATGCTGTTCTCGGCGACGCTCGACGGCGACGTCGGCCACCTGATCCGCCACTACCAGACCGATCCCGAGACGGTCGCCATCGACGAGGCGACCGACACCGTCGGCACGATGCACCACCTGTTCCTCGCCGTGCACCACATGGACAAGGACAAGGTCATCGGTTCGATCGCCAAGAGCATCCCGCAGGTGCTCGTGTTCTGCCAGACCAAGCGGGTCTGCGACCGGGTCGCGACCAACCTCGCCGACCTCGGCGTCGACGCCTCGCCGCTGCACGGCGACATGCAGCAGAGCGCGCGTGAGCGCGTGCTGCGCAAGTTCGCGGAGGGCAAGCTGTCGATCCTCGTCGCCACCGACGTGGCGGCCCGCGGCATCGACATCGACGACATCGGTGCGGTCATCCACTACGAACCGGCCAAGGACGTCAAGGACTACCTGCACCGCTCCGGACGGACGGCCCGTGCCGGCAAGGACGGCTGGGCGGTCACGCTCGTCGAGTACAACCAGCACACGCAGATGCGGATCCTGCAGCGCGGGATGCGGCTGCCGAACGACAAGCCGATCGAGGTCTTCTCGAACGACGTCCGGCTGCTGAACCTCGAATCGTTCCACGCCGACTACCAGACCGACGTGCCCGTCTCGGCGGAGTGACGCCGTGGCGGCGCAGAACATGCCCGCTGCCGAGGTCGAGATCACCGCTGATCTCGTCCGAGCGCTCCTCGCGGAGCAGTTTCCGCACCTCACCGCGCGACCCCTGACCCTCGTCGCCAACGGTTGGGACAACACGATCTTCCGGCTCGGCGACGACCTGCTGGTGCGGATGCCCCGGCGCTCGATCAGTGCCGATCTCGTCGAGCACGAGCACCGATGGCTCCCCGAGCTGGCGGCACGGTTGCCGATCCCGATCTGTGCGCCGCTCCACCGCGGGCGGCCTGGATGCGGTTTCCCGTGGTCGTGGAGCGTGTGCCCGTGGTTCGACGGCGACGTGGCGGCCGACGTCGTGCTCGCCGATCCGGCCCGTGAGGCCGAACGGCTCGGGGCGTTCGTCAACGCCTTGCATCGTCCGGCACCGGCGGACGCCCCGTACAACGAGTTCCGTCGCGGCAAGCCGATCGCCGAGTTCATCCCCCGGATCGAGACCAACCTGGCGAGCCTCGAGACGTCGCCCGACCCGGTTCACCCCGGACCCGTCCCCGCGCGAACCAGGTTCGCCCCGGTGCACGACCGGCTCGCGCAGCTCGCCGACGTCGCCGAGTGGGACGGCCCCGCCGCTCTGGGTGCACGGCGATCTGCACTCGGCGAACCTCATCGTCGCCGACGGCTCGATCTCGGCCGTCATCGACTTCGGCGACATCACCGCGGGCGATCCGGCCGTCGACCTCGCCGTCGCGTGGATGCTGTTCGACGACGCGAACCGGGCGGTCTTCCGCGCGCGCCGCCGGACCGATCGACGACGCGACGTGGCAGCGCGGGCAGCTCTGGGCCCTGCATTTCGCCGTGCTGTACCTGCTGCACTCCGCCGACAGCGAGCGCTTCCACCGCATGGGCACGGCCCTCCTCGCCACCGTGCTCGCCTGACCGCTCGACTCGATCGACGCGATGAGCGAACGGCCCGATAGTCGGGCCGTTCGCTCATCGCGTTGGGTCGTGGGTCGGCAGTGCCGCGCGGCTCGTGGTGGGTGCGCTACGGTCGATGCGGTCGACGAGCGAGGGGCATCCGCATGAGTATCGAGAACGAGACGGTGCCGGCAGCCGAACTGCGCAAGGGCTTCCTGTTGGGGGCGAAGATCCTCAGCTACATGGTGTACGTGTACCTGATCCTGGTCGAGATCGTGCTCGTCATCGGGTTCTTCCTCCTGCTGTTCGGCGCCAACCCGACGGCCGGGTTCACGCAGTGGGCGTATCGCAACCTCGACCGGGTGATGGCGCCGTTCCGGGGGATCTTCACGCCGATCGACTTGGGCACCACGAGCGGCGACGTCCAAGCCGTGTTCGACACCTCCGTGCTGTTCGCCATGATCATCTACGGGATCCTCGCCCTGTTGATGAGCTGGCTGATCCACTGGCTCACCGAGCGGCAGTACTACATCGCCGGGCGCGAGGCGGACATCGAGCGCCGCAAGTTCGAGCAGCAACAGCGCGAGGCGATGCAGGCCCGAGGCGCCCAGCCGACGTTCGTGCCGTCACGACCACCGCGGCGTACCCCCCGCAGGACCCTCCGAGCTACCAGCCGCAGTAGCGCCGAGACCGTCGATGTTCGCCACCCGGCCCTGGCGGCGCGGCGACGAGGCGGACGAGGCATTCCTGTGGGAGACGTTGTACCTGTCGATCCACGTCCGCGCCGGCGACCCGCGGCCGCCTCGGTCGGTGCTCGACGAGCCGGCGATCGCCCACTACCTCGTCGACTTCGGAGCGACACCGGGCGACGACGCGCAGATCGCGTACACGACGGCCGATGGCGTGTCGATCGGCGCGGCGTTCTGCCGGCGGATGCCGGCTGATGATCCTGGCTACGGGTTCGTCGCCGCGGACGTGCCGGAGGTCGGGATGGCGGTCATCCCCGAGTGGCGTGGCCGCGGCGTCGGCACGGCGCTCCTGCAGGCGATGCTCGGCCGCCACCCGACGATGAGCCTCAGCGTCGACGACGACAATGTCGGGGCGATCTCGCCTCTACCGGCGGCTCGGGTTCGTCGATCACGCGACGGCCGGCGCCACCACCACCATGCTGCGTGTCCGCGCAGGTTCAGCGACCGGCCGGGACGGTGAACGCCGAGATGGTGGCGGCCTCGGCACGGAGGAGTTCGGCGCGCTCCGTTGCTCCCGCGGTCGAGTACTCCTCGGCCGCGGCGAGCCGATCGGCGGCCTCGGCCCGCAGCAGGTCGGCCACGCCGTCCTCGTCGAGCGTGCGGCGACGAACCTCGGTCGACCCGCCACCGGCGACCGCTCCGGCGATCGTCGATTCGGCGTCGATCAGTTCCGGCTCGACCGTGGTGTCGACCGCCTCGGCGTTGTCGATCGCGCCGAGCGCCGAGCGGATGGCGCGCACCGACGGCATGTCGCGCTCCTTCATCGCCGCCGTCAACGCGGCGCGCATGCGCGCCCGGATCGAATCTGTCGTCTCGTCGCTCACCCCGCCGACCGTAGCCATCCATCCCCGGGTCATCCATCCACGTTTGTGACAAGGAAATTGCGGAGGGGGTCGCAGAAATTGTGTCGCAAACGAGGATTTCGGGCGATGACGTGCGGGTTACCGTTGATCCGTGACACGCATCGACCCACCATGGGCGGGGACGGAACGGGCGACGCTCCTCGGCTTCATGCAGTACCACCGCGACACGTTGGCGATGAAGTGCGCGGGGCTGACCCCCGAGCAGCTCGCCGAGCGAGCGGTGCCGCCGTCGTCGATGTCGCTGATCGGGTTGGTGCGGCACATGACCGACGTGGAGCGCAGCTGGTTCCGGCGTGTCGGGATGGGCGAAGGCGACGACACGGCCGGGCCCATCCACTTCGTGCGGGGCACGAACGACGACGGTGAGTTCGACGATGCCTCGCCCGCCACCGCCGAGGCCGACCTCGCCACATGGAAGAGGGAGCAGATCGTCGTCGACGAGATCATCGCCGGCTTCGACGACCTCGACGCCACCCGTCACCGCGACGGCTGGGAGTTCGACATGTCGATCCGCTGGATCCTCGTGCACATGATCGAGGAGTACGCCCGCCACAACGGCCACGCCGACTTCCTGCGCGAGCAGATCGACGGCGCGACGGGCGAGTGATCCCGGCCGTCATTCCACGTTTGCGTCGCGATTTTGCGCGCCCTGCCGCGCCCGGATCGCGACGCAAACGTGGATGGTCGCGGGGTCAGGTGAGCCAGGCGGGGCGGTGTGGACTCGTAGTCGGTGATCTCGTCGGCGTGGGTCATCGTGATGCCGACGTCGTCGAGGCCGTTGAGGAAGCGGTGCTGGGTGGCGGGATCGATCGGGAACGATTCGACGATGCCGGCGGCCGGCACCTCGACGATGAGGCGCTCCATGTCGACGACGATCTCGGTGTCGGCATCGGCCTCGATCGCCGCCCAGATCGCCTCGACGGTCGCCATCGGGAGGACCACGGGCACGAGGCCGTTCTTCGTGCAGTTGTTGAAGAAGATGTCCGAGAAACTCGGAGCGATCACCGCGTTGAACCCGTACTGCTGGATGGCCCACACCGCGTGCTCGCGCGATGACCCGACCCCGAACGCCGGGCCGGCCACGAGGATGCTCGCCTGCGCGTAGCGCTCGTCGTTGAGCACGAAGCTGCGGTCGTCCTTCCACGTCGAGAACAGGCCCTTCTCGAAGCCGGTGCGCTCGACGCGCTTCAACCAGTCGGCGGGGATGATCTGGTCGGTGTCGACGTCGGATCGCTTGAGTGGCACGCCCGTGCCGGTGATCACATGGACGGCCTTCATCGGGCTACCTCTTCGTTCGGGGTGGATGTGTCGAGCGCCGGCAGATCGTCGGGTGTGCAGAACGTTCCCTTGACCGCGGTGGCCGCGGCCACCGCCGGCGACACGAGGTGGGTGCGGCCGCCCCGGCCCTGCCGGCCTTCGAAGTTGCGGTTGCTCGTGCTCGCCGCCCGCTCGCCGGGGGCGAGCTTGTCGGGGTTCATCGCCAGGCACATCGAGCAGCCCGGTTCGCGCCAGTCGGCGCCGGCGGCGATGAACACCTGGTCGAGCCCTTCGGCGATCGCCTGCGCCTTGACGGCATGGCTGCCCGGCACGACCATCACGCGCGGCACCGTGACGGTGCGACCGGCCATCACCGCTGCCGCGGCGCGCAGGTCCTCGATGCGGCTGTTCGTGCACGACCCGATGAACACGGTGTCGACGGCGACGTCGCGGATGCGGGTGCCGGCCTCCAGGCCCATGTACTCGAGCGCCCGCGACACGGTCTCCTGCGTGGTCGGGCTGTCGTAGTCGGACGGCGACGGGATGATCGCGTCGATCGTCGCGACCTGTCCGGGGTTCGTCCCCCACGTGACGTGCGGCTTGATCGTCGACGCGTCGAGCACGACCTCCCGGTCCCACACCGCGTCGTCGTCGGAGTACAGCGTGCGCCAGTCGGCCACCGCGGCGTCCCAGTTCTCGCCCGGACGGCGCGTGCTGTCGGCCCTGCAGGTACTCGAACGTGGTGTCGTCCGGAGCGATCAGGCCGGCCTTCGCGCCGGCCTCGATCGACATGTTGCACACGGTCATCCGGCCTTCCATCGACAGCGCCTGGATCGCCGATCCGCGGTACTCGATGACGTGGCCGATGCCGCCGCCCGTGCCGATCTCGCCGAGGATCGCGAGGATGATGTCCTTGGCGGTCGAACCGGCCGGCAGCTCGCCGTCGACGGTGACCGACATCCACTTCGGTCGTTCCTGGGGCAGCGTCTGGGTCGCGAGCACGTGCTCGACCTCGCTCGTGCCGATGCCGAAGGCGATCGAACCGAACGCCCCGTGCGTGGCGGTGTGGGAGTCGCCGCAGACGATGGTCATGCCCGGCATGGTGCGACCCTGCTCGGGGCCGATGACGTGGACGATGCCCTGGCCGGGGTCGCCCATCGGGAAGTTGAGGATGCCGAACTCGGCGGTGTTGGCCCGCAGCGTGTCGATCTGCTTGGCCGAGATCGGATCGGCGATCGGCTGGTCGATGTCGGCGGTCGGCACGTTGTGGTCTTCGGTGGCGATCGTCAGGTCGGGGCGCCGCACGCCGCGCCCGGACAGGCGGAGGCCGTCGAACGCCTGCGGGCTGGTCACCTCGTGGACGAGGTGGAGGTCGATGTAGAGCAGGTCGGGTTCGCCGGGTGCGGCATGCACGACGTGTCGTTCCCAGACCTTTTCGGGCAGGGTCTTCGGCTCGGGCGATGTGTTGGCCATGGGTGCTCCTGGTACCGTCTTGTCGCGTCCCAACTATTGGGATAATGTTCTTGCGATATGGACATCGTAACGGGAGTCGGCGTACTCGACAAGGCCATGACGATTCTCGATGCGATCGAGACGGGGCCGTGTTCGCTCGGCGATCTGCAGACCGCGACCGGACTTCCCAGGGCGACCGCGCACCGGCTGGCGTCGGCGCTCGAGGCGCACGGCCTGCTCCGACGCGACGACGACGGTCGCTTCGAGCTCGGCCCGCACCTCGTCACCCTCGGACGGGCCGCGGCCGGACGTTTCGCGCTGATCGCGGCGGCGACGCCGGTGCTGCGGATGCTGCGCGACACGACGGGCGAGAGCGTCCAACTCTTCGTTCGTGAAGGCGACGCGCGGCGATGTGTGATCTCGCTCGAGTCGCCCCACGGATTGCGGTGGATCGTCCCGGAGGGTTCGTTGCTTCCACTCGACCTCGGATCGTCCGGTCGCGTCCTGCTCGGGCGAGGCGTCCAAGCACGGATGGGTGGAGAGCGTCGGAGAACGTGAACCCGGGGTCGCCTCGGTGAGCGCTCCCATCGTCGACGCCGCCGGTGTCGTCATCGCGGCGATCGCCGTCAGCGGTCCGATCGAGCGGCTCAGCCGCACCCCCGGCAAGCGCTTCGGACGTTCGGTCGCCGACGCGGCCGCGCAGATCGCGCTCTGACCACCGGCCGCAACGTCGCGGATCCGCGGCGGGTGACGGCGCCGGGCGACGGTGCCAGATCGGTGAGACGCGCCCTCAGTAGGGTTGTCCGGCCATGCTCGCGACACCATCGTCCCGCCACGCCCGACGCCGTTCGATCGTCGCGTCGCTTGCCGTCGGGCTGTTGGTCGTCACCGCGTCGGCCTGCGGGTCGGACTCCGATTCCGACGCCAGTTCGGACACCGCTGCCGACACGGCCGTTTCCGATCCAACCGCCGACACGGCCGTGACCGATCCACCCGCCGACACGGCCCCGGTTGCCACGGCGGCGGTCGACACAGCCGTGACCGACACGGCGGCGATCGGGTCGGTGCCGGCCGCCGGATCGGTGCCCGAGTCGGACGGCGGTGGGGACGCCTCTGCGGTGTGCGGCGGCCTGAGCGCGGCCGATGTGGGCGCCGCGGTCGGCGCCGAGTTCGACTCGGCCGACGACAGCAGCATCGACACCGACGAGACCTGCCTGTTCAGCAGTTCGACGGCCACCGACGGCGTCACCGTCATGACCCAGCCGGCCGACACCTACCTCGGTGGCATGCTCGCCGGGCTGTCGGTGGAAGAGGCCCTCGCGCAACTCGCCAGCGCCCAGTCGATCGTCCTCGACGACGGCTACGTGGTCGAGCAGACGACGATCGGCGGATCGCCCGCGGTCGTCATCACGGGAACGAACGCCATGGTCGCCATCCCCACCGGATACGCGTCGACCGTGGTCGACGGCGTGGTCATCGAGGTGACGCTCGACGGCGCCAATCTTGCGCCCGACCCGGCCGGCCTGGGGCCGCTCGCCAGCGCCGTGCTCGAACTGGCTGTTGGCACCCAGGCCTAGCGCCGTACGCTGGACCGCGTGACCGACACGTCCGTCAACCCGTCGACCGACCACCGAGGCGACGCGGGTCGAGTTGTTGCCGAGCGACTGGCAGGCGCAGGTGCGCCGGCTGGCCGACGAGCGAGACGCCGTCATCCTCGCCCACAACTACCAGCTGCCCGAGATCCAGGACATCGCGCACCACACGGGTGACTCGCTCGGCCTCTCGCGCATCGCGGCCGAGGTCGATGCCTCGACGATCGTGTTCTGCGGGGTCCACTTCATGGCGGAGTCGGCCAAGATCCTGAGCTACGACAAGACCGTCCTGATCCCCGACGCGCGCGAGCTGGTTGCAGCCTGGCGGAAACGATCACCGCCGACCAGCTCCGGGCGTGGAAGGCGGAGTATCCGGGCGCCGTCGTCGTCAGCTACGTCAACACCACCGCCGCGGTCAAGGCCGAGACCGACATCTGTTGCACGTCGTCGAACGCGGTCGAGGTGGTGGCGTCGATCCCGGCCGACCGCGACGTGCTGTTCTGCCCCGATCAGTTCCTCGGCGCGCACGTGCAGCGGATCACGGGCCGCGACAACATGCACATCTGGATGGGCGAGTGCCACGTCCACGCCGGCATCAACGGTGCCGAACTGAAGGCCAGGGTCGCCGAGGAGCCCGACGCCGAACTGTTCGTCCATCCCGAGTGCGGCTGCGCCACCAGCGCGCTGTACCTCGTGTCGTCCGGCGCCGTGCCCGAGACACGCACGAAGATCCTCAGCACCGGCGGGATGATCGACGCCGCCCGCGCCACGACGGCCAAGACGGTGCTCGTCGCCACCGAGACCGGGATGCTCCACCAACTCCGCCAGGCCAACCCGGCCGTCGACTTCCAGGCGGTCAACCGGGCCGCGGTCTGCAAGTACATGAAGATGATCACCCCGGCCAAGCTGCTGCGATCGCTCCGCGACGGCGTCGACGAGATCCTGATCGACGAGGAGATCGCCGATCGGGCCCGCCTGTCCGTCGAGCGGATGATCGCCATCGGCACGCCATCGCCGACGGCCGAGTGAAGCCGGTCGCTCCCATGACCCTGCCCACCCAGCTCGCCGCGCCCCGCGCCACGTGGACGCGCGATGTCGACGTGGTGGTGCTCGGCTCCGGTGCGGCCGGGCTGTCGGCCGCGCTCGCCGCCCGCCCGGTGCGCAGCGTGCTGGTGGTGACCAAGGACATCCTGTCGGCGGGGTCCACACAGTGGGCGCAGGGTGGCCTCGCCGGTGTGCTCGACCCGAGCGACACGCTCGAGAACCACGTGCGCGACACGCTCGAAGCTGGTGCGGGGCTGTGCGACGAGGCGGTCGTCCGAGCGCTCGTCACCGAGGCGCCGAAATCGATCCGGTACCTGATGCGGCTCGGAGCGGCCTTCGACGCCGGCAGCAACACGCTGACCGACGATCAGACGACCACGTCGATCGCGCTCACCCGGGAGGGCGGGCACAGCCACAACCGGATCGTCCATGCGGGCGGCGACCAGTCCGGTGCCGAGGTGCAACGAACGCTCGACGAGTCGGCCATCGGTGCCGGCGTCGAGGTGTTGAGCCATGGCTTCGCGCTCGATCTCGTGCTGGGCACCCGCCCCGATGGCCAGCGGCAGGCGGCCGGAGTCCGCATCGCCATGCTCGACGAAGCCGGGCTCGTGTCGTCGATCGGCATCGTCACCGCCCGGGCGGTCGTGATCGCCTCGGGTGGCTTCGGCCAGATCTTCGCGTCGACCTCGAACCCGCCGGCCGTGACCGGCGACGGCATGGCGCTGGCGCTGCGCGCCGGGTTGTCCCTGCGCGACATCGAGTTCGTGCAGTTCCATCCGACGGTGATGTGGCGCGGGCCCGACGCCACCGGCCAGCAGGCGCTCGTGTCCGAGGCCGTCCGCGGCGAAGGGGCGATCCTGTACGACGCCGCCGGTGAACGCGTGATGGCGGGCGTCCATCCGCTCGAGGACCTCGCTCCCCGCGACGTGGTGGCCAACGCCATCAGCCGGCGCATGGCCGAAGCGCCCGGGGGCGTCGACGACCATGTCTTCCTCGATGCCACCCACATGGGCGCGCGGTTCTACGAGCGATTCCCGTCGATCACCGCGGCCTGCCGCGAGATCGGCATCGACCCGGCGGTCGATCGGATCCCGGTCGCTCCGGCCGAGCACTACGCGTGCGGCGGGATTCCGGCCGACCTCGACGGCGTCACGGCGCTGCCCGGGTTCTTCGCCGTGGGCGAGGTCACCTGCACCGGCGTGCACGGCGCCAACCGGCTGGCATCGAACAGCCTCACCGAATCGGTCGTCGCCGGCACGCGGGTGGGTCGCGATCTCGCCTGGGAGCTGCCCGATCGCGTCGAGCCCGACCTGCTGTCGGACCGCGAGGTCGACCGGTCGCACTCCTCGATCCGAACCGGATCCGAGAGGCTCGCGCCGAGATGTCGCGTCACGTCGGAGTGATCCGGGATGCCGGTTCGCTCGCGGCCGCGGCGGGGGCCCTCGGAGCGATCGCCCGCGAGATGCCGTCGAACACGCCACCGTCGCGCCGGTCGTGGGAGGGCACCAACGTGCTCACCGTGGCGGCCGCGGTCGTGGCCGCCGCGCAGGCGAGGACCGAGAGCCGTGGCTGTCACCGGCGCACCGACTTCCCGACGCCGGACGACCGGTGGCTGACGCATCTCGACGTCACGCTCGACGTCGCGGGCGTGCTCGACGTCGAGGGCGGGCCGGTCGTGGCGGGCGTCGCGGGCACATCCGATGCGAGAGGGCCGGATGCCTGACGACGCGCAGCTCGAGTTCCACCGGATCTCGGCCGTCGACGGCGTCGACGCTGCGCGGAGCGGGACTGGACCCCGACGCCATCGAGCGCCTCGTGCGGATCGCCCTCGACGAGGATCTGGCCGACGGGGTCGACGTGACGTCGACGGCGACCGTGGCGCTCGATCTGGTGAGCACCGCCACGTTCGGCACGCGCGCCCGCGGGGTGATCGCCGGTCTGCCGGTGGCCGCCGCAGTGGTCGAGATGGTGTGCGGCCCGGCGGCGAGCGACTTCGAGATGCTGGTCGCCGACGGGACGTTGGTCGAGCCCGGCACGCGCGATCGCCACGGTGACCGCTCCGACCCGGCTCCTGCTGACCGCGGAGCGGACCGCGCTCAACCTGTTGTGCCACCTGTCCGGCGTCGCCACGTTGACCCGCCGCTGGGTCGACGCCCTCGACGGGACGGGGGCACGGGTGCGCGACACCCGCAAGACCACCCCCGGGTTGCGGGCGTTGGAGAAGTACGCCGTGCGCTGCGGTGGCGGGTTCAACCATCGCATGGGGCTCTACGACATGGCGCTCGTGAAGGACAATCACGTCGCCGCCGCGGGCGGGGTGGCCGAGGCCTTCGCGCTCGTGCGGGAGCTCGCCGACACGATCGCCGTGGAGATCGAGGTCGATTCGATCGACGGGTTGCGCACGGCGATCGAAGCGGGCGCCGACGAGATCCTGGTCGACAACTTCACCCCGGACATGATGCGCGAAGCGGTGGCCGTGCGCGACGAGATGGACCGGTCGGTGGTGATCGAGGCGAGCGGCGGGCTCACCGTCGAGACGGCGCGGGTCGTCGGGGAGACCGGCGTCGACTACATCGCCGTCGGCGAACTCACGCACTCCGCCCGCGTGCTCGACATCGGGCTCGACCTGGCCTGACCGGCGTCAGTGTCGACGGTCAGTAGGCCCCGAGCAGGTCGACGACCATCACGAGGTCGGTGTCCGCGGGCAGGCCCAGCTGCGGGTTGCCTTCGGCGCCGAACCCCTGGTCCGGCGGGATCACGATCGCGCGACGTCCGCCGACCTTCATGCCCTCGAGTCCCTCGAGCGAGACCGGGGAACGTGCCTTCGGTCATCGGCACCGGGACCGCCTCGGCGTCCCAGGTGCTGTCGATGGCGACCAGGTTGTCGCCGCGGAACAGGACGAGCTGGATGACCGCCGTCTGGCCGGCCTCGACGGTCGGCGCCCGTGCCCTCGACGAGGTCGACGGTGGTCACTTCCGTGGCGCCCTCCGACGCCGGGACGCCGGCCTCGGTCGGCTCGTCGGCCGGGTCGGACGCCGGGATGACGGAACGGACGTCGACGACGAACGTCAGCGCTTCGTTCTCGCGGATGATGTCGCTGCGGGCCTCGGCCCCGTAGGCGAGGTCGGCCGGGATGTCGAGCTGCACCCGCTCGCCCGCCTGGACGCCGACGAGCCCCGTCTCCCAGCCCGGCGATGACGCTGCCCGCTCCGAGCACGACGGGGAACGGCTCGAACCGGTCGTAGCTGTTGTCGAACTCGACGCCGTCGGAGCTGCGCACGCCCACGTAGTCGAGGATCACCGTGTCGCCGGCGGCGGCCTCGGGTCCTTCACCCGGCGTGAGCACGGTCACCACGAGCTCGGTGGGGATCTCTTCGGGGATCTCGACCTCCGGCTTGTCCGGGTTGGTCGGCGTCGGGACGTCGCCGAACCGTCGACCGCGGTGCCGGCGACGGTGTCGATCGACGAATCGCTCGCCGAATCGCTCGCCGAATCGCTGCCGCATCGCTGCCGCACGCCGCGAGCGCGAGCGCACCGGCGATCAACACGGGGGTCCAACTACGGGTCCAACGGGGGTCCAACTAGGGGTCACGGTCCGACGCATCGGATCGACGCTACTGGCCGTCGTCGCCGGCGCGACATCAGCGGAGGCGTTCTCACTCGCCACTCACCTGGCGCATCGGTCGGTCGCGCCGCGAGCCAGACGGCCTCGGCCCGGCCGAGTTCGGTCGACGGACCGGCCTCGACGAACGGCCAGAGCTCCTCGGCGATCCGCCGGTAGTTGCCGCGGGCCCGCAGCTCGCCGAGCAGGGCGTACAACCCGAGGTTGATCCGCTGGATGAACACGAACGCCCGCGGCACCGTGGCGTACTGGCTGATCGGGCTGGTCCGATCGAACGTGTGACGGACGACGGAACTGGCGTACTCGCTCGTCCACGTCATCTCGGCGTCGTCGCGCACCGCGTCGTAGAAATGCGAGAAGTACTCGCCGACGGCTTCGGTCGTCACCGGCGCACCGGGACGCAACATGCCGGCCCCCTCCAGGATCGATCGGAACTTCGCCGCGTCGTGGTCGACCGCCGCCGCCTCGACCATCGACGAGAACGTGTGCAGCTCGGAACTCGTGAAGCGCTTGACCAGGCCGAAGTCGAGGAACGTCACGGTGCCGTCGTCGTGGAAGAGGTAGTTGCCGGGGTGCGGATCACCGTTGAACGCGCCCAGGCCGTACAGGCTGCGGAAGACGAACCGGAAGATGATCTCACCGACCCGGTCGCGTTCGACCTGGGGACGTTCGAGCAGTTCGTTCCAGCCGAAGCCGACGACCAACTCGCTCGTGAGCACCCGGCCGGTCGAGAGCTCGGGCACCACCTCGGGGATCCGGATGAACGGGTGGCCCCGGTAGTCGTCGGCGAACCGCTGTTGATTGCGGGCCTCGAGGCGGTAGTCGAGTTCCTCGGAGAGGCGGATCTTGATCTCCTCGATCATCTCGTCGGGGTCGAGGCCGCCGAACCCCTGACGCAGGAGCACCCCGAGCATGTCGGCGTTCTTCAGGTCGGATTCGATCGCGTCGGCGATGCCCGGGTACTGGACCTTGACGGCGACGGCGCGTTCGGTGCCGGTGGCGGGATCCAGCACGATCGCCCGATGGACCTGCCCGATCGACGCGGCCGCGATCGGTTCGGGGTCGAACTCGACGAAGAGGTCGTCGATGGAGCCGCCGAGTTCGTTCTCGACGGTCGAGATCACCAGCTCGATCGCCATCGGCGGGGCGTTCGACTGGAGTTGGCTGAGTGCGATCCGGAGCGGCTCGGGAAGTCCCTCGTCGAGATAGCTGGCCATCTGGCCGAGCTTCATCAACGCCCCCTTCATCTGCCCCAGCTCGTCGGCCACGTGCTGGGCGGTCGTGAACTCCTTGCTGCGGTCGAGGTCGGCGCGCCGCGCCGACGATGCGAACGTCTTGCGGGCGGCGGTGCCCGCGTACACGCCGCCGACGCGCGCGCCGAGGCGCACGAGCCGGAGGTTGCGGGCGAGTCGTCGACGTTTTCAGCCGGGTCGTGTGCCGCCTGCAGCCGGCTCGACGGATCGTCAGGCACGGGCCTCGACCGACGCGATCGCCCGCAGCAACGCCGGGACGAAGCGCTCGGCATTGGCGACGCAGGCATCGTGGGCGCCGTCGACGCGGAACGCTTCGGCATCGGGGATCAGGTCGTACAGCGCCGCTTGGCGGGCGACCGACACCACGTTGTCGCGCATCGTGATCACGTTCGCCACCGGCACGTCGATCGAACCGATCCATTTCGTCGACGAGAACCCGGAGATCGCCTTGCCCGCTTCGAGCACCATCCGCCAGTCGTGCCGCGACGCCTCGCGGATCGCCCACGGCTCCCACTTCTTGGACTTGCGCTGCAGGAAGAACTGGTCGGTGAGCCAGACCTTGGCCTGCTCGGGCGTGATGCGGGCGACCGCGGCGAGTCCGGTGATGCCCATGCGGCCGAGGCGTTCCTCGCGGCGACCCGAGAACGTCGCCGCCGTCGCACAGAGCACCAGCCCGGTGACGTTGTCGGGATGGCGGCGCCACAGCAGCTGGGCGATCGGCCCGCCCATCGAGTAGCCCACCGCGACGAATCGGTCGATGCCCAGCGCGGCCGCCACGTCGACCACGTCGTCGGCACAGTCCTCCAACCGGAACGTCTTCTTCGACCGGATCCCGGTGCCGTGGCCACGGTGGTCGAAGGCGATCACGCGATAGTGCTCGCCGAGGGCCTTGTAGCAACGGAACCAGTTGAGGTCGGCCGTGGCCGTCCACCCGTGGAGGAGCACCACGGTCGGCGCGCCCGGCTTGCCGCCGAAGTCGCGCACGAGCACCGTTCCCCGATCGTCGAGCTGGACGAACCGGCCGGGTGGCAGCGGGGGAGCGAGGATGGTCCCCGGCTGAGCGTTCGAGTGAGGACGCAGACGGTTCCCGCTCCGATCGACGGACCGCCACTCCTCAGACCTGCTCGACGTCGAGCACCTTCACGGTCAACGTGCCGGTCGGCGCGTCGTACGAGATCGTCTGGCCCTTCGACGCACCGACGAGGGCGGCGCCGAGCGGCGACGTGGCGCTGATGACATCGGCGCCGTCGGTGTGCTCTTCCATGTTGCCGATCAGGTACCGCTCGGCCATGTCGTCGGGATCGCCCTCGTAGACGACGGTGTAGACCGATGCGCCGTCGACGATCTCCGCGTTCTCGAGGAGATGCTCGAGCTGGCGGATGCGGCCCTCCATGTGGCCCTGTTCGTCCTTGGCGGCGTGGTAGCCGGCGTTCTCCTTGAGATCGCCCTCTTCGCGGGCGCGCTCGATCTTGTTGGCGACGTCGATCCGGCCCCGGGTGGTGAGGTCGTCGAACTCCGCCTGGAGCCGGTCGAATGCGCTGCGGGACAACTTGGGTGCCTCTGCCATGGAGACGAAAGGCTAACGGATCGACGAACTCGTAGGCTCGCCGCCCATGACGCACAAGATTGCTCTCATCGGCGGCGACGGCATCGGGCCGGATGTGACGGCGGAGGCGGTGAAGGTGGTGCGAGCGGCCGGTGTCGACATCGCCACGACCGATTTCGATCTCGGCGGCCAGCGCTACCTGCGCGACGGTGAGATCCTCAGCGACGAGACGCTCGACGAGCTCCGCACGTTCGACTGCATCCTGCTCGGGGCGGTCGGCACGCCGGAGGTGCCGCCCGGGGTGATCGAACGTGGGTTGCTGCTCAAGATGCGTTTCGAGCTCGACCTGTACATCAACCAGCGCCCGTTCATCGGTACCGCACCGGGCGGCACGACTGCGCACGACTTCGTCGTCATCCGCGAGAACACCGAAGGGCCCTACGTCGGCGAGGGTGGCGTGCTCCGCCAGGGGACGGCCCACGAGGTGGCCACGCAGGGTTCGGTGAACACCCGCATGGGCGTCGAGCGCTGCATCCGGTACGCGTTCGATCTCGCCGCGAGCCGTGAGCGCAACCACCTCACGCTCGTGCACAAGACCAACGTGCTCACGTTTGCCGGTGGTCTGTGGGATCGCACGTTCAACGAGGTCGCCGCCGAGTATCCGCAGGTGGCAACCGCCTACAACCACGTCGATGCGGCGTGCATCTACTTCGTCACCGACCCCCACCGCTACGACGTCGTCGTGACCGACAACCTGTTCGGCGACATCCTCACCGACCTCGGTGGCGCGGTGTCGGGTGGCATCGGTCTGGCGTCGTCCGCCAATCTGAATCCGGCCCGCACCGGACCGTCGATGTTCGAGCCCGTGCACGGTTCGGCACCCGACATCGCCGGCACCAACGTGGCCAATCCGACGGCGGCGATCCTCAGCGCGGCGCTGATGCTCGACTTCCTCGGCGAGGGCGCGGCGGCCGATCGGATCCGCGCCGCGTGCGCCGATCCTGTCACCGGGAGCACCACCGACGTTGGTGACTCGATCGCCTCCCGCGTGAGAAACTGACGACATGCCAATCACACCGACCCCGAAGATCTGGATGAACGGCGAACTCGTCGACTGGGACAAGGCCCAGGTCCACGTGCTCACGCACACCCTGCACTACGGCACGGGCGTGTTCGAGGGGATCCGGGCCTACGAGACGTCCCAGGGCCCTGCGGTGTTCCGGCTGACCGAGCACATCGAGCGGCTCGCCAACTCGGCCAAGATCATGGGCTTCGAACTGCCGTACACGGTCGACGAGCTGATCGAGGCGACCAAGCAGACCGTCGTCTCCACCGGCCTGCCCGCCTGCTACATCCGCCCGATCGCCTACTACGGCTACGGCGAGATGGGCCTGAACACGCTCCCGTGCACGGTCGACGTGGCGATCGCCTGCTGGCCGTGGGGGGCCTATCTCGGCGACGATGCGGTCAGCAAGGGCGTGCGGATGAAGATCTCCTCGTGGACCCGCCACGATCACAACACGATGCCGCCGGCGGCCAAGACCGTCGGCAACTACGTCAACTCGTCGCTCGCCAAGGTCGAGGCGCTGAAGGCCGGCTACGACGAGGCGATCATGCTCGCGCCGAACGGGCTGATCGCCGAGTGCACGGGCGAGAACATCTTCGTGTCGCGCCAGGGCAAGTTCCTGACACCGCCGCTGTCGGCCGGTGCGCTCGAGGGCATCACCCAGAACACGGTGATGACCATCGCTCGCGACCTGGGCTTCGAGGTGCGCGTCGACAACATCGCCCGCAGCGACCTGTACATCGCCGAAGAGGCGTTCGTGTGCGGCACGGCCGCCGAGGTCAGCTCCGTCAACTCGGTCGACGACCGGGAGATCCCGTGTCCCGGCCCGAAGACCGTCGGCGATCGC
Organism: Ilumatobacteraceae bacterium; assembly: GCA_963772085.1. GTDB lineage: Bacteria > Actinomycetota > Acidimicrobiia > Acidimicrobiales > Ilumatobacteraceae > Sva-07. Next base: position 121,568 of record CAVYWH010000012.1, read on the forward strand.
CGAGGTCTACCACCGCACCGTGCGCGGTGAGGAGCCGCAGTACAAGGACTGGTGCGAACTCGTCTCCTGACGAGTCCGACAGGTCCCACCCCGTCCGGCCAAACCGACGAAGGCGTGAACAATGTGCGCCACAGGTGCGCACAGTGTTCACGCCTTCGTCGGTTGTGGGTCAGATCGCGGCTCGGAGGCGGGGCTAGCGTTCTGGCGGGGAACAACCGCGAGGGGGTCGCGTCATGGTGTACGAGCTGTCGGAGTCGGATCTGCCACCGGTCACCGACTGGGTGCACGACTGGGACTGGCTCGACCCGCAGTGGGGCCCGAACGCGATCGACATCTGGAACGGCGTCCGGGAGATCTGTCCGGTGGCGACCACGGAACGGTACGGCCGGGCGTTCATGCCCGTCACGTACGACGCCGTGTCCAAGGTGGCCCAGGACACCGAGCACTTCTCGTCGATCTGGGTCAGCGTCGCCCGCCCGGATTCGCCCCGGCGGCCGGCGCCGCCGATCACGTCGGACCCGCCCGACCACCACGGCCATCGTCGTCTGCTGCTCCCGCTGTTCAGCCCCAAGGTGGTCGCCCCGATGGAGGCCGACATGCGCGAGTTCTGCCGCGGCCTGATCGCCGGCATCGGCGATCGTGACTCCGTCGACGCGTCGGAGGCGTATGCCCAGCACATCCCGGTGCACGGGATCTGCGACCTGCTCGGGGTTCCCGAATCCGACGCCGACATGTTCCGCGACTGGATCTTCCGAAACTTCCAGCTGTCCCCGCGTGACAACGACGTCCGGGTGCAGGTCGGGCTCGAGATGGACGCCTATCTCGGCCAGCTCATCGCGCAGCGGGCCGAGGAACCGGCCGACGATCTGCTCACGCTGGTGTCGACCGCGGAGATCGACGGCGCGCCGCTCCCGCTCGAGCTGCAACTCGGGTACGCGAAGTTGATGATCTTCGCCGGCATCGACACGACGTGGAGCGCGATCGGCTCGGGGCTCTGGCACCTCGCGCAACATCCCGACGAACGGGCCCGCCTCGTCGCCGTGGCCGACGACGACATGCTGTGGAACACGGCGATCGAGGAGCTGTTGCGCTTCTACGCGCCGGTCACGATGGGCCGCAAGGTCATCGCCGACACCGAGGTCGCCGGCTGCCCGGTGCGTGCCGGCGAGCAGGTGCTGCTCACGTTCCCCGCCGCCAACCACGACCCGGCGCAGTTCGACGCGGCCGACGAGTTCCAGCTCGACCGGGCCCACAATCGCCACATCGCGTTCGGCCTCGGCATCCACCGGTGCATCGGGTCGAACCTGGCCCGTCTCGAGATGACGGTCGGCCCTGCAGGAGTGGCTGCGGGCGTTCCCCGACTTCGAGCTGGACCCCGGCCGGGCCACCGTGTGGGCGAACGGTCAGGTCCGCGGTCCCCGCGTCCTCCCGGTGCTCCTCGGCCGCTGACCTCGCGTTCGCGTGAAACTGCGGCGTCACGCCGCAGTTTGTTCACGAGAACCGAAAAGGGCGAGAGCCCCGGCGGTGCTGCCGCTTGCGCAGCGCACCCTCCGGGGCATCTCGTCGGACAGATCCACCACTGGTCGAACGTCGGGCGTTAGCCTTCAACTCGATCAGTACATCGCCCGTCTCGCCTTGCGGCGCGGCGGGCGATGCCGCTTTTCGGTTCCGGTACCGGTTTCCCGCTACCGAACCCGTTGTCACCGATTCACGCTGACCCGGTTGCCCGTGCCATCGGTCCTGGTGCCAATCGGAACCGTCCTCACCGAGGCCAGTTGGGGTGGCCCCAGATCCGTCGGCTCCGTACCATTGCGCCGTTGCCCGCAGCCGACTTGCGTCGCCTGCGTGCCCGGTCGCCTCGCCGGCACGTCCCGTGCGCCCCCGAAGGGTTGCCCGACACGCCCCAGCGGGTCTCCGTCTCCGACGGTTACCCGTCGGCCCGGTCTGACCCGACGCCTTCGCAGTTGCCTGCTCCGGACGCCGACTCCTCGTCGCCCCCACCGACTTGGTGCCCGAGGAACCCGGTCGAAGATGGCCGGTGAACCTGTCCTGCTCCGATCCCGCTTCCACGTCGTGAACGGTGTGGGCTGGACCGACCGAAGCCGGAAACCCCCTCCTCACCGCCCCGGTGCGCATGCGCTGTTCGGAACGATGCTCAGTCAAGACGTTACAAAACCCCAGGTCAAGGGGTATTTTCATAATCACAGGGTTATCCCCGGAACTTTCCCGTTACCCCCAGGATTCCTGCTCGTCGTCCACGCGATGCCCACCGTTCATGCACAGGCAAGCCCACAGCCCGGCGAGCCCGGCGCGTCGACTCCGAGCTCACCGACTCGGCTTGATAAACGGCCTGACGCTCGATGTGGGTTCAATGGGCGGCGATGACGACCGTCACCAGTCGCCGGCCACCATCATCATCATTTCCGTAGAACACGTGGCCCACCCACGTGTTCGTCGAGCCGCCCCTCCGGGCGGCTCTTTCATTTCTCCGGAGCAGTTCCCATGAGCACCGAAACCGAGACCAGCACACCACTCGCACCGAACGTCGAGGTCTTCGACACGACGCTGCGCGACGGCCTGCAGGTGGAGGGCGTGTCGGCGACCGTGGACGACAAGCTGCGCATCGCCGAACAGCTCGACCTACCTCGGTGTGCACTACATCGAAGGCGGCTGGCCGGGCGCCAACCCGAAGGACATCGAGTTCTTCGCCCGTGCCGCAGAACGAGCTGACGCTGTCGACGTCGACGCTGGTCGCGTTCGGCTCGACCCGGCGCCCGCGCGGCAAGGTCGACGACGACGCCGACGCTGCGCAACCTGATCGAGGCCAACACCTCGGCGGTGTGCATCGTCGCCAAGAGCTCCGAGTACCAGATCCTCGAAGCGCTGCAGACGACCCTCGACGAGGGTGCGGCGATGATCGCCGACTCGGTCGGGTTCCTCACACGGGCAGGGCCGGATGGTGCTCGTCGATCTCGAACACTTCTTCGACGGCTACAAGGCGAACCCCGAGTTCTCGTTGCGGGCCATCGAAGCCGTCGGTCGTCAACGGCGCGTCCCACCTCGTGCTCTGCGACACGAACGGCGGCACGCTGCCCGACGAGATCGGCCGCATCGTCGCCGACGTCAAGTCGCACGTCGGCAACGACGCGATCATCGGCATCCACTGCCACGACGACACCGGTTGCGCCGTCGCCAACTCGATGGCCGCGGTCGCGGCCGGAGCCGGCCACGTGCAGGGAACGCTGAACGGGCTCGGCGAGCGCACCGGCAACACCAACCTCACCACCGTCATCCCGAACCTGCAGCTGAAGCTCGGCTACCAGTGCCTGCCCGAAGGTCGGATCGAGCGGCTCACCGCGGTCAGCCACCACGTCGCCGAGACGCTCAACCGGGCCGTCAACCCGCAGGCGCCCGTACGTCGGTTCGTCGGCGTTCGCCCACAAGGCCGGGCTCCACGTCTCGGCCATCGTGCGGGCCAAGGACGCCTACGAGCACGTCAACCCGGAACTCGTCGGCAACGGCACGCGCTTCGTCGTGTCCGAGATGGCGGGACGGGCGACGATCCAGATGAAGGCCGACGAGCTCGGGCTGGAGATGGACGGTGCGGTGATCAACGAGGTGATCGACGAACTCAAGCGGCTCGAGCACGAGGGCTATCACTTCGAGGCCGCCGACGCGTCGCTCGAACTGCTCATGCGCCGGGCGGCCGGCGTCGTTCCCGAGTTCTTCCGCGTCGAGTCGATGCGGGTGATCACCGACGAACTGCCCGGCGGCGTGTTCAACACCGAGGCGACGGTCAAGGTGTGGGTGGGCGACGGCGACGACGCCGAACGCGGGGTCTGGGTGGCCGAGGGCAACGGTCCGGTCAACGCGATCGACTCCGCCCTGCGCAAGGCGATCGGTGCGCGCGCTCGCCGGTCGACCGGATCCACCTGACCGACTACAAGGTCCGCATCCTCGACGGTGGCACGGCGCCACGGGGCGACCACGCGAGTGCTGCTCTCGGCGACCGACGGTGAACGCGACTGGACCACGATCGGCGTCAGCCCGAACATCATCGAAGCGTCGTGGCGGGCGCTGGAGGACAGCCTGGTGTACGGGCTGCTCCATCGAGTTTCTTGACAGTTGTCGCGCCATCTTCCTGAACGGCTCAAGCTTGGTCGTTGTCCCGTCGAAACCTTTCCCGGTGGTCACCCCCGGTCACCGCAGAAAGGGACGGATGAAGATTCACACGAGCAAGTGGATGGGGGTCGCAGGAGTTGCTGCGGTCGCCGCCACCGCCGGAGGTTTCGGCCTCGCACACGCCGCGACCACCTCGGGCAACCTGATGACGGCGATCACGCCGTGCCGTCTGGTCGACACCCGGGCCGAGTCCAGCGTCGGCACGCGCTCCACGCCGATCGGCGCCGGTGAGACCATCGAGTTCCTGGCCATCGGTGACAACGGTGAGTGCACCGGTATCGATGCCGGTGCACGCGCCATCGAGGTGCAGCTCACCTCCACGGGTGCCACGAGCGACACGTTCCTGACCGCGTTCCCGTCGAACCTCGCTTCCCCGCCGAACGTCTCGCACCTCAACCCGCTGGTCGGCACCAGCGGTCGCGTCGAACACGACCACCGTGACGCTGTCGCCCGACGGCACGTTCAGCGTGTACAACAAGGCCGGTTCGACCCACCTCATCGTCGACGTGCTCGGCGTGTTCGCCCCCGAGACCTTCGGTGACGGCACCGCCGTGCAGGGCCAGATCGGACCGGTCGGCCCCGCCGGCGCCGTCGGTGCCACCGGTGCCATCGGTGCGCAGGGCCTGCCCGGTCTCAAGGGCGACCCGGGTGAGCAGGGTCCGGCGGGTGTCGACGGCGCCCAGGGTCCGGCGGGTGCCGATGGCGCCCAGGGTCCGGCGGGTGCCGATGGTGCCGCTGGTCCCGCAGGCCCTGCGGGTCCGGCCGGTGCCGATGGTGCCGCTGGTCCGGCGGGTGCCGACGGTGTCGACGGTGAGGTCGGTCCGATGGGGTCCGGCGGGTGCCGATGGTGCCGCTGGTCCGGCGGGTGCCGATGGTGTCGACGGTGAGGTCGGTCCGATGGGTCCGGCGGGTGCCGATGGTGCCGCTGGTCCGGCGGGACCTGCCGGCCCGGCAGGCGCCGACGGAGTCGACGGTGCGGTCGGTCCTGCTGGTCCTGCCGGTCCTGCTGGTCCTGCCGGTTCTGCTGGTCCTGCTGGTCCGGCGGGAGCTTCCGGCCTGGCGGGCGTAACGGTCGTGACGGTCGTGACGGCCACCAATGCGGGCGACAAGATCGCAACCGCACCCTGTGCCGCCAACTCAGTGGTCCTCGGCGGTGGGTTCAGCCAGTCCAACGGGCAGAGCACGGTGACCTCGAGCCGCCCGAGCGGCACGTCGTGGATCGTCACGGCCGAGAACTCCGGCTTCGGCACCCAGTCGTCGATCACGGCCTACGTGATCTGCGGGACGGTCCCCGCCTGAACAACCCCACCGGCGACGTGACACGTCAGCGGTGATCGAAGGAGCCCGGGCCTCGTGCCCGGGCTCCTTCGCGTCATCGTCCGCACCAGCGGCTAGAAAGGGGCCGATGGCCGTCCCGAAGTTCAACCCCGTCGGATCGCCGGAGACGCCTCCGTTCTACGCGTCACCCGACCATGTTCCCGACCGATGGATGCCCGACCGCCCGGGGGAGATCGACGGCTTCCAACCCGAGGGCCCTCGACTCGGCACACAGGGGCCCGACCAGGGCTACGCCCTGAAGATCGCCAGCCAGCTCCGACCCAAGCTGCGGCTGCAGGCGGACGAACATCCCGACGACGCCGTCCGAGGATGCCTCGAGGTCGCGTTGCGCCGAGCATCGATCTTCTCGCGCGCCCCGTGGTCCACGACCTGAACATCGCGTTCACCATCTGGGGGTTCTACGACCCGACTCCGCCCGCCGAACTGCTCGAGCTGCGTCGGTCGATGTTCGAAGGGCTGCGCCACGTCGGACACCACTACGCAGAATCGCGGGCGGTCGCCGATCTCGTTCCGGAGGCCAGCCTGCGGCTGACCCCCCAGGACGTCGATGCCGCCTATCCCGGCAGCTGGCGCACGCTCCTCGGGGTCTGATCGGTGGCTCGCGCCCGGTGATCAGCGTCCAGCGAGAACTCCGTGTCGACGATGCGGCGATCAGGTCGACGCTCCGGCCGCTGGGCGTCTTCTCGTCCGACCCGACGCATCGGTGGGCGCCGCACGGATTCGCCAAGTCGTTGCTGACGCCCGACGGCCCGGCGTCGGTGCGTCTGTCCTGGACGTCGTCCGGTCATGTCGTCGCCACCGCATGGGGGCCGGGCCGTGGTTGGGCGCTCGACACGGTGCCGCGTTGGCTCGGCCTCCACGACGATCTCACCGGATTCGACCCGTCGGTCAATGCGGCCGTGCACCAACTCTGGCGTCGTCGCGGCCCCATCCGGCTGGCGTCGACGGGGCTCATCTGGCAGACGCTCGTCTTCGTCATCCTCGGGCAGCGGGTCACGACACAGGAGGCCATGCGCAGTTGGCGCCGACTGGTCGCCGCACATGGTGAGCCGGCCCCCGGGCCCGACGGCATGCGTCTGCCGCCGTCGCCCGACGTGCTCCGGTCGCTGTCGTACGTCGAACTGCACGCGATGAACGTCGAGCGCCGACGCGCCGACGCCATCGTGCTGGCGGCCAGGCGTGCCGGCCGTTTGGAGGAAGCGGCCCTCATGACGCCGGCCGATGCACTGGTGCGACTGTCCGCACTTCCGGGACTCGGCGTGTGGACGGCGACCTCGACCGTCGCCACGAGCCACGGCGATCCCGACACGATCGTGTTGCGGGACTACGGCCTGCCGACCATGGTGAACTACGCGTTCACGGGCAACGCCCGTCGCGTCCCGGCGGACGAGGGCGGTGACGAGTTGATGTGTGCGCACCTTGCGCCGTGGGCCGGTCATCGTCAACGAATCGTTCGCCTGCTCTCGAGCGCCGGTCTGCACGCCCCTCGACGAGCGCCTCGCGCGTTCAATCCCGACATCCGTCGGCTCTGACAGGAGCGCCGTGCGTCGAACCGATGGGATGTCGGAAGCGATGGCATCGTCGGCCAGAATGTCGGCCGTGACGGTGGCCGACGAGGTGAATGCTGACGTCGTCGCGCCGCGCACTCCCTCGCTGACCGAGTGGAAGCACGTGCCGGCACTCGACGGGCTGCGGGCGGCGGCCGTGATCGCGGTGCTGATCTTCCATGCCGGCTACCTGCAGGGCGGATTCCTGGGCGTCGACCTGTTCTTCGCACTCTCCGGGTTCCTCATCACGTCGCTGTTGATCCGGGACGCGACGAGCGTCGGGGGGCACGGCATCGCACTCGGGTCGTTCTGGGGACGCCGGTTCCGGCGGCTGCTCCCCGCCGTGTTCACCATGATCACGGTCGTCGCGTTGTGGGCCTGGGTGTTCGGCAGCGGCGCCGATCTCGCCGGCGTACAGGACGACGGACCCTGGGCGGTGCTGTATCTCGCCAACTGGCACTTCGTCGCCGAATCGGGGGGCTACTGGGAGTCGTTCGCCCAGCCGTCGATGTTCGACCACCTCTGGAGCCTCGCCATCGAGGAGCAGTTCTACCTGCTCTGGCCGCTCGTGCTGGTCGCGATCTGGAAGTGGTCGAGCCGACCGACACGTACGCTCGTGATCCTCACGCTCAGCGCGGTGGTGGTGTCGTTGCTGTCGATGCTGTGGTTGTACGACGGGGTCGAGCCGACGCGCGTCTACATGGGGACCGACACCCGTGCTGCATCCCTGTTGGCAGGTGCACTGGCCGCCACCGAACCGGCTCGCCGCTTGTCACGGCGCGTCGTCGCGTCGCTCGGTGACCGGACGGGATTGATGATCGGCGCGTTCGCCGTGCTCATCGGATGTTCGTGGGTCGCCATCGACGGTGCGAGCTCGGGCATGCTGTATCGAGGCGGACTGCTGGTGCATTCGATGGCGTGTGCCGTGATCATCTCCTTGATCGTCGCCCTCGACCGTGGCTGGATGGTGCGCGGGTTGGGCTGGCGGCCACTCGTGTGGATCGGCGTCCTGTCCTACGGGCTCTACCTGTGGCACTGGCCGGTGTACACCATCCTGTCCGAACAACGCACCGGCCTCGACGGAGCCGCCCTGCTCGCGGCACGACTGGCGGTGTCGGTCCTGATCGCGTACGCCTCCTTCCGGGTGGTGGAGGATCCCATCCGTCGCCGAGCATCGTGGGCCCTGGGAAGGTCCGGGGCGGTGGTGCTGGCAGCGTCGGTGGCGGCGGTGCTCGGGTTGCTGTTCCTGCTGCCCGACCCGCCCGTGGAGATCGCCGAGTTCGACGCCGCCGCCATCGCCCTCCCCGCGGTGGTCCCCGACACGCCCGGGCCTTCGGTGACCGAGTCGGCCGCGCCGACGACGCGGGCACCGATCGCCGAGCCCGCCGACCGCCCGGACGCAATGGTCGTCCCCGACGTGACCATCGACCGCGACACGGCACCGAGCACCACCGCGCCGAGCACGACGGCGCCGAGCACGACCGCGCCGGTGCCGTTGACCGCCATCAGCTCGGTGCTGTGGGCGGGCGACTCCGTGGCGTACGACCTGGCGCCGGCGGTGATCGCGTCGCTGACCGCGGCCGGCCTCGACGTCGACGACCTGGAGGCCTATCCCGGTTTCCGTCTCGTGTCGCCTGAGCGGGCCGACATCGACCTGTCCCTCCGCATCCCGCAGCGCGCCGCCGAACTCGGTTCCGACGTCGTGCTGATGCAGATCTCGAACTGGGATGCCGACGTCGACTCCGAGGCCTACCGCGCCGCGTTGGCCGGTCTGGCCGACGACCTCGAGCCGTTGGGCGCGACGCTGCTGGTCGTGTCGACACCCACGACCTGGGACGGTGACCTGAATGCGGAGTACGACCGCCTGTTCGGGGTGGCGGCCGACCTGGCCAACGACGGCACGGGCCGGAACCTCGACGTGCTCGACGCCCGTCCGACGTGGGACGAGCCGGGCGTACTGGACTCGAACGGCGACGGTACGCCGGAGCGCAAGCGCGATGGCATCCACGTGTGCCCGTCCGGTGCGGCCGGATTCGGGGCATGGCTGACCGACGCCTTGCACACCCGGTTCGACGGTCTCACCCCGGGCGACCCGGCCGTCTGGGCCGACGCGCTGTGGGTGCTCGACGATCGCTACGACGACCCCGTGGGCGCCTGCGCACCCCTCTGATCGGGCCGACGCCGCCCGAGCGGATCGACCAACCCGTGCGTCATCGCGCCGCCGATCGTCGTGACAGGATGAATCGCATGCAGACGCAGTTGCTCATCGGCGGGGAATGGCGCGACGGGTCGGGCGGCGATCGGATCGACGTCGAGAACCCGGCCACCGAGGACCTGGTGGCGTCCGTTGCCGCCGGCACACCCGCCGATGCCGGCACGGCCTGCGATGCCGCCGCCACCGCGCAGCCGGCGTGGGCTGCCGCCGCACCACGCGAACGCAGTGAGATCCTCCGGGCCTGTTGGCAGACGCTCGTCGACCACACCGACGAGCTGGCCACGCTGATCACCACCGAGCACGGCAAGCCGTTGGCGGACGCCAAGGCGGAGGTCACCTATTCGGCGGAATTCTTCCGGTGGAACGCCGAGGAGGCGGTGCGCATCCACGGCTCGCTCGGCCACGCCCCATCGGGCGCCAACCGGATCATCGTGCACCATCCGCCGGTCGGCGTCGTGGTGATCGTCACGCCCTGGAACTTTCCTGCGGCCATGATCACCCGCAAGCTCGCTCCCGCCCTGGCCGCCGGTAATGCGGTGGTGATCAAGCCGCCGGCGCTCACACCGTTGACTGCGTTGCGCATCGGTGAGCTGCTGCAGGGTGCCGGCGTTCCGGATGGCGTCGTGAACATCGTGCCCACGACGTCGTCGGGCGACTGGTTCGATGCCGCCGTGGAACATCCGGCGACGCGCATGGTGTCGTTCACCGGCTCCACCGAGGTCGGTATCACACTCTTGAAGCGAGCCGCCGACCGGGTGCTGAAGAGCGTGATGGAGCTCGGCGGCAACGCACCGTTCATCGTGTTCGACGACGCCGACATCGACGCCGCGGTCGAGGGCGCGATGGTCGCCAAGATGCGTCACTCGGCCGAGACGTGTACGGCGGCGAACCGCTTCTTCGTGCACGCCGCGGTCAACGACGAATTCACGCGCAAACTGGCCATCGCGATGGGCGCCATCCGCATCGGCAACGGGATGGAACCTGGCGTCACCTGCGGTCCCATGATCAACGCCAACGCGATCGACAGCATCGACGAACTCGTCACCGGTGCGGTCGACGGCGGAGCACGGGTGTTGGTGGGCGGCCGTCGAGGCACCGGTGCCGGTCACTTCTACGAGCCGACGGTGTTGGGTGGCGTGGCCCCCGACGCCGCGATCACGGGTGAGGAGATCTTCGGTCCGGTGGCGCCGGTGATCACCTTCGACGACACCGACACCATGATCGACCAGGCCAACCACACGGAGATGGGTCTGACCGCCTACGTGTACACCCGCGACCTCGGTCGTGGCCTCGGCGTGAGCGAGCGCATCCAGGCGGGAATGGTGGGGCTCAACCGTGGTGCGGTGTCGGATCCTGCCGCACCGTTCGGCGGGATGAAGCAGTCAGGCCTCGGTCGCGAAGGCGCCAGCGAAGGCATCTACGAGTTCTGCGAGACCCAGTACATCGCCACCAACTGGTGACCTGCAACGCCTGGGGTCAGGCACCGAGCGTTGCAGGTTGGTTCGGAATGCGGACCGACTTGGTTCTGGAAGTGAACTGACTCTACGATCGGGTGATGCGTCACGACGAGACCTCCGATCCGGCCGAACGGCCATGTTCCATCCAGCGGAGCCTCGACATCCTGGGTGACCGGTGGACCATCCTCATCATGCGCGATGCGTTCCGCGGCGTGCGCAGGTTCGACGACTTCCGCACCGATCTCGACATCGCCCGCCCGGTGCTCGCCGATCGCCTCAAGCGACTGGTCGAGGCCGGCGTGCTGGAACGCCGCCTGTACTGTGAGCGCCCGCCGCGGTACGAGTACCGGCTGACCCCATGGGCGCCGACGCTGTCGCCCACCCTGGTGGCGCTGATGCGCTGGGGCGACGAATGGCTGGCGGCGACGACGGGCCGCCCACGGTGCTCGTCCACGAGGCGTGCGGCCACCCGCTCGACCAAGCCTTCGTGTGCTGGCACTGCGACCAGACGTTCACGCCAGTCCGGCATCGCCAGCCGTCCGGGCCGGCAGTTCGCGAGGCGCGTCCGATGAGCGGCGATCGTCCGATCTGCTGCGAGCGACTGCTTCCCGGCATCATGGCGCTGGCCGCCGCCCGCCGTGCACGAGTCGTTCGGCAACCGCGTCACCTACTCGCCCAAGGTGTTCATCCCGCTCACGTTCCTGTGCAACGACTCGTGCGGGTACTGCACCTTCGCCCAGCCGCCGGCCAGGGTCGAATCGGCCTACCTCGAGCCGGAACAGGTGTTGGGATCGCCCGCCAGGGAGCACGCGCCGGCTGCCACGAGGCGCTGTTCACGCTGGGCGAGCGTCCCGAGGACCGCTACGAGATCGCTCGCGACTGGCTGCGCCATCGCGGCTACGACTCGACGGTGCACTACGTGGCCGCCATGGCGGCGCTGGTGCTGGCGAGACGGGCCTGCTCCCGCACGCCAACGCCGGTGCACTGCATGCCGACGAGTTGGCCCCGCTCCGGCCGGTGAGCCCGAGCCAGGGCATGATGATCGAATCGGTGGCCGAGGACCTGGAAGCGCACCGCGGCGCACCCGACAAGGCACCGGCGCGCCGCTTGGCCACGCTCGAGGCGGCGGGGGAGCTGTCGATCCCCTTCACCACCGGGATCCTGGTCGGCATCGGCGAGACCCGAGCCGATCGACTCGCCGGCGCTGGAAGCGATCGCCGCGAGCCATCGCCGCCACGGCCACGTGCAGGAGGTGATCGTCCAGAACTTCCTGCCGAAGGTACGCACGGCGATGCCGCGGCGTCCGGCAGTGCCCGAGCGACGACTATCTCTGGGCCGTCGCCGCGGCGCGCCTGATCCTGCCGAGCCGACGTCCACCTCCAGGCCCCGCCCAACCTGACCGACGACTTCGGTGTCCTGATCGATGCCGGCATCGACGACTGGGGCGGCGTCTCGCCCGTCACCGCCGACCACGTCAATCCGGAGCGACCGTGGCCCGACGTCGACGTGCTGCGCGACCGTGACCGAGGCACGCGGGCTTCGCGCTCGCGCCACGCCTGACGGTCTATCCGGAGTTCGTGGCCGCCCGGACGCGCTGGCTCGACCCTGCGCTGCACTTCCCCGTGATGGACCGCGCCGACGCCGAATGGCTCGGCCGCGACGATCCCGGCCAGGTGTGGCCCGAACAGACGACCGCCGCCGACACCGTCGCCGACGGCGCCGAGTTCGTGCTCGTCGGACACCGTTCGAGCGCCTGGTACTCGGGCGCCGACAACCCGCCTCCGCTGCTGATCCCGCCGCCGGACCGACCGAGTTGGCGCGCGGTCGGGCACCGTGCGACCGGGCTCGAATCGCCGAGCGGCGCTCGCCGCGGTGCTCGCCGGCATCGAGGCCGGAGGAACCCGGCGTCGACGAGATCGTCACGCTCTTCGAGGCCCGCGGTCCCGAGGTGCTCGCCGTGGCCGAAGCGGCCGACCGGATGCGCCAGGAACTCGTCGGCGACGCACTCACGTGGGTTGCCAACCGCAACATCAACTACACGAACGTGTGCACGTTCAAGTGCAAGTTCTGTGGCTTCTCCAAGGGACCGCTGTCCCTCAACCTCCGCGGCACCCCGTACCTGCTCACGCTCGACGACATCGCCGAGCGAGCCCGGGAGGGTTGGGACATGGGTGCCACCGAGGTCACGCTGCAGGGCGGCATCCACCCGAACTTCGACGGCGACTACTACATCGACGTGACGCGAGCGGTGAAGGCGGCGGTGCCCGACATGCACGTGCACGGCTTCACCGCGCTCGAGGTGACCGAGGGCGCCAAGCGGCTCGGTGAGGATCTCGAGACGTATCTCCGTCGGCTGCAGGAGGCCGGCCTGGCGTCGCTCCCGGGGACGGCGGCGGAGATCCTCGACGACGAGATCCGGGCGATCCTCTGCCCGGACAAGGTCGACACGGAGGAATGGCTGGAGGCGCACCGCGTGGCGCACCGCGTCGGCCTGCACTCCAACGTGACCATGATGTTCGGAGCGGTCGAGGAGCCGGTGCACTGGGCCCGCCACATCGTGCGCACCCGCGATCTGCAGAAGGAGTCGCTCTCGATCGGTGCCGTGGGGTTCACCGAGTTCGTCGGTCTGCCGTTCGTCCACATGGCCTCGCCGATCTACCTGCAGCGCAGATCGCGGCGGGGGCCGACGTTCCGCGAGACGGTGCTCGTCCACGCCGTCGCCCGGCTCGCCTACGGAGCACTCATCCCCAACATCCAGGCCAGCTGGGTGAAGATCGGCCTCGACGGGGTGGCCCAGATGCTGCGCGCCGGCTGCAACGACCTGGGCGGCACGCTCATCAACGAGAACATCTCGCGGGCGGCGGGCGCCAGCCACGGCCAGGAGATGACGGCGGCGGGCTTCGTCGAGTTCGCGGCCTCGCTCGGGCGGCCGGCCGAGCAGCGGACCACCGGCTACGGGCGGGTGGTCGCCTCGCCGTCGATCGATCATGCCTGAACGCCGTGGGTTCGATGCGCAGCCGCGGGATGCGACTCGCCAGACTGCACCGATGAACGTCACCGACGCCGTCAACGCCCGTAGGTCGATCCGGGCGTTCCGGCCCGACCCCGTCGCCGACGAGACGATCGCCCGACTGCTCACCACCGCCTCGCGTGCCCCCTCCGGCGGCAACGTCCAGCCATGGCGGATCTACGTGCTCAACGGACCCTCGATGGAACGCTTCCGATCGTTCATCGCGACCCGTCCGATCGAGGCGCCCGCCTATGACATCTATCCGGCGGGCCTGACCGAGCCGTACCGGTCGTCGCGGTTCAAGGTCGGCGAGGACATGTACGCCACGATCGGCATCTCTCGTGAGGACAAGCCCGGTCGTCTGGCCCAGTTCGCCAAGAATCTCGACTTCTTCGGTGCGCCGGCGGCCATCTTCTGTTTCGTCGAACGGCAGATGGGTCCGCCACAGTGGTCGGATCTCGGCATGTTCCTGCAGACGTTCATGCTTCTGGCGCAGGAGGCGGGACTCGACACGTGCCCGCAGGAGGCGTGGGCGGTGTACGAACAGGCGGTGAGCGAGTTCGTGGAGGCGCCCCCGAGCAACGCATCTTCTGCGGCGTCGCCATCGGCCATGCCGACCTCGACCACCCGATCAACTCGCTGGTGTCGGGACGGGAACCGCTCGACGTGTTCGCCCGCTTCCTCTGAGGGCGCCGGCGCCCCGAGGACAGGAGCGAGTCGCTGACGCCGCCCCAGCTGCCCCTCAGCCTTCGGCGCCGATGATGCGTACGGCGTCGGCGTGCCGCTCGGCGTCCTCGGGCGAGAGGGTCGGGCCCAACTCGACGATGAAGGCCACGCCGTCGTCGGCCGACAACGCGTTGCGGGCCCAGGTGGCGGCCACTCCGGTGTACGTGCCACCGGTGATGCCGCCCATCGGCCAGCCGGTCAGCTCCGCGTAGCGGGCGCGAACGCGGCCCTCGCGGCCCTCCGCCGGGCTGATGACGAACAGATCCTGGTGGTACCAGATCACGATCTCCGGCCGCAGCTGGCCGACGAAGTTGACGACGGCCTGTGTCTCCGGTTCGCTCGCAGGGCCGATGCCGGCGTACTGGGAGTCGCCGGGCGCCCCGATCACACCCCACTTGTAGGGGAAGTTCCGGTTGAGGTCGACGCCGTTGGCGTTCTGGCGCAGCTGCGCCGCCTGACCGTCGGGGTTCATCGACTCGATCAGCCAGAGTTCCACTCCCTCCGGAACCGGATTGCTGCGCAGTTCGTCGACGATCGCCACGCCGTCGTCCTCGTCGCCGTGGATGACCCCGATCACCACCACCGGTCGGCCGCCGCGCTCACCGATGCGTTCGGCGACGATGGGTGCGCCGTTGACCGACCGGCCGAGCCCGACGACGGGCGCGGCGAGGTCGAGCGTGCCCGGCGCGTCCGCAATGGCGACCGTCGATGTCGAGGTGGACGTGGTCGAGGTCGAGGTGGTCGATGTCGAGGTCGAGCTGGTCGATGTCGATGTCGAGGATGAGCTGGTCGACGTCGAGCTGGACGTGGTCGGGGCCGAGCTCGTCGACGGCGCGGCGCCGGTCGTGCTCGGCTGCGCAGTCGCGGTCGCCACCACGGTGGCGGCCGCTTGATCGCCTTCGGACTCCGATGAGCACCCGGCAGCCAGGAGGGCGAGCACGACACCGAGTCCGACGGCACGTGCGGTACCGGAGGGTCGGCGCATCCCGCCGAGGCTACGCACGGTCCCGCTCATCCACGTTTGCGACAAAATGTTTGTGCCCCTGTGCACATTTTTCTTGTCACAAACGAGGGTGTGCGGGGTCAGGACATGTTGACGTCGAAGAGTTCGCCGATGGCGTAGGTCACGGCGCAGGCGACCAGGACGATGACGACCTGGCGGATGACCGACGCCACGATCGAGCGCTCGGCGAAGCGGCCGATGGCGGCACCGACGAACGCCGCGGCGATCACGCCCAGCGCAAGGGAGGCGACG
The DNA here is from genome assembly GCA_963772085.1 of Ilumatobacteraceae bacterium. Lineage (GTDB taxonomy): Bacteria > Actinomycetota > Acidimicrobiia > Acidimicrobiales > Ilumatobacteraceae > Sva-07. The sequence goes on from CAVYWH010000012.1 coordinate 137,298, forward strand.
GCGGGCCCGGCGCCCGAGGCCCCGCCGATCCATGGCACGAGCGGCAGCAACGCTCCGACCAGGAAGCAGGCGAACGAGATCACCGCCGCCTTGAGCGGCGAGGGCAGCGAACGCGGTCGACGCCCATCTCGGCGCGGGCGTGCACGGTGAGCGCGTGCGCAGGGTTCGCCATCACGTCGGCGGCGGCGGCCGCCGCCACGTCGGGCGACATGCCGTCGGCCTCGTACATGGCCGCCAGTTCGGCGGTCTCCCCGACCGCGTTCCCTGCGATCGCCCGCCGCTCGACCGACACCTCCCGATCGATCAGTTCGTTCTGGGCGGAGATGCTGATCCACTCGCCGGCGGCCATGGAGATGGCGCCGGCGACCGCTCCGGCGAGACCGGCGAGCCGGACGATCTCAGCGTCGACCCCTGAGCCGGCGAAGCCCAGGATCAGCGAGACGTTCGACACCAGCCCGTCGTTGATGCCGAAGACGGCGGCCCGAGCGAGCCCGCCCGACACCGCACGGTGCTCGCCGTGCGTCCCGACGTCGGCGGTGACCGGATTCGTCATGCGGTCACAGCGTGGGAACGAAGGTCGGCGAGGTCCACGTACTCCAGTGTCGACATGTGCGTCGACTCCAGCACGACCGGGCAGGCCCGGCCGGCGTCCAGTGCATCCTTCCACCGGTCGGCGCACACGCACCACTGGTCACCGTCGACGAGACCGGCGAACCCGAACTGGGGCATCGGTGTCGACAGGTCGTTGCCCTGCTCTCTCGAGTACGCGAGGAAGTCGTCGGTCACTCGGCAACACACCGTGTGCATCCCTGGATCGTCGCCGCGGTTCTCGCAGCAACCCGTTCGGTAGTAGCCGGTGATGGGGTCGAACGAGCACGGCTGCAGTTCGGTACCGAGGACATTCACCTGTTGTGCCATCCCGACATTCTCATCGAAACCAGCACGCGACGCATCCCCCGCCGGGCTGAGATCAGCACCCGGCGCGGTCGCGCTGCGCCAGCGAGGTACCGTGCCCGACAGTCGTTCGCGTCGCGTTCAGCGTTGCGCACGGCACGGAATGCGCGACGCAAACGTGGGTGGGCGTGGTGCACACAATGGTGCGAGGGAGATGGGACACAATGACGTGGCCGACATTCTGAGCGACCTCGAGGCGCTGGCGCACGAGCGACGCCCTGACGACACGCTGCTCGGTTCGCTGCTTCCCCAGTACTACTCCGAGCTCCCCGACGACGACGCCGACGATCGTGCACGCGACGACCTGTACGCCGCGGGTACGCGCACCTGCGCCTCGGCCGGCGCCGTCAACCGGGCGAGATCCTCGTGCAGGTGTTGTCGCCCGGCCTCGAGCGTGACGGGTGGCGGTCGCACCGCGCGATCCTGCTGTTCATCACCGAGGACATGCCGTTCCTGGTCGACACGGTGCGGCTGGTCCTCGACCGGCACGGCCTCGGCATCCACCTGCTCGTCCATCCCACGTTGGCCGCCGAACGTGACGCCGACGGCGTGCTGACCGGCATCGCCGAGGAACCCGGTCCGGACGACGTGGTCGAAGCGTGGACCCAGATCGAGATCGACCGTTGCAGCGCCGAGGTGGCGGCGGCATTGGAGCGCGAGGTCCGGGCGGCCATCGCCGAGGTCCACCTGGTGGTCGACGACTTCACTCCGATGCAGGACCGACTGCTCAGCGTCGCCGACGGCGACCCGCTGCTCACGTGGTTGGCCACGGAACACCTCGTGATGCTGGCGTCGGCGATCTACCGCCGCACCGACGGCGACGGGCTCGAACTCGAACATCTCTCGGGGCTCGGCCTGCTGCGCCTGGATGCCCGACTCGATGCCACCACGGTCGACCCGCCGAGCCTGCCCGGCGATCAGCGGGTCGTGCTGGCGCGCACCGACGCAGTGTCGACCGTACATCGGGCTGACCGCATGCTCTGTGTCTCGGTGCGCCCACCCGGCACCAGGCGGGAGTACCGCTTCCTCGGATTACTGGCGAGCTCGGCCTACCGGGAGAGCGTGTTCGCCATTCCGGTGCTGCGCGAGCGGGCGACCGAAGTGCTCGGCCTGTCGGGGCTCGACGTCATGAGCCACACCGGCCGGGCCATCCGCAACGTCGTGGAGACGCTGCCACGAGACCTGGTCTTCGAGCTCGACGCCCACGCTCTCGCCCAGCTCGTCATCGACATCGTCGGGCTCCAGGAACGGCGCATCGTGCGGGTCTTCGACGTCGCCGAACCGGTGGGCCCGTTGACGACCGTGCTGGTGTACGTCCCGGCGTCGAGGTTCGACGCGCTGCTGCCGGATCGTGTGGCGCGCCTCGTCGCGCACCAGTACGGCGGGGAAGTGCGCGACCTGGAAACGATGCTCGGTACCAGTTCGCTGGCGCGGATCTCGATGACGGTGCGGGCCACCAAACTGGTCGATCTCGACGAACTCGGCGCCGCCATCGACCTCGCGTCGGAGACCTGGGAGGAGCAGACCCGACGAGCGCTGGCGGGCACGGTGGGCCCGATCGAGGGCGAACGGATCTTCGACCTGGTGGGTGGGTCCGCCACGCCCGAATACCGCGCCCGCACGGTCCCGGCAGATGCGGTGGTGGACCTCCGCCAGGTGGCGGCCATGGTCCCGCTGCCGGACGACGACGGCTCGGTGTCCGTCGGCACGACCGACCTCCCCGATCCGTCGTCGGCCACGCCGCGCATCGCCACCGCGTTCACCCGCGCGTCGACGACAGATTCCGAGGGCGGCCAGGGTCGCGACTGGCGGTTCCGCGTCTACTTCCGCGGTGCGGGATCGACGCTCGCTGCGCTCGTGCCGGTCCTCGGCCAGCTGGGTCTGCAGGCGGTGGAGGAACACCCGACCGTCTTCGCCGTCGGTGACGCCGACAGTGACGGCGGGCCCGACGAGGCGCGCACCACCGTGTCGGTCTACGAGATCGGTGTGCGGGTCGACCAGGACGACATCGACGAGGCGCGGCAGGCCGAGGTGCAGCGGGCGTTCATCGGTCTGGTCGCAGGCACGATCGAGTCCGACGGGCTCAACCGGCTCGTCCTCGAGGGCGGGCTCGACACGCGTCAGGTCGCCGTGCTGCGTCTCTATCGCCGTTATCTCAGCCAGGTCGGCTTCCGGTTCAGCGGGCAGTACGTCGAGCAGGCCCTCGTCCGGCAGTCGGCCATCGCCCGCTTGCTCGTCAAGCTGTTCGACGCCCGTTTCGATCCTGCGCTGATGCTCGACGCCCCCCGCCGTCTCGAGCTCACCGATCACATCCGCCGCTCGCTGCTCGAACAGCTCGACGCCGTACCGTCGCTCGACGACGACCGGATCTGCAGGGCGTTCCTCACCCTCATCGAGGCCACCGTGCGAACCAATGCGTTCCACCTTCGTGACGAGATCGCGGTGAAGCTCCGTCCCAGCGACATCGCGTTCCTCCCCGAACCTCGCCCGCAGTTCGAGATCTTCGTCTGCTCGCCGTTCGTCGAGGGTGTCCACCTGCGCGGTGGGCCCATTGCGCGTGGTGGCCTGCGCTGGAGCGAACGGCTCGAGGACTTCCGCACCGAGGTGCTGGGCCTGATGAAGGCCCAGATGGTCAAGAACGCGGTGATCGTGCCGACCGGAGCGAAGGGCGGCTTCGTGGTGAAGGGCGCCCACGCCGATCCGGCGGATCGTGACGCGGTGCGCGCCGAGGGCGTCGACCGGTACCAGCGTTTCGTGCGCAGCCTGCTCGACGTGACGGACAACGTGGTGGGTGGAACCGTCGTTCATCCGCCTGACACGGTGGTACACGACGACGACGATCCCTATCTGGTGGTGGCCGCCGACAAGGGCACGGCGACCTTCAGCGACATCGCCAACGAGATCGCCGCGGAGTACGACTTCTGGCTCGGCGACGCGTTCGCCTCCGGCGGCAGCCAGGGCTACGACCACAAGGAGATGGGCATCACGGCCCGCGGTGCGTGGGAGAGCGTTCGCCGTCACGCCCGGGTGCTCGGCGTCAACGCCGACCGTGACCACCTGACGGTGGTGGGGATCGGCGACATGTCCGGGGACGTGTTCGGCAACGGCATGCTGCTGTCGACCGATCTCCTGCTCGATCGCGGCGTTCGACCACCGCCACATCTTCCTGGACCCCCACCCGGATCCGACCCTTTCCTACGCGGAGCGCCGACGTCTGTTCGAGCTGCCGCGCTCCAGTTGGGCCGACTACGACGCATCGGTCCTGTCCCACGGCGGTGGTGTGCATGCACGGTCGCTCAAGGCGATCGCCATCACCGATCCGGTGCGGGAGGTGCTGGGGCTCGCCGTCGACACCGTGACGCTGCGCCCCGACGAACTGATCTCGGCCATCCTGCGCTCCCCGGTCGACCTGCTGTGGAACGGTGGGATCGGCACGTATGTCAAGGCATCGACGGAGACCGACGAAGCGGTCGGCGATCGGGCCAACGATGCACTCCGCGTCGACGCCTCGACCCTGCGCTGCCGGATGGTGGCGGAGGGTGGCAATCTCGGCTTCACCCAGCTGGCCCGGGTCGAGTACGCCATCGCCGGCGGCCTGATCTTCACCGACGCCATCGACAACTCGGCCGGCGTCGACTGCAGCGACCACGAGGTCAACATCAAGATCGCACTGGACCGGCTGGTGCGCGACGGCGAACTCACGTACGCGCAGCGCAACACGCTGCTGGAGAGCATGACGGCGGAGGTGGCCGAGCTCGTGCTCGACGACAACCGCGACCAGACCCTCGCGTTGACGATCGCGCGTCATCAGGCGCTGCCGATGGTCAACGTGCACGCGAGGTATCTCGACCTGCTCGAGGCGGAGGGGCTGCTCGACCGGGCGATGGAGCACCTTCCGACGGACAAGCAGATCGCCGAGCGCCAGAGCCTCGGGTCGGGACTCAGCGCCCCGGAGTTCGCGGTGATGATCGCCTACACGAAGAGCTGTGACATCGACGAGATCCTCGGCACCGACCTCCCGGACGATCCGGTCCTGGAAGCCGACCTGCTGAACTACTTTCCCTCGGCGTTGCGCCATCGCTTCCCCGGCGCGCTCCGCCAGCATCGACTGCGACGGGAGATCATCGCGACGACCCTGGTGAACAGCATGGTGAACCTCGCCGGCATCAGTTTCGATCATCGGATGACCGAGGACACCGGCAGCTCGGTCGCGGACGTGGCCCGAGCCTTTCTCGCTGCCCGCAGCATCGTCGGCTCCGAAGTGCGCTGGGTGGAGATCGACGCCATCGGTGACCTGGTGCCGTTCGAGGTGCAGCTCGACCTGTTCCTCGATGCGCGGCGGATGGCCGAACGTGCGGCGGGTTGGATCCTGCGCCATCGCCCTCCGAGTTTCGACGTCAAGGCGACCATCGATGCCTTCGCTCCCGGCATCTCGAGGATCGAGGGGTCGCTCGAGCAGTATGCGTCGGGCCGGGTCGGCGCCGCGATCGCTCAGCGCCGTACCGAGCGGATCGAGGCCGGCGTTCCCGTCGGGCTCGCCACCCGATCGGCACGATGGCGCTGGATGCACCCGTCGCTCGACATCATCGACGTCGCGAGGGCGCAAGGTTGTCCCATCGAATTGGCGGCCACCGTCTACTGGTCGATCTTCGAGGCGCTCGACCTGATGTGGTTGTGGGACGGCATCGGACGCCTGTCGCGTTCGGACCGCTGGCAGACGCAGGCGAGGTCCGCACTGCGTGACGATCTGTTGTCCGTGCTGGCCTCACTGACCCGCAACGTGCTGCGTACCACCGACGGTTCGACAGCAGCGTGGATCTCCAACAACCAGCGGTCGGTCGGCAAGGCGATCGCGATGCACATGGAGATCCGTCGAGCGGAGAGCTTCGACCTGACCACCTTGTCGGTGGCGCTGCGCCAGCTGCGCAATCTGACCCTCGTCGCCCGTTGACGGATCGGCACCACCCACGTGCCGCTGCCTGGACGTGTCGCCGTCGCCAGGTGGGAGCGCGGATAGCGTCGACGGCGCCATGGCAGACCTGACGGCATCGCCCCGATACCGATTCGCCCCGTCGCCGACGGGTTCGTTCCACGTCGGCGGCGCGCGCACCGCCCTGCACAACTGGGCGCTCGCCCGTCAGCGTCGGCGGCACGTTCGTGCTGCGGATCGAGGACACCGACGAGGCGCGGAACCGTCCGGAGTGGACCGACGGGATCATCGACGCGTTGGCGTGGATCGGGATCTCGGCCGACGATCCGCACTTCGAGGGCCCACATTTCCAGAGCGCCAACGCCGCCGCCCACGTGGAAGCGGCGAACCGGCTCTTCGACCTGGGATTCGCCTACTACTGCGACCTCACCGCCGAGGAGATCCAGGCACGCGCCAAGGAACTCGGCCTCTCCGGCTACGACGGGTACTCACGCGAGCGGGGGCTGGGCCCGGGTCCCGGACGTGTGCTGCGGTTCCGGGTGCCCGACGGCTCGACCACCGTGCGGGACGAGGTACGCGGCGACGTGCTGTTCGAGAACTCGACCATCGAGGACTTCGTGCTGTTGCGCGGTAACGGCACCCCGATGTTCCTGCTCGCCAACGTCGTGGACGACATCGAGATGGGGATCACCGACGTCGTACGCGCCGAGGAACACCTCCCCAACACTCCCAAACAGCAGATGCTGTGGCGTGCGCTGGGCCACGAACCCCCCTCCTGGGGTCATGTGCCGGTGTTGGTCAACGAGCAGCGCAAGAAGCTGTCGAAGCGTCGCGACAAGGTGGCGCTCGAGCAGTACCGCGCCGAGGGCTACCTGGCCGACGCCATGGTCAATTACCTGATGACGCTCGGCTGGACGCCACCCGGCGACAGCGAGATCGTCCCCTGGACGGAGATGGAAGCGGCATTCCGGCTCGCCGACGTGACGCACTCGCCGGCGTACTTCGACGTCAAGAAGCTCGACGCGTTCAACGGTGACTACATCAGGGCCATGCCGCTCGACGCATTCATCGCGAGGGCCTCGGAGGAGATTCCCGACGCCTGGGACCGTGACACGTTCGCCGCCATCGCCCCGCACATCCAAGAACGCCTGGTCAAGTTCGACGAGGTGCCCGGCAAGGTCGACTTCGTGTTCTGGCCGAGCGACGCTCCGGTCGACTACGACGAACCGTCATGGGCCAAGGCGTTCGCACCGGAGTGGGCTCGTCCGCTGCTCGACGATCTGACGGGCGCCTTCGAGGGGCTGAGTGACGCCGGCCGCTGGACGGCCGATGTCCTGAAGACCGCCACCGAGGAGGTCATGGCGCGCTACGAACTCAAGCTCGGCAAGGCCCAGGCCCCCCTGCGCGTCGCCGTCACGGGGCGTGCCGTGGGACCGCCGCTGTTCGAGTCGCTCGAGGTGCTCGGCCACGACGAGACGATGCGTCGCTTGCGTCTGGCCGCCGAACGCGCCGGGACCGTCGGTGCGGGTTCCGCTGGTCGGGAATGATCGACGTGGCCGACGCCCACGCCTCCAGCGCCGTCGATCACACCCCGGTGGCGGGGACGAGCGTCCCCATCGCACCGCCACCCCGCTCGGTGTCACGGCGCCGAGTGTGGTGGCGGATCCTGCTGGTGATGGCCGGCGTGGTCGCGCTCGCCGTGGTGTATTTCCTGTTCTCGTTCTGGCAGGTGTGGTCGACCGGACGCACCGATCAGGCCAGATCGGTGGATGCCATCGTCGTGATGGGGGCCGCCCAGTACGACGGCCGGCCCTCGCCACAGTTGGAAGCCCGTCTCGACCACGTGGTCGAACTGTGGACGCAGGGCGCCGCGGACCTGATCGTGGTCACGGGCGGCAAGCGACCAGGCGACCGATTCACCGAAGCCGACGCGTCCGCCGCCCATCTCATCGACCATGGCATCCCCGAGTCGTCGATCGTGCGGGAAGGTGAGGGTGCGTCGACCTACGAGTCGCTGGCCGGTGCCGCCGACCTCCTCTCGGCGCGTGGCTCGACACCGTGCTGATCGTCACCGACCCGTATCACGCCCTGCGCAGCCGCATGACGGCCGCCGACCTCGGCCTGCGGGCGTACACGTCACCGACACCGACGTCGATCGTCACCGGGGCCAACGTCTGGAACGCGAACTGGGTGAAGCGGCCGGTGTGGCGGTCGGTCGGGTGATCGGTTTCGAGCGTCTCGACGATCTCACCGATTGACGCACCGCAATCGTTGGAGCTGACCGGTACAATCGTCCGCCGCACCGGTTCTCGCGACGAGGACCCTCGCATCTTGGGGTGTGGTGTAATTGGTAACACAGCAGTTTCTGGTACTGTCGTTCGGGGTTCGAGTCCCTGCACCCCAGCTCTTGCGGCCTCCTTCTCGGCTGCGAACCCTCTGACCGTTCGTGGAGTCCAGGCTCCGGTCGCAATGCCGTGCAGCGGTGATATCGTTCCGGCTCGCTACTTGGCCCGTTCGTCTAGTGGCCTAGGACACCACC
>CAVYWH010000013.1:0-96707 GCA_963772085.1 Ilumatobacteraceae bacterium
CGACCTGCTCGACGTCACGTAACCACGGTAGCGAACCTCGTCGATCCAATCAAATCAAATTGATGCAATGTGTGGGCCGTCCGGATGCTCGCACGAACCGAAGGCCCGCCGATGGATGGGCCGAGGAGTGACAGCTACGGTGGGCGGCGTTATGGAGTCCGATGATCGAGGCGTGGATGCATGGCTCGATCGAGTCTTCGACCTGTCGGAGATGGGACGCGCGATCCAAGACTTCGATTGGGCTTCGACATCCTTGGGTCCGATCGTGGAGTGGCCCGAGGGCCTTCGGCTCGCGGTGTCGGTGTGCTTGTCATCTCGGTTCCCGATGCTGGTCACGTGGGGTCCGGAGCTGATCAAGATCTACAACGACGGGTACCGACCGATGCTCGGCACGCAGAAGCATCCTGCGGCGCTCGGCTCGCCGGCGCGAACGGTGTGGCCGGAGATCTGGGAACAGATCGGACCGTTGTTCGAGTCCGTCATGACGACGGGGGTTCCGACACTCGAGACGAACCAGGAGTTGATCCTCGAGCGCAACGGCTATCGGGAGGAATGCTTCTTCACGTTCTCCTACGGTCCGTTGTTCGACCGGGGTGAGATCGGCGGCGTGCTGTGTGTGGCGTCGGAGACCACGGATCAGATCGTGGACCATCGACGGCTGGAATGCCTGGCACGGGTGCAGACCGAGTTGGTCGATTCCGAGCAGGTGACCGACGTGTGCGCCCGCGTAGCTGCGGCGCTCGCAGGATTCTGCCGGCGTGCGGGAGTGCGACATCTACCTCCAGGTGGCCGACGATTTCGTACTCGTTGCGTCGACCCGGCGAGACGACGTCGCCCAAGTCGACGTCTCGGCGATGCTGACCGACACCCAACGAACGCCGGTCGTGGTCGGTGGCGACGGCACCGAGACGATGCCGGCCAGGCGAGTTCGTCATGCCGATCGGCGGTTCGTTCGGTGGAGTGCGGGGGGCGATGGTGGTGTCGTTGAATCCCCAACGGCCATTCGACGCGAGCTACCGAAGATTCCTGACGTTGATCGCCGACGTGGTCACCAGCGCATTGGACGGCGCGTATCGACGGACCGTCGAGATCGGTGAATACCGCCGGATCAGCGACACGTTGCAGGCCTCGATGCTCAAACCCGTCAGCGATCTCCCGACCGTCGCCGCGCGCTACCTGCCCGCCGTCGGCCATCTCGCCGTCGGCGGCGACTGGTACGACGTCATCGACATCGGCAACCAACAACGCGGTCTCATCGTCGGCGACTGCGTCGGCCACGGCCTCGAAGCAGCGACGGTCATGGCCCAGCTGCGGAGCGCGGCACGGGCGATGATCCTCGAAGGCCGAGATCCGGCGGCGGTGCTCGACGGACTCGACACGTTCGCGTCATCGATCGAGGGTGCCGCGTACGCGACGGTCGTCTGCGCGGTCTTCGATCGCAACCAGCGCACCCTCACCTACGCCCGAGCCGGCCACCCGCCGCCGTTGATCGTCAATGCGGCTGGAGTCACGTGGCTCGACCAAGCCGGAGGCCCACCCCTGTCCATCGCCAACGAAAGACCGCGAGCGAACGCCGCGGTCGACGTCGACGACGCAGATGTGCTCGTTCTCTACAGCGACGGGCTGATCGAACGTCGAGGCGAATCGATCGACATCGGGCTCGACCGCCTTTCGGTCGGCGCCACCGAGCTCTACGGATCCACCGTCCACAGCATCGCCGACGGTCTCATCCGTCTGCTCAGCCCCGAGACGACCCGGGACGATGTCGTGATCGTCGTCAAACAGCTCGCCAGCACGACTCTCCCCCGGGCTGAGCCGTAGCGCACCACTCGCCGTCGGTCAGTGCGCCCCCTGATCGACGCGTGGGGTCAGACCCACGCGGGGCCAAGATGGCGCGATGAGTGACCGCGCCCGGCCGTACGCCACGGCAGCTCCTCATTATCTGCGGGGGCGCCCCCCGTATTCGGCGCAACTGCCGGACGTGTTGCGAGCGGAGATCGGTCTCGACGCGACGGGCGCACTGATCGACGTCGGCTGCGGACCGGGCGTGCTCGCTGTGCAGCTGGCCCCGTTGTTCGACACGGTGATCGGTATCGACCCTGAGCCCGAGATGCTCGTCCAGGCTCGTCGTCACGCGGACGACCGTGCGGTGACGGCGACCTGGATGCGAGGCTCGGGCCGAGGACCTCGCCGGGCTGGACCTGCCAGCGGCGCGGCTCGTGACATTCGGGCAGTCGATCCACTGGACCGATCGTCAGCTGGTGCTCGCCATGGTCCACGACCTGCTCGAGGTGGGTGGCGCGGTGGCCCTCATCGCCCCGGCGCTCGAACACGGTGCGCCGCCGGACGACCCGCCTGCCCCGCCAATTCCGCATGACGAGATCGAGGCATTGCTCGGTCGCTACCTCGGCTGGTCACGCAGCCCGCGAGTCGACACCTACGAGGCGTCGCTCGAGGACTCGCCGTTCGGCGCGTCGCGCGTTGCATTCGCCCCCGGTCGCGCCGACATCGTGCGCACGACCGACGAAGTGGTCTCCGGCTACCTGTCCATGTCCTTTGCCGCACCCGATCGGTTCGGTGATCGCCTGGACACATTCGTGGCCGAGGTCACGGCGTTGTTGACCGATGTGTCGCCCGCGGGCCTGTTCCACGACTGGCCGGGCGACACCGCCATCATCTGGGCGACCAGGAACAACTGAGGGCTTCCGCCACCGGGGACGGCGGGACCGCCCAGCAACCGACCCACCCTGACCTCGCGTGGGGTCAGACCCACGCGCGAGCTCGGGTCGGCATTTCGGGTCGAAGGTCCATGGCGTTCGCTGCCGTCCATCGGCATTCTGGAGGTGTGGATCAGCACGATGACGATCGAGCCCCGATCGATCTCGAAGCGCTCACACGTGAGGAGTGCTTGGCGCTCTTGGCCGCCCATTCCGTCGGCCGGATCGCGGTGATCGGAGACGACAACATGCCGTTCGTGGTCCCCGTGAATTATCGACTCAGCGCCGACACGATCGTGTTTCGAACGGATGCCGGAACGAAGCTCGACGCGCTCCAGCGCCATCCTGTTGCCTTTCAGATCGATGCGATCGACCCGCTCGAGCGGTCGGGTTGGAGCGTGCTGGTACGCGGCATCGCTCACGAGGTGACGCCCCAAGAGCTCGAGTCGGTACATGTCGAGCCCTGGATCGGGCCGAAAGCCCACCTGATCCAAGTCGTTCCCCGTCTGATCAGCGGGCGACGGATACGTCTGCCGTCCGCCGAGTACGAGTCCGGTGGATACCTCTGACGCGGACTCGTCGGGGCGGTGGCTCTGCGACGTCTCGTACCGACGGCTTGCGGTTGATCTGCGGCTGCATCGACGGGCAAACTCGAACCAGAGCGATGGGGGCTGACGGCCTGATGATGCGGTGCGGGCGGAGATGGAGGCTCAGGAACCATGAAGGCAACCAACCTTGCGCTCGCCGAAGGGCTGCCCGCGATCGAGTGGTCGCAGGTCGAAACGCAGCTCGCCGACCTGTTGATGCACGACGACCCGCGCTCACCGAACCGCTCGACGTTCTGGCTGACGACGCTGAACACCGACGGCAGCCCACACGTGACGAGCGTCGGGGCACTGTGGCACGCCGGCTCATGCTGGTTCCAGACCGGCGAACGTACCCGTAAGGCGAGGAACGTGGCACGCGACGCGCGATGCACGGTCAGTGTCGCCACGAAAGGCTTCGACGTGATGGTCGCAGGCGAAGCGCAACGCGTCACCGACTCGACGATCGTGGCCCGGATCGCGGCGTTGTGGGCGCAGAGCGGATGGCCCGCGGCAGCCCGACGACTCGGGAACCGGCATCACCGCACCGTTCAACGCGCCGACCCTCGGGCCGCCGCCGTGGTTCGTCTACGAAGTGGCGGCGCGCACAGCGACCGCGGTGGGTACCGCCGAGGACACGCCGGGTTCGATGCGTTGGCGGTTCTGAAGATCGAGACCGCCATCACCGCGGTAACGCGCCTACCGTTGTTCGATGACGTGGCCCGATGAATTCGCCGAGGGTTATGACCAGTGGACGGCCGGTCTCACCGCCGACGTCGACTTCTACGTCGGGCTCGCTCGGGAAGCCGACGGTCCGATCGTCGAGCTCGCGATCGGCAGCGGCCGCGTCGCCGTGCCGATCGCGCTGGCCACCGGACGCCCCGTCATCGGCGTCGACACATCGACGGCGATGCTCGACGCGGCTCGACGCCGTGCCGACGAGGCGGGCGTCGAGCTCGAGCTCCACCTCGGCGACATGGCTGAACTGCAACTCGACGAACCAGCGGCGCTCATCATCTGCCCGTTTCGTGCCCTCCTCCATGTCCCGACCTGGGCCGCCCGCCGCCGTGTCTTCGAGCGGGTGGCCGCCTCGCTACGTCCGGGCGGCCGCTTCGCCTGGAACGCATTCGCCTTCGACCATGAGTTCGCCGCGCGAGCAGATGGTGTCCGAGTCGTCGAGGCGCGTACGCCCACACCGACCACTTCGTGGTGGGCGACAACCGCGTCGACATCGTCTTGGACAGCGGAGCGACGAGCTCGTTGTGGTGGGCGACGAAGAACGAATGGCTCGGCCTCATCGATGTCGCCGGCCTCGAGGTCGAGGCGCTGTACGGCGACTTCGATCGATCCCCGGCCGACGAGAACAGCGGCGAGTATGTCTTCGTCGTCCGTCCGATCGAATCGCGCCACCGCGATCGACAGACGGACTAGCCCGAGCGGGGCGTGCGGACGAAGCCGAGCGGTCGGAGCGCGTCGGCCGTCCCGCCGGCGAAGCACGAAACCTGGTCGCCGATGTGGGAGCATCACTGCCCCGTGTCGCAGCTCGTTCGGTTCACTCGGCAGGATTGCCGACATGCCGCAGTGGGTGTGATCCCCGCTGTTGTTCTCGTGGCGTCGGGTCATCTCACGATCGGCGTGGCGTTCGCGATCGGGCTGCTGCCGACGTCACTGATGGGCATCGCCCCGCGCCGCCGGCTGCGTGTCGTGTACGGCCTCGTCGGCTGCTTGTTCGGCCTCGGAATCTTCCTCGGTGCGTTGGTCTTCAATTCCTTCGATCTGGTCGCGACGGCGCTCGTCTTCTTCGTCATCTGCTTCGGTGCCACGGTTCTGGCATCGTCGAGGCCGGCGGGCGGGGTGTTGCTGGGCATTCTGATCCCCGCCCTCGGGGTGGGGACGGGCTACACCATCGGTGATGCCGCCGGCTTGATGGTCGCCTTCATCGCCGGCTCGCTCTGGTCGTGTCTGGTGATGTTGCCCGTTCGGGAGTTCGAACCGGAGGCCAACGTCGCCGAGCGTCTCGCGGCTGCGCAACCGAGCCATGCCAAGACATACGGCGTGCTGCTCGGGCTCACCGCGGCAACGGCCATCCTCGTTGGCCACGCGTTCGACATGCCGAAGCCGGGATGGATCGCCACCGCCGCGTTGTTGGTCATCAGGCCCGTTCAGCAGATGACCGGATGGCGAGGCGTTGGCCGCGCATTGTCGACCATCGCGGGGACCTTGCTCGTGATCGTGATTCTCGACATGGACCTCGGCTATGGCGCGACCGCGATCGTCTGCGCGGTCATCACGGTCTTGACCATCGGGGCCAGAACCAGCCAGCTGTATGTCACGCCCTTCGGGACCGCGTTCCTCATCCTGACGATCGAGCTGTACGGAGTCGACAACTCCGACAACCTGCAGTCCATCGGCCACTCTCGCATCACCAACAACGTCGTGGGTGCACTGATCGCTCTCTTCTACGGACTGCTCGTGTCGAGCTTGCTCGAACGCGGTGTCTTCGCACCCCGAACTCGACCGGCTCCTCGCTGACACCCTGGGTGTACGACGTGCGCTCGAACCGACCGTGCGCTCGAACGGGGAGATGGCGGACGTCGATCGGCTGTCGCGGGTACCCATCGGATCACCCATCCATGACGAGGAGCGCCGCATGCCCGATGATCGAAGTCACGACACCACCGACGACGGACAACCCGATCCCATCGATCAAGAAGCAGCGGAGATCGACGCCCGGAGCGAGGATGCCCCGGAGGAGATCGAAGAACTGATCGAACACGCACGCGACCTGGGTCGCGACGCTCCCGGCGAAGGGCACTCCGCCAGCCCTGATGCGCCACGCTTGTAGGGTCCAGATCGTGTCTCGAACGGATCGGGCCTCTCGCGTGATCGGGGCTTCGGTCTCCGACGTCTTCGACGCCTTCGTGGATCGCAACGCCTTGGAGGCGTGGCTGGCGCCCACCGGTATGACGGCAGCGATTCGAGCGGTTCGATCCGACCCCGAGCGGTTCCTACCGCTTGGTGCTGACCTATGCCGAGGCGACGACCGCTGGCGGAAAGAGTTCGGCGAACACCGACATCGTCGAGGCACGCTACGTCGACATCGTCCGCGACGATCGCGTCGTTCAGGCGGTGGACTTCGTGTCGGACGATCCGGCCTTCGCCGGCACGATGACGATGACATGGGCCGTGAGTCCGGTGGACGGCGGCACCCGTGTCGACTTCATCGCAGACGATGTTCCAGACGGCATCTCTGCCGACGATCACCTTGCAGGTCTGGCGTCGTCGCTCGAGAACCTCGCGGCGCACCTGGAGCCGTAGCACCTCGCACCGATCGAGAGGAGATCCGCAATGTCACAGGTGATCGCCGACATCACGATGTCGCTCGATGGCTACGTGAGCCCGCCGGACGGAAGCGTCGACGAACTGCAGAGCTGGGTGATGAATCGAGACCCGGTCGACACCGAGATCCTCGAACGGGCCACCGCCGCGACCGGCGCGGTCATCATGGGGCGACGGCTGTTCGACATCGTCGACCGACCCGGAGTCTGGACCCGCGAGATGGCCTACGGAGCCCAGCCGCCTGGGGCGCAACCGTTCTTCGTCGTCACCCACAGCTCGCCCGATGACGTCCGCTTGGCACGCGAGCTGGGAATGCAGTTCACCTTCGTGCACGATCTCTCGTCGGCGGTCGAACAGGCTCGGGCCGCGGCGACCGACGGTCACGTGGTGATCATGGGTGGTGGGGACGTCATCGGTCAGGCGGTCGAACTCGACCTGGTGGACGAGTTGCACCTGCACCTCGCGCCGATGCTCTTGGGGGGCGGCACATCGCTGTTCAAGGATGGCACGCGACTACACGTACCGCCAGCGTGCAGCCCGACGCCTCGAGCAACGCGGTCCACCTCATCTACGAGCGGACATGAGCGTGTCGCCCCGACCGGGCCGCAGGCGCCGCAACTACTGGCACCCGCATCGACGAGAGCGTATGATTCGATGCACGACGTCAGAGCAACTGACGGCTATGGGGCGCACTCCCCGGGCCGGGCTCGGGGGAAGGGGGAAGAACATGAGCAGGTGGCGCAGTTTGGTCGCAGGCAGCGTGATCGCGGGGGCTCTCGCCGGTGTCGGAGGTGTCGTCTGCCGCGGGCGGTCGGCCGATGTCGACGGATCTCAACCCGACTGAGGAGGTGCCCGGTCCGGGCGATCCCAACGCCAGCGGACAGGCCGACATCACGTTGAACCAGGGCACGAACCAGGTCTGCTTCGACCTCAGCTGGTCGGACATCGACGGCACGGTCGTCGCCGCGCACATCCACGTCGGCCCCGCCGGGGTTGCCGGGCCAGTCGTCGTGGGCCTGTTCTCGGGCGCCTTTGCCGGGACGGATTCGGCCAGCGGGTGTGTCGACGCCGATGCGGACCTCATCAAGGCAATCCGCAAAGACCCCTCGTCGTACTACGTGAACGTGCACAGCGCTCCGAACTTCCCCGCAGGCGCGGTGCGCGGCCAACTCGGCGACTGATCGGTGACCGATCTGACCTGATGCGTTGGCGACGCTCGTCGGTGCGCGATCGTCCGCACGACATCGACACCCGCCGGTCCGGATGTGTTCGGTGTCAGATGAAGTGTTCGGCGAGGGGCGCGAAGCCGTTGAAGCCGACCGAGCTGTAGGTCGTGGTGTACGCCCCGGTGGCGAGCACGTCGACCGTGTCGCCTTCGCCGAGGGCGAGCGGCAGTTCGTAGTCGGTCTTTTCGTACAGGACGTCGGCCGAGTCGCACGTCGGGCCGGCGATCGCCACCGGCCCGGTCGGCCCGCCGTCGTGGGGCGTGCGCAACCGGTAACGGATCGCCTCGTCCATCGTCTCGGCGAGGCCGTGGAACTTGCCGCAATCGAGGTACACCCACCGCGTCGTCCCGATCGAGCGCCGCGACACGAGCACGACCTCGCTGCGCAACACGCCGGCATCGGCCACGAGGTAGCGACCGGGTTCCACCATCACCTCGTCGAGCCCGCCAGGGAAGGCGGCGTGGAGCGCCGACTGCACCGAGCGCCCGTAGGCGGCGATGTCGGGCAGCTGCTCGCGATAGGTGCCGGGGAAGCCGCCGCCGAGGTTGACGAACGTCGGGTCTGCGCCGCGCTCGCGGGCCCTGCGGAAGGCGACCGCGACGACCTCGAGCGCCTCGCGCCAGGCATCGACGTTGCGCTGTTGTGAACCGACATGGAACGAGGCGCCGCACCTCGAGCCGGCCTCGCTCGCGGCGACGAGCAGGTCGACCAGATCCCCGGGGTCGCAGCCGAACTTGCGCGACAGGGGCCAGTCGGCACCGGCGCACTCGTGGAGGAGACGCACGCAGATCGAGGCACCGGGAGCGACGTCGAGCACCTTGTCCAGCTCCTCGCGGGCGTCGACCGTGAACCGCTCGACACCCACCGACGCTGCGTAGGCGATGTCGGCGCGCTTCTTGACCGTGTTGCCATAGGAGATGTCGCGGGCCGAGGCACCGGCGGCCAGGCACAGATCGATCTCCGCTGGGCTGGCGACGTCGAACGCCGATCCCGCGGCGACGAGGCGGCGCAGGATCGGCATGCCGGGGTTGGCTTTCACCGCGTAGTGGACGCGGGCTGTGGGCAGGGCGCCGGTCAGGGCGTGGTAACGCTGCTCGACCACGTCGACGTCGACGACGACGAACGGCGTCGAGGGACGCTCGTCGCGCAGGAACGCTTCGATCTTGGGCGAGACGCCGACGTAGGTCAGGGGCCAGGGTCACAGGGCGGAGACCCTAGCGTCGATCCGCCGAATGGTTCCGGTGTCGCCCCGACCGTCCTCACTCACTTTGTCGCTCGGCACGGTTCTCGACGTCGGGCGTCCGGGGGATGGTTACTGTGCGAAGCATGTCCGGATTCGAGACGGTGTGTGTGGCGGCCGTCCAAGCGACGCCGGTGATCCTCGATGCCGACGCCACCGTCGACAAGGCCATCGAACTTCTCGGTCGAGGCTGCGGATGACGGTGCGACCCTCGTCGTCTTCCCCGAGTGCTTCGTGTCCGTGTACCCGAGCGGGGCGTGGGCAGCGCAGGCCGCAACCTGGACGGAGGGCTGCGATGAACTGTGGGAGCGGATGTGGGCGTCGAGCATCGACGTCCGCGGGCCGCTCGTCGGTCGACTGGCCGCGGCGTGCGCGGAGCGCGGCGTTCATGTCGCCATCGGTGTCAACGAGCGCGAAGACGATCGGCCCGGCTCGCTGTACAACACGTTGCTGGTGATCGGCGGCGAGGGCGTGCTGCATCGGCACCGCAAGTTGATGCCCACGATGCACGAGCGCGTGTTCCACGGGGTAGGTGCTGGTGACGATCTCGATGTGGTCGAGCTTCCCGGAAGCGCCCGGGTGGGTGGTCTCATCTGTTGGGAGAACCGGATGCCACTGGCGCGATGGCGCGTCTATGAAGGCGGTCCACAGATCTGGCTCGCACCCACCGCGGACGACAGCGACGGGTGGATTGCATCGATGCGACACATCGCCATCGAGGCTGGTGCGTTCGTGGTGAGCGTGCCTCAATTCATTCCGGCGAGCGCCTTCCCTGACGATTTCCCGGTGGCGTTGCCCGACGGTGTCGAGGTCTTCGGACGCGGCGGCGCGTGCGTCGTGTCGCCCGGCGGTGACGTGATCGCCGGCCCGCTGTACGACACGGAAGGGATCGTCATGGCCGAGTGCGACCTTCGTGGGGCGCTGCACGCCAAGCGCTACTTCGACGTCGTCGGTCACTACGGCCGAGCCGACGTGCTCGCGCCGAGCCATCCAGCCGGGTAGGGGTTCGCAAGGGGCGGGCTCAGCCCGGGACGTGCACGTCGATCCAGACTGCCCGGTGGTCGGAACTCGGGAAGGGGAAGACGCCCGTCAGGGAGAACAGCGGGTTGGCTCGGGTCGGCCAGAACACGGCGGCGTCCACGATTCGCAGGTTCTTGCGCGGCAGCACGTAGTCGGCCCGCAGGTTTCCGGGTGTGCTGTCGGCGAAGTCGGCGGTGTCGAACCGGGGGTCGCTGCGATGGTTCGCGTTGGCCCCGCCCTGCAACGCGGCGGCCTCGACGGCACCGTCGCTCTGCGGAGTCACCTTGGTGTTCACGAGCGGGTGGTCGAGGAGTTGCTGGATCGCACCCGGGATGCTGTCGCCGTCGAGCGGGTCGGAGTTCTGGTCACCGGCGATGACGAACAGCTCGCCGGGCTTCAGGCCGCCCCTGCCGCCCTCGTCGTCGTAGATGTAGCGCGACGTCGGCCCGGGGGTGATGTAGTCGGCCCAGAAGCGGATCTCGTCGAAGTTGCGGGTGCCGTTGCGGTCCTCCGGGCCGTCGAAGACCGGGGGCGTCGGATGGCTGACGAGGAAGTGGACGATGGTCCCGTCGATGTCGATCGGGATGTCCCAGTGACTCTTCGACGACAGCGGCAGGACCGCGAGTTCGGCCGGGCTGTACCAGTCGGCCGGGGCCGGCGTGGCGGGGTCGTCGGGCAGGCGGGCGCCCGGCATGTCCTTCCAGAGGAAGTGCTGGAAGGTGCGGACCTGGTCGTACAGGATCGGATGCTGCGAGAAGACAGCCATGCCGTACTGGCCGGGGAAGAACCCGAAGCCGAGCGCGTCGTCCGCGCCACCGACGACGCCGTTGTTGTTGAGGTCGAAGCCCGACGGCATCCCGGTGTTCGACGGAGCGACGAAGACATGGGGGAAGTCGATCGGATCGGTGGCGGGCAGACCACCGAGGCTGTGTTCGAGGTCGAGATAGTTCTCCTGGAACGCCTCGGCCAGCGCGTCGCCCGGTTCGTAGTCGAACTCGTTGATCAGCAGTACCTCGGGCCGGATGCGCTGCACGATCTCCGCCACCGCATCCGCCTGGTCGTTGCCGGGCACCGACAGATCCGCCAGGGCCTGACCGGCGAAGTTGCGGTTCAGCGAAGCGTTGAACGTGGCAAAGCGGACCGGTGGATCCGCCGCGCCTGCGCCGCCGAGAGGCACCAGCAGAGCGGGGAGCACGAGTGCCGTCAGCAGGGCGGAGTGTCGTCGGAACCGGAACATCAGGCACCTCCAAAGTTGACCTGTGGTCGTGGGAGAACCGTAGTCGGGACCACGGCACGGGTGGCACCGCGTGAGGATTAGGGTGGCCAATCACTATGAGGTTGATCGGCTTGTGGACCGAACCGGACGACGTCGACGCATTCGAGCGCGAGTACCTCGGGTCGCACTTTCCGAGGCTTGACGAATTGCGCGGCAACGAGGGCGTGATCACCTCGCGCTGCATCGACGGTCCCTATTTCAGGATGACCGAGGTGGTGTTCCGATCGCTCGACGACATCCACGCCGCGCTCGAGGACTCCGCCGGCCGGCAGATCCTCACGGACGCCGAGGCGCTCGCCCAGAAGTTCGGCGTCCGCCTCGACGTTCTCGTCGTGTCGACACCGACCTGACAGCACGGCCGCGGGCCGAGTCCCGCCCGGGACGCCAGGGTCAGGCACATCAATCGACGTGTGACGCGCGAGATGTGCGTGGCGTCGAGCGGACCACGCCACGATCTTCGCCGCGATCGCCGGGTCGGCGACTCCGGTTGTCATGAAAGCCCTTCCTGGTGAAGGCAGCCTCGTGCTGCTCGGTGCGATCTGGTCAGCGGCGATCATCGGCGCCGGTTGCAAACTCGGCCACTGGGGGCACGGGCGACCGAGTGGGGACGTTGATGTACGTCGTGACGGCAGTGCTCGGCGCACTCGCCGTCCCGGCGCTCTCGTCCCGTCATGGGTTCGGACCGGCGCTGCTCATCGTGGCCGGCGGGGCGGTCTATCTCGTCGGCGCGGTGTGTTTCGCGCGGCAGTGGCCGACGTTGCGCCCCACGGTGTTCTCGTTCCATGAGGTGTGGCACGTGTTCACGGTTGTCGCCGCGGGGCTCCAGTTGGCGGCAATCTGGATCCTGGTCACTGACAGGTGCCGTCAGCGAGGGCGCAGGAGGAGCAGCGTGTCGTATTCGAGCTCTGGCACCCGTCGGCCGCTCGCCGCCATCACGATCGACGGGAAGCTGCCGTCGAGATGCGCCCGGGCCTGGCCGGCCAGGCTGAGTCCCCAGCGGACCGTTCCCAGCACCCGCCACCACTGGAACCGGTCCTCGTCCCAGGTGCCTCCGGCCGCCTCGTAGGCATGGCGCAGGGTCGCGATCGAGCCGAGACCACCGACCTGGTGCGCGTCCTCGCGGAACCGCCACATCCGCTGGCAGGGCCAGGCGAGATCTTCCATCGGGTCACCGATCCGCGCGGTCTCCCAGTCGAGCACCGCCCGCAGGCCGTCCTCTCCGACGATGATGTTGCCCGTGCGGACGTCGGTGTGCACCACCGTCATCCGGTCGGGTTCGGTCGGGGCGTTGCGCTCCAGCCAGCGGACCCCGTAGGAGAACACCGGGGACGGGTCGAGGAGCCCGTCGAGCAACGTGTTGACCGTGGTCATCGCGGTGGCGATCGGGCCGGTGCCGGTGGGCCGCGGCAGCACGGCCG
Organism: Ilumatobacteraceae bacterium; assembly: GCA_963772085.1. Lineage (GTDB taxonomy): Bacteria > Actinomycetota > Acidimicrobiia > Acidimicrobiales > Ilumatobacteraceae > Sva-07. The sequence goes on from CAVYWH010000013.1 coordinate 12,821, forward strand.
GCGCCGACGCGGGGTCGACCGAGTGCAGGCACGCGAGCGCGTCGCCGATCTGCTCGACCACCCGCTCGCCGACACCGTGTTGGTGAACGAGGCGCAGCACCCGCCGGGGGACGGACTCGCCGTCGACCGCCGTGCTGAGGAAGAAGGGCCCGCCGAGCACCGATTCGTCGCCACAGACGTGGTGAACGTGGGGGACCGGGACACCGGCGTTCTCGGCGAGCGTGCGCACGGCGGCCTCGCCGGCCACGTCGAGCAACTGGATCGCGGCGCTCGGGATCATCGTGAGCGCGAGCCGCTGCGTGCCCTCGTCGCTGGTCGCGTCGAACAGGGCGTTCACTCGCCTCGCGCCGGCGGAGGCGAACGACAGGCCGTGCACCCGCACGTCGCGCCCTTCCTGCTCGGTGAGCCACGCCGCCAGCGCACCACCGAGATCGGACGCCGCCATCAGTCGCCGTCCCAGGAGTCGTGTCCCGGCTTGACGATGGCGAGGTCGGCCCGGGTCGCCCGGAGCAGCACCGGCCACACCGCAGCGTCGGCCTCCGGTGCATCGGCGAGGCCGCTGCGCAAGGCGATCGCCGCTTCACGACGCAATGTCAACAGGTCGGCATCGGCGGGCGCCGCGTCGCCGAGCAGGTCGACCCATGCCTCCCGCTCGGCCGCGTCGTTTCCCGACGCGAGCTGCACCTCGCGGTGAACGATGCCGATCAGGCTCGCCGCGACACGCGCCTGGTGCTGTTCCGGCCCGGACAGCGCGGGCACCAGCACGTCGTCGAGCAGCGCGGCGACGTCGCGCAGGATCTCCTCGGCCGTCGGTCGGGGTTGCATTCGGGTCCTCCGTCAGCCGAGCAGCTCGATCTCGGCCGCCACGTTCACTCGGTGACGCCCTTCGGGTGCCTGCTGGTTCATGAAGCCGAACATGTAGCCGGCGACGCGACGCATCTGGATCTCCTCGGCGCCTTCGGTGATGCGGTAGCGGCGGTGGTGGCGGTAGATGTGCTCGAACGGCTTGTGACGGGAGTACCCGAGGCCACCGTGCACCTGCATCGCACGGTCCGCCGCGTCGCAGCACAGCCGGTTGGCCCAGTAGTTGCACATCGAGACCTTGTCGGACACGGAGAACGCGCCGTTCTTGTCCATCGACCACGCGGTCTTGTGGATCAGTGCACGCAGCATCTCGCACTGCGTCTGCAACTCGACGAGCGGGAACTGGATCGCCTGGTTGGACGCGAGTGGCTTGCCGAACGGCTTGCGCACCTTGGCGTACTCGATGGATTGGTCGATGCAGTACTGCGCTGCGCCGAGGCTGGACGCGGCCTGGCGGATCCGGTTCTCGTTGAAGAAGTGTTGGACGATCTGGAGCCCCTTGCCCTCGCCGCCGAAGATCGAACTGTGGGGCACGCGCACGTCGGTGAGCCGGATGTGGGCGTGGTCGGTCGGCATGTTGAACGTCCACAGGTACTCGAGCACCTCGAAGCCGGGCGACTTCGTCGGCACGAGGAACGCCGTGATGCCATGCCCGTCGCCGGCCTTGCCGCTGGTGCGCGCCATGATCATGTCGTACTGCGCCTTGTGGATGCCGGTGTTCCACGTCTTCTCACCGTTGATGACCCACTCGTCGCCGTCGCGCACGGCACCGGTCTCCATGTGCGTCGCGTCGGAGCCGTGATCCGGCTCGGTGATGCCGAACGCGAATCCCTTGCGCCCTTCGGCGAGGTCGTCGATCCACTCCGCCTTCTGCTCGTCGGTGCCGTAGGCGATCATCAGCAGCAGACCGACGTTGTTGCCGACGATCGAGTGCTCGTTCTGCAGGTCGTTGTGCAGTCCGAGGCCCTTGCGCGCGAAGTGCTCGCGAATGATCGCCATGCCGAGGTTCGTGCCGTTCTTGCCGCCGAACTCCTCCGACAGCGGGTACCGGTAGTGGCCGGCAGCATCGGCGAGTCGCCGGGCCTTGCCGAGCAACTGCTCCCACTCCTCGTTCGGGAGCCCCTCGTTGTCCCAATCGGTGCGCGCATCCTCGCGGCGGTGATCGAAGAATCGAATGTTGTCGTCAGCCTGCTCGAGCGGCTTGATCTCGCGTTCGATGAACTCATCGAGTTCTACGAGATAGTCGGCCAGGTCCTGGGGAATGTCGAAATCCACGAGAGCAACGTACCCTCCGGCCTCTCGGCGACTACCACCGTGGCGACCGCGACCGCGGGCGACGTCTCCGCTAGCGCGGCATCCGGCGCCACACCGCTTGGGGCACCAGCCGGGCGACGAAGAAGGCCGGACGCAAGAGGTTCGGAACCCACACCCGACTGCGGTCATGGCGCAGCCCGTCGACGACGGCGTCGGCGACCTGACCGGGCGTGCTCGACAACGGGGCCGGGTCCATCCCCTCGGTCATCCGCCCGATGACGAAGCCAGGCCGCACCAGCAACAACCGGACGCCGCTGCCGTGCAGCGCATCCCCGAGGCCACTGGCGAACCCGTCGAGGCCCGCCTTTGCCGACCCGTAGACGTAGTTCGCCCGCCGCACGCGAATCCCGGCGACCGACGAGAACACGACCAGCCGGCCGCTCCCCTGGGCCCGCATGAGCGTCGCCAACACCGTGAGGACGCTGACCTGGGCCACGAAATCGGTGTGCACCACGGCGAGGGCGTGGGCGGGATCGCGCTCCGCCTGATCCTGGTCGCCGAGCACGCCGAACGCCAGCACGGCGACGCCGATCCGTCCGTGCTCGGCCGTGAGCTGCTCGAACCACGCGGGGTGGGCGGCGGTGTCGTCGGCGTCGAACTCGATGCAATGCACCGCCGATGCTCCGGCGGCGCGGACCCGTGCGGCCTCCTCGTCCAGCCCGTCGGCGCGCCGGGCGGCCAGGACCACCACGGAGCCCGGCGCGAGTCGCTCGGCAACCTCGAGCCCGATCTCGCTGCGCCCGCCGAGCACCAGCACCACGCCGTCATCGGTACGCCCGCGACCTCGACCCTGTTCCGCGCGTGGTCGTTGTGCTGGGCTCGTCACCGCACCATCGTCGCCGATCGGGGCCGACCGGAACGGTCGAGTGGGGGTCAGAAGGTCAGGACCGGCTTGATCACCGAGCCGTCGGCGCTCGACGCCTCGGCCTCGTTGATCTGGGCCAGCGGGTAGGTCGTGACCAGTTCGTCGAAGGGGAACACCCCGTCGGCGTTGAGTTGGGCGAGGCGCGGGATGAACTCGTTCGGGGTCGAATCACCCTCCATCACGCCGGTGACGGTGCGGCCGCTGATCATCGACAGGAAATCGAGCGGCAGGTCGCCGAATCCCACGCCGGCGAGCGCTTGCGTGCCGATGTTGTTCAACCCGCTCACCGTGGCCCGCACCACCGCGGCGTTGCCCGTGGTGTCGAACGCATAGTCGGAGCCGCCGCCGGTCAATTCCTGGATCTTCCCGGTCAGCCCCGACACGTCCCCGGAATACGTCGCGGTCGCGCCGTACTTCGTCGCGAGGTCGAGACGGCTGGCGTGACGATCAACGGCGATGATCTGCTCGGCGCCGGCGATCTTGGCGGCCATGACCGCGCTCAAGCCGAGCGCTCCGGCACCGGAGATCACGACGGTCGATCCGGCCTCGACGGCCAGCGTGTTCAAGATCGCTCCGGCACCCGTCTGGATCCCGCACCCGAGCGGTCCGAGCTTGACGAGATCGTGGTCCGCGCTCACCTTGACGACCGACGTGCGGGCGACGACCGAATGGCTCGCGAATGACGATTGTCCGAAGAAGTGGGAGCCGACCCGCTCGCCCGCCTCGTCGGTGAAGGCGGCCGATCCATCAGGACGCCCGCCGCTCATGTTGTAGAGGGAGAAGTTGAAGCAGTACGGCAGCCGGTGGCGGCTGCACGCCTTGCACGTGCCGCACGAGTTGAACGAGAGCACGACGTGGTCGCCGACGGCCAGGTCGTCGACCCCGTCGCCGAGCGCCTCGACGACACCGGACCCTTCATGGCCGTACACCTGCGGGCCGGCGAAGAACATCGGCGGGAGCTCGCGGGACAACAGATCGGTGTGGCACATCCCGGTGGCGACCATCCGGACCAGGACCTCACCGGTGCGTGGCGGCTCGAGGTCGAGTTCCTCGACGGTGAACTGACCGTGTCCGGAACGCAAGACGGCTGCTGTGACCTTCATGATCGGTGACTCTCCTCGTGGGTGTGGGTCCTCGTGGGCTGCGGGCCGTGATGTTCGCCGATGTCGACCGTCCCCGCACGAACCCGGAGGAAAGTACCCTCTGACGGTGGACCGGAGAGCAGCGATCGTCGTGCTGGCCGGAACGCTCGTGGCGGTCGTGTTCGCCGCCGTCGCGACGGGCGGCGAGGTGAAGCTCGCCGAACGTGGGCCGCAATCCGCCATCGAGCCAGCGGGCATCAACTCACCCGTCGCGACGATCCCTCCGGTGACGACGGTCCCGTCCGACTCCTCCGCCGGCGCCCCGTTCGAGCTGCCGCAGTGGATCGAGGTGGTCGTGCGCGTGCTGTTCTGGGGCTGCGTCGCCATCTTTGCGATCCTCGTGCTCGTCTCGGCGTGGCGAAACCGGCCGCGTCTGCGCTGGCGGCCACGCCGGCGGCAGTCCGTCGAGTTCGAGGCCCTCGACGACGTCGCCGCCGCGATCACCGCTGACGCCGACGCTCAGCGCGCCGCCCTGCAGCACGGTTCGCCACGCAACGCGATCGTGGAGTGCTGGCTCCGGCTCGAGACGGCGGTCGTCGATGCCGGGGTACGGCGGGATCCGGCCGACACGTCGACCGAGCTGACCATGCGGGTGCTCGCCACCCGCCACGTCGAACCGGAGGCGCTCGCCAGCCTCGCCGCGCTCTATCGCGAAGCCCGCTTCTCGGATCATGCGATGGGCGAGGACGCGCGGCGGGCGGCGATCGAGGCGCTCACCGCGGTCCACGTCGGGCTGCGGGCGGATCTCCCCGCTGACGTGAGAACGCCATGAGGTCGTGGATCGCGCTCGTCGCCGGGATCGTCGGCCTCACGATCGTGGTCGAGGGTTTCATGATCCTCACCGAGATGGAGCCGCACGTCGTGCTCGTCACCACCGTCTGCGTGCTCGTCGGCGTCGGCGTGTGGTTCGCCCTCGACCTCCTCGACGTGGAGGGCGGCTCGACCGACATGCCGGTCGGCCTCGCGCCGACGCCCGAGGTGCGCACCGACCGACGCGTGATGCGATTGCGCAGCGGGCTCGCGTACGGACAGCGCAACGACAGTTCGCTCGACCGGCTGCGCGCCAGCCTGGTGGAGCTCGTCGACGACCAACTCCTCGCCGTGCACCAGATCGACCGGGCTGACGATCCGGGCGCCGCCCGTTCGGTCCTCGGTGACGATCTCTACGCGTTCGTCACCGATCCCGGCGCCGCCCGCCAGCTGGCGCGGCCGCGCTCGCTCGACCACATCTTGACCCTCATCGAACGGATCTGACCAGGAGCTCCCATGCACGACGACCTGACCGCCGCACACAGCACGAACGAACGAAGAACCCACCTGGCACTGCCCGACGTGTCACGTCTGGCCGGCGAGGTGCTCGACGAGGTGGAGGTGGCGGTCGTCGGCAAACGCCACGCCCTCACGCTCGTGCTCGCGGCGATCCTCGCCGGCGGCCACGTGCTGCTGGAGGACTTTCCCGGACTGGGCAAGACACTCGCCGCACGGTCGTTCGCCCAGACGCTGGGGTTGAACTTCGCCCGCGCCCAGTTCACACCCGACCTGCTGCCATCCGACCTCACCGGCGCGTTCGTGTTCGACCAACGCAGCGGCGAGTTCTCCTTCCGCCGCGGGCCATTGTTCACGGGTCTGCTGCTCGCCGACGAGATCAACCGCACGCCCCCGCGGACGCAGTCGGCGCTGCTCGAGGCGATGCAGGAACACCAGATCACGGTCGAGGGCCAGACGTTCGTGCTGGAACCGCCGTTCCACGTGCTCGCCACCGCGAACCCGATCGAGTACGAGGGCACCTACCCGCTGCCCGAGGCACAACTCGACCGGTTCATGATGCGCACCAGCTTCGGCTACCCGAGCGTCGACGACGAGTGGGACGTGTTGGACCGGCGCATGGATCGTCAGCGCGAGGACCAGACACTGCGCCAGATCACCGACGCGGCCACGTTGATCGCGATGCAGGAAGCGGTCGAGCGGGTGACGGTCGACGAAAGCGTGGGCCGGTACTGCGTCGCGCTGGCGACCGCGACGCGAACGCATCAGCACGTGCTGATGGGCTCGTCGCCGCGCGGATCGCTCGGACTCCTGCTCGCCGCCCGCGCGTTCGCGGTCATCGGCGGCCGCGACTATGTGACGCCCGAAGACGTCAAAGCGGTCGCCGAGCCGGTGCTCGCGCACCGGATCACGGTCAAGCCGGAGATGTGGATGAGCCAGGTGTCGGGTCGGACCGTCGTCGAGGCCGTCCTGTCGTCCGTCCCCACCCCCGCGCCCCTGGAGCCCGCCGCGGGCCAGCTGTGACGGAACCGCCCAGCAGCCCGAGCCCGTGGCGGGCGACCCCGGCGTACTACCGCGCGGCGGTCGCGGCCGTCGTGCTGATCGCCTGCGCGCTCCTCTGGCGGCGCCCCGACCTCCTCGTGATCGGCACACCGTGTGCCGTGGTGGCGGCATGGTCGGCGGTCACCCGACCGGGCGCGTCACCGACGTTCGTGGACCGGCTCGGCCACCCGACGATCCGCGAAGGTGACGCCACCGACTGGCACGGCCAGGTCTCCGGCGTGGCAGAGATCGATCTCGCCGTCGCCGCGCTCGACGACGCACCGTGGGTCGACATGCGTCCAGCGAGCGGCGTCGTGACGGCGCGCGCCGACGACGGCGACGTCCGCCTCGACATCGGCGTGCGATCGACACGATGGGGGACGCGTCCGGTGCAACGGGTGCGGGTCGCGGTCGCCAGCCCGTGGGCCGCGTTCCGATGGTCGACGATCACCGCGAGCCATCCGCTCACCACCCTCCCGCTGCCGTCGATCTTCGACGTCGACGCCACCGCTCGGCCCGCCGACGGGTTGATCGGACTGCACCGATCGGCCCGCTCGGGAGAGGGCAACGAGTTCGCCGGGATCCGCCCGTTCCGTCCCGGCGATCGCCTGCGCCGGATCAACTGGGCGCGATCGGCCCGCTCGACCGAGCTGCAGGTCAACTCGACGTGGGCCGACGTCGACACCCACGTCGCCCTCGTCATCGACGCCACCGAGGACTTCGGAGTCAGCGAAGGGATCGACGGGCTCGCCTCGAGCCTCGACGGCGCGGTGCGGGCGGCCGGAGCGATCGCCGAGCACTACGCGCCGCGTGGCGAACGGGTGTCGCTGCGCACGTTCGGGCCGACGACGACGCACACCGTGCGACCGGGGACCGGACGCGTCCAGCTCCGACGGATCCTCGAGACGCTGGCCCGGGTGCGGCCATCCGCCTCCGGCCGGGGCAGGCGCCGGCAGGGGCGCGACCGCGGCAGCGTCGACGGCAACCAGATCACGGTGATGCTGTCGCCGCTCATCGCGCCGGAGGCACTCGACCTGGTCGTGTCGCTCGGCCGCCAGGGCATGACGGTCATCGTCGTCGACACCCTCCCTGACCACATCACCCAGGACGACGACGAGTACACGGCACTGGCGTGGCGCATCCGCCTCCTCGAACGGCGCCGCGAACTGCGCCTCGTCATGGCCGCCGGGATCCCCGTCGTGCAGTGGCGAGGACCCGGGAGCCTCGATCAGGTGATCCGTGACATCGGGCGCCGGGCGACCGGTCCACGGGTGCTGACGAGATGAGCTCCCAACTCCAGCAGGGGATCGACCGGCTGTGGCTCGTGTCGTGGCAACGGTGGACGTTGATCGCCGCGGCCGTGCTCGCGGCCGTCGCCGCATCGACGATCTGCGCCGTCGAAGCCGGGCATCAGACGGGAGTGGTCGTCGTGCTCGTCGCCATGCTGGCGCTCGCCGCGGCGAGCATCCCCGATTCCCACACGGCACTCGCGGTCGAGGGGCTCGTCGTGTGGCAGTGGCTCGCCAGCACCGACGACCCGACGTTGGCGTGGGTGGTCCCGTTGGCGCTGTGTCTGTTCGCGTTCCACACGGTGATCGCGCTGATGGCCGTGACGCCGATCAGCGCCGTCGTCGATCGATCGATCCTCGTGCGGTGGTCGGCGCGCAGCGGGTACGTGGTGGTCGCGACGATCGGCATGTGGGTGCTGGCCTTCGTCATGGACGAACGTCGGGCGCCCGGCAACGCGGTACGTGACGTTCGTCGGGTTCGTCGCGCTGATCCTGCTCGTCGTGGCGGCACGCGTCTACGGCGCACCGGCGAGTCAGGATCCGGCGAGTCAGGATCCCGCGAGTTCTCGGAAGAAGTAGAACGCCCGCTCGTTCGTCGGCGGCTCCGTCGACGAGAAGCCGTGGCGCACGTAGAAGCGCTGCGCGTCGACGTCGCCCTCGTCGACGTTGATCTCGATCAGATCGACGTCGTGCGTCGCGGCATACGAGAGCAGCTCGTCGATCATCGCGGTGCCGATTCCCCGGTCGCGCCGGTCGGGTGCGACGTAGAGCTCGTCGAGCAGGGCGACGTGACCGTCGTACCAGACGTTCGACCGCAGCGTCACCAGGGCGACGCCGACCGCCGGGACGCCGGCCAGGATCGCGAACGTCGTCGACGAGTCGAGCAGCGTGCGCAGCCGAGCCGCGAGCACCTCGGCACCCGGCGTCGGTGTGTCGAACTCGACGTTGAAGTCGTGCAGCAGCCGCCCCACGTCGTCGGCGTCGTCGACGGTGGCGAGACGCACGTCCCGACGGTCGACGCTCATTCCGCGAACGTAGCGCCGCTGCCGAGGCGGCGGAACCGAGCGACGAGTCCGGCCCGCCCCTAGTGTGCGAAGCGTGGACGATCCCTTCGAGCGGGTTCGGTCGAGCGGGTTCCGGTCGAGCGGGATCCGATCGAAATGGCGCGGGACAACTGGCGGCGTCAGGGGTGGGACGATGCCGAGGCGGGCATGGCGGTGGTGACGTCGATCATGCGCGCCCAACAGCTGATCCTCGGCTCGGTCGAGACGGCGCTGAAGCCGTTCAACCTCACGTTCGCCCGGTACGAGGTGCTGATGCTGCTGTTCTTCAGCCGTCGGGGCGAGCTGCCCGTCGGCCTGGTCGGCGAACGGCTGCAGGTCCACCCCGCCAGCGTCACCAACGCGGTCGACCGGTTGGAGTCCGACGGCCTGGTCGAGCGTCGACGCAACCCGAGCGACGGTCGCAGCGTGCTGGCGGCGATCACCGTCCACGGCACCGACGTGGCCAAGCAGGCGAGCGCGGTGCTCAACGCCGAGGTGTTCGGGTCCGACCCGTTGCGCAACGCCGAGCCGACGACGTTCGCCGCGCTCAAGCAACTGCGTCGCGACCTCGGCGACGACATCTGACGCAACGTCATGCATCGGTGCCAGGCACCGACGCATGAACTGGTCGCACCACGCGGGCTTGAGTTTGCTTTGATATCAAAGTAAATTCACGGTCATGGATCAGATCTGTTCGGCCGGCTCATGACGTCGGCCCGCCAACGCTGGGAGGAGGCGTTCGAGGCGTCCCGAATCCGCGACGCGGACTACGAGACGATGTCGGGCATCCCGCTCGACGCCGTCTACGGCCCCGACGACGGCGAGTTCCCCGGTGAGTACCCGTACGCCCGTGGCCCGTACGCGTCGATGTACCGGTCGAAGTTGTGGACCATGCGGATGTTCGCCGGGTTCGGCACGGCCGACGACACGAACTGGCGTTTCAAGGAGATCATCAAGTCGGGCGGCGACGGGCTGTCGACCGCGTTCGACATGCCGACGCTGCTCGGTCTCGACTCCGACGACCCGATGTCGCTCGGCGAGGTCGGTCGCTGCGGTGTGGCCGTCGACAGCCTCGCCGACATGGAAGACCTCTACGCCGGGATCGACCTGAGCGAGATCACCACGTCGATGACGATCAACTCGCCGGCGGCTCCGATCTTCGCCATGTTCGTCGCCCAGGCCGAGAAGGCCGGGGTGAGCCGGGCCCGGCTCGGCGGCACGCTGCAGAACGACATCCTCAAGGAGTACCAGGCGCAGAAGGAGTTCGTCTTCCCGCCGCGCCAGTCGATGCGGCTGGTGCGCGACACGATCCGCTTCACCGCCGCCGAGATGCCGAGGTGGCACTCGATCTCGATCTCCGGCTACCACATCCGCGAAGCCGGCTCGACCGCGGTCGAAGAGCTGGCGTTCACGCTGGCCAACGGGTTCGCCTACGTCGAACTGGCGATGCAGGCCGGCCTGCCGGTCGACGCGTTCGCACCGCGGCTCAGCTTCTTCTTCAACGCCCACATCGATTTCTTCGAGGAGATCTGCAAGTACCGCGCGGCGCGCAAGATCTGGGCCCGCTGGATGCGCGAGCGCTACGGCGCCGAGCTCGAACGGTCGCTGCAACTCCGCTTCCACACGCAGACGGCCGGCGTGTCGCTGACCGCGCAACAGCCCGAGGTCAACATCGTCCGGACCGCGATCGAAGCGCTCGCCGGCGTGCTCGGTGGGACGCAGAGCCTGCACACCAACTCGATGGACGAGGCGCTCGCGCTGCCCACCGAGAAGGCGGCCCGGATCGCCCTGCGCACCCAGCAGGTCATCGCGTACGAGACGAACGTCGCGCACGTGGCCGATCCGTTGGGCGGATCGCACTTCGTCGAGGCGCTCACCGACGAGATGGAACGGCAGGCCGAAGAGCTGTTCGCGCACCTCGACGAGCTCGGCGACGGATCGATGCTCGACGGCGTGATCACCGCCATCGAGGAGAACTGGTTCCAGGGTCGCATCGCCGACTCGGCGTACGACCTCGAGAAGAAGTTCAACTCCGGCCGCCGCATCGTCGTGGGGGTCAACGGGTTCACCGAGGGCAACGACGACGACCAGATGGCGCTGCTGCGCATCACCAACGAAGACGAGACCGCGCCAGCTCAAACGGCTCGACCAGGTGCGCCACGACCGCGACAGCGACGCCGTCGCCGCCGCGCTGGCCAAGCTCGCCGCCGAGGCGGCCGACCCCGAGGTCAACCTGATGCCGACGCTCATCGAGGCATCGAGCGCCTATGTCACGCTCGGCGAGATGATGAACACCATGGCCGGTGTGTTCGGTCGCCACGTCGAAGTGCCCACGATCTGACCGGCACGACGAGCACTGGCGAAGCGAGCAAGATGTCGAACGTGAGCGAACGAGCAGCAACTCAACGAGCAGGATCGAGCGGGTCGGTGTGGTCGGGTGCGGGCTGATGGGCTCGGGCATCGCCGAGGTCTGCGCGCGGGCCGGCCTCGACGTCGTCGTCGGCGAGATGAGCGCGGCCGCCGCCGAATCCGGCCGCGCCCGCCTGATGGCGTCGCTCGACCGGGGGCTGCTCGCCGGCAAGCTGACCGAGGCCGAGCGCGACCAGGCCGTCGGCAACCTGTCGTTCACGACCGACCTCGCCGAGTTCGCCGACCGCCAGCTCGTCGTCGAAGCCGTCGCCGAGGACGAGCAGGTCAAGGTCGGCGTGTTCACGATGCTCGACAAGCACGTCACCGACCCGTCGGCGATCCTGGCGTCGAACACGTCGTCGATCCCGATCATGAAGCTGGGCATCGCCACCCAGCGCCCCGAGCAGGTGGTCGGCATCCACTTCTTCAACCCCGTCCCGGTGCTGAAGCTGGTCGAGCTCGTCACCAGTCTGATGACCGGCCCCGACACGGTCGAGCGGGCCAAGGAGTTCGCCGAGGGCACGTTGCACAAGCGCGTGATCCACAGCCAGGACCGCGCCGGCTTCGTCGTGAACGCGTTGCTCATCCCGTACCTGCTGTCGGCGATCAGGATGATGGAGTCGGGTTTCGCCACGGCCGACGACATCGACACCGGCATGGTCGAGGGCTGCAACCACCCGATGGGCCCGTTGCACCTCGCCGACCTGATCGGGCTCGACACCACGCTCGCCGTCGCGGAGAGCCTGTACCAGGAGTTCAAGGAACCGCTCCACGCGCCGCCGCCGTTGTTGTCGCGCATGGTCGAAGCCGGGCTGCTCGGCCGCAAGAGCGGCCGCGGTTTCTACGACTACGCCAAGCGCTGACCCCGTCGATCGCGTGAAGAATGTGCGCACCACGCCGCACATTGTTCACGCGTTGGTCGGTAGTGACGGGCTCGGGCGGCGATCGGAGCGTCGGGATATCGTGACCACCGTGTCTGCGACGGTCGTGCCGATCATCGATCTCGCCGCGTGGGCGGCGGGCGACGCTGCAGCTCGCCAGCGGATCGCCACAGCCGTCGATGAGGCGGCGAGCACGGTGGGTTTCATGCAGATCGTCGGCCACGGCATCCCCGACGACGTCGTCGCCGGGCTGGCCGACTCGATCGACGCCTTCTTCGGTCTGCCGATGGCCGACAAGCAGCGCTACGTCGCCCCCGCCCGTCGATCAACCGGGGGTAACGGCGCCGCGTTCGGAGCGCCTCAGCTACAGCCTCGGCGTGGTCTCGCCCGACGATCTGTTCGAGGCGTTCAACGTCGGCGCGGCGTCCGACTTCCCGCCGGGCCCACTGGACGCGGAGATCTACGCCGAGCAACCTGTGGCCCGGCCGAATTGCCCGGGTTCCAGGAAGGCGTGTCGACGTGGTTCGCCCACGCCGGCGCCGTCGCCCGCCTGATGACCGAGGTGTTCGCCACCGCGCTCGGCTTGCCGGATGATCACTTCACGGCCTTCACCGATCACTCGATCGACGTGTTGCGGATGAACAACTATGCCGTCCCGCCCGGCATGGAGATCGCCCCGGCCCAACTCGGCATGGGGGCGCACACCGACTACGGGATCGTCACCGTCCTGTGGGCCGACGCGGTACCGGGCTTGCGAGATCCTGCGCCCGACGGCAGCTGGTACCCCGTGCTTCCGGCGCCGAATGCGTTGCTGATCAACCTCGGCGACCTGCTCGCCCGCTGGCCAACGACCGCTGGCTCTCGACGATGCACCGCGTCGTGCCACCTCGCGACGAATCCGGACAGCTCACGCGCCGGCGCTCCGCCGCGTACTTCCACGACGGCAACGCCGATGCGGTGATCGCGACGCTCGAACCGTGCCTCGCCGCCGACGGCACGAGCAACTACGGCGCGGTGACGGTCGGCGAGCACCTCGCCCAGAAGCTCGGCGGGTCACGCGGCCTCGAGCTGAACCCTCACGCCGAACGCGAAGCCTCCCGCATCGCACCCGGGTGACCGTCATTCCACGTTTGCGTCGCGCTTTCGCGCGCTCCACAACGCAATTTGCGCGACGCAAACGTGGATGGTGGACCGACTGACCGGGTCAGGAGTAGCGGGCGATGGCGCGGGTGGCGGAGGCGACGTAGTGGCCGCCGAACTTGATCGCGTGGACGACGAGCGGGGCGATCTGGTGGAGGTCGACGCGATCGTCCCAGCCGTCGGCCAGCGGGCGCACCGACTCGTACCCGGCGAACGCGTCCGCCCCGAAGCCGCCGAACAGGCGCATCATCGCGAGGTCGAACTCGGCGTGCCCGCCGTGCGCGGCGGGGTCGATCAACCAGGCCGCCCCGTCGACGTCGACGATCCGGTTGCCGGCCCAGAGGTCGCCGTGGAGCCGAGCCGGCCCGGCGCCGTCGTCGAAGCGGTCGAGGGAGTTCGCCAGCCGTTCGAGCCGAACGATCGCGTCGGGCGGCAGCGATCGCCGGTCGCGAGCGATCCGCGCGAGCGGGAGGAACCGGCACCGCGACACGAACTCCGACCACGTCGCCACGGGTTCGTTGGGGAGCCCGAGACTGCCCGTCGTACGTCGATCCTCCCGACCGAACGCCGGCGCACCCGCACCGTGGAGCGCAGCAAGGTTGCGACCGAAGTCGAACTCGCTCGCCGGATGACCACCGCCCTGCTCGATCCACTCGAGGACGAGGAACGCCGGCTCGTCTCCCCCACCGTCGGACACGGCCAGCACCTCGGGCACCAGCACCGCCCCGCTGCCGCGCAGCCACTCCAGCCCCGTCGCCTCGGTGGTGAAGAAGCCGGGCGGCGGCGACGCATGCGTCTTGGCGAACAGACGGCGACCGGACGAGAGCTCGACGCGATACGCCGCCGCGGTGTCGCCGCCGTGCACGGCCGACATCGCCACCACGTCGTCGCCGACGGCGCCGGCGACGGCACGGCGGAGCCCCGCGGCGCTCAACCCGGCTCGCTCGAATCGGTCCGGACCTGGCTCACGTCCCGGCGAGACCGTTGCGCTTGATGACCTCTCGGTACCAGAACGCGCTCTCGCGGGGCGTGCGGTCCATCGTCTCGAAGTCCACGTGCACCAGCCCGAATCGCTTGTCGTAACCGAGCGACCATTCGAAGTTGTCCATCAGCGACCACTCGTAGTAGCCGCGGATGTCGACGCCCTCGTCGATGGCGTCCTTCACGGCTCGCAGATGCAGATCGAGGTAGTCGATGCGGCGCGGGTCGTCGCACGTACCGTTGATCACCGGGTCGTCGTAGGCCGCACCGTTCTCGGTGATGTAGATCGGCGGCAGGTTCGGATAGTCGGCGTCGAGACGCACGAGCAGCTCGGTGAAGCCCTCCGGCGTGATCGGCCAACCCATGTCGGTGTGGATGTCGCGGGTCGGCGACTCGGTGATCCCCGACGTGGTCGGGTACTGGAGCAGCGGCTCGGACGCCTCGGCGGGGCGCAGGCCGCGCAGCAAGACGTCGAAGTAGTAGTTGATGCCGAGCCAGTCGATCGGCTGGGCGATCGTCGCGAGATCGCCGGGCCGGACCGCCGCGGCCAGGTGCCCGTAGGCGTTGATCAGGTCGTTCGGGTACTCGCCACGCAGCACGCCGTCGAACCACCACCGGTTGTGGATCGCGTCGACGAGGTCGAGCTGGTCTTCCGGCGCCGGCGGCGATCCCTCGCTGCGGATGTTCGAGGGGTTGATCACGATGCCGAGCTGCAGGCCGTCGTGCTCGGCGCGCATCGCCTGCACGGCGGTGCCGTGGGCGAGCAGTTCGTGATGGGCGACGGTGACGGCGGCCTCGGGGTCGGTGAGGCCCGGCGCGTGGACTCCCGCACCGTGGCCGAGGTAGGCGTAACACCACGGCTCGTTGAACGTCGACCACATCGACACCTGGTCGCCGAGCTCGCGCGCCATGAGCGCGGCGTAGTCACCGAACCAGCTGGCGGTGTCGCGGTTGCGGAACCCGCCCGCGTCCTCGAGCGGTTGCGGGAGGTCCCAGTGGAACAGCGTGGGGCACGGGACGATGTCGTGGGCGAGCAACAGCTCGACGAGCCGGTGGTAGAAGGCGAGCCCGTCG
This sequence comes from Ilumatobacteraceae bacterium, assembly GCA_963772085.1. GTDB lineage: Bacteria > Actinomycetota > Acidimicrobiia > Acidimicrobiales > Ilumatobacteraceae > Sva-07. Next base: position 28,130 of record CAVYWH010000013.1, read on the forward strand.
GCGTTCACCTTCCCCCGACCCGCCGGCATCACCCGCGACCAGGAGATGGAGAAGCGATACGTCTGCAGGCCGAGCTCGGCCATCATCGCCACGTCGCGCTCGACGAGGTTGTAGTGGTCGCACGCCACGTCGCCGGTGTGGCCGTTGGCGACCTTGCCGGGGGTGTGCGAGAACGTGTCCCACACGCTGGCGCCACGTCCGCCGTCGTGCGCGGCACCCTCGATCTGGTAGCTGGCGGTGGCCGCTCCCCAGAGGAAGCCGTCGGGAAAATCGATCGCTGGTCGTTCACTCATCGGTCGCGAGTGTGCCAGACGATCGACGGTGGATGTAACCGCTTACATTTTCGGCCTGCGGTGCCCGGCTCGGTCCGCCGACGGAGTCCGTGACTACGGTCGTCGCATGACCGAAGCCGAGCGGAAGTTCATCCGATACCACGTCGAAGGCAAGGTCGGCGTCATCACCATCGACCGACCCGAGAAGCGCAACGCGATGACCTACGCCATGCTCTTCGACTTCATCGAGACGGTCGGCCTCGCCGATGACGACCCCGCGACCGCGGCGATCGTCGTCACCGGGGTACCCGGCGCGTTCTGCGCCGGCACCGACCTCGCCGACCTGGCGACGGTCCCCGGCGAGACGCGCGGCCTGCGCGGCTCGGCCGAGGACCGCCACGTCTGGTGGCCGCTCGCGCAGGCGAGCAAGCCGACGGTGTGTGCGATCGACGGGCCGGCGGTCGGGATGGGCGCCGAGTTCACGTCGCAGTGCGACCTGCGGATCGCCTCGCCGACCGCGCGGTTCGCGTGGAACTTCGTGCATCGCGGTCTCGTCCCCGACACCGGTGCGGGCACCTGGCTGCTCCCCCGGATCGTCGGGCTGCAGCCGGCCCTCAAGCTGCTGTACACCGGGGCGATGATCGACGCCGACGGAGGCCGCACGGCTCGGCTACGTGCTCGACGTCGTCCCGAGCGACGACCTGCTCCCGACGGCGATCGAGCTGGCGAACGCGATCGCCGCCGGCTCGCCGCACAGCCTCGGGCTGGTGAAGCGGTTGGTGTACGACGGCCTCACCGCACCGATCGGTGAACACATGGAGCGCCACACCGAAGCGCTCGCCGCCTGCTTCAAGAGCGACGACCATCGCGAGGGCGTCGCCGCCTTCCTCGAGCGGCGTCCCGCCAACTTCACCGGCCAGTAGCTCCGGGACACGGCAAGGTCGTGCATCGGTGCCAGGCACCGATGCACGACCTCAGGTCGGGACGTCGCCGCGCAGGGTGATGCGGTGCATCACGCGCTTGTGGCCGTGGTAGTCGTTGACCGGGTTGTGCTGCGCGCACCGGTTGTCCCACAGCGCCAGCGAGCCGACGCCCCACACGAAGCGGCACGTGAACTCCGGCTTCACCTGGTGCTGGAAGAGGAACTGGAGGAGCGGCTTGCTCTCCTCCTCGGTCATGCCGTCGAACCGGGCGGTGTGCGCGACGTTGACGAACAGGGCCTTGCGACCCGTCTCGGGATGCGTGCGCACGACCGGGTGCGACGCCTCGTAGACGGTGTCGTCGGCGGCCGCGCCCGCGTCGCGGCGGCGGTCTTCGCGGGTCTTGCTCACGTCGGCGAGGGCCGAGCTGGCGATGCCGCGGAGCGGATCGAGCAGCGCTCGCATGGCCGGCGACAGCGCCTCGTAGGCGGCGTACTGGTTGGCGAACATCGTGTCGCCACCGAACGGCGGGATCTCACGGGCGAGCAACGTCGTGGCCATCGGCGGCTCGGCGAGGTAGGTGGTGTCGGAGTGCCAGATGCCGCCGAAGTTCACCGTCTCGGTCGGCAGCTTGGTGACCGCGATGATCTCCGGGTGGTCGTCGAACCCGCGCACGAACGGGTACTCGACCGGCTCGCCGATGCGCTTGGCGAACGCCACGAACTGGTCGCTGTCGAGGTCCTGTTCGTGGAAGAACACGACGAGGTGCTGCAGCCAGGCCGCCCGGATCTCCCCGACGGTCTCGTCGTCGAGGTCGGCCAGGTCGACACCACCGATCACCGCGCCGATCGCGCCCGCGATCGGAGCGACCGTGATGCGCCGGTAGGCGGTGCGCTCGAGGTTGGTCCCCGGTTTGGTGATCGTCATGGTCGTACGCGTCTCCTGCCGACTGTTCGCTCTGCTCAGTAGCTCTTCGGCAACCCGAGCACCTGGGTGCCGATGTAGTTGCAGACCATCTCCTGGCTGACCGGAGCGATCTTCATCAAGCGGGCCTCGCGCCAGTACCGCTCGACGTGGTACTCCCGGGCGTACCCCATCCCGCCGTGCGTCTGCATCGCCCGGTCGCAGGCGAAGAACGCCGCCTCCGCCGCGAGGTATTTCGCGGTGTTCGCCGCCTCGCCGCAGGGGAGCCCCTGGTCGAAGCGCCACGACGCCTCGCGCACGGCGAGTTCGGCGGCGTGCAACTTCATGTGCGCCTCGGCGAGCGGGAACGCGAGGCCCTGGTTCTGCCCGATCGGCCGGCCGAACACGACGCGCTCGTTGGCGTAGTTCACGGCCTTGTTCATCGCCGCCCGACCGATGCCCAGCGCCTCGGAGGCGATCAGGATGCGCTCGGGGTTCAACCCGTCGATCAGGTACCGGAAGCCCTGGCCCTCCTCACCGACGCGGCGGCTGACCGGAACGCGCAGACCGTCGTAACGCACCTCGCACGACACGACGGCGTTGCGCCCGAGCTTCGGGATCGGCGTGATGTCGACCTCGGGCTTCTGCAGGTCGACCATCAGCAGGGTCATGCCGTCGGTCGGCTTGGCGCACTCCTCGCGTGGCGTGGTGCGCACCAGCAGCAGGCACATCTCGCAGAACGGCGCCTTGCGTGGTCCACACCTTCGCGCCGTGCACGACGTACTCGTCGCCGTCGCGCACGGCACGCGTGCGGATCGACGTGGTGTCGGTGCCGGCGTCGGGTTCGGTGACGCCGAACGCCACGTGCAGCTCGCCCGATGCGACCCGCGTCGAGCACCTCCTTGGCGAGTTCCGGCGACCCGTAGCGACGGACCGGCTCCATCCCGAAGATCGACAGGTGGATCGCCGAGCAGCCGTTCATCGCCGCACCGGAGGCGGCGATCTCCTCCAGCATCACCGACGCCTCGGTGATCCCCTGGCCTCCGCCGCCGTACTCCTCGGGGATGGCGATGCCGACCCAGCCACCGTCGGCGAGCGCGTTGTAGAAGTCCCACGGGAACTCGTGGGCCTCGTCCTTCTCCGCCCAGTACTCGTCGGGGAAGTCGGCACAGATCCGCCGGATGCCCTCGCGGATCGCCTCGTGGTCGCTCGATCGGCTGAACTCCATCACGTCTCCTGATTCACGCTTGCGACTCCTGGCATCTCGATCGACGCCCGGGCCCGCAGCTCGTCCTTGGCCACCTTGCCACCGGCATTGATCGGCAGCGCACCGATCGTCGCGACGCGGCGGGGAACCTTGTAGTTGGCCATCCGCTCTCGTGACCAGGCGATGATCTCGTCGCCGTCGGGAGTCTGGCCCGCGACCGGCACGACCCAGGCCATCGCGACCTCGCCCATCCGTTCGTCGGGCACGCCGATCACCGCCACCTGGCCGATCGCCGGATGCCCGAGCAGCGCGTTCTCGACCTCGGCCGGATACACGTTGAAACCGCCGACGATGATCATGTCCTTCAGGCGGCCCATGATCCGCACGTACCCGCGCTCGTCCATCGTGGCGAGGTCGCCGGTGTGCAGGAACCCCCGCTCGTCGATCGTCGCCGCGGTCGCCGCGGGATCGTCGAGGTAGCGCTGCATGACGCTGAACCCGCGCACGAGCAGCTCGCCCGTCGTGCCGCGCTCGACCTCGGCACCGTCGGAGTCGGTGGCGGAGTCGGCGGCAGCATCGGCGATGATCACCTCGAGCCCCGGCATCGCCCGCCCGGCGGTGGTGGCGATCGTGGTCGCGTCGTCGTCGGGTCGCGAGCCCGTGACCGTGCCCGCCTCGGTGAGGCCGTACCCGGTGAGGATCGTGGTGAAGGGCAGCTCCGCCCGCATCTGCTCGATGAGCGCGACCGGGATGTCGGCCGCTCCGGTCACCGCCACGCGCAGGCTGCTCAGATCGAAGCCGTCGCGGCCGGGATGGTCGAGGATCGACCGGTAGATCGTCGGAGCGCCGGGCAGCACCGTGATCTGCTCGGCCTGCACCAACTCGAGCACGGTCGGCACGTCGAACACGGCCACCGGGAAGATCGTCGCCCCACGCAGGAGGCTGGCGAGCCAGCCCGCCTTGTAGCCGAACATGTGGAAGAACGGATTGACGATGAGGTAGCGATCGTCCGGCTGCAGCCCCGCGAAGTCGCACCAGTCGGTGAACTGGGCGACCGTCTGGGCGTGGCGTCATCACGACGCCCTTGGGGCGCCCGGTCGTGCCCGAGGTGAACAGCGTGTCGCTCGTGTCGGTCGGCCGGACCGAGCGCAGCCGCTCCCACGCCGCATCCTCGGTGACCGACGATCCGGCGGCCACGAACTCGTCCCAGCGAACGATCGAAGGTCGTGCATCGGTGCCAGGCACCGATGCACGACCTTCCGGTTCGATGGAGCCGGGGAGCAGGACGATCGTGCGGAGTGCCGGGAGATCGGTGGGGTCGTCGGCGAGCATCGCCACGGTGTCGGTGTCGAGGAAGCCCACCGTGGTGCACAACAACGTGACGCTGGCCGCCTCGAGGACGGCGGCCGCCTCGCCACCCTTCCAGCGGGTGTTGATCGGCACGATCGCCGCGCCGGCACTGCTGCGCACCGAGCGCGGCGACGATCCAGCCGAGGCCGTTCGGAGCCCAGATCGCCACCCGATCGCCACCCGACACGCCGGCGGCGATCATCGCCCTGGTCGCCTCGATGACGCGTTCGCCCAGCTCGGAGTAGGTGACGCGCTGCTCACCATCCACCACGGCCTCGACCGCTCCGCGACGCGCGACACTGTCCATCACCGCTGCCGGGATGGTCGTCGGCTCGCCAGGCACCGCCTGAAAATGTGATATGCCGTTGATGAGAAGGATATTATCACTCGGTCACCGGCCGGACAATGGCCCAGCCGCTCAGCGCGAAACGGGGGAATGCCATGAACGTCGTCATCGGGGGCGCATCGGGAATCGGGGCGGCCACCGCGCCACTCCTGTCCGGCCAGACATTGATCGCCGACCGGGCTGGTGGCGAGGTGTTCTGCGATCTGGCCGATCGGGCGTCGCTCGACGCCGTCGCCGCCGGCGTGGCGGAGACGGTGGACCGGCTCGACGCGTTGGTCATCACCGCCGGGGTGTCACCGGTGCAGGTCGATGCCCGCACCGTGCTCGACATCGACCTCGCCGGCATGGCCCGCGTGCTCGAGGCCTTCGACCACCTGATCGGCGATGGCTCGGTCGTGGTGTGCATCGCCTCGATGGCCGCCCATCTCGCGATCGACCACATCCCCGACGACGCGTTCCCCGTGCTCGATGATCCGCTCGACGACGCCATCTTCGGGCTCAGCGACCATCCGGGCATGGCCTACGCGATGGCCAAGGTCGGGGTGCAGCGACTCGCCCGGCGCAAGGCCCTGGAGTGGGGGCCGCGCGGCGCGCGCTGCGTGTCGCTGTCGCCCGGCGTCATCGACACGCCGATGGGCGCCGCCGAGATGGCCGCCGACGGGGGCGCCGGCGACCTGATGAAGCTCGGCGCGTTCGGCCGACCCGGTCGGCCCGACGAGATCGCCCAGGTGATCGCGTTCCTGTGCAGCCCGGCGGCGTCGTTCATCACCGGCACCGACATCCTCGTCGACGGCGGCGTCGTCGCCGCCACGAGATCCTGAACACGAAGGTCGTGCACCGGTGCCTGGCACCGATGCACGACCTTCGACGGAACACCCGAATTGACCACATCAATCTGAAAGGGCCAGCAACCACATGCCATTCGAGGGAACCACAGCGGTCGTCACCGGCGGCGCATCCGGGATCGGACTCGCCATCGTCGAGGCGCTCGTCGAGCGCGGCACCAAGGTCGCCATCTTCGACATCCAGCAGGACAACCTCGACACCGAGGTCGAGCGGCTCCGCGCCGGAGGAGCCGTCGTCACTGGCCACCGCGTCGACGTGTCGAGCCGGGGGCAGATCGACGATGCCGTCGCCGCCGTCCGCGAGGAACTCGGGCCGATCCTCATCCTGGTGAACAGCGCCGGCATCGAGCAGTTCGGCAAGTTCTCGGGGATCGACGACGAGTTGTGGGACCGGGTGATGGCGATCAACCTGCGCGGCCCGTTCATGTGCTCGCAGGCGGTGCTGCCCGACATGAAGGCGGCGAAGTGGGGCCGGATCGTGCACATCTCGTCGTCGAGCGCGCAGTCCGGCCAGCCCTACATGGCGGCCTACGTCAGCTCGAAGGCGGGTCTGATCGGCCTCACCAAGAGCATGGCGCTCGAGCTCGGCCCGCGTGGCATCACGGTCAACACCATCCCGCCCGGGATGATCGTGACGCCGATGGTCGATCGCGCCGTCGCCGAGGGACGGTTCACCGATCCCCTCGAACACTTCGCCAGCATCACGCCGGTGCGGCGCGCCGGCGAGCCGGCCGACATCGCCAACGCGGCGATCTTCCTGTGCGCGGACGAGTCGTCGTACGTCACGGGCCAGGTCATCGGGGTGAACGGCGGCCGCAACACATGACCGCCGAATCCGAGGACGATCCGGCGCGCAGCGTCGGCCTCGCCCCACTGCCGCCCGACCAATGGGGCGACGCCGAGTACGACGCGTACGGCTCGCTGCTCGGCATCCCCGGCGACAAGGTGCCCCGGGCTGGTTCCGGCCACCGCTACGACCCGCTGAACTTCTCGGTCGTCGGCACGTTCATGCACCACCCGGAGTTGGCGAAGCATTTCCTGGCCTTCAACAACTACCAACTCCAGCGGGGCTCCCTCCCCGTGCGCTGGCGCGAGCTCGCCATCCTGCGCGTCGCCCACCGCCGGCAATCGGCGTACGAATGGGGCCAGCACGTGACGATGGCACTCGACGCCGACATCACGAGCGAGGAGATCGACCGGCTCGTCGCGGGCAACGACGGCTTCGACGGGGTGGACCGGTTGGTGCTCGAGGCCGCCGACGAGCTGCTGGTCGAGGGTCGGATCGGCGACGACCTGTCGGTGCGCCTCGCCGCCGAACTCGACACCCACCAGGTGATGGACCTCGTGTTCGTCGTCGGCACCTACAACATGCTGGCGATGGCATTCGCGACGTGGCGCCTCGTCCCCGAGGCCGGCACGGCGGCGCTGCCGCCCCCGCCCCGCTGACATCGGCCTGCCTAGATTGTCTTCGATGTCGACGACCGCGAGTCCTCCCGGAACCCCCGAACGGTCGGCGTCGGATCCCGTCGACCGCACCTCGACGCGCGTCGAGCGGTTCCTGAACTCGGCGCGCGAGATCATCGGCGAGAAGGGCTCGATCGAGTTCACCGTGCAAGAGGTGGTCGATCGCTCCAAGCAGTCGCTGCGCAGCTTCTACCAGTACTTCGACGGCAAGAACGAGCTGCTGCTGGCGCTGTTCGAGGCCGAGATGGAGCCGTTCATCCAACGCATCCGCGACGTCTCCGCGACGGGCGATCCGCTCGATCGGCTGCGCGACGCCGTGCTGTTGCTCTACGAGCTCAGCTCCCCCGGTCGCGTGTCCGAGCAACCGCTGTTCGCCGACTTCGCCCAGCGGCTGGTCGCCGACCACCCCGACGACGTGACGAAGGCGTACGCGCCAGTCGTGGAGTACATCGCCTCGATCGTCGAGGCCGCCGCCGACGAAGGGCTGCTGCGGCCCGGACGCCCGCATCGGATGGCCACGATCGTCCTGCAGACCGCGACCGTGATGGCCGGCCGCGGCGTCGGGAGCCAGCCGATCACGGGCGACGAGGTCTGGACGTTCTGCGTGCACGCGATCGTCCCCGACCACGTCGCAGCCGACCGTTACCCGACGACGCCGAAAACCGTCCGCGCATGACCCGATCACGGCGGACCCGCCGCCCGCGAACCGACGCAGGTCGTGCATCGGTGCCAGGCACCGATGCACGACCTCGCCGAGCGTGAACACCGACCCCAGCCCGCTCGGCACGCTGTTCGACGAGGCCGTCGCCGCGCACGGTGACCGCGTCGCCCTGCGCATCGACGAGGCGCAGTGGACCTACCGCGACCTCGCCGGGCTCGTCGACCGGACCGAGTCGTTCCTCGCCGCCAACGGTGTCGCCCAGGGTTCGCGGGTCGGCCTGAGCGCGGGGAACAGCGCCGAGTTCGTCGCCGTCGTGTTCGCCACCGTCCGCCTCGGGGCGACGATCGTGATGATCAGCACCGCATGGCGCGAGCGCGAGATCGAGCATGCGCTGGCGATCACCGCGCCGACCCACCTCGTCAGCGACGGCTCGGGGGCGGCCGACCTCGCCGCGCTCGTGACCGATCGCCCGGTGCTGGACATCGCCGCGATCGGCGCCTCACCCGACGCCATCGCCGACCGCGCGACCGCATCGGGCGAGTCGGACCCCGATGTCGAGCTGGACGATCTGGCGATCATGGTGTTCAGCTCGGGCACCACCGGGCTGCCGAAGGCCGTGTGCCACACCCACCGCACGATGTTCCACGGCACGGCGCACTGGGTCGAGGCGCTCGGGCTGACCGAGACCGACCGGCTGCAGATCGCCACCCCGCCCTTCCACATCCTCGGCGTGTTGAACCTGCTCGCCGTGGTCGCCGCCGGAGCGAGCGTGCGGCTGCACCGCCGATTCGACCTCGACACGGTGCTGTCGGCGATCGAGCGCGACGGCGTCACGATCGAGATGGCCGTGGCGCCGATCGCGCTGGCGATGGCCGCGCACCCCGAACTCGAACGATTCGACCTGTCGAGCCTGCGCTACATCATGTGGGGCGCCACACCGGTCACCGCCTCGGTGGCGGAGACGATCACCCGACGCTCCGGCGTGCGCGTGCTCCCCGCGTACGGGGCGAGTGAACTCCCGGTGATCGCCGTCAACCCGGTCGACCGGCCCGACGATTGGCGGCTCGATTCGGTCGGGCTGCCGCCAGCCGGCGTGACGATGCGGGTCATCGACCTCGACACGGGCGATGTCGTGGCGCCGGGCGGCATCGGCGAACTCCAGGTGCAGAGCCCGTCGCTGATGACCGGCTACCTTCCCGACGACGCCCAACCGATCGTCGACGGCTGGTACGCCACCGGCGACGTCGGCACCGTCGACGCCGACGGATGGGTGACCATCACCGACCGGGTCAAGGAGATGATCAAGGTCAACGGCTTCCAGGTGGCGCCCGCCGAGATCGAGGGCGTGCTGCTCGGACACCCGGCCGTCGCCGACTGCGCGGTGTTCGGCGTTCCGGATCCGCGCACGGGCGAGGCGGTCGTTGCCGCCGTGGTGCCGTCGACCGCGGCGGCGGACCCGACGCCGGACGGCGCCGCGCTCGCGGACGAACTCCGCGCGCTCGTCGCCGCCTCGCTCGCCAGCTACAAGCGCGTCGCCGAGGTGGTCGTCGTCGAGCAGATCCCGCGCCTGCCGTCGGGCAAGGTGCTCCGCCGCGAACTGAAGGCCCGACACCTCGATCCCGCACGGTGAGGTCTGGGCGCGATTCCGTTCGCCATCCAGCCGGAATCGCGCCCAAACCGCCGGCACGCAGGCGCGCTCCCCGACGACCGTTGCGAACCCGCGTCGCTAGGTTGGCCGGATGGAGCACCGCTCGCTCGGCCGGCTCGAGGTCTCCGTCGTGGGGCTCGGGTGCAACAACTTCGGGATGCGCCTCGACGCCGACCGGACCAAGGACGTCGTCGACGCCGCGATCGGGTCCGGCATCAACTACTTCGACACCGCCGAGAGCTACGGCAACGGGATGTCGGAGGAGTACCTGGGCCGCGCGCTCGGGTCACGCCGCGCCGACGTGATCATCGCGACGAAGTGGGGACACACCATGAGCCTCGCGGACGGTGAGCACGGCGGCGACCCGGTGCACATCCGGCGACGCCTCGAGGCCAGCCTCACGCGGCTCGGCACCGACTACGTCGACCACTACCAGCTCCACCGCCCGGACCCCGCCACCCCGCCGGAGGAGACGCTCGGCTGCCTCGCCGAACTGCGCGACGAGGGCAAGATCCGCGAGATCGGGTGCACCCACTTCACCGCCGACGAGCTGATCGGCTCGCACACGGCGGGAGTCGAGCACGGGCTGGCGCCGTACGCGTCGGTGCAGAACCACTACAGCCTGCTGACCAGGGACGTGGAGACGAACGGCGTTCTGGCCGCCTGCGCGGAACTCGGCGTGGCGCTGGTGCCGTACTTCCCGCTCGAATCGGGGCTGCTCACGGGCAAGTACCGGCAGGGCGAGGGACGGCCCGCGGGCTCACGTCTCGCCGCGTGGGGCGACCGAGCCGACGCGTTCATCGACGACGAGAAGCTGGCGACCGTCGAACGGCTGATCACCTGGACCGAGGGTCAGGGCCACAGCCTGCTCGAGCTGGCCATCAGCTGGCAGACATCGAACCCACTCGTGGCGTCGGTGATCGCGGGCGCCACGACGCCGGCGCAGATCGAGGCCAATGTCGCGGCCGCCGGGTGGTCGCTCACCGCCGACGATCGCGCCGCGGTCGACGCCGTGCTCGCCGCCTGACATCTGGAGCTGGCAAACATCGTGCATCGGTGCCAGGCACCGATGCACGACCTTGTCAGGGCGAGGCCGGGCGGCGGGCGTCGATCACCACCATGGTCTCGCTGTGGCGGAACGACGGGGACTGCCACAGACCCTTCGTCAACAGGTCGTTCAGGTCGGCGGCGTCGGCGACCCGTCCGTTGACCACGAGGTCCCACCGGCCGGTGACGACCATCACCTCGTCGATCTCGGGGATCGCGACGAGCTCGTCGAGGATCCCCTCCATCGGAGTGCCCTGCGCGATCTGGAGTCCGACGATGAAGCCGAGCGGCCGGCCGACGAGCGCCTCCTCGATCACCACCGTGTAGCCGCGGATGACACCGGATTCCTCGAGGCGCGCGACGCGTTGACCGATCGTGCCGGCGGCGACGCCCAGCCGCCGTGCCACCGCCCGCGCCGAGAGGCGGGCGTCCTCGCGCAGCACGTCGATGATCTGGCGGTCGAGATCGTCCAATTCAGCCATGAACCACCCTTGCACAATCGCTCAGCGTCACTGAGCAATTGCAGTCAATCGACCAGGTCAGCTGGTCACCGCAGGATGATTGCACGTCGACGGGAAAGGCGTTTGTGCAAATGTCCCGCGTTCCCTTGACAGCGGCCCTTCGGACGGGCAGATTCTCGTCATGGAGCCTGTCGACGGCGCAGGGGAGGAAGCGGCGGTCGAACCCGTGCTGCGGCTTCGGATTCCCGAACCCGCACGCGGGTGGGATCCGGCCGAGCGGGTGCGTCGCCATCTGAACACCTCCGTCGAGATGCGCAAGCCGGACCTCGACGAGAAGGTCGAGCGGATCGCGCTGATGCGCAAGGGTCTCGTCCAAGTGCTCGGCGAGGACGACAAGGCCCACGGCCCGTGGACGCCCGAGTTGAGCGCCGAGCAGCTGCTCGCCGGCCTGCACGACATGATGCTCGTCCGGGCGATGGATGCCCGACTGCTCCGGGCGCACCGCCAGGGGAAGATCTCGTTCTACATGCAGTGCCTCGGCGAGGAGGCGATCGCCTGCGCGCAACAGCGCGCGCTCCGCCCGGGCGACATGCATTTCCCGACGTACCGCCAGCAGGGCCTGCTCGTGGCCGCCGGCTACCCGCTCGTCGACATGATGAACCAGGTCCTGTCGAACACGCACGACCCGCTCAAGGGCCGCCAACTGCCGATCATGTACTCGTCGCGGGCGCACGGGTTCTTCTCGATCTCGGGCAACCTCGCCACGCAGTACGTGCAGGCGGTCGGCTGGGCGATGGCATCGGCCTTGCGTGGAGACACCGCGATCGCCTCGGCGTGGATCGGCGAAGGGGCGACGTCCGAGTCCGACTTCCACGCCGCGCTCGTGTTCGCCTCGACCTATCAGGCGCCGGTCATCCTGAACATCGTCAACAACCACTGGGCGATCTCCACACCGGAGGACTTCGCCCGCGGCGCGTCGGCCACGTTCGCCGACCGCGGCTTCGGCTTCAGCATCCCGGCGCTGCGGGTCGACGGCAACGACTACCTCGCGGTCTACGCGGTGTCGCAGTGGGCGGCCGAGCGCGCCAGGGCGAACCTCGGCCCGACCATGATCGAGTGGGTGACGCTGCGCGTCGGTGCGCACTCCACCTCCGACGATCCGTCGGGGTACCGGCTCGACGACGGGGCACCGTTCCCGCTCGGCGATCCCGTCGACCGCCTGACGCGACACCTGATCGCCATCGGGGAATGGGACGACGAGCGGCACCAGGCGTTGTCGGCCGAGATCGACCAGGAGGTGGCGACGGCGTTCGCCGAGGCCGACTCGCACGGCTCCGTGAAGGGCGGTTCGACCTCGAAACCGGCGACGATGTTCGACGACGTCTACAAGGAGATGCCGCGCCATCTGCGCGAACAGCGGGAGCAGGTGGACGGCTGATGCCGGCGATGTCGATGATCGAGGCGATCCGCGATGCACACGTCGTGGCGATGGAGCGCGACGACCGGGTGGTCGCGTTCGGCGAGGACGTCGGACACTTCGGCGGCGTGTTCCGCTGCACCCAGGGGCTGCAGCAGCAGTTCGGCAAGGAGCGGTGTTTCGACTCGCCGATCAGCGAGGCGGGCATCGTGGGGGTCGCCGTCGGCATGGCGGCCTACGGGCTGCGGCCGTGCGTCGAGATCCAGTTCGCCGACTACGTGTACCCCGCCTACGACCAGATCGTGTCGGAAGCGGCCCGGATCCGCCACCGCTCCGCCGGCGACTTCACCGTCCCGATCACCGTGAGGATGCCGACCGGTGGGGGAATCTTCGGCGGCCAGACCCACTCGCAGAGCCCGGAGGCGTTGTTCACCCACGTCGCCGGGTTGAAGACCGTCGTCGTGTCCAATCCGTACGACGCGAAGGGCCTGCTGCTCGCGGCGATCGAGGACGACGATCCGGTCATCTTCCTCGAGCCGAAGCGCGTGTACAACGGCCCCTTCGACGGCCACCACGATCGTCCGATCGTGCCGTGGTCGAAACACCCGCTCGGCGAGGTGCCGGACGGTCACTACACGATCGAGTTGGGCAAGGCCCGAATCCATCGCCCCGGCGAGGAGCTGACCGTGCTCGCCTACGGCACGCTCGTCCATGTCGCTCAGGCGGCTGCCGAGGAGCAGGGCATCGACGCCGAGATCATCGACCTCCGTACGCTCGTGCCGCTCGACGTCGACACGATCATCGCGTCGGTCGTGAAGACCGGCCGCTGCCTGATCGTCCACGAGGCGACGCTCACGTCGGGGTTCGGTGCCGAGTTGAGCGCCACCGTGCAGGAGCGGGCGTTCCATCATCTCGAGGCGCCGATCATCCGGGTGTGTGGCTGGGACACGCCCTACCCGCACGCTCATGAATGGGCGTACTTCCCGGGCCCCGATCGTGTCGGCAAGGCGATGCGCCGGGTCCTCGAGTCATGAGTGTCTTCGCGGTGAAGCTGCCCGACGTCGGCGAAGGTGTCGCCGAGGCGGAGCTGATCGAGTGGTACGTGGAGGTCGGCGATGAGGTCACGCCCGACACCGTCCTCGCCGACGTGATGACCGACAAGGCGACCGTCGAGATCTCGTCTCCCGTCACGGGAATCGTCACGTTCCGCGTCGGCGAGCCCGGTGAGGTACTGGCCGTCGGCACCGAGTTCGTGGGCATCGAGGTCGAGGGTTCGCCAGCCGCCGAACCGACGGTCGAAGGTCGTGCGTCGGTGCCTGGCACCGACGCACGACCCGACGACCGGCCGACCGATGCACCCGCGGCATCGGAACCTCCTCCCCCGCCCGACGCTGAACGTGTCGCGTCGGTGCCAGGCACCAACGCGACAAGTTCGGGACGGGCCACGGCGGCGCCCGCGGTTCGGGCTCGGGCGCGGGCGGCGGGGATCGACCTCGCGTCGGTCGACGGGTCCGGGCCCGACGGGCGCGTCCTGCACGCCGACCTCGATCGACGCCTCGTCGGCGCCGCGCCTCGGGATGTGACCCGGGCCGCCGCGACGAGCGAACCGCACACGGAGGTGTTGCGTGGGCTCCGCAAGCGGATCGCCAAGCGGCTCACCACGTCGTGGACCGAGATCCCCCACATCACCTATGTCGATGCGGTCGATGCGACCGACCTCGAAGCGCTTCGTGCCGAGTTGAACACCCGCGACCATCCGAGCGGGGCCCGCCTGACGATCCTGCCGTTCGTCGCGCGGGCGATCGTGATCGCCTGCGGCGAGCAGCCGCGCCTCAACGCTCACTTCGACACCGAGTCACGCACGCTGTCGGTGTTCGACCCGGTCCACATCGGCATCGCCACCCAGACGCCCGACGGCCTGATGGTGCCGGTGGTCCGCGACGCCGACGCGCGCGGGTTGTGGGAACTCGCGCGTGAGATCGGCCGGGTCGCCGGCGCGGCACGCGACGGCAACGCCACACGTGACGAACTGTCCGGATCGACGATCACGATCACGTCACTCGGCGCGATGGGCGGGTTGGTGACGACTCCGATCATCAACCAGCCCGAGGTGGCCATCGTCGGCGTCAACAAGCTCGAGACACGTCCGGTCTGGCAGGACGGCGCGTTCGTCGCACGGCAGATGTTCAACCTGTCATCGAGCTTCGACCACCGGGTGGTCGACGGTTGGGATGCGGCGACGTTCATCCAACGGGTCAAGGCGCTGCTCGAGATGCCGGCGCTGTTGTTCATCGATCACGACGCCTGAGTCGAGGCCGAAGGCCGCGCGTGCGGACCATCGCCCGCACGGGAAGTTCCGAACTCGGCGTCGCGGTCCCGATCCGCATCCCGGTGTTCGGGACGCCGTTGGACACATCGCCGCCGAGAAGGATACTCTCGATCCTGAGAGGGTCACTCCGAACACGGGACCGCGTCCGCCGCGGTCGCCGATTCGGGTGCCGATCGGGGCTCTGACGATCGTCCTCGCTCCATCAACCATCGCCATGCCCAGCAGGGGGACACCAGACCATGACCGATGTCGACGCCACCAACTTCTTCCGGGACGACGCGATGATCGCCGACCCGTACCCGTACTACGAGGCGCTGCGCAACGAGTGCCCGGTGCGGCGCGAGCCGCACGAGAACGTCGTCATGGTCACGGGCTACGAGGAAGCGACGACGGTGTTCAACGACACGGCGACCTACTCGTCGTGCACCTCGGTCACCGGCCCGTTCCCCGGCTTCCCCGTTCCGCTCGACGGCCTCGCCCCGGACGAGATCGCCGAACTCATCGCCAAGCACCGTGACGAACTGCCGATGAGCGACCAGCTCCCGACGCTCGACCCGCCGATGCACACCGACCATCGCGGCCTGCTGATGCGGTTGATCACACCGAAGCGACTGAAGGAGAACGAGGAGTTCATGTGGCGGTTGGCGAACCGTCAGATGGACACGTTCATCGACACCGGGAGCTGCGAGTTCATCAACGACTTCGCCAGCCCGTTCGCGATGCTCGTCATCGCCGACCTCCTCGGCGTGCCGGAATACGACCACGAGCGGTTCGAGGCGGCGTTGCTCCATCGCCAGACCGGAGGTGGCGTGGGCAGCACCAGCACCCGCCCGATGGCGCACTCGCCGCTCGAGTACCTGTACGAGGAGTTCACCGCGTACATCGAGGATCGCCGCAGCAACCCGCGCGACGACGTGCTGACCGGCCTCGCCGCGGCGACGTTCCCCGACGGGTCGACGCCCGAGGTGATCGATGTCGTGCGGGTGGCGGCGAACCTGTTCGCCGCCGGGCAGGAGACGACCGTGCGCCTCCTCGGGTCGGCCGTGCAGCTGATCGCGGAGGACGCCGAGATCCAGCAACTGCTGCGCGAGCGCCGCGACCTCATCCCGAACTTCATCGAGGAATCGCTGCGCACCGAGAGTCCGATCAAGGGCGACTTCCGGCTCAGCCACGGCGGACACGACGCTGGGCGGCGTCGACATCCCCGCCGGTTCCACGCTGATGCTGCTCGTCGCCGCCGCCAACCGGGACCCACGGCGTTTCGACGATCCCGCCACGTTCGACGTGAACCGGGCCAACGCCCGCCAGCACATCTCGTTCGGTCGCGGCGTCCACACCTGCCCCGGTGCTCCGCTCGCTCGTGCCGAGGCTCGCGTGTGCATCGAGCGGCTGCTCGACCGCACGAGCGACATCCGCATCTCCGAGAGCGAGCACGGCCCCGCCGGTGATCGCCGTTTCGCGTACGTGCCCACCTTCATCCTCCGGGGGCTCACACGGTTGCACATCGAGTTCACCCCGGCGTGATGGTCGACGTGCTGGTGTCCACGTGAGGGTGCTCGTCGACGACGACACGTGCGGCGGTCACGGGGTCTGCTGCGCGATCTGCCCGGACGTGTTCGAACTCACCGACGACGGCTACGCCACGGTGCGCGTCACCGACGTGCCCGAGCAGTTCGAGGACGACGTGCGGGCCGCCGTCAACCAGTGCCCGACACGCGCCATCTCGATCGAGTGAAGGTCGTGCATCGGTGCCAGGCACCGATGCACGACCTTTCCCATCCGGCCGGACGACAACCCACGTTCAGGCGTGACGAGACCACTTCGGCCGGACCATCCAGCGACCTGGCACCACGTGATGAATCGCGGTGCCGACCGGCAGGACATCTTCGTCACCGACGACGACTACCGCATGTTCGAGTCGCTGACCAGCGCGGCGGTCTCGAAGTTCGGCATCGAGATCCACGGCTATTGCCTCATGACCAACCATTTCCACCTGCTGGTGCACTGCCCGCAAGGCGGTCTGTCGACGTCGATGCACAGCGTCGAATCGTCCTACGCGCGCTGGTTCAATCAGCGCTACGAGCGTGACGGACCGGTCGTTCGCGGACGCTTCCGCTCGGTCCTGGTGACGACCGACGCCCAACTCGTCCAGCTGAGTCGGTACATCCATCGGAATCCTCTGTCGTTCGTTCCGAGGAGCTGCTCTCGCCGCGTACCGGTGGTCCAGCCTTGGCGCCTATCTGGGGAGCAGGCAGACCCCGGATTGGCTCGTCCTCGACACGGTGCTGGGGCTGTTCGGCCACGATGTCGATCGGTTGCGGGCGCACGTCGAAACCGATCAGCCGGGCGACACGTTCCGACCGAGCGAGCACGGCGTCACGCGGCAGACAGCGACGCCTGACGAACTCGACGCCGCGATCGCCCTGGAGGCCGACGTCGGCACGGCCACGCTTCGAAGTCAGCGGCGGGGAGTCACGAACCACCCGCGCATGCTGGCGGTGATGTTGTCGCTCGAGCTTCGGATCGCTCCCGCAGCGGCCATCGCCGAGCGCTACGAGTTGAGCGGACCGCAGAGCGTTCGCAACCTCGCTCGCCAGGGCCGGACGCTCGCCGCGTGCGACGAAGGATTCGAGAATCTCCGATCACGAGTGCTGCGTCGGCTCCACGAACGGCCGTGAAGGTCGTGCATCGGTGCCTGGCACCGATGCACGACCTTGCGCTACGGCTCGATGACGACGCGGATGGCGCCGGCGGACTTGTCGGCCGCGACGCGGAAGGCTTCGACGGCGTCGTCGAGCGGGAAGCGATGGGTGATGATCGTGCGGGCGATCTCCGGCTCGTCGGCGAGCATCTGCGCGGCGTGTTCCATCTCTCGGCCATCGTCGTGGCGGCAGTAGCCGAGCGACGGGATCACCCGCGCCTCGCGGTGGAACAGCGGCGACCAGTTCAGCTCGACGGTGCCCATGTGCACCCCGAGCACCACGACGGTGCCGCGCGGGGCGACGAGTTCGGCGGCTTGGGCGAGGCTCTCGGTCGATCCGGCCGCCTCGATCACCACGTCGTACAGGCCGTCGGTGCCAACGCTCGCGCCGAGCCGCTCACCGGCCTCACGCTGGTGAGGGTGACGAGCCGCGAGCGCCACGTCGGTGGCGCCCATCCGGCGGGCACCGGCGACCGCGAGCAGGCCGAGCGCCCCCGCCCCGACGATCGCCACGCGCTTGTCCGGACCCGTTTCACCGAGGTTCAACGCGTGCCACGACACCGACGCCGGCTCGACGATCGACGCGTCGCGAACGTCGAGACCCGACGGCAACGGGATCAAGCGCGCCGATGGCGCCCGGAACTGCTCGGCCATGCCGCCGTCGGCGGTCGCCCCGAGCGCGCGCTGCGTGTGGGTCGGGCAGAGGTTGTACGCACCGCTCAGGCACAGCTCGCACTCCATGCAGCCGTACAGCGCCTCGACCACCACCGGCGTGCCGTCTGCGCGGACGCCGGCGAGTTCGTGTCCGAGGATCCGCTTCAGCCCGTAACCGATGTACATGAGATCGGACGCGCACACGCTCGTCGAACGCATGTCGATCAGCTCGCCCGTGCCGGGCGGCGCGTCGAGATGGTCGATCACGACCCCACCGTCAGCACCCCGAATCGCCTTCATGTTCCCCCTCTTGACTGCGACCGCTCCGGCGTCGCCGACGCGTTGCCACCCTGCGAGCATGATACTCTCAAAAAATGGGGGGAACGTTCTCATCGGGCACGTCGGCGTCCGAACGACCTGGTCGAACGACGCCGATCCGGGTCGCACAGTGGGCGACCGGGAACATCGGATCACGATCGCTGCGCCACGTCATCGAGCATCCGTCGATGCAACTCACGGGCCTCTTCGTCTACGCACCGGACAAGGTCGGCCGCGATGCCGGTGAACTCGCCGGACTCGCTCCGATGGGCGTCGCCGCCACCGATCAGCTCGCGACGATCATCGCGTCACGTCCCGACTGCGTGCTCTACATGCCCCGTGCGGCCGACGTCGACGTGGTGTGCCAACTGCTGGCCGCGGGCATCGACGTCGTGTCGACCTGCGGGATGTTCCACCACCCGCCGAGCATGGACCCCGACGTCCGCGCGCGTGTCGAGGCCGCCTGCGCGGAGGGCGAATCGTCGATCCACAGCACCGGCAGCAGTCCCGGCTTCATCACCGAGGCGATGCCCCTCGCGCTGTTGTCGATCCAACGCCGGCTCGACCGACTGACGATCCACGAGTTCGCCGACATGTCCCCGCGCAACTCGCCGGAGCTGCTGTTCCAGATCATGGGCTTCGGCACGCCACCGGCCGAGCTGTCACCCGGCCGGCTCGACCACGGCCGGCACAGCTTCGGACCGTCACTCCGAACCGTCGCCGACGCGATCGGCCTCGAACTCGACGACCTGACAGCGAGCGGTGAGGTCGCGGTCGCACCGCGAGACATCGAGATCGCGGCCGGGCAGGTCGCGGCCGGGACGGTGGCGGCGCAGCGGACGACGGTGAGCGGCATCAAGGACGGCCGGGAGCTGCTGCGGTTCCAGGCCACCTGGTACTGCAGTCACGATCTGGAGCCGGCGTGGGATCTCTCGCCGACGGGGTGGCGGATCTCGGTGGAGGGCGACGCGCCGCTCGAGGTGGAGATGCCGTTCCCGTTCCCGATCGAGGAGATGGCGAATTACTCCCCGGGCTACACCGCCAACCGGGCCGTCAACGCCGTGCCCGCGGTGTGCGCCGCCGCGCCGGGAATCCGCACGATCACCGATCTGCCGATGATCGTGCCCGTGCTCTCCTGAACCGAACTCACCGACAGGCCAGGTCGTGCGTCGGTGCCTGGCACCGACGCATGACCTCTCAGAGCCAGTTGGCGAGCGTCGCGATGTCGGCGGTTCCGTTGGGGCCGACGGGCTGGACGTTCAACACCGTCACGCCGGCGGCCTGGTAGGCGGCGAGCCGGTCGCGGACGAAGCCCTCGTCGCCGACCAACGACATCCCGTCGATCAACGCCTGGGGCACCATCGCCTCGGCCGCCTTGCGGTCGCCGCCGAGGTAGGCATCCTGGATCTCCTCGGCGACCTGCTCGAAGCCGTACCCGCGCAGGACGTCGTTGTAGAAGTTGGCGCCCTTCGCACCCATCCCGCCGAAGTACATCGCCAGCATCGGCCGTGCCCGCTCCCGCAGGTGCGCGACGTCGTCGCCGATCGCCAAGGGTCCACCGGCGACGATGTCCAACGGCGGCATGTCCGACGGTCGCCTGGCCAGGCCCGCGGCGAGCGCGGTGCCCCAGATCTGGTCGGCGCGGTCGGGCCAGAAATGAAGCGGCAGCCATCCCTCGCACAGCTCGGCGGTCATCGCCACGTTCTTCGCGCCGAGCGCGGCGACGTGGATCGGGATCCGCTCGCGCAACGGGCGGTCCATCAACTTCATCGCCTTGCCGAGGCCGACCCCCTGATCGGCGGGCAGCGGGATGTGATAGCTGGCGCCGTCGTGCACGAGACGTTCCCGGCGCCACACCTGGCGGCAGACGTCGATGATCTCCCTGGTCCGGCCCAACGGTCGGTCGTACGGCACGCCATGGAAGCCCTCGATCACCTGGGGACCGGACGCCCCGAGCCCGAGCACGAACCGCCCGCCCGACAGCTTGTCGAGTCCGACCGCGGTCATCGCGATCAGCGTCGGGGTGCGGGAGTAGATCGGCAGGATGCTGGAGCCGATCTGCGCCCGCTCGGTGATCGCCGCCAGGAAGCCCAACGCCGACACGGCATCGGCCATGTAGGCCTCGCCCGACCAGAGGTAGTCGACGCCGACCGCTTCGAGCTCGCGCACCTGGGCCTTGAACGACGCCGGGTCGCTCCGCGGGCCGACGTTGACGCCGAGCTTCATGACGGGCTCCTCCGCTCGGTGGACGAGGTCGCGCGCGGTGCCTGACCCCACGTGCCGGCTTTCACGCCATAGCTGCGGGCGTCGCGGAGCACCTCGGAGAACGGCTTGTCGCCGTCGACGCTCGGCTCCCGTGGGAGTCCGAGCAGCCGTTCGCTGATGATGTTGCGTTGGATCTGGTTGCTGCCGCCGGCGATCGCCATGATTCGCCCGTTGAGATAGTTGACCGATGGCGCGCTCGCCGCCTCGTCGCCCGGTTCCCAGGCGATGCCGGACCGCCCGGCGATGTCGAGCGCCAGCTGAGCGCGGATCGGCTGCACCACGCCGAGGCCGAGCTTGATCAACGAGGCCGATGCTCCGTCGGCCTTGCCGCCGGCCATCGCCGCCATCACCCGTTGGCTCAGCTGGCTCTGCATGTAGTCGTTGATGTGGGCGCGGGCGATCTGTTGACGGATCGCCGGATCGCCGTCGAGCCCTCGAGCGGAGGCCAGCGCGACGAGGTCGGGTGCCAACTCACGCTTCGTGCTCCCGCCGACGCCGGCCACACCGCCGTGGCGACGGGCGCCACCGCCGCGCTCGAACGCGAGCATCGTGTTGGCGATCGGCCAACCCTCGTTGACCCCGCCGATCACCATGTCGTCGCCGACGACGACATCGTCGAGGAACTCCTCGCAGAACTCCGAGCTGCCGTTGATCTCCCGGACCGGGCGAACCGTCACCCGCGAGTCGCCGAGCGGCACCTTGAACCAGGTGAGACCGCGATGCTTGGCGACGTCCCAGTCGGTGCGGGCGAGGCACACGCCGTAGTCGGCGACGAGCGCACCCGACGACCACACCTTGTTGCCGTTGAGCACCCACGTGTCGCCGTCGCGCGTGGCGCGGGTGAGCAGACCGGCGAGATCGGAGCCGGCGCCGGGTTCCGACAGGAGCTGCACCCAGATCTCCTCGCCGCTGAGCATCTTCGGGATCCAGGTCCGCTTCTGTTCCTCGCTGGCGTACTTCAGCAGCGTGGGGACGATGATGCCGATGGTGACGCCGGTGGCGATCCCACCCGGTGCGGGCACCGCGTAGTCGCTCGACTCCTCGTTCCAGATCTGCTGGTGGGCCTCGGTGAGCCCGCGCCCGCCGTACTCCTCGGCGATGGCGATGCCGAGATAGCCGGCGTCGTACACCCGCTTCTGCAGCACCCGACCGGCGGCGACCTCGTCGGCGCTGATGTCGTGCGCCCGCAACGACGATTCGGGTTGACGCAGTTCGAGGTTCGCCGCGAGCCAGTCGCGTGCCTCCGCCCGGTACCGATCGAGATCGTCGGTGCTCACGATGCGACGCTCTCGAACGTCTCGGCGCCGAGTCCGTGGAACGCACACACCCGCTCGCGGTGCCAGGCCGGTTCGCCGTACAGCACCGCGTTGGTCCTGATCCGCCGCATCAGCAGGTGCAGGTCGTGCTCCCACGTGTAGCCGATCCCGCCGTGGATCTGCAGGCAGTCCTGGGCGAGCTGGTCGGACATGTCCCCGACGTACGCCGCCACCATGCTCACGATCTCGGCTGCGTCGTCGGTCTCGATCCTGCACCGCGCGAGCCGCGGCGGTCGCCCCGGCCTTGCACGTCTCGAGCGTCATCGCGTCGTCGGCCATGATGTGTTTCAGCGCCTGGAACGAACCGATCGGCCGGCCGAACGCAATGCGGTCCTTCGAGTACTCGACCGTCATCGAGAACAGCGCGTCCATCGCGCCCACGGTCTCGGCGACGACGAGCGCGATGGCGATCTGCAGCTGTCGTTCGAGGGCCGGTGTGGCGTCGCCATCAGCCAACAGTGCCTCTGCACCGACGATGACTCCGTCGAGGTCGAGGTGGGCGAGCCGCCGCGACAGATCGAGGCAGGCCAGCGGGGTGACGGTGATGCCGGACGCGGTGGCGGGCACGAGGAACTGCGCCGGCCGGCCGTCGAGTGTTGCGGTCACGAGGTGGACGTCGGCCGCTCCGGCGTCCTGCACGTACCCGCGCCGACCGACGAGGGTGAAGCCGTCAGCTCGTCCTCTGCGCCACCAGTCCTGCACCCAGATCCCAGTTCCCGTTGCCATCGGCGAACGCCCACGACGCGACCGTCTCCCCCGCGACGATCCCCGGCAGGAACTGCTGCCGTTGCGCCTCGGTCCCGTTCGCCGCGATCGCCGCGGCGACGACGTTCATCGGGATGAACGGGCCCGGCTGGACGAAGCGTCCGATCTCCTCGGCGATCAGCGTCGCATCGATCAGACCGTTGCCGCTGACGCTCCCGCCACCATCCGCCTCGGGAACCAGCATCGTGAACCACCCGAGTTCGGCGGTCCCGCGGAACCAGCCACGATCGAAGCCGACCGGATCATCGTGGAGCGCCCTCGTCGTCTCGATCGGCAGCTCGCTCTCGATGAAGCGCACCGTCGTCTCGCGGAAGAGCTCCTGATCCTCGTTCAGCGCGAGCTCCATGCCGTTCGTTCCTCTTTCAAGTTCCAGGTCGATCGGAGGTGTCCGATCGTCGAACACGCCGGTCTATAGAGTACCCTGAATTACCCGTTCCAACGAAAGCGAGATCGTGGCCGTGACCACCGAATCGGACGCAGCGCCCGTGATCCTGACCGACGTGACCGATCGCATCGGCACGATCACGTTGAACCGGCCGGAGCGACGCAACGCACTCGACCCGGAGCTGATCGCCGCGCTCGACGAGGCGGTCGCGACGATGGCCGAGGACGAGTCCGTGAAGGTCGTGATCCTCACCGGCGCCGCACCGGACGGTCAGCTCGGCGGCTTCTGTTCGGGCGGCGACACCAAGGCCGGTGCCGAGTCACGCGATCGACCCGGTCGTGATCCGCGCTCCGAGCTGGGCGTCCCGCTCGATGCGCTGAGCGGTGATCTCGCACGTCACGACGCGCACGCGGCGATGCGGTTGCACCTCATGCCCAAGCCGACGATCGCCATGGTCGGTGGTCCGGCCGTCGGCGCCGGTTGCAGCCTCGCCGCCGCGTGCGACTTCCGCTTCGCCTCCGACGACGCCGTGTTCGCGTCGAGCTTCTCGGCCAACGGGCTCTCCGGCGACTACGGCGGCACGTTCTTCTGGACGCAGATCATCGGCACGGCACGGACCCGCGAGCTGTACTTCCTGAATGACAAGATCTCGGCGGCCAGGGCGCTCGAGCTGGGCATGGTCCACGCCGTCGTCCCCGCCGCCGAGCTGCGCGACTACACCGTCGGCATCGCCCAACGACTGCTCCGCACGTCCGCCTCCCTGCTCGGGCTGGTCAAGGACAACCTGAACGAGGCCGAGTACGAGGTCGACCGCCGCCGCTACCTGTTCGCCCACGAAGCCGAGAACCAACAGCAGTCCGTCGCCAACCGCCGCCCCCGGACGCCCGGTCCGACCTGACCAACCTGGCCCCCTCCGGACCCGACCCCGAAGGGACCAGGTCGGAGTTCCCGGCGGTCAGCGTTGGGTGCCGACCTTGAGGTCGCGGTACGGCGTGTCCTGGTCGGGGCCGGGCTCGCGGGGGAGGCCGAGGCCGCGCTCGCCGACCACGTTGAGTTGGATCTCGTCGGTGCCGCCGCCGATGCGGGTGCCGGGGCTGGCGAGGCCGACCCGCTGGATCTCCCCGTCCATCGGACCGTCGGCGCCGTCGAGGAGCGCGTCGGCGCCGATGATCGAGTAGCTCAGATCGCGCGACACCTGGCAGATGCGTGACGTCGTCATCTTCGACAGCGACCCGTCGGCACCGGTCAGCTTGCCGCGGGCGACACCGATGCGCCGGTTCAGCCAGCCGTTGATCCTGATCTCGCTGTGGTACGCCGCCAGCCGTTGGCGGATCATCGGGTCACCGGCGACGCCGTACTGCCGGGCGAGGTCGATCATCATCCCGGCGGGGATCGCCCCCTTGGCGATCGTGGTCCGGCGCTTCGACGCGGCCGCCTGCGCCCGCTCGATGATCTCGCCGACGGTCTGGTCGAGATCACCGGCGGCCTCACCGGAACGAGCCGGCGTGAACCCGGCGAAGCCGGCACCCGCGATCGACGTGCGCTCGTGCAGCAGCGTCGTCTGGGCAACGGCCCAGCCGCCGTTGAGCTCACCCAGCACCCGGTCGGCGGGGATCCGGGCCTCGTCGAGGAACACCTCGCAGAACCGAGCGTCACCGTTCATCTGCTTGAGCGGGCGGACCTCGATGCCCGGCTGGTCCATGTCGATCAGGAAGTAGGTGATCCCGCGGTGCTTGGGTTGGTCGACGTCGGTGCGGGCGAGGAGCATCCCGAACTGACTCTGATCGGCGCCGGAGTTCCAGACCTTCTGGCCCGAGACGACCCACTCGTCGCCGTCGAGCACCGCCTTCGTCCCCACGCTCGCCAGGTCGGAACCGGAACCAGGCTCGCTGAACAGCTGGCACCACGCCGCTTCTCCTCGTGCGATCGACGGAACGAGCGTGGCGATCTGCTCGGCGGTGCCGTGATCGAGGATCGTCGGCGCGGCAAGTCCTGCGGCGACGTGGCCGACCGGTGGGCCGACCACACGGTGTGCGGCGAGCGCGCTGTGGATCGCCCGTCCTTCGCCAGCGGTCACCCCCCTGCCGCCCAACCCCTCCGGCCACGTGGGGTACGAGTACCCGGCCGTCGAACAGCCGCCGCCACCACTCGCGAACGGTGAGCTCCTCGCTCCAGTTCGCGTCGACCCACGCCGGGATCTCGGCGACGAGCCCCTCCATCCGCGGATCGGCAGCCATCGTGTCGTGCGACTCGGCGATCAGGCCAGCGGGCGCTTGCCGTCGCGGGCGAGTTCGCCGTGACGCTGCAGCATCGTGGATGCTTGCTGCGCGTAGTCGTCGGATGGTGTGGGCAGCACGACGGGGCCGTGCTCCCGGCTCGGAAGGGCGACCGTCGCCGTGCCCGGACACGTGACCGTGTCACGTTGGTTCGTGCCGCGCATCTCGATGTCGACGAGGCAGCGACCGTCCTCGATCCGCTTGTCGACCACCTCGCCCGTGATCACGTGGACGTCGCCGATGTAGTTGAACTTGCGGATCTCGCTCGACTGGCGCACGAGCCACGCGTCGTCGCCCATCCAGTCGGTGACGTAGTGCGACAGCCAGCAGTCGCGCATCACCCCGTAGTCGTAGGCCATCGGGTTGCCGATCGCCTGCGCCCAGGCCGAATCCCAGTGCACACGCTGCGCCACGTCGGGCACGCCGTACTCGTTCTTCACGTAGAACGGGGCGATGCGCTGACGGTTGTCGTGGGCGATCCGTCCCGCCGTCGGGGCGTACGGCTGGAACCCGTACCCGCCGGCGTGGAACACGATGATGTCGGTCGTGGTGAGCGGGCCCTTGGCCATCGGCGTCAGCGGGTCGCCGACCGACACGTCCTCGAACCAGCGTGGCTCGCTCCCCCTGGCACGCTCGGCCGCGTAGATCGCGTCGATCTCGGCGATCTGATCGTCGGTGTACGTCGCCGGTTCGATCGCCGCGTTCGTGCCCTTCTCGCGGGCGGTCTTGCGCTCGGTGTGGATGAGCAGCGTGCGCGAGATCGCGACGACCTCGGCGCGCTGGTTGAACATCACCTTGATGTTGGTGAGCTGGAGCGACCGCTCGGCGAACTCGGACTTCTTCTCGACGGCCGACTCGGTGCCACCGAAGTTGAACAACCGGTCGCCGGCATGGACCGGACGGAACCAGTCCCACGTGCTCCCGGACACGAACACGTGGATGCCGCGGAACGCCGGCCGGCGGACCTTCACCTCTGGCGGGTCGGTCAGCAGCGGCTGGTTCATCGCGATCGGCTGCATCGGTGCGGCGATCTGGCCACCCCAACGGGTCGACTCGCCGTAGCCGTCCGACGTGTACAGCGGGTTGTCGTCGCCGTAGCCGCGGGCGAAGTTGCGCATGTTGTCGTAGCCCGCCTGGGTGATGTACTCCTGGCGCGTCGATCCGGTCCACACACCGACGAGGGCCTTGGCCGCGTCGATGTCCTCCTCCTTGAAGGAGAAGTCGGTGGCCTTCTCGAACTCTTCCGATGTCGTGGTCATGTTGCTCGGTCCCCCCGCGATGCGGTCGGTGGTGCGCTTCGCGAACCCGAGACGGCGTGTTCGTCGCGCAGCAGTCGCTTCAACAGCTTGCCGCTCTCGGTGCGTGGCAGTTCAGTTCGGAACTCGACGGTGCGCGGGCACTTGTACTTCGCCAGTCGGTCGCGCGAGTAGGCCATCAGTTCCTCGGCCAGCTCGTCGCTCGGCTCGTGACCCGGCGTCAGCGACACGACGGCGTGGACCGACTCGCCCCACTCGTCGTCGGGCAGCCCGATCACCGCCACGTCGGCGACGGCCGGATGCTCGATCAGCACCGCTTCGGCCTCGGCCGGGTAGATGTTCACGCCGCCGCTGATGATCATGTCCTTGGCGCGGTCGCGCAGGAACAGGTAGCCGTCGTCGTCGAGGTAGCCGACGTCGCCGAGCGTGAACGCCTTGCCGCGGTGCACCGATGCGGTCAGGTCGGCGTCGCCCCGATAGCGGAACGTCGGCACGGTCGGTTCGAGGAACACGTTGCCGACGATCCCTCGGGCGCACTCGTTGCCGTCGTCGTCGAGGATCTTGACCGACATCCCGTTGACCGAGCGGCCGACGGTGCCGGGTTTCTCCAACCATCGCTGCGGCTTGGCGATCGTCGCCGCCCCCTCCATGCCGCCGTAGGTCTCCCAGATCACGGGGCCCCACCAGTCCATCATCTGCTGCTTGATCGGCATCGGGCACGGCGCGGCCGAGTGGACGACGACCTCCAGGCTCGACAGGTCGTACCGCGCCTTCACGTCGTCGGGCAGGCGCAGCATGCGGACGAACTGCGTCGGGCACCATGTACGCCGTGGTGACGCGGTTGCGTTCGATCGCCGCCAGGGTCTGCTCCGGCTCGAACTTGCCGAGGATCGCCAGCGCGTGGCCGGCGTTGAGCGCGCCCTGGTAGAAGCTCTGACAGCCGCCGTGGTGCATCCCCGCCGTCACCAGGTGGACACCCGACAGGGGTTCGAACTGGAACGCCCGGCCGAACAGCTTCATCGAGTCGGCCCGTGCCGAGGGATCGTCGACGCCGGTGATGTTGCGGTCGATCGCCTTCGGAGCACCGGTCGTGCCGGAGGAGTAGACGATCGGCGCGCCGAACGTGCGGTCGGCGGGAGCCGTCGTCGGGTGGCCCGCGATGAGGTCGTCGAACAGGACGTGACCGTCGATCGTTCCCCCGACGGCCACCTTCAGTCGCACCGATTCGGCCGACTCGAGGTCGTGGGCGAGGTCAGCGAGTTGGGCATCGATCACGATCCCGTCGGCGCCGGCGTGGTCGACGATGGCCCGCACCTCGCGCGCCGACAGCGACGGGTTGAGCGAGATCCCGTGGATCCCCGACTCCTGCAGCGCGAGCTGCCACCACACCATGTCGACGCCGTTGGGCAGCGCGTAGGCGACGATGTCGCCGGCGGTGAGCCCGTGGGCGCGGATCGCGTGGACGATCTGGTGCGCCCGTCCGGCGAGCTCGCCGAACGTCAGGCTCACGCCGGACGGCGACTCGAGCACCGCCGGGAGATCGGGATGGTCGTCGGCGATCCACCAGACACCGAGCCGTTGAT
This sequence comes from Ilumatobacteraceae bacterium, assembly GCA_963772085.1. GTDB lineage: Bacteria > Actinomycetota > Acidimicrobiia > Acidimicrobiales > Ilumatobacteraceae > Sva-07. The sequence goes on from CAVYWH010000013.1 coordinate 56,519, forward strand.
CCCACGCAGTCACGATAAAGAGTATACCGATCCCAGTCACCGACCAGCCCAACGCCTGCCGAGCGAGATGTGGAGGCATGTGTGCTAGAAGAGTGTCCGCAATCGAGGGAGGGCCGAGTCGATGGAATGCCGCACGATCACGTTCGAGGTGGATGCCCACGTGGCCACGATCACCCTCGATCGGCCCGACGCGCTCAACTCGTTCAACGACGAGATGGCCGCCGAGTTGACGTGGGCGTGGGAGACGGTCCGCGACACCGACGAGATCCACTCGGTGGTCCTGCAGGCCAACGGTGAGCGCGCATTCTCGACCGGCCTCGACACGAAGAGCGATGGGCGGTGGTTCGTGTCGTCGAACGTCTGGAACACGTTCGACCCGGGCGCCACACTGTCGCCGAAGTTCCACCACAAGGTGTGGAAGCCGGTGGTCGCCGCGGTGCACGGCATGTGCGCCGGCGGCGGTCAGTACTTCATCAACGAGGCCGACATCATCATCTGCTCCGACGACGCCCAGTTCTTCGACCCGCACGCCAACGCCGGGAATCGTGTCGGCGCTCGAACCGATCGGGATGCTCGCCCGCGGCGTCCCGCTCGGGGACGTGCTGCGGTGGGCGCTGATGGGTTCGGAGGAGCGGATCACCGCCGAGACCGCGCTGCGGATCGGCCTCGTGAGCGAGGTCGTCGCCCGTGACGATCTTCGGTCACGCGCCCAGGCGATCGCCACCTCGATCGCCGCACGGAACCCGATCGCCGTCCAGGGCACCGTGCGGGCCATCTGGGAGTCGCTCGACATGAACCGCACGATGGCGATCCAGAACGGCATGGCCTACACCCACATCGGCAACCAGGGGCGCACGGTCGCCGGCGCCCGCCCCGATCGCCCCGCTCCCCCGACCCTGCGCTGACCCTTCGACCCTCACCGCGCTCCGACGGGTCCGGTCCCACGGTCGCGAAATCCACGTTTGCGTCGCGATTTTGCGCGCCCTGCAGCGCCGAAATCGCGACGCAAACGTGGAATGACGGGCTGAGATTCAGAGGAGGGGGCGGAGGTCGCGTTTGCGGACCTTGCCGGCGGCGGTGCGGGGGAAGTCGTCGACGACGATCAGGCGTGCCGGCAACTTGTGCGCCGCCAGCCCGGCGTCGGCGGCGAACGTGCGCAGTTGCTCGAGGTCGACCGATTCGCCTGGCCGCACCTTGACGACCGCACACACCACCTCACCCCAGGTTTCGTCGGGCGCGGCACACACCGCCACCTCGTCGATCGCGTCGTGCTCGGCGAGCACGTCTTCGACCTCCCGGGCGGAGATGTTCTCGCCGCCGCGGATGATGATGTCCTTCACGCGGTCGGTGATCGTCAGATGGCCGTCGGCGTCGAGTCGTCCCTGATCGCCGGTGCGGAACCAACTCCCGTCGACGAACGCGTCGTCATCGAGCAGTTCGTTCTGGTAGCCGAGGAACTGGCGCGGACCACGCACCAGGATCTCGCCCTCCTCGCCGGCGGACACCTCGACGCCGTGCTCGTCGACCAGGCGGATCTCGTTGCCGGGCCCGAGTTTGCCGTCGGTCAGGCGGCGCTTGTCCACCGGATGATCGGGTGCGCCGCCACTGATCGCCGGGTGCTCGGTCGAGCCGTAGGTGCGCCACGTGACGATGCCGGCCGCCTCCGCCCGGGCGACCAATGCGGGCGGAACGGCCGCGGCGCCGACCAGGAACCGGGACAGCGACGAAATGTCGCGGCCCGAGCGTTCGGCCTCGTCGAGCAACGTCGCCAGGTAGAAGGGCGTGCCGGCGCTCGCCGTGATGCCGTACGTCTCGATGGCGGCCGCGGCCCGCCGCGCACTCCAGCGGTCCATCACGACGGTCAAGCCGCCGGTGGTGAACGGACGCAGCAGCCCCAGCACCGAGGCGATGTGGCCCGCTGGGAACGACGTGAGCGTGCGCGACCCGCGCTCGGCACCGGCGAAGGCGATCCCGGCGAGCAGCGTTTCGTGCGAGTGCCGGACGCCTTTGGGCACACCGGTCGACCCCGACGTGTAGAGCACGCACGCCACCGACGACGGATCCGGCCTCGTGGCGACCGAGGTGTCGCCCGATGGCTGGACGTCGGCGAGCGCGATCACGCCGGCTGACGCAGGTCCGTCGCCGATCGACAACACCGCATCCAGCCCGGGCGCCAAAGGTCGTGCATCGGTGCCAGGCACCGATGCACGACCTCCACCGACGATCATGATGCGGGCGCCGGTCTCGGCGATGGCGAGGTCGATCTCCTCGGGGGCGGCGGTGGCGACGAGGGGGACCACGACGGCGCCGAGGAGCCAGAGCGCGACGAGGAGTTCGACACCCGCGGCGTCGGCCGGCGATTGCACCACCACGGTGTCGCCTGGACCGACGCCAGCCGATCGGAGGCGACGCGCCGTCGCGCCGGCTCGACCGAGGAGGTCGGACAGCGTGAGATCGACGGCCCCGCCGTCGGTCTGTTCGAAGACGATCCTGTCGTCTGGTCGCTCACGTGCGCCGGACGCGATCGCTTCACCGACCGTGACGTCGCCGTACCAACCGTCATTCCGCCATTGCTCGCGGAGCGCTTCTCGTTGTGTCAGCCGCGCCGTCGTTCTCGCGCTGCTCGAGCCCGCCACCGCACTCACTCGTCGTCCACCAATTCAGGGTACCGTTTTGCCGTGGAAGCGGTCCGGACGACACGACCGCACACCTGGGTGTTCGACGTCGACGGGACGCTCGTCGACTCGCTGACCGGCACGTCGTTGCGTCCAGGAGCGCTGGCCCTGTTGGAGCGCCTGAAGAGCGCCGGCGCGGCCGTGCTGCTGTGGAGCGCGGGCGGAGCGGACTACGCACGCCAACGCGCCGCGACCGTTGGCATCGACCACCTCATCGACCGCTACCACGACAAGGACGGCCGCGACAGCGACGGGCGGTACTCGACGGCGCACGTGCTCGCCGAGCTCGACGGTGTCGTGTTCGTCGACGATCGCCCCGACGACATGCCCCTCGGCGCTGCCGTGATCGCCGTGTCGCCCTACCTCGCCCCCAACCCGCGGGACCGCGGCCTCGACCGCGCGCTCGCGAGCACCACGCGAATGACGTGAAGGTCGTGCATCGGTGCCTGGCACCGATGCACGACCTCAGCGGACCCAGCGTTCCAGTTCGGCGAGATGGTGACGGGCGCGATGACGGGCCAATTCGCGGTCGCCGGCGATGATCGCATCGACGAGGCCGGCGTGCACGTGGGTGATCTCGGCGATCGGCAGAGGATCGGTCGCGTCCTCGGGCGGTGTCGTGCGACGGCGGGTGAGCCGGACCAGCACCTGGGTCAGCAGCTGGAGCACCCGGTTGCCGGACAGATCGGCGAGCACGCCGTGCAGATCGTGGCCGACGGTGACGAACTCCGACGCGCGTGGCCGACTGCTCGGCGGCGAGCGCTTCGCCGAGCGCCGTCACGATCGTCGGGTCGGGGTGTTCCAACACGCGGTCGAGCACCGCCATCTCGATCGCCGACCGCACTTCGAACAGCTGAGCCGGCGTGATCCGATTGCGCTCGACGTGTCGGGCGATCGCCTCGGTCGTGGCCTCGACCCCCGGGGCCGTGACGAACAGCCCGCCACCCGGCCCGCGCCGCATCCGTGCGATCTGGAGGTGTTCGAGCAACCGCACCGCCTCACGCAACACGGCCCTGCTCACGCCGTGACGGGCGATCAGGTCCCCTTCCGAGCCCAGCAGCTCCCCGACCGGCCAGCCCTGCTCCACGACGCTGCTCGAAGATCTTGCGCGCCGTGACCTCGGGAAGCTTCTCGCTCCGACCGATCTGCGGAACGACGGACACACCGCGGGACCCGGAGCGACGCCGCCGCAGGAACGCCCCCTCCGCGTCGAGATGCTTGCGCATGCGCGAGCTGGCGAGACCACCGTTGCCCGCCAGGATCGCGGAGGCGATCGCCGCGTGGGCATGGGCCGACTCGTCGACGACGCGGGCGCTCATCTGCGTCCGCGGAGCGAGGAACAGGTACGTCGACCGGTTGAGCAGTTCGACGAAGAACTCGATCGCCGGATTGCCCGACACCGTCGCCACGAGCCGATGGAACGCCCGATAGTCGACGACGTCGCCACCGTCCCGTGTGTTCTCCCGCTGCACCAGGGTACGGATCTCGTCGATCCCGTACTCGTCGAGCCGGTCGGGCGCCACCTCGGCGGCGGCGGACTCGACGGCGACCCGCGCTTCGAACAGCTCGTCGACGTCGGCCTTCACGAAGAAGAGGTAGACCGCGACGGCGTCGACGATCGCGTCGACCGACGGCGCGGTGACGACGAGGCCGCCGCCCGGGCCGCGACGCATGCGGGCGATGTGCTGGAGCTCGACGATGCGCACCGCCTCGCGGAACACCGCTCGGCTGATGCCGTACCGCTGCAACAGGTCCGACTCCGAGCCGAGCACCTCGCCCTCGGGCCAGCCGAGCTCGGCGATGTCGGCGATGATCCAATCAGCGACGTTGGCCGCCAGCTTGTTGCCGTCACGCGAGGGCGGCCGACGAGCGCTGGCTCCGGGTGACCGTCTCGGTGCGCTGGACGCGTGCCGTTCCTCGCCATACCGTGCGACCGGAGTGTACGGCCCACCTCCGACCGGCTGTCCATGCGATGAGCGAATGGCCCGGATACCGGCCTTTGGCTCATCGCCCTGCCTGGCTCGGCACCGCCGATGAGCGAATGGACCAAAGAGAAGGCCGTTCGCTCATCGCCGCGACGGCCGTGCCGCGGGGTCGTTCAGGCGTTGGCGGGGACCTTCAGGCCGAGGACCTTGCCGAGCGTGCCGCCGAGGATCGCCTTGCGTTCGTCGTCGGGGACACCGGCGAACTGCTCGGCGATCAATGCCCGGCTGCCGCGGAACGTCCCTTCGGCGTGCGGGTAGTCGTTGCCCCACACGATCGTCGACAACCCGGTGATGTGCCGGCAGGCGATCGCGACCGGGTCGTCCTGGAACTGCACGTGGAACTGTCGCTTCACGTACTCGCTCGGCGCCAGCGCATAGGGCCACTTCTCGTTCAGCTTGAAGAGCTGGGCCATGTCGGGCTGGTCGTCGGCGGGCCGCGAGTCGTCCCAGCGTGCCGAGCCACCAGTCCGCGTCCTGGCCGATGCCGGTGACCCAGCACTTGTCCATGCCGCCGACCAGCGACGACAACCAATGGGCGTTGAACTCGATGAGGCTGAACTGCAGATCGGGGAACCGCTCCGGCACGCCGCCGCCGATCAGGTGGCACATGAGCTGCTGCGGGCACGAACGCGCTGTGGACCGCCTGGGTGACCATCCGCTTGGCGGCCGCCTTGTCCGTCATCGGCTGGTTGACCTGCGCCGCGTTCTCCAACACGACCTTGAGGGTGACGGCTTCGGTGTCGGCGACCCTCACCCCTCCGGTCTGGGTGTGGAAGAACGGCTGCACGCCGTTCGCCGAGGCGGCCGCCCACACCGGGTCGAGGTCACGCGTGTAGTAGTTCGTCGGCGGGGTGGCCGGCAGCAGGATCGCCCGGAATCCTGCCGCGGCGACGCGTTCGATCTCGGCGACGGCGTCGTCGACGTCGGTGAGCGGGATCGGTGCCGTGAAGACCAGGCGATCGAAGTACGGGGTGAACCGCTCGACGATGTAGTCGTTGTAGACCCGGGCATGAGCGATCGACAGTTCGTGGTCGTCGGAGTACAGGCCGAACAGCGACAGGTTCGGGTGCATCACCTGCACGTCGACGCCGTCTTCGGCCATGTCCTCGAGGATGCGACTCCGGGTCGCCCTCTGGCGTGCGGCCGCTCGGTCTGGCGATACCGGGAGATGGTCCAGCCCTCGTAGCCGGCGGTGTGCAGACGCCGGAACGACCGTGCCCCGTCCTCCACCCATCGGCTCGTCCAGTTCGAAATCCTCTTCCCACACCGCGCGATCGCGCAGGTGCTTCGGCAGCCGGGTCTTGAACAGGTCGGTGGGTTCGAGGACGTGCCCGTCCCCCGAAACGACAAAGTCCTTGTGTGTCACGTCCTTGTCGGTCACGGCCTGGTCTTTCACGGGATGGTCGGTCATCTGAACGCTCTCGATCTGTCGGGTCCCCGAAATTATTGTACCGGTCGGTCTATTTTGTCGTCAACCCTCGGCGGCCGAGCGGTCGTCAGCGGGTGGTTTCGCGAACGCGATCGAACTCGAACGACTGGAAGCCGTCGGCGACGGCTCGGGCGATCGTCGAATGGAGCTTCGGACGGCCGCCGGGGTTGAGCAGGTACCGGACCGGCTTGCCGGGGATGTTGGAGCCGAAGAAGTAGCTCGCTTCGGAGAACGGGGCCGTCGCGGCGTAGGTGTTGACCATGTCCGACCATCGATCCTCGGCAGCCTGGGTGACCTCGATGACGTCGTCGCCTCGCTCGCGCATGTACACGAGGGCGTCGGTGACGAAGTCGACCTGGTCGCCTCCGTACCGCGGGTTGTTGCCGGTCGAGCCGTGCGGTCCGCCGGGGAAGAAGAAGTTCGGGAAGCCGCGACACGCCAGCCCGAGGTAGGTGCTCGGGCCGTCGGCCCAGTACTCCTCCAGGGCGAGACCGTCGCGACCGCGGATGCCCATCCGGTTGAGGGCACCGGTGCCGAAGTCGAAGCCGGTCGCCCACACGATGATGTCGAACTCGCGCTGCCCGTCGGCCGTCTCGATCCCATGCTCGGTGACCCGCAGGATCGGCGTCGCCTTCAGGTCGACCAGCGAGACGTTCGGCTTGTTGTACGTCTCGTAGTAGTTCGTGCCGAACGGCGGGCGCCGCTGGCCGTAGAGATGATCGGGGATGAGCTTGTCGGCCGTCTCCGGATCGGCGACGATGCCGCGGATCTTGCCGGCGAGGAACTCGCACCACTCGGCGTTGACCTCCTGATCGGTCAGGAGATCGCGGTAGTTGCTCGTCATCTTCGAGAAGCCGGGGCTGTTCCACATCTCTTCGTAGAACGCCCACCGCTCCTCTCGGGAGTCGTCGAGCGCCGACTTGTCGGACGGCACGTGCAGGAATCCGCTCGCCGACGTGTTGAGCGTGTGGCGGATCGACTCGAAGTCGGCCCGCAGCTGCGCCTGTTCCTCCGGGCTGATCGGACGGTTGTTCAGCGGCGTGCACCAGTTGGCGGTGCGCTGGTAGACGGTCAGCGAGGCGACCTCGTCGGCGATCGCCGCGATCAACTGCACGCCACTCGACCCGGTGCCGACCACGGCGACTCGCTTGCCGACGAAATCGACCGGCGTCGAGGGCCACAGTCCCGTGTGGTACGACTCGCCGCCGAAGCGCTCACGACCGGGCACGTCGGGATAGAAGGGCAGCGACAGCACGCCGGTCGCGGCGATGAGCACGCGGGCCCGAAACTCGGTGGTGGTCACGCTGCCGTCGCTCGCGCCGGCGGACCCGCTCACCGTCCACGTGGCCGACGGCTCGTCGAACACGGCCGAGGTCACCTTCGTGCCGGTGCGGATGTGGCGGCGCAGGTCGAACCGGTCGACCACGTGGTTGAGGTAGCGCTCGATCTCGGGCTGGGCGGCGAAGTGCTCCTGCCACTCCCAGTCGTCGAAGAGCTCCTTCGAGAAGAGGTAGGCGTAGGTGTAGCTCTCGGAGTCGAAGCGGGCGTCGGGATACCGGTTCCAGTACCACGTGCCGCCGACGCCGTCGCCGGCCTCGAGGAGGGTCGCCGTGAACCCGGCATCGAGCACCTTGTACAGCTGGTAGAGCCCGACGATGCCGCCGCCGACGATCAGGACGTCGACATCCGGATCGTCGCCGTCCGAACCGACCGGGACCGAGAGGTCCGTGAGCTGCTCGCTCATACGGTGGCGACGGGGGTCAGCGGCGAACCCATCGCGCCCGGCAGGCGCAGCGGCGGCGCGGTCAGCAGGAACCGGCTGCGGTCGTGTGCACGCAGCCACGTCGCCAACTCGTGCAGGTACCAGAGCTCGCCGAGCGGGACGCCGAGCTTGAACAGGCAGAGATGGTGGATCGGCAGGAACGAGTGCCGTTCGGGGTCGGGATCGCGATGGGAGGCGACGAGGCCCTCGACGGCGTAGTTGTCGGCGACGAGCGCGGAGATCTGCGAGTCGACGATCCAGTCGAGCAGTGCGTCGTCGTGCGCATCGAGGTAGCTGCAGGTCGTGAAGATCTTGCGCGGGTCGAGGTCCTTGTTCCATCCGAGGATCTCGGTGGCGAAGCCGGTGTGCAGGAGCAACATGTCGCCCGGCTCGACGACGACGTTGTCGGCGTCCATGATCTCCTGCAACGTCTTCAGGTCGATGCCGCGCCACTCGTGGCCGACGTGGTGGGCGATGTCGACGAGCACGCCGCGGCCCTGGATCCCGTGGTACGCCATGTGCTCGAGGCCGAGGTGCTTGCCGAAGCTCGTGTGACCGCACCCGTCATCGGCGGCGTCGGGTCGCGGGCCGACGATGTCCTCGTGTGCCCGGTAGCCGTTGTAGTACACCGGCGTCTCGACGCCGTCGCCGTCGACGTCGAACATCGCGCCGACGTGGGCGAGCGAGTCCCACTGGGTCGAGTACTGCAACGACAGGGTCACGTCGTCGTCGGCCCACACGTCGACGTAGCGCGGGTCCATGTCGCTCATGGGGATGTTGAAGAAGGCCTCGGGGTTGCCCTCGAGGTCCTCGGTCGGTGCGAGGCGCGGCGGGCGGCGGCGCTGGTTCAGCGCGGTACCGCCCGGGAAGTCGAGCGGCAGGCTGAGGCAGAAGCTCTCGCCCGTCTGCACCTCGGCGACGCCCTGGAGCACCTTCTCCGGCGTGATCAGGTTGATGCGACCGAGTTCGTCGTCGTCACCCCAGTCTCCCCACGTCGACCCCTCCGGCCGCTGCGTCCATCGCTTCGTCATCGTTCCCTCGATCCCATCAGTGCCAAATTATACCGATCGGTCCAAAGGTCGTGCATCGGTGCCTGGCACCGATGCACGACCTTGCTCGACCTCGTTCAGCGGCGGACCCAGCCGGAGTCGTGCCAGGTGGTGGTGAGTTCACGGATCGGGGCCGGCCAGGTCTCGATGTAGACCACGCCTTCCGGACCGGCGGTCATCGTGTACGGGGTGCCGGCGTGGCTGACGAACACGTCGCCCGGCTTGACGACGACGGTCGAGGTGCCGTCGACCGTCGATCTCCTCGTCGTCGTACTCGATGCTGTACTCGCCCTCGAGCACGAACAGCATCTCGTCGAAGTTGTGGTGATGCCGCGGCACCACGAAACCCGGCGCGGACGCGCAGCGGGTTGCGGTTGAACGCCGGGATCTTGATCGGCTTCTTGGTCATCCACATCGCACCGTCGAACGTGGCGGCGAAGTCGACCGGCGCATCGGCGAGCGTTCCGCCGTCGTTCCAGAGGTAGCTCGGGAACGTCTGCTGGTCGAGCGACAACGGCACCCAGTCCTCGTTGTCCAAGAGGTCGGCGAACGATGGCTCCCACGTCGCCATCATGCCGAGCGCGGCGGTGCGATGTCATGATCGGCGTCCCACCTGCCAGGACGTCGATCACGACACGCGGCGCGTGCGCCACCGGGCAAGATCGTCGCGTGGCAATCGACTACTTCAGCCTGCTGGGCGACGAGGGCTGGTCGCCGGTGTCGGTCGACCCGGCCGACCCGAGGCACTTCTGGAGCGACGGCCGCCCGATCGCCGACGCACCGGTCGATCTGGCTGCCGCGTTCCGCGGGGCGATCGGTTACTCGACGAAGCTCGATCCGGCGTTCAACCTGACGCGGGTTCCGCTGCCCACCGGGGTTCACCATCCCGATGCACCACCTCAACCACAACCAACTGACGATCGTCTTCGGTGGCTCGGTCGACGTCGAGTTCCTCGACCGTGACGAACACTGGCGACGACAGCGACGCGGCGTTCGACACCCGCACGGTGGGTGCCGGTCAGTTCTTCGTCGTCGACGCCGGCACGCCGTTCATGATGACCGCCGGCCCCGATGGCGTGACGTTCGTCGAGTCGTGGCGCGAGCCGCGTCGCCACCCTCGAGACGTACTGGCACGACCGGGGCTGGTGAGCGCCATGACGGTGAGCGAACGACACGCCACAGGCGAGCACTTCGACGTGATCGTCGTCGGTTCGGGCGGCGGGCTGTTCGGCGCCTACGCCGCGGCGGCTCGTGGCCTGCGGACGCTCGTGATCGAGAAGTCGGAGTTCGTCGGCGGCACGACGGCGTGGTCGGGTGCCGGCATCTGGCTCCCCGGCAACCCGGCCGAGGTGCGCGCCGGGTCTCGAAGGTGGCTCCGACGCGGCCCGCCCGTACCTCGACGCGATCATCGGCGACGACGCGCCGGTCGCCCTGCGCGAGGCGTACCTCGAAGCCGGCCCGCGAATGATCGAGGAACTCGAAGCGAACCCGTCGATCGGCGAGTTCGAGTGGCGCGGCGTGCCCGACTACTTCGCCGACGCGCCCGGCGCGCTCCGCAAGGGCCGCACGATCTTCCCGGCCACGATCGAGCGATCGCGAACTCGGCGACCTCGAACCGCTCGTGCGACCGCCGCTGTGGACCGAACGCTGGGGCGTCGAGGCGCCCGAGACGATGGTCGGCGGCCAGGCGCTCATCGGCCGCGGCTTGCTGGCGTTCGTCAACACCGGCCATGGCGAGGTCCGCACGAACACCGCGTTCGAGCGCCTCATCGTGGAGGACGGCCGCATGGGTGGAAGGGTCGTCGGGGTCGAGGCGGTGAGCGACGGTGAGCGGGTCCGGATCTTCGCCGACCGGGGCGTGCTGCTCGCCGCCGGCGGGTTCGAGAGCAACCGGGAACTCCGCCAGCGGTACCAGCCACCGATGACCGACGAATGGACGTCGGGCGTGCCGACCAACACGGGCGACGCCCTCCTCGCCGGGCTCGACGTCGGTGCCGACACCGCGTTGCTCGACGAGGCGTGGTTCGCGCCGGGCGTGGTCGCGCCCGACGGCCGTCCGGTCTTCTACACGATGGTGTGGAGCGGCATCTGGGTGAACCAGGCCGGCGAGCGCTTCATGAACGAACGGCTCCCCTACGACCGGGCCGGCCACGAGATCCTCGCCGCCGACGCAGCCTCCGACGTCTCGCACCTGCCGACGTACTGGGTGTTCGACCAGCGCCAGGTCGACCGGAACGCGTTCGACATGCTGCCCGTCGATCCGCCGGTGCCGGGTTGGTTCGACGTCGAGGAGTGGATCGAGGCCGGCGCCCTGGTGCGCGCCGACACGCTGGAGGAACTCGCCGAGCAGCTCGGTCTTCCCGCTGGCGCACTCACGACGAGCGTCGAGCGGTTCAACGAGTTCGCCGTCACCGGAGTCGACGAGGACTTCCACCGCGGTGAGACCCCGTGGGACCGGGTGACGGCGATGCTGTTCGGCGCCCACGAGGACGGGCCGAACCGGTGCCTCGGCGTGATCGACACAGGCGCCGTACTACGCGGTGAAGGTCGTCGTCACCGACCTCGGCACCAAGGGTGGCCTGGTCACCGATGCCAACGCCCGCGTGTTGCGCCCCGACGGTTCGGTGATCGAGGGCCTCTACGCGTCGGGCAACACGATGGCGCCCGCGCTCGGTCGCATCTACCCCGGTGCGGGCGGTCCGATCGGCTCGGCGATGGTCTTCTCCTACCTGGCGGCGCTCGACATGGCCGCCGACGGGTCCTGACCGTCGTCGACGACGCCGCCCGGCCGATTCCGCCAGGTGAGACGGCGCGTGGGCCGCGACGGTGCGCCGAGGACCAGAATGACAACTACGGATCTGCGACCCGGATCGAAGGAGGGGTGCGAATGTCGTCAACGCTGGAATCCACGGGTCAGCCCGTGACCGTTCGGTCTCGATGGTCGCCCGACGACGTCCCTGCCGACGTGGTGCCGGAGCGCTACCGGCTCGGCGAGGCGTTCGTCCCGAAGGGCCGGTACCTCGACCCCGAGTTCCAGCAGCTCGAACTCGACAAGCTCTTTCCCCGCACCTGGTTGATGGCGTGCCGCGTCGAGGAACTGCCCGGCGTCGGCAGCTACGTCGAGTACCGGATCGACAAACACTCGATCCTGATCGTGCGCGAGTCGGCGGACTCCATCCGCGCCTACTACAACGCCTGTCGACACCGCGGCACCCGCCTCGCGACGGGTCGGGGCCGAGTCGGTTCCATCATCTGCCCGTTCCACGGTTGGCGGTGGAATCTCGACGGCTCGATCCGCCTCGTGCTCGACCAGGAGGAGTTCGTCCCTCGCTCCGACGAAGATCTCGGCCTCCAGGGCGTCCGAGCCGAGCTGTGGGGAGGGTTCGTGTTCATCAACATGGACCCGGATGCAGAACCGCTGCTGGACTACCTCGATCCGATCCCGACCGTGTTCGCTCCCTTCCAGCTCGAGAACATGCGGTACCGCTGGATGAAGGGGGTGACGGTGCCGTGCAACTGGAAGACGGTGCTCGACGGATTCCTCGAGGCGTACCACGTCCCCGGCACCCACCCGCAACTCGGGCGATGGGACAAGTCGAACCACAATCTCGCCACGCTCAAGGAACTCGACCGACGCCCGTGGTCGCCGACGACGATCCACGGCAAGTTCGCCACGTACGCCAGCCTCGGGCCGAAGAAGAACACCGAGTCGATCTTCGACACGACCCACGGCCCGATCGACGACGCCGAACATGAAGAGCTCGGCAAGGACCCGGCCAACAAGCACATCGAGGGGGCCAACGACGAGCGCCGCTCCATCGCCGACGCCGTGCAGTACATCGCCCGGGACATGCGCGCGCTGGAGACCGATCGCAGTGCCCGCGTCGCCGAGGAGCTGCGGACCGCCGACGTTCCCGAAGGGATGTCCGTCGGCCAGTACTACATGCAGATGCTGCGCGAACAGTCGATCGCCGACGGCCTCGATTGGCCGGTGATCAGCGGCAAGGAATGGGCGGCCGCCGGCACGGCGTGGCACGTGTTCCCGAACACGATCCTGCTCCCGAACCAGGGCTGCATCATCGGGTATCGAGCACGGCCGAACGGCCCTGATCCCGACAGCTGCCTGTTCGAGGCGTTCTCGCTCGAGCTGATCCCCGTCGCCGACTACGACAGGAAGATCACCGACTTCGAGCCGCAGTACTTCGACGACTATCGCGACGCCGACATCGGCGAGGTCCTCACGCAGGACCTCGACAACTCCGAGAACGTCACGATCGGGATGCACTCACCGAGCTTCGACGGCCATCGCCTGAGCACCGCCCAGGAGATGACCGATCTACAACCACCACCGCGCCGCCGACCACTACCTCTGGACCGACTGAGTCATCAACCCAGGTCGGGCCGTCCCCGTCGACGCGAACGACGTCTGGGTCGGAATCCGTGCGGACCCCGCACCCGATCCGACCCAGAGTCTTCACCGTCCGCCCCTCGCCGCTCGACGTTTCACGTCTGGGTCGGATTCCGTGCGGACCCCGCAGGTGAGCCGACCCGGACGTCGACGAACTCAGTCACGGCGACGTCCGCCGTCGCCCAGCGATCGGTCACGGCCCGAATTCGGGCGGCGGTCCTGGCCGGTTCGAGTGTGACGGCCCGGTAGGTGAACCGCACGACGATCCAGCCGGCGGCGGCGAGTTCCACGTCGCGGCGGCGGTCACGCTCGAACTGGGATCGATCCAACCCGTGGGTCGACCAGCCGTCGCACTCGAGGATCACGGGCGTGTCGATCACGCGGAAATCGACCTCCCAGCCCTCGATGATCGGATGGAACTCGACCGCGGGAAGCGCGTATCGCGTGATGAGGCGATCCATCGCTCGTTCCAGCAACGAATCGATCGGGCGGTCGTCGAGCGTCCAGGTGTCGATCGCCTCCCGCAGCGCACGAACGCCGTGGCGACCCGGACGAGCATGGGCCACCAGCGTCGTTTCGAGTGCTCCCAGCGTCACCAGCCGCGCCGCGAGAACGTGGCCGACCGCGTCGATCACGCCTGCGCCATCGACCGCACCGAGATCGCACAGGGTACGAAGGACATTCGTGCACTGGATGTTCGAGCGACGCTGCGGCGGCGCCAGGTGGGCGTGATCACGCGGTCGATGGACCACCACGCCGGCGAGCCGTCGCAGGGCTCGCCGTTCGGGCACGATGATGTCGACCGGATCGTGTTCCGGACGCGGGACACCCCACAGGTACGTCGCCGATCGGTGCGACGCGAGCGCTCCGAGACCACCGGCAAGGACGGCCGCGGCCATTCGTTGCTCGGGAGAGTCCGGAGCGCCAACGAGGCGCGCCACTCCGGGATGGACTCGTATCAGGCTGCCGGCGCGGATCGCGCGGCGCCACGCGTCCTCGCTCAGCCCTGACATCCGCAGGGTCAGCACTCCGTGATTCCTCCGAGCAACCACGTCGAGTTCATCGAGTCTCATGTCCGAACGTGGGTGCTCTCGTGTCGAGAACGGCATCGCTGCCTGACCGGCAAGGTCTGGGTCGCAGCGCGGATCGAATCCGCACGGAATCAGACCCAGAGGTGGTCCGCCCGCGGACCGTCGACCACCGGAGCCGTTGCCGGCGGTGTCTGGGTCACCGCGCAGACGGAATCCGCACGAGATCCGACCCAGACGTCGTCCGCCTCAGGTGTCGAAGGTGGCGCGGACGGAGCCGAGGCCGGTGATCGTGGCTTCGTAGGTGCGGCCGCGTTCGACGGTGACGAGCGGGCCGAGCGATCCCGACAGGATCACCTCGCCGGCCTGCAGCGGGGCGCCCCGTTCGGCGACCGCGTTGGCCAGCCAGACCACGGCGTTGATCGGCGAGCCGAGACAGGCCGCACCGACACCCGAGCTGACGACCTCGCCGCCGTCGACCGTCATCGCCATCTCGCAGGCGCGCAGGTCGTCGATGTCGACGCAAGCGCTTCGGTGCCCCGCCGAGCACGAACATGCCCGACGACGCGTTGTCGGCGACCGTGTCGACGATCGAGATGTTCCAGTCCTTGATCCGGCTGTCGACGATCTCGATCGCGGCGACCACGAAGTCGGTGGCGCGCAGCACGTCGCTCGAGATCACCGGGCGGTCGGGCAGGTCGTTCGCCAGCACGAACGCCACCTCGGCCTCGACGCGCGGCTGCATCAGCCGAGTACGGCGGGACGGGCTCGCTGTCGCCGACAGCCATGTCGGCGAACAACACGCCGAAGTCCGGCCGGTCGACACCGAACATCTGCTGCACGACCGGTGACGTCAGCCCGATCTTGCGGCCGACCCGCCGTGCACCCGACCGGGTGGATTCGATCACCCGCTGCTGGACGGCGTACGCGTCGTCGACCGTGCCGTCGGGCAACAGGTCGAGGATCGGCTCGCAGGGAACCCCGGTCGCCGCCGCATCGATCAGTCGCTGCGCGGCTCGATCGATCGCGTCGCTCATCGCCGGCACGATGCACGTCCGATTCGTCGATCTCGGTCGGATCTGGGTCGGTTTCCGGCCGGAATCCGACCGAGATCGGCAGTGGCAGCAGGCGCGGGGCCAGGCGGGGCCGGGCGGGCGGCGCGCGTCATTCGGCGCTCGGGGGAGGCGTGAACTTGTGGCCCCAGAAGGCGCCCTGGGTGATCTCGTAGGTCGGGTGTTCGTCGGTGACCCGCAGGCCGTTCCAGCCGCACTCGATGGCGTAGCGCTCCGGCGAGTACACGTAGAACGACACCATCTGGTCGTTGGTGTGCTTGCCGAGCGTGTTCATCATCGGGATGCCGAGCTCGGCGGCACGGTCGAGCGCCAGCCCGACGTCGTCGAGCGTCGCCGTCTCGACCATCAGGTGCAGCAGTGCGCCAGGCCCGCGGCGGCGGGCGATGCCGAACGTGTGGTGACGCGGGTTGCAGCCGAGGAACCACGTGCGACCCATCGTGTTGCGCTCGACGAAGCCGAGCACGTCGATGTAGAAGTCGAGCGTCGCCTCGGCATCCTCCGCCGACACGATCACGTGGCCCAGCCCCATGTCGCCGGTGACGAACGAACTCACGAGCGGCGTGTGCACCGGCACGTGGTCGAGGATCGGGCCGTAGAAGAGCTCGACCGGATTCCCGCCCGGGTCGTCGAACGCGACGAACCCGGTGACACGGCGCGCCGCGCACGCCTCCGCGATCGCCGGCCGCGACCTTGATGCCGGCCGCTTCGACGGCGCTCACCAATCGTGCGAGTTCACGCTTGTCGAGCACCTCGAAGCCCATCGCCGTCATCTTGTTCTCGGCGCCGGGCTCGACGACCAGGCGCGGCCGGATAGTGATCGATGCGGAAGGACGAGCGACTCCGGGTCGGCGCCCGCGACCTCCATCATCCCGAGGAAGTCGCCACCGAACACCTTCCACGCCGGGACGTCGGTCGACTCCAGCCTCAAGTACCCGAGTGAGCGGACTCCCATGCGATCTCCCAATCTTTCAGCGACGACGGTCAGCGGCGGCGTTCGCGAGGCCGACCGCGATGTCGATGATCTCATCTTCCTGACCACCGACGAGACGCCGCTCACCGCATTCGAGGAGGATGTCGGCGCCCGACACCCCGTACCGTTCGGCCGCACGATAGGCGTGGCGCAGGAACGACGAGTACACGCCGGCGTAGCCCATGATCAGCGACAGACGATCGAGCGCACACTCGCCGTCCATCACCGGCCGCACGATCTCCTCGGCCACGTCGAACAGGCGCAGCACGTCGATACCGGTGCGGATGCCGAGCTTGTCGCACACCGCGGCGAGCGCCTCGCACGGCGTGTTGCCGGCGCCGGCGCCGAAGCGGCGGGTCGACCCGTCGATCTGCGTCGCACCGGCGCGGATCGCGTGGATCGAGTTGGCGACGCCGAGCGCGAGGTTCTCGTGCCCGTGGAACCCGACCTGTGCGTCGTCGCCGAGCTCGGCCACGAGCGCCTCGACCCGCAGCGTCACGTCGTCGAGGATCATCGCGCCGGCCGAGTCGACGACGTACACGCACTGGCACCCGGCGTCGGCCATGATCCGCGCCTGCCCGGCGAGCACCTCGGGCGCCTGCGAGTGGGCCATCATCAGGAACCCGACCGTCTCCAGGCCGATCTCCCTGGCGAGACCGAAGTGCTGGATCGAGATGTCGGCCTCGGTGCAGTGGGTGGCGATGCGGATGACCGACACGCCGAGGTCGGCCGCGGCGGTGATGTCGTCCTTGGTGCCGAGGCCGGGCAGCATGAGCGCGGCGATCTTCGCCTGCTTGGCCTCTTCGACGGCGGCGGCGATCAGCGTGCGTTCGTCGTCGAGCGAGAAGCCGTAGTTGAACGACGAACCGCCGAGGCCGTCGCCGTGGGTCACCTCGATCACCGGCATGCCGGCGCTGTCGAGGCCGGCCACGACGCTGCGCACCATCTCCTCGGTGAACTGGTGACCCTTGGCATGCGATCCGTCGCGGAGCCACGAGTCGGTGATGCGAATGTCGAGGTCGGCCGAGAAGGGATTGGCGGAGAATGGCATCAGACGTGTGCTCCCGTGCTGCTGATGTGGCGGGCGATCTCCTCGCCGACCTTGGTGGCCGCGGCGGTCATGATGTCGAGGTTGCCCGAGTACGGCGGCAGGTAGTCGCCCGCCCCCTCGACCTCGATGAAGATCGCCACCCGGGCCGGACGGTTGCCCTCGGCCGGGTCGAACTGCGGCCGCTGGCGCAGCCGGTAGCCGGGCACGTACTGCTGGACGCCGTGCACCACGTCGTCGATCGACGATTCGATCGCGTCGTGATCGGCGTCGTCGGGGATCTGGCAGAAGATCGTGTCGCGCATGATCAGCGGCGGCTCGGCCGGGTTGAGGATGATGATCGCCTTGCCCCGCCGCGCTCCGCCGAGCACCTCCACCGCCGACGACGTCGTGCGGGTGAACTCGTCGATGTTGGCGCGGGTCCCCGGGCCGGCCGACCGCGACGCGACGGTGGCGACGATCTCCGCATACGGAACGCCGACGGTGCGGGACACCGCGTAGACCATCGGGATCGTCGCCTGACCGCCGCAGGTGACCATGTTGACGTTCATCTCGTCGAGGTGCTCGTCGAGGTTGACGACGGGGATCACGTACGGCCCGATCGCCGCGGGCGTCAGGTCGACGGCACGGATGCCGGCCTCTTCGTAGCGCGGTGCGTTCTTCACGTGGGCGTATGCCGACGTCGCCTCGAACACGATGTCGGGCCGATCGGCGGTCTGCAGCAGCCAGTCGACGCCCTCGGAGATGGCTTCGACGCCGTGCTGGCGGGCGATCGCCAGCCCTTCGCTCGCCGGGTCGATGCCGACCATGTACCGCAGGTCGATCACGTCCGACCGGAGCAGCTTGAACATCAGGTCGGTGCCGATGTTGCCCGTGCCGACGATGGCCGCGGTCGTCTTCGTCATCCGTCAAGCATGCCCGAGCGCGGGACGCGGGCGAGCGAGTCGTCCCGCCAGCCGAGACGCCGGGACGACGGTGCGCTCAGGAGCCGGTGCGGGCGTGGCGGCGGGTCGGGTCGGTGGTCCGGCGGGCCGCGTGTGGCGCGCCGAAGCGGGAGTTCCAGATGCTGGCAGCGGTCTGCTTGACGGCCTCGGTGTTCACGTCCCAGTCCATCAGGCCGACCGGGCCGGTCACCGACACCGCGGCGATCGCCCGGCCGGAGTTGCGGATCGGAGCGGCGACGCAGACGAGCCCGTCGTAGGACTCGTGGACGTCCTGGGCCACTCCGCACGAACGGATCTGGTCGAGGTTCGCCCGGAGCGCCGCCGGTTCGGTGATGGTCGAGTCGGTGCGCCGTGGCAGCGCCGACTCCAGCACGTCGTCGGCGGCCGCATCGTCGAAGGCCAGCATCGCCTTGCCGAGGCCGGTGCAGTACGCGGGCATGCGTCCGCCGAGGCGTGTCGGGAGCGTGAACCCGCCGAGGACGATGCGTTCGAGGTACACGACCTCGCCGCGATCCAACACCCCGAGCTGCACCGCCAGCCCGGTCGTGGTGGCGAGGGCGTGCAGGTGGGGGAAGGCGGTGTCGCGCAGTTGGTTGCGCTGCATCGCCAGGCCGCCGAGCTCGAACAGCCGCATGCCGACCCGGTACCCGTTGCTGTGATCGCGCTCGAGCCAGCCGAGGCCGCGGAGCTGCTCGACGAGCCGGTGCACGGTCGACTTCGGCAGGTTGGCGCGCTGGCTGAGGTCGCCGAGCGTCAGCACCTGCTCGCCCATGTCGAACGCATCCATGATCGACGCGATCCGGCCGAGCACGGTGCGCCCCGCATCGGGGCAGTCGTCGTCGGTCCTCACCTGGTCATTCGTCATGTGCAGGTCCCCCTGACCCTCAAATCGCCCATTCGAATTGGGCACACTCAATATTGTACCAGTCGGAACAATCTCCGCGCCACAGGTCGTGCATCGGTGCCAGGCACCGACGCATGACCTTGCACGACGCCGCCCCGGCGCCCGACGCCGTCGGCAGAATGGGTCGGCGGATGGGTCGGCGGACGGTCAGCGGGCGGCGTTGGATTCGGCTTCGAGGGAGGCGAACATCCGCTCGCCGCCGGCCTGCAGGTCCATGAACTCGACGTAGTGGCCCAGCTCAGCCGTCATGTCGACGTAGCCGAAGCGGAGCCCGCCCTTCATCTCGCCGTACTGCTTCCAGGTCTTCCCGGCGGCGGTGATGATCTCGGTCGCCTCGTCGAAGTCCGGGATGCGGTACCCCACGTGGTGGAACGTCGCCGGCGCGCCGGGCCGGATCGCCGACCGGTACAGGTCGACGGCGCCGCTCACGGGTTGGATGAGCTCGAAGTTCGTCGGGCCGGCGTTGACCAGCGCGACATCCATCACCCATTCCTCGGCCGTCTCGCCGTCGACCACGACGATCCCACCGAGCGACGACTTGTACGTCTTGCGGGCCGGCACCGTGCCGAGCGTCTGCTCGAAGTAGTCGCACGCCGTGTCGAGGTCTTCGGTGACGTAGGCGATCTGCATCACGTCGCGGAACAGGTCGCTGAACGTACGCACGACAACCGACCCTACTCAGGCCGCCGGGACCCGCCGCTCGGACCAGCGGGACGCATCTCACCGAGCGAGATGCGGGCGCGGCGGCGTCTTCGGCCGGCTCCGTGCGAGCCCTATGTTGACGCCATGACTGACCGACCCGCTGGACGACGCGGAGATCGCCGCGCTGCGCCGCCTGCTCGATCGGCAGGCCATCGAGGACTGCATCCACCGGTACGCCCGCGGCCTCGATCGACGCGACGAGGAGCTGTTGCGTTCCGCGTACCATCCCGACGCGGTCGAGGACCACGGCGCCTACGTCGGCGGTGTCGACGGGCTGGTCAAGTACCTGCTGCAGGGTCCACGAGCGGTTCCCCGGCTATCAGCGTCACGTCACGACCACGAACGTGGACATCGACGGCGCCGACGGCCGCACGAAGCCCACGCCGAGAGCTACTTCGTCAGCATCGTCCGCCGCGACGGCGCCGACAGGTTGATGGTGACCGCCGGCCGGTACGTCGATCGGCTCGACAAACGAGACGGCGAGTGGAAGATCGTCAACCGCGTCATCGTGCTGGAGTGGCACGGCGCGCTCGAAGGCGGCGCCGTGGACGGCGACATCAGCGTCAGCCCCCGCCTCGACCGCGACGACGTGTCGTACCAGCGCCCGCTGCAGGTGACGCGCCCGCCGCGAGATCCGTACGACGGGCGCTGACCGCCGGACCGGACCGGTGCGACGTGGCGTTTCAGCGGGCGCGATCGCGCAGCAGGAACGAGAGCACCACGCTCTCGAACTCGTCCTTGCGTTCGATCATCGCCCAGTGACCGCAGTCGTGGAAGATGTGCACCTCGCACTTGCGGGATCACGCGCATCGGGACGAGGATGCTGTCGAGCGGCGTGACGCGATCGTCGCGCCCGAACGTGATCAGCGTCGGCGCCTCGATCTTCGCCAGCAGGCCGACCTGATCGCCGACGTTGGATTGCCGGCGGCGCATGCGCAGCCGAGGATCTTGCGAGTTGAACATCCGGCGGACGTCGGCCAGCGCGGCCGGCTCGATCGCCGCCTGCCAGCGCATCTCGACGAACTCGTCGGTGAGGATCGCCGGGTCGTACACCATCGACTCCATCCAGGCCACGAGGCGCTCGCGGGTCGGATCCTCGACGAACTGAACGAGCAGTTTGATCCCCTCGGGCGGGGAGGGACTGAACAGGCCGAAGCCGACCCCGCCGATCGTCACGAGCCGGCTCACCCGGTCGGGGTTGAGCGCGGCGATCCGCGACGCGACGTTGCCGCCCATCGAGTTGCCGACGATCGGCACCGAGGTCAGCGACATCCCGTCGAGGAAGTCCAGCACCGCCTGCGGCGCGGCCATCAGCGGGCTCCCCTCACAGGAATAGCTCTTGCCGAAGCCGGGCAGGTCGAGCACGAGCGTGCGGAAGTGCTCGGCGAACGCCGGGAGGTTGCCCCGGAAGTTCGCCCACCCGCTGACGCCCGGGCCCGAGCCGTGGAGCAGCACGAGCGGCGGACCGTCGCCCGCCTCGTGGTAGTGCAACGTTCCCTGCTCGGTGTCGAGCGTGCTGCTCGTCCCGTCATGCGTCAGTTCGCTCATCGAGCGCCATCATCGCGCATCGCTCGTGTATTGTACTGATCGGTCCAAGAGTCGTCGGACGAAGGTCGTGCATCGGTGCCTGGCACCGATGCAGACCTTCGCGGCGACGTGCGAGAAGTCGAAGGATGGCGATGCCGGAACGAATCGAGATACCGGAGGTCGTTCCCGCAGCCCGGCGACGTCGAGGGGCGCCGAGTGGTCATCACGGGCGCAGGTCGCGGGCTCGGCGAGCTGATCGCCCACGCGTTCTCGTCGGCGGGGGCGAAGGTGGCGCTCGTCGCGCGGACCGAACGCGATCTCAAGGAGGTCGCCGACGCGCTGCCCGGCCCGGCCGTGGTGTTCAGCCGGCGACGTGCGCGACTCCGACTTCAACGAAGCGGTGGCCGACGGCGTCGTGGCCGAGTGGGGAGGCGTCGACGCCTGGATCTGCAACGCCGGCATCTCACCCGTGGTCGACCGGTCCGCTGGCGATCGTCCCCGAGGTCTGGCGAGACGTGATCGACGTCAACCTCACCGGGGCGTTCCTCGGTGCCCGTGCCGCGGCCAGGGTGATGGAGCGACGGCGGCCGCATCATCTTCACCGGTTCGGTGCTCGGCGAGCGGCCCCGGAAGGGGCTCACCGCCTACAGCGCCTCCAAGGCCGGGCTCGTCGGGATGGCGAAGGGCCTGGCGCTCGACCTCGCCCCGGCCGGCATCACCGTCAACGTCGTGTCGCCCGGCTGGTTCGAGTCACCGCTCGCCGACGGATTCGCCAACAACGAACGGCTGGCGGAGTCGATCCTCTCCCACACGGCGCTGCGGCGATGGGGTCGGTCCGCTGACCTGCCGGGCGCGTATCGATTCCTCGCCTCGGACGCGGCGGCGTTCATCACCGGCACCGTGATCACGGTCGACGGCGGATACGCCCTCACATCGACGAGCGACGGCGAGGCGCATGGCCGAACGACTGGTGACGAGCACGAACGACGGTCGGCGGGTGATCGCCATCCTCGGCGCCGGCGGCGCTCTCGGCGCGGCGATCTCCGCCACGCTCGCCGGCGAGGCCGACACCGATCTGGTGCTGAGCGACGTGAGCGACGCGCTCGCTGCAGGCGACGATCGACGCCATCGCCACGGCGCGGTCGAAACCGGTGCATCGCCGACGTCACCGACTTCGCCCAGGTCGAAGCCGTCGTCGACGCGGACGGTCGAACGATTCGGCCGGCTCGACGTGCTCATCAGCAACGCCGGCGTGCTCGCTCCGAACGGTCGCATCCACAACCTGACCGACGACGACTGGCAGCGGGTGATCGACATCAACCTGATGGGTTCGGTCAACGCGGTGCGGGCGGCGGTCCCGGTCGATGCGCCGCCAGCGGTCGGGCTCGATCATCCTCACCGCCTCGGTCGCCGGCCTCACCGCCTGGTCGCACGCCGCTCCGTACTGCGTCACCAAGGCCGCGGTGATCCACCTCGCCAAGGTCGCCGCGGTGGAGTACGCCGCGCGACGACATCCGCGTCAACTGCGTGTGCCCGGGAACGTTCCTGTCGACCGATCCACGCCGACCTGCCGCAGCGAGGCGATCGACGCCATGGCGGCGAAGCACCCGCTGGGCCTCGGCGTCGGCCGCCGACCTCGCCGGCGCCTACTCGTACCTGGCGAGCGACGCCGTCGCGCTGGACGACCGGCTCCGCGATCGTCGTCGACGGCGGCTACTCGGCCCCGTGACCGTCGCTCGGTTCGTGCGGGGACGGGTCCGGAATGAACAGGGTCCGGGTCAGCAGCCGAGTTCGCGGGCGATCACGACGTGTTGGATCTCGTTGGTGCCCTCGCCGATCTCGAGCACCTTCGAGTCGCAGTAGAAGCGGGCGACCGGCGACTCGAGCATGTAGCCGACGCCGCCGTGGATCTGCACCGCCTCGGACGCCGCCGCACGCGGCGAGGCGGCTCGCCTTGAGCTTGGCCATCGACGCCTCCTTGAGGAACGGCTGGCCGGTGTCGCGCAGGTACGCCGCGCGGTACGTGAGCCAGCGGGCGGCTTCGAGTTCGGTGGCGATGTCGGCCAGCTTGAACTGGATCGCCTGGAAACTGCGAGATCGGCTTGCCGAACTGGTGGCGCTGCTTGGCGTACTCGATCGACAGGTCGAGGACCGCCTGGGTCAGGCTGAGCGACAGCGCGGCGATCGAGATGCGGCCGACCTCGAGCGCGCCGAGGAACTGGCCGAGGCCGAGCTTCGGATCGCCCACCAGGTGCTCGTCGGCGACCCACACGTCGTCGAAGAACAGCTCGCGCGTGTCGAGGCCCTTCCAGCCGATGCCGCGCATCTTCGGCGCCCATCGTGAACCCGGGTGTGTCCTTCTCGACGACGAAGCTGCCGAACATCGCCCGACCGTCATCGGCGGTGTCGGTGCGGGCGAGCAGCGTCACCCCGAACGACATGTCGGTGCCCGCGTTGGAGATGAACGCCTTGCGACCGTTGATCAGCCAGCCACCGTCCTGGTGCACGGCTCGGGTGCTGATGCCGCGCATGTCCGATCCGGCGTCGGGCTCGGTGAGGCCGAACGCGCCGAGCACGCGGCCCTCGGCGAGCGGGCGGAGCCAGCGCTCGCGTTGATCGTCGTTGCCGAACAGGAACAGCGGCATCGAGCCGATCGTGACGTGCGCCTGGAACGCCGCGGCGACGGACTGGTCGGCGTGGCCGAGCTGTTCGAGCGCGGCGACGAAGCCCACCGTCGACATGCCGATCCCGCCCCACTCCTCGGGCACGAGCATGCCGAGCAGCCCGAGCTCGACCCATCTCGCGCAGCAGGTCGGTCGGGCACTCGGCCCGCTCCCACGCCGCCGGCGCACGTACCGCGATCTCCTTCGTGGCGTACTCGCGGCACAGCTCGACGAGATCACGTTCGGCTTCGTTGAGCGAGAAGTCCATCCGCGGATCTTATTAGACCGATCGGTACAGAACCACCCCCACCGTCGCCACCGTGTCCACTTTGCCGATCTCGGTCGGCTGCGGGCCGGAAAGCGGGCAAGATCCGACCGAGATCACCGATGGCGCAGATGCGACCGAGATCGCGGACGTGCAGTTCTCGGTCGGCTGCGGACCGGAAAGCGGGCAAGATCCGACCGAGATCACCGGTGGTGCGGTTGTCGGTCGGGACGGCCCGGAAAGCGGGCAGATCCGACCGAGATCGGCGGTGGCAACCGACCGTCAGGTGCCGTCGTCGGGTGTCAGGTGCCGCATGTACTCGGCCGCCCAGCCGGGAAGGTCGGCCGGAACGTAGTAGTCGGTCTCGTCGGCGATCGTCGCCCAGTTCGCCGCGACGTCCTCGAGCGTGGGGTCGGGGTCACCGCCGGCGCGGACGTACCCCTGCGTCGCGGCGATGAAGATCCGCGAGAACCGACCGCCACCCGCCGCGTAGATCTCCCCGCTGACAGGACAGTTCTCGTGGCACAGATACGCCACCAGCGGCGCGACGAGATCCGGTGACATGTCGGCGTCCGGATCGGAGTCCTCGGCGCCGCCCATGCGTGTCGCCGCGACCGGGGCGACCGAGTTCACCGTGATCCCGTAGCGCTGACCGGACAGCTTCATGTTGCGCATCAAGCCGACGACGCCCGCCTTCGCCCCGGCGTACGCCAGGTTGCCGCGCAGGCCGAACATCCCCGTCGAGGTGGTCATCACGACACGGCCGTACTGCTGCTCGACCATGTGCGGCCACGCCGCCCGGGTGACGTTGAACGAGCCGATCAGGTGGACGTCGAGCGTGTGCCGCAGCGACGGCGAGGTCGGCGTCGGGCAGGTCGCCCCAGCGGATGATGCCGGCGTTGTTGACGACGATGTCGACCCGGCCGAACCGGCTCAGCGCCGTGTCGATGATCGCCGCCGCACCCTCCTCCGTCGACACGTCGTTCGTGTCGCCGACCGCGCGGCCACCGGCCGCGACGATCTCGTCGGCCACCGTCCGAGCCGGGGTGGCGTCGGTGCCGACGCCCTCCTTCGACCCGCCGAGGTCGTTCACCACGACGCTGGCGCCGCGCGCCGCGAGCAACGTGGCGTAGGCGCGTCCGATCCCACGACCCGCACCGGTGACGACCGCGACCCGGCCGTCGAAGCGCGAGCTCGCGCCGCCACCGCGCCGTCGTCCGCCGCCGGCGACTCGTCGCTCATCGGGTCACCGGTCGCAGCTCGCGCTTGAGCACCTTGCCCGACGGGTTCCTCGGCAGCGCCTCGACGAACGTGACGTCCCTCGGCACCTTGAACTTGGCCAGCTGGCCGCGGCAGTGCTCGATCAGCTCGTCAGCGGTCGCACCGACCCCCGGCCGGAGCACCACGAATGCGACCGGCACCTCACCCCAGCGCTCGTCGGGACGGCCGACGACCGCGGCCTCGAGCGACCGCGCCGTGTTCGTACAGGACGCGCTCGACCTCGGAGCTGGCGATGTTCTCCCCACCCGACACGATCATGTCCTTCAGCCGATCGACGATGTACAGGTACCCGTCGTCGTCCTGCACCCCGATGTCACCCGTGTGGAACCATCCGCCACGAAACGCCGCGGCGGTCGCGTCGGGATCGCGCCAGTAGCCGGCGAACACCTTGGGGCCGCGCAGCACCACCTCGCCGCGTTCCCCGGCCGGAACCGGCGCTCCGGCCTCGTCCCAGATGTCCAGCTCCAGGTACAGGCACGCCCGCCCGACACTGCCCAACTTCGTCTGGACGCTCGCCCGGTCGAGGAACGTATCGCCCGAGACCGTCTCGGTCAGGCCGTAGGCGTCCGCGAGCCAGGCCGACGGGAACGTCCGCTGGAGCCGCTCGATGTACGGGATCGGCAGCTTCTCCCCACCGGCGATGATCACCCGCACCGACGACAGATCGCGGCCGTCGACGCCCGGTTCGTCGAGCACCGCACGGATCATCGCCGGCGCCATCCACACCGCGGTCACCTGCGAACGCTCGATCTCGTCGATGACCATCGCGGCGTCGAAGCTGCGGTGGATGACGGTCGTCGCACCGACCGCGATCATCGTGGTGGTGATGAGGTCGAGCGCACCGACGTGGTACATCGGGCCGCACGCCAGCCCGACATCGGCCGCCGTGAACCCGAACTCGGTGACGTGGGCGTAGTTCTTCCACGCCAGGTTGGCGTGGGTGATCATCACGCCCTTCGGCCGTCCGGTCGTGCCCGAGGTGTACATCAAGCGGTGGATCCCGTCGCCGAGCACAGGCACCGGTTCCGGGGCGGGCTGGCGTTCGAGGTCGGAGAACCGCGACCAGCCCTCGGTCTCGGCCGCGGAGATGCAGACCCGCGCGATGGGCCGATCGAGGTCTCCGGTCGCTTCGTTGGCGAGATCGAGCAACGCCTCGTCGCTCACGAGCACGCGGGCCTCGGAATGTTCGAGCAGGTAGCGCAGCTCCGCCGCCGCCAGCCGCCAGTTGATCGGCATCAGCGGTCGCCCCGAGGTGATTGGCGGCGTAGATCGTGGCGAGGAACTCCGTGCAGTTGTAGGCCAGCAGCGCCACCACGTCGCCGGCGCCGACACCGAGATCGCTGAGGCCCGCGGCGAGCCGGCCCGACCAGTCGACCATGTCCCGATAGGTGACGGTCCGACCGTCGAACACGGCCAACGGCTTGTCGGGCGTGCGGCGGGCGTGGTGCTCGAGCACGCGACACCAACTCATGTCACCCGAGTTCGTTGGCGACACGTGCACCCCTTCTGGCTCGACTTGTCACGGTGGTGCCTGGCACCGATGCGACACGTGGAATCGTTCGACTGGTCGGAACAGAGAATATGCTCGCCTGGTGTTCGCCCGTCAACCGGTCCGGCCCACCCATCGGGTCGATCGCACCGGCGGTCGGCGATGAGCAGCGCCGTCGATCAGGCGCAGCCGCCGCGCAGCGCCAAATGGGTCCAGCGGCGCGAAGCGATCATCGATCATTCGGCGACGGTCATCGCCCGAGCGCGGCTACCACGCCACCAGCACGACCGAACTCTGCGAGGCGAACGACCTCGGCAAGGGCGCGCTGTACTACTACATCGGGTCGAAGGAGCGCCTCCTCGCCGCCATCCACGACCGCGTCATGGACGAGGTGATGGCCGGCGCCGACCGAGTCCGCGAGGCGGGCGGGTCGCCGCCGGAACAGTTGGCGATGCTCGGCGACGAGTTGCTCGACGTGATCGCCCGGTATCCCGACCACGTGTGGGTGTTCCTGCACGAGTTCCCGGCGCTCACCGGCGACAATGCGACGCAGTTCCGGGCGCGACGCCGCGCGTACGAAGCAGCGCGTCGAAGGCGTCCTCGAGGCCGGGATCGCATCGGGTGACTTCCGCGAGAGCGACCCGAAGCTGACGGCGCGGGCGTGGCTGGGCATGCACAACTACACGTACCTGTGGTTGAAGGCCGGCGGCGCGCTGTCCGCGTCGGAGGTCGCGACGAACTTCGCCGACATCTTCATCCGCGGCATCGCCACCTGACCGCGCCGTCCGCGGCGACGAGTTGGGCGGCGACAGGTTTGTCCAACCTTGTACCGATCAGTACAATCGAGGGTCGTGGGGATCGGCGGGCCGTCGGTCATCCGGCAGCCGTGGATCCGGGTCGGTTCGCGTGCGGATCCCGCACGGAATCCGACCGAGATCGGCTCGATGCGACCGAACCACCGGCCGGACGCCGGCGGCCGTCCGGTCAGTCGGGGCGGATCAGCGCAGTGTGCACCTCACCGAGGATGCACAGCTTGGCGTCCTGGCCGTCGTCATAGACCTCGACGCGCACGAACGTGGCACCGTCGCCTTCGACCATCACGATGGGGACCGCCCGGAACGGCCCGACCGTGGCCGGGGCCAGGTAGCGCAGGAGGGCGCCGTAGGCACGGACGGGGCCGATCTGCCGGGATGCCGCCCCGACCGCGGCGTCGGTGACGAGGTCGAACGCCACGCCGCCGTGCAGCCCGCCGAAACCGTTCTGGCTGGCCTGACCGCTCGGCATCGTCCAGAACGGGGAACCGTCGTCGGCCGCCCCTTCCGTCAGCCCGATGATGTCGTGCAGTCGACCATCGAGCTTGCAGACGCCGTCGAACGACGCCCGGAACTGACGCCGCATCTCGGCCGACCGCGCCGAGGCCGCACCATCCTCCGCCTCCGGGATCGGGCGGTACGACACCTGCTGCGTGCTGTCGGCCACGCGGGTGCCGAACTCGTCGAATGCCTCGACCTGGACGATCGACGTGCGCTTGCCGGCGCGCAGCGTGCGGGCGTCGATGAACAGCTTCTCACCGCGCGGGCGGGCGATGCGTTGGATGCTGATGTCGGCGTGCACGAACGGACGCATCGGTCCGGCCTGCGAGCCGGCCATGTCGAGGAACACCCCGAGCACGCCGAAGTCGAGATGGCCGTCGGGCTCGAGCAACAGCGGCGAGATGTGCAGGTGCAGACCCTCACCGCAGGGATCGCCCGCCTCCGGCCAGTGCAGGCCGATCTGGCCGAGGACGTGACCGTCCATCGAGTGCTCGTTCTCGGTTCGGCGACCGGTTCCTCTGCATGATCGTCGATGTTCGCACGTGCCCTCTCGCGCCTCGCCGAGACCGCCGACGGGCGTGCTCATTGCTCGGCTGCGCGACCCTGCCGAGCGAAGTCGGTTACATCGGCGCCCGTCCGGCAGCCCCGGCTCCAGGAGTCAGCCGGAGGATGCGACCTTCGAGAGCTGAGGCGAGCGGGCCGATCGTCCGGCGGATGAGGGGGACGCCAGGTCGGTAGGCGAGATGGTGGTGCGTCGGTGCGTCGAGGATGACCGCGTGTCCGGCGGCGCCCGGGGTGAGCCGCCCGACATCGTTGCGGCGCAGTGCGGCGGCGCCTCCGACCGTCGCCGCGGCGATGGCTTCGTCGATGGTCATGTGCATGTCGCGCACGGCGAGCGCGATGCAGAACGAGATCGACGTCGTGTAGCTCGACCCGGGGTTGCAGTTCGACGCGATCGCCACCGTTGCACCGGCGTCGATCACCCGGCGCGCGTCGGGATACGGCTGGCGGGTGGAGAAGTCGGTCGCGGGCAGGAACGTGGCGACGGTGTCGCTGCCGGCGAGCGCGTCGATGTCGGCGTCGCTGAGGTACGTGCAGTGATCGACCGACGCGCACCCGCATTCGACCGCGAGCTGCACACCGGGGCCGTGGCCGAGCTGGTTGCCGTGCAACCGCAGCCCGAGACCGGCGGCGCGTCCCGCCTCCAGCACCGCTCGGCACTGGTCGGCGTCGAACGCGCCCGTTTCGCAGAACGCGTCGATCCACGCGGCGTTCGGTGCGGCGGCGTCGAGCATGTCGGTGCACACGAGATCGATGTAGTCGTCGGGTCGGCCGGCGAACTCGGTGGGCAGCAGATGGGCGCCGAGGAAGGTGGACTCGGCCGTGTGCCGGCGGGCGATCTCGACCGAGCGCGCCTCGTCGTCGACGTTGAGCCCGTAGCCCGACTTGATCTCGATCGTCGTCGTACCGGCCTGGTGAGCCTCGACGAGCCGGCGTCGGACGAGACGGTCGAGTTCGTCGGTCGATGTGTTGCGCGTCGCTTCGGTCGTCGTCCGGATGCCGCCACCGTCGTACGGCTGGCCTGCCATCCGGGCGGTGAACTCCTCGGCCCGATCGCCGGCGAACACGAGGTGGGTGTGGGAGTCGACGAAGCCGGGCAGGACGCAGGCGCCATCGGCATCGATGCGTTCGTCGGCGATCTCGCCGGCGGCACCGACGTGCGCGACCGCCCCTCGACGATGACGACGCAGGCGTTCTCGAGGATGCCGAGCGGCCCGCGCCCGATCGTCGGATCGTTCGTGATGAGCGAGCCGATGTTGTCGATCACGAGCGATCGCGGCACGGACATCTCAACGCTCGTCGGCGGTCATCGGTCCATCAGCTCCGTGATGGCGGCGTGCAGTTCGGCGGCGACGTCGATCTCGACGTGTCGCCCGTCGGTGACGATCCGTCGGCCGTCGACGACCACGTCGGTGACATCGCCGGCGCTCGCCGCGAACACCGTGGCTTCGATCGCATCCGCGTGCGCGAGCGCCCGCCGTGCGCACCGATCCGAGCGACACGGACACGAGGTCGGCACGATGACCGACGCGCGATCGCGCCGGCATCGTCCCACCCGAGGCAGCGGTGCCCAGCTGACGGTCGCCATGTCGAGCAGGTCGATCGCCGCGTGCACGCCACGCTGCTGGCTGCGCAGGCGTTCGTCGAGTTCGAGCGCACGACCTTCCTCGAACAGGTCGATGACCGCGTGCGAGTCGGAGCCGAGCGCCATCGGCACGCCGGCCGCGGCGAAGGCGCGGGTCGGGCCGATGCCGTCACCCAGGTCGCGTTCGGTGGTCGGGCACATCGCCACGGTCGAGCCGGCCGCGGCGAGCGCGGCGATGTCGGCGTCGTCGACATGGGTGGCGTGCACCGCCGTGAACTGCGCGGAGAGCGCTCCCGCATCGTCGAGCACCCCGGTCGGTGTTCGACCGTGACGCGCGAGGCACGCCTCGTTCTCGGCGGGCTGCTCCGACACGTGGGCGTGGAGCACGGCGCCCGGTGTCGGCGGCCCAGCGCGCCACCGTCCCGATCGCGTCGGGGTCGACGGCGCGCACGGAATGGATCGCGGCACCGATCCGCCGGGTGTCGGTGGCGCCGAGCGCGGCGACACGCTCGATCCACGCTCCGACGGTGCGGTCGCTGAATCGGCGCTGCGCGACCGTCGGGTTCGGAGTACCCCGCGTCGGTGAGACCGCCGTGCAGGTACAGCGTGTCGAGCAAGGTGATGCGGATCCCGGCGTCGGCGGCGGCCGACGTGAGCGCCTCGCCCATCTCGTTCGGGTCGGCGTACGGCGTGCCGTCCGGTTGGTGGTGGAGGTAGTGGAACTCGCCGACGCAGGTCACGCCGGCCAGCGCCATCTCGGCGAACGTGGCGCGCGCCAGCCGGTGGTAGCTGTCCGGCTGCAGCCGGTCGGCGGCCCGATACATCAGCTCGCGCCACGTCCAGAACGTGCCCCGGTCGGCCTGCGTACGCGAGCGCAACGCGCGATGGAAGGCGTGGCTGTGAGCGTTCGCGAGGCCGGGGATCGTGAAGCCGGCCAGCCGGGCCGCGCCGGCCGTCGGTTCTGCGCCCACGGTGATCGAGTTGAACCGACCGTCGACCACCTCGATCGCCACCGACGGCTGCGGGCGTCCGTCGACGAGCGCGAGCTCGCACCAGAAGTAGGTCGACGATGCCCACGTCACGAGCCGACCCGTTCGACGAACGCGGTGATCCGTTCGACGAACGCGTCGCGTTGGTACTTCTCGAACTCGTCCCAGGTCGCCAGCGTCGACCGGTCGGTGACGCGGTCGATGAACAGCACGCCGTCGAGGTGGTCGCACTCGTGCTGCCACGTGGCCGCGGTGAGGCCGCGCTTGACCTCGTCGTGCTCGACGCCGTCACGGTCGAGGTAGCGGACACGGATGTTGACGTGGCGTTGCACGTTCCCCCGCAGCGGCACGGAGAGGCAGCCCTCGTTGATCTCGACCAGTTCGTCGTCGATCGGCTCGATCACCGGGTTGATCGCGACCGTCAACGGGATCGGCGGCTTGTACGGATAGCGCGGGTTGTTCGTCACCTCCATCACGGCGATCCGCACACGCTCCCCGACCTGCGTCGCGGCGAGCCCGGCACCGTTGGCGTGGCGCATCGTGTCGATCAGGTCGTCGATGAGTCCCTGGATCGTCGCGCCGCCGATGTCGTCGACCGGCACGTCGGCGGCCACCTCGCGCAGCACCGGATGGCCGATCGACAGGATCGTCCGCACGGTCATGACACGAGCGCGCCCTGGTGGCGGGACCACAGCAGCGGGAACAGCGGATGGTCCATCGGCACGCCGTCGGCCAGCTCGGCGTCGAGGCCGTCGAACGGCGGCGAGGTGGTCCACCGTCGCGGCGCGTGCACCATGTCGTCGCCGAGGAACCGCACCGACAGCACGCGCCGGCGATTCGGACCCGACACGCCGCCCGAGCCGTGAACGGTGAGCATGTTGAAGAACACCGCGTCGCCCGGCTCGAGCGCCCAGCCGATCACCCGCCAGCGCTCGGGGTCGGCGGCGAAGTCGGGCAGCTCGGCGAGGCTGCCGTCGGGGAACCACTTGGCCTGGTCGTCGAGGAACGTGCGCGGCATGTACCAGGGCCCGCGGTGGGTGCCGGCGATGAACTCCAGGGTCGCCGAGCGATCGACCGGGTCGACGGGGAACCACATGCTGGCGTTCTGCACGCCGTCGACGTTGTAGTACGGCTGGTCCTGGTGCCACGGTGTGCGCTGCTTCGTGCCGGGCTCCTTGACCAGCACGTGGTCGTGGTAGAGCCGGATCGAGTCGGACCCGGTGAGCTCGGCGGCGATCTCCGCGCCCGGCGACTCGCGGATGAACCGCTCCATCGCGGGGAGCCGGGTCCAGTTGCAGAAGTCCTCGATGAACGCGCCGTCGCTGTCGGCGCTCGCCCGCTTGGCCCGCGGCGAGAGGTCGGCCAGGTTCTCGTCGATGGCCTCGCGTGCCCAGCCGACCTGTTCGGCGGTGAACGCCTGACGCACACAGACCGCACCGTCGCGATCCCAGTCGCCCTCGATCGTCCAGCGGCTCATGGCGCCGACCCCTTGCCCGGCCCCGCGTCGATGGTCGAGCCGGCGCGCATCGGGATCGTGACGCCGCGCTCGTCGGCCACTTCGATGGCGCGGTCGTAGCCGGCGTCGACGTGGCGGATCACGCCCATGCCGGGATCGTTGGTGAGCACCCGCTCGAGCTTCTGCGGCGGCGAGGTCGGTGCCGTCGGCGACGCTGACCTGGCCGGCGTGGATCGAGCGGCCGATGCCGACGCCACCGCCGTGGTGGATGCTCACCCACGTGGCGCCCGAACACGTGTTGACGAGGCCGTTCAGCAGCGGCCAGTCGGCGATCGCGTCCGACCCGTCGATCATCGCCTCGGTCTCGCGGTAGGGCGAGGCGACCGAGCCCGAGTCGAGGTGATCGCGGCCGATCACGATCGGCGCCTTCAGTTCACCGGAACGCACCATCTCATTGAAGCGCAACCCGAGGCGGTGTCGCTCCCCGTAGCCGAGCCAGCAGATGCGCGCCGGCAGGCCCTGGAACGCGACGCGCTCGCCGGCCATCGTGATCCAGCGGTGCAAGCCCTCGTGGTCGGGGAACTCGTCGAGCACGGCGCGGTCGGTGGCGGCGATGTCGGCAGGATCGCCCGACAGGGCGACCCAACGGAACGGTCCGAGGCCCTCGCAGAACAGCGGCCGGATGTAGGCCGGGAGGAAGCCCGGGTAGTCGAAGGCGCGTTCGAACCCGCCGAGCTTGGCTTCAGCGCGCAGGCTGTTGCCGTAGTCGAACACCTCGGCGCCGGCGTCCATGAACCCGACCATCGCCGCGCAGTGGGTCGCCATCGACGCCCGGGCTCGGCGGGTGAACTCGGTCGGATCGTCGCGCCGCAGCTCGTCCGCCGCCTCCGGCGTGAGATCGTTGGGCATGTAGCTGAGCGGGTCGTGAGCACTCGTCTGGTCGGTGACGATGTCGGCCGCCACGGCATCGGCCAGCAGGCGGGGCAGGACGTCGGCGGCGTTGCCGAGCAGGCCGACCGACAGCGGTGTCCGGTTCGCCTTGGCCTCCTCGACGCGGCGGACCGCAGAGAGGTAGTCGGGAGCGATCTCGTCGAGGTAGCGGTGGTCGACGCGGCGCTGGAGCATGTGCTGGTCGACGTCGATCACGAGCGCGACCCCGTCGTTCATCGTCACAGCCAGCGGCTGCGCACCGCCCATGCCACCGGCTCCCGCGGTGACGGTGAGCGTGCCGGCGAGCGAGCCACCGAACCGCTTGCGGGCGATCTCGGCGAAGCATTCGTACGTGCCCTGCAGGATTCCCTGGGTGCCGATGTAGATCCACGATCCTGCGGTCATCTGCCCGTACATCGTGAGGCCCTGGTGTTCGAGACGACGGAACTCGTCCCAGTTCGCCCAGTCGGGCACCAGGTTGGAGTTGGCGATCAACACCCGCGGTGCCCATTCGTGCGTGCGCATGACGCCGACCGGTTTGCCCGACTGGACGAGCATCGTCTCGTCGCGCTCGAGCGTGGTGAGCGTGCGCAGCATCGCCCGGTACGCGTCCCACGAGCGGGCGGCACGCCCGGTGCCGCCGTAGACGACGAGCCGGTCGGGGTTCTCGGCCACCTCGGGGTCGAGGTTGTTCTGCAGCATCCGAAAGGCGGCCTCCTGCGGCCAGCCCCGACAGGTCAGCTCGGTGCCGCGCGGCGCGCTGATGCCGGTGACAGGGGTGCCGAGGTCGCCGAACGAGTCACTCATGTCTTGCAGTCTGCGCGCGCCCGGCGTACGGTGTCAACCAACGACAAGCCATGTCACCAGCTGACAACATCTGCACGGTCAAGGTCATGCATCGGTGCCAGGCACCGACGCATGACCTCGCCGACGAGAGGAGGAACGCCGTGACGATCGAACTGGTCGAGGAGACCACGCTGCCCCGTTCGATCGCTCGCGTCCTCGACCTGTTCGAGGTCGTGCTCGCAACGGGTCGCTGCAACCTGACCACGGCGGCCAACGCCTCCGAGCTGACCCCGACCACGGCCCTGCGATACCTGCGGGCGCTCGAAGCCCGCGGCTATGTCGATCGCGACGTCGCCGGCGACTACTCCGCGGGCCCGACGATCCTGCGCATCGCCGCATCCCTGCGCAGCGGCACCGTGCTCGACCGGCTGGCGGCGACCGCCCAGCCCCATCTCGATCGGCTCGCCGAACAGACCGGCGAGTCGACCTATCTCGCGGTGAGCGACGGGCGCACCGGCACCTACGTCGCCACCGCCGAGAGCAGCCGGGCGATCCGTCACGTGGGCTGGGTCGGCCAGAACGTCGAGCTGACCGGCACCGCGCTCGGCGCCGCGCTCGCTGAGCCGGGTGTGGTCGCGACCCGCACGGGCGCCGTCGAACCCGACGTCACGGCGATGAGCCTCGCCCTGCCGAGCATCGGCAGGCTCGGCGTCGCCATCTCGATCGTCGGCCCGTCGCACCGATTCGCGGACGCAAGGTCTGCGTCGGTGCCTGGCACCGACGCGACGGGCTCGGGCGATTTCGAGCGGTGCGTTGACGGAAGCGGTCGGGCAACTCGAACGGGAACTGCGCATCAACGGAGAGGACCTCACGACGTGACCATCCACCTCGACGGGCCCGGCGTCACCATCGACGACGTCATCGCCGTCGCCCGTCGTGGCGAACCGGTCGAGCTCACCGATTCGGCGATCGAACGAATGGCCGCGTCCCGCGCCATCGTCGAGCGCCTCGCCGAGGGTGAGCCGAAGTACGGCATCTCCACCGGGTTCGGCGCGCTCGCCACCGTGTCGATCCCGCCCGACCGGCGGCGGGCCCTGCAGACCGCCCTCGTCCGCTCGCACGCCGCCGGCATGGGTGACCCCGTCGAGGACGAAGTCGTGCGAGCGATGGTGTTCCTGCGGGCCCGCACGCTCGCGCTCGGCTACAGCGGTGCCCGACCGCTCGTCGCCCAGGCGATGGTCGACATCCTCAACGCCGGCATCTCGCCGATCGTGCCCGAATACGGCTCGCTCGGGGCGAGCGGCGATCTCGCACCGCTCGCCCACGGTGCGCTCGCACTGCTCGGCGAGGGTGACGTCGTGCATCGCGGCGAGAAGCGGCCGGCCGCCGACGCGCTGCGCGACGCCGGACTCGAACCGATCGAACTCGCCGAGAAGGAAGGGTCTCGCCGTCACCAACGGCACCGACGCCATCCTGGGCATGCTGTGCCTCGCCATCGCCGACATCCAACGGCTGCTCGCCCAGGCGGACATGATCGCGGCGATGACGATCGAGGGGCTGCTCGCCACCGATGCACCGTTCGCCGCCGACCTGCAGGCCCTGCGCCCGCAACCGGGCCAGGCGGTGTCCGCCGCCAACCTGCGGACGATGCTGGCCGGTTCGCCGATCGTGGCCAGCCATGCGACACCCGACGACACACGCGTGCAGGACGCCTACTCGATCCGCTGCACGCCGTCGGTCCACGGCGCGGTGCGCGACACCCTCGCCCACTGCCGCGGCGTCGCCGAGCACGAACTCGCGGCGGCGATCGACAACCCGATGGTGCTGCCCGACGGCCGGGTCGAGTCGTGCGGCAACTTCCACGGCGCCCCGCTCGGGTTCGCCGCCGACTTCCTGGCCATCGCCGTCGCCGAGATCGGCGCGATCGCCGAACGACGGATGGACCGGATGCTCGACCAGACGCGCAGCCACGGCCTGCCGCCGTTCCTCGCCGACGAGGTCGGCGTCGACAGCGGGATGATGATCGGCCACTACACCGCCGCGGCCATGGCCTCGGAGAACAAGCGGCTCGCCGCCCCCGCGTCGGTCGACTCGCTCCCGACGTCCGGGATGCAGGAGGACCACGTGTCGATGGCATGGCTCGCCGTGCGCAAACTTCGCAAGGTCGTCGACAACGTCCGCCGGATCCTCGCCGTCGAGTACATCTGCGCGGCGCGGGCGATCGAACTGCGCGCCCCACTCGAGCCATCCGGCGGCGACCGGCGCGTTGGTCGAGTTGCTGCGAGGCGAGGTGCCGGGGCCGGGCCCCGACCGCTACCTCGCCCCGGAACTCGCCGCGGCGGAACGACTGCTCGACTCCGATGCGATGGCCGACGCGCTCGCCGCCGTCGACGTGACCATCAGCTGACGGCAAACGAGATTCCACGGCCGCTGGGGCGCGACCCGCCGCGCCGTCGGAGCGCACGTTGCCGTTCTCGACGACGCCGTCCTCGCCTGGCCCTACGCTCGGCCGGGTGATCGACTTCCTCGCGAACGATCCAATCCTGCTCGCGTTCCTGGTCGTCGGCGTCGGCGCCGCCATCGGCAGCATCCGCATCCAGGGAATCTCCATCGGGCCCGCGGCCGCGTTGTTCGTCGGTCTCGCCGTTGGCGCGGTCGACGAGTCGCTGAGTTCCGCCGGCGGACTCACCATCCTCCGCGAGCTCGGTCTCGTGTTGTTCACGTACACGGTCGGTCTCGCCGCCGGGCCGACGTTCTTCGCCGGTCTCCGACGCGGGGGCATCGGCACGGTCGCCGTCACGTTTGCGCTGGTCGGCGTGCTCGCCGGCATCGTGAGCGCAGTCGCTGGTGCGTTCGGGTTCACGCCTGCAGAACGGGCCGGACTGTTCGCCGGCAGTGCCACGAACACGCCATCGCTGCAAGCGGCGGTCGAGGCAGTCGACGAGGGTGACCCCGTGGTCGCCTACTCGCTCGCCTATCCGGCAGCGGTGGTGTCGATGCTGCTCGTCCTCACACTCCTGATCGGCCGCCGGCTCCGCCTTCCGACGTCGCTCGAACCGCCTCCACCACCCCCGAAGGCGGCCGATCTCGTCAACTGGACGGTCACGGTCAGGGGCGGGCCTGCCCACGTTGGGCGAGTTGCGTGATCGCTACGAGGTCGGCTTCAGCCGGATCGGCCACGACGGTGTCGTGTCGGTCGCGGTCGATGACCACCTGCCCGTGCCCGGCGACACGCTGGTGGTGGTCGGGCCACCCGACGAGGTCGAGCGATTCTGTGTCGACGTCGGTGAGCGCAGCGACCGCCATCTCCCACTCGACCGCTCGACGCTGGATTTCCGGCGGGTCCTCGTCTCGAACCGCCG
This sequence comes from Ilumatobacteraceae bacterium, assembly GCA_963772085.1. Classification (GTDB taxonomy): domain Bacteria; phylum Actinomycetota; class Acidimicrobiia; order Acidimicrobiales; family Ilumatobacteraceae; genus Sva-07. Next base: position 94,703 of record CAVYWH010000013.1, read on the forward strand.
GCTCGCCGGCAAGCGGCTCGTCGACCTCGATCTCGTCGGCCGGTACGGCGTGTCGGTGACACGAGTCCGGCGCGGCGACGAAGACCTCGTCGCGGACGACAACACGGTGCTCGCGCTCGGTGACCGAATGCGGGTCGTCGGACCGACCGAAGCGATCGGCCAGGTCGCACGGGTGCTCGGCGACTCGGAGCGCGGCCTGTCCGAGGTCGACGCAGTGGGGCTCGCGCTCGGCATCGCCGCCGGGCTGGCGCTCGGTGAGGTGGCTGTTCCCTTACCGGGTGGCGGCGAGCTGTCGCTCGGTGCCGGCGGCGGCACGCTCATCGTCGGCCTGCTCCTCGGTGTCCGATTCGCGAGTCGGACCGCTCACGTTCCAGCTGCCCCATGGCGCGAACCTCGTCCTCCGCCAGATCGGCATGCTCGTGTTCCTGGCGGCGGCCGGCCTGGGTTCGGGGTCGACGTTCGCCGATGCCCTGGCACGGGGACGGGTCTGCAGCTGATGGCCGGCGGCGCGATCTGCTCGCTCGCGTTCGCGCTGCTGGTGCCACTGGTGATCGAGGTGGCGCTGCGCAAGGATCACGTCGCCACGTCGGGCATCTTCGCCGGGGTCGAGACGCAACCCGCAGCGCTCGCGTACGCCATGCAGCGCACCGACGGCGACGAGCGAGTGAACATGGCGTACACGCTGGCGTTCCCCGCCGCCATGATCGCCAAGATCATCGTCGTCCAGTTTCTCGTGTGAGTCGCACCAGGATCCGCTCCCGGCCTGGGTCGACCAACCGCTCGCCGTCGCTCGATGCGTTCGAGCAACAGCAGCATCGCATCGGCCGCATCGTCGGCGCCGGTGTCGTAGCCCGCGGCTTGGTCCTGCGCCGAATCCGAACGCCAGGCCCTGCATCGCCGCGGCGATCAGCACGGGCGGGAACTCGTGCACGTCGAGGCCGTACTCGTGGAACAGTTTCGTCAGACGATCGACCTGGATCTTCCGCACTCGACGAGCGACCTCACCGACCTCTGCCTTGAGCAGCGGACGATGGTTCGCCGCCGCCATGAGCTCCACGAACAGAGCCGCACCCCGCTGGTCGGAGGCGAGCTTCCACCAGGTCAGCAACGGCTGCTCGGAATCGAGCGCGTCGGCCAGGCGATCGACGTTCGGACCGGACCGACGTTCGAGCACCACGATGAACAGATCGTCGAGCGTCGGGAAGTAGTAGTGGACCAACGGTGCGTTGATGCCGACCCCGCGGCCACGCTCCGCGAACTCACCGCCACGTAGCCATCCTCCAACATGATCTCCTCGGTGGCATCGAGGAGCCGCTCGCGCTTCTGCTGCGTCGCAGCATCGGGGACGGCGCGTGCGTATTCATCGCGATCAGGTTATTGTAACGGGTGTTCAAAAGTCCACAGACCTGGGAGGAACCGGATTGACCGCCGTCGACACCACCGCCGTCTATTACGACCCGTACGACGTCGTCATCAACGCCGACCCGTACCCCACGTACGCCCGGCTGCACGAGGAGGCGCCGGCGTACCACAACGAGCGGCACGACTTCTGGGTGCTGTCACGCCACGCGGATGTCGAGAAGGCCCTCGTCGACTGGCACACGTTCACCAACTCGCGCAGCAACATCCTCGACATCATCAAGGCCGACATCGAGCTGCCGCCGGGCGTGATCCTGTCGAGGACCCTCGGTGCACACGATGCACCGGGGCCTGATGTCCCGGGTGTTCACGCCCGGCGGATGGCCAAGCTCGAGGACCAGGTCCACGAGTACTGCGCCGCTACCTCGACCCGCTCGTCGGATCGAACGGCTTCGACATCATCACGGAGCTCGGCTCGATGTTGCCGATGCGGGTGATCGGCATGCTCCTCGGCATCCCCGAACAGGACCAGGAAGCGGTGCGCAACCGGACCGACGAGAACCTGCGCACCGAAGCCGGCCAGCCGATGGTCGTGAACGAGGAGCGCGTCGCCAGCGGCGACATGTTCGACTACGTGGAATGGCGG
>CAVYWH010000014.1:0-86240 GCA_963772085.1 Ilumatobacteraceae bacterium
GAAGATGTGGCCGATCTCGATGCCACGGGCCATCTCGAGCGGCGAGTCGCACGTCGGGCAGGCATCGCCGTCACGCACCTCCGCCGCCTCGATCGTGCCGTCGGCGTGAAGTCGCGTCCGGCGACGAGGCCGATCACGTGGTTGCCGGTCCGGTCGGCGCCGGTGACCCATGCCGGCCGTCGACGATGCGCGGGTCGACCAGGAAGCGGATGCCGGTCGTGCTCGCGGAGCCCAACACACCGGGCCCGATGTAGCCCTTGGCCAGCGCCGGGTACTTGGCGAAGTCCTCTTCGGTGAACGCCTCGGCGACCGCGGGGGCGACCGCGGCCTCGAGGCGCTTCATGTCGATCTCGCGGTCACCGGGAACGCCGATCGCCAGCGGCGACGTCGAGTCGTCGGGGTGGCGCAGCATGACGATCACGTTCTTCAACGTGTCCGCCGCCGTCCACGCCCGATCGGGCCGGGCCAGGCCGGGTCGGCGTTCACGAAATCGACGAGCGTGGTGATCGTGGGGGTGCCCGGCGTGTCGTGGACGACGGCGTCGGGCAGGCCCGTCGAAGGCGATCGCCGGGGAGCGGGCGTGACGACCGCCTCGACGTTGGCCGCGTACCCGCACGACGCGCAGCGCACGAAGCTGTCTTCGCCGATCTCGAGCGGTGCCAGGAACTCCTCCGAGGCCGAACCGCCCATGGCCCCGGACATCGCGGACACGATCACGAACGGCAGCCCAGCCGGTCGAACAGCTTGATGTAGGCGTCGCGATGCCGCTGGTACGACTCGGCCAGGCCCTCGTCGGTGAGATCGAAGCTGTAGGAGTCCTTCATCACGAACTCGCGGCCACGCAGCAGGCCGGCGCGCGGCCGGGCCTCGTCGCGGTACTTCGTCTGGATCTGGTAGATCACGAGCGGCAGGTCGCGGTAGGAGCTGTAGAGGTCCTTCACCATCAGGGTGAACATCTCCTCGTGCGTCGGCGCGAGCAGCATGTCGGCGCCCGCCGGTCCTGGAGGCGGAACAGGTTCGGCCCGTACTCCTCCCACCGGTTGGAGATCTCGTACGGCTCGCGGGGGAGCAGCGCCGGGAAAGTGGACCTCCTGGAAGCCGGCGGCGTCCATCTCTTCACGGACGATCCGCTCGACGTTGCGGTACACGATCCACCCGAGCGGCAGCCACGAGAATCCGCCCGGGGCGACCCGGCGGATGTAGCCGGCGCGCACGAGCAGCCGGTGGCTCGCCACCTCCGCATCGGACGGATCGTCGCGAAGGGTTCGCAGGAACAGGGTCGACATACGCAGCACGGCCCGCGACTGTAACGATCCGCCGCTCGTCCAGCGGCCGAAAGATCTGCGGCGGGACGGCATTCGGGCCGGCTCCCGACGGAGGTCGCGTTCGCGAGCCGACCGAGGGTGCTCGTGCCGTCACCCCTGGTCACGAATGGCCGATACGGGGCTATGATCAGGGTTCCATTTGGTTCGGTACCGAAAGGCGTGGGGCCCGTCCCCACGCCTTGTTTGTTGAAAGCGCCCAGTTTAGCTGGGCATCAGAAAGGAGGCAGTTAAGATGAGCGCAGCGACCGAGATCGATCGAGTGCAAGCCATCGTCGACCCATTGCCTCCGACCTCCACCTCGACGTGTACGACATCGAACGCCGCGGCGGCACGATCCGCATCACGCTCGACTCGCCGGCCGGCTCCGAACGTGGCATCAACATGGACGAGCTGGCGCTGGCGACCCGGCTGATCTCGCGTCAGATGGACGAAGTCGACCCGATCCCCGGGCAGTACACGCTCGAGGTGACGAGCCCCGGCCTCGAGCGCCAGCTCCGCACGCCGGCCATTTCCAGCGTGAGATCGGCAAGGACGTCACGGTTCGCCTCGCCGATCCGTCGGCCGACCCTCGTCGTCTCGAGGGCCAGCTCGTGTCGGCCGACGATCACACGGCGACGCTGCTGCTCGACAACGGCGACGAGCGCTCGATCGACATCACGGCATCGACAAGGCGCGCACCGTGTTCGAGTTCGGACCCAAGCCGAAGCCCGGCACGCCGAAGCCCGGCAGCGGCCAAGACCGGCGCCGGCAAGCCAAGGCGACGAAGAACCCGAAGCCGTCGGCTTCGAAGTCACCAGTTCGAAGAAGGAGACGCAACCGTCATGAGCAATCTCGACATGAGCGAAGCGATCGGCCTGCTCGCGCAGGAGAAGGGCCTGTCCGAGGACGCCCTGCTGCACGTGCTGGTCGACGCCCTGGCGTCGGCCTACAAGCGCCGTCCCGATGCCGCCGACGAAGTGGTCGTCGAGGTGAACCCCGAGACGATGGAGTTCTCCTTCATCGCCTACGACGTCGACGAGGACGGCAACTGGGTCAACGAGCGCGACGACACCCCGAAGAAGGAAGAGCTCGGCCGCATCGCCGCGCAGACCTTCCGTCAGGTGATGAGCCAGCGCATCCGCGAGGTCGAGTCCGAGCGCAAGTTCGAGGAGTACGCCGAACCGCGAGGGCGACATCGTCACCGGCATCATCCAGCGCACCGATGCCCGCTACACGCTGCTCGACCTCGGTCGCGCCGAGGCGCTGCTGCCGCAGGCCGAGCAGGTGCCGTTCGAGCGTCCCGCCCAGGGCGACCGTCAGAAGGCGTACATCGTCGAAGTGCGCACGCACGCCGAAGGGCCCGCAGATCGTCGTGTCGCGCACGCACCCCGGCCTGATCAAGCGCCTGTTCGAACTCGAAGTGCCCGAGATCGCCGACGGCATCGTCGAGATCAAGGCCTGCGCCCGTGAACCGGGCCACCGTACGAAGATCGCCGTCTGGTCGAACGACCACAACGTCGATCCGGTCGGCGCCTGCGTCGGCGCCCGTGGCGGCCGCGTGCGCATGGTCGTCAACGAGCTGCGCGGCGAGAAGATCGACATCGTGCCGTTCAGCGAGGACCTCGCCGACTTCGTCGCCAAGGCGCTGTCGCCGGCCAAGGTCACCCAGGTCATCATCTCCGAAGACGGCACGCAGGCCGACGTGATCGTGCCCGACCACCAGCTCAGCCTGGCGATCGGCCGTGAGGGCCAGAACGCCCGGCTCGTCCGCTCGTCTGACCGGCGTGCGGGTCGACATCCGGTCCGAGACGCAGCTCGCCGAAGGCATCCCGTCCGGTGGGCGCGACGCCGACGTCGAGTACGCCGACGGCGAATGGATCGCCAACGCCGAGACCGGCGAGATGGAATGGCACGCCGCCGACGGCTCCGTCATCAGCGAGGCCGAGTGGCAGGCCCAGGCCGAGACGCCGGCCGACGAGATCCGGCCGACGAGGTGCCGACGACCGACCCGTCGAGCGACGCAGTCCGGCAGCGACGAGCCGCGGACGGACGAGACCGAGGATGCGGCCGAGACTCGCCGACGTCGAGGCCGTCGAAGCCGCGGCGAGGCCGTCGAGGAGATCGAACTCGACGCCGAGACCGAAGCCGCGACCGACGAACCGGCAGCGACCGACGGGTCGACGGCCGAGGACGTGAACGACAAGGATGACGACGCCTGATCGTGACGAACCCCGGGCCCGGTTCGCAGCTGCATCGGCTGTCGAGCGAAGCGGACGAGCGACCTGCTCGTCCGTGTCACGCGTCGCGGGCCGCACGACCGTCGACGGTGTCAGCAACGGGCGCGGCGCATGGTTGTGCCGGGCCGAGCGACGCGACGGTCGGTGTCGTCGATGCGCGTGCCTCGACCAGGCGTTGCGCAAACGGGCGTTCGCAAGGCGTGGCGGACGACGATCGGGCCGGACGATGATCGAAATTCGAGAGGCTTGTGGTGGCGGCCGATGAGGCGACCACCGGGATGCGGTTTCACCAGCACGGTGATTCCGGCATCTGCGAGGTAAAGACGACTGTGAAAGGTTGAATCGGGAACGTGGCAGCAAAGAAGATCAGGATCCACGAGCTCGCGAAAGAGCTCGGGATGACGAACGCGGAGGTCCTCGACCTCTGCTCAACGCTTGGCGTTGCCGCGAAGGGTCCGTCGGCATCACTCGCCGAGGCCTACGCCGACATGGTGACCAGGCGCGCCGAGCGCGACGGGTTGACACGCCCCGAGCAGCCCGAGGAGCCGAAGGTCGAGAAGAAGGCCGCCGCCAAGAAGGCGCCGGCGAAGAAGGCCGCGGCCAACGTCGGCGGCCGAGCTCGCGTCGACCGACGAGCACCGCCGCCGCCGACGCCGCCGTCGAGCCCGGCCGCCGAGGCGCCGGCTCACCGGCGCGCCGGTCGAGGCAGCGCCGGCCGCCGCCGCCGGCTCCCGCTGAACCCGCCGCAGCCAGCCGGTCGCCGAGGCACCGCCCGCCGCAGCCGCGCCCGTCGCCACGCGGCCCCGCGCCGCTGCCGCCGCGCCAGCGCCGCCGCGCCGGCGCCCGCCCCGGCCGCACAGCCACGCCTGCGCCGGCACACCGCAGCGCCGCCCGCCGCGCGGCACCGCGCCGCGTCGCCCGCGCCGGCTGCGCCCGCCCCGCGCCCGCCGCCGCCGGCGGCGCCGGCCGCTGCCGCCGCCCCGCCGGTGAGCGCCCCCGCATCGACCGCGCCGCCGCGCCCTGCTGCCGCACCGGCCGCTGCCGAGCGTCACGACGACGCGTCGTCGCGCGTCATCTCGAGTGCTCGCCCGACCGCCGGCGGTCGCCCGCCCGAGGTCGCCTCGCGCCGCCGCATCGGCACCTGCGTCGCCCGCGCCGCTTCGTCGCCCGTCCTGCCGACGCCCGCGCGCCACGCCCGGCGCCGCCCGCGCCGTCGGAGCGCCCGTTGTCGCCGAGCGGCAAGGCGATTCCGCCGCCGCCCCGGTCGTCCGTTGTCGCCGAGTGGCCGCCCGATTCCGCCGCCGCCCGGCTCGGCCCGGCCGACCTCTCGCACCACCGCGCCCGGCGGGCGTCCCGGTGCCCCGCGCCCCGGTGGCTTCACGCCTCGTCCTGCCGGTGGCCCCGGCGGCCCGAACCGTCCTGGTGGCGGCGGTCGTCCCGGCGGCCCCGGTGGTCCCGGTGGCGGCCCAGGTGGCGGTCCCGGCGGTGGCGGTGCTCGCCCCAGCGGCCAGCGTCGCCCACCGCGTCGTACCGGCCGTCGTCGCCGTCGTCGCGACCAGGACGAACTGCAGCCGCAGTTCACCACCTACACGTCCTCCGACGCGCCCGTCCCTGCGGGCGTCGTCATCATCGAACGCGGCGTGTCGGCCCAGGAGTTCGCTCCGAAGCTGAACCGCACGTCCGCTGACGTCGTCCGATTCCTGCTGAACAACGGCGAGATGGTCACCGCGACCATGACCCTCGGCGATGACCAGATGGAGATGTTCGCGCTCGAAGTCGGTGCGGAGATCCTCCTCGTCGAGCCGGGTCAGCAGGAAGAAGTCGAACTGCAGAAGTTGTTCGACGACTCCGACGACGACGAGGGCCAGGAGCCCCGCCCGCCGGTGATCACCGTCATGGGTCACGTCGACCACGGCAAGACCACGCTGCTCGACCACATCCGCGGCGCGCACGTCGTCGACGGCGAGGCCGGTGGCATCACCCAGCACATCGGCGCCTACACGGTCGTCAACGAGCACGGGTCGGTCACGTTCCTCGACACCCCCGGCCACGCAGCGTTCACGCAGATGCGTGCCCGCGGCGCCGAGGCGACCGACATCGTCGTGCTGATGGTCGCCGCCGACGACGGCATCATGCCCCAGACCATCGAGGCCATCAACCACGCTCGCGCCGCCGACGTGCCGATCGTCGTGGCGGTCAACAAGATCGACAAGGCCAACGCCGATCCGCAGCGCGTGCTCACGCAGCTCGCCGAGTACGAACTCGTCCCCGAGTCGTGGGGCGGCGACACGATCGTCGTCGAGATGTCGGCCCTCCAGGGCGTCGGCGTCGACGAACTGATCGAGCAGCTGCAGGTCGTGGCCGAGCTCGAAGAGCTCACCGCCAACCCGACCGGTCGGGCCAAGGGCATCGTCATCGAGGCCCAGCTCGACAAGGGTCGAGGGCCGGTCGCCACCGTGCTCGTCGACAAGGGCGAGCTCAAGGTCGGCGACCCCATCGTGGCGGGAGCCGCGTGGGGCAAGGTCCGAGCGATGATCAACGACAAGGGCGAGCAGGTCAAGTCTGCCGGTCCGTCGACGCCCGTCCAGGTGCTCGGACTGTCGTCCGTCCCGGAGGCCGGCGACGAGTTCCGCGCCGCCCCCGACGAGAAGACCGCCCGCATGGTCGGTGAGGCTCGCGAGGAGCGGCTGAAGGCCAAGCACCTCCGTGAGGACGCTCGGGTCAAGTCGGGCACCAAGCTCGAAGACCTGTTCAGCCAGATCCAGTCCGGCGAGAAGGCCTCGCTCAACCTCATCCTCAAGGCCGACGTGCAGGGTTCGCTCGAAGCGGTCACCGAGTCGCTGCGTCGACTCCAGCGCGACGAGGTCGAGATCAGCTTCGTGCACCGCGCCGTCGGTGGCATCACCGAGAACGACATCACGCTCGCCTCGGCCACCAACGCCACGATCATCGGCTTCAACGTCCGCCCGGACGGCAAGGCCCGCAAGCTCGCCGACCACGAAGACGTCGAGATCCGCACCTACGAGATCATCTACAAGCTGCTCGAAGACATCGAACAGGCCGTCATCGGCATGCTCGAGCCCGAGTACGAGGAGCAGGTCACCGGCGAAGCCGAGGTCCGCGAGATCTTCCGGGTGCCGAAGATCGGCGCCATCGCCGGTTGCCTCGTGCGATCCGGTGTCATCACCCGTGGGTCGAAGGTGCGCTTCCTCCGCGACGGCACGATCATCTGGAAGGGCGACATCACGTCGCTCAAGCGGTTCAAGGACGATGCCCGCGAGGTCCGTGAGGGCTTCGAGTGCGGTATCGGCCTGTCCGACTTCCAGGACCTCAAGCCGGGCGACCTCATCGAGACCTTCGAAGACGTCGAGATCGCTCGCACCTGAGCATGACCGCCCCGGGGACAGTCTCCGGGCGGACATGCTCCAGATCGCTGGCAGATAGGTTGGCCGTCATGGCCGCCGACCTCGAGTTCTTCTTCGACCCCGTCTGTCCGTGGGCGTGGATCACGTCGCGTTGGGTGACCAACGTCGCCGAGCAACGGTCGTACGACGTCGACTGGCGCTTCATCTCGCTGTGGGTGCGTGAACGAGGAGAACACCAAGGAGTGGTACACGCCGGAGTATCGGGCCGGCCATTTCCTCGGCCACCAGGGTCTGCGGATCGCCGACGCGATCCGGACCGATTCCGCATCCGATGCGGCGGCCGTCGGGCGCTGGTACACGGCGTTCGGGACGGCACTGCACGTCGATGGCCGGCGCGGTGAGGCGGGCGAGGACCCGAACGCGCTGTTCGCCGGCGGTGCTCGCCGCCAACGGATTCGATGCCGGCGCTGGCTGAAGCGGCCGCCGACGACTCGCACGACGAGTACATCCGCGCCGAAACCGAACTCGCGCTCGGCCGGACCGGCCGCGACGTCGGCACGCCGATCATCACGTTCCATCCCGGTGCCGACAGCGAGGCGAGCTTCTTCGGCCCGGTCATCTCGAAGGCGCCGCGCGGCGAGGACGCGCTGAAGCTGTGGGATGCGGTCGAGACGATGGCCACGATGTCGGGCATGGCCGAGCTCAAGCGCTCGCTGCGTGCCGCACCCGATTTCACGTGAGTGCGCACCGCCTCACCGATCAACGTTCGACAACTCGTGAAGGAGCCTGAAGATGGCCGGCAAGCAACGAAGTGGCAGCAAGAGCTCGTCGCGCAGCAACACCCCCAAGTACCCGCGCGGTGCACGCGTCGGCGCAACGCTGCGCGAGATCATCGCCGACGAACTGGTCCGCATCGATGACGAGCGTCTGTCGCTCGTGTCGATCACCGGGATCGACGTCGACCCGGAGCTGAACCGGGCCATCGTGTTCTTCGATTCGCTCGACGGCGAAGACGGTGACGAAGCGATCCTCGAGGCGCTCGGTGAGCACCGCATCCGGCTGCAGTCGTCGATCGCCAAACAGATCCGCACCAAGAAGACGCCGATCCTCGACTTCCGCCCCGACCTCGTGATCCGCTCGGCGGAACGGATCGACGCGATCCTGCGCAGCGACCGTGACCGTCTCGAACGCCAGGAGTCCGGCGTGCTCGAGACCGACGACGTCACCACCGACGAGCCCGAAGCCACCTGATGGCCCGACGTCGCCCGGCGTCGACGCACGGGCTGGCCATCGTCGACAAACCCGCCGGTGTCACGAGCCACGACGTCGTCGGCATGCTCCGCCGGCGATTCGGCGAACGTCAGGTCGGCCACGGCGGCACGCTCGACCCGGACGCCACCGGGGTGCTGGTCGTCGCGGTCGGGATGAGCACCCGCCTGCTGCGCTTCGTCGAGCGGACCCAGAAGGAGTACGTCGGCGAGGTCGTGCTCGGCACCGAGACGAACACGCTCGATGCCGCCGGTGAGGTGACCGCGACGTTCGACATGTCGGGCGTGACGGTCGACGACGCCCGGCGGGTCGTCGCCGAGCACCTGACCGGAGCGATCCGACAGATCCCACCGATGGTGTCCGCCATCCGGGTCGACGGCAAGCGTCTGCACGAGCTCGCCCGCGAGGGCATCGAGATCGAACGCGAACCGCGCCCGGTGGTCGTCGATCGCTTCGACGTGTGGCCGACGGATGATCCGCTCGTGTTGCGCATCGAGGTCGAGTGTTCGGCCGGCACGTACATCCGCTCACTCGCCGCGGATCTGGGCACCTTGCTCGGTGGGGGAGCGCACCTGCGGGCACTCCGCCGGACTCGGGTCGGCTCGTTCACCATCCAGGAGGCCGCGGATCCGGACGAGTGTGTGCTGCTGCCGGTCGCCGCGGCCGTCCGGTCGCTCGCCACGGGTCGAGGTCGACGACGCGACGGCCGCGCTGATCGCCAACGGCCGGGTGCTGCCGCGGTGGGACGGTCCGGGTCCGTGGGCGGTGTTCGGCGACGGGGGGACCACGTTGCTCGCCGTGTACGAGTCGTTCGCCGACGCAGGCGACACGGCCAAGCCGGCCGTGGTCCTGCCCACGACCTGAAACGCCTGGGGTCAGACCCCGAGCGTTGCAGGTTGGCCCTCGTCGTCAGATGGCGGCGCCGGCGGTGCGTCTGAGTAGCCTCTGACGGGTGCAGACCGTCACCGATCTCGACGCGCCGCCATGGCCCGGGCGCCGGGCCGTGATCACCATCGGCGCCTACGACGGGGTACACCTCGGGCACCAGGCCGTCATCGACCACGTCCGTGAGCGCGCCGACGCGCTCGGCGCCATGTCGGTCGTGGTCACGTTCGATCGTCACCCGGCCTCCGTCGTCCGGCCCGAGTCGGCACCGCGGCTGCTCACCAGCACCGAACAGAAGATGGAACTGCTCGCCGCGACCGGTCTCGACGCCGTGGTGGTCGTGCCCTTCGACGAACACCAGGCGGCGGAGACCCCCGAGTCCTTCGTCGAGCGCGTGCTGGTCGACTGCCTCGACACGCAACTGATCGTCGTCGGCGACGACTTCCATTTCGGCCGTCATCGCGACGGCAACGTCGACCTGCTGCGCAAGCTCGGCGCGGAGTTCGACTTCGACGTCGAGCCGCTGCCGTTGATCCCCAGGGCCGACGGCGTGGACGAGCCGGTGAGCAGCACGGCCATCCGTCGCGCCCTCGCCGGCGGCGACATCACCCGGGCGAACGCCATGCTCGGCCACCCGTTCGAGGCTCGCGGCCCGGTCGTCACCGGCGACCAGCGCGGTCGCCTGCTCGGCTTCCCGACGGCCAACGTCGAGGTGTCGAACCTGATGTCCCTGCCCGCCGACGGCGTCTACGCCGGTTGGTACGAGCGACCCACCGGTGAGGTGCATCCGTGCGCGATCAACCTCGGCCGGCGTCCCACGTTCTACGAGCACGCCGATTCGTCGCTGCTCGAGGCGCACCTGCTCGACTTCGACGCCGACCTCTACGCCGAGGTGGCCAGCGTGCGCTTCACCCACTTCCTGCGCAGCGAGCGCAAGTTCGACGGCGTCGACGCCCTGATCGCCCAGTTGGCCCTCGACATCGAACACGCCCGCACCGTCCTCGCCCTCTGACGTCGATCCACGTTTGCGTCGCGAATTTCGGCGCTGCAGGCGCGCCAAAATCGTGTCGCAAACGTGGATTCAGCAGTGGATTACGGGGTTCGGTCGTAGCATTGCGGGGTCCGTTCCGGGCTGATCGCACACGTGTGTGCGGGATGCGCGGGCGTGATGCAGCGGTCGAACCGGTCGCTGCGACCTCCATCTGGAAGGCAGACGTACTGTGCCGAACAAGACATTGACCATCGAGAAGAACCGGACTCACGAGACCGACACCGGCTCTCCCGAAGTCCAGATCGCGATCCTCACCGAGCGCATCACCCACCTGACCGAGCATCTCAAGATGCACAAGAAGGACCACCACAGCCGTCGTGGCCTCCTGATGCTGGTCGGCCGTCGCCGTCGCATGCTCGACTACGTCAAGTCGATCGACGTCGAGCGCTACCGCAAGATCATCGCCGATCAAGGCCTTCGCCGGTAAACGGCGGGGGCCGCTGCGGCTCCCTCGACCCATCGCGGTACTTCGGCGGTTCGGTCACGGTATGACTGGCGCCGAGGTCGGAACGTCCGATCTCGTGAACCGAGCGAACCGCTGTCGGTTGCCGGTTGCTGATTCCGAACTCCCTGCTCGAGCAGGTCGACCGTTCGGGATCGCCAACTGGGAACCGGCTCCTTCGCTCCACAAGGCGCACGCCCATCCCATCGAGAATGTCTCGATGCGTGGGGTGCATTCGAAAGGAGCCCTCAGTGGCTGACCCAATCATCGTGTCCGGAGCCGTTTCAGGTACCGACAAGACACTCACCTTCGAAACGGGCAAGCTTGCCCCCCAGTCGATGGGTGCCGTCGTGGCCTCCGTCGGTGGGACGAAGGTTCTCACCACCGCCAACGCCGCCAAGAGCGTGCGTGAAGGCATGGACTTCTTCCCGTTGACGGTCGATGTCGAGGAGCGGTCGTACGCCGCCGGCAAGATCCCCGGTTCGTTCTTCCGTCGCGAAGGCCGTCCGAGCGAGGACGCCATCCTCACCTGTCGCCTCACCGACCGGCCGCTGCGCCCGTCGTTCCCCGACGGCTTCCGCAACGAGACCCAGATCGTCACGACGGTCCTCGGTGCCGACCAGCACAACCCGTTCGACGTCCTGTCGATCAACGCCGCTTCCGCCGCGTTGATGATCTCCGGGATCCCCTTCGAGGGCCCGATCGGCGCCGTCCGCATGGCCTACTCGGTCGACGGCGAATGGATCGCCCACCCCACCTACGAAGAAGCCGAAGCCGGCACGTTCGAACTCGTCATCGCCGGGCGTGAGCTCGACAACGGCGACGTCGCCGTGATGATGGTCGAAGCCGGTGGCACCGAGAACGCGTTCTACTACTACGACGACGGCGCCAAGAAGGTCACCGAGGAAGTCCTCGCCGACGGCCTCGAAGCCTGCAAGGTGTGGATCAAGGAATCGATCTCCCTGCAGCGTCAGCTCGTCGCCTCGGTCATCTCGACCACTGGCCCGATCGAGCAGATGAAGTGGACCCCCGTCCTCGACTACACGCCCGAGATCTTCGCCGCCGTCGAGAAGGCCGGCAGCGCCAAGCTCGCCCCGGTCGTCATCATTCCGGTCAAGTCCGAGCGCAACGCCGCGACCGACGCCGTCACGGCCGAGATCATCGCCGAGCTGTGCGGCACCAAGGAAGCACCGGGCGAGTTCGCCGGCCAGAACAGCATGGTCAAGGAAGCGATCCGCTCGCTGAGCAAGAAGCTCGTGCGTCGCCGAGTCGTCGACGAGGGCATCCGCATGGATGGCCGTGGCGTCGCCGATCTCCGTGCCGTGACCGCCGAAGTCGGCGTGCTGCCGACCGCTCACGGTTCCGGTCTGTTCCAGCGTGGCGAGACCCAGGTCATGAACGTGTTGACGATGGCCATGCCCCGCATGAACCAGATGATCGACTCGCTGTCGCCCAACGACTCCAAGCGCTACCTGCACCATTACAACATGGCTCCGTGGGCCAACGGTGAGACCGGCCGCGTCGGTTCGCCCAAGCGCCGCGAGATCGGCCACGGTGCGCTCGCCGCCCGTGCGGTCCTGCCGGTCATCCCGAACCAGGAAGACTTCGCGTACACGCTGCGCCTCGTCTCCGAGGTCATGTCGTCGAACGGTTCGACGTCGATGGCGTCGGTCTGCTCGTCGAGCCTGTCGCTGATGGACGCCGGCGTGCCGGTGCGCAGCCACGTGTCCGGCATCGCCATGGGCCTCATCTACGAGGACGGCAAGTACATCACGCTGACCGACATCCTCGGTTCCGAGGACGCCTTCGGTGACATGGACTTCAAGGTCGCCGGCACGGAAGACGCCATCACGGCCCTCCAGCTCGACACGAAGATCGATGGCATCCCGGCCGACGTGCTGACCGCTGCGCTGGCGCAGGCCCGCACGGCTCGCCTCGAGATCCTCGAAGTCATGAACGCCTGCATCTCGCAGAGCCGTGACGAGGTCGCCGAGACCGCCCCGAAGATCTCCACGATCTACATCCCGCTCGACAAGGTCGGTGAAGTGATCGGGCCGAAGGGCAAGGTCATCAACACGATCCAGCAGGAGACCGGTGCCGACATCGGTGTCGACGACGACGGTGCCCGCGGCATCGTCACCATCGGCGCCGTCGAGGCATGGCGGATGGAAGAGGCCAAGGCAGCGATCCTCGCGATCGTCGATCCGCCGAAGGCCGAACTCGGCAAGATCTACAACGGTCGCGTCGTGAACATCACCAAGTTCGGTGCGTTCGTCAACATCCTCCCGGGCCGTGACGGTCTCGTCCACATCTCGAAGTTGGGCCGCGGCAAGCGGATCAACGCCGTCGAGGACGTGCTGTCGCTCGGCCAGGAGATCGAAGTCCGCGTCGACGAGATCGACGACAAGGGCAAGATCAGCCTGGTCCCGGTCGGCGACGCTCCGGAAGGCGACTCCAACGACTCGCCGTCCAACGACGCCGAGCGCACGCCGGCCCCCGCCCGGGCCGAGCGTTCGAGCAGCCGCTCGAGCGAGTCGAACGGTTCGTCCCGCGAAGTCCACCGGTGGATCGGGCTCGAGCAGCCCGGCCGGCGATGTCGTCGAGGTCAGCTTCGAAGACAGCTTCGACGCCGAACTCGCCGGCGAGCTCGGCGACCTCGGCCCGGCCAGCGAGCGCCCGGTGGAGAACACCGGTGGCGGCCGTCGCAACGACGGTGGCCGTCGTCGCCATCGCTGAACATCGCCGTCCAACCTGGTCCCTTCGGGGTCTGACCCCAAAGGGACCAGGTTGAACGAAGTACGTGCTGGCCGGACAGATCGGCCAGACTGAACGAATGAGAGTCGGGGTCAACGGAGCCGCAGGGCGGATGGGTCGCACCATCTGCGCCGCGGTCGCCGCTGACCCCGAACTCGTTTTCGTCGCCGGTGTCGATCCGGGCAGCGTCGGCGAGACGATCGAGGGCGTCGCCGTGTCCGAACACCTGCACGCGTTCGCCGACGCCGCGTGCGACGTGGTCGTCGATTTCACCGTCGCCCACGCCGCGCGCACGACGCTGCCGTGGCTGGGGATGCACGGCATCCACGCGGTGGTCGGCACCACCGGCTTCAGCGCCGAGGATCTCGACCTGTTCGAGTCGACGTTCGGCGCGGCCGACGGCCCGAACTGCGTGATCGCCCCGAACTTCGCCATCTCCGCCGTGTTGATGATGCGGTTCGCCGAGATGGCCGCACCGTGGTTCGACACGGCCGAGATCATCGAGCTGCACCACGACCGCAAGATCGACGCTCCATCGGGCACGGCGGTGAAGACGGCCGAACGGATGGCCGCCGCCCGCGCCCACGACTTCGATCCCGACCCGACCGAGGTCGAGGTGTACCCGGGCGCGCGGGGGAGTGGCGCCCGCCGGCATCCACACCCACTCGGTGCGGATGCGCGGCATGGTCGCCCATCAAGAGGTGATCCTCGGTGCGACCGGCCAGACGCTGACGATCCGCCAGGACAGCTACGACCGCGACAGCTTCATGCCCGGCGTGGTGCTCGCCTGCAAACGCATCGCCGAGACCCCCGGCCTGACGCGATCCCTCGACCCGTTCCTCGTGATGGGTCAACCTGAAACGCCTGGGCGTCTGACCCCAGGCGTTTCAGGTTCAGATGGCGGCGAGGGCGGCGTCGTAGTCGGGTTCGTCGGCGATCTCGCCGACGACCTGGGTGTACTTCACGACGCCGTCGGCGCCGATCACCACGACACTGCGGGCGAGCACGCCGGCGAGCGGGCCGTCGGTCATCGTCATGCCGTAGTCGTCGCCGAACGTCGAGCGGAACGTCGACGCCGTGGTCACGTTCTCGATGCCCTCGGCGCCACAGAAGCGGCCCTGGGCGAACGGCAGGTCGGCGGAGACGCACAGCACGACGGTGTCGTCGAGATCGGCGGCGCGCTGGTTGAACGTGCGCACGCTCGTGGCGCACGTCGGCGTGTCGACGCTCGGGAAGATGTTGAGCACGATCGTCTTGCCCTCGAAGTCGTCCTGGGTGACATCACCGAGGCTCGTTCCCGTGAGGGTGAACGCCGGAGCGGATGACCCGACCTCGGGGAGTTCGCCGGACGTGTGAATGGGGTTGCCCCGCAGGGTGACTTCAGCCATGGCTGTGGTTGTACCACGACTTGCGACCGATCGACACACCGCCAGGCGCGTGCGGAGGTCAGCCGCGTCGCAGGTTGCGCAGGTTGATCAGGACGACGAAGGCGATCGAGATGCCGACCGCCCACCACTGGTACCTGGCCAGCCACTCGAGGATCGTCACCAGCTGGTCCTCGAACGTTCGGGCCATCCACCAGATCAGCACCAACCGGCCGGCGATCCCGACCGCCAGCAGGGCGGCGAGTTTGAGCGGCGGTGTGCGGTGCACGCCGCTGAGCGCGGCGACGATGTTCGAACCGGCGAAGAACGGGATGATCGCCCACTCGGCCTTGGCGAAGCCGCGGTTGAACCCGGCGATCGCCTCGGAGGTGACCCCGAGGTACTTGGTGAACCAGCCGAGCGCGTCGTGCCGGTAGGCCCGCCCGATCATGTGGCAGACGACGAACGCCAACGCGATACGGATCGTGGCGATCAAGGCGTACGTGGCGATGGGCACCCCCGACGCCAGCGTCAGCGCGAGGTAGCGGTTGCGCGACGACAGGATCAGCAGCCCGGTCGGGTTGGTGTTGACCCACTTGGCCCACACGGCGCTGGCCACGTTGGTGCAGATCACGAGCGCGACGAACGCCACCAGCGTGAGTGGCGCCCACGCGGGCCGGACGTGTTCCGGCTCGTCGAGCGGAAGGGTTGCGGCGTCGGTCAAGGGCCAAGACGGTATCGGCGGCCTGCGCGGCCTGCGCTACGTTCGACCCCATGCAGGGCCTCATGCAAGACGTCCCACTCGTCATCTCCCATCTGTTCGACCGTGCCGAGAAGTACTTCGGCCACAAACCGATCATCACCGCGACCGGGTCAGGTCGCGAGCGCACGACCTACGCCGACTGGGCGGCACGGACCCGCCAACTCGGCGGTGTGCTCGACGATCTGGGGATCTCGGCCGACGGTCGCGTCGCGACGTTCGCGTGGAACACGGCCCGCCACCTCGAGTTGTACTTCGCCGCCCCCTGCACCGGCCGGGTCCTGCACACGCTGAACATCCGGCTCTTCCCCGAGCAGCTCACCTACATCGTCAACCACGCCGACGACGAGGTGATCTTCGTCGACCGTTCGCTGCTCGGCCTGCTCGCCCCGCTGCTGCCCACGTTCGAACGCCTGCAGCACCTGGTGCTGATGGACGACGGCAAGGGCGACATCCCCGACGACCTGAACGGCCACGAGCTGCTGCAACTACGAGGACCTGCTCGCCGCCGCCAGCCCGGTCGAGTTCCACGTCGACGACGAGCACCGCGCCGCCAGCATGTGTTACACGAGCGGCACGACGGGCAACCCGAAAGGTGTCGTCTACAGCCACCGGTCGACGTTCCTGCACACCATGGGGGCGATGACCGTCGACAGCCTCGGTGCCCGCGAGGCCGACGTGATCCTGCCGGTCGTGCCGATGTTCCACGCCAACGCGTGGGGTCTGGCCCACGCCGCCGTGGCGACCGGCGCCACGCTCGTGATGCCCGGGCCCGATCTCTCCGGGACCGTCGATCGCCAACCTGGTCGTCGAGGAGAAGGTCACCGTCGCGGCGGGGGTGCCGACGATCTGGATGGCGGTGCTGCCCGAGTTGAAGGGCCGCGACACCTCGTCGCTGCGGGCCATTCCCTGCGGCGGGTCGGCGGTTCCGAAGGCGCTGTCGGAGGCGTACCGCGAGCAGACCGGGCTGCCGATCCTGCAGGCGTGGGGGATGACCGAGACCAGCCCGATCGCTTCGGTGTGCCACCTCGACGCCGACCAGCTGCTCCTGCCGAACGAACAGCAGGCGGACCTGCGCAGCCAGGTGGGCCGGATCGCCTTCGGCGTCGAATGCCGCGTGGTGTTCCCCGACACGACCGACGAAGTGCCGTGGGACGGCGAGACGAGCGGCGAGCTCCAGTGCCACGGCAACTGGATCGCCAACACCTACTACGACGATGCGCGGGCGGGCGAGAGCTTCACCGCCGACGGCTGGCTGCGTACCGGCGACGTCGCCACCATGGACGAGCGCGGCCGGATCCGCCTCGTCGACCGGACGAAGGACCTCATCAAGTCGGGCGGCGAGTGGATCAGCTCGGTCGAACTCGAGAACGAGCTGATGGCGCACCCCGAGATCACCGAAGCCGCGGTCGTGGGTGTGTCGCATCCGAAGTGGGGTGAGGCCCCGCTGGCCTGCGTGGTGCGCGCGCCCGGCTCGACGCTGACCGAGGAGGACGTGATCGCCTATCTCGACGGCAAGGTCGCCAAGTGGCAGCTGCCGAAGGGCGTCGTGTGGATCGACGAGGTCCCGAAGACGAGCGTCGGCAAATTCTCGAAGAAGACCCTGCGCGACGAGTTCGCCGGCGCGCTGATGGACGAGTAGACAGATTCCCGGGACGGGACGTTGCAGTTGCACGCGCCCGCGGCCGTAGCCTTGCCACGCTGTGTCAATCATTCGTCCGATCCAGTTCCTGAATGTCGTGGTCGTCGCCGTCGTCGCGGCGGCCGCACTGTCGGCCTGCGGCTCCGACGGCCCCGACGCCGACACCGCCCCCGACACGCACCGAATCCGTCGAGCCCGACGCCGCCGACGCGGTCGCGGCGCGCCGCCGACGAGGCGACCGAGCCGGCCGAACCGGGTGAGACGCGTCGCCGTCAAGGCGCTCGACAACACGTTCATCGAGGAACGGTCGACGTCGCCGCCGGCACCGAGGTCGTGTGGAAGAACGGCGGCCGCAACGATCACGACATCGTCCCGGTGGCCGACGACGAGTCGTGGGGCGTGGGCATCGAAGCGTTCCATCCCGGCGACGAGTACTCGCACGTGTTCACCGAGCCCGGCGAGTACGCGCTACTACTGCACGATCCACGGCACCGCCGACGTCGGCATGACCGGCACGATCATCGTCAAGTGACACATCGCACACGCACGCACACCGCACATCGACCACAGTTTGGGGACGAACATGAAGGCATCACATCGGGCGCGGGTGGCGTCTGGCCTGCTCGCGCTGGTCCTGGTCGTCGCGGCCTGCGGAGGGAGCGACGGCGACAGCGCCGACGACACCACCGCGGACACGGGCGCACCGGCGACCGAAGCGGCGTCGACCGACCCCGTGGCCACGGAGCCGGCGACGAGCGAGTCGCCGACGACGCGACGCGACCGACGACACCGAGCCCGCCGGCGTCGGAGCCAGGCACCGACGGCGTGCTGCGGGTCCCGGACGACTACGCGACGATCACCGAAGCGGTCGACGCCGCGGTGCCGGGCGACCTGGTGCTGATCGGCCCAGGCACCTACCACGAGGCCGTCAACGTCACCACCGACGACGTCACCATCCGCGGACTCGATCGCAACGAGGTGATCCTCGACGGTGAGTTCGAACTCGACAACGGCATCCGCATCCTCGGAGCGTCCGGCGTGGTGGTCGAGAACCTGACCGCCCAGAACTACACCTCCAACGGCGTGTTCGCCCTGGAGACCGACGGCTACCGGGTGTCGTACGTCACCGCCATCCGCAACGGCGACTACGGCATCTACGGCTTCGATTCGGTCAACGGCACGATCGAGCACTCGTACGCCGCCGGCAGCCCCGACGCCGGCGTGTACATCGGCCAGTGCTTCCCGTGCGACTCGGTCATCGACGACGTCACCTCCGAGCACAACGGGCTCGGCTACTCCGGAACGAACTCGGGCGGCAACCTGTACATCGTCAACTCGACGTTCCGCAACAACCGGGCCGGCATCGTGCCGAACTCGGGCAGCTACGAGCTGTGCTACCCGGAGCGACAGACCACCCTCGTCGGCAACATCGTGCACTCCAACAACCAGCCGGACACACCGGCGATCGACGTGGCACTCCTCGCGATGGGCAACGGCATCCTGATCCCCGGCGGCGTCGGCAACGTCGTCGAGCGCAACCTCGTGTACGACCACGAGAAGACCGGCATCGGCCTGGTGCCGTTCCTCGAGGAGGGCCCGAACGACGATCTGCCGACCGAGGACGAGTGGGCGGTCGACTGCGCCACCCAACGCGAGCAGGAACTCGCCACCGAGGTGCCCGAGAGCCTGCTGTGGGAGTCGTACGACAACTCGATCCGCGACAACGTCGTCGAGGCCAGCGGCGTCGCCGACCTCGCGCGTGGCCGGCGTGAGCGTGCCGAGCGCCGACCTGCGCAACTGCTGGTCGGGCAACGTCTTCACCACGTCGGCGCCGACCGACATCGAGGTGCTGGCGCCGTGCGGTGGCACCGGCTCGGGCGACTGGGCGGCCAACCCGCTCGACGTCCTGTCGTGGATCGACGAGGCCGCCAGCCGCCCGCCGTCGGTCGACTACAAGACCGCCGCGCTGCCTGCGCCGCCCGTGCTCGAGGGCATGGCCGATCCGGAGAACGCACCGGTCGAGCCGGCCCACGCGCCGCGCGTCGTCGACATCGCCGCCATCGTGGTGCCGGCCAAGCCCGCGAGCTGACGTGCGCCGCCTCGTCGTCGTCGGGTTCGCCGCCGCACTCGTCCTCGGGTCGGCGCTGCGGTGGCTCCGGCGACGACGCCGGCGCCGAGCGCGGGCCGACGCCGGCTCGACGGTCCGCGAGGCGGTCGACCCGGCACGGGTCGGTCCGCAGGGGCGGGTCGCTCAGTTCGTCGTGCAGTGCACGCTCAGCCACGCCGAGTACGACGATCCGATCGTCTACCCGGACCAGCCGGGGATGAGCCACCTCCACACGTTCTTCGGCAACGAACGCGTCGACTCCGATCCCGACTACGAGCGGGTGGCGGGCGCGGAGACCTCGTGCGAGCAGCGCCAGGACACGGCGTCGTACTGGGCGCCGGCGCTGCTCGACGCTGCGGGGCACGTCGTCGAGCCGGAGGGCATGACGGCCTACTACCGGCCCGGCTTCGGCGTCGATCCGGCGACCGTCGAGCCGTACCCGGCCGGGCTGATGCTCGTCGCCGGCGATCGCAACTCGACCGAGCCGCAGTCCACCGACATCGTGTCGTGGTCGTGTGGCAGCAGCTCGGTGCGCGCCGAGTGCGCCGATGCGAGTGTCCGGCGACCGAGACCCTGCGGCTGCTGATCAACTTCGCCGACTGCTGGGACGGCGAGCACCTCGGGCCGGAGGCGGCCACCGGAGACGTCGCGCCGAGGTCGGCCGACGGCGACGACGGGGAACCGGATCGCCACGTCCACGACGGCGGAGCTGACGTCACCCCCTTCAGCGCGTACAGCGACGGACGGCTCGTGCCCCTCGTCGCACCCGGTGCCGATCCCGATGCTGCAGCTGGCGATCGACTACCCGCCCGTCGACCCGTCGGAGCTGTCGCTCGCATCCGGGTCGATCACGACCGCGCACGCCGACTTCTGGAACGTGTGGGACCAGGCCAAGCTCGAACAAGAGGTCGAGCTGTGCCTCAACGCCGACCGGGTGTGCGGGGTCACCGACTGACGGTCGACGGGATCATCGGACGGCTGCTCGCTCGGCCTGTCTTTCCGGCGCCCACGATGAGATACTGGCGACGTGTCGTGGTGGTCGACCATGCGCTCAGTGGGCGGAACGCTCGGAATGTGGGACGAACACGTCGCGCCCATCGGCTGCACCCTCGGCCGAACGATCTACACCGAGACGAAGCGTTCGGCCCAGATCGCCAACCTCGGCCGTTCGAGTCGGGCGTTGCAGGCGAGCACGATTGAACGGCTCCAGCCGTTGTTCCCGGCGACCGATC
Organism: Ilumatobacteraceae bacterium; assembly: GCA_963772085.1. Lineage (GTDB taxonomy): Bacteria > Actinomycetota > Acidimicrobiia > Acidimicrobiales > Ilumatobacteraceae > Sva-07. Next base: position 20,413 of record CAVYWH010000014.1, read on the forward strand.
TGCGCGGCGTGCGGATCCGAGCCCGGTGCCGGCTGCCGTCGAACAGGTTCCGCGAGCGCGGCTCGATCTACGCGATGACGTTCGGCTCGACGATCTACTTTCGAGACGAGCTCGACGAACGCAACCCGGCACACCTCGTCCATCTCATCCACGAACTCATTCACGTCGATCAGGTGCGTCGCTTCGGCGGCGAGTCGAAGTTCGCGTGCGAGTACGGCACGGGGTTTCTGAACGGCGGCGGCCAACTCCCGACGTACATCGACGATGTGTCCGCCTACCACCGCAACCCGCTCGAGTCCGAGGCCTACTCGTTCGAGCAGCAGTTCCGCGACGAGCGGGGCCGTGTGGTGCCCGACAAGCTCCCGGTCGGCTGAGGCCGCGACGGCGGTCACGCCAGATGGCCGAGCAGGCTCCGCGTCACGGCAGCGGGATCGTGATCCTCCAGTCGACGGCCGATCGCGACCGCCCACGACATCGGACGGCCCGGCTTGGCGACGAGGTAGGCGAGGACCGACACGAGGCGGTCCAGCTCCGCCACGTCCGCTCGCCGCTCGGCCGGCGGCAGCTGATGCAACCGCTCAGCGGCCCTCCAGGCCTGCCGGCGGGCGACGTCCAACGAGAAGTCGAATGCCCGCTCGCCACCGCGAACCGCAAGGAGGTTCACCCACCGCGACACCGTCCCGAGGCTCCGCACGACCTCGGGGAGTGTCTCGGCGAGGATGTCGTTGACCGCTTCGTAGTCGGCGCGCAGGCCCGCGAGATCGCCGCGTTCGGGTGCCAGTTCGACAACCACCTGCGGCAGGTCGTGATTGACGTGGGCATTGATGCCGAGCAGGAGGTGCTGCACGATCATCAGGTGGGCGTCGTCGGCGACGTCGAACGCCGCCCGCCAGCACGCGGGCACCGTGCCATGACCAGACCGGGCGCGGACGTACCACGCGGCGAACGCCTCAGCGAACCGTTCCATGCGTGCCGCGTTCTCGAAGCGACCGGATGCCGCGGCGACCTGGACACGCTCGGTGACGCGGGCGTACATGGCGGGAAAGTGGCCGGACGCATCGGCGGCGGCCAAGGCGATCGATCGCAGCTCCTCGATCGTCGCCGTCAGCATGTGACGTGGAACCCTACATCGCGCCGGACTGCCGGAGGTCCGCGAACGGCTGGCTCAGCGACGGATGAGCACCGCCGGGTCGGTCAGAGCCGGCCGGCGTCGATGACGCGCTGGAGGAACTCGCGGGTCCGCGGCTCGGTCGGCTCGCCGAACAGCTGCGCAGGAGGGCCCTCTTCGAGGATCTGGCCGTGGTGCAGGAAACACACCCGGTCGCTGATCTCGCGGGCGAACGCCATCTCGTGCGTGGCGAACAGCATCGTCATGCCCTGCGCCTTGAGGTCGCGGACCACGTCGAGCACCTCGCCGATCAACTCCGGATCGAGCGCGGAGGTGATCTCGTCGAGCAGCATCACCTGCGGATGCATCGCCAGCGACCGGGCGATGGCGACCCGCTGCTGCTGGCCACCGGACAGTTGGTCCGGGTAGGCGTCGGCCCGCTCGGAACCCGGCCTCGACGCCGACCCGGTCCGTCGACGGTTCGGGATGATCTTCCAGAGCTTCGACCTGTTCCCGCACATCGACGGACCGACAGCGTGATGTTCATCGTCGCCGTGCGGTCACGGCGAGCTGTTCACGCTGGTGCCGAAGATACTTCCCGGGCGAGCGGCCCGCGCAAGGTGCTCGGGAGCAACAAGGCGATCGCCAGGCGGGACGCGGTCGAGATGCTCACCCGGCTCGGTCTCGCCAGGCCGGTCGGAGCGGCCGAACTCCTCCCTTGACAATGAGACGGAAATCGTCTTAGTGTCTCATCCGTGCCAGAGTCGGCGGACACTCGCCCTCCTTCCCGTGCGCCGGGCCGGTCGTGGACCGCCGTCGAGGTCCGCGTGCTCGAAGCCGTCAAGACGTGCTGTGAGCGCTGGGGGATCGACAAGGTCAACGTCGACGACATCGCCCGACAGTCGGGCGTGTCGAGGGCGACGCTGTATCGGATCTTCCCCGGCGGGCGCGACGTGATCTTCGAAGCGCATCGCGTGTACGAACTCGACCGGTTCTTCACCACGCTCCTCGGCCACATCGAAGGCGCGACGTCGCTCGAGGAGCTGCTCGTGAGCACCGTCACCTGTGCCACCCGCGAGCTCCGCGACGACGACCACCTCGCGCTGATGCTGGCGTCGGAACCGGGAGCCGTGCTCGGCGAACTCACCGTCGACGGCCTGCCGCGGATCATCCGGGTGGCGACCGCCTACCTCATCCCGTTCGCCGACGAGTTCCTGCCGCGTCCGCAGTCGCGGGCCTTGATCGACATCGTCGCCCGCCTCGTCATCTCGTACTTCCTCGCCCCGTCAGGGGTCGTCGACTTCGGCGACGAGGAGTCGGCCCGCGCCTTCCTGCGGCCCTTCCTCCCCGTGCTTCCGACCATCCAACCGCCGCAGCCTCCAACATCAGGCCAGCGATCACCAGGAGCTTCCAGCATGACCATCGCCGAACAGAGTGCCGAGCACGCCGGCAACGAGACGACGCAACGAGACGATCCTGGGCCGCGCCGACCTCGACGATCTCGAGGCCATCCTCGCCATCTCCAACACCGACGCCGAACGAGGTCGAGCACGCGGTGAAGGACAACGCTGACGCCATCTTCACGTGGGACTACAGCCTGCAGCGACCGCAGCTGCGCAAGCTGTACGAGAAGGCCAAGGTCGGGCAGTGGAACGCGACCACCGACCTCGACTGGTCGATCGACGTCGACCTCGAAAAGGTCGTGTCGGGCGACCAGGTCGGCATCGCCGCCGGCATCGACCCCAACCTCTACGACGACACCGTCATCGGCCACTGGGGCGAGAAGGAGTGGCTGGCGTTCGGCATCCAGAACCGCAAGTGGACGCTGTCGCAGTTCCTCCACGGCGAGCAGGGTGCGCTGCTGTGCACCGCCAAGATCACCGAGACGGTGCCGTGGTACGACGCCAAGCTGTACGCCGCCACCCAGGTCGTCGACGAGGCCCGCCACGTCGAGGTGTTCGCCCGGTATCTCGACGAGAAGATGGGCGGCGGCTATCAGGTCAACGCCCACCTGCGGATGCTGCTCGACGACATCATCAACGACTCCCGCTGGGACATGACCTACCTCGGCATGCAGGTGATGGTCGAGGGCCTGGCGCTCGCCGCGTTCGGCTTCATGCACCAGATGACCGAGGAGCCGCTGCTCAAGAAGATGCTGCGCTACGTGATGAGCGACGAGGCCCGCCACGTCGCCTTCGGCGTGCTCTCGCTGAAGGAGGTCTACGACGGGATGACCGATGCCGAGATGAAGGACCGCCAGGAGTTCGCCTACGAGGCTGCCGTGCGCATGCGCGACCGGTTCCTGTCGCCAGGAGGTGTGGGAGCAGATGGGCGTCGCCCCGCGCGACGTGCTGCCGATCGTGCTGCGCGACCCGATGCGCGACGTGTTCCAGCAGATGCTGTTCTCGAAGATCGTGCCGAACTGCAAGAAGCTCGGCCTGCTCGACCGCAACGACATGTGGCTGCGCCACCGCTTCGAGGAGATGGGCGTCATCCAGTTCGAGGACTGGGAGGACACGAGCGAGGAGTTCGTCAAGTTCGAACTCGGCGCCCCCGACGCGGCGTAGCACCGAGCAAGGTCGTGCATCGGTGCCAGGCACCAATGCACGACCTTGCAATACAAGTTCAATACAAGTAGGGTCGAGCGCATGGCAACGGCAGCGTCCGACTGGGATCCCGAGCAGTACCGCAAGTTCGCCACCGAACGCGAGCTGCCGTTCTGGGAGCTCGTCGACCTGATCGACGCCGACGGCGGTCGGGCGGATGGTCGACCTCGGATGCGGCGACGGGGCGTTGACGGCGGCGGTGGTCGAGCGGCTCGGCGCGGCCGACGTGCTCGGGCTCGACTCCTCGCCGGCGATGCTCGAACGGGCGTCGCGGTGGGCGAGCGACGGCGTGCGGTTCGAACACGGCGACCTGGCCGCGTGGACGTCAGATCACGACGTCGATCTGGTGCTCGCCAACGCCAGCCTGCAGTGGGTGCCCGACCACGAAACGGTGCTCGCACGCTGGTGCCGACGCGCTCCGGCCCGGGCGGGCAGCTCGCGGTGCAGGTGCCGGCCAACGGCACCCATGCGTCGCACGTCGTCGCCAACGAGGTCGGCGCGACCGAGCCGTTCCTGTCGGCGATGGGCGGCACCGTGCCCGTCGATCCGTCGGCGGCGTACGTGCTCCCGCCGGAGCGGTACGCCGAGCTGCTGTTCCGCCTCGGGTTCGAGGCCCAGCACGTCCGACTGCGGGTGTATCCGCACGTCCTCGCCAGTTCCGCCGACGTCGTGGAGTGGGTGCGCGGCACCAACCTCAACCGCTTCTTCGATCGGCTGCCCGCCGACCTGCACGAACCGTTCGTCGACGCCTACCGCACGGCGTTGCTCGCACGCGTCGGTCGGCACGCGCCGTACCTGTACGCGTTCAAGCGCATCCTGATGTGGGCGCGACGGCCGGCCTGAGCAGCCGTGCAGGTCGCGGCGCGCCACGCGCTGGCCGCCGAGTGGACGCTCGATCACTAGCATCGAGGTCGCATGGGCCAGCCGTCGTCGCCAGCGTTCCGCACCCTGCATTCGTTGCGCATCAAGGGGTCGACGACGTGCGAGACACTCGCCGACATGACCCGATCGGATCGGTCCGAGGTCCAGGGGCACCTCGACGAGCTCGCCGCAGTCGGACAGGCCCAGTTCCAAGCGGCCGGCGCGCTGTGGCAGCTCACACCGGCCGGCCGCGCGGCGCACACCGACGGCCTGCGGGCCGACGTCGAGGGCGTGTTGCCCGACGCCGGCTTCGCCGACGCCTACGCGCGGTTCCTCTCCGTCGACCGCCAGTTCGACACGCTGTTCGCCGCCTGGCGGGTGTTCAACGGGCAGCCGAACGACCATTCGAGCGCCGAATACGACGCGGCCGTGGTCGAGAACCTGTCACATCTCCACACGGCGGCCGAGCCCACCGTGCGCTCGTTCGGTGCCATCTTCGATCGGATGGATGCATACGGCCCTCGACTCGAATCCGTACTCATCAGGATTCTCGACGGCGAATCGAATATGTTCACCGGTGTGATGTGCGGCAGTTACCACGATGTCTGGATGGAACTGCACGAGGATCTGATCCTCACCCAGGGCCTCGACCGTTCGACGGGGGGCGGCAGCTGATGGCGCGATTCGGTCGGGTGTTGACCGCGATGGTCACGCCGTTCGACGCCGACGGCGAACTGAACGTCGACGCCGCCGTCCGCCTCGCCCGCTGGCTCGTCGAGCAGGGCAACGAGGGCCTCGTCGTGTGTGGCACGACCGGCGAGTCGGCGACGTTGTCGATCGACGAGAAGCTGACGCTGTTCGAGACGATCTCGGCGGCGGTGACGGTGCCGATCCTCGCCGGGACCACCGGCTACAACACGCGACTCGACATCGGCCTGACCGAACAGGCGGCCAAGCTCGGCATCGCCGGGGTGCTCGGGGTCTGTCCGTTCTACAGCCGCCCCTCGCAGGCCGGGTTGGAGACCCATTTCCGGGCGATCGCCGGCGCCACCGATCTTCCCGTGCTGCTCTACGACATCCCGATTCGCACGGGGCGCAAGATCGACAGCACGACGCTCGTCCGGCTCGGCACCGACGTCGCCAACATCGTCGGGGTCAAGGACGCGGCGGGCAACCCCGGCGCCACCGCCGCGGTCAACGCCAACACGCCGGACGGCTTCGAGATCTACTCGGGCGACGATGCGATGACGCTGCCGCTCCTGGCGATCGGTGCGGTCGGCGGGATCGGCGTCGCCACCCACTGGTGCGCCCCCGATCAGGTCGCGATGTTGGATGCGTGGGAACGCGGCGACATCGCTGCGGCACAACGGATCAACGACCGGATGCTCGAGAGCTTCGAGTTCGAAACCGGCGACCTCGCCCCGAACCCGGTACCGTCAAAGGCCATGATGCGTACCCTCGGTCACGACGTCGGTGAGTGCCGCTCACCGATGGGACCAACCCCCCATGGGCTCGAAGCCGCCGCCCAGCAGGTCTACGACCGCTTGGTCGCTGCCCGTGGCTGACGCCAAGACCCCCGCTCGCCCGCCGTTCGCGTCGTCTTCCTCGGCGGTCTCGGCGAGATCGGTCGCAACTGCATGGCGCTCGAGCACGGCGCCGCCGACGATCCCGACCGGTCGATCATCCTCATCGACTGCGGCCTCATGTTCCCCGACGCGAACATGCACGGGATCGACCTCATCCTGCCCGACTTCACGTACCTGCGGGAGAACGCCAACCGGATCGGCGGACTCGTGCTCACCCACGGTCACGAAGACCACGTCGGAGCGATCCAGTATCTGCTCCGTGACGGCGACGGCATCGGCGACATGCGCGACCGGCCGCTGCCGATCTACGGCTCGCGGCTGACGCTCGGACTGGCCCGGAACCGGATCGACGAGGCCGGCCTCACGAAGAAGACCGACATGCAACCGGTCGGCGACGGCGAGACCGTCACGATCGGCCCGTTCGACGTCGAGTTCATCCCCGTGACGCACTCGGTGCCCCACGCGCACGCCATCGCGGTGCACACCGCGCAAGGCGTGATCCTGCATTCGGGCGACTTCAAGATCGATCTCACGCCGGTCGACCATCGGCGCACCGATCTGGCCCGCATCGGCCAGCTGGCGAAGGAGCCGGGCATCCGGCTGCTGATGAGCGACTCGACGAACGCCGAAGAGGCTGGGTACGCCCCGAGCGAGACGAGCGTCGGCAGCGTGCTGCGGACGTTGTTCAACCAGCAGAAGGGCAAGCGGATCATCACGGCGAGCTTCGCCAGCCACCTGCACCGGATCCAGCAGATCGCCACCGCGGCGATCGCCGACGGCCGTGTGGTCGCCACGCTCGGGTTGAGCATGAAGAAGAACGTCAGGCTCGGCCTCGATCTCGGCATCCTCGACCTGCCCGAGTCGTCGATCGTCGACATCGACGACATCGACAAGTACGAGCCGGGCAAGGTGTGCATCATCTCGACCGGTTCGCAGGGCGAGCCGATGTCGGCGCTCGGGCTGATGGCGCGCGGCGAGAACAAGTGGCTGAAGCTGAACGACAACGACGTCGTCGTGTTGTCGAGCCACGCCATCCCCGGCAACGAGGGCAACGTCAACGCCGTCATCGACGGGCTGCTGCGCCTCGGTGCCGAGGTCGTGCACTCCGGCGTGATGGACGTTCACGCCACGGGCCACGCCCAGGCCGACGACATCAAGACCTACCTGTCGATCGTCAACCCCGAGTGGTTCATCCCGATCCACGGCGAATACCGCCACATGGTCGCCAACGCCAAGCTCGGCGAGCTCATGGGCGTGCCGCGCGACCGGGTCGTGCTGTGCGAGGACGGTGACGTGATCGAGTTGACCGACGGCGGGCTCCGCCCGGTCGGCCGCGTGCCGAGCGGGTATCTGTACGTCGACGGCATCGTCGGCGACGTCGGCCAGGGCGTGCTGCGCGATCGGCAGAAGCTCGCCGAGGAGGGCGTCGTCGTGGTCGTCGTGACCGTCGACATCCAGACCGGCAAGGTGCTCGTCGGCCCGGAGATCATCACCCGTGGCTGGGTGTACGCCCCCGAGGCCGAGGATCTGCTCGACGAGGCGTGCGACACGATCGCCGCCGCGGTCGAGAAGGCGTTGGCCAACGGCGTGCGCGACGTCGAGGCGCTCGAACGTGACGTCAGGCGGGCGGCCGGCAAGTTCGTCAGCGAGCGCACCAAGCGCCGCCCGATGATCGTGCCCGTCGTCATGGAGACGTGACCACCCGTTGAGTGGGGTGTCGTTGCGGTCGATGTCGAAACGGCGTTCGTCCTCGCGCCGTGTGCCCGTGAAGCGCAGCGTCGTGGCACTGCCGGCGGTCGCCGTGCTGCTCGCGGCATCGGCGTTCGGTTGCTCGAACGACGCTGACGGCGATGGCAACGTCGCCGGCGGCACGTCCGACAGCGTCGTGGACGAAGCCGTGGTCGCGGACGACGACCTCCAGCGTCTGGCGTCGAGCCTGCGCGATGCGGTCGATGCGGTCGATGCCGAGCTCGGCGGGCCGCAGTCGTTCTTCGAGGTGACGGCGACGCCGCAGCTCACCAACGTGTTCGTGGCCATCGACGAGGCCACCGCGGCGGTGCCGTACGTGTTCCTCGATGGTGTCGTTGGAGGAGCCGGCGCCGACCCTCGAAGGGGTGACGGGCAACACGTTCACGGCCGAGGCGCTGGCGTTTCGACGAGTCGGTGTTGCTCGGCCGCATCGCCGACGAGCTGCCGTCGGCCGTCATCGAGTCGGTCAGCGTCGAGGGCGGTCCCGACGGCGCCGTGCGCTACGTGGTGTCGGCCCGCTCGGACGCAGGTGGCCTGCTCGACATCGTCGTCGGCCCCGACGGCGCCATCCAGAGCGTCGAACCCGTCTGACCCGACGCCGCGGAGGTCCGTGACCGGTCCAACCGGCGAGGCAGGGTAGCACGGTCCGGCGGGGGTCACACCCGGTTGGTACGGTGGTGGGGACATGTCCAATTGGGGATCGTCCAAGAAGAGCACGCCCGCGAGCCGATCCGGTTCGTCGAAGGGCTCGGCCTCGTCGCGCGCGAAGCCGGCGACATCGAAGACCGCAGCATCGAAGTCCTCGTCGTCCAAGTCGGCGTCATCCAAGGGCGCGACATCGAAGTCGGAGTCGTCCCGGGCGAGCGGCAACGTGCGCGACGCCACCCCGCCCGCCGGGCAGGACTCGCGACTGACCCGTGCCAACACCGAGATGCGCGAAGCGGTCGCCGGACGCGAGCACGAGTTCCTCGGCCTCGCCCTCATCGGGCTCGGTGTGCTGCTCGGCCTCGCGATCTACTTCAACCTCGCCGGCCCGCTCGGCCGTGGCATCGAGACGCTCTTCGGCTGGCTGGCCGGGCTCGGTCGGGTCGCCATTCCGGTGATCCTCGTCGTCGTCGGCGTGTCGTTGGTGCGCCGCGGCACCTCGTCGAGCGCATTCCGGCTCGCCGTCGGATGGACCCTGGTCGCCGGGGCGGTACTGGGTCTGCTCCAAATCGTGCGCGGGCCGGACGGGCTGACCACCGAGATCGAACCGCTCGAAGAGGCCGGCGGGTGGCTCGGTGCGCTCATCGCCGAACCGCTCGAAGCGCTCCTCCACCCGGTCGCGGCAGGGGTGGTGCTGGTGCTCGTGCTGATCGGCGGTGCGCTGCTCATCACCCAGACCTCGATGCGCACGATGGCGTCGCACACCGGCGGGTTCCTCGCCACCACGATGAAGCCGCTGCTGCGGTGGACCAAGTCGGGTCTCTCCAACGTCACCACGCTGAGCAGCGACCGGGCGCAGGGCTCGACCGACGGCCGGGTCGGCCGGCAGCGACCCGCTCGGTGCGCAGGCGGTCGTCTACGACTTCGCACAGGACGCCGACGACTTCTCCGACGAGCAGGGCTCGACGCCCACGAAGCGATCGCGCCTGACCAAGCCGAAGGTGTCGGTCGGCAGCCAACCGGGCGTGGCATCACCCGACGGTGCCCGGGTCGGGGAGTGGATCCTGCCGCCGATGACGTTCCTCGACCGCCCGGGCGAGCAGGCCATCGACCGCAAGGAGGTCGAGGCCCGGGGACGGATGCTCCAGGAGTCGCTGTCGTCGCACGGTGTCGAGACCACGCTCGTCGGGATGACCGTCGGCCCGACGGTCACGCGGTACGAGCTCGAGCTCGGCACGGGCGTCAAGGTCGCTCGCGTCACGAGCCTGCAGAAGGACATCGCGTACGCGATGGCGGCCACCGACGTGCGCATCCTCGCTCCGATCCCCGGCCGCTCGGCGATCGGCGTCGAGGTCCCGAACCGCCAGCGTCAGCTCGTGGCACTCGGCGACCTGCTGGCGTCGCCCGAAGCGATCAAGGCGACCAACCCGCTCGAGGTGGCGGTCGGTAAGGACATCGCCGGCAAAGCGGTGTTCCTCGACCTCGCCGCCACGCCGCACCTGCTGATCGCCGGCGCCACGGGCGCCGGTAAGTCGAGCGGCATCAACTGCATCATCACGTCGTTGCTGATGCGCACCACGCCCGACGACGTGCGCCTGATCCTGATCGACCCCAAGCAGGTCGAGATGGGCCAGTACCAGCGGCTCCCGCACCTGCTCACGCAGCCGGTGACCAACCCGAAGAAGGCGGCCAACGCACTCGGTTGGGCGGTCAAGGAGATGGAGCGGCGGTACGACCTCCTGTCCGAAATGGGCTTCCGCGACATCGGCGGATACAACAAGGCCGTCGCCAAGGGCGAGATCGTCCCGCCGCCCGGGATGGTGCTCGGCGCCCGACACCGAGTACGAACACCTGCCGTACATCGTCGTGGTCGTCGACGAGCTGAACGACCTGATGATGGTGGCGGCTCGCGACGTCGAGGAGTCGATCACCCGCATCGCCCAGAAGGCCCGCGCGGTCGGCATCCACCTGATCGTGGCCACGCAGCGTCCGTCGGTCAACGTCATCACCGGTGTGATCAAGGCGAACATCCCGGCGCGCATGGCGTTCGCCGTGTCCAGCCTCACCGACTCGCGCGTGATCCTCGATCAGCCGGGGGCCGAGAAGCTCGTCGGCAAGGGCGACATGCTGCTCCTGCCCGGCAACTCGTCGGTGTCGAGCCGCATCCAGGGTTCGTTCGTGAGCGAGGAGGAGGTGCGCAAGGTCGTCGCGCACTGGCGGGCCCAGTCACCCGAGCCGATCTACTCGAACGACGTCGAAGAGGGCGGGGCCGGCGCCGGGCCCGGCGCAGCGACGGCCGGCGACTTCGGGTCGCCGACCAACGCCCTCGTCCCGCCCACGCCCGCGTCAGATGTCGACGATGGGGACCATCGACGATTCGCTCGACGTCACCTCCGACGCCAACGCGTTCTCCGCCGGCGACGACGACGAGGACACCGCGATGATGCGTCAGGCGATGGAGCTGATCGTGCGCAGCCAGCTCGGCTCGACGTCGATGCTGCAGCGCAAGTTGAAGGTCGGCTTCGCCCGCGCCGGTCGGATCATGGACCTGCTCGAGCAGCGCGGCGTCGTCGGCCCGAGCGAGGGCTCCAAGGCCCGCGCCGTGCTGATGACGGTGGAGGAGTTCGAACTCCTCCAGCAGAACGGCCAAGTCTGAAGGTCGTGCATCGGTGCCCGGCACCGATGCACGACGCACGACCTAGCGGAACTTGGGTGGGCGCTTCTCGGTGAACGCGGCGACGGCCTCCGCGTGCTCGGGCGTCGACCAGCACTCGGTGAGCAGCTCGCTCTCCAGCCGCTGCACGGCGTGCAGGTCGGTCTCGACGGCGTTGACGGTCAGCAGCCGCTTCACCATGCGGGCCTGCGGGGTCGGGCTGGCGGCGAACGCCTCGGCCAGTTCGGTCGCCTTCGCGATGAGCGCGTCGTGGTCGTCGACCACGTGATCGACGAGCCGCATCGCCGCCGCCTCGTCGCCGCGCACGATCCGGCCCGTCAGGCACAGGTCCGACGCCGCACCCCAGCCGACGCGCTGCACGAGGAAGTGCGAGCTGGCCAACTCGGGCACGAGCCCGACCTTGATGAACACGACGCCGATCTTCGCGTCGACCGTCGCCACGATCGCGTCGGCCGGGAGCACCATCGTGATGCCGATCCCGACGGCGGCGCCGTGGATGGCCGCGACGATCGGTTTCGAGTCGCGCATCAACTGCACCCAGTCGATGCCCGAGGGCATGCCACCGGAACCGCCGGCGGTGTCGTTGCCCGGGTCGGTTCCCGCGAGGCGGGTGCCGAACACGGCGTTCATGTCGGCGCCGGCGCAGAACCCTCGGCCGGCGCCGGTCAGGATGATCGCCCCGACCGCCGGGATCGTCGTTGGCCCGGTGCGAGCGCGTCGGCAAGTTCCTCGGCCATGTGCGGCGTCCACGCGTTGAGCTGGTCGGGCCGGTCGAGCGTGATCGTGGTGATCGCTCCGCTGGTCGACGATCGGATGGTGTCGTAGCTCATCGTCGAAGCGTGGCACGGCTCCGCTCGGTGGAACGAGGTGCAGCTTTGGCAACATGGCGGCCATGCCCGATCCGCTGCAACTCACACCCGAACTCACCGAGATCACCGACGGTCTGCGATTCCCGGAAGGCCCCGATCGCGATGGCCGACGGTTCGATCGTGCTCGTCGAGATGTTCGGGCCCCGCCTCACCCGCGTGGCACGCGACGGAACGAAGACGACGATCGCCGAGATCGAGGGCGGACCGAACGGGGCGGCGGTCGGTCCCGACGGCGCGATCTACCTCTGCAACAACGGCGGGTGCTTCGCACCGGCCGAGTTCGGCGGGATGATGTTCCCCGGGGCCTTCGTCCCGGAGCGCTACATCGGTGGGCGCATCCAGCGTGTCGACCCGCACGACGGCACGGTCACCGATCTGTACACCGAGTGCGACGGCCACCCACTGCGGGCGCCGAACGACCTCGTGATGGACGGCCACGGCGGCTTCTGGTTCACCGACCACGGCATCCGTGATCATGCGACGCGCAAGAGCGACCTGACCGGCATCTACTACGCCAAGGTCGACGGCTCGGAGATCCGCGAGGTCGTCTTCCCGGTCGAGGGCCCGAACGGCATCGGCCTGTCGCCCGACCTCGACACGTTGTACTGGGCCGAGACGCAGAGCGGCCGCGTGCTGCGCACGCTCGATCGTCAGCCCTGGCGAACTCGCACCGGCGGTTCCGCTCGACATGAGCGGCGTGCTGTGCGGTCTGCCGGGCATGCAGTACCTCGACTCGCTGGCGGTCGACGGTGAGGGCTGGGTGTGCGCGGCGACGCTGTTCAACGGCGGCATCACGGCGATCTCGCCGGACGGCACCCAGATCGAGCACCACGCCACGGGCGATCTGATGACGACGAACATCTGCTTCGGCGGCGAGGATCTGCGCACCGCCTACGTCACGTTGTCGAGCACCGGCCGGCTCGTGTCGTTCCCCTGGCCCCGCCCCGGCCTCCGCCTCGCCCACCAGTGACCGGGCAAGGCTCGTTGCATCGGTGCCTGGCACCGATGCACGACCTCGCACCGCACAGGTGACACGGGTCGCCGGGATGGTCGGCAGTTGACAGATAGCGTTGCGGACCATGGCGCAGCGGTTCTACATCGAGACGCTCGGCTGCCCGAAGAACGACGTCGATTCCGACAAGTTGGTCGGCGCCTTGCTCGCAGACGGGATGGTGTCGACCGACGACGCCTCCGATGCCGACCTGGTGGTCGTCAACACGTGCGCCTTCATCGACGAGGCCCGTCGCGAATCGATCGACACGATCCTCGCCCTCGACGATCTCCGCATGGAAGGCTCGCGCCTCGTCGTCACCGGCTGCATGGCCGAGCGCTACGGCGATGAACTCGCCGCCGAACTGCCCGAGGTCGACCAGGTCGCCGGGTTCGGCCAGTCGTTCACCGCCCATCTGCCGTCGACGGCCACGGTCCCGACGGCCGGCGGGCGCAAGCTGATCCCGGTGTCGTCCACGGCGATCCCCACCTTCGATCTCCTCAACCTGCCGCGGCCCAAGTCGGCGGTGCCATGGGCATACGTGAAGATCGCCGAAGGCTGCGACCGCTCGTGCGGGTTCTGTGCGATCCCGAGCTTCCGCGGCCCGCAGCGAAGCCGCGATGTCGCGTCGATCCTCGACGAGGTGGAACAGCTCGAGGCCCGCGAGATCGTGCTCGTGGCGCAGGACCTCGCGTCGTACGGCAAGGACCGCCCCGGTGAACTCGGTGCCGGCTCGATCGTCCCGCTCGTCGAGGCCGTGGCCGCAGCCGTCGATCGTGTGCGACTGCTCTACCTCTACCCGAGCGACCTCAGCGATGCGCTCATCGACGTGATCTGCGCGTCGGGCGTGCCGTACTTCGACCTGTCGCTGCAACACGTCAGCAAGCCGCTGCTGCGCCGGATGCGGCGCTGGGGCGACGGCCAGCGGTTCCTCGATCGCATCGCCGACATCCGCGATCGGGAACCCGATGCGGCGTTCCGCAGCAACTTCATCGTCGGCTACCCGGGTGAGACCGAGGCCGATCACGACCAACTCCTCGACTTCGTCGAGCAGGCCCAACTCGACTGGTGCGGGTTCTTCTCCTACAGCAACGAAGAGGGCACGTACGCCGCCGACCTCGACGGCGTGGTCGATCCGAAGCTGATGAACGAGCGGCTGGCGGAGCTGCGCGAGCTGCAGGACGACATCACCGCGCAACGACGTGACGCGCTGATCGGCTCGACGGTGTCGGTCCTGGTCGACGCGCCCGGCGTCGGTCGCACGCATCGTGAGGCGCCCGAGATCGACGGGATCGTCCACGTCGGCCAAGATGTCGAGGTGGGGAACTTCGCAGAGGTCGAGATCGTCGACGCACTCGGCCCCGACCTCGTGGCCGCCGGTTTCGATCTGGCCGTGCTCGACCTGGTGGACTGAAGGCAGTGCAGTGGGGGAGCGCTGATGGTCGAATCGAGCCAGATCGCCACCTGGGCGAACGCCGTGACCGTGGGCCGGCTCCTGCTGTCGCCGTTGATGTTCTGGGTCATCCCGAACCACCAGAGCGGCTCGTGGATCGCCTTCGTCCTCTGGCTGCTCTTCTGCCTGAGCGACGGGATCGACGGCTGGATCGCCCGCCGCCACGGCGTCACCTCCGCCGGCGCGTTCCTCGATCCGCTGGCCGACAAGGTGCTGGTGCTCGGCGCGATGTTCACCCTCGTGTCGATCGGGGTGTTCTGGGTGGTGCCGGTGATCATCATCGCGGCCCGCGAGCTGGTCATCAGCGTGTATCGGGTGATCGTCGGCGGCCGCGGCATCAGCGTGCCGGCGAGCAAGCTCGGCAAGTACAAGACCGTCTGTCAGCAGATGGCGGTCGGGTTCGCCCTGTTGCCCGTGACCGCGCTCGACGCGAGCTGGCTGTGGAACGGCTTCCTGTGGGCGGCGGTCGTGCTGGCCGTGATCAGCGGTGCGCAGTACCTGTGGATGGCACGTCAGCTGCGCCCGATCGACGAGGCGACGCCGGTGGTTGGACAGGTCCACTGAGTGAGTCGCACGACCGGAGTCCGAGCCCGACCCGTCACGACCGAATGCGGCCGACTTGCGCTGTGACGTCGTCGCGGTCGGCACCGAGCTGCTGCTCGGGCAGATCATCGACTCGAACTCGGCCTGGATCGGCGGCGAGCTCGCCGCGCACGGCATCGACTCGCTCGTGCAGGTCAAGGTCGGCGACAACGTCGGCGCGCATCATCGTGCAGCTGCGCCGGGTGCTCGACGATGCCGACGCCGTCATCATGTGTGGCGGGCTCGGGCCGACGCACGACGACCTGACCCGCGACGCGATCGCCGCGGTGATGGGCGTCGACCTCGCCCGCGACGAGGTGGTGGCCGAGGCGATCCGGGAGATGTTCGCCAAGCGGGGTCGGACGATGTCGGACAACAACCTCCGCCAGGCCGACGTGCCGGTGGGCGCGACGATCATCCCCCAGACGCGGGGAACGGCACCCGGTCTCGATTTGCCCGGTCGTCGTCGATGGCATCGACAAGGTGATCTACGCGGTGCCCGGCGTGCCCCACGAGATGTACGACATGATGCACCGGGCCGTGCTGCCCGATCTGGTCGGCCCGCAGCGGCGAGCACGCGGTGATCGCGAGCCGCGTGCTGCGCACGTGGGGGGAGAGCGAGAGTGGACTGAACGAGCGTCTCGACGACGTGATCGATCGGCTCGAGGCGCCCGGTACGCCGACGCTCGCCTTCCTCGCCAGCGGGTGGGAGGGCCTGAAGGTGCGTCTCACCGCGAAGGCCGAGACGCTCGCCGACTGCACGGCCCAGCTCGACGAGTGGGAGGCCGTCGTTCGCGAAAGGATCGGTCCGCTCGTGTTCGGCGTCGACCACGACACGATGGAGTCGGTGGTGCTCGACCTGTGCCGTGCTCGCGGCCTCACCCTCGCAACGGCCGAGTCCGTGACCGGGGGACTCGTGGCGGGCCGGCTGACCGGCATCGCCGGGGCCAGCGACGTGTTCCGCGGTGTCGATCGTCAGCTACGCCACCGACGTCAAGCGGACGCAGCTCGGTGTCAGCGACGGCCCGGTGGTCAGCGAGTCGGCGGCGCGGGAGATGGCGCACGGCGTTCGGCGGGTACTCGGTGCCGACATCGGCGTGTCGCTCACCGGCGTCGCCGGGCCGACCGAGCAGGACGGGCAACCGGTGGGGACGTTGTACGTCGGGCTCGTCGGACCGGACTTCGACGAGGTGCGGCACGTGCGCCTGCCCGGTCTGCGCGACCAGATGCGGCAGTTCGCCGTGATCACGTCGCTGGGCTACTTGCGCGACCATCTCCTCCAGACATGAACGAGTCCAGCCGGCGCGGCATCACCATCGGGGCGAGCATCGCCGCTGTGGTGGTGTTGCTCGCCGGTATGGGTGTGTTCCTCGTCAGCCGTGGTGACGACGGCGGCGCCGCGACGGACGACGACCACCACCAGTTCGACGAGCTCCACCACGTCGACCACGAGCACGTCGCTCGCGCCCGAGACGACGACCACGACGCCGCTGACGGCCGTGGCCCGCGGCGGACCGGATCTGGCCGTCGACGTCGGTGCCACGGTCGACCTCGCGGCGCTCGACCTGACGGCGGACACCCCCGACGAGTCTGTGGTCTGGGTCCAGATGTCGGGTCCCGACGTGACTGGCGGCGCCGGCTCGCTCGCCGGATCCACCCCGACGTTCGAGGCGCCCGCGGAGGTGAGCACCGTCACGCTGCGGCTCACCGTGACCGGCGCGAACGGTGTGGTCACCGACGACGTGATCGTGCGGGTGTTCGAGGACGCCGAGCAGGCGGTGTTCGTCGACGGAGAGCTCGGCAACGACGAGGGCGACGGCTCGATGGACTCGCCGTACCTGACGCTGCGACGCGGCATCGACGCGGCGAGCGGCCGTGACGTCTACGTGCGCTCGGTTCGGAACCTACGACGTCTCCGATGCTCCGCTGTCGATCGCCGCGACGACCAGCATCTACGGGGGCTACGACGCGCAGTGGCTGCGCGATGTCGCGGTCCGGGCATCCGTGAAGGCGGGGGTGCTCGGCTTGTCCTACGTCGAGGCGGACGCGGTGACGCTGTCGGGGCTCGACATCGTCTCGATCGACGCCCCGGCCGGCACGGCCGCCGTCGCACTGGTCGTCGACCGGGCCGAAGAGGTCGTCGATCGTCGACAGTCGGATCGTGGCGGGTGCCGCCGGACCCGCCGCGGCGGGCCAACCGGGCCTGACGAGCGTGGCGGTCTCGGTCGCACGATGCCGGGCGGCTCGAGGTGGTGCGCAGCACCGTCACCGGCGGAGCGGGCGGTCTCGGCGGTGACCGGTGCCGGCCCGGGAGGTCCCCCGACGGCAGCACCCGGAGCCGGTGCTGCTGGTGCCGCGGACAATGCGGGGGCAGGCGGCGCCGGGGCCGGCGGCGCGGATTCCAACGGTGCGGCAGGGGGCCGCGGGGGATCGTCGGGCAACGGCGAAGGTGGCTCCGCGGTCGCCGGCACGCCGGCTGCCGGTGGGACGTCGTCGTCGCGGTCGGGCGGCCCGGGTGCCGGCGGTGCGGGTGGGGTGGGCGGCTCCGGAGGCGCGGGCGGCGTCGGCCTGCAACCGCCGTCCGACGACGTGGTCACCCCCGTGGCGGCCGTGGGATCGGCGGGCGGCACCGGTGCGGGCGGGGTCGGCGGCAACGGCGGCGGTGGAGGGTTCGGTTCGGCCGCGGGGCGCGGCGGGGGCGGCGGTGGTGGTGGAGGTGCGCAGCGGTGGCTCGAACGGAGGATCCGGCGGCATCGGCGGCGGCGCGTCGGTCGGGATCGTGGCGTCGGACGTCGAGCGCATCCGCATCGTCGAATCGCTGGTCGCCGGTGGTGCCGGCGGGACCGGCGGCGCCGGCGCCCCCGCAGCCGAGCCGACGATCCCCGGGGCTCCCGGTGGCAGCGGCGCCGGACCAGCCTGCACCCCCGCACCCTGCCCCGCGGCGGACACGCCGGGAAGCGGTGGGGGCGGTGGCGCCGGTGGTGCCGGAGCCGAAGGCGGTCAGGGCGGTGGCGGAGCGGGCGGCCCATCCATCGGCATCGTGACGGTGGCGGTCGACACGGTCGAGGTGCGCTCGTCGACGTTGCGCGGTGGGGCGGGCGGCGTCGGGGGGCCGGGTGGCCAGGCCGGCCGTGACGGTGCGCCGGGCGCCGACGGCGAGCGGCGCGACCGGGCGGCGCATCCGGTGGGGTGTTGGCAGACCGCACCGGCACGGGCGGAAACGGCGCCGGTGGTGGACGCGTCGTTCGGCTGGTTCGACGACGGTGAAACCGGCCAGGTCCTCGACGCCGAGACGATCGAAGCGGGTGCCGGGGGCCCCGGCGGGCCCGGCGGCACCGGTGCCGAGGCGGGTCCGGCGGGCGCCGCGGAGGCGACCAACCTCTGAGGTCGTCGGACGGCCCGGTACATTGGCGCGCTCAGCCCTCGTAGCTCAGCTGGACAGAGCAAGTCCCTTCTAATGACAAGGTCGCAGGTTCGAATCCTGCCGAGGGCGCTGCGCTGCGCGAACGTCGGCAGCGATCGACACGCGTGCACGAGCGCCTCGCCCGTCGATGAGCGGTCAAGGGCTGGCGAGTTCCTCGGCGGTGAGGGCGCGGAGGATGCAGAATTCGTTGCCTTGCGGGTCGGCCAGCACCGCCCAGGTGGGTTCGCCTTGACCGATGTCGACGCGGCCGGGCACCGAGTGCGATCGCTCGCTCGAGCTCGGCGGCATGGTCGTCGGGACGCAGATCGATGTGCAGGCGGTTCCGCTTCCGCCACGTCTTGCTCGGCTGCTTCCCTCGGGGACGCGGAGGAACAGGATGTCCGGGCGAGACGCCGTCCTCGGCGGAACCCGGCGGGGGCTCGAGCACCACTTCGTCATCGCCTTCGTGGGTGATCCGCCAGCCGAGGAGTTCGGCCCACCAGCGCGCCAGCGGAGCCGGGTCCGGGGTGTCGACGCACATGCACTGCCAACGCAAGGTCATCCCGCCATCGTGCCACGGCGGTCTGGCCGCGTCTCGGTTGCGTTTCGAAGCGGCCGAGTTCGGGGCCGGACCGGCTGCCATCATGGGCGAGTGGCTGCGGTCGGTGGAGACATCCGGTGCGACGGGCGATCGACCATGTCGCTGGCCTGGCCACCGGCGACCCGCTCGATCGTTCGGCGCCCGTCGACCTCCACTTCCAACCCGACCTGCTCGTCGACGGCCGAGACGACGCTGGCGGCGATCCTGGCCGAGGGTGTCTATCGATCGCAGTTCGAGACGGGCACGAGCAACGGCGGACTCACCGCACACGAAGGCGGCGACCGGTGGAACTGGGAGTCGCGGATGTTCGCCGGTGCGTACGACGGCGCCGATCCCGAGCTGCGCCCGAAGTACGGGTCGCTGAACTTCCTCCGCGACCCGTACGGAGGGTCGCCCAGGTTCGGCTCGGGCTACTTCGAGGTCGCGCCCTCCGCACTCGACCGCGTCACGTTCTGCTTCCCCGACAGCGTCCTCGAACCGACCGATTTCGGCACGTTCGACCGCATGGCCCTCGTGCCGCTCGTGGAGACGTGCGGGTTCGACGACCCGCTCGACCTGGTGATCGAGGCGCACCTGCACGGCCGGGTCGAGGTGGCCGCCGACCTGGCTGCGCTCGTGCTGGATCCGTCGTATCGCGGCACGGAGATCGAAACGGTCGCCAAGCGACTGCCCTGTCGGGTGCGGTGGCACTCCGGTTACCGGGTGACCGTCGACGTGCTCGCCGAGCACCCGACCTATCGAGGTCCCGAGATCGTCGAAGCGGCTCACGCCATCGCCGACGGTGGGGTGCTGACCCCGCGGGTCGTCGGAGTGGCGCGTGCGGAGGGTCACTTCGACCTCCAGACGGTCAAGCGCGTGTGGCACTCGTTGGCACGGTTCGGCCGGAGCGACCCTGCGCTCGTGCTCGGCGAGGACGATCCGCTGGCGGCGGACATCCTCCAACTGCGGGCCGCCCATCACGAGTTCGCGCAGGCGGTCACGCCGGCCGGCCACGTGCACGCCATCGACCCGACCGCCGCACCCGATCCGTCGGTCACGTTCCACAGCGCGCGCGGCATCGGCGGTGGATTGCTGGCGATCGGTGCCCTCCGTCGGCTCGACGATGCGCACGGCGAGCTGAAGTCGATGCACACAGCCGCTTCGGCTCGGGGTGCCGGGATCGGGGCGGGCGATGCTCGACCACCTGCTCGCCGAGGCGCGGGGCTCCGGGATGCAGCAGGTGAGCCTCGAGACCGGCACGATGGAGGCGTTCGCTCCGGCGCGGGTCATGTACCGCGCCGCCGGATTCGTCGACTGTGCGCCGTTCGGCGAGTACACCGTCAACCCGTTCAGCGTGTGCATGACGATGCGCCTCTGACCGGCGAGCAGTGCCGACGGCGGCCCGTTCATCGCTCGAAATGGCCGATTTGGCGGTATCATGGATCCCCGCTGCGCGCCGATTTCGGTGCTCATCCCCCCGAGTCAGTCGAGGTTCTGCGTGAAGTTCAAGAAGGGCGAAACCGTCATCTACCCCCAGCACGGCGCTTGTGTCGTGCAGGGAACCAAGAAGATGGAGTTCTTCGGTGAGAAGCAGGAGTACCTGATTCTCAAGACCGTCATCAACGAGATGACGCTGAAGGTGCCGATCGACAAGACCGACGAGGTCGGCGTGCGTCCGCCGGTGTCGGCCGACGAGCTCGAAGACCTCGTGGCCGTGCTCGCCAAGCCCGATCCTCGTGTGCCGTCGAACTGGAGCCGTCGCTTCAAGAACCACCAGGAAAAGCTGAAGAGCGGCGACGTGTACCAGGTCGCCGAAGTGGTCCGAAACCTCGCCGCCCGCAACCGCGACGCATCGCTGTCGGCCGCCGAGCGCACGATGTACGAACGGGCCCGCGTCAACCTGATCTCGGAGATCTCGCCGGCGTTGAAGGTGTCGGCCGAAGAGGCCGAGGCGTACCTCGACGAAGCGCTCGCCAAGGGCGTCCTCAAGACCCCCGCCGAGGCGAAGAAGAAGTAACCCCGATCTCCCTCGCACCTGCACGATGGGCAGGACCATGGGTACGTCGTCGCCGACCTGACAGACTCGACGGTGATGAGCACGGTCGCATTTCTGGGAATGGGAACGATGGGTGCGCCGATGGCTCGACACCTGTCGAAGGCCGGCCACCAGGTCGTGGTCTACAACCGCACGGCGGCCAAGGCGCTCGCCTGGGTGGCGCTGAACGGCGGCCGTGCGGCGCCGACGCCGGCCGAAGCGGCCGAGGAGGCCGAGTTCGTCGCGCTGTGTGTCGGCAACGACGACGACGTGCGCGAGGTGACACTGGCCGGCAACGGGGCACTCGCGGGGATGGCGAGCGGCTCGATCCTCATCGACCACACGACGGCGTCAGCCGGCTTGGCCCGGCAGCTCGCGGCGGCGTGTGGCGAGCGCGGGGTGGGCTTCGTCGACGCGCCGGTGTCGGGCGGTCAGGCCGGCGCCGAGAGCGGCCAGCTGACCGTGATGTGCGGCAGCGACGACGAGGCGGTGTTCGACAGGGCCAGGGTGATGATCGATGCCTACGCCAAGTCGTGCGAGCGAATGGGTCCGGCCGGGTGCCGGGCAGTTGACGAAGATGGTCAATCAGATCTGTATCGCCGGGCTGGTGCAGGGTCTGGCGGAGGGTGTCAACTTCGCGCAGCGGGCCGGGCTCGACGTCGACCAGGTGATCGACGTGATCGGCAAGGGCGCCGCCCAGAGCTGGCAGATGGACAACCGGGCCCGCACCATGGCGGCGAGCGAGTTCGATTTCGGGTTCGCGGTGGAGTGGATGCGCAAGGACCTCGGCATCTGCCTCGGCGAGGCCGAACGCAACGGCGCCCGTCTGCCGGTCACCGCGCTCGTCGACCAGTTCTACAAGCAGCTCGTCGCCCGCGGTGGCGACCGCTGGGACACCAGCAGCCTCGTCGAGTTGCTCCAACGCCCCTGACCCTCGAGCGAACTTGTCATGCGTCGGTGCCTGGCACCGACGCTGACAGTTCAGCGGACGGCGAGGTGCATGTGTTCGACGCCGCGGATGGTGAGGCGGTCGCGGAACGTCGGCTCCGACAGGAGTTCGACCGTGTCGAAGCGGCGGATCAGCCGGCTGATGGCCACGGTGGCCTCCATGCGGGCCAGCGATGCGCCCAGGCAGTAGTGCACCCCGGCGGCGAACGCGAGGTGGCGGTTGGCGTTCGACCGGCCGAGCCGCAACGTGTGCGGGTCGTCGAACACCGATGGATCGTGGTTGGCGGCACCGAGCACGCACAACACCGATGAGCCTGGCGTGACCTCGACACGTTGCGCACCTTCGCCGTAGCTGACCGGCGTCATCGCCACGCGCACCGTGTGCTGCACCGGCCCGTCGTACCGGAGCAGTTCGTCGACCGCCACCGCATCGAGCGACGGGTCGTTGCGCCAGCGCTCCAACTCGCCAGGGTGCTTGAGGAGCGCCAGCATGCCGTTGCCGATCAGGTTCACCGTCGTCTCGTGCCCTGCCACGTACAGCAGCACGACGAACGCCAGGAGTTCCTCCGTGCTCAGCCGATCGCCGGCCTCCTCGGCCACCAACAGGCCCGACAGCACGTCGTCGCCGAGGTTCTGACGGCGGGCGTCGACGACCTCGACCAGGTACGGCAACAGCTGCGCGACCGCCCGGTCGCTCGCATCGAGCGTCTCGAGGGTGGAGGTCGGTTCGAGCGAGGCGGTGATCAGCTGGCTCCACTCGCGGATCTCGTCGGTCCGATCCTGGGGGAGCGCGAGCAGGTCGGAGATCACCTGGAACGGAACCGGAAAGGCGAGCTCGTCGACGAGTTCCATCGATCCGCGCTCGGCGGCGACGTCGAGCACGTCGTCGACCTGTTGCTCGATGCCGTGTGCGGAGCGCCTCCATCGCCGATGGCGTGAACGCCTTGCTGACGAGCCGCCGCAGCCGCGTGTGGTCGGGTGGGTCGAGGTTCAGGATCGTCTTCGCGCCGCCGTTGCGCCGCTCCCGTCGCCGCTCGAAGATCGGGTCCTCGCGAGGGCTGGCGTTGGCGTCGACGTCACGGCTGAAGTCGTTGCTGCGCAACGTGCGGGAGACGTCGTCGTAGCGGGTGATGATCGTGAGGCCCATCGGCGTGACGTAGGCCGGTGCCTCGTCACGGAGGCGGTCGTAGAACGGGTACGGGTCGGCGCGGAAGACCGGATCGAACGGGTTGTACAGCAGCGGGTCGACCGCTGACTGATCGGTGGCGAGTGCGCTGTCGGTCATGGGGCCATCATCCTTGCACCGCGGCGGCCGCGGCGACGGCGTCGACGACGCGGTCGATCTGTTCATCGGTGATCACCAGCGGCGGACAGAACGTGAGGGTGTCGGCGCCGATCGCCCTGGTGACGACGCCGAGCTGATGCATGCGGTCGCGCATCGCGGTCGCGTCCTGGTCGGGACGCAGCGCGACGCCGTAGATCGCACCCTCGCCCCGCACGTGGTCGACCACACCGTCGGCGGCGAGGGCCCGCAATCCCTCGCCGAGTCGGCGCCCGATGCCGGTCGACCTCGCCGACCAGACCCTCCCGCTCGATGATGTCGAGGTTCGCCAGAGCCGCCGCACACGCCGATGCGTGACCGGAGTACGTGTAGCCGTGCCGGAGGATGAACGTGTCGTCCGATTCCAGCGCGGTCCGCACCGCCGCTCCGACGATCACGCCGCCGAGCGGCTGGTACCCCGACGTCACGGCCTTGGCGAACGTGGTGAGGTCGGGCACGACGCCGTAGCGCTGTGACGCGAACCATGTGCCGAGGCGCCCGAACCCGGTGATCACCTCGTCGAAGATCAACAGCGCGCCGTGCTGGTCGCACAGCTGCCGTGCCGTCTCGAGGTAGCCGTCGGTCGGGGTGTAGACGCCGGCCGCGCCCTGCACCGGCTCGGTCAGTACCGCGGCGATCCGCCCGGAGTGCTGCGCCATGAGTACGGACAGCGCCTCGATGTCGTCGCTCGGCACCTGCACGACGTCGGCGAGCAGTTCGCCGTAGCCGACCTTGTTGAGCGGCAGGCCCTGGGCGCTCGTGCCGCCGTAGTTGGTGCCGTGGTAGCCGCGTTCGCGGGAGATGATCAGCTGCCGTTCGGGGTGCCCGGCCAGCAGCTGGGTCAGCCGGGCGAGCTTCATCGCCGAGTCGACCGCCTCCGAACCCGAGCCGGTGAAGAACACCCTGGCCCCGTCGACGGCGCTGAGTTCGGCGATCCGGTCGGCCAGCGCGTCGGCGGGAGCGTTCGTGAACGGGTCGAAGCACGAGTACGACTCGATCGTGCGGATCTGCGTGGCGACCGCGTCGGCGATCTCGCCTCGGCCGTGCCCGACGTTGCAGTACCACAGGCTGGCCATCGCATCGATGAGCTCGTTGCCGTCGCTGTCCCACAGCAGCGCGCCCTCGCCGCGGGCGATGGTGATGAACCGTTCGCGGGTGGGTTTGGCGAAGGGGTGGAGGAAGGATGCGGGCACCGCACCAGTCTGCCCGAGCGGGTTCGGCGGGCCGGAACCGGTTCGTGCCTGTGCAATCGTAGGAATCGTGACCAACGCCCCGATCGATCCCGCCACGTCGCCGTTCGCCGAGGCCGCCCGCCGGGTTGCCGAGGGCGCCGATCATCACGCCGAGGCCCTGGCACTCGTCGCGCAGATGACCACGGAGGAGAAGCTCGGGTGTCTCGACGGCGACACGCCGTTCTGGCCCGGCATCTTCGACATGGGGTCCGGTGGCTACTACGAGCACGCGTGGCCGGCCGCTGCCGTGCCCCGCCTCGGCGTGCCGGGGATCTGGTTCGCCGACGGACCGCGCGGCTGCGTGGTCGGCGACGCCACGGCGTTCCCGGTGAGCATGGCGAGGGGCGCCACCTTCGACCCGGCGCTGGAGGAGCGAGTCGGCGACGCGATCGGTCGCGAGCTGCGGGCGAGCGGTGCCACCTACACCGGTGCGGTGTGCATGAACCTCCTGCGCCATCCGGCATGGGGCAGGGCCCAGGAGACGTACGGCGAGGATCCCCACCACGTCGGCGTGATGGCTGCCGCGCTGACGCGCGGACTGCAACGCCATGTGATGGCGTGCATGAAGCACTTCGCCCTCAACTCGATGGAGAACGCCCGGTTCTCGGTCGACGTCACGGTTGGCGAGCGTGCCCTCCACGAGGTGTACCTGCCGCACTTCGAGCGGGTGGCGGGCGAGGGGGTGGCGTCGGTGATGAGCGCCTACAACTCGGTCAACGGTGAATGGTGTGGAGAGAACTCGACGCTGCTCACCTCGATCCTGCGTGACGAATGGGGGTGGGACGGGTTCGTCACGTCCGACTTCGTGTTCGGGCTGCGAGATGCGGTGAAGTCGGTCGAGGCGGGGCTCGACATCGAGATGCCGTTCCGTCAACAGCGTGCGCTCGCGTTGCCGCCCGCGGTGGCTGACGGTTCGCTGCCGATCGACCTCGTCGACGCAGCCGCGGAGCGGATCGTGGCGACGCTGCTGCGCTTCGCCCCGCAGATCGCGACGCAGCCGGCGCTCGACGTCGTCGGCGGCGCCCGAGCACCGCGACCTGGCCCGCGCCGCCGCCGTCCGTTCGGCGGTGCTGTTGCGCAACGAGGGGTCGCTCCTGCCGGTGGACGCGAGCGGGGTGGGACGCGTCGTCGTGCTCGGCCGACTCGCGACCATGCGCAATCTCGGCGACGGAGGATCGAGCGATGTCCGGTCGTCCGCTGTCGTCACGCCCCTCGATGGGATCCGTGCCGTCTTCGGGGCGGAACGGGTGCTGCACGACGCGACGGACGCGTCGATCGCCGGCGGAGCAGATCTGGTGGTGGTCGTCGTCGGCTACACGAAGGACGACGAAGGCGAGTTCCTCGACGACGAGGGCACGGGCCGGCTGAGCGGGCTGTTCCCGCCCCGGGAGGACCCGCTGGTGGGGATCGGCGCGGCGATGGAGCCCTTCGTGAAGACCGGGCGCGCCCCCGCCGCCGAATCCAGCGGACACGGGACCGGGACCGAGGGCGGGCCGCCGTCGAACGCGGTGGCGATGGCACCCGGCGGCGACCGGGCGTCGCTTCGGCTGTCTGCCGACGACGAGGCGCTGATCGCCGCCGCGGCTGCCGCATCGTCGCACGTGGTCGTGGTCGTGGTGGCCGGTTCCGCGGTCGTGATGCCGTGGGCCGACGACGTCGCCGTGGTCATCCAGTCGTGGTACTCGGG
This sequence comes from Ilumatobacteraceae bacterium, assembly GCA_963772085.1. Classification (GTDB taxonomy): domain Bacteria; phylum Actinomycetota; class Acidimicrobiia; order Acidimicrobiales; family Ilumatobacteraceae; genus Sva-07. The sequence continues at coordinate 46,743 of CAVYWH010000014.1, forward strand.
AGTCGAGGGTGGCTCGGCGCTCGCCGCGATGCTCGTGGGCGACGAGGAGCCGGCGGGACGGCTCCCGTTCGCCGTGCCGTACGCGGCCGACCACCTCGCGTTCTTCGACCGGGATGCCACCGCGATCACGTACGACCTGTTCCACGGTCAGTGGAAGCTCGACCGCGATCGCGTCGCGGCGAGGTACCCGTTCGGTTGGGGGATGGGCTTCGGCAACACGTCGGTCGAGCGCACGGCGTTGTCGACGGACGGTCGAGCCGTCGAGGTGACGGTCCGCAACACCGGCCGCCGAGTCACCTCGACCGTCGTGTTCGCGTTCGCCGGTGTCGAGTCGTCCGACTTCGAGCGTCCCGATCGCCGGCTGATCGGGTTCGCCCGCGTCGACCTCGACGTCGGTGCGGTCGTGACCACGACGATCGATCTCGACTGGGCCGCCGTCGACGTCCGGGTGGATGGAGCGTGGGTGACCGAGCCGGCACCTACATCCTCGAGGTCGGTCGACACGCCCACGACCCTGCGTCGCGTGAGCACCGCCTCGCCCGCGGGTGATCGAATCGAGCCGTTATCGTCGGCGCAATGCGTAAGCCAGAAGTGACGATTCCCGACGAACATCCCCCGACCGAACTGCTCAAAGTCGACGAAACGGTCGGCGACGGCGACGAGGCCACATCGGGCTCGAACGTGACCGTCCACTACGTCGGCGTGTCATGGTCGACCGGCGAGCAGTTCGACGCCTCGTGGGACCGGATGGAACCGTTCGCGTTCGGCCTCGGCCGCGGCCAGGTCATCCAGGGATGGGACGACGGCGTGCAGGGCATGAAGGTCGGCGGACGTCGACGTCTGACCATCCCACCGCACATGGGCTACGGCGCATCCGGCGCCGGCGGCGTGATCGCTCCCCACGAAACGCTCGTGTTCGTGGTCGATCTCCTCGCCGTCAACTGACACCCGACCCGCATCCGACCGAGATCGCGCCAACCGCCGATCTCGGTCGGATCCGGTTCGCTTTCCGGCCGAGATGCGACCGAGATCGTCAACTCGGCGCTGCCGGCCTCGAGATGCGACCGAGATCGCGCCAACCGCCGATCTCGGTCGGATCCGGTTCGCTTTCCGGCCGAAATGCGACCGAGATCGTCCGGATCGGGCCGTCCGGGACGCGTCAGGCCGGCTGGAGGAACTCGATCCGCGTGGCCGGGCCCAGCGGGTCGGCCGGGGGTCGGCTGTCACGGGCTTCCCACGCGGCGAACACCCGTGCACCGACGTCGGGGTCGCCGACCAGCGCGTCGGGCGGGCTGAGCATGTTGAGGTTGCGCACGAACGCCCTGAGCACGACGGCGTCGGTCTGCAGCGCGGGCAGCAATCCGTCGCGGAACACGGCGCGCATCTGCGTGCGCGGGTCGGTCACGTCGCCGTCGGGGTCCTCGCCGGCGAGCAGCGCGGCCGCCACCCGACGCGCCTCTGCATCCTGCGTGACGGTCGCCCGGTACCAGGGCAGGATCTCGCGTCGCAGCGCCTCGTCGTAGTCGAGGCCGATGGCCAGCACGTCGTCGCCATGGCGCTGGACCGCGTCGGTCAGGAGATGAGCACCCCAGTAGCCGGTGCTGCAGCCGCGACCCTGGAGCGGGTTGGTGCAGAGCGCCGCATCGCCGATCGGGATCACGCCGATGGCCAGCGGTTGGCCGTCGATCACGTGCTCGCGCCAGCGGTTGATCAGTCCGGCCATGACGTGCACGCCGCCGAGCGGCGTCGCCCGACCGTCGAGATACGGCTCGACGACGACGAGGCGACGTGAGGCCTCCTCGAAGTTCTCCTCGTCGGTCAGCTGACGACGGAGTTCCTCGTCGGCGGTCGGCACGGCGAGCGTGATCGAGAACGTGTTGTTGTCGCCGACGAAGACGCCGTACTTGACGTAGCCGAGGTCGGCGCCGATGGGACCGGAGCGCGGCGGGTACTCCTCGCCCTCCCGGAGTCGGTAGAACCGCGAGAGGTAGACGATCCCGGTGTCCTCCTCCTCGTCGGCCGGCACGTTGGCGCCGATGGCCTCCAACCAGTCGGGCAGCGCCGAGCGGCGCCCGGCGGCGACCACGACGATGTCGCTCTCGATGACGGTGCCGTCATCGAGGCGGACCCCGCTGACCACCGGGGGAGTGGACTCGTCGGCAACGAGGCCGACGACGGCGCGCCCGACCTCGAACGACACGTTGCCCTCGTCGATCGCGATCCGTCGCAGCACCCATTCGAACGTCGTGCGACGGCAGGCGAGCATGACGAGTTCGTCGTCGCCCGGCGCAGGCTCGTAGTTGGTGATCGTGGCGGGCAGGTCCTTGCCGAACGGCATCTCGGTCGCGCCGGCGGCGAGCAACGCCTCGAGCACGTCGGGTTCGCTCGTGGACAGGATCGATCGAAGGCGGGCGAGGAAGGCGTGGCTGTGCCGCACCTGGGGAGCGCCGCGGCGAACCCAGTCGAACGCTTCGTCGGCCGTGGCGGGCATCGGCGTGGGGTCACGCTCGAGCACCTTCACCTGATGGCCGAGTCGACCCAACTTCAACGCGGCCGCCAACCCTGCGACGCCGCCACCCACTACTGTGATCTGCACGGGGTGCAGACTACGTCCGCGCGCCCCGTGCGTGCCGAGTCGGACCGCGCGTCACACGGTGGTGCGGCGCGCCCAGATGTCGTTGCAGGCCTCGCAGGTGTCCGCGGGGATCGCTCCGAGGCGCATCAGCAGACCGAACGCCCAGCATCCCGCACAGAAGCCGATCACCGATTCGAGCAGCGCGAACACGAGCAGCACGGCGATCAGGAGGAAGGCCAGGCTGGTCCATCCGAACCCGATCGCGGCGACGGCGGCGACGGTCGTGGTGGCCAGGCCGACCGACTGGGCGAAACGCTTCGGTGGCCCGGGGACGAGCACGGGATCGCCGAGGCGGGGAGCGATCACCCGCGTGGCCAGCTGACCGAGCGGGCTGAACTTCGGCCCGGCGATCACCCGCAGCAGAAACCCGATCGCGAGCACCACGATCAGTGCCTCGGATCGTGTGATGAGGGTCAGTGCAGCCAGCGCGGCGACGAAGCCGGCGACGACACGGGCCGCCTTCTCGTTCACCGGGTTCGGAAACGCCATGGGCCAAGTGTGTCGGACCACCAGCCGAATTCCGACCTGACAGGTCGGGTATTGCTCGACCGGCCGCTCCATTAGCGTCAAGCTCATGACGCAGGAACTCCGAACCTTCTTGACGTTTCAGAACGGTGCTGCCACCGCGGCACTCGATCTCTACAAGAGCGTCTTCGACGACTTCGAACTCGTCGAGATCACGCACTACGGCCCGGATGGTGGTGGGCCCGTCGGCACGGTCATGGCGGCGAAATTCCGTCTTGCCGGCAGCGAGTTCGGTTGCGCCGACAGCCCCATCGAACACGCATGGGGTTTCACGCCGGCGGTGTCGCTGTGGATCGACTGCGATGACGTCGACGAACTCGAGCGGATCTTCGGTCGGCTGTCCGACGGGGGACAGGTGTACATGCCGCTCGACGACTACGGGTTCAGTGCTCGGTTCGGCTGGGTCGGCGACCCGTTCGGGGTCACCTGGCAACTGAACCTGCCGTGACGACGCCGTCCTGACCGGTCGGCCGGCCCGTCGATCTCGGTCGGATTCGGTCCGGATCCCGACCCGATCGCCACCGAGATCCACTGGGCGTCGAAGGTCGCGAGCCCGGCCGGCGCAACGGGGGTTGACTTCAAGTCGGGTTCACGTCGTACCTTGCGGGACGTGATGCTCGACGACACGGCGACCAGCGCTCCCGGACGCGGCGCGCTCAAGGTCGGACTGGTCTCGGTGGTCACGTTGGTGGCGTTCGAGTCGCTCGCGGTCGACCACGATCCTGCCGCAGGTGGAGCGCGATCTCGGCGGGATCGCGTGGTACGGCTGGGTGACCGCGGCGTTCTTCCTCGGCACGATGATCGGCATCGTGTTCGCCGGCGAACAGGCAGACCGGCGCGGTGCCGGTCCGCCCTACCTGCTCGGGCTGGTGCTGTTCGCCATCGGACTGCTGATCTGCGGCTTCGCACCCGGAGATGCCGGTCCTCGTCGTCGGGCGGTTCGTGCAGGGGTTCGGTGCGGGCGTCGTGCCGGCCATCGGCTACGTGGCGATCGGTCGAGCGTTCGACGTCGACGAACGACCCCGCATGTTCGCCATTCTGTCGACCGCCTGGGTCGTGCCCGGACTGATCGGACCCGTGCTCGCGGAGCGGATCGCGCAGGAGGTCGGCTGGCGTTGGGTGTTCCTCGGGCTCGTCCCACTGGTGGCGTGCGCGGGACTGTTCGTGCTCCCGTCCATCTTCCGGCTCGGTCCCGTCGAGGGTGCCGCGACGGCGTCCCGTGTGCGATTCATGCGCCGCCGAATGGTCGAAGCCACCCGCGTGGCAGCAGGCGTCGCTCTCGTCGTCGCCAGCTTCACGGCCAGCCGGTGGATGCTCGGGCCGGCGGTGATCGTCGGAGCGCTCGTCGCCGTCGGACCGTTCAGCCGGCTCACCCCGCGGGGAACGCTGCGCGGTGCGCCCGGACTCCCGGCGGTCATCGCCTCCCGCGGGGTCCTGACGTTCGCCTTCTTCGCCACCGACGCGTTCGTCCCGTTCGCGGTCACCACCGGTCGAGGAGCGTCGAGCCTCGCCGGCAGCGTGGCGGTCACCGTCGGAACCGTCGCCTGGACGGCGGCGACGTGGGTGCAGCAGCGGTTCATCGGTCGGATGGGAGAGGCCTGGTTCGTGCGCACCGGCTACCTCCTGCTCGCACCGGGCATCGCGCTCGTCGGCATGGGGGCGATCCCCGACCTGTTGCCCTTCTGGGTGATCCACGTCGGCGTCGTCATCGCCGGCTTCGGGATGGGGCTGGCGTACTCGGCCCACGCCCAGCTGGCGCTGCGCAGCGTCGCGGAGGCCGAGGTGGGCTCGACGACGGCGTCGCTGCAACTCACCGACAACCTGGGCATCGCGCTCGGCACCGGTGCGGTCGGTGCGATCGTGACCTTCGGCGACGAGTCGGGCTGGCTCGTCGGCCACGCGGTGGCGGTGGCGATGATCGTGCCGGCGAGCGTCGCGGTCATCGGGATGTGGCTGGCTGGACGGCTGCCGCGCCGCAGCGTTTCCCACGTCCGTCGGCGCCAGCGATCCTCGACCGGACCGGGCCTGCATGCCTGATCGGCGGCGTCTTCGACGTGCCGATCGACGCCCATCCGCACCGACGAAACCCCCGCGCGGTGCACTGATATTGTCTGCGCAGCGGGTGTCCCACGGGAGGAGCACACATGGCCAAGATCAGTCGTCGAACCCTGTTGCAGGCTGCCGCCGCCACGACGGGCGGGGTGTTGTTGTCGGGCGGACTCGACAACGTGGTCGCCCAAGCGGCCGGCCCGAAGAATGACCGTTTCACGCTCGAACCCGTCGCCGATCTGCGCGACGGACGGGTGCGGCTCCACCTTCCGCCGGGGTTCCAGTACCGGTCGTTCCACGACACCGACGGGCCGCCGATCGTCCTCGACGACGGGACCGTCCTGCCCGGTCGTCACGACGGGATGGGTGCGTTCCAGGGCGCCGGCGGGAACGTCTGGCTGGTTCGCAATCACGAGGTCAACGGTCCGGTGGGGGCGTTCGGCGCCGGCACGCCCTACGACCCGAACACCGGCGGTGGCACCACCACGATCGAGGTCACGCCCGATGGTCAGGTGCTCCAAGCGTTCACGAGCCTGAACGGCACCCAGATGAACTGCGCCGGCGGGGTCATGCCGTGGGGGTCGTGGATCACCTGCGAGGAGACCGTCAACGGCCCGGACGTCGGGGCCGACTTCACGCACGCCTCCAACGTGACGCTGACGCAGCGGCACGGCTTCATCTTCGAGGTGCCAGCGGGCGGGGAGTCCGACCGGCAGCCGATCAGGGCGGCTGGACGGTTCGCCCACGAGGCCGCGGCGTACAGCCCCGATGAGGGCATCGTGTATCTCACCGAGGACAACTTCGGGTTCCCGTCGGGTCTCTACCGATACATCCCACCGGAGAATCCGGAGCAGGCAGGCCGGCTGCTCGACGGTGGCACGGCTCCAGATGTTGCGCGTCGCCGGTGTGCCGAACGCGCATCTGGAGGGGACGCAGACCGATCGGGGCGTCGTACCCGGTCGACTGGGTCGACATCGACGACCCGGACCCGACGTTCCCGTACACGCCGGGTGTGCCCGCCCCGACGACGAACAACGACGCCATCCAGTACGTGGGCGACCAGGGTCGCGCCCAGGGGGCGGCCCATTTCTCGCGCCTCGAAGGCGCCTCGTACACGAAGGGCGAGATCTTCTTCACGTCGACGCAAGGTGGGGGCGCGGCCGAGGTCGGCCCCGACACCGTCGGTGGATACGGCAACGGGACGGGCCAGGTCTGGTCGTACGACCCTCGGCGATCGACGCTGACGTGCCGGTACCAGTCGACCTCGCCGACGGCGCTCGAACTGCCCGACAACATCACCTCGCGCAACGATCGCGGCAGCATCCTCCTCTGCGAGGACGGACCGGCCGACAACTACATCCGCCGCCTCGATCGCGACGGCGGTCTCCTCGACGTCGCGCTCAACCGGCTGACCAGCAACGCCAATCCCGCCGTCACCCGGTACGGCGAGGAGTTCGCCGGCGCGACGTTCAGCCCGTCGGGCGACACGTTGTTCGTCAACATCCAGGCATCGCAAGGCCATCACGTTCGCGATCTGGGGACCGTGGGGCCGACTCGGCATCTGACCGACCACGGCGGGTCAGCTCAGGATCGGCGAGCGGTGACCAGTCGATGGATCGCTTCGCGCGATCGTCGCGGAGCACGACGTGGCGCGGTCGGTCCACCGAAGGCGGGCTGTGCTCCGGCACGACGCTGTGGGGATCGAGCCCGAGCCGGGCGACCACCCGCTGAGCGATCTCGTACCGGCTGAGCTGTTCGGGCCCTGGCAGATGCCACACGCCCGCACGGTCAGGTCCGCCCAGGGCGGCGATGCGCCAGAGCGCCTCGGCGAGTTCTGACGCCGCGGCCGGCTGGCGTACCTCGTCGTCGAACCAGGCTGTCGGTCGTTGCCGCTGGACGCTCCCGCACGGATGCGTGCCGTGACGTGGTCGTCGGGATCGAGCGACACGATCAGCGGGAGCCTGACGATCGTGGACCCTGCGCTGGTGCCCCCGACGATCTCCTCGGCCACGGCCTTCCATCGGCCGTACTCCATGACCGGGTCGGGGTGGGCGTCCTCGTCGCGAGGAACCCCGTCGCCGGAGAACACCACGTCGGTCGAGATGTGCATGACGTCGGCGCCGACGACGGTCGCAGCGTCGACCACGTTGCGCGTCGCCGTGACGATCGACGCTTCGTCCTTGGCGTACGCGGTGTGGATCACCAGCGACGGCAGGGCGAGACCCATCGCGGCCAGCACTGCTCGCTGGTCCCGGAGATCTGCGGTCACGGCGAAGCGCTCGGACACCCGCGTGCGATGCGTGAGGCTCACGAGCCGGGTGTCGCTCGGCACCGTTCGTCGCAGCCACGTGCCGAGCAGAGCCGGACGCACCGGTCAGCAGCACGGTTTGCTGCGGCAGTGGAGTCAGCACGCGGTCGCTCCCTCGATGTGGACGCGCAACGTCGGGCGCGGAGCTGCTTCGCCCATCGCCGGCAAGTCCACCACATCCGCTCGGCGTCGGAGACAAGACGACGACCTGGCCCGATTCCCGCCGCGCCGAGACCGCAAGCGCGCTCGGCCTTGCCCTGAACCGCGGGCGATCGGAGGAGCGGCACGTCTGGGCGCGATTTCGTTCGCCTTCCGAGCGTGGTGCACGCGCCCAGATGTTGGCGGAGGGCGGAGCGGACGGGCGGGGCAGGCGGCGTCGACGTGCGGTGTCTGGGCGCGATTTCGTTCGCCTTCGAGCGTGATGCGCGCCCAGACGTCGCGTGACGTCGTGCAGCAAGGGCGAGGCCGCCCGGTGGCGTCGCCGATGTCGGGGTCGCCAACTCATTCCGACCCGAAACGGTCTCGGGTGGGCGCTGTCGATCGGTTGACACGGGCGAGGAATCGGCGCACGATCGATGGCAAACACGGGAGGTGGACGCGATGGGACAGAATCGCTTTTTCTCCGACCGGCCGATGGTGCCGTCGAGGGACACGAGGGCGAGCCTTCATGCGGGACATCGTCACGCATCGTTCGGTCGGCTGTCCCGTCGTGGCTTTCTGCAGGGAGCGGTCGGTGCCGCTGTCGTGGGATCCACGGTCGGATCGGGCCTGCTCGAACCCGCGCTCGGCACAGGCCGCCGGTCCGGGGATCGGCCTCGCCGTGCCGATCCCGACCACCACGGAGTTCTTCCCTGGCGTGCAATCACACGTGCAAGCGCCCCCGTTCCTGGAGGGCCCCGACTCCGATCCGGCGACGGTCTACAACTTTCAGGGTGCCACCGGAATCGCGTTCATCAGTGGCATGGTCGATCGTTGGAATCGCCGCACGGGGGAGCGCCGCAGGCTGCCGTACCTCTTCAACGACATGCGCTTCATGCAGGGCGTGTTCCGAGGTCGCGACGGTCACGCTCGCAACGCCACGTTCGGCTTCGTTTGAATCGACGTGTTCGACCCCAGTCTGGGGGGCGCGCAGGTTCACGACTTCAACCCCGGGGTGACGCAGAACGGGCTGTTCTGGACCACCACCATGGCGGATGCCTGCGTCGACGTCGACCTCGACGCAGGCACCGCGACGCTATGCGATCGACGACCTCGCGCAGACGGACCACTTCGACTTCGAGAACGCGATCCTCGGCAACGGAAGCCAGCCGAGAATGGGGCGGGTCTCGTTCAAGGTGCAATGGACCGGCGGGCCGACGGTCGAACACTTCGACAATCCTGCACAGCAGTTCCGCGGCGATTTCCGCGCCGCCACCGCTCACATGGAGTGGTCAGGTCGATCTGGGGAATTCGAGTTCCAGTCGCTGCCGCTCGACCAGTCGACGACCGACGCGGCACAGATCGGCTACGAAAGCAACGGCTCGTATTACGCGTAGCGAACCGGGCTAGACGATGGCGTTGATGACGACGGCGATGAGCGCGACGGCGAGGACCCCGATGGCGAGCGCGGCGAGCCCGTCGCGGCTCGCTCCGCCTCGGGCAGCAGGTTGAGGCTCTTGGTTCATCTGGCAGGTCCCTTCCTGACGATCGGTCACAACGAATTCGTCGAGCAAGGTGTACGAACGGATTTCAAGCTCCGACGGTCGGAGCCCAGCCGGCCAGCGCGCGGGCGGCGGCGTTGGCGCCGCACATGCCGTGCGCGCCGGCGCCCGGCGGTGTGGACGCCGAGCACAGGTACGTGCCCGGGACGCCGGTGAAGTACGGGTCGAGCGCGAAGCGTGGCCGGAACAGCAGCTGGGTCAGCGACGACGCGCCGCCGATGATGTCGCCGCCGACGTAGTTCGGGTTGTACGCCGACATCTCGGTCGTCGAGCGCACCGCGGTGCCGACGATCCGCTCGCGGAAGCCGGGGGCGAAGCGTTCGATCTGGGCGATGATCGCCTCGGTGGCGTCGCCGGCGTAGCCGTGGGGCACGTGGGCGTAGGTCCACAGCGGGTGGATGTTGCCGACCGACCGGCTCGGGTCGGCGAGGTACTGCTGGCCGACGAGCACGAACGGTCGCTCCGGCATCGTCCCGCCGATGCACGGCCTGCTCGTTGGCGACGATCTCGTCGGCGCCGCCGCCGAGGTGGACCGTGCCGGCCTGGCGGGCCGCCTCGGCCGTCCACGGCACGCCGCCCTCGATCGCGAAGTCGACCTTGAACGCGCCGGGCCCGTGCCGGAACCGGCGGTACGAGCGGGCGACGCGGCCGGGAAGCCGGTCGCCGAGGATGTCGGCGGCGATCGACGGCGACACGTCGAGCATCAGCACGTCGCTGCGGCGGCAGGTCGTCGGCCGACGGTCACGCGCACGCCGGTCTCGATCGTGCCGCCGTGGCGCTCGATGTCGGCCACCAGGGCGTCGGCGATCGCCTGCGAGCCGCCCTGCGCCACCACCCAGCCCTTGGCGTGGGCGGCGGCGATCAGCATCAGCCCGACCGCGCTGGTCATCGGCCGGTCGAGCCGGGAGAACGCGTGCGCCGCGATCCCGGCCCACAGCGCCTTGGCCTGCTCGGTCGTCCACAGCGCGGCCCAGCGCGGTCGCCGGCAGCATCGCGCCGGCGCCGAAGCGCGCCAACGTCAGCGGGATGACGCGGCACCCGCAGGACCGGCTGGGAGGCGTCGGCGAACAGGTCGTCGAAGTGCGTCGTCGGATGGCCCGAACACTCGACGCCACCGCTGACCGTCGCCGCCAAGCGCGTCGGCGGTCCGCTCGAGCGATCGGTACAGCACGCCGGCCGAACCGTCGTCGAGCGGATGGGCGCAGTCGACCTCCGGCTGCAGCCAGGTGAGCCCGTCGCGACGCGAGGTCGAGTTCGGCGAGGAACGGCGACGCGGCGGCGATCGGATGGAACGCCGAGCAGTGGTCGTGCAGCAGGCCGGGGACGATCATCTCCGAGCTGCGCGTCGCCACCGCCGATCGTGTCGCTGGCCTCGAGCACGGTGACCTCGAGCCCGGCGCGGGCCAGCCGCGCCGCGGCGGCGAGCCCGTTCGGCCCGCTGCCGACGACGATCGCCGTGGTCACGACGTCACCGTCATCGACTGCCGACGCGTCACGGCGTCGTCACACCCGGCCGCCGGTGCCCGGGTAGGCGACGCCCGGCGCCACGTAGCCGGGCAGGGTCCACGTGACGGTGTGCGGGATCGGGCCGTTGGGCAGCCACGGCTGCTCGTTGTACGCGTCGTCGTTGTGGTACCAGCCCTTCTCGACCGTGCCGAGCGCGGCGTCGATCACCCGGTACTGCACCTTCTTGCTGAAGGCCGGCTGCGACTCGGTCCAGGCGACGACCACGTCGCCCGGCTCGTACTGGCAGCGCTCCTGCAGCGCCTCGATCAGGCGCTCGTCGAGGCAGTGGCCGTCGCCGAAGTTCCAGCCGGTGAGCACGTTGCTGACGAACTCGCCCTCCCGCTGGATCCGGTCGTCGAGCCCGTCGGTGTGGCGCATCAGCGCCGACATGTGCATGCGGCCCATCGGGTGCATCATCCGGAACGCCACCGCCTTCTGGATGAAGATCTCGGAGATCTCGTTGCCGAACAGCGGGTCGAGCTGGTCGATCTGGTTGTCGGCGGCCTTGACGATCCGCTCGTTGATCCGGTCCTCCATCTCCTTGTTGCGGAACGAGAACGATGCCCGACGCCCAGTTGCCGGCGTACTGCTTCATGCCGACGAGGAACGACACGTACTGCGGTCGCAGCGCCCCGAGCACGATCGGGAACAGCGCGACGGTCACGACGATCGCCAGCAGCGCCGGATTCATGTCGCCGACCCCGTAGCCCTCGCCGGGCGGGAAGTTGGCGAACAGGAACGCGACGCACGAACATGAAGAACACGTTCCACTCCAGCGGCACCGCGATCGGGATGGTGGAGATGATGAACGTGTGGAGCATCCAGATCGAGATGATCGCGATCCACGTCAGCCACGGCCACGGTGAGAACAGCAGCACGAGCGGCATCACCAGCTCGCAGGTGGTGCCGCCGATGTGGGCCAGCAGGTGGGTGATCTTCGACGGCCGGATGTCGTTCGGGTAGTCCTTGACCGTCGCCTTGCGGAACCGCTGCGAACACCATCCACGGCGTGTTCTGCACCATGATCGCCACGGTCGACGAGAAGCCGTGCTGCAGCTTCGAGAAGCCGGCACCCATCCAGATCACGACGATGCAGATCTTGGCGGCGACGATCATGTCGACGAAGTTGCTGAACAGGCCGAAGTACAGCATCGTCGGCACGTACTGCTCGGACCGCGCCGACAGGAACACGATCTTGTCGCGGAAGCCCATCAGGATGATCAGGCCGCAGTACGTCACGAGCGCCCACTGCGGCATGATGCCGGCCGAGCCCTCGGGCAGCCCGTCGACCTGCTCGCCCGACAGGAACAGCATCATCACGAGCCAGAACACGATGAGCTTGTAGAGCCCGGTGTCCCACGGCGTGCGGCGGTTGCCCTTGGTGAACGGGACGTGGTTCGGGTACGGCGGGACCCGGAGCGTGTCGTTCTGCCACCAGTACAGGACGCCGCCGATCGGCGGATCGAAGTGGAACGCCAGCGGACCGCACGTGGCGGCCAGCCCGAGGATCTCGAGCAGGATCGTCCAGACCATCAGCTTCTGGTAGAGGATCGGTTCGTCCCACCAGCCGCCGATGTCGTCGAACTCGAGGCCCTTGGTGAAGGCGCCGGCGACGATCAACCCGAACAGCGCGTAGAAGAAGATCTTCCACACGTAGAAGTTGATCGTCTGCTTCGGCGTGCCGAAGCCGTACTCGCACCCAGTGCAGCTGCAGCATCTTCATCCGCTGCGAAGAACGGGATCTTGGCGAACTCGTCGAGCTCGACCGGGGGGAGTTCTGCGGTGCGGTAACCCATGGTCGGCTACCTCCTCACTCGCTTCGCCCAGGAACGCAGGCGCCGTTCCTTCTCGAAGTAGTAGTCATCATCTTCTGCCCTCCTGGTGGAAACGATCTTTCCGGTCAGACGTTCCAGCTCGCGTTCGCGGACCCGCTGGCGCTTCCACTGCTTTGCGCTTGTTCTTGCGGCGCAGCCGCTCGATGTGGTCTTCCTCGGTCTCCGAGGTGCCGCGCAGGTAGGCGTCCTCGATCTCGTCGATGCGCGCGCAGCGCCTCGGCGGCCGGCAGCTCGAGCAGGATCTGGCCGCGCGCCATCAGGTACATGCGGTCGGCGTACTTGAGCGCCTTGTGGGCGTGCTGCTCGACGATCAGGGCGCCGGTGCCGCGCTCGTCGGCCGCCGGCCGGACGGCGCCGAGCAGCCGGTCGACGATCTTCGGCGCGAGGCCGAGCGACAGCTCGTCGGCGAGCAGGAGCGCCGGGTTGCGGCTCAGGGCGCGGGCGAGCGCCAGCATCTGCTGCTCGCCGCCCGACAGCATCCCGCCCCGCACCGACAGCCGCGGCTCGAGCTCGGGAAACAGCGCCAGCGCCGCCTCGACCGAACCGCCACCGATGCGCAGGTTGTCGCGCGCCGACAGCTTCGTGAACACGAGCCGTTCTTCGGTGACGAGGCCGATGCCGCCGTCGCGAACCCGCTGGTCCATCGGGCGTGAACGTCGGCACGTTGTTGAACATCACGATGCCGTCGACCGGTGCCAGCTCGCCGGCGATCGTGTAGCAGCGTGGTCGACTTGCCGGCGCCGTTGGGGCCGAGCAGGCACACCACCTCGCCGGCGTCGACGCGGAGGTTGACCGCCCGCACCACCTCGCGGCCCAGGTAGCCGGCCTTGAGGTTGCGGGTCTCGAGCAGCGGCGCTTTCATGACGCACCTCCGGCGACCGGTGCAGCGGCGCTCGCCCGCCAGGGCGGGCGACGATTCGGCCTCGGCTTCGACGTCGTGCCTCGCCGAGGTAGGCGGCGATCGACCGCCGGGTCGTATCGCACCTCGTCGGGTGAGCCGACCGCGATCAGCTTGCCGAAGTCGAGCACGATCACCTGGTCGCACACGCCCATCACGAAGTTCATGTCGTGCTCGACGACGAGGATCGCCATGCCCCAGTCGTCGGCGAGCCGGCGCACCACCTTGGCCAGTTCGGCGCTCTCCGCCGAGCTGAGGCCGGCCGCCGGCTCGTCGAGCAGGAGCACGCTCGGGTGCATGGCGACGGCCCGGGCGATGGCGAGCAGGCGGCGCTTGCCGTACGACAGGTCCTGCACGTCGCGGTGGAGGTCCTCGTCGAGGTCGAACTCGGTGATCGCCCGGACGACCTCGGGGGGCAGCTTGGGGTTGATCGGCCAGATGAGATCGAGGAGGTACGAGCGAAGGTCCTGCGGGTCGGCGGCGACGCTGAGGTTCTCGAACACCGTCGAGTCGTCGAACAGCTCGAGCGACTGGAACGACCGGGCGACGCCGGAGCGGGCCCGGCGCATCGCCGGCGCCTTCGACAGGTCGAGGTCGTCGAGCAGCACCGTGCCCTGCGCCGCGGCGAACCCGCTGATGGCGTCGATCAGCGAGGTCTTGCCGGCGCCGTTCGGTCCGATCAGGCCGGTGACCCTGCCGGGCTCGAGCCGGAAGCTGACGTCGTTGACGGCGACGACGGCGCCGTACCGCACCGTGAGTCCTCGACCGTCAGCGTGCGGGCCGGCACGCGCTCCTGCTGGTCGGTCGTCGTGTCGGCGACGTCGGCGAGTTCGATCGTGTAGGGCTGGCTCCACTTGCGGGTCTTCTTGAGTTCCCGGCGACATGCGCAGCCACTCGGCGGCGATGCCGTCCTTGTAGATGACGAGGGTGAGCAGGATGCCGACGCCGCTGATCAGCTGGATCCACTTGCCGACGCCCTCCCACGTCGTCTCGAGGATCTCCTGGGTGATGCCGGCGGTGGCGAGGGTCGAACCGACGAACGCGCCGAGCAGCTGGCCGACGCCGCCGAGCAGCGCCAGTCCGACGTAGGTGATCGAGGTGAAGTTGCTGAACGAGCCGTAGCTGATCGAGCTGAGCCGGAACGCCAGCACGATGCCGCCCAGCGCGGCGATCGCCGAGGCGAACGAGAACGCGAACAGCTTCGCCACCATCACGTTGATGCCGAGCGCGGCGGCGGCCCGTTCGTTGGTGCGCACGGCGATGAGGCGGCGGCCGCTGCGGCCGCGGCGGACGTTGGCGACCACCACCATCGCCAGCAGCAGCATGGCCAGCGTGAAGATGCCGTAGCGCTCGGGGTGGGTGATCGAACCGATGTCGTAGCCGAACAGGTCGGGGTTGCCCGACCTGGGTGCCCTGCACGCCGCCGGTGTAGTCGCGGTTCTTGAACAGCATCAGCTCGATCGTGCTGCCGAGGCCGAGCGTGACGATGGCCAGGTTGATGCCTCGGGTCCGCACGGCGGGCAGCCCGAAGATCAGCCCGAGCGGCACCGCCGCGGCGACGCCGGCCAGCAGCGCGAGGAGGAACGGGATGTCGAACACGGCGACGAGCCGACCGGCGACGAACGCGCCGAAGCCGGCGATCGAGTACTGCGCGAGCGAGAGCTGACCGGCGTACCCGGTGAGCACGACGATCGACAGCAGGACGATGGCGACACCCAGCGACACGGTGATCGCGTCGACCCATTTCGTCTGCTTGGTGACCATGATGAACACGACGGCTCCGGCGGCGAACAGCGCCCACGCCCAGCGGATGCGGCCGGTGCCGACCATCGGCAACTGCTGCAGGTAGTGGTCGCGCAGCGGCAGCGAGCGGCCGCGGAACACGAGGACGACGATGATCACGAGGAACGGCAGCGACGCACCGAGGCCTTCCTGGTTGCCGAAGCGACCGACCAGCGCCTGGCCGATGCCGATCGCGAACCCGGCGGCGGTGGCGATGGGGAACGAGCGGAAGTCTCCCACCAGCGCGGCCGCCATGCGCGGCGAGGATCAGTCCGGTCATCGCGGTGACCTGCAGCGTGATGATCGGTACGACGAGGATGCCGGCGGCAGCGGCGATGGCCGAGCCGAGCGCCCAGTTCTGCAGGGCGATCCGGTTGGGCGACAGGCCGATCGCGGCAGCCGATCGTTCGCTCTCCGACACCGCCTCGGTGGCGAGGCCGAACTGGCTGGTCCGGTAGAGCAGCCACAGCCCGAACGCCGACGCGCTGCCGATGGCGAGCAGGATCAGGCGGTCGGCGGTGATGCCGACGTCGCCCCACAGCGTCACGCGATCGGTCGGCAGCCAACTCTCGATCTGACGTGGGTTCGACCCGTAGCGCAGCACGACGGCCGCCTGCATCGTGATGAGCACGCCGAGCGTGGCGATCACCCGCACCAGGGAGCTCGCCCGGCGGAGCGGGCGCATCACCACCCAGTGGGTGAGCGCGCCGAGGAACGCCGACCAGGCGATGCCGGCGACCGCCGACACCAGGAACGGCCACCCGGCTCGTTCGTGCAGTTCCCACTGCATGAAGACGCCGGCGATCGCGGTCGCACCGAGCGAGAAGTTCAGCACGCCGGTGCCGCGGTAGATCACGATCAGGCCCTGGGAGGCCAGCGCGTACAGCGCGCCGACGCCGAGGCCCAGCAACGCGAATCTGATGACTTCGTTCATCGTCCCCCTCTCGCCGATCCCCCACGCTGCGTAGCGAAACATCAGAGCGGTCGACGCGTGCCGGATCGTACATCACGTTCGCGACGCGCGCTCGGTTACTCGGCGCTCGACGCCGCTGATCTCCGCTGATCGCTTGACATTGGCGGGCCAGCACCGGCTCTGACCGGGCCGGTGCCACCGTCGCGTTCGACAGTTCGGGTGGCGAACATCGGATGTATTGTGCTATACGTCGCAGGTCGGTGCGCGTCCGGCGCCCGCGATATCTGCAATGGGGGAACATGATGTCCACGACGAAAGAGCCGCGTTCGATCCCGAGTCGGCGCACGTGGCGACGCGCCGTCGTGCTGCTCACCGTCGCCGGCCTGGCTGTCGCGGCGTGCGGCAGCGACGACGACGATGCTGACCGACCGGCGCCGGCGACACGACTGCCGACACGGCGGCAGCCGAGGCGGCCGCAGTGACACGACCGCCGGCACCGCGGCCGAGGGCACGACAGCAGAGGGGACCGGCGAGGCACCGACCGGCGAACCGCTCAAGATCATGACCGTGACGACGCTCAACGCCGCCGGTCCGACCTACGAGAACATCGCCAACACCGCCAACCTCTACGCGGACTGGATCAACGCCCGCGGTGGCATCGCCGGCCGTCCGGTGGAGGTCACGGTGTGCGACGAGCAGTTCGATCCCGGCCGTCGCCACCACGTGCGCCCGCCAAGCGGTCGACGAGGGCATGGTGTCGATCGTCGGCTCGTTCACGTACTTCGCCGAATCGATCGTGCCGGTGATCGCCGAGTCGAGCATCACGTGGTTCGGGGCGTGCTGCCCGATCACGCCGTCGGAGCTGACCAGCCCGTACTCGTTCAACATCGGCAACCAGCCGATGTACGCGGTCGGTGCGGTCCAGCAGGCGGTCGAGGACGGCTGCGAGAACATCAACGCCGTCATCATCGACGGTGCACAGATCTTCATCCCGCCGATGGAGAACGCGATGGCGCAACCTGGGCAAGAGTTCGGCGACGTGATCATCCTGCCGCCGACGGCGCAGGACTACTCGGCCGAGGTGGCCCAGGCCACGACCGACGCCGACTGCGTGATCAGCATCATCTCCGAGACGCCGTTCATCACGTGGAACACCGCGTGGGCGCAGTCGGGGACCGACGCCCAGCAGTACGGCCCGCAGGGCAACCTGAACGAGATCTCGGCGACGGGCAACGAGGAGGCGACCGACGGCAACATCATCGTCGGCATGTACCCCGACATCTCGACCGCGCCGTGGGACGAGTACCGCGCCGCACTCGAGGAATCGGGGCTCATCGACGACGGCCTCGACTACAACTCGCTCGGCGGCATGGGCACGTGGGCGGCCTACGTCGGCTTCACCCAGATCGCCGAGACGATCGAGGGTGACATCACCGCCGAGTCGTTCTACGAGGCGGCGAACACCACGACCGCGCTCGACCTGAACGGCATGGTGCCGGTGCTCGACTTCACCAGGAGTGGACCGACGGCCTCGAGGGCTACAACCGCCTGTTCAACCGCAGCGTCATCCTGAGCCAGCTGGAGGACGGCAAGGTCGTGCCACTTGACGACCGAGTTCGAAGACGTCAGCGACCTCGCCATCCGCCCGGCTGATCGACGTCGCCGAATCGATCGACGCCGGCCCGGTCGGTGTCACGACACCGACCGGGCGGTGTCGTTCCAGTACCTGGCCCGCACCGCCTTCTTGTCGGGTTTGCCGACCGGCGTGAGCGGGAGCGCCTCGACGTAGTCGACCGACTTCGGCGACTGCTGCGAACCCTTGACGTCCTTCACGAGCTGTTGCAGTTCGTCGGTCAGCGCATCGGAGGGCTCGTGGCCGGGCTGCAGCACGACGACCGCCTTGACGGCCTCGCCCCACTTGTCGTCGGGCACACCGATCACCATCACCATGCCGACGGCGGGGTGGGTGGTGATCACGTCTTCGACCTCGCGGGGGAACACGTTGAAGCCGCCCGTGATCACCATGTCCTTCGTGCGGTCGACGATGTACAGGTAGCCGTCGTCGTCGAAGCGGCCGACGTCGCCGGTGTGCAACCAGTCGCCCGACAGCGCCTCGGCGGTCTCGTCGGGCAGATCCTTGTACCCGGTCATCACCAGCGGACCCCGGGTGCAGATCTCGCCCGACTCGCCGGGGCCGACCGGCCGGTTGTCGTCGTCGAGCAGGGCGACGTGCATCCACGGCACGGGCCGCCCGCACGAGGCGAGTCGTTCGGGATGGGCGAGATCGTGCTCGCCCTTCTTCAGGTGGGTGATCACCATCGGCGCCTCGGTCTGGCCGAAGAACTGGAAGAAGATCGGGCCCCAGTGCTCGATCGCCTGGGCCAGCTTGGCCGGGCTCATCGGCGACGCGCCGTAGAAGATCGTCTCCATCGACGACATGTCGGCGGTCTCGTAGCGGGGGTGTCCCTGCAGCGCGTAGAGCATCACCGGGACGATCAGCGTCGCCGTGATGCGGTGCTCGGCGACCAGGTCGAAGAAGCCGTCCGGGGTGAACGCCGTCCATCACGTAGAACGCGCCGCCCGACAGCAGCACGGGCGCCACGAGCGACATCGCCGCGTGCGACAGCGGCGTCGCGATCGCGATCCGCAGGTCGTCGGGGAACTCCCACTCGGCCATCTGGATCCACGTCATCGCCTGCCAGACGCGGTGGGTCATCAGCACGCCCTTGGGCCGGCCGGTGGTGCCGCCGGTGTAGACGACGGTGCACAGGTCGTCGAGCCCCACGTCGGGCGCCTCGAGGGGCGTCGGTTCGAACTGGTCGGCGAGCGCGAGGTAGTCGTCGCCGACGTCGTTGGGTCCGAAGCCGAGCAGCGTCAGGTCGGGATACTGCGCCTTGAGTTCGCCAGCGCGCGTCGGTGAAGTTGTCGGCGTCGAACACGAGGCATTCGATCTCGGCGTCGCCGATCACGTAGGCGTGATCGGACGAACGAGCCCATCGGGTGGAGCGGTGTGATCACGCAGCCGTTGACGAGCGACGCCGTCAGGTTGGTGAGCACCTCCGGCCGGTTCTTCGACAGCACGGCGAGGCGGGTGCCGCGGGTGCACGCCGCTGGCCCGCTGCGCCTGGATCAGCTGGCTGGTCCGTCGCCGGACCTCGCGCGTACGACGCGACCCGTCCGGCCAGATGGATGCACGGCGCGTCGTCGTGGGCGTCGAGGCTGCGGATGATCAGGTGTGGGAGCAGCGGCTGGTCGTGGAGCAGCGAGTTCACCGATGCCAGACTAGTTTGCAGACATCCGATGTTTCGGCGAGGCGGCGCGCGCTGAAATCGCCTCCGTGCATCGAATCGGACGTTGGTGAGATGCGTGCCTGCTGCCTCGCGAGCAGGCGATGGTGCAACGGCCGGCACGAGGCGGGCGTTCGCCGAGACATTGGAGGTTTGTGGTGAGCGTCACCTCGAAGGCGATCGAGAGCATCCGGGCGATGATCCGCTCGGGCGAGCTGGCACCCGGTGAACGGTTGCCGCCCGAACAGGAGCTGGCCGACCGGCTCGGCGTCTCGCGGGGTCGCTGCGCGAGGCGGTACGGGCGCTGTCGCAGATCAACGTGCTCGACGTTCGCCGCGGGGACGGCACGTACGTCACCAGCCTGGCTCCCAGCGAGTTGCTGTCGGGCATGGTGTTCGCCCTGGAACTGATCCAGACGAAGGATCTCGACGAGGTCGTCGAGGTCCGCCAGCTGCTGCAGCCCACCGGCGGCGGCGCTCGCCGCCCAGCGCGTGACCGACGAGCAACTCGCCGCAGATGCACGCCGTGATCGAACAGCTCGAGCAGGCCACCGATCCCGACGAGATCGCCCGGCTGCACGACCGGTTCGGTTCGTTGGTCTACGACGCCAGCGGCAACGAGACGCTCAGCTCGATCCTGCGCGCCCTCCAGATGCGCGGCGAGAACGTCCGCCGGGCGTGGCTCAGCGCCGACCCGGCGCGTCGCGACATCGCGCTCACGCATCAGCGGATGCTGCTCGACGCGCTCGAGCGCGGCGACAGCGACATGGCCAAGTCGATCTCGGTCGTGCAGATCGAGCGACGCCGGCGCTGGATCGAACGACTCCGCACCGGCACGCCAGCAGACGCCGCGATGGTCGGCCAGACCGATGAGCTCGGACCCACTCGGAGCCTGAGCACCCGGACCGAACGACGAGGAGCACCGATGGATCTCGACGAGAACACACGGACACGCGAACTGCGCGAACGCCTCGAGGCGTTCATGGACGAGCACGTGTACCCGAACGAGGACCGGTTCTTCCGCGAGTCGATGGAGTTGGGCCCGTGGGCGGTGTGGCCGGTCGTGGAGGAACTCAAGCCGCTCGCCCGCGAGGCCGGGCTCTGGAACCTGTTCCTTCCCGCCAGCGGCCACGGCGCCGGGCTGACGAACCTCGAATACGCACCGCTGTGCGAGGTGATGGGCCGATCCCACCTCGCCCCCGAGGTGTTCAACTGCGCCGCACCCGGACACCGGCAACATGGAGGTGCTGGCCCGCTACGGCACACCCGAGCAGCAGGAGCGCTGGCTGACGCCGCTGCTGGCGGGTGAGATCCGCTCGTCGTTCGCGATGACCGAGCCGGCCGTCGCATCGAGCGATGCCACCAACATCGAGAGTTCGATCGTCCGCGACGGCGACGAGTACGTCATCAACGGCCGCAAGTGGTACACGACCAACGCCACCGACCCGCGCTGCGAGATCATCATCTTCATGGGCAAGTCCGACCCGGACAACGCCGACCGCCACCGCCAGCAGTCGATGATCCTGATCCCGAAGGACACGCCCGGCGTCGACGTGATCCGTCCGCTGCCCGTGTTCAACTTCTACGGGATGCCCGACCGGGCGTCGGAGGTCCAGTTCACCGGACGTGCGGGTGCCGCGTCACCAACATCCTGCTGGGCGAGGGCCGCGGGTTCGAGATCGCCCAAGGGCGACTGGGCCCGGTCGCATCCACCACTGCATGCGACTCGATCGGTCTGGCCGAACGGGCGCTCGAGATGATGTGCCGACGCACGCAGCACCGGGTGACGTTCGGACGTCCGGTCGTCCGAACAGGGCGTGACCCTGGAACGCATCGCCGAGGCCCGCATCGCCATCGAGCAGACCCGACTGCTGACGTTGAAGACGGCGCACCTGATGGACACCGTCGGCAACAAGGAAGCGCGGCGCGAGATCGCGATGATCAAGATCGCCGCGCCGAACATGGCGTGCAAGGTCGTCGACTGGGCGATCCAGGCGTTCGGCGGCGCCGGCACGAACAACGACTACGGGCTGGCCTCGATGTACGCCACCGCCCGCCTGCTCCGGCTCGCCGACGGACCCGACGAGGTCCACCGCAACCAGCTGGGCAAGCTCGAGCTGCGCCGGCACGCCGGCAAGGGCCCGATCGAGCCGCACATCGACTATTCCCCGGTGTGGTCGGACGCCTGAGCACGGCCGTCGGCCACCGCGCCGGAACCGAACGACGCGGCCTGTCCGACGCCGTAGTATCGCCATGCCCATCCGGGCACGACGGAGGTGGCGCCCGATGACGATGCGCTCGATGGAGACCGACTACCTGGTGGTGGGCGCCGGCGCGATGGGCATGGCGTTCACCGATGCGCTCATCGATCACGCGGACGTCCACGTCACGCTCGTCGACCGCCGCCATGCACCGGCCGGGCACTGGCAGGACGCGTACCCGTTCGTCCAGCTCCACCAGGCGTCGGTGTTCTACGGGGTCGCCTCCACCGTGCTCGGCAGCGGCGCGGTGCAGCAGGACGGCCCGGAGGCCGGGCTCCAGGAGCGTGCGCGACGTGCGGAGATCCAGCACTACTACGACGAGATCCTGCACCGTCGCTTCCGCGGCTCCGGCCGCGTCACCTTTCTCGGTGGGAGCGAGTACCGCGCCGACGGCCCGTCGCATCAGGTCACGTCGCGGGTCTCGGGTGAGACCACGCTCGTGGACGTGCGCCGCCGCATCGTCGACGCGACCTATCTGTCACCGACCATTCCGGCGACGACGCCGGCACCGTTCGGCGTCGCCGCGGGCGCTCGTGTGGTCGCCGTCAACGAACTGGCGACGCTGGTGGACGACGCCGAGCAGCTTCGTGATCGTCGGATCCGGAAAGACCGCCACCGACGGGATCGTGTGGTTGCTGACGAACGGTGTGCCACCCGATCGGATCGTCTGGGTCCGCCCGCGCGAGCCGTGGATGCTCAACCGGGCGATGGTCCAGCCCGACCCGGCGGTCGCACTCGGACTCGCCGCGTCCACCATGGGGGCGGCCGCCGAGGCCGAGTCGCTCGACGACCTGTTCCTGCGTCTGGAGGCTGCCGGCGTGATGCTGCGGATCGACACGTCGCGCGTGCCGACGATGGCGAAGACTCCCACCCTGGGATCGTGGGAGCTGGATCTGTTGCGCACCATCGAGAACGTCGTCCGGCTCGGCCACGTTCAGCACGTGACTGCCCACGAGATCGTGCTCGATGACGGGGTGGTCCCCCTGGCGCCGGGATCGCTCGTGGTGCACTGCGCGGCGTCCGGTCTGCAGTATCCCCCGATGGTCCCGGTGTGGAGCCCGGACATGATCCGGCTGCAGACGATCCGCGCCGGGTTCCCGTGCTTCTGCGCCGCCCTCGCCGGGTACGTCGAAGCCACCCGCGACGACGACCGTGAGCGCAACCGGTTGTGCCCGCCCAACACACTGCCGGACAACCCGGCCGACCTGGGCCGACATGCAGGTGCGCGGAACACTCGCGACGCGGGCCTACGGCGCCGAGCCGGACATCGCCGCGTGGGCCAACGGGACCGCACTCAATCCGGCCCGCATCACGCCGTCGCAGCGCGACGAACCCGCCGTGCAAGCCGCCGCCGCCGCACTGAACGCCGCGAGGGGCCGTCCGACGAACTGGCCGCGCGGGCCGACTCACCGGCGAGCTGGCGAGGACTTCACTGACCGCGCCGCGAACGACGGTCATCTGCAGCCGGCATCCGATGGTCGCACCACAGGCAGGAATCACTAGTTTCGGTCTCCGATGGAGCAGCGCATCAGTCTGGTGACTCTGGGCGTCGCCGACCTGAGCCGGTCGCGGCGGTTCTACTCGGAGCTCGGGTGGCGGGCCAGGAGGTGGAGGAGACCGTGTTCATCCAAGCGGGCGGCCAAGCGATGGTGTTGTGGGATCGGGGCAAACTCGCCGCGGACGCCGGCATCGACGATGCGTCGGGCGACGGTTTCGGCGGGATCGCCCTCGCCCACAACGTCAGGTCTCCCGCTGAGGTCGACGGGATCATCGCCGTCGCGCGGCGGGCCGGCGCGCGTCGTGACACGGGCCCCGGCACACCACCAGCTACGGCGGATACGCGGGGTACTTCGCCGATCCGGACGGTCACCTGTGGGAGATCGCCCACAACCCGGGGTTCCACCTCGACGACCGACGGCAACCTGATCCTTCCCGACTTCGACCAGCCCTGACCAGGCGCGAGCGCGGCGGCGCCGACTCGGCCGATCACCACGGCGCCACCGATCAGGCGTGTCGGCGCCCGGCCATCGGACGGTCTCCGTACGTCGGCGACTGTCGATCGGCTGCCGCCTCCGCCTCGGCGACCGGGAGACCGAAGATGAGCAGTCGGCCGCCGAAGGCGATCGAACACAACGCGAACCACGCCCAGCCGAGGAGCAGGCCGGCGACGACGTCGGTGAACCAGTGCACGCCGAGCAGAACCCGCGTGGCGCCGACCATCGCCGCACCGCCGGCTGCGAGCGCGGCGCCGAGCATCTTCGATGCGTGGGGACCGTCGTCGGGTGGCGAGCAGGGCGATCGCGGCGAGCGTCGTGGCGGCCGCGGTCGAGTGACCGGATGGGAAGGACGTGCCGGCGAAGCCGGTGAGCTGGTTCAGGTCGGGACGCGCCCGTTCGACGAGGTACTTGATGCCGTTCGACAGGGCGAACTGCCCTGCCACGGCCAGCGTGAGGAACAGGACGACGGCACGTGGCTGCCCGCGCCGGCACTCGACGAGGCAGGCGACGACGGCGAGGGCGATGACGCCACGCGTGCCGCCGAATTCACTGACGTGTCGCAGGAAATCGGTGGATGCCGACGGTCGCATGATCGGCACCGAAGCGGGCGAAGCGGTAGTCCAACGATTCGAGGCCGAACTCGATGCGGATCATCGCCAGCAGGATGCCGATGCCGACCGCCGCCGACGCCGACGATCGCCGTCGCCGCGATCAGTGCGACCCCGGTCTCGGTCTTCGGGTTGAAGTGGTGACGGAGATGGCCGGCGAGGCCCGGGTGGCGCGTGACCTCTTTGGTGATCGTCGTCGCCGGACATGTGCGGGTCCTGTGCGGATCGGCCAACGTGTCGCCACGAGCGCGACCAGGCCCCCCACGACGACACCGGCGCCGATGGTCAGGAGAATCGACCATTGCCCGTGGTTACCCAATTGTTCTCGGGGTATGCCTGATTGCGTGATGCCCGTGCGAGCTTCCCGACGATGCCGTGCCCGGATCCGTTCATCGGACCGGTCGCGAGGACGAGACCCGACGAACAGCGACGGTGCGGGCGACCCGTTCGACGCGATGCCGGGCGCGCGCCGTGTCGTGATCACCTTCCTGATCGGTCTGGCCGCCATGATCGCGGCGCTCACCGTCGCCGGTGTGTTGATCACCTCGACCGAGGCGTTCGCGGGCGTGCGCGACTGGGACAACTCCGATCAGCGCCGACGCGGCCGACAGTCGGACGCACCGGCGCCACCGATCTGGCGCGCCTCATCACCAAGAGCCGGTGACACGCTGGCGATCGTCGCGCTGATCGCCGGCCGTGACGGTCGTGTTGGCGGTGTTGCGGAAATGGCGGGCGATGGTCTTCCTCCCGTTGGCGATGTTGGCCGAGATCACGACCTTCCTGGCCGTCAATCACCTGGTCGGCCGCGAGCGGCCGCCGGTCGAGAGGATCGGTTCGCTCCCCAGCACGAACAGCTTCCCGTCGGGTCACGTCGCCGCCACGCTGGTGTGCTGGGTCGGCATCAGCTTGCTCCTCGCCGGCGTACGGCTTCGTCAAGTCGGCCCGGATCGTTGCGGCGTTCGGAACACTCATGGCGTTCGCGATGGCGTGGGCGCGGGTGTACGCAGGGATGCACTACACCACCGACGTCATCTTCGGCTTCGTGATGGGATTGGCCGCGCTGATGCTCGCGGTGATCTCGACCGGGTGGAGCGGACGACGCTTTGTCCGGAGCGCGGCTGACCTCGAGCCGGCCGCGAGCGGCGCGGACCGATCGCCACTGGCGGACGACGTCCGGGTGGGGTTCGATGGGGCGATGGAGCCGGACGAGCACGACGAGGCCGCAGCGGCGCCGCTCCGTCGACGCCGACGACGAGCGGCGGATCGGCGAGGCGATCCGGCTCGCCCGGCGACTGGTGGACGATGCGGCCGCCCTCGATGCCCGCTGCACCCCGAAGCCGTCGACGGCGCCGTGCCCGTCTGCGCACGATCGTCCGCGACCCCGGCGCGGCCGAGTTCACCGTGCAACTCACCGACGAGATCCCACGGCTCGGCGACCCTCGACGGGCCGCGCAGCCGATTCGCCCGGCTGGTGGCGAGCGCCGATCTGTCCGCATTCTCCGTCATCGATCGATTGACGCTGCGGATCGGGGCCACGCTGGCTCCGATCGTTCCACGGCTGGTGATGCCGCTCGTCGAACGACGTCTGCGAGCCGAGTCGGCCGAGGTGGTGTTGCCGGCCGACGACCCGGGCCTCGGCCGTCATCTGGCGGACCGCCGACGGGCCGGGATGCGACCCAATGTCAACATCCTCGGTGAGGCCATCGTCGGTGACGACGAAGCGCGCGCCCGACTCGACGCGGTGCTGGCGCGGCTCGCGCCGGCCGGACGTCGACTACGTGTCGGTGAAGGTCTCCGCGATCTGTGCGGGTCTCAGCACCGTGGCATTCGAGCACACGGTCGATCGGATCGCCGACCGTCTCCGGCGTCTCTACGAAGCTGCCGCGCGCGTGCGATCCGCCCGTGTTCGTGAACCTCGACATGGAGGAGTATCGAGACCTCGAACTCACGGTGGCGGCGTTCCAGCAGCGTGCTCGACGAAGCTCCGTTCGAGCGTCTCGACGCCGGCATCGTGCTGCAGGCGTACCTCCCTGACGTGCACGCGGTCGCCGGCGACCTGGGGGCATGGGCCGTCCGGCGGCGACAGCGGGGCGGCGGCCGGACGAAGGTGCGTCTCGTCAAGGGAGCCAACCTGGCCATGGAGACCGTCGAGGCCGAGTTGCGGGGGTGGGAGCCGGCCCCGTTCGGATCCAAGGGCGACGTCGACGCCAACTACAAGGCGGTGCTCGATGTGCTCGCCGACCCGTCGTTCGACGATGCCGTCGACATCGGCGTCGGGAGCCACAACCTGTTCGACGTGGCGTGGGCGCTCGGTGTGCGCGAGGCGATGATCGCCGCGGGACGGCGGGACCGGCTCGGCATCGAGATGCTCGAGGGCATGGCGCCCTCTCAGTCCGAGGCCGTGCTCGCCGTCGCCGGCGACCTCGTCCTGTACGCGCCCATCGTGCAACGAGGCGACTTCCCGCATGCGCTGGCGTACCTGGTCCGCCGGCTCGACGAGAACACCGCACCGGCGAACTTCTTGTCACAGCTGTTCGATCTCGCGGCCGACCCGGCCCGGTTCGATCGGCAGGCGGCGCTGTTCCGCGAAGCGGTTCGGCGACGGCGCCTGCTCGACCATCGTCCACGTCGGCAGCAGGCTCGCCCGACGCTGCCCGTGCCGGCCCGTCCGGACGACCCGTTCGTCAACGCTCCCGACACCGACTGGACCCGCCCGGCGAATCGCGCGTGGATCACCGAGGCGTTGCAGGCCGTGCCGGCACACCCGGTTCGGCAGGAGGTCACCGCCGCCGACGTCGATCGGGCGGTGCAGATCGCCCGCGACGCCCGTGGACGATGGTGGGATCTCGGCGCCGACGAACGGGCCCGGCTCCTGCACGCCGTCGCCGATCTGTTCGAGCGTGATCGCGGCCGGATCCTGGCGACGATGGCCCGCGAGACCGGCAAGACGGTCGTCGAAGGTGACCCGGAGGTGTCCGAGGCGATCGACTTCGCCCGGTACTACGCCGACGACGGGCGCCGACTGGCCCGGATCGACGGCGCACGACCGGCCGCGCTCGGAACGGTGCTGGTCGCCTCGCCGTGGAACTTTCCGTTCGCCATCCCCGCCGGGGGAGTGCTGGCCGCGCTCGCCGCCGGCAACAGCGCCATCCTGAAGCCGGCACCGCAATCGGTGGAGACCGCCGCGCTCATCGTCGAGCTGTGCGTCGAGGCGGGGGTTCCTGCCGACGTCGTCCAGTTCCTGCCGGCGCCGGACGGCGACGTCGGCCGGCGACTCGTCACCCACCCCCTCGTCGACGCCGTCGTGCTCACGGGAGCCCAGGCCACCGCTTCGATGTTCCTCGACTGGCAACCGCTGCTGCGCCTCCACGGTGAGACGAGCGGGAAGAACGCGATGGTCATCAGCGCCACCGCCGACATCGACCACGCGGTCGCCGATCTGGTCCGCTCGGCGTTCGGCCACGCCGGTCAGAAGTGTTCCGCGGCCAGCCTGGCGATCGTCGAGGCCTCCCTCCATGACGACCCGGCGTTCCTGGAACGGTTGCGCGACGCCGCCGCCACGCTGCGGGTCGGGCCCGCCACCGATCTCGCCACCGACGTCGGACCGCTCATCGAGCCGCCAGGACCGGCGCTCACACGTGCGCTGACGTCACTCGACCCGGGCGAGTCGTGGTTGTTGGAGCCGACGTGCCGATCGGCGGACCGCCGCACCTGGAGCCCGGGCATCCGCATCGGCGTGCGACCGGGTTCGTGGTTCGCCCGTACCGAGTGCTTCGGGCCGGTGCTCGGCATCATCAGGGCCGACGACCTCGACCATGCGATCACCATCCAGAACGACAGCGAGTTCGGTCTGACGGCCGGGCTGCAGGCGCTCGACCCCGCGGAGGTCGAACGCTGGCTCGATCGGGTCGACGCGGGCAACGTCTACGTCAATCGCGGCATCACGGGAGCCATCGTGCAACGTCAGCCGTTCGGCGGGTGGAAGCGGTCGAGCGTCGGCGCCACGGCCAAGGCCGGCGGACCGAATTACGTCGCCTCGCTGATGCGGTGGTCCGACGACGCCTCGGTCGCCCTCGCCGACGTGGATCGCCGGTTCGCGAGTTGGATGTCAGACGTCGGTCGCGCCGAGCTGGACGTGACCGGTTTGCGTTCGGAACACAACCGCTTCCGCTACCGAACGGGGCGGGGGATCGCGGTCCGCTTGGGCGCGCTCGCCACCGATCGGGAGCGGCGGTTGGTCGAAGCCGCGGCGCGCATCACCGGCGTTCGCTCGGTCGCCTCCGACGTCCAGCACGAGAGCGACGATTCGTTCGCCAGCGTCACTCGCTGGTCTCGCCGTGGACCGGCTCCGGCTGGTCGGGATGGCCGACGATGCGATCGGGATCCGTCGCGCCGCCCATGCCGCCGGCATCGCGGTCGACGATGGGCCGCCGACGAGCGCAGCGGCGATCGAATTGCCACGATGGCTGCGGGAGCAGACGGTGTGCATCACCGCGCACCGGCACGGGCGCGTCGTCGAGACGTTCCGGTGAACCCGGAACGGATCCAGACGTTCGGCCCTTGCCAAGCAGTCGACGAGGGTCTCAGGATGGAACCATGAGCCGCGAAACACGACAATGCCCGTATTGCGACCTTCGCTTCTTGACGCACAACGAGGTGAAGGACCACATCCTCCACGACCACCCCGACCATGTCGGTGTGGCGCTCACCGTCGAATTCCACGAACTCCCGGTCTGACGGAGGTTCGGGACTCAGGCGGCCAGGGCGTCGCGCGCCGGGCTCAGTGCGTGCGACCACCACACGAGATCGTCGAACATCGCGTTGGCCGACGGGCGCAGGATCTCGTCGATCTCGCTCATGTCGGCGTTGCCGCCGTAGGGGTGGACCTTCTGGAACTCGCCACCGCCGATCGCGACGGCGTTGCGCACCGGAGCCATCTGCAGCTCGATCCCGATCGCCCGCAGATGCTCGACCGCTCGTACGCCGCCGTTGCCTCCGTAGCTGAGGGCGGAGAACGGCTTGCGCACCCACTCGACGTAGGCGTGATCGAGGGCGTTCTTCAGCACGGCCGGGATCGAGTGGTTGTACTCCGGCGTGACGAAGACGTAGCCGTCGAAGGGGCGAATGGCGTCCTGCCACGCCCGAGCGGCGGGATCCTGGGTCGGGACGTGCAGGTTGGAACCGACCTCGGCGAAGTACGGCAGGTCGAAGTCGCGCAGGTCGAGCGTCTCGAGCGTCAGGTCGTCGCGCTCGGCGGCCACCGACGCCAGCCACGTCGCGGGCCGCTCGGCGAAACGGGTCGGACGGGTGGAGCCGATGATCATGGCGAGTCGAGGGGGGTTGACTGACATGGGTATCCTTTCGGTATCCCACGGTGATCTGGTATCCGTGGGTAACCACCAGTGTCCGACGATTCGCAACGACCACAAGAAGGCACTTCAAGATCATCAGGTGACGTCGAGGTAACCGCCGTCGTCGGTGATCGATCCAGAACCTGAGAGGGCCCGATGACCGACGTGCTCCACGACCAATCCCACTGCGCGGCGGTCAAGGATCCCGAGGTGTCGGCGACGATCTCGCAGATGCTCGCCCGGGTCGGCGACAAGTGGTCGATGCTGATGATCCAGACGCTGGGCCACGGCCCCGTGCGGTTCAACGAGCTGCGACGCCGGATCGGTGACATCAGCCAGAAGGTCCTCTCGAGCACGTTGAAGGCGCTCGAGCGGGACGGGCTGGTCTCCCGCACCGTCGTTCCCAGCGTGCCGCCGCAGGTGACCTACGACCTCACCGATCTCGGCCGCGAACTGCTGATCCCGGTGATCGCCATCATCGGCTGGACCATCGACAACACCGACCGCATCGTCGCCGCCCGCGACGTCTACGACGAGCAACACGCCTGACCGTCCTGGGGCGAGAGACGGCGGGCGATGCTGCGTGCCTCGCAGGGGCGGCGCCCGCGAACGATCGAAGTCGGTGCTACCGTCGCTCCATGGCACGTACCGGGCAATGCCTCTGTGGCCAGATCACCTACGAACTCGAGGGCGACCTCCTCGCCACCGCGGTCTGCCACTGCGATCACTGCCAGCGCCAGAGCGGCGGAGCGTTCTCGGTGAATCTCATCGTGCTCGAGAGCCAGATGGCGGTGTCGGGCACGCTCAGCACCTTCGAGGATCGGGGTGAGAACGGCGACGCCGTGTACGTGTATCGCCGATTCTGTGGCGACTGCGGTTCCCCGATCTTCTCCGCCCTGGTGCAGCCCGCCGGCGTGATCGCCGTCAAAGCGGGCACGCTCGACGACCGGTCCGACGTGGCCCCACCGTTCAGGCGTGGTGTGAACACAAGCAGCCGTGGGTGGAACTCACCGGGCATTGCGGCGTCGCTCGACCGCGAGTGACCGCCCGGTTGCGCCGGCACGGCTGCGGCGGACCGGCTACGTCGCCAGCATCCAAATGGCTGCGAACTGGGCGACTGCGGCAACGACGGTGAAGACGTGCCAGACCTCGTGATACGAGAACACCGCTGGACGCAGCGTCGGCCACTGCCTGGCGAAACACATCGCACCGATGAGATACACGATGCCGCCGGCGACGACGAACACGGCCGGCCCGATGCCCTGGCGGGCCCACAGCCACGGAACGGCCACGGCGCCCAGCGTGATCGTGACGGCATAGAACGCGGTGCCGGCCCGATCGCCGCCACCCCAACGAGCGAGCTTGCACGCGGCCCCGACGATCGCCGCCCACCAGACCCCACCGAGCAGGACGATGCCGGTGACACCCGGCAGCGCGGTGAGCACGATCGGCGTGCTCGATCCACCGATCGCGGCGAAGATGGCCGCGTGGTCGGCGCGCCGCCACGCACACCTGGCCCGCAGTCCATGGACCCACCGGTGATAGGTCACCGAAGCGGTGAGCATCGAACACAACCCGATCGCGTAGACCGCGACACCGAGTCGCGATCGGGCCCCTCCGTCGGCGCTCAGCAGGAGCACGATCACGGCCGGCACGGCGAGGATCAGCCCGATCGTGTGCACGCCGCCACGCCAGATCGGTCGATGGACGTGACCCAGTGCCACGTCGTTGCCGGCGTCCACCCCGAGGCGGGCGTTGAGCGGACGGCGATGCCCATCAGCAGGCAGACTCGAACTGGGCGGCGTTGCGGTCGCTGTCGGCGTGTTGGCTCGCCAGCACTGTATGGATGGCGGTCATCGAGACTCCGGCTCGTGGCGCCGCCGGGGTCCAGAGCGACTGGGTTTGATGAGATGCTGGATGCCAGGCTACCCCCATCGGTGACGGCGAAGTTCGCGGCGAACCGCATGGCGCCGGCAGCGCCACCGTGGTGAGCCGACGCGTCGACAACCGTCACATCGGATCGAACTCATTCCGCGTGTGTGCGATCAGACGTGCGTTTTCCGGGTTGGGCTCGAAGGCGTACACGATCCCCCCGGGCCCTACGAGCGAAGATGCCAGGGCTGTGTGGTAACCGACGTTCGCGCCGATGTCCACGAAAACTCCCCCCGTTGACAGCTCGTTGCGAATCACACGCTGGATGTGCGGCTCGTAGGGCTGTCCCTGGAGCAGGGGGTGTGAGACCGAGGCGTCGACGACGTCGACAGCCAGCTCGATGCCCTCGACCCTGACATATCGAAGATCATCCTTCGAGGCTCGTACGGTGACCGGTGATGGCGCGAGTTGCTGGTCAACACTGCCGAGGATGCGGCGTATGACCGTGGGGGACCAGGGCTGACCCGCAAGTTGCGCCCGAACCTGATGCAACAACACTTCTGATCCACCTTCGGGAAACAGCAGGTTGATGAGTGCGTCGTCCCCGCAGGCGCTCGGCGTCCGCGGCGTGGTGGCCGCGTGGATCGCACGTTTGACTCACGAGCCGTAGTTCAGGATCGTGGATCGACTTCGCGAGAGCATGCGGTCAGGTCGGGAGTGCCGCGAACAGGTCGACGCCGTTGCCATCCGGGTCGCGCAGCGTGGCGTATCGCTGCCCCCAGAACGCGTCCCATGGCTCGAGATGCCCCTCGAACCCGGCGGCGGTCATCGCCGCGTACGTCGCGTCGACCTCGGCGGGAGTTTCGCATTCGAACGCCAACGACGCACCGGGTGAACCGGCTGGCCCGCGAGTCCAGTCCGGGTCGAATGACGTGATCGTCGATTCTGGGTCGAACAGGAGTCGGAACCCACCCGCGAGGACGACCTCGACGTGCGGTTCGTCGTCGGCCTCGGGGGGAATGTCGAGGCCGATCGCGCGATAGAACGCGAGCGTGCGGGGAAGGTCCGAGGCAACGAGCCCGATGGCTGAAGGCACGACGGTCATGGTCACACCGTAGAGCCCGTGGCGAGGTGGGCTCGCGGTGACCGCGAGCTGGACCCGTGAGGTGACCGAGATCCAGGAGACTGACCCTCGCAGCCGTTCCCGGTTCTGGGTCGGATTCGGTGCGCATTCCGGCCGGAATCCGACCCGGATCGTGGGCGGGACGGGGTTGTGCGGTCGTGAATCCTGGGCTCGGGGGCGTGCCTAACATTGATGCTCCCAGACTGAGAGGAGCAGATGATGACCGGACGAGTGGTGCATTTCGAGGTTCCCTACGACGACGCCGACCGGGCCCGAGCGTTCTATTCGGACGTGTTCGGCTGGGCCATCCAGCCGATGCCCGAATTCGACTACGACTTCGTCCAGACCGGACCGACCGACGACACCGGCATGCCCACCGAACCGGCGTACATCGGCGGCGGCATGTTCCAGCGCCAGGAGGACATCGGCCGGCCGATCATCACGATCGACGTCGACGACATGACCAAGGCGCTCGAGACGATCGCCGAGCACGGCGGAGCGGCGGTGGGCGAGCCGCAGCCCGTCGGCGAGATGGGCGTCGCCGCCTATTTCACCGACAGCGAGGGAAACCTCATGGGTCTCTGGCAGTCGCTCAGCTCGTAGGACCGTCGCGGTTCCCCATGATCGATCTTCATCCGGCCGCACAGCGCACGATCGGTGTCGTCGTCTCGGTCGACCGACGAACAGCTCGCGCTCCCGACCGCCTGCCCCGATGCGGCCGTCGGCGACCTGATCGACCACCTCGGTGTGTTCGCCACGCGGTTCGTGGCGGCGGCCCGCAAGGACTCCGAAGGTCGAACGTCGCCACCGCCACCGCCGAACGGCGCGAACCTCGAGGCGGGTTGGCGTGAGCGGCTCTCGCGTGACCTGCTCGCGCTGGCCGACGCGTGGAACGACCCGCAGGCCTGGGAGGGGTCCACCGTCGCCGGAGGCATCGAGATGCCCGCCGAGGTGGTCGGACTCGTCGCGCTCGACGAACTCGTGGTCCACGGGTGGGACATCGCCGTGGCGACGGGCCAACCGTACGACCCGCCGAACCACGAGATCGAGGCCGCAATGGCCTTCGTGGCGTCGTTCGAAGCGCCGCGTGACGGCACGTTGTTCGGCCCGATCGTCCCCGTGCGTGACGACGCGACACCGCTCGAGCGGCTGCTCGGTCTCACGGGCCGTGATCCAGCCTGGCGCCCACCCGACTGAAGCGACAGCGCCCCTCAACGGTCGGATCGGGCGGGGTCGCCGAGATCGCGGCCTGACCGTCGCTAATCTCACGCGCCTGCCCCAACCCCACTCGGAGGAACAGCATGGCCAGCGGTCTCGCCGCTCTACTCGATGACGTCGCCGCGCTCGCCAAGCTGGCGGCCGCGTCGATCGACGACGTCGGCGCCGCGGCGGGGCGGGCGAGCGTGAAGGCGGCGGGAGTGGTGGTGGACGACACCGCCGTCACGCCGGCGTACGTACGCGGGCTCGCCGCCGAGCGCGAACTGCCGATCATCAAGAAGATCGCGATCGGCTCGCTGCGCAACAAGATCGTGTTCATCCTGCCGGCGGCGCTGGTCCTCAGCGTCATCGCGCCCGTGGTCGTCGAGATCATCCTGATGCTCGGCGGCACGTACCTCTGTTTCGAGGGGGCGGAGAAGATCCACCATCGATTCAGCCACCGCGCCGCCGACGCCGAGGAGGTGCCGGCGGTGATGCAGGGACCGGACGTCGAGGCCAAGACCGTGTCCGGCGCCATCCGTACCGACTTCATCCTGTCGGCGGAGATCATGGTCATCGCGCTGAAGGAGGTGCTCGACGAGTCCGTCGTGCAGCGAGCGATCATCCTCGTCGTCGTCGCCCTCGTGATCACCGCCATCGTGTACGGCGTGGTCGCCCTCATCGTGAAGATGGACGACATCGGTCTGCGGTTGGCGCAACGCGAGTCGTCATCGAGCCAGCGGATCGGCCGCCTGCTCGTCGCGGGCATGCCGAAGCTCCTCGAGCGCGCTGTCGACCATCGGCATCGTGGCGATGCTGTGGGTCGGCGGTCACATCATCCTCGTCGGCGCTCACGAACTCGGCTGGCACGCCCCGTACGACCTCGTCCACGACGCCGAGCACTGGGTCGCGGACGTGCCGGGAATCGGTGGAGTGCTGGAGTGGCTCGTCAACACGGCGATCTCGGCCGTCGTCGGCCTCGCTGTCGGCGTGATCGTGGTGGCCGTCGTGTCGCGTGTGCGTCGCCGCAAGGGTGATGCGGTGGTCGGCGCCCACTGACGGGCCGACCGCGGCGCTCCGCCCGACACGCGCTGCCGACCCGGTCGGCGGGCGTCAGCCGGCGAGCGACTCGATCTCGGGAGCCAGATCGGCGGCAGTCGGCATCGCCTCGATCTCCTGTGCGACCCGGGCTGCGGCGTCGCGGTGCGCCGAGCCGGCGAGGAGTGAGCGGATCGTCTCGTCGAAGTCGTCGACACCGCGCCGGTCAGGGTCCAGCACGACGCCGCAGCCGGCGTCGGTGACGGCGACGCCGTTCTCCCATTGGTCGGCGAAAAGCGGCACGACCACTTGGGGCAGTCCGTGTGCCGCCGCACCGAGCACGGTTCCGGCACCTCCGTGGGACACGACCGCGGCCGCTCGCTCGAGCAGGTCGGCCTGTGGCACGAAGCGTTCGACACGGACGTTGGGCGGTACTCGCACCCAGCGCCGCCGGGTCGACGTGCGGGCCGATCGTCGCGACGGCGTCCACGTCCGCCCGGCCGAGCGCGGCGAACAGCTCACGCCAGGGAAACGTGACCGACGGCCGTTCCGTGCCCGAACTCACGTAGACGAAGGGCCGTTCCGCCCCGAGCGCCACCACCCAGGGTTCCGGCTCCGTGTCCGGCTCGACGCGACCGCGGCGGACCGGGCGCACCACCGCCGAGTCGGGTCGCTGGCCGAACGACACGGGAAAGGGGTGGAGGTACAGCTGTCCGTAGAGGTCGTCCCAGGACGGCTCGCCGAGGCCCTCGGCATCCCACATCGGGCGGAGGTGGCCGAGCACTTCGCCGCGGGCGCGTTCGGGGAGCACGCCGCTGAAGGCCACCGTGACGAGGGGAATACGTCGCGCGACTGCCATCGGCACAGCGGCGATCTCGGCCGTCTCACGAACGATCAAGTCGGGTCGGACCCGTTCGATGATCGGTGCCAGATCGCGCTGCATCACCGGACCAGCGGCGCGAGCGAAGAGCGCCGCGAACAGCGGGCCCCGCCGCTCGGCCATGGGCAGTTGCATGATCTCGCCCAACACGGCGGCGGCCGATTCTCCACGGGCACGGGTCGTCAGACCGGCGGGAGACCACTCGAACCCCATCTTCCCGACGGCATCGCCGCCATCGGGGCCGATCGCCCACTGCACGTCGTGGCCCCGATCACGCAGCGCCTGCGCGACCGGTGCCAGCGCGCCGACGTGCCCGGCGCCGCTCGTACTCGTGCACAGCACCCGCAGCCGACGTCGCATCCTGGTCAGCCTTCACCCATGGCATCGCCGACGCAAGTGTGCTCGCGGGCTTGTCCGGCGGCCGGCAACGTCCGCGATACGGTCGTCGGATGGGTACGGAACCGTTCGAAGCTGTGTCGGGCGCTCGCCACCTGTCATTCGGCCCGGTCGAGATCGATGTCGGCACGGTCGGCGATGCGCGCATCAAGCGGCTGATCTATCCGCCGGGCATGCGGTGGTCGACCGACCTCAAGCCGCTCGCGGGAACCGCGCAGTGCGAGCACGCGCACGCCGGATTCCTCGTCGAGGGAGCGCTGCGCTTCGAGTTCGACGACGGGTGCACGCTCGACTACGTCGCACCCGCCGTGGTCGACGTGGCGGCCGGCCACGATGCGTGGGTGGTGGGCGACGAGCGCGCGGTGCTGATCGAGGTCGACTTCGAGACCGACACGATCGCCCGGCTGGGCCTGCCCGGCACGCACCGACACGACTGAACGTTCCTACACTCAAGCAGATGCTTGACCTTTTGGATCCGATCGACGACCTGTTCCGCGCTTGGCCGATCCCACCCGCCGCCAGATCGTCGAGCGCCTGGACGACGGACCGGTGAGCGTGTCGACGCTCGCCCGACCATTCCCGATCACGCTGGCCGCGGTCGCACGACATGTGCAGATCCTCGAGAGCGCCGGCGTGATCAGCACGTCCAAGGTCGGCCGGGAGCGAATCTGCCAACTCGAATTCGACCGCATCGAGACCGTCCGAGGCTGGCTCGACGACCGTCGCCGACGCTGGGAACGCCGCCTCGACCACCTCGACGAACACCTCATCCCCAGTGTCGTGGCGGAATGCGAACGTGGGCGGTGATCACGTCGATGCGTCGAGATTCGTTCCCCCCCGATCCGAGGGTCGGTCGACAGGAAGCGTTCCATCGACTGGCGTGCCGGACCGAGGTCGAGGTCGTGCGATGCCAGCCACGCGTCGTCGTAGTAACTGTGCCGGTACCGTTCGCCGCCGTCGCAGATCAATGTCACCACTGAGCCCGTCTCGCCACGCTCGAGCATCTCGGCGATCAGTCGGAACGCGCCGCACAGATTGGTGCCGGTCGACCCGCCGACCGACCGCCCGAGGCGATCGGAGGCAAGTCGCATCGCCGCGAAGGACGACGCGTTGTCGACGCGCTCCATGCGGTCGATGACCTCGCGGATGAAACTCGGCTCCACTCGCTGGCGTCCGATCCCTTCGACCCCGGAAGGGTGCGGCGGAGGTCAGGTGCCGGTTGCCCGACTCGAAGTAGTCGGCGAACACACTGTTCGGTGGGTCGACGACGCAGAG
Source organism: Ilumatobacteraceae bacterium (assembly GCA_963772085.1). Taxonomy (GTDB): domain Bacteria; phylum Actinomycetota; class Acidimicrobiia; order Acidimicrobiales; family Ilumatobacteraceae; genus Sva-07. The sequence goes on from CAVYWH010000014.1 coordinate 84,178, forward strand.
CTTGGTCTCGACCTGGCAAGTAGCGGATGTAGCGGCCGATCGTGGCCGCCGTACCACCGGTGCCGGCGCCGACCACGACCCAGGCCGGCACCGGATGGCGCTCCAGCGCCATCTGCTCGAAGATCGATTCGGCGATGTTGTTGTTGCCACGCCAGTCGGTCGCGCGCTCGGCATGGGTGAATTGATCGAGGAACACGCCGCCGCAGTCCGCCGCGAGCCGCGCCGCTTCCGAATAGATCGACGAGGGGTCGTCGACGACATGGCAGCGGCCGCCGCACTGCTCGATGAGTGCGACCTTCTCCGGTGAGATCGTTGCCGGTACCACCGCGACGAACGGCAGGTCGAGCATGCGGGCGAAATACGCCTCGCTCACGGCGGTGGAACCCGACGACGCCTCGATGATGGTGACCCCTTCGCCGATCCATCCGTTGCACAGTCCGTACAGGAACAGCGAGCGGGCCAGCCGGTGCTTGAGCGATCCGGTCGGATGCGTCGACTCGTCCTTCAGGTACAGATCGATGCCCCAGGCAGCCGGCAGCGGAAAGGTCACGAGGTGCGTATCGGCCGAGCGTCGCAGGTCGGCCTCGATGCACGCGATCGCGTCGATCACCCAGGCGCGATCGTGGGGACCGGAGTAGGTCCGGGCGTCACGTCGATCCGGATCGGCACGCTCCATGGGTCAGCCGTTCCCGACAGATGCGACCACGAAGTGCTCGGTTCCGAGCAAGCGTTCGAGCATCGACCGGGGGAGCAGGTCGGGGTCCATCGCGTACTGCGACCGGTGTGCCGCGAGCGCCGCCACCTTGCGATCGAGCACCGACGTCACGTCGATGGAAAAGCCGCCCTCGACGGCTGCGCTGTCCGTCGACGCCGTGGAAGTCGATCCGGCGGGAAGCGTCGCACCACGGCGCGTGGCCCACGCCCTGCGACCCGGTCGTTCTGCTGTCCCGGTGCGAGCACGAGACAGGTCACATCGTCGCGGGCGATGACATGGGCGTTGCGCGGAAGACCGGACGCGAGCCCGTCCTCACCGAAGAAGCACCCGGCACCGAAGGACCGTTGCTCGCACATCTCGCCATCGTCCTGCTCGACGACGACCACGACAGAGCCCGACAGGATGCAGAAGAGCTCGCACGCGGGTTCACCCTGCTCGACGATGAACGAGCCCGCCGGGAACCAATCGACGTGCAAGTGATCGGTGGCGACCCCGAGCATCGACGTTCCGTCGGTGAACAGCTTGAACGCGTGTCCGAACGCGGACGTGCCGACAAACCGCTCGGGGTGCGCGGTCAGCCACTCGACGATCGCGTCGACGATGACCGGACCGGCCATCGGGAAGCGAGCGTGCAGCAATCTCGGCGGATCGGGCATGTCGCGTATCGCCTCGATCGTCGCCAGGCACGACGTGATGTGATCGGGGTGGCCCGTCCCGCCGTCAGGTCCGAACGTCACGATGACGTCGGGTTGGAACTGATCGATCACCGCGCGCGCCGCCGCGGCGACGACGGCAAGTGGTTGCGAGGCGAGTCGCCCGTCGCCGAGATCCAGACACGTGGCGTCGTCAACCCCCAGCTCGACCGCGGACTGTTCGAATTCCTTCGCGCGGACGCCGCCCAGTTGCCGTCTCGTGGCGGTCGTCGCTTCGCGGATCTGGCCGGCTTCGCCCTGCGTGAGTGACACGATCGCGGTGACGGCACCGGCGCCGGCACAACGGGCGATGGTGCCGCCGACACAGAACACCTCGTCGTCAGGATGAGCGAACAGCCCGAGGACACGCGGCGCTCGGCCCACGGGGACAGCGGAGCCCAACACGTCGGCCAGGTCGTCCGGTTGCCAAGACGTCCGCCGTGTTGACCCGTCTTGTCGCTTCTCCACGCCGCTCTCTCCGTTCGTGCATTCAGTCGCACCGTAGGAGTTTGCCGGATTCGGCGGACGGTCGGACGTGGACTCTGCAGGAGCGACGTTTACCGCACCGCTCCGTCGAGGTCTCAGCCCCGACGTACCCGAACGGCCGCCTACCAGCCGACGATGCGTGGTCCGACAGAAGCAGGTGCACGCGTTTG
>CAVYWH010000015.1:0-45835 GCA_963772085.1 Ilumatobacteraceae bacterium
TGAAGCACACGTCATGGCCTGCTGCCCCCTTGCGGATACCACCCGGAGTGAACCGCATCCCCTGATCGGTCAGCCACTCGACGCACGCCGGCAGGTCGTCGATCCACAGCCCGACGTGGTTGAGCGTGGGCACGTGCACCTTCGGCGCACGGTCGGGATCGAGGGGCTGCATCAGATCGATCTCCACCGCATGGGGACCCGAGCCGAGCCGCAGGATGTCCTCGTCGACGTTCTCCGACTCGCTCACGTAGTCGCCGACCTTCTCCACGCCGAGCAGGCCGCTCCACAGGCCGCTGAGCGCAGCCTTGTCGAGGCCGCCGATGGCGATCTGCTGGAGGCCGAGCACTCGAAATGGTCGTTCCGTCATGGACCCGATGTTGGCATGCGAGGGGTTCCCACACGAATCCGGCATCATTGCTTCGTGCCCCCTTCCGACGCGCCGGCCCCTCGATCGAAACCCGCTGACCTCTCGTGGGCATCGTTCACCGACGACGCTCCATGGGAGCTCGACCGCGCCGACGTGCGCTGGCTGCAGCTCGCCGCCACACTTCGCCGCCAGGCGCAGGCGGAGGTGCCGTCGCTCACGAAGCCCTCCAAGCTCCCGCCCGGCTCCCGGGTCGTCACGGTCACGGCCCGACTCGGGGCCGCCGTCGTCCCGTGGCTCGTCGACAAGCGGCGCAACAAGTACCCCGATCCGGCCGAGAGCCGAGCGGCGATCTCCAAGCGGCTGCGGCTCGCGGCCGAAACGCTCGGGCCGACCTACATCAAGCTCGGCCAGATCATCTCCTCCGGCGAAGGACTGTTCCCCGCCGAGCTCGTCGAGGAGTTCAAGAAGTGCCGCGACCAGGTTCCGGCCGAACCGTTCGCCGTCGTCAAGCTGACCGTCGAGCAGGACCTCGGCGGGCGGCTGGAGGACATCTTCCAATCGTTCGACGAGACCCCGCTGGCGGCCGCGTCGATCGCCCAGGTGCACGCGGCGGTCCTGCTCACCGGCGAATCGGTCGTGGTGAAGGTGCAGCGCCCCTCGGTGTCGACGCTCGTGCGCCAAGACCTGCGGGTGATGGCATGGTTGGCACCCCACCTGGTCGGGCGCATTCCCGTCGCCGCGCTGGCCAACCCGCCTGCGCTCGTCGAACTGTTCGCCGAGACGATCGTCGAGGAACTCGACTTCCGGATGGAAGCGGCCAACATGCTCGACATCGCGGCGATGCTCCACGATCTCGACCAGTTCCAGTACGTCGTGCCTCGCCCGCACCCCACGTTGGTGACGCGGCGCGTGCTCGTGATGGAGCGGGTGTACGGCTTCAACTTCGACGACGTCGTCGGCATGCAGGACGCCGGGATCAACACCGAAGACGTCGTGCGCACCGCGATGATCGCGTTCATGGAAGGGGCGATCGTCGAAGGCATCTTCCACGGCGACCTGCACGGCGGCAACCTGTTCGTGATGGCCGACGGGCGCACCGCCCTGCTCGACCACGGCATCGTCGCCCGCCTCAGCGACGACCGACGCAACGCCTTCCTGCGATTGATGCTCGGGGCGACGAGCAACGACATCCGCACCCAGATGGCCGCGCTGCGCGACCTCGGGGCGCTGCCGATGGACACCGACCTCGAAGCCGTGATCAAGGATCTTCGCCTCGACGACGACGTGATCGACCCGACGACGCTGTCGGGCGAGGAGATGGTCAAGGAAGTTCAACGGGTCGTGAAGGCCCTGTTGGGCTACGGCGCCAAGCTGCCGAAAGAGCTCATGCTCTACGTCAAGAACATGGTGTTCCTCGACGGGGCCATCGCCCGGCTCGCACCCGACCTCGACATCCTCGGCGAGGTCGCCAACATCTCGATGATCTTCGCCGAGAAGCACGGCGACCGCCTCGCCAAGGAACTCGGCGTCGAACCCGACTCGGTCGAGTTCGACCCTGACGGGGTGCGCGCCAGCCTCGGGCTGACGGCCGACGTCGATCGCATCACCTACCGCGAGCTCCAGGCGCGACGCGAGCTCATCCAGAAGCGGATGCGCGACCACGTCGAAGCCTCCAAGGTCGGCGGCTGACTCGGCCGTCGGTCCGGGCCGTCGACCAGTAGCGTCGCCGATCGTGCGTCTGGTCATTGCCCGCTGTTCCGTCGACTATTCGGGTCGCCTCGACGCGCACCTGCCGGAGGCGACGCGCCTCATCATGGTCAAGGCCGACGGCTGTGTGGCCATCCACGCCGACGGTGGGGCGTACAAGCCGCTGAACTGGATGAACGCGCCGAACACGATCGTCGACGCCGGTGATCGCTGGATCGTGACGAACCCGAAGCAGGAGACGCTCACGATCACGTTGCACGAGGTGTTCAGCGACGTCTCCCAGGATCTCGGCCTCGATCCGGGCCTGCAGAAGGACGGCGTCGAGGCGCACCTGCAGGAGCTGCTCGCCGCCAACCCGCACACGATCGAGGTCGGGCTCACGCTCGTCCGGCGGGAGTATCCGACCGCGATCGGCCCGATCGACCTCGTGTGCCGCGACGGCAGCGACGTGGTGGTCGCGGTCGAGGTCAAGCGCCGGGGGGACATCGACGGCGTCGAGCAACTGACCCGGTACATCGAACGCCTGCGCCTCGATTCGTCACTCGGCGACATCCGCGGCGTGTTCGTGGCGCAAGTGGTGAAGCCCCAGGCGAAGGTGCTCGCCGAGGCTCGAGGTTTCCGCTGGGTCGAGATCGACTACGACGAACTCCGCGGCATGCGCCGCGACGAACTCCGCCTGTTCTGACCGCAGTTGCGTTCGCGCGGGTCCGACCCGCGCACCAACCCGCTCACTCGCAGGTGCGGTGCGGCAGCCGCTGGACGGCGAGGACCTGGTAGGTGACGTCGGCCTCGACGAACAGCGTCAGCTGGTCGGCCTCGGTGAGCAGGTCGCCGACATCGGCGGCCGACACGACGGTGCACGAGCCGGCGTCGGCGAGGGCGACGCCGGTCGTGCTGGGCCAGTCGACGATGGTCGGTTCGATCCCGTCGCCGCCGAACGCCGACGGGTCGTCGACCGGGACCGCCTGGATCAGGTACTCCTCGGGCTCGAACGGCTCGACCGGCCCCAACTGATCGGCACCCACCATGGTCGGGAGGTCCATCAGCTGCGCCGTGAACGCCAGCAGGGCCTCGCGCTCGGGAGTGGACTCCGATCCGACCGCGGCATCCGGGCCGGCTCCGAGACCGAGCGCGTACGCCTCGTGGATCCACGACGCGCCGTCGACGTTGAGCGTGACCGAGGCGGTCGAGGCGTCGGCGACGTTCGTCGGTGCGTCGTAGTCGACCTCCGCCAGCAGGCCCGCCTCGTCCGCGGCGGCGAGGATGGTCTGGATGCCCTCCTCCGTGATCGTTCCGACCTGGATGTTGGGCAAGGCAGGGCCCGGATAGACCGCCAACACGGGACCGGTCGTGAACACGCGGCCGTCGCCGGAGATGAGCACCATCGGCGGTTGTTGGAACGTGTACTCCATCGTCGTGAAGCCGCCGACCTGGCTGTAGTTGATGATCTCGTCGTCCGGGCCGGTCGGGTGGGCGTATCCCTCCGCGGTCCGGGAGCGTGTCGCCGGCATCGTCGGTGGTGCCGTCGCGGTGCCGTGCCAGCCGGCTGCTCGCTGGTTGACGACCCGTCGCTCCCGCAAGCGGCGAGAGCAGCGACGAGGGCCGTAGCGGACATGAGCGCGTAGAGATGCCGTCGATTCATACGGGTTCTGACGTTGGCACACCGGCACCTGGTTCCCGGGCCATCCCCGTCGAGGTCATGCATCGGTGCCTGGCACGAACGCATGACCTGCGGCCGGGTCTTGCTACCGTCGGCGACCATGAGCCAACAGGTACGCGGCGTCGTCGCGATGAGCAAGGGGGCACCCGTGTCCCTCGAAACGATCGTCATCCCCGACCCCGGCCCCGGCGAGGTCGTCGTCGCGATCCAAGCCTGCGGCGTGTGCCACACCGACCTGCATTACCGCGAGGGCGGCATCAACGACGAGTTCCCGTTCCTGCTCGGCCACGAGGCCGCCGGCACGGTCGAGACCGTCGGCGAGGGCGTCACCGAGGTGGCGCCCGGCGACTACGTGATCCTCAACTGGCGGGCCGTGTGCGGCGAGTGCCGGGCATGTCGTCGAGGCGAGGCGCAGTACTGCTTCAACACGCACAACGCCACCCAGAAGATGACGCTGCTCGACGGTACCGAGCTGTCGCCGGCGCTCGGCATCGGGGCGTTCTGCGACAAGACCCTCGTCGCCGCCGGACAGTGCACCAAGGTCGACGCCGCGGCACCCGCGACCGCGGCCGGTCTGCTCGGCTGCGGCGTGATGGCGGGCATCGGCGCGGCGATCAACACCGGCGGTGTCACGCGGGGCCAGTCGGTGGCCGTGTTCGGCTGCGGTGGCGTCGGCAACGCCGCCATCGCCGGCGCGAAACTCGCCGGCGCTTCGACGATCATCGCCGTCGACATCGACGATCGCAAGCTCGAGTGGGCCAAGGGCTTCGGCGCCACCCACACGGTCAACTCCTCGACCACCGATCCGGTGCAGGCGATCCAGGACGCGACCGGTGGCTTCGGTGCCGACGTGTGCATCGAGGCGGTCGGCCATCCCGCCGTCTATCGCCAGGCGTTCGAGGCCCGTGACCTGGCGGGCACCGTCGTGTTGGTCGGCGTGCCGCGCCCCGACATGACCATCGAACTGCCGTTCATCGAGGTGTTCGGTCGGGGCGGGTCGCTGAAGTCGTCGTGGTACGGCGACTGCCTGCCGTCGCGCGACTTCCCGATGCTGATCGACCTCTACCTGCAGGGCCGGCTCGACCTCGACGGATTCGTGTCCGAGACGATCGCCCTCGACGCCGTCGAGGAGGCCTTCCACAAGATGGAGCGCGGCGAGGTCCTCCGCAGCGTCGTGGTGCTCTGACCGCGATGGGTATCGAACTGGTCACCACCGACGGAATCTTCGCCCTCGACGGCGGGGAATGGGAGGTGACCAACAACATCTGGATCGTGGGCGACGACCGCCAGGTCGTGGTGTTCGACGCGGCACACGATCACGAGACGATCGTCGGTGCGATCAACGGTCGGCGGGTGAAGGCGATCGTGCTCACGCACGGCCACAACGACCACATCAACGCCGCCGTCCCGCTGCGCGAGGTGGTCGACGCACCGATCGTGTTGCACGACGCCGACCGGATGCTGTGGGACGTCGTCTGGCCCGGCCGACTCGCCGGACCGCGCCTTGGTCCCCGGGGAGGCGATCGAGGTCGCCGGGCACCGGCTCCACGTGCTGCACACCCCGGGTCACTCCCCCGGCTGCTGCAGCTTCCACGACGCCGACGCCGGAGCCGTGTTCAGCGGCGACACGCTGTTCTGCGGCGGTCCCGGCGCGACGGGACGGAGCTTCAGCGACGAGCCGACGATCCTGCGCTCGATCCGCGACACGCTGCTCGCCCTCCCCGACCAGACCATCGTCCACACCGGTCACGGCGACACCACCACGATCGGCGCCGAACGCCCCGGCGTGCTCGCCCGCGCCGCCGAACTCGGCCTCTGATCGCCGGTCCGAACCACAGCGATGAGCGAACGGACCGACTACCGGGCCATTCGCTCATCGCCCCGCCGCCACCCACCACAGCGATGAGCGAACGGACCGACTACCGGGCCATTCGCTCATCGCCCCCGCACGGCTCGTAGGCTCTGGGCGTGACGAACGCGCCGCCCGCGCCGCAGCGGATCGTCGGGCCGATCCAGCACTATCCGTGGGGCGACCCGTCGTTCATCCCGGGGCTGTTCGGGGTCGAGCCGACCGGCGAGCCGTGCGCCGAGCTGTGGCTGGGCACCCACCCGAACGGGCCCGCCACCCTGGCGGACGGGACCGAGCTGCGCACCCTGACCGGCGACCTCCCGTACCTGCTGAAGGTGCTCGCGGCGGCCGAACCGCTGTCGCTCCAGGCCCATCCGACGCCCGAGCAGGCCGCTGACGGATTTCGCCGAGGCATCTATCCCGACGCCAACTCGAAGCCGGAGCTGCTCTGCGCCCTGACCGAGTTCGAAGCGCTGTGCGGCGTCCGTCCGGTCGACGCGACCCTCGCCCTGCTCGACGACATCGGCGCCACCGCACTCGCCGACGACCTGCGGGCGGCGGGGCCGGGCGGCGTGCTCGACGGGTTGTACCGCGGCCGCATCGACCCGGCGCCGACGGTCGCCGCGTGCTCGACGAGCGGGCGCCCCGAAGCGGTCTGGGTGCAGCGCCTGGACGAGCGGTACCCGGGTGACGCGAGCGTGGTCGCCACCCTGCTCCTCAACTACGTGGTGCTGCAGCCCGGCGAGGCGATCCACCTGACGGCCGGCAACCTCCACGCCTACCTGCACGGTGCAGGGATCGAGTTGATGCGGGCGAGCGACAACGTCGTCCGCGGCGGCCTGACGAACAAGACGGTCGACGTCGACGAACTGCTCCGCGTCGTCGATCCGACGCCGCTCGCCCAACCGGTGATGGCCGATGCGGCGGCGGCCGGTCGGTATCCGTTGCCCGAAGCGGGCTGCACCCTGGTCCGCCTCGAACCGGGCGACGCGCACACCTCCACCGGCGACGAACTCGCCATCGGCCTCGACGGCACCGCGTGGTACGTCCCCGCCGGCGCCACCCTCACCCCGGCCGCCCCGACCTACATCGTCATCGCATCCTGAAATCACCCGTTTGCGTCGCGCTTTGCGCGCTCCGCAACGCTCATCGCGACGCAAACGTGGAATGACCGGCGACACGGTCAGGCGTTGCGGCGGATCTCGACGATCTTCTCGCTGGCGTGATTGGCGTCGTCGCCCTGATCGCCCAGGAGCTTGATGCGGTCCTTCTCGGCCTCGCGGGCGGCCTTCGCGAGGTCGGCCCGAGCGAGGGCGGCGTCGACACCGTGCTCGTTCATGAACTCGGCCCATTCGACGAGCTGTTCGACCATCTCCGACTCGGGCACCACCGCGACGTTCTGGCCCTTGATGAACAGGTGGCCACGCTTGTTGCCGGCGGCGATCCCGAGGTCGGCGTCGCGAGCCTCACCGGGACCGTTCACCACACAACCCATCACCGCGATCTGCAACGGAATCTTGCGGTCGGCGAACGCCTCCATCGCCTGGTTGGCGACGGCGATCACGTCGACCTCGGCGCGGCCACACGACGGGCAGGCGATCAGGTCGACGTTCTTGCGCTCGCGCAGCCCGAGCGCCTCGAGCAGCTGTCTCCCGGCCCGAGCTTCCTCGACCGGATCGGCGGTCAGCGAGTAGCGGATGGTGTCACCGATGCCCTCGAGCAGCAGCGTGGCGATGCCGGCCGTCGCCTTGACGAGCCCGGCAGGCGGCGGGCCGGCCTCGGTCACACCGAGGTGCAGCGGGTAGTCGGTCACCGCCGACAGCTGGCGGTACGCCTCGACCATCAGCGGCACGCTCGACGCCTTGACCGAGATCTTGATCTGGTCGAAGCCCACCTCGTCGAAGTAGGCGATCTCCTGCTGGGCCGATTCGACCATCGCCTCCGGTGTCGCCCCGCCGTACTTCTCGTAGAGGGCCGGATCGAGCGAGCCGGCGTTCACGCCGATGCGGATCGGCAGACCCCGGTCGCGTGCCTCGGCGGCGACGGTCTTGATGTGCTCGGGGCGGCGGATGTTGCCAGGGTTGAGGCGCAGCCCGTGCACCCCGGCCTCCATCGCCGCCATCGCCATCTTGTACTGGTGGTGGATGTCGGCGATGATCGGCACCGGCGATCGCGGCACGATCTGGGCGAGCCCTTCGGCCGCCTCGATCTCGTTGCACGTGCACCGCACGATGTCGGCGCCGGCCGCGGCGAGCGCGTAGATCTGCTGGAGCGTGCCCTCGACGTCGGCCGTCTTGGTGATCGTCATCGACTGGATCGTGATCGGGGCGTCGCCGCCGACCTTGACGTCGCCGACCGAGATCTGCTTCGTCACCTTCCGCGGGACGAGCGAGCTGGAAACCTCCACGACGGGCCTCGGGTCAGCCGATCGGCTGGGTGATGTCGAGGTACAGGCCGGTGAACATCAGCATCGCCAGCACCGTGATGACGCCCATCGCGAACGGCATCAGCCGCTCGACGTCGGCGAAGTAGCGCTGCTTGGTGTGCCGACGCTTCTCCTGGATCCGCTCGTACACCGCGATCGCCGCGTGCCCACCGTCGAGCGGCAACAACGGCATCATGTTGAACACGCCGACGAACACGTTGAGCACGGCCAACAGGTAGAGCACGCCGGCCAGGCCGCCGGACTCACCGACCTCGTCGGACACCGTGGCCACGCCGTAGAGCGTCGTCGGACGGGTCTCGAGGTCGTCGTTCGTGCCCACCAGGTGGCCGAAGATGCTGACCGGGTTGAGCACCTTGACGATGCCCTGCATCGACTCCCACGAGACCGGGATGATGTCGGTCACCGAGTTCACGCCCGCCGAGGCCACGCCGTGGTCCTCGTACACCGGCGGGCTGTAGCTGCTCACGCCGAGCAGGGCCGTGCCGAACAGCTCGTCGCTGGCGTCGCACCGAGGCGTTCGACCCGAGCGGGACCACGATCGTCCGCGTCTCGCCGTCGCGCAGCACGACGACGGGCACGGTCTCGCCCGGCTGGAAGGTCCGCACGGTCTCGCCGAGTTCGACCGACGACGTGACCGCGATGCCGCCGACCGACACGATCTCGTCACCGGCGGTGATCCCGGCCTGATGGGCGGGAAGATTGGTGCTGGCCGCCCCGACGATGACGCGTGGCTCGTCCTGCGCGGTCAGCTCGCCCTGCGAGACGTACACGACGAACAGCAGCACGATCGCGATCAGGATGTGCATGATCGAACCGGCCGAGATGACGAGCAGTCGCTTCGGGAAACTCTGCTGACGGTAGGTACGGGCTTCGTCGGCCGGGTCGACCTCGTCCATCCGGTTCATCCCGATGATCCGCACGAACGCCCCGAGTGGCAGCGCCCGCACCCCGTACTCGGTCTCGCCGCGGCGGAAGCTCCACAAGCCGTGGCCCGAAGAACAGGAAGAACTGGGTGACCTTCATGCCGGTCCACCGGGCCGTGATGAAGTGGCCGAACTCGTGGAGGAAGATCGAGATGACGACGCCGACCACGAAGACGAAGATCCAGATGTTGACGACGGCGAGCCAGACGAACAGGCCGAGGATCGCCGCCAACGCGAGGAATCCCTGCCAGCCGCCGGCGACCTCGTCCTCACCGTTCTCGGTGACGGCGCCGCCGGCCATGATCTCGCTCTTGGCCCGGTCGAGCCGCGTCGGAGGAGCGAACGCGGGCGCGTCGGCCTGGTCCGTCGGCGCCTGCGGCTCGGCGGATTGGTCGGTCAGTTGGTCGGTCATCGTGTTCGCACCGTCACTTCCGTTCGATCATTTCCGTGTCGATCTCATTGGAGCGATCTCGTTGGCAATCCGGCGAGCGGTGTGATCGGCATCGATCACGTCGTCGACGGACGTGGGGTTCACACCATCATGGCGCTCCATCACCCCAACGCACACGTCAGGTATCTCATTCCATCGCAAGGTTCCTGCCAAGAACTGGTCGACCGCCACCTCGTTGGCGGCGCTCAACCAGGCGGGTGCCGTTCCGCCGACCCGTCCGGCCTCGTACGCGAGGTCGAGGCACCGGAACACCGCACGATCGGGCGGTTCGAAGTCGAGCCGGCCGAGCTGTGCCCAGTCGATGGCGCCGAACGGGCTGGCGATCCGATTCGGGTAGCCGAGGGCATACCCGATCGGCAGCCGCATGTCGGGCATGCTGAGCTGCGCGATCGTCGAACCGTCGGTGAACTCGACCATCGAGTGGACCACCGATTGCGGGTGGACCACGACATCGATCTGGTCGTACGGGGTGCCGTACAGTTCGTGGGCCTCGATCACCTCGAGACCCTTGTTCATCAGCGTGCTCGAATCGATGGTGATCTTCGGGCCCATGCTCCACGTCGGATGGGCCAGGGCGGCGTCGACCGTCACGCCGGCGAGCTCGTCCGCGGAACGCCCGCGGAACGGTCCACCGCTCGCGGTGATCACCAGGCGGGCGACCTCGCGGCCCGCGTCGAAGGACGAGCGCAGGCACTGGTGCAGCGCACAGTGCTCGCTGTCGACCGGGACGAGTTCGGCCCCGGGCGTCAGCCGCAGCGGCTGCACGATCGGCCCGGCGGCGATCAGGCTCTCCTTGTTGGCCAACGCCAGCCGCTTGCCGGCGCGCAGCGTCTCGATCGTGACCGACAGTCCGGCGAAGCCGACGACGCCGTTGACGACCACGTCGCACTCGCTCGACCATCTCGGCGAGTTCGGCGGCCACCCGGTCGACCGGACGATCCGAGGACGTCGACGCGATCGATCACGCCGCGCCGGGCACCGTCGTCGGTGACGATCACGAGCGCGGGACGGAACTCCCGCGCCTGCTCGATCAGCGCCGCCGGTCGATCGGCCGGCTCCGAGCGCCACGACCTCGTACGAGCCGGGGCGGCGGGCGTTCTCGGCCCGGATGACGTCGAGGGTCTGGGTGCCGATCGAACCCGTCGAACCGGCGATGCCGACCTTGACGGGACCGGTCAGGTCGCCGTCCACGGTTCGATCACGAGCATCAGGTAGTACACCGCCGGCAACGTGAAGAGGAACCCGTCGAAACGGTCGAGCACGCCGCCGTGGCCGCGGATGATCGCCCCGAAGTCCTTCACGTCGAGGTTGCGCTTGAACATGCTCTCGGTCAGGTCGCCGAGCGGCGCCATGATCGAGATGACGATCGCCAGCATCAGCAGGTGGCCGGTGCTCGATCCAGGTGTCGCTGAGGTCGCGCATGCCGATCACGAGCATCACGACGAGCGTGACGATCGTGCCACCGAGGAATCCCTCGATCGACTTGTTCGGGCTGATCCACTGGCGCAGCGGCGTGCGGCCGAACGCCGACCCGACGAAGTAGGCGCCCGACGTCGTTGGCGACCACCCCGATGGCGATCAGCACCAGCGTGTCGGTGCCCCACGGCGTGCCCGACCCGAAGGTCGACCAACGCAGGATGAGGGCGGCGAACGACCCGAGGACGCCGATCCACACGACGCCGAGCATCGTGATCGCCATGTTCGGCATCGGGCCGACCTCGATCGAGTTGGCGCCGATGAACCCGAGTGCACCGGCCATGAAGGCGAACGTGATCACGAGCGGCAGCGACGAGTCGCCGACCCAGTACGCGGCGAGCGGTGCGGCGACACACGCGGCGACACCGGCGGCGACGGCGGGGCGGTAGCCCTTCTCGGTGACCTTGGTGAAGTACTCGATCGATGCGAGGCCCAGCGCCACCGTGACGAAGGCGACGGCGCCGGCGGGACGCCACATGGCGAGCGCGAGGAACACCGCGGCCAGCACGAGGCCGGACGCGACGGCGACCGGCAGGTTGCGATCGCCGGACGGCGGCGGCGTCGCGCCCGCGCTCGGGGGCCGCTGCGGCGATCCGCCGCGACGCTTCGGATCGGGACGGCGGGGCATGCCGGACGGGTCGGTGCCGATGGTGATCCTCGCCGGCTCTCGCACCGGCTCGGTGACGGCATCGTGCACCGTGGTGGTCAGACCCTCCGCCGCCGTGGCGCCGCGGCGTCGTCGTCGTGCCAGGTGAGTTCGCCCGTCGTGTCGACCGGCTGCTCGCCGGTGTTCCCGCTGGCGGCTGCCGATCCCTTCCAGACCGGTGATTCGGCGGTGAACGAGGACCACACGTCGAGGTCGTCGGTCGGGCTCTCCGGCGCGGTCACCGCTTCGATCCGGGGCACCTCGCCGGTGGCGGGCTCCGTCCAGTGCGGCAGCGATCCGGAGTCGTCACGGCCGAAGCTCAGACCGCCCGTGCCTTCGCCGGGAGCACGATCGGCGGAGTTCGTCGTCGAACGAGGTGACGGGCTGCTCCGAGGTCTCGCCGAACAGCGGTCCGCCGAACTCCTCTTCGTCGAAGGCGTCCATCTCGCTCTCGACCGGCCCTGGCCGACGCGGGTTCTTGTCGCCCGGTTTCCAGATGTCATCGCTCATGCCGATCGCCTTCCGCTCGTCTGATCGTCCTGCGCCACTCACGTTCCTGCGCCGCTCATACCTCGAGCAGTTCCTGCTCTTTACGCCCCAGCGCCGCGTCGACGTGCTCGACGTGCTCGTGCGTGACCTTCTCGAGTTCCTTCTCGGCCCGCTCCAACTCGTCGGCGGAGATCTCGCCGGCCTTCTCGGCCGTCTCGAGCGCCTTGCGGGCATCGCGGCGAACGCTGCGCAGGGCGATGCGTCCGTCCTCGGCCATGTGCTTGGCCACCTTCACGTACTCGCGACGCCGTTCCTCGGTGAGCTGCGGGAGCGACAACCGGATCGAGATGCCGTCGTTGTTCGGCGACACACCGAGATCGCTGTCACGGATGGCCTTCTCGATCGCGTCGAGCGTCGCCCGGTCGTGCGGCTTGATCAGCAGCTGCCGGGCCTCGGGCACCGAGATCGAGGAGATCTGCTGCAGCGGCACCTGCGCGCCGTAGTAGTCGATGGTGATGCGCTCGACGAGCGACGGGGTCGCCCGACCGGTGCGAACCGTGGCGAACTGCGACTGCGTGTGCGCGATCGCCTTGTCCATCTTGTCCATCGCTTCGAGGAGCGTCTCGTCAATCACAACGACAGCGTACCCAGGCACGTCGCGGCAGTGGGAACACCACGGTTCCCGCCTGCCCGAAGGCCGTCCGCAGCGGTCACAGCTCATGGATGAGCGTTCCCTCGGTTCCGCCCTGCACGATGCGGCGCAGCGACCCCTTCTTCGACATGTCGAACACGACGATCGGGATCCCGTTGTCGCGGCAGAACGCGATCGCCGTGGCATCCATCACCTTGAGATCCTTGGTCATCACCTCGAGGTAGCCGACCTCGTCGTACTTCGTCGCCGCGGCATCCGTGCGGGGATCGGCCGAGTAGACGCCGTCGACGCCGGAGTGCGTGCCCTTGATCAGCACCTCGGCTTCGATCTCGGCCGCCCGCAGCGCCGCCGCGGTGTCGGTCGTGAAGTACGGGTTGCCGGTGCCGGCGGCGAAGATCACCACCCGGCCCTTCTCCAGATGGCGGATCGCCCGGCGCAGGATGTACGGCTCGGCGATGCGCGGCATCTCGATCGCCGACATCACCCTGGTGTCCTGGCCCGACCCGCTCCAGCGCGTCCTGCAGGGCGAGCGCGTTCATGACGGTGCCGAGCATGCCGATGTGATCCGACTGGCTCTGGTCCATGCCGGTCAGCGAACCGGTGCGGCCACGCCAGAAGTTGCCGCCGCCCACGACCACCGCGACGTCGACGTCGAGGTTCTGGCGCAGCTCCATGATGTCCTCGGCCGTGGCGGCCAGCGTCGCCCCGTCGAGGCCCTTGCCGGACTCGCCGGCCAACGCCTCACCCGACGGCTTGAAGACGATCCGCTTCCAACTCGGTCGCGACCCGGGAGGAGGCGTGGTCGTCTGGTCGGTCATGTGATCTCCATGTGGTCGGCGTTCGGTTCGTCAGATCGAGGGTGACCCCGCCGGACGTCGCGGACGACCGTAGTTCACCGAAGCAACGGGCGACTGATCGTCGAACCGCCGCCGAGGGAAGCGCCAGCGACGAGGCTGGCGCTCGGCCGACCTCGAGCGTTTCGGCGAGACTCGGCGTGAGGCCGAGCCAATCAGTACGTCAGCCGATCTCGACTTGCGCGAACTTCACGATCGTCGCACCGCCGAGCACCTGGCTGACGGACTGCTTGTCGTCCTTCGCGTAGGGCTGGTCGAGCAGCGCGACGTCCTTGAAGAAGCCGTTGAGGCGGCCGTCGACGATCTTGTCGACCGCTGCTTCGGGCTTGCCCTCGTTGAGCGTGATGGTGCGCAGCGTGGCCTTCTCGGTCTCGACCACGTCGGTGGGGACGTCGTCGCGGCTGAGGTACGTCGGGCGAGCGAAGGCGATGTGCACGGCGATGTCGTGCGCCAGTTCGACCGAACCACCGGCGATCTCGACGAGCACGGCGTTCACGCCGCGTCCGCCCTGGATGTGGTGGTAGCTGTCGAGCACGTTGCCGTCGGCGGCCTCGATGCGCACGACCTCGCCGAGCGCGATGTTCTCCTTGAGCGTCACCTTCAGCTGCTCGAGCTCGGTTGCCCGCTCGGCGACCGCTTCGGGACCCTTGGCGAGCACGAGCGCGGTCAGCGCGTCGGATTCGGCCTTGAACTGGTCGGAGCCGGCGACGAAGTCGGTCTCGCACTTGAGTTCGACGATCGCGCCGACGTTGCCGTCGATGAGGAGGCTGACCACGCCCTGGGCGTTGTCGCGATCCTCACGGTTGGCGCTGGCGGCGAGACCCTTCTCACGGAGCCACACCTTGGCGGCCTCGATGTCGCCATCGGTCGCCTCGAGCGCCTTCTTGCAGTCCATCATGCCCGCGCCGGTCGAGTCGCGCAGGGCCTTCACGTCTTGTGCGGTGAACGCCATCGTTGATCAAACTTCCTTGTTCTCGTCGTCGATTTCTGCCTCGACGACTTCCAGCTCTGCTTCGGCGAGCACTTCGTCGGCCGCGACCTCGATGAGCGCTTCCTCGATGACCGCTTCGACCGCGACGGCCTCGGCGAGCTCTTCGAGGAGCTCTTCCTCGACCAGCTCGGCGACGATGGCCTCGTCGATCAGTTCCTCGGCGACGGCCTCGGCGACGGCGGCTTCCTCGAAGCGACCTTCGGCGGCGAGTTCCTCGGCGACCTCCTCGACGGCGGCAGCTTCCTCGATCAGTTCCTCGACGATGCGCGTCGACGACGACGGCTTCCTCGATGAGTTCTTCGATGATGGCCTCGTCGACGATGGCGGCTTCGACGAGCTCCTCGGCGACGATTTCGTCGGCGATGATCTCGGCGACGAGCACGTCCTCCTCGGCGAGCAGCGACTGCTCCTTGGCGGCGGCGAGGCGGGCGTCACGATCGGCCTGGGCCTGCGCGGCGGCGGAACGGGCGGCGGCCTGCGATGCCTCGAACTCGGCGACCTCCTCGGCGGTGCGCTCGACGGGCGGCGGCGGGGCCGGGTTGCGCTTGTTGGCGATGAATCGACCCTCTTCGACCGCATCGGCGATCACGCGGGCGAACAGACTGTTCGAGCGGATGGCGTCGTCGTTGCCCGGGATGGGGTACTGGACGACTTCGGGGTCGACGTTGGTGTCGACGACGGCCACGACCGGGATGCCGAGCTTGTTCGCCTCGGTCACCGCGATGTGCTCCTTCTTCGTGTCGAGCACGAAGATGGCGTCGGGAGCCTTGGTCATGCCGCGGAGGCCACCGAGGTTGCGCTGCAACTTGGTGAGCTCACGGTCGAGCATGAGGGCTTCCTTCTTGATCATGGCGTCGAACTCGCCGGAGGCCTGCATGCGCTCGTACTCGAGCATCTTGCCGACGCGCTTCGACATGGTCTCGAAGTTGGTGAGCATGCCGCCGAGCCAACGCTCGTTCACGTAGGGCATGCCGCACTTGTCGGCGTAGCTGCGCACGGGGTCCTGGGCCTGCTTCTTGGTGCCGACGAACAGGATCGTGCCGCCACCGGCGACGAGGTCGCGCACGTAGCCGTACGCGGTTTCCACCCGACCGAGCGTCTGCTCGAGGTCGATGATGTAGATGCCGTTGCGCTCGCCCCAGATGAATCGCTTCATCTTCGGGTTCCACCTGCGGGTCTGGTGACCGAAGTGGGCGCCGGCTTCGAGCATTTGGCGCATCGTGATGACAGCCATGTTGGTTCTCCTTGAGCGGTTACGGACCACCCGATGGCGCCGAAGCGACCGCTTGTTGATCGGGTGGTCAGATGACGTGGACGCTGCGAACAGCGGCCGAATCTGGCGATTCGACCTGCGCAACGCTATCGGGCGCCGTCACGACTCCCTACCGTTGATCGGCACCACACCGCAGCCTCGGTGGCGGTGCCGGCCGGGCCGGGCGACCGTCGATCGGGAACCAGACGCCATCGCCCGACGTCCGCGCCGAGGAACGGCGCCGGGTCGGCGTACTCGCCGTCGATGCGGAGCCCGAACAGGAACCGGTCCGACGCGCGGCGCGACGATCGTCCCCGCGTGCCACGGGTGCACCGGCGGCGAGCGTGGTCGAGGCCACCCGCCCGTAGGTCAGCTTCCACCCCGACGCCAGTTCGACGACGACGTACCGCTCCCCTGCCACCTCCCCGCTGAACGTGACGGTTCCGGCGGCCACGGCCCGGACCGCCGCACCGGGCTCGACCTCGTACTCGATGCCCCGATTCCCCGGGCACCACACGCAGCCCGGGTCCCGGAACGGATCGACCACCACGCCGTCGACCGGCGGCGGCCAGCACGGGCCGCCGGCGCCGACCGGTTGGCACAGGCCGAGCGCCACCGCCACGAGCAGCAGCAGGCCCACGGCGGGATCGCACATTCGACGTCGACGCATGTCTCCACCTCCAGAACGGGGTACAGCCGGCCGCGAACGGCGATCGAAGTGTGAGCGACCGAAGCGGAAAACCGCGCTCAGCGCTCACAGATCCGCGGAGTGGGCGTCAGCCGACGCCGGCGGCGGAGAGCCGCGAGCGGAGGAGCAGCACCGATCTGGTGTGCAGCTGGGAGACCCAGCTCTCGGTGACGCCGAGCACCTCGCCGATCTCCGCGAGGGTCAGACCTTCGTCGTAGTACAGCGACAGCACGAGCTTCTCCCGGTCGGGGAGCCTGCGGATCTCCGCCCGCATGATCTGGCCGAGCTCGCGATCCTCGACGATCGCCGAGGGTGACCCCGACCCGGGACCGTCGAGCGCCGCCGGCTCGGCACCGGCCGCGATCGCACGGTCGAGCGGACCGATCGTGGTGCTCGCGATCGCCGCCAGCCAGCGGGTGAGTTCTGCCGGTGAGATGGCCAGGTGTTGCGCCAGTTCCTCATCGGTCGGGCCCCGTCCGAGTCGGTGCTCGAGCTCGGAGAACGCACGCTCGACGCTGCGGGCACGACTGCGCACCGAACGCGGCACCCAGTCGAGCTTGCGCAACCCGTCGTACACGGCGCCACGGATGCGTGGCACGGCGAACGTCTCGAACTTCACCCCGCGTTCGGGATCGAAGCGTTCGATCGCATCGATCAGCCCGAACACACCGGAGCTGACGAGATCACCCGGGTCGACGCTCGACGGGAGGCCGGCACCGACGCGGCCGGCGACGAACTTCACCAACGGTGAGTAGTGCACGATGAGGTACTCACGGGCGGGCTGATTCTTGCGCTTCAGCCACCGCGTCCATTGCATCTGCAGGTCGGCGTCTTCGGGAACAATGCTCATGCTCTGGGGTGGGCCTCGCGATAGGCCGCCGACAGACGCTCGCGGCTGACCTGAGTGTAACGCTGCGTCGTGGCCACGTCTCGGTGACCGAGCAACTCCTGCACCGCACGGAGGTCGGCGCCTCCGTCGAGCAGATGGGTGGCGAACGTGTGCCGCAGCGCATGCGGATGCGTGGGCGTCGGCGATCGCCGGTCGAGGATCCGGCGGACGTCTCGACTGGTCAGCGGATGTCCACGCTCGTTGCCGAACAACACGTCGCCACATTCGGGTGGCACCACGTCGGAACGCACCGCGAGCCAGCGGCGCAGCGCGCGCACCGCGGGCTCGCTGAGCGGTACTCGCCGCTCCTTCGATCCCTTGCCCCACACGGTGGCCGAACCCGTGGCGAGCCCGAGCGACGGCACCCGCAAGCCACAGAGCTCGCCGACGCGCAGCCCCGAGCCGTAGAGCAACTCCAGCACGGCGTCGTCGCGTCGCCGCCGCCAGTCGGGCTCGGACTCGGGGGCCGCCGCGTCGAGCATGCCCGACAACTCGCGCTGGTCGAGCACGCGCGGCAGCCGTCCGCCACCTCCCGACACGGACACGCCACTGGTCGGATCGACGGTCGCCGCTCCCGAGGCGATGAGCCACCGGTAGTACCGGCGCAGCGAGGCGGCCTTGCGCGCCATCGTGCTGCGGGCGAAGCGCCGGGTGGTCAGGTGCGCCAGATACCGACGCATGGTCAGACGCGTCACCTCGGTGGGATCGGCGATGTTGCTGCGCGCGCACCACTCGGCGAACGAGCGGACATCGGACCCGTACGACGAGATCGTGTTCGCCGACAGCGACGTGAGCGCGGCGGTGAAGTCGTCGATGCGCCAGCTCTCCACGACGGCGATGGTATTGCTCGCCGCACGGTCGGGTGGCGGATGAGACCAGGACGCAACGTCTCACGCCGCGTCCCACTCGCGCCTCATGCGAGGTCTCCCCAGGCGTCGATGGTCTCGAACCAGCCACCCGTCTCGCGCAACCAACCCTGATGTTCGAGCCGGGCGAGGGTCATCGCCGCCTCGCCGAGATCGAGCCCGGCCAGCATCGCCAGCTGCTCGATCGTCCGCGCCTGTTCGCGGCAGAGCCGGACCACGTCGCTCGCCCGCTCGCGCGGCAACGGCCGGGGATCGACCCGCTGACGCCCCGAACGCCGGTGGTCGAGATCGAGCGCCATCATCAACTCGTCGACGTTCGTCGCCGGCGCCGCCCCGTCGCACAGCAGCTGGTTGGTACCCAGCGACGCACGCGAGTCGACCGGACCGGGGACGGCGAAGATGTCGACGCCACGATCGGCCGCCTCGCGAGCGGTGATCAGGCTGCCACCGCGCTCGCGACTCTCGACGACCACCAGCACCTCGACGAGCGCGGCCAGGATCCGGTTGCGCAGCGGAAACCGGAAGCCGTCGGGCGGCGTGCCGGGCGGCCACTCGGAGAGCACCACACCGCGCTCGCTCACCGCCGCCCACAACGCGGCGTGCTGCTTGGGATACGGGACGTCGGGCCCGTTGCCGACGACCGCGATCGGACGCGCGTCATCGAACGCCAGCGCACCCCGGTGGGCGGCGCCGTCGATGCCCTTGGCCAGACCGGACACCACGGCCACGCCCCGCGCGGACAGTTCGTACCCGAACTGCGCGGCCGTTTCGCGGCCCCGCTGTGTGGCGTTGCGCGTGCCGACGATGCCGACCCGTCGGGTGTCGAGGGCGGCCAGGTCGCCGCGCACGAACAGCACCGGCGGGGCACCCGGGTCGGCGAGCAGCTGCGGCGGGTAGCGCGAGTCGGCACGGCCGACGACGGCCACGTCGGCGTCGAGGCACCGCTGCCAGCATCGTGCGGGGTCGCGTTCGGACCTGACGGTTCGCCACGCGCTCGGCGAGCGCCGTGTCCCTGGCCAGCAGGGCTGCGATGTCGGGCGGTGGACGCCGGTCGCCGACCGCGGCGGCGAACGCCTCGGACGGATCGAGGTGGGCGAGCAGCGACGCGAAGCGCTTCGCGGTCATCCGCGGGAAGCCGGCGAGCGCGGCGAGGTACGCCTCGGGCGGCAACCCGCGCACGCTCGTCGCCGCGGCGTGGACGTCGTCGGACCGCGGCGGTCATCACGCCGCACGCCCCCGGCGAAGCGTGCGCTGCAACCCCGTGCGCAACTCGAGGGCGAGGGCGACGTCGCGCTCGGTGACGGATTCGTCGCCCGCGCCGCGCAGGTCGGCGATCGTGCGGGCCACCCGGCGGACCCGGTGGTAGCCGCGCCCGCTCAACCGTTCGAACTCCAGCTCGTCGCGCAGCAGGGCCGTGGCTGCTCGGTTCGAGCGGGGCCACCCGATCGAGGTCGGCGACGCGGATCGTCTGGTTCAGCCCGCCCTGGCGCAACTCGGCGACCGAGCGCGCCGACGCCACACGGTCGGCGACCACCGCGGTCGACTCGTTCGGTCGGCTGGCGAGCAGATCGTCGATCGCCGGCCGCGTCACCGACACCCGCAGGTCGAACCGATCGACGAGCGGACCGGACAGCCGGCGCACATAGCGCTGCAGCGCGGAGTCGCCGCACACACAGTCGCCGGGACGACCGTTGCCGCCGCCGCACGGACAGGGATTCATCGCCGCCACGAGCAGGAACCGCGCCGGGAGATCGACGTCGACCTTGACCCGCCGCACACGCACCACGCCTTCCTCGAGCGGTTGCCGCAGCGAGTCGAGGATCATCGCGGGAAACTCGGCCACCTCGTCGAGGAAGAGCACCCCACAGTGCGCCAGGCTCACCTCCCCCGGACGTGCGTACTGCGAGCCACCACCGATGACCGACACCATCGAGCTGGTGTGGTGCGGGGCGCGGAAGGGTGGGCGGTCGATCAACCCCGACGGTGGCAGCGGCAGCCCGGCCGCCGAATGGACCATGGTGGCCTCGAGCGCCTCGCCGCGTTCGAGCGAGGGCAACAACCCGGGCAGACGCGACGCCAGCATCGTCTTGCCGGAGCCGGGCGGACCGACGAACAGCACGTGATGACCGCCCGCCGCGGCGATCTCGAGCGCGAGGCGCGCCAACGGTTGGCCGTGCACCTCGGACATGTCGGGCACGATCGGCTCGACCACGGGTGACACCGGCGGCTCGTGGTCGGGCCAGGGGATCTGGTCGTTCAGGACCGCCACGAGTTCGGCCAGGTCGCGGACGAGCCGCACCCTGCCGAGCGATGCGACGCGCGCCTCGACGGCGGAGCCGATCGGCACCACCACGTCGGACTCGCCGAGCATGCCGACCATCGGCGCCACGCCGCGCACCGGGCGCAACGATCCGTCGAGGCCCAGCTCGCCGATGAACGACAGGCCCCGGACCGACTCGGAGGTGATCACCCCCGTCGCGACGAGCACGCCGACGGCGATCGCCAGGTCGAGCCCCGACCCGGTCTTGCGATCCTGCGAGGGGGCGAGCCCGATCGTGACACGCGTGCGCGGCCATTCGTGTCCGCTGGAGAGCACGGCGGCACGCACGCGGTCTCGGGACTCGCGGATCGATTCGTCGGGCAGACCGACGATGCTGAACGCCGGCAGCCCGTTGTCGACCTGCACCTCGACGGTGATCGGGTGGCCGACAGCGCCGACGAGCACGGCTGAGGGGATCGAAGCGGTCATCGCTCCTCCTTGATGACGCGGCACGCCGCGACGGACATCGAGGAGAGGCGGAACGGGCCCCACGACCGGCGTTCGTCCTGGACGAACTCGCGTCTCGAACACTACCGGGTGGGTGTGACACTCCGGATCGGTGGCGGGTCGCCACCGATTCCGGCGTCGCGCCGTGCGACACTCTCGGCCGTGCACGTGGCCCCGCGCTCCAACCGTTCGACGGTGCGCCGCGCCGCTCGCGGCGGCGAGCGTGTCGATCCTGGCGCTGACCGCCTGCGGTGACGACGGGTCCGGCAACGCCGAGCGCTTCTGCGGCGGAGATCGCCGAGAACAAGGACGCCCTGACCGCTCCCGTGCTGGAGTTCGCCGATGACATCGAGCCGTTCCTCGACCTGTACCGCGACATCGGTGACGTCGCACCGCTGTCGATCCAGCAGGAATGGAATCAACTCGTCAGCGCGTACGAGACGGCGAGCACGGTCGTCGTCGACGATCCCGCATCGCAACAGGTGGCGGCGACGGCCATCTACTCGTCGGAGGCGTCCGCGGCCAAGGTCGACACCTGGCTCCGCGCCAACTGTGCGGTCGAGATCGGCCCCGTGGTCACGCTCGTCCCCCACCCGTGACGGGTCGGCGGGCAGGATCAGCGCGGCGAGGGGATCAGCGGGGAGGGTCAGTGGATCTCGCCGCGGTGCAGGAGCACCTTGTCGACGAGGCCGTACTCCTTGGCACCGTCGGCGGTGAACCAGCGGTCGCGCTCGGAGTCGGCCTGGATCTGCTCGAGCGACTGACCCGAGTGCTGAGCGATCAGCTCGGCCATGCGCAGCTTGGTGTAGCGGAGCTGTTCGGCCTGGATGGCGATGTCGGACGCCTGGCCGCGCAACCCGGCGAGCGGCTGGTGCATCATGATGCGGGCGTTCGGCAGCGTGTATCGCTTGCCGTCGGCGCCGGCGGTCAGCAGGAACTGGCCCATCGAGGCGGCCAGGCCGAGGCAGACCGTGGCGACGTCGCACGAGATGAACTGCATCGTGTCGTAGATGGCCATACCGGCGGTGACCGAACCGCCCGGGCTGTTGATGTAGAGCCAGATGTCCTGCACCTCGTCCTCACCCTCGAGGTACAGCAGCTGCGCACAGATCTGGTTGGCGATCTCGTCGTTCACGTCGGATCCGAGCATGATCACCCGGTTCTTCAGGAGACGATCGAACACGGCCGAACGGGGATCGAATCCACCGTCGAGGGCGTAGGGCGCTGCGATGTCGGACATGGGCCAAGACTACCGGCGCACCTCGCTCGCGTGGCTGTGCCGACGATCTCGGCAACGGCAGCGGCACTTCACCAACTACGGTCCTGCGAATGACGATCACCACGTCGCTGCATCCGGGACTCACGACGTCGAAGCCGGGCACGCCGGTCCCGCTCGCGCTGCGACTCCACAATCCTGACCAGGTGGTGCAGGTCGTCACGCTGCGACCGATCGGTGGGCTGGCCGAGTTCACCGTGGTCGAGCCGTCGTCGGTCGAGTTGCAGCCCCATGCATCGATCGAGGTTCCCGCGGTGATCAGCGTTCCCCCGTCGTTCGCCCCCGGTCTGCACTCGTCGGAGATCGCCGTCTCCGTGGACAATGTCGATGTCGCTTCCGCCGGCGCGACCGTCGACGTCACGACCGAAGCCGTGTACGCGGCCCGGATCGCTCCCCTCACGTCGAAGTCGGCGTCGAAGGGGCGCCACCGGGTCACCATCGAGAATCAGGGCAACGTGCCGCTCGACGTGTCGCTGACCGCCACCACCGAGGACCCGACGATCGAGATCGATCCGTTCGTGACACAACTGGCGGTCATGGCCGGCGAGCTGGCGTTCGTCGATCTCGACGGTCGTGCCGTCGCAGAACGTTCTGGAACGGCGCGCCGGTCGATCACGTCTTCGTCGTGACCACGATCGGCAGCGACGGACGAGACGTACGAGTTGCAGGGCGTCTACGAGCAGCGTCCGCGCTTGCGTGCGTGGTGGGGTCCGGCACTCGCCGGCGCGGCTCGCCGCGCTGTTCATCGGGGCCCTCCTGTGGTTCGCGGTCCTGGCACCGTGGATCCGTTCGACCGCGGAGGATGCCAGACGCAACGCCGACCGACTCGGCGCTTGGACGCCAAGATCGTGGAACTCGACGCTTCCGCCGCCGAGGCCGAGGAACTCCCGCTCGGCGCACCGGCGGACCTCCGTCTGGCGGTCGAGGCATCCGAGGGCGACTCCGACAACTGATTCGTTCACCGTCGGATCGTCGGTCGTCTGGTCGGTCACCGACATCATCTTCCAGAACCCCACCGGCGCAGCCGGCCAGGTGGCGCTGATGCGCGATGACGAGGTCGCTCCTGGAGTCCGAACTGGCGAACTTCCGCGATCTCGACTTCCACCTCGTCGCACCGTTCGTGTTCGAGGGCGGCACCACGATCGAGCTGGCCGTCACGTGCGACGCACCCGGTCCGGGCCAGGATTCGTGTGGGATCGGCATGACGCTCGCCGGCTTCACCGACGAATCGGACTGACCCGCTCGACCCGGCTCGGCGCGACCGACGCTCGACATGCCCGCGCGCAGCGCGGGCAACGCTCAGGAGGCGAACGGGCTGCCGGCCGATTGGCTGAGCACGGACGACGAGCGGCCGGACGTGTCGGTGATCAGCACCTTGCCGATCACGGTGCCGAACAGATCGGTCCGGGCGGCCACCACCGCCGACGCCGGGACCGCGTGACGTGTGGGGCAGCACGATCAGCGTCTCGACGAACGAGCCGGTCTCGTCGACGTCGACCGTGACGGGATCGCCGTCGAGCCACGACAGTTCGACCGTCACGCTCGCCGGGAAGCCCGAACCCTGGATCGCCACGACCTGACCGCTCGACGCGACGCCGGGGACGACGGCGACCACGGGCGCCGGCGCGCCGGTGCCGGAGACGTCGCCGTAGACCTCGGTGCCGTCGGAAAGGAGCGCCACCACCGTGCGCCGTCGCCGACCCCTCCGTGACGGGCGCGTACGACACCACGACCTCGCACACGCCGTCGGACGGGATCGGCGCACCCACGCACACGCCGTCCGGGATCGTGAACTCGCCGTCGGCGCCGCCCTCGATCGAGATGTCGGTGACCGTCACCGATCTCGATGTCGGGTTGGACAGGCTGACGGCCGCCTCCTGTCGACCGGCGGACACGATCGTGGGCGAGAACTCGAGGCCGCCCGGGACGAACGCCACCGCCTCGACCGGCCCGGTCGAGGTGGACCTCGACGTCGCCCCCGAGCCGATCGGCGTGCGCGAGCTGCTCGTACCCGGCCGGGACGACGGCCGGCTCGGCGGCACCGTCGGGCGCCGCGTCGGGTCGGCGGATTGGTCGGGGTCGGGGTCGGCACCGTCGGGGGCGGGACGGTGGTCGACGTCGCGGGTGGCGTGGTGCCTCCGTCGGTCGGCGGGGTGGTGGTCGGCGTGGTCGGATCGTCGCCCGTCGCTCGCGCCCACACGTGGCCGCCGGTCGCGAACCGGGCGTCGGTGGTCAGCGCCGTTCCGTTCGCGCTGTCGAACACCGCGATGGCGCCGTCACCGGAGACCACGGGCCCCGACACCGATGCTCCCGCCGACGTGAGGGTGTCGGTGCCGATCGACAGCGAACGTTCGCTCACGTTCTCGAACGGACCGGCACCGCCGACCCAGCGCTGCAGGTGGACGTCGGTCGAGGTGTCGTACACGACCACCTTGCCGTCGGTGGAGATCGTCGGGCGACCGGCACCGGCGGCGAGGACCTCGGCCGTTCCCGCGACGATCGAGGAGCACGACGAACGGTGTCGTCGCGCCGGCCGCGCCGGTCGCCGCGAGATCGGTGCTGCTCGACTCGAACACCACGATCCGCCCGTCTCCCGACACCGACGGCGACGTCGATCCCGCGGTGCCAGGACCTCCGGCCGGCGTGATCGACGCGAGCTCGACCGTCGCAGCGGCCGGCCCGGATCCGTCCGGGTCGCTCCACACGAACACGTTGGCCGGTGACGGTTGGTAGTCGACCGTTCCCGGTCCGGCCACGAACGTCACCACGTTGCCGTCGGCAGAGGTGTCGACGGTCGTTCCCACGACGAGCTGCGCTGTCGCCGAAGACTCCGGTCGGAACGGTGATCGGCGTCCGCCGCGTAGCCGCCGCCGGTGGCGACATACCGGTTGACGGCACGTCCCGTCGACCACACGATGACCGAGCCGTCGGCGGAGAGCGCGGGCGCCGGCAGCGCTTCCGCCGCGTCGACGGTGTCGACCACGACCGGCGAACCGACGAGCGATCCCCCGGTCGGTCCGCACAGGTCGAGCGCGGTGAGCCGCACGGTGTCGACGCGGCGACCGGCACCGAGTAGGCGACGACACATCCGTCCCCGCTGATGCCCGGATGGAGGCTCGGCGTGTCCGGCACGCGGCGTGGTCGTGTCGGCCGCCCGATCCCTGATGGTGACGACCGACGTCGGCGTCGCGGCGGACGCCGTCGTGTCCGAGTCGAACACGACGATCGTGCCGTCGTCGGAGATCTTCGGGGCCGACGTTGTCGGGGGCGACCGGGCCACCACCGGACGCGAGCGTCGAGACGATCTCGATCGCCGACGTCGCCGGCTGGGCGCGACCGGGGTCGCTCAGCGACGCGCCGATGCCGGCGACGGCCAGCACGGCGGCGATGGCACCCCAACGGGCCCACCCGGACGGGAGTGATGCATTCGTGCGACCACGCTAGTGCAACGAACAGGGCCAGCCGTTGGAGCGGGTTCGCCTTCGTCGTCGTCAGCGGGCGATGCCGCTCATCACGACACCGATCCGCTCGTCGTCGCCGAGCTGCGAGCGAACGCTCGACACGCCGGCGAGTCCGGCCGAGCCGGTCGGGCTGACGTCGAAGCCCGCGCCGGTGGCGAGCTCGTGCGCCCGCTCGACGTCCGCCTCGGTCGCGATGACCGGCCCGCCGCCGGTCTGCGACATCGCGTCGAACACCCCGATCCAGTCGTACGTCTCGTCGTCGAGGATCCCGTCGGCGAGGGATCGCGGGTCGTCCCACACGACCATGACCTCCGACCACCTGGCCGCCAGCGCGCGCAGCGCGTCGGCCGTGCCGTCGCCCGCCACCCCCGCGGCACCGCCCGCTCGTTCCCACGCTGCGGCGAGCGGCGCCGCCCCCTCCGCCTGCACGGCGTGGAGCCGGGGCGACGGGCCGACCTGCGCCAGGCCCGCTCCGAGACAGGCCGCCAACGCTCCCCCGCCGACCTGCGCGTACACGCGGTCGAGATCGACCCCGCCGGCGATCGCCTGCTCGCCCATCTCCCAGCCGATCGTTCGCCCGCCGTCGAGGCACAGCGCGTTCTCCGGGCCCTGCACGGTGAACGGAATCGATCCGCGCTCGAC
This sequence comes from Ilumatobacteraceae bacterium, assembly GCA_963772085.1. Classification (GTDB taxonomy): domain Bacteria; phylum Actinomycetota; class Acidimicrobiia; order Acidimicrobiales; family Ilumatobacteraceae; genus Sva-07. The sequence goes on from CAVYWH010000015.1 coordinate 26,353, forward strand.
GGCGACGCGGAAGCCGAACATCGCGGGGTCGCCGGGCGGGTCGGTCGCCGTGCGCTCGCATCGGTGCACGGTCGCGCCGAGCCGGTCGAGCCGATCGCCGACCTCCGCGCTCATCCAGGTGGGGACGTACACGTCGATCGGCCACGCCGCGGCGCGGGCCAGCGTGGCCGCGGCGATCGCCGCATTGCCGCACGAGGCGATCGCCAGCGGTGGCCGGTCGGTCAGCAGCCCGAACGATTCCGCGGCGAGCAGGTGCAGGAGGATCGACATCAGGTGGCGCGCCTTCTGGCTGCCGCCGACCGCGTGCGTTTCGTCCTTGACCCAGACCCCGCCCCGATCGCTGAACCCGAGCGCGGCGGAGAGGGCATCCGATCGGCCGAACGGCGTGGTGCGGAACCCGTGGCCATCCACCGCGGCGATCGTGGCGTCGAGCTCGAGCACCAGCCGTCGGCGTTCATCGAACGCCCATGCCGTGCGCGTCGGCGAAGGCCGACCACGCCAGTCGTCGATCGAAGCGCACGAAGGGATTCACCTCGGCGTGGCCGACAGGTTCGGTGCGTCCGGCGTGTCCGACGATTCCCGCGACGTCAGCCGGAGGAGGTGGTGCCGGTCGAGCGCGCGACGAGTTCGGGCATCGCCACGGGAACGGTTCCGCGATGTCGCGCGTCGCGCCGCACACGGCGCACTCCCAACCGACCGCCAGCATCTCCGTCATCGACGACCGGTCCGTGGACACTTGTCACGGTGGTGCCAGGCACCGACGTGACAAGTCGGCGTCACCGTCAAGCCGAGACCCGGCCGTTGAAGTCGTCGATCATCTCGTCCCAGACGCCGACGTACCGCCGCAGGCCGCGCCAGAAGTCCTGGTGGCGCCGGGCCTCGAACAGTTCGAACGGGGTGCCCTGCTGCTCGACCCACGTGTAGTAGCCCAGGTTGAAGACCCGACGCCGGTCGGCCTCGGTGCACTGGATCATGTTGTCGGTGGTCACCGATCCCAGGTGCTCGCCGAACGCCTCCGCCGCGTCGGCCGCGTCGAACGATCCGTCGTAGCGGCCGGCGATCAGCTTGGCCCGCTCGCTCGGGTACAGCGCCGCACCGTCGGTGGCGACCGTGATCGAGCGCGTCGGTCGGGCCGAGATCGAGCAACTTCGCCGTCTTGATCGCGGCGAGGACGTTGGCGATCGAGGAGAACCCGAAGTGCTCGAGCGCCGCGATCACGTCGGCCGGCACCCCCTTGCGATCCAGCAGCGCCCGCCCCTCGTCGGTGTTGAACAGCGCGTCGAGTTCGTCGGTGGCGGAGTCGGAGATCGCCACGACGACGTCGGTGTTCATCACGTTGTGGATCAGCGGGATGTGCTTGTCGCCGATGCCCTGGATGTTGTGCTCGCCGTAGCCGTTCTCGAGCATCGTCGGACACTCCAGCGCTTCGACCGCGACGATCCGCGTGCCGTACTGCTCCTTCAGGTGGTCGCCGGCGGCGATCGTCCCCGCCGACCCGGTGGCCGACGTGAACGCGGCGAGCGTCAGGTCGCGCCCGTCCTGCAGCCTTGACCGCGTCCCTGACCGTCTCGAACGCGTGGGCGAGCGCCCGGCCCGTGATCGTGAGGTGGGCGAGATGGTTGCCGAACTCGGAGAACTGGTTGAGCACGAAGTTGTCGGGGTCCTTCGCCAGCTCGTTGCAGGCGTCGTAGATCTCCTTCACGTTCGACTCCGTGCCGTGCGTCTTGATCACGTCGTCGGCCGGATTGGCGCACCACTCGTCGAGCCAATCGAACCGTTCCCGACTCATGCCCTCCGGCAGGATGGCGACGCCGCGGCTGGCCATGATCCGGCTGATGGCGATGCCACCCCGGGCGTAGTTCCCCGTCGACGGCCAGATCGCCCGGTGTCGCGTCGGGTCGAACTGCCCGGTGACGACGCGCGGTGCGAGGCAGGCGTAGGCGGCGAGCACCTTGTGCGCGGTGATCATCGGGAAGCGGTCGCCGAACACCACGATGATCGGGCACTCGACGCCCGTCAGGCTCGTCGGGAGCACGACGTGATCGGGCACCGTCACCCGGTTGCCGGCGAGATCGTTGTACCAGTGCACCCGCCAGAGGTTGCGCGGGTCGGCGGCCTGCGGATCGGCGTCGCCGACCATGGCGTCGTGGGCGAACGTCGACGGGTCGGCCAGCTGCGCGAACGTCGGCAGGCGAATGCCCTGAGCACGGAAACGTTCGACGCTGTTGGCGAGCGCCGATTCGTCGACGATCCGGTCCGCGAGCCCGAACTGGTTCTCCAGCGCACTCGTGTTGTCGGGGCTGTCGGCGGTCGTAGCGGTGAGCGTCACCTTGACATTCTGTCAAGCAAGCCCGTCCGCCGCTCGACGTTCCCCGGTTCCCCGGAAGTGTGAGTCTCTGAGCGCGGAAATCGACCACCAGCGCTCACACTTCGCGGACCGCCGACGCACACCGGCCGTCCCCGGAAGTGTGAGTCGTCGAGCGCGGAAATCGACCACCACGCTCACACTTCCGACCGGGCGCGGTCAGAAGGGGCGGTCGTCGGGAGGCAGGGTGCTCGGGCCGACGTGCGCGTCGAGCCAGCCGCACAGGTCGGCCACCCCGGCCCACGACTGGCGGACGCGCTCGGCCACGGTGCGGCCGTGGATCCAGGCGGGAGCGCCGAACTCCTGCACGGCGATGAGGCCCTTGCGGCGCAGCAGCTCGATGCGCGGGTGGTCCTTGGAGAACCCGCGCGGCGCGCTCTTCAGTTCGCTGATCGCACCGATCCGGTAGCCCCGCTCGGCCGCGTCGGCGGCGAGCCGCGCCACCTCCGCCCCGGTCGCGTCGGCGTCGACCGCGCTGCGGAACCGGGCGAGCTGATCGGGGGCCATCGCGTAGTAGCCGGTGCCCGCCATCAGCCCGGTGGCCGAGAACTGCACGTAGAAGCCGGCGCCGCCCTCCGACTCCCCGTACGCGCCCTGCTGGGTCTTGTACGGCGGCTTGTTCTTCGAGAAGCGCAGGTCGTTGTGCGGCCGGAACAGATGGAACGGACCGAACTCGGCGAGTTCCTCGGTCAGTTCGAGCATCGGCTGCTTCACGGAGGCGTCGTAGCGCGGCTTGTTCGCCTGCCAGAACGCACGCGAGTTGTCCGCCTCGAGTTGCTCGTAGAACGCGATGCCGTCGATCGGGAAGCCACTGAACGCCACGCCCGAACCGTACCGTCGCTGGCGGTGGCGAACGGCCGCGGCGGGACGGGCGCCACCGGCGGCGACGCACCTCGCGGACACGCGGCTCGGTACTCTCGTCGCATGGCTGACCTGCTGCTCGGTGGAGCGATCGATCCGGCGTCGCACGATCGGATCGACCCGACGGCGGCGGGCAATCTGACCCTCGGCACCGACGGTTTCACGACCCACGGCGTGATCGTCGGGATGACCGGGTCGGGCAAGACGGGCCTCGGCGTCGTGCTGATCGAGGAGGTGCTGCGCGCCGGCGTGCCGGTCATCGCGATCGACCCGAAGGGTGACCTCACCAACCTCTGCCTGATGTTCCCCGACCTCGCACCGGCCGACTTCCGGCCGTGGATCGACGAGGCCCAGGCGAAGAACGCCGGCCAGACCCCCGACGACTTCGCCGCCGGCCAGGCCGCCACGTGGTCCGAGGGCCTGGGCAAGTGGGGCCTCGCCGGCCCCGACATCGCCGGCCTGCTCGCCGCCACCGACGTCACGATCTACACGCCGGGCTCGACATCGGGGGTGCCCCTGAACCTCGTCGGCTCGCTGCAGGTGCCCGCCGACATGGACGACGCCGAGACGGTGGCCGACGAGATCGGCGGCTACGTGTCCGGACTGCTCGGCCTCGTCGGCATCGACGCCGATCCCCTGTCGAGCCGCGAGCACATCCTGCTGTCGAACCTCGTCCACCACGCATGGGAGCAGGGCCAGTCCCTCGATCTGCCCACGCTGGTCGGGCAGGTCGCGGTTCCGCCGATCCGCAAGCTCGGCGTGTTCGAGCTCGACCAGTTCTTCCCCGAGAAGGATCGCATGGCGCTCGCCATGCGGCTCAACGGCCTGTTGGCCTCGCCGTCGTTCGCCGCCTGGGCGGAGGGCGATCCGCTGGACATCGCTTCGATGCTCTTCCGCCCCGACGGTGGCGCCCGCTGTGCGGTCGTCACGATCGCCCATCTGTCCGACGAGGAGCGACAGTTCGTCACCACTCTGGTGCTGTCGAAGCTCGTCACCTGGATGCGCCAGCAGAGCGGCACCACCGACCTGCGGGCGATGCTCTACATGGACGAGGTGGCGGGCTACCTCCCGCCGACGGCGAACCCGCCGACCAAGCAGCCGATCATGACGCTGATGAAGCAGGCGCGTGCGTTCGGGCTCGGCGTGGTGCTGTCGACGCAGAACCCGGTCGACATCGACTACAAGGCGATCTCGAACGCCGGCACGTGGATGATCGGGCGCCTGCAGACCGACCGCGACAAGGCCCGGTTGCTCGACGGGATGACGAGCGCGTCGGGCGGTGCCGATGTCGCCGCCATCGACGCGACGATCTCCGGCCTGGCCAAGCGCGAGTTCGTGCTGCGACGTGCCGGCAAGGACACCCCGGAGGTGTTCACGACCCGCTGGGCGATGTCGTACCTCCGCGGCCCGATGACCCGCGACCAGATCTCCGAGATCACCGACCGCCACGACCCGGCGGCCGACGATGCGACGACACCGGCCGGGCCGCCGCCACCGTCCGCCGCCGCAGGGACGCCCGCCGGAGGGTTCCCACCGCCCGCGTCGCCCGCGTCGCCGCCACCAGGATCCGCCGACCGGCCGCCGCACCGGCGCCCGCGCCGGCCGGGGCGACACCGGTGATGCCGGCCGTCGCCGGCGGGATCGCCGTGCGGTACGTCGACATCGCCGCGCCGTGGCTCGCCGCGGTCGGCGGCAGTTCGAGCGGGACCACCCGGGCCGCGGCGATCGTCGCCCGAGTGGCGCTGCGCTACGACGAGACGAAAGCCGACCTCGTCCACGACGACGAGTTCGAGGCCGTGCTGCATCCGCTGACCGACCAGCTCGACGTGACCACGCTCGCTGGAGGTCGACTACGACGACCGGGACCTCCAGATCGATCCGCCCGCCACGGTCGCGTACCAGCTGCCGCCGGCGCCGGTCGCCACCAAGGCGTTCTGGACCGCGGCCGAACGCGACATCCGCGACCACCTGGTGCGAACGCTCGCGATCGACCTCCCGGCCAACCCCGACCTGAAGCTCTACGGTCGTCCGGGCGAGACGGCGGACCAGTTCGTGATCAGGTGTCGCGAGGTGGCGTTGGATCGTGCCGGCCGCGAGGTCGCCGCCCTGCGCGACAAGTACGACGTGAAACTGACCCGGACGCTCGAACAGCGGGCGACGGCCGACGGTCGCGTCGACGTCCTGCGCGCCGAAGCCGAGGGCAAGCGCAACTCCGAGGCGCTGTCCACCGCCGGATCGATGCTCGGCGGGCTGCTCGGCGGCCGCAAGTCAGCCGGCGGGTTCCTCGGCGGATTGCTCGGCGACGCGGGCACCGCGGCGCGCCGGCGCGGCACGAGCTCGGCGGCCGACCAACGCGTGGCGGCCGCGCAGAGCAAGGTGAGCCGCCTCGACACCGAGATCGCCGAACTCGAAGCGGAACTCCAGGCCGAGGTGGCCACCATCACCAACCGCTGGGCCACGGCGGCCAACACCGTCACGACGTTGCGAGTCGGGCTCGAGAAGACCGACGTCAAGGTCACCCAGATCTGCCTCGCCTGGATCCCCGTCGCATCGACCGCATGAACGCCGGCTCGACGCCGAGGTCGCGCGTGGGGTCTGACCCCACGCGCGAGGTCGGTGCCGACGGAGAGACTCGAACTCTCACTGACGGCGACCTAAACGCCGTGCCTCTGCCAGTTGGGCTACGTCGGCGTGGCGGACACGCTCGACGGCCGATTGTACGGGAGCGGGGCCGCCCGGTTCCGGTACCCGCCGTGACGGCGGTGCTTCGACTTGTCGGCAGCGATCACCGCGTTCGTCGTCACCGTTGCGCCAACTGGCTGAGCAGGCCCCGGAACGCCCGCCCGCGGTGGGACAGCTCGTTCTTCGCGTCGGGACCCATCTCCGCGAACGTGCGCCCGTCGCCGTCGGTCGGGATGAAGATCGCGTCGTAGCCGAACCCGACCGAACCACGTTCGGCGCGGGCGATCGTGCCGGGGCAGACGCCCTCGACGGCCAGTTCGGTGCCGTCGGGCCACACGACCATCGCCACCGTCTTGAACGCCGCGCCGCGGTCGGCGACGCCGTCGAGCTCGGCCAGCATCTTCGCCCGGTTGTCGGCGTAGCTGCACCCTTCGCCGGCATAGCGCGCCGTGTGGACGCCGGGGGCACCGCCGAGCGCGTCGACCTCCAGGCCGGTGTCGTCGGCGATGGCGGGAAGGCCGGTCGCCGCCATGATCGCCACGGCCTTCAGGCGGGCGTTGCCGGCGAGCGTGTCGGCGTCCTCCACGACGTCGGGGATCTCCGCGGGCCGCGGGAGCAGCTCGACCACGCCGGCGAGCAGCTCCTGGATCTCGGCCACCTTGTCGGGGTTCGCCGACGCGCAGACCAGCGTGATCATCGGCGCTGGTCATCGGGCCGTGCGGGCAGGCGGCGGGTCGGCGATCGTCAGCTCCTGCAGCATGCCGATCTCGGCCAGGCCCCCTTCGGCGAGGGCGAGCAGGGCGTCGAGCTGCGATCGGCTGAAGGCCACGCCCTCGGCCGTCCCCTGGACCTCGACGAACTTCGCCTCGCCGCCGTCGATCGGCTGCAGCATGACGACGTTCATGTCGACCTCGGCCCTGCTGTCCTCGACGTAGGGCAGGTCGAGCACCGGCGTGCCGTCGACGATGCCGACGCTGATCGCCGTGCAGAACGAGTGGAGCGGATTGGCCGCCAGGCCGCCACGCTGCACCACCCGTTCGAGCGCGTCGTGGAGCGCGAGGAACCCGCCGCAGATGCTCGCCGTGCGGGTGCCGCCGTCGGCCTGCAGCACGTCACAGTCGACGATCACCTGTCGCTCCCCCAGCGCCTTCATGTCGCACGCCGCGCGCAGCGACCGGCCGATCAGCCGCTGGATCTCGACCGTCCGCCCGCTCTGCTTGCCCTTGGCCGCCTCGCGATCGATCCGTTCCGGTGAGGCGCCGGGCAGCATCGAGTACTCCGCGGTGACCCAACCCTTCCCGCTGCCGCGCATCCAACGGGGCACGTCCTCGTCGACGCTGGCGGTGCACAGCACACGGGTCTTGCCGAACGACACGAGCACCGACCCCTCGGCCATCTCGGTGTAGTCCCGCTCGAACGAGATCGGACGGAGTTCGTCGGCGGCGCGGCCGTCAGGGCGTGACATGGTGGTCTCCAGGGGTCGGAACGGGTTCAGGCGGGTGGTGTGTGACGCGTGGCACGATCGCATCGGAGGATCGCCCGTTCAGGATGGGTCGTGCGCCGGCGGATCCCACCGCTCGGTGTGGTCGAGTTCGGGCCCGAGCAGTTGGCTCCCGAGTTCGCGGAACAGCTCGACGTCGCCGCTGGAGACGAATCGATGCCGCCCCGGCCGCCCGGCCGGCCGCAGCAGCCCGAGCGTCCCCAGCCGTTCGCGCACCGCGAACGCGGTCTCGTCGGCGGAGCTCACCAGCGTGACGCCGTGGCCCATCACGTCGCTGATCGTGCGGGCCAGGAACGGGTAGTGGGTGCAGCCGAGCAGCAGGGCGTCGACCCGCGCCTCGCGGACCGGTGCGAGCAGACGCTCGGCGAGGACCATCACCTCGTCGCCGGTGGTCTGGCCCCGCTCGACGAACTCGACGAAACCGGGACACGCCGCGCTGGTCAGCGTGACCGGCACGCCGGTGCCGGCGATCGCCCGCACGTACGCACCCGACGACATGGTGCCGACGGTGCCGATCACGCCCGACGCGACCGGTGACGGTCGTGCGCACCAACGCCCTCGCACCCGGTTCGACGACGTCGAGGATCGGGACGGGCAGCTCCGACACGGAGGTCGTCCAGCCCGGCCGCCGTCGCCGTGTTGCAGGCGACCACGATCGCCTTGGCGTCGTAGTCCTTGACGAGGCTCCAGGCGAGCTCACGGGCGTAGCCCCGCACGTCGGCGAGCGGTTTCGACCCGTACGGGTACCGGCCCGTGTCGCCGATGTACACGAGATCTTCCGACGGCAGCAGGTCGATGAGCGCCCGGGCCACGGTGAGCCCACCGAAGCCCGAATCGAACATCCCGATCGGCCGTTCCACGACGCGCGATCCTACGGGACACCGTGCCCGTGCGCCTGAGAGTGTCAGTCGGCGACGGGCTGGATCACCTTGCTCACGACGTAGAGGATGCCGTTCTGCGCCGGCGGGGCTTCGAGGACGATCGGCGCATCGCCGACCGTCGGTGGCGTGGCGTTCTCGTCGATCTGTTGGGGGCCGCCGAACATGCACGTCGATCTCGGTCAGCGCCAGCAGCGCCGCCTCGGGCAGCGCCTCGCCGTCGTGCACATGGGCGCAGCAACAGGTTCTGCAGGAGCTCCTCGTCCATGTCCTCGGGAGCATCACCGAAGGCCTCCTCGATCGCCTCGTTGGTCGGCGCGAACACCGTGAACGTCGCGTCGGGGTCGTTCAAGGCATCCTCCAGTCCGGCGATCTCGATCAACTCCTTGAGCGCCGACAGGTCGCTGTCGCGGGCGATCACGTCCCACAGGGTCTCGCCCGGTTCGGGGATGATGTCGGGGATCGTGGTGGTCGTCGTCGTCGTCGGTGCGGCCGTGGTGGTCGGGGCCGCCGTCGTCGGTGCCGGCGTGGTCTCCGGGCCTCCGTGGTCGTCGGTGCGGCCGTCGTCTCCGGCGGGATCGTCGTCTCGACGAGCGTCGTCGCCGCGGCGATCGTGGTCTCCGCGGGGACCGTCGTCTCGGGTGCCAGCAACGTGGTCGACGTCTCGGCGATCGTGGTGTCGACACCGACGTCGTCGTCACTGCCGTCGTCGCCCGTGAGCAGCCAGAGCAGCAACCCGATCAGCAACGAGCGCGATGATCACGACGACCAGCGATCGGGCCGGGTTGCCGGTACCACGGCTTGTCGGGTTCGAGACCATCGGGTCCCATCGGCCCGCCCGGGCCCCCCGGCCCGCCCGGTCCCCCCGGCCCGCCAGGGCCCGCCGGACCCGTCGGCCCACCCGGGTTGATCACCGCGGCCGGCGGCATCACCGACGTCGGCTCACCGGACATCGGGATGCCGGCCGGCGGGGTGACCGGGAACGGTGTGGTGGGTGGGACCACCGGCTCGGGCGACGGCGGGACCGGGGTCTGCTCGGCGATGAAGATCGGCTCGGGCGCGGTCGGCACCCGGGTTCCACCTGCGTGGGCGTGTCGCCCGGCGTCTGGCCGGGTGACGGCTGGGACCATTCCGATGGTGGCTCGGCGCCTGCGGACTGACCCGGGACGGTGGGCGCATCGGGTCCGGGCGGCGGTGGGGGTGGCGGCGGGGTGGGTCCGGGCTCCGAAGGCGGGACGGGCGTCTCAGAGTCGCTCATCGACCAAGCTTCGCACGTCACACCGGCGCGATGGTGGCTCCCCTGAGCCGCAGAATCGGACTCAGAAGTAGATGATCGACTCGGCGTTGGCCTCGGCCACGTCGAGATCGTCGGTGTACGCGCCGGTCGAGAGGTACTTCCAACCGCCGTCGCAGACGATGAACACGATGGTGCCCTCGTCGATCTGACTCGCCACCTTGGCGGCGCCGGCGAGCGCCGCACCCGCCGAGATCCCGGCGAAGATCCCGCATTCGTTGACCAGGCGGCGCGTCCACTCGATCGACTCACGAGGACGCACCACCCGCTTGCGATCGAGCAGCTCGTAGCCGTTCCAGTTCTCGAACACCGGCGGGATGTAGCCCTCACCGATGTTGCGGAGGCCTTCGACCCTCTCGCCGAGCGGTGGTTCGATCGCCACGATCTGGATCGCCGGATTCTGCTCCTTGAGGTACCGGCCGGTGCCCATCAGCGTGCCGCTCGTGCCGAGCCCGGCGACGAAGTGGGTGATCTCGGGAGCGTCGCGCCAGATCTCCGGTCCGGTTCCCTCGTAGTGGGCCCGGGGGTTGGCGTCGTTCGCGTACTGGTAGGGGAAGTACCACTCGGGGTGCTCCGCGGCCAGCGCCTTGGCGCGGGCAACGGCGCCGTTGGAGCCCTCTTCACCCGGCGTGAGGATGATCTCGGCGCCGAACACGGCGAGCATCTGACGACGCTCGATCGACACGCTCGTCGGCATCATGATCTTGATCGGATAGCCCTTCATCTGGGCGATCGCGGCGAGGGCGATGCCCGTGTTCCCCGACGACGGCTCGATGATCGTCTGGCCCGGCGTGAGCCGACCGTCGGCTTCGGCCGCCTCGATCATCGCCTTGGCGATGCGATCCTTCACCGAACCGAACGGGTTCTGCATCTCCATCTTGGCGAGGATCCGCACCGCTGGGTTCGGCGACAGGTTGCTGACATCGACCAACGGCGTGTTGCCGATCATGTCGAGCACGCGGTCGTACCGCATCCCCGGCAGTGGTATCGAAGGAGCGCTGAACGTCGTCATGGGTGCTGGTGACATCGAGACCGGAACCCCGCGGTGGGCGTTCCGAAGAATCCGACAAATCCGATTGATGTTGTCAACAATCTAGCTGCGTTCCGGGATTTGTCGACGCATTTCCGCGTCCCCACCGGCCCAGAAGCGACCGAGAACCGGCGCGCGGCGATCTCGGTCGGAATCGGGTCGGAAGGCGGACCGGATGCGACCGAGATCGCCGGCAATCGGCGAACGTCGGCGACGGATCAGAGCACGGTGAGCGGTTCGCTGATGATCTCGCCATCGACGATCCGGTAGCTGCGCACCTCCGGCGCTTCGCGCTTCAGGCTGATGATCACGTAGTGCCAGCTCGGATCGGGCGCGGCGGCCACATCGGTCGGGCTCGGATACGGCTCCGAATGCGTGTGGCTGTGGACGACCCCGTTGATCTCCAGGTCGCGGTCCTCCACGTCACGTTCGATGCGGAGGTGGTCCTTGGGGTCGATCGTGTACACCCGGGCGGACGCGGCGACGTTGGAACACCCGTGGAACTCGCTCGCTCGCCCACCGCCGGCGCCGGCGATCAGACCGCACGCCTCGAGCGGGTACTCGTCGAGCGCGAGGCCGATCATCTGGTCGTACGCGTGGCGTGAGATCTCGAGCACCGGGCGATCGTACCGAGCGGGCCCCGCCGGCGGCCGTCCGCCGGCGACACCCGATCAGGCGTGTCGGAGCAGGCCCTGGTCGATCACCACACGGTCGGTCGCGGGGTCGGCCGGGTCGACGGCGCTGGTGGTGAACACCGACTCGCCGTCGCCGATCGACCACATGCGCACGGTGAGGGCGTCGCCGGGCATCACGGGAGCGGCGAAGCGGGCCTCGATGTGGTGGAACTTCGCCGGGTCGCTCTCACACAACGTGTGCAGCAGTGCTCGACCGGTGAAGCCGTAGCTGCACAGGCCGTGCAGGATCGGGCGCGGGAAGCCGCCCATCGCGGCGAACGACGGATCCGTGTGCAGCGGGTTGCGGTCGCCGGACAGCCGGTACACGAACGCCTGGTCGGGCGACGTCTGATACGTCACCACATGATCGGGCTCGCGGTCCGGGGGGACGTTCTGGGGGCCCGACGGGCCACGGTCGCCGCCCCAGCCGCCCTCGCCACGGATGAACGCCGACATGGTGTTGGTGTACAGCGGCTCGCCGTCCATCACGGCCTCCGCCTTGGTGACGACCACTGCCGCCTTGCCCTTGTCGTAGATCGCCGTCACCTCGCCGGTCACCGTGGCGGTGCCGGAGACGGGGATCGGTCGGTGCAGCGTGACCGCCTGCTGGCCGTGCACGAGCAACGCAGGGTTGAACGTGCCGATGTTGGCCATCGCCGAACCGCGCCCCCACCCGATCACGACCGGGAACGTGGGGAACACGAGTTGGTCGACGCCGTTGGTGTTCTCGGTGGTGAACGCGAGTTCGTCGGCGCCGGCACCGATGCCGACCGCATAGATCAGCGCGTCCTTCGACGTCCAGCTCGTCTCGGACGGCTCGCTCTTCGAGCCGACGGCATCAGGGTTGATGGGCATGTCATTTCCTCCAGTGGTGAGCGTGCGGTGGTTGTGCGTGTCGGTGGTGCGTGCGGACCGGTTACTTGGTCAGGGTGGTCTGGGGCCAGGAACCGGGCGCACCGTCCATGCCCGAGTTCGGCCGGGCCTTGGCGAGCAGGTCGGCGACGACCGGGCCGAGCTGGGTCGGGTCGTCGATCGGTGTCGTCGACGGCCCGCGGACCCAACCTTCGGCCACCGCCAGGGTCTGCCCCGACGCCTCGAACACACGGCCGGTCACGCCGGCGGCCTCCTCCGAGCACAGCCATGTCACGATCGGTGCGATCCAGTGCGGCGCCCTGGCCTCGCGTGCCTCGTCGGACTCTGGCGCCGGGCCGAGGCCTTCGGTCATGCGGGTCAGTGCCACCGGGCCGACGGCGTTGACCGTCACGCCGTACCGGGCGACCTCGAGCGCGACGATGTTCGTGAAGGCGGCGATGCCGGCCTTGGCCGCGCCGTAGTTCGCCTGACCGGCATTGCCGTAGATGCCCGAGACCGACGTCGTGTTCACGATCCGGCCGCTCACCGGCTCGCCGGCCTTGGCCCGCTCACGCCAGTAGGCGACGGCCCACCGGGAGGGGGCGAACGTGCCCTTCAGGTGGACGTTGATGACGGCGTCCCATTCCTGCTCGGTCATGTTGGCGAGCACACGGTCGCGCAGGATGCCGGCGTTGTTGACCAGGGCGTGGAGATCGCCGAACGTCTCGATCGCGCTGTTCACGAGCCGTTGGGCGCCCTCCCAGTCGGCGACGTTGTCGCCGTTGGCGATCGCCTCGCCGCCCATCGCGATGATCTCGTCCACGACCTCCTGGGCGGGCGAGATGTCGCCGCCGGAACCGTCGATCGCTCCGCCGAGGTCGTTGACGACCACCTTCGCCCCGTGCCGGGCAAGGCTCAGCGCGTGTTCCCGGCCGATGCCTCGGCCCGCACCCGTGACGATCGCGACGCGTCCTTCGACCAATCCGGCCATGCTCATTCCCCTTCTGACCGTCGCCGTTGGCACGATCACGCTCGATGATGACGATGTCGGCGACCACCCGAGATCACCAGCGGGTCGTCGCTCGACTCGCATCGTAGGGTCACACCCCTCGCGGCTACGAGCCGACGTGTGACCGGCCTGCGCACCCCAGCGAAGGCGTGATCAATGTGCGGCGTAGCTGCGCACATTGATCACGCCTTCGGCGGGTCCCTGGCGCTGACCGGCGGCTCGTCGTTCGCCCTAGCCTGTCCGCCGTGCCGAGCAACGTGCCATCGACCGAGCGCGCCGCCGCGACCGGCGCCGACGTCGAACTGACCTGCGACGTCGTCGTGGTCGGCGCCGGACCTGCCGGCACGGCCGCGGCGATCGCACTGGCGCGGGAGCGGACGCTCGGTCGTCGTCATCGACAAGGCGGTGTTCCCGCGCGACAAGTGTTGCGGCGACGGGCTGACGACGCTCGCCCTGCGCGAGCTCGACCAGCTCGGGTTCGACCCGGGCGAGGTGCCCGACTGGTTCGACGTCACCGCCGCCGCGCTGCGATCGCCATCCGGACGCGAGGTCGTCGTGCCGCTGCCCACCGACGGCAAGTACGCCGCGGTCACGCCGCGCCTCCAACTCGACGACGCACTCGTCCGTCTGGCCCGCACGGCCGGGGTCGACGTCCGCGACGGTCACGGGTTCCGGTCGATCGACCAGCGTCCCGACCGCGTGCTGGTGCACGCCGACGGCCTCACGATCACCGCCCGCTACGCCGTGGCGGCCGACGGCATGTGGAGCCCGGTGCGCAAGGCGCTCGGCGCGGGCGAGCCCGGCTACCTCGGCGAATGGCACGGGTTCCGCCAGTACGCCTCCAACGTCACCGGGCCCGGCGGCGAAGCAGCTCTACGTCTGGTTCGAACCCGACCTCACGCCCGGCTACGCGTGGTCGTTCCCGCTGCCCGGCGGGCGGGCCAACATCGGCTTCGGCGTCCTGCGCGACGGCGAGCGCCGGATCCAGACGATGAAGGCCGATTGGGACGATCTCCTCCAGCGCCCGCACATCGTCGACGCGCTCGGCGCCGGCTTCGAGCTGGAGGACCGGCACACGGCGTGGCCGATCCCGGCGCGGGTCGATCAGGTGGCGCTCGACCTGCGGCCGCACGCTGTTCGTCGGCGATGCCGCGACGGTGACCGACGTGATGACCGGCGAGGGCATCGGTCAGGCGCTGCTGAGCGGCCGCCTGGCCGCCGACGCGATCATCGCCGCCGGTGCCTCGCAACCCGAGCGCGACGGCCGGGCTCTACGAGTCGGCCATCCGCCACCACCTCGTCGCCGACCATCGGATGTCGCTCCTGCTCGGACGGATCCTGGCGACGTCATGGGGTGCCCGCGGGTCGATCGCGCGTCGTCGCCGCGAGCGGCGACTGGGGCCGCCGCAACTTCGCCCGCTGGATGTTCGAGGACGAGCCGCGAGCGGTGCTGCTCACCCCGAGCCGGTGGCACCGGCGGCTCCTGCGTCGACCCGGGGCGTATCAGACGTCGGTCTGATCGTCGGGCTCGCGGTCGGTGGACCGCACCGGCGGCGGGGCCCACACGTCGACGTCGCCGACCGACACGGAGATCCCGTCGGTGTCGATGTCGACCGGTTCGTCGGGGCTCTCCACGATCGCCACGATCGTGTCGTCCTTCGGCGGACCCTCGTAGATGTCGCGCAGCCCCAGCATCACCCCGGCCATCGCCGCTCCCGCCAGCCCACCCTTGCGCCGCCCCGCTTCGATGGTCGCGACGACGCTGCGACGCGTACCGCTCCTCGGCCTCGATCCGTTCGATCTCGTGCGGATCCGGCTCGGCACCGACGATCTCGGCGACGCGTTCGGACGTCACCGGCACGGGCTCATCGCCCGCTGCCGAGGTGGGCTCCGGCTCGTCGCTGGAATCCGGTGACGACATCACCTCAGGCTACGGCGTAGGCGGCGACGAGGGCGGCGCTCGCCACCAACAGCCACGACACGAGGCCGAGCACCAGCGGGCGGCCGCCGAGGCGTCGCAGCCGTGAGAACTGCACGCCGGCACCGAGGCCGAACATCCCGGCGGTGAGCATCAGCTGCTCGACGTCCTTCGCCGTCGCCAACTGCTCGACCGACAGCCACCCGGTGGCCCGCAGGCCGATCGCGGCGATGAACCCGACGACGAACAGCGGCACGATCGGCGCCTTCTTCGTGCGCTCGATGATCTCCGCCCAGCTCCGCCGTCCGCCGACCTCGTCATCGATCAGCCCGCGTTGGCACGGGTCTCCGAGCGTTTGGCCACGCCGACGCCGAAGATCATCGGCGCCAGCATGATGACACGCGTCAGCTTGACGAGCGTCGCCGACACGAGCGCGACCCCGAGTAGATGCTCGCGGTGGCGGTCACCTGACCCACGTCGTGGACGCCGGCGCCGACCCAGGTGCCGAACTGCTGGTCGGTCATGCCCAGCGCGTGCCCGACGGCCGGGAACACGAAGATCGACATCGACCCGCACAGCGTGACCAGCGCGATCGCATAGGCCGTCTCCTCCTCGTCCGCCCCGGAGAGCGGTTCCATCGCGGCCACCGCCGAGGCGCCGCAGATGGAATAGCCCGTCGCGACGAGCAGGCTGAGGCCGGCCGACAGTCCCAACCGCCGGCCGAGCCACTGCACCCCGAAGAACGTGAACACCACGACCGACACGACGGCGACCAGGGTCTCCCACCCCAGCGCCCGCACCTCGTCGAAGGACAGCCGGAGGCCGAGCAGCACGATGCCGACGCGGAGGAGCTGCCGCGACGCGAACGCGATGCCGGGCGCCAGCGCCGGTCGGAGCAGGCCGGTGTTGGCGACGATCGTGCCGAGCACGACACCGATGACCAGCGGTGAGAGTTCGATCAGCTCGTGCAGGACGAAGGAGACCCCCACCCCGACCGTGACCAGGGCGAGGCCGGGGACCACGGCGATGACGCGTCCCGCGTCCGGTCGATGCCTCCTCGGTGACCCCCCTGATCCCCACGGGAGCATCCTCGCGCCTCAGCGGGCGACGTCGCGCCGCCGCTGGGGTCAGGTAAGGGACGAACGTGAATCGCCGCGGCCGGCGTCCGCGTCGACACGAGTCGAACTACCGTCGCTGCAGCATGAGCACCGATCACCCGGCGGCCGGTCTGGCCGCGACGAACACTTCGACGAGCAACCCGATGGGGCAGATGGGCCAGATGGGCACGGGCGCGGCCCCGGTCGGGTCGACGCCCGCCGGCACGTCGATGGACGACCCCCGCACCGCCGAGACGTTCGAGCAGATCTTCTTCGAACTGCGCAAGGTCATCGTCGGCCAGACGCGGCTCCTCGAACGGCTGCTCGTGGGACTGCTGTGTCGCGGGCACTGCCTGCTCGAGTCCGTGCCTGGCCTCGCCAAGACGCTGGCCGCCGAGACACTCGCCGACGTGGTCGGCGGTTCGTTCGCCCGCATCCAGTTCACGCCGGACCTGCTGCCGTCCGACATCGTCGGCACCCGCATCTACCGCGGCAGCAGCGAGACGTTCGACGTCGAGCTCGGCCCGGTGTTCGTCAACTTCCTCCTCACCGACGAGATCAACCGCGCCCCCGCCAAGGTCCAGTCGGCCCTGCTCGAAGTGATGGCCGAGCAGCAGGTGACGATCGGCGGCGTGACCCACCAGGTGCCGCACCCGTTCTTCGTCGTCGCGACGCAGAACCCGATCGAGTCCGAGGGCGTCTACCAACTCCCCGATGCCCAGCGCGACCGGTTCATGATGAAGATCGTGCTCGACTACCCGAGCGCCGACGAGGAGATGATGATCCTCGACCGCATGAGCGTGTCCGCGCCTCATCCGCAGCAGGTCATCACCCTCGATCAACTCGCCGCCCTGCAGAAGCAGGCCGATCGGGTCTTCGTCGACCGATCGGTCAGCCAGTACGCCGTCGATCTCGTGCAGTGCACCCGCTACCCCGACCGCTTCGGGCTCGGCGATCTCTCGAGCGTGATCGGGCTCGGCGCCAGCCCCCGCGCCTCGCTGAACCTCGTGCGCGGCGCGCGGGCGCTGGCGATGCTGCGCGGCCGTTCGTACACGACGCCCCAGGACGTGTTCGACCTCGCTCCCGAGATCCTCCGCCACCGGCTGCTGCTCACGTACGACGCACTGGCGCGCGACATCACCACCGACCACGTCATCCAGCGAATCCTGGCCACCGTGCCCGCGGCGTGGGTCTCGCCGAAGCCCAACGGCGCCATCGACGGGTTCTGACCGATGCGTCCCCTCTCGCCGGCGAGCGTCACGCCGGCCAGCGCGAAGGCGGCGGCCGACGCCTGGGCCCGCGGTCCCGCGGCGAATCCGCTCGACCGCGACACGTCGCACGGCGGATGGGCTGCCGGACCTCCGACCGAACTCGTGGCCGAGCTGCTGCGAACGCTCGAACTCACGATCAACGGACGCCTCGACGGCGTGCTCCACGGCAACTACCAGGGGTTGACACCGGGGCACGGTTCCGAACCCGGTGAGTCGCGCCAGTACCAGCCAGGCGACGACGTGCGGCGCATCGACTGGAACATCACCGCCCGCACGAACGAGACGCTACGTCCGCGAGCAGATCGCCGATCGCGACCTGACGGCCTGGTTGGTCGTCGACGCATCGGCGACGATGCAGTTCGGCACGGTGGCCAACGACAAGGCGCAGACGGCGATGGCGGCCGCGGCCTGTGTCGGGTTCCTCACCGCCCGCAGCCAGAACCGGCTCGGCGCCGTGCTCGTGGCCGGACCCTCGATCCACGTCATCCCGCCGCGCAACGGCTCGAACCAGGTGCGGGCGATCCTGTCGACGCTCGCGTCCGCCCCCGCGTCGGAGGGCATGGGCCGGGCGGACCTGGCGGGAGCGCTCGACCGGGTCGGTGCGCTGGCCAAGCGGCGTGGCTTCATCGCCGTGATCTCGGACTTCCTCGCCGACGACTGGAGTACGGCCCTCGGCCGGCTGTCCATGCGCCACGACCTGCTCGCCATCACGGTCAACGATCCACGAGAGTTCGACATCCCGCCGATCGGCATGGTCGACGTGATCGATCCGGCCACGGGAACGGTCCGCGAGGTCCGCGTCACCGCCGCGGTGCAGCGCCGTTACGCCGACGCCGCCGAGACGATGCGCACCGATCGAGACGCGGCACTCGGCCGAACCGGAGCCGACACCATCGCCCTCAGGACCGACGGCGACTGGCTGGCGACCATCGTCAGCCACACGCAACGCAAGCGAATCCAGGCCGTCCGCGGCGGGGGGATCAAGCGATGAGCGAGCGAAGCGAGCGAATCATCATCACGGCGCCGAAGGCTCACGGGTGCACCAACGCGTGCGCCTCGAACGACGTCGTCCACCCAGGCATGGTGCGCCAGTGAGTACTGACTTCTTGGAACCGGGGCGGCTCTGGCTGCTCGTCATCCCTGGTCGCGCTGGCCGTGTTGTACGTGGTCGTGCTGCGGTGGCGCAAGGCTGCCACCGTCCGCTTCACCCAGGTCGACCTGCTCGACAAGGTCGCGCCGTCTCGCCCGCGTTGGCGGCGCCACGTCGTCGCCGGCGTTCAGCTGCTGGGCCTGACCGCAGCGGTGATCGCCATCGCCCGCCCGGTCGACCGGGACACCGAGCGGACCACGAGCGAAGGCCGGATCCTCGTGCTGTTCGACGTGTCGTTGTCGATGGAGGCCGACGACGTCGACCCCACGCGATTCGTCGCCGCCCAGGAAGCGGCGCGGGGCTTCGTCGATCAGGTCGACCCGGACGTCGAGGTCGGTCTGATCTCGTTCTCCGGGCAGGTCAACGTCGACGTCGATCCCACGCTCGACCGGAGCGCCATGGAGAACGCCATCGACAACCTCGAACTCGCCGAGTCGACCGCGATCGGCGACGCGCTCGCCGCCGGGACACGACTGCTCGTCAACTCGGCCGATCCCGAATCGGACGTCGGCTCCCGGCGTGATGGTGCTGCTCAGCGACGGCGAGACGACGGTGGGGCGCCTGACCTCCGACGGTGCCGCGGAAGCGGCCGCGGCCGGCATTCCGGTGTACACGATCGCCTTCGGCACCGAGGGCGGCATCATCACCGATCCGGTGAGCGGTGACGTGGTCCCGGTCCCGGTTCGACCGGCCGACCTCGAACTCGTCGCCGAGACGACGGGCGGCCAGGCGTACGTGGCCGAGACCGGCGACGAACTCGCCGACGCCTACGCCGACATCCAGAGCTCGCTCGGCGAGACGCTCGGCGACGAGATCGAGATCGTCAAGGAACTGACGTGGCAGTGGGCGCTCGCCGCGTTCCTGCTGCTCTCGCTCGCCTGGGGCCTCAGCCTCTGGTGGC
>CAVYWH010000016.1:0-102506 GCA_963772085.1 Ilumatobacteraceae bacterium
GATCTTGGCGTCAGCGGGGATGAACGGGGATTGCGCCGGGATCGGTCCCGTAACGACTTCGACAGGGTCTCCATAGGGGCGAGGCACGCGACGAAGTAGCACACACTCAGGGACCTTAGACCCTGAAGATTTCACTTTAGAAACGTAATAATAGGCCGATAGAACTACAAGAAGTCGGAGGCCACCCGGGTCGCCGACATGACCGTCACTCTGACAAGGAACGAGAACACCATGAAGAAGACTCTCATCGGCCTCGTGGCCATCGCCGCGATCGCCACCCCGCTCGCTTTCGCCTCCTCGGCCAACGCCGCCAGCGTTGCGCTCACCAACCCCTCGTTTGCGGAGGGCGTCGCAGAAACCCCGGACTTCCCCGACTGGGGCTTCGCCCGAGTGTTCCCGGGAAACCCTGCGGTCACCGGCTGGACTGTCGGCGGCAACGGCATCGACTACGTGGGCAGCCTCTGGGACGCAGCCGATGGCGATGGGCACAGCATCGACCTGAACAGTTACGGCCCCGGCTCCGTCAGCCAGACCGTCGACACCGTGGCGGGCCAGACGTACAACGTCACCTTCGCCATGTCGGGCAACCCAGCGGGCGGGGAAGACCTTGGGCCGAAGACGATGACCGTCTCCGCAACGGGCAACCCGTCGCAGGACTACACCTACGACGTGACGGCGGCGAACACCTTCCACAACATGATGTACGTGGACAAGACCTTCTCATTCGTCGGGACAGGTTCTCCTGTCACGCTGACCTTCACGAGCACCACCGATCTGGTGAACGGTGTTCGGGAGCGTGGCCCGGTCATCGACAACGTGAGGGACACGACGGCTCCCGACGTGGTCAAGACCAAGGTCTGGAACACGTGGACCGGCGGTCCCGTGTCCTCGACCACTCCTCCGGAGCGCGACCGACGCGGCGTGGCACCCCACCAACGGTGACCCGCAGTCGACGCTGCACAAGTCCGAGAACCACAAGGTGAACGAGCCCTACTTCGTGCCCAAGGGCAAGAGCGGCGGCGCGTGGTTCATGTGGAGCGAGGTCTGATCCACCGCCCACCACACGCAGCCCGTCCCGCTTCGGCGGGGCGGTGCAGCTGTGGGGTGACCGTCCCTGCGGTCTGATCCACCCGCACCACAGCAGCCCCCACCCCCAAGGGTCGGGGGTCTTGCTCTTTTTCGGGGCCGATTTTCTGTCACTTGTGCGCATCCTCAATCCCGGCAGCGGGTTGCGACCACAGGGGCACGCGGTCGACATTGCCGACTGAGGGGTCGGTAATCCTGGTTTCCGTTATTCCGCCGAAGCCAGCTGGATTCTGGCCTCGAATGGAGCCTCGGAATTGATAGCAAAAGACATTTGATTGCGCCTGAAAATTGCTAAGCAATTACCAGAATAATCCTGGTAGATGGGTTGCTTGTAGCTAGCACTTAATTCTTCTTACAAATCAAGTGCTCTACCAACTGAGCTAACCCGGCGTGGGCGCGGTCAGGATATCGCCGCGACCTCAGGTGAGATCGACCAGTTCACCAACGCAAAGGTGGAGATGAGGCGGGAAGCGGTGTCCGTCGGCGTCGTATCGGGATGGGGTTGTGTCGGCAGGTGACGGGGACGATCGGCGCCGCTCGTGTTACGACGTGACACGTCGGGCGCGCGTGACTTCGAACAGCGCAACGGCGGCCGCTACCGAGACGTTCAACGAACTCACCCGCCCCAGCATCGGGATCGAGACCACCGTGTCGCAGCGCTCACGGGTGAGGCGGGAGATCCCCGCGCCCTCGGCACCGAGCACCAGGCACACGGCATCGGTCGCCAGCTTGCCGATCTCGTACAGGTCCTGGTCGGCGTCGTCATCGAGCCCGACGGTCCACACGCCGTGGTCCTTGAGCTGCTTCAGGGTCGTGGGCAGACCGGGCACCAGCGCCATCGGCACGTACTCGATCGCCCCGGCCGAGGCCTTGGACACCGTCGGCGTGATGTGGACGGAGCGATGCCGCGGCAGCAACAGACCGGTCACCCCCGCGGCGTCACAGCTGCGGATGATCGCGCCGAGGTTGCCCGGATCGGTCACACCGTCGACGGCGACGAGGAACGGCTTGGTCTTGCCGTTGCCCCGGATGAGGTCGCCGAGGTCGGCCTCGGGCACCTCTGCGGCGAGCGCGAGCACACCTTGGGGGGCATCGGTGCGCGCCTCGTGTTCGAGCTTGCCCTTGGCGACATAACGCAGGGGAACACGGCGTGCGGCGGCGATCTCGACGATGTCGGCGACCCCCGAATCACCCTCGAGTTCGGCGCTCACCCAGATCTCGTGGATCTTGCGCCGCTCGGCCATCAACAGCTCCCGAACGGCCTGCCGGCCCTCGACCTGCTTGCCCCCGAGTCCCTTGGCCCCGCCGGCGGCACCCGACGGCGCCCCCGTGCGCTGCCCGACGCGCTGGCTCGATCCCTGACTCGACGAAGGCCGTCCTGCGGGGCGACCGACCGGACGTCCGGGCGGATCTCCGGGACGTCGACCGGCCGGCTTGCCGCGCGAGGCAGGTGCGCCGCCGGACGAGCGCGAGCTGGAGGGGCGGGCCGTCCGACCCGACGACGGGCCCGCGCCCTTGCCGGCGCCTGCGCCCTTGCCCTTCCCTGATCCCTTGCCCGTTCCTTTGCCCGGTGAACGGGTCATGTCTGCTCCTTCGCTGCCCTGCGGATGAGGGCGGTCGCGAAACACAGGATGCCTTCGCCCCGGCCGATCGCCCCCAATCGCTCGGCACGATTGCCCTTGATCGTCACCGGCGCGCCGACCGCGGTCGCTCAGCATCGTGCTGCATCCCTGGCCTGGCCGGCGCCAACTTCGGCCGCTCGCACACGACGGCGCAGTCGATGTTGTTGACCGTCCACCCGTCGTCGCCGAGCATCGAGACGACGTGGCGGAGCATGGCGATCGAGTCGGCCCCGGCCCACTCGGGATCGGTGTCGGGGAAATGTTCGCCGATGTCGCCGAGCCCGGCCGCACCGAGGAGGGCGTCGGCGCAGGCGTGGGCGATGACGTCTGCATCGCTGTGCCCCTCGAGGCCGCGCTCGCCCTCGAACACGATGCCGCCGAGGACGAGCACGCGGTCGGGGTCGTCGGTGAAACGGTGGATGTCGAACCCTTGGCCGACCCGCAGATCGCCGGCGGCGCCGCTCATCCGGGCGTTCCGCCGGCGAGCGCGCGACGCGCCCATTCGAGGTCGTCGGGATCGGTGATCTTCCGGTTCGTGCGCTCCCCCGCCACGACCACGACACGCCCGCCGAACGCCTCCACGAGCGCCGCATCATCGGTCGCGGAGCCAGCCTGGCCGTGCGCGGCCCGCAGCGCGGACGAGCGGAACGCCTGCGGCGTCTGCACCGCCACCAGGGTCGATCGGTCGGGTGTCGAGATCACCGCCGCGCCGTCGATACCACCAGTCTTCCGTCCGGTCGATCACCTTGATCGTGTCGGTGACCTCGACCGCAGGGATGGCCGCGTCGGCACCGGCACGGACCGCGGCGATCACACGCTCGTAGAGCTCGAACGTGGCCAGCGGTCGAGCGGCATCGTGCACGCAGATGATCGTCGCTTCCGGCGGGACCTCGGCGAGGCCGGCCCGTACCGAATCGCTCCGAGTCGATCCACCCGCCACGCCGCCCTCACGCTCGACATCGGCGGCCGGAACCACCACCACCACTCCGGCCGACGCCATCTCCGCGACGGACCGGGCGTGGTCGATCACCCGGCGGTCGTCCAGCAGCTCGTACTGCTTCGCCGCACCGAACCGTGCACCGGTTCCGCCGGCCACGACGATCGTCCACACGAGCTCGTCACCTGACACATCGCCGCAGGGTAGTACCGTGACCGATGTCATGGCTCACGAAGAGACCCTCGCCCGAACCGACTTCTTCGCAGATGCCGACCCCGAAGCGCTTCGCTCGGTCGCGGCAGCGGGGGCCGAACACCACCTGATCCGCGGTGATGTGCTGTTCAACGAAGGCGATCCGCCCGACGCGTTGTACCTCGTGCTGCGCGGTCGGCTGGCCATCGCCATCGCCAACCCGATCGACCGGCGCGAGAGCGTGGTCGCACTGATGGAGATGGGCGACCTGTTCGGCGAGATGGGGATGCTCGACGAGGGGCCGCGATCGGCGATGGCGCGAGCGCTCGAACCGACGACGGTGTTGTCGATCCCCTACGACCGGGTGCTG
Organism: Ilumatobacteraceae bacterium; assembly: GCA_963772085.1. Classification (GTDB taxonomy): domain Bacteria; phylum Actinomycetota; class Acidimicrobiia; order Acidimicrobiales; family Ilumatobacteraceae; genus Sva-07. The sequence goes on from CAVYWH010000016.1 coordinate 4,208, forward strand.
AAGTTGTTCGACGAGCAACCGAAGCTGCTGTGGAACGTGACGCGACTCCTCGCCCAGCGGATCCGCACGACCGACGAGGCGCTGGCCGACTCGGTGTTCCTCGACGTCACGGGTCGCACGGCCAAGCGGCTGCTCGAACTGGCCGACGGATCCGACGAGTTCACGTTGCCGGTCACCCAGGAAGAACTCGCCGGCATGGTCGGTGCCTCACGCGAGCGGGTCAACAAGGCGATCGCCAGCTTCATCCGCCTCGGCTGGCTCGAGCAGCACGACCGCTCGTACCGGATCACCCAGCGCGACCGCCTCGAACTCCGCGCCCGCTAGACCGCCGAAGCGAACCCTGCCCTTCGGGGTCGGGTCCGAAAAGGCGGGGTTGGCTCAGCTGGCGAACACGTCGATCATCTTGTGGACGTCGTCGGCCAGGGGGTACAGGATCGGGCACGTGCACCCGGTGGCGACGTACTCGTCGACCTTGGCCCGCACCTCGTCCGGGGTGCCTGACGCCGTGATCATCTGCACGATCTCGTCGGGCACCAGCCTGCTGGCGGCGACGACCTCGTCGTGGGTCGCCGGCCAGGTGAGCACCTCGCCGATTTCGTCGAGCAGATCCTGCGGAACGCCCGATGCCTTCATGATGTGCGGTTGCTGGCCCAGGTACTGCGTGACGAGCAGCCGGGCCGCGTCGAGCGCTGCCTGGCGGTCGTCGTCGACCGAGCACACGACGAGCTGGGGGCGGTCGATGTCGTCGATCGTGCGGCCGGCCTTGGCCGCCCCGCGGGCGAGCGCGGCGAGCGCGCCCTCGTTGTAGCTCGGCGACACGAGGTAGTTGAGCACGGCCCCGTCGGCGATCTCGCCGGTGAGCTCCATCATCTGCAGGCCGGTGGCGCCGATGTAGATCGGCACGTCCTTCGGGCGGCGCTCCTGGTACACGTAGTCGAGTTCGACGCCATCGAGGTGCACGTAGACGCCGTCCATCGTCACGGTCTCGTTGTTCAGCAGGGCCCGCACGGCGGTGACGATCTCGCGCATCACCGTCAACGGACGCGCCCGGTCGATGCCGACCTTGGCGGCCAGCGGGTCCCACCACGCGCCCAATCCGCAGATCATGCGGCCCGGTGCGAGGTCGTCGAGCGTCGAGAACGTGCTGGCGAGCCGGGCCGGGTTCCGCGTCCAGCAGTCGATCACGCCGGAGCCGATCTTGATCCGGCTGCTCGTGGCACCGAAGGCGGCCATCGGCACCACGGCGTCACGGACGAGGCGGCTGTCGGCCTGCCAGACGGCGTCGAAACCCTTCGACTCCGGCGTACTGGACGAGCTCGATCCCCTGGCGGATCGTGTGTGCATCCTGCAGGTACGAGCGCGACGGGATAGTCCATCGACGCAGCTTGGCACGCAGGGCCGGACCAGCCACCGAACCGGTCCGCGTGAACGAACTGCGGTGCCACGCCGCAGGACGTTCAGAATGGCGCCGGGTCGGCGGCACGGTACACGTCGGGCGCGAGGTCCCACCCCCGATGTTTCTCGCACTCAAGGAGATGGCACGAGCCAAGGTCCGCTTCGCGCTGCTCATCGCGGCCATCGCGCTGCTCGTGTTCCTCATCCTGTTCCAGCAGTCGCTGCAGAACGGACTGATCACCGGCTTCATCGGCGCGATCCGAACCAGACCGCACCCGTGCTCGTCTACAGCGTCGACGGCCAGCGGACGATCCAGGGCAGCATCATCACGCCCGACCTCGATGCACGGTTCGGGCCGCGCCCGGTGTCGGCGAGGTCGGGCCGATCGGCCAGGGCACGTTCACCGGCACGGCCGAGCGGCGGCGACGGCGAGAGTACGACACGTCGCGTGATCGGCTACGAACTCGGACCCGGACGGGACGGGCTCGGCGCGCCGACCACGCTCGTCGACGGCCGGCTGCCGACCGCGGACGTCGAGGCGGTCGGCAGCGATGCCGACGTCGAACTCGGCTACGGCATCGGCGACGTGGTGACGCTGCTGCCCGGCGGACTGGAGATCACGATCGTCGGCCTCGCCGACGACGCCCAGCTCAACGTGTCACCCACGCTGTTCGCCTCGTACGACACGTACCTCGAGGCCGTCGCGAGCGTGAACCCCGACGCCGGGACGCCGCTGCCGAACGTGCTCGGCGTCAGCCCGGCCGACGGCGACACGCCCGACGAGGTGGTCGACGTCGATCAACGACCAGTCGCTCGACCTCGACGCGCTGACCCGTCAGCGACGCCGCCGCCGAGACGCCCGGGGTCGCCCAGGTGCAGCAGTCGTTCCACATCATCTTCCTGCTCTACGGGCTCGTGGTGCCGCTGCGTGACCGGCCTGTTCTTCCTGATCATCACGTTCCAGAAGGCGCACTCGCTCACGCTGCTGCGCGCCATCGGCGCGCCCGGCTCGCCGGCTCGTGGCGTCGCTGCTCATCCAGGTGGTCGTCATCGTCGGTGCCGCGACTTCTCATCGGCACGCTGCTGTACCTCCCGCTGTCACCGGATGCAGCTCGGCGGGCATCGCGCTGCGGTTCGAGACCGGGCGGTCGTCTTCTGGTCGGTGCTGCTGCTGTCGCTCGGCGTGCTGAGTTCGCTCGTCGCCGCCCGCCGGGTGCTGCGGATCGACCCGATCGAGGCCACCACCGGTGCAGGGGTCGGCACGATGAAGCTCGCGCTCGAAGGAGCTGCGGCGCCGGCCCGGCCGGTTCGCCACGGCACGGTGATCCTCACGCTGATCGCCATCCTGCTGATGTTCCTCGGCGGCCTGCTCGACGGGCTGATCAGCCGTCCACGGAGCCATCCGCGCCCAGCACGCCGACGCCATCGTCTACTCCGACGTCGCCAGGCTCGTTCGTCCGCAGCCGCATCGAGCCCGAGCTGCGGCAACCGGTCGAAGCCGGTCGCCGGCGTCACCGCGGTCGGCGGGCTCGGCATCGTGCAGCTCGGTGCCCGCCTGCCCGGCAACGGCCCCCGCGACCTCGCCAGCGTGGCGCTGTTCGGCTACGAGCTCGCACCCGAAGGGCGTGCCCGACGCGCCCGCCGACGGGCAGGCCTAGGCCGACGAGATGCTCGAGGCCGACGGCATCGAGGGCATGACGCTCGAACTCGGCCCGGCCCGTACGCCGGTCGAGATCATCGGCTTCGTGAACGGACACCAGCTACAACGGCCAGGGCTCGCTGTGGGCCTCGCCCGACACGTGGCGCGACGTGCTCGACCGCCAACCGGCCCGACGCCCAGGTCGGCAGACGACGTGTTCCAGGCGCTTGGTCGTCGCAGCGGCGACGTGACGGCGACCTCGCCCGCCGCGATCGACGCCGCGACCGACGGCGCCACCGAGTCGTTCACCGTCGACGAAGCGGTCGACGCGATCCCCGGCGTCGAGCAGCAGCAGACCACGTTCAACCAGATCATCGGCGTGACCGTGGTGATCGCGCTCGTCGTGATCGCACTGTTCTTCGCCCTGCTCACCGTCGAGCGCACCGCGCTCTACGGCGTGCTCAAGGCGATCGGGGCCCGGTCGAGCCGCATCTTCGGCGGGCTCGTCGCCGCAGGCGGTCGTGGTCACGCTGATCGCCGCACGCGTCATCGCCGGCGCGCTCGTGGTGCTCGCTCGACCTGGTCCTCCCGCCGGCTCGATCCCGCTGACTGATCACGCCCGCCCGGATCGTCACGAGCGTCGTCCTGCTGCTCGTCGCCGCCGTCGTCGGCTGCGCGTTCTCGCTGCGACGCGTCCTGCGCGTCGATCCGCGCCTCGGCGATCGGCACCACGTCGTGAGCCGCCCCATCCAACATGACCTCACGCACCGCTGCACGGAGTCACCGTCACGACGATCGACCGCCGTCACGCTCCGCCCTCAACTGCCGACGTGCGCAAGGTGTACCCGATGGGCGACGGCTACGAGGTCGTCGCGCTCGACCACGCCGACGCTGACCGTCGGTCGCGACGAGATCGTCGCGCTCGTCGGGCCCGTCCGGGTCGGGCAAGACCACGCTGTGCTCGATCGCCGGCGGAATCCTCTCGGCCACGTCAGGGCTCGATCGTCGTCGGCGGCGAGGACATCTCCGGGCCACAACGCCAAGGAGCTCACCAAGTTCCGCCAGGAGAAGGTCGGGCTTCGTGTTCCAGTCGGTCAACCTCGTGCCGTTCCTCACCGCCCGCGAGAACCTGCTCGTCGTCGACGAGCTCGGCCGGCGCACCGGCGCCCCCGCCACGAGCACGGGCCGACCAGCTGCTCGAGGAGCTCGGCCTCGCCGACCGCGCCAAGAACCTGCCGTCGCAGCTGTCGGGCGGCCAGCGCCAGCGGGTCGCGATCGGCCGGCACTGATGAACGACCCCGCGCTGGTGCTGTTCGACGAGCCGACGTCGGCGCTCGACACCAAGCTCGGCGAGCAGGTCATGGAGCTCATCCGTCACGAGATGAAGTCGCGCGGCACCGCCGCCATCGTCGTCACCCACGACGAACGCATCACCCACTACTGCGACCGCAGCGTCCACATCGTCGACGGCGCCCTCCGAGACTGACACCCCGCACGACGCGATGAGCGAACGGACCGACTACCGGGCCACTCGCTCATCGCCCGGTCGATCCGGCGCAACGCGATGAGCGAACGGACCGACTACCGGGCCACTCGCTCATCGCGTTGGTGGGCTGGGGGTGTTGCGGCATCGCCGGTAGGTTCCGGCGATGGACGCGGAGCGGTTTGGCGGCACGATCGGGACCACGATCAAGGACTCGACGGCGTGGTGGCCGGAGCCGGCCGTGCCGCCGGCCGGACGGACCAACGTGCTGCTGGTCCTGCTCGACGACGTCGGGTTCGCCGACTTCGGCTGTTACGGCTCGGAGATCGACACACCCACCATCGACCGCCTCGCTGCCGACGGCCTGCGCTACACCGGCTTCCACACCACCGCGATGTGCTCGACGACGCGCGCCGCGCTGCTGCACCGGGCGGAACCACCACTCGGTCGGGATGGGTTGCCTGTCGAACTTCGACAGCGGGTTCCCCGGCTATCGCGGCAAGATCGATCCGAGCATCCCGACGATCGCCGAGCTGCTTCGCCCGCACGGCTATCGCAACTACCTCGTCGGGAAATGGCACGTCACGCGCCTCACCGAAACGGGGCCGACCGGACCATTCGACGGGTGGCCCCTCGGCCGCGGCTTCGATCGGTACTACGGGTTCCTCGACGCCGAGACCGACCAGTACTCCCCCGAGGTCGTGCGAGACAACACCCACGTCACCGCGCCGGGCGACTACTCGACCGGCTACCACCTCACGACCGATCTGATCGACGAGGCGATCGGGTTCCTCGCCGGTCACGAGGGGGCGATCCCCGACACGCCCTGGTTCCTGATGCTCACGCCGGGCGCCTGCCACGCTCCCCACCAGGCGCCGCGCGAGTTGATCGACAAGTACGCCGAGCGCTTCGAGAAGGGCTGGGACCAGACCCGCGACGACCGGCTCGCTCGCCAGATCGAACTCGGCATCGTGCCCGCCGGCACCACGCTGCCGCCGCGCAACCTCGGCGTTCGCGCGTGGGTCGACCACACCGACGACGAGCGTCGCCTCTTCGCCCGGCTGGCCGGTGCGTACGGTGCGATGCTCGAGCACTTCGACCAGCAGCTCGCCCGCCTGATCGAGTTCATCGAACAGACGGGCAGCCTCGACGACACGATCGTGCTCGTCATGTCCGACAACGGCGCCAGCCAGGAGGGCGGGCCACTCGGGTTCGTCAACGCGATGGGGCCGTTCAACATGATCGCCGAGCCGATCGAGCAGAAGATCGCCCGGATCGACGACATCGGCGGGCCCGACACGCACTCGAACTTCCCGTTGGGTTGGGCGATGGCGTCCAACACGCCCCTGAAGCGGTACAAGCAGAACACCCACGGCGGCGGCATCCGTGATCCGCTGGTGGTCCGGGCGCCCGCTCGGCTCACCGGTGCGGATCCGAGTGGCGACGACGCAGGCCTGCGCCACCAGTTCTGCCACGTGTCCGACCTCGCACCGACCCTGCTCGACCTGCTCGGCATCGATCCGGTCGCGGAGATGGAGGGTGTGAGCTTCGCCTCGACGCTCGCCGACCCAGGCGCGCACACGGGGAAGACGACGCAGTACTTCGAGATGTTCGGTCATCGCGGCATCTGGCACGACGGGTACAAGGCCGTCGCCTTCCACGCCCCGTCCACCCCGTTCGAGCACGACGTGTGGGAGCTGTACGACCTCGCCACCGACTTCAACGAGAACCACGACCTGGCGGCCGAGGAGCCGGAGCGGCTCGCCGAACTCCAGCGGTTGTGGTGGGAGCAGGCCGAGGCGCACCAGGTGCTCCCGCTCGATGATCGCTTCGGCGAGCGGTTCGCGGAGAACGCCGAACGGTTCCACGGCCAGCGCGCCAACTACACGTTCTGGGCCGGGATGGGCCACGTGCCGAGCGACGTCGCGCCCGACCTCCGGAGCCGCAGCTACACGGTGACCGCCCACGTCGACATCCCCGCCGACGGGGCCGAGGGCGTGCTCATCGCCCACGGCGACGCCACCAGCGGCTACTCGCTGTTCGTGCGCGACGGCCTGCTCGTGCACGACCTGAACATCGGCGGCACGCACCAAATCGTGAGCTCCGATCGCCCGGTGCCGACCGGCGGTGCGCACACCCTCGGATTCGCGATGACCCGGTCACCAGGCGACGGCCCGTTCCCGCACGGCGTCGGCACCCTCCTGATCGACGGCGAGCCTGCCGGCTCGATGGAGACCGACCACATCTTCTGGCTGCTGATCTCCTTCTCCGGGCTCGACATCGGGCTCGATCGCGGCACGACGGTGGCCGACTACGACCACACCGGTCGCCACCTCGGCCCGTTCGAGTTCACCGGAACCTTGGTCAAGGTGTCGATCGATCTCACAGCCGACCAGGACGTCGATCACGACGCCGCCGGCGAGGCGCAGCTGGGCCGCGAGTAAGGCCTCGCCGCCGAGCGTCGAACTCGTGCGACGCGGAGCGCTGCCCGCGCCGGGCCGGGAGTTCGCCGCTTCCGTCTGCGATCGCGCCGACTCGGGCGACTCGGTCACGCACCGTGTGTCTGTCGGGCGCGGCGGAACATCGCCGACGACACCCCGGTTGCGACCCGCATGGAACTACACGACGCACTCGAGTTCATCCGCGAACGCCGGCAGGGGGTGCTCATCACGCTCAAGGCTGACGGTCGTCCCCAATCGTCGAACGTGGCGTTCGCGCTGGGCGACGACGACGTGATCCGCATCTCCATCACCGATTCGCGGGCCAAGACCACCAACATGCGCCGCGACCCTCGGGTCTCGCTGCACGTCAACCGCGACGACTTCTACGCGTACGTGGTGCTCGAGGCCGAGGCGTCGCTGACGCCGACGGCGGCGAGCGTCGACGACGACACGGTCGATCGGTTGGTCGAGTACTACCGGTCGGTCGCCGGCGAGCATCCCGATTGGGACGAGTACCGCAAGGCGATGGTCGACGACGGCCGTCTGCTCCTCACGCTGACGCCGACGAGGGCGTACGGGATGCTCGGCACCTGACCGGCCGTGCCGCGCCGCTCGGCGAGTGCGCCCTCGAGATCGTTCGCCGATCGACGGGTTGTGCCACTTTCGATATATCGTTACGTTATCGATATATCGAAAGGAGGTTCCGAAATGAGGAACCCACCAACAGAACGACAGCCCAACGACCAGCACGATCGACCGAGGAGCACACATGCACCACCGACATTTCCACCACGCTGAACACGACCGCGGCGGCTACGCAGAGCACGACCACGGCGATCCGACGGGCGTGCCGCGGTGGCGGCCGTCGAGGCGGAGGCGGGCGCCATCGAGCCCGCCGAGGCGCCGTCCAGGCGTCGATCCTGACGCTGCTCGCCGAACGGCCGATGAACGGCTACGAGCTGATCACCGAGCTCGAGACCCGGAGCGAGGGGCGTTGGCGCCCGAGCCCGGGGGCGATCTACCCGGCACTCTCCAAGTTGGAGGAGCGTGGAGCGATCACCTCGACGGTGCAGACCGCTGACGGTGCCGGCGGCAAACTGCAGTTCGAGCTCACCGAGCGCGGCCGCACGATGCTCGCCTACTACAACGAGGAGCAGGGCGAAGGCGCCGCTCCCCCGTGGGGCGCCGCGCCCAGCGAGACGTGGCGGCGATCTCCGTGGTCAACTCTTCGAGCTGGTCGGTCAGGCCCGACGGCTGCGCCGGGTCGGCACGTCCGACCAGGTCCGCCGAGCCAGTGCGATCATCGGCGAGGCGACGGTCAAGCTGACCGCCGTTGCCAACGAGACACCGGCCGCTCCGGCCGACTCGCCGGACGACCAATCCGACAGCTGACGACCGGGAGGGCCCCGGCGCCGGGAGGCGGCGTCGGAACCCTCACCAGCGAGGTCGGCGAGGTCATGCGTCGGTGCCTGGCACCGATGCACGACCTCGACGCGTTCAGTCGCGTGGGGTGCGGCCGTTGAGGAAGTCGATCGACCGTTCGACCGTGGCGGCCACGAAGCGCTCGAGCTTCGGCGCGGACATGAACCGGGCCGTGGCATCGAGCGGGCGGCGCGAATCCATCCGCACCGCCTCGACCGACGCTGCCCGACTCGTCTTGACCGCGTGGGCGTGGACGATGAACGCCGAGGTTCCGTCCAGCAGCGAGGTGCGCTGCAACGCGTCGCCATACGTCACGAGGTCGGGCCCGAGCGGCTCGACCTCGTGTTCGTCGCCCCACGCCGGTGTGCCATTCGTGGCGGCCGGTCCACTGGGCGAGGAACGCGGTGTACATCGCGAGCCGGACCATGTCGGCCGACGGGCGACCTTCCTCGGCCACGGTTCGATCGTGGTGCCAGCGGGTCGCCGCGGCGTACGTCAGGCCGTGCGTGATGTCGAGCCAGCCGAAGTCGTCGGCGAAGTCGAATTCGCCGTCCGTGTCGTAGCGCAACATCCGGTCGCTCACGGTGTGGATCACCGTGTCGAGCACGCCGTCGACGCCGGCGCCGGCGCGCAGCGCGGCGACGACCGCTCCCACGGCCGCACCCCGGTCATGGCCGAGCAGCGTCGCCCGCAGCGATCCGTCGTCGACCCATCCGGACACCGATTCGAGGTCGGCGAGCGCGTCCAGATCGACGCCGCCCAGCGCCTTCATGAACGGCCGCATGTACGGCAGCTTGTCCTCGCGGGTGCCGTAGATCAGCGTCGGCACGAGGTGCGGCAGCACCGTCGCCGCCCGATCCCAGCCGAGCATGTCGAGCAGTTCGAACGCCTTCTGCGTGTAGATCGCCCCGTGCCCGTAGGACAGGTGGTGATCGCTGACGACCGCGGTGAACCACGGACGGAGGTCGGTCGCATCGTCGCCACGCTCGATGGCGGCGAGGACCAGGCCCTGGGCCCGCCGGATCTCCTCGGCCTCGACAGCGACCCGGAAGGCGGCCGCCGTCGCGTCGGCCTCGTGGCTCGGCGCCGGCAGGGAGTTGACCGGTCGATCGCGCTCGGACTCCGCGATCCCGGCGATCCCCTGGACGATCGGCAGGGCGCGCCGGTCGCCCTCGTACAGGTCGACCATCGACAGGCAGTCGGTGGCCGAAGCGATGGAATGGCCCCAGCCGAACTCCGCTCGCGGCGCGCCGTAGGCGATCGCCTCCCAGATGAGTTCACCTGGGTTCTCGCTCGCTTGCAGGAGCCGCACGACGTCGCGCGACACCTGGCCGGTGTAGTCGCGCTCGATGCCGCTGCGCAGACTGACCCGCGTCCGCTGGCGCACCACCGCGGGGTCGGGGCGGTTGATCGTCACCCGCACGTCGCCGACCGGTCGACGTCGACGTCGTGGACGGTCACGCCCTCCTCGCCCTGCACGCACGAACCGTCGGTGACCCGGAACTTCCAGTTGTGCCACGCGCAGGTGAGCAGCTCGCCGTTCAGATCGCCCTGCGTCAGGCCGTACCCCTCGTGCGGACAGGCGTGGTCGATGGCGTGGACGCCGCGGCTCGTGCGGACGAGACACACCCGGTGCCCGTCGACCTTGACCATCTTCATCGCACCTTCGGCGAGATCGGTGAGGTTGGCGACGGCGGACGTCAACGGCGTGCCATCGTTCGCGGGGCGGACGAGCTGTCCCTGGCTTGCGTTCATGTCGACACACGGTAAGACTTCAACAATGGTTGAAGTCAAGACGCTCGATCCCTCGGCCGAACGGCGCCCACCGATGACCACCACGTATTCGGTCGGCGAGGTGGCGGCGCGTGCCGGGGTGGCCACCTCAGCGCTGCGGTTCTACGAGGCCAACGGGCTCATCCACAGCGAACGCAATTCGTCGGGCCACCGCCGCTATCGCGCCGACACGCTCCGCCGCGTCGGGTTCATCAGGGTGGCCCAGCGTGTCGGGCTGCCCCTGAGCGAGATCCGCACGGCGCTCGAATCGCTCCCTGACGGTCGCACACCGAACCGGAAGGACTGGGCCAAGCTCGCCTCGTCGTGGCAACCGATCATCGACGAGCGGATCGCCATGCTCGAGGCGATGAAAGCACAGCTCGACGGGTGCATCGGCTGCGGCTGCCTCAGCCTCGACACGTGCGCGCTGTACAACCCGGGCGACGTGGCGGCGAGCTTCGGCTCCGGCCCCCGCTACCTCCTCGGCGACCCTCCAGCCACCCGCCGCTGACACCGTCGACCCAAATCCACCGTTTGCGTCGACGATCCTGTGCGACGGCAGGATTGCGCCTGCCGCAAATGCTTGTCGCAAACGTGGATCGGACCCGTCGGGCTACTCGGGGTCGCCGCGGCGCATGGGGAGGGTGGTGCGCCACTGACCGTCGAGGTCGTGCAGCGCGGCGGCCACGGCCGGCGCCGTCGGGACGAGGCCGATCTCGCCGACGCCCTTGATCCCGAACGGCGAACGCGGCTGGGGCACCTCGACGATCGTGACCTCCATCGGCGGCACGTCCTTGGCCCGCAGGATGCCGAGCGAACGCAGCGTCATGTTGGTCGGGAAGCCGGTCTCGGGATCGGTCGGGAAGTCCTCGCTCAACGCATAGCCGAGACCCATGTGGACGCTGCCTTCGATCTGGCCCTCGACGAGCATCGGGTTGACGGCCTTGCCGACGTCGTGCACGGCGACGACCTTGTCGATCGCACCGGTCTCCCGATCGATCACCACCATCTGCGCGGCGAAGCTGAAGCAGGAGTGGATCGTCGGGTTGGCGACGTTCGGGTCGCCGAGCTTCTGCGTCCAGTCGACGAGGTACTCGCCCTCGTAGTCGACGCCCGGCGCGCACCCGGCGGCGAGCGCGGCGGCGCACGCCTCGCTCACCGATCCGGCGGTCATCAGCGTGCCCCGCGAGCCGGTCGTCTGTCCGAAGCCGAGCTGGCGCGTGGTGTCCACGATCACGTCGATGCGGTTCGGGTCGATCGCCAACGCCTCGGCGGCCACCTGCAGGGCGACGGTGTGGACGCCCTGGCCCATCTCGGTCCAGCCGTGCCGAACCTCCACACGACCGGGACCGTCGTCGGTGTCGGGATGGAAGTGGATGACCGCGCGCGACACCTCGCGGAACCCGTTGCCGAGTCCGGAGTTCTTCAGCCCGAGCCCGAGGCCGACCGCCTTGCCGTCGGCCACCGCCGCGTCATAGGCGTCCTTGATCTCGTCGAGGCACGCCTCGGCCCCCGCCGACCCGCCGTCCATGATCTGACCGGGCCCCCACTCGTCGCCGGGCCGGATCACGTTGAGCTTGCGGATCGCCCAGCCACTGATCCCGACCTGCTCGGCCAGCCGGTCGAGCACACCCTCGAGCGCGAACTGCGCCTGGTTGGCGCCGAACCCGCGGAACGCGCCGCACACCAGGTTGTTCGTGCGCACGGCGATCGTCTCGACGTCGAGCGCCTGCCAACGGTACGCACCGCACGCGTGGCCGGCCGCCCGTTCGAGCACCTTCATGCCGACGCTGGCGTACGCGCCCGAGTCGCCGATGCCGCGGACCTTCAGCGCGGTGAGACGGCCCTCGGCATCGCAGCCGGCCTCGTACTCGAAGTCGATCGGATGCCGCTTGGCGTGCATCCGCAGGCTCTCTTCGCGCGACAGCGTGCACTTCACCGGCCGGTCGAGCAACCAGGCGGCCAGCGACGCCTGCGCCTGATTGCTCATGTCCTCCTTGCCGCCGAACGCTCCCCCGTTCGACACCAGTTCGACGGTCACCCGGCTGGTGTCGATCGCCAGCACACGGGCGATGTCGTCGCGGTCGTCCCACACGCCTTGGCCGCCGGAGTAGACGTGGAGCGACCGCTCGTCGCCGGCACCGGAGGGGACGGCGAGGGTGGATTCGGGCTCGAGGAACGCATGCTCGATCCGCTGCGTGCTGAACGACTCCCGAACGGTGAACGCGCTCGCCGCGAACGTCTCGGCGAAGTCGGCACCCCGCTGGTAGCTGCTCGTCGACAGGACGTTCGACTCGGTCCCCCAGACCGACAGGGGCGCATCGGGAGCGAGCGCGGCGACGGGATCGGTGTTGGGCGGCGAGCACGCCGTAGGTGACGTCGACGAGTTTCGCCGCGGCGCGGGCGTGATCCCGGGTGTCGGCCACGACGATCGCCAGCACATCGCCGGCGTACGAGGTCCGTCCGCCGACGGGGATCAGCACCGGCCAGTCCTTGTAGATGATCCCGACACGGTGTTCGCCGGGAACATCGGCGGCCGTGAGGACCGCCGTGACGCCGGGCGCGGCGAGCGCGGCGGTGGCGTCGATCGCCACGATGTCGGCGCGGGCGTGATCGGTGAGGTGCAGGGCGGCGTGCAGCATCCCGGGGATCCGGATGTCGTCGATGTAGCCGCGGTCACCGAGGGCGAGCGGTGCCGCTTCGTACTTCGCGCCAGAGCCTCCCACCGTCGCCGCCAGCTCCGGCTCGAACGTCTGGCCGTGGGCGACGGCGTCGATCGCGTCGAGGATCTTGACGTATCCGGTGCACCGGCAGAGGTGCGCACCGAGATGGGGCGCCATGCCGGCTTTCGTCAGCGACGTGCCCTTCTTGTCGATCTGCGCCTTGGCGCGCATCACGATGCCGGGGATGCAGAACCCGCACTGCAGTCCGCCGCACGCGGCGAACGCATCGGAGAAGCTCCGTCGTTCGGCCTCGTCCACGCCTTCGAGCGTGACGATCGACTTGCCTTCGGCCTTGGCGACGTCGTACTGGCAGGTCACGGTCGCCTTGCCGTCGATGAGCACCGTGCAACAACCGCACTGTCCGGAGGGCGAGCAGCCGTCCTTCGGCGAGGTGATGTCGAGTTCCTCCCGCAGCGCGGCGAGCAGGTGGGGATGGCTGGAGCGAACCGTCACCGCCGTTCCGTTCACCTCGAAGCCGACGCGCTCGGTCTGGTCCCGCGTCGATCTCGGATGCAGGCGCGTCGATGATCTCGGTCACGCTTAACAGTTTGTCAAACCGGGCCGCCCGGCGAAACCCACCCGCTGTGACAGCCGCGTGAACACTTCCGCGCCCTCAATCCACGTTTGCGTCGCGCTTTTTGCGCGCTCTGCCACGCCAAAATCGTGTCGCAAACGTGGATCGGGCGCGTCGGATCGCTGCGGGGGCTCGTTCAGGGTTGGGCGAGGGGGGCGTAGAGCTCGGGGCGGCGGTACCGCTCGAAGTCGAACAGCGTGCCGGTGTACTGCTTGCACCAGTCGAGGTCGCACTCGGCGACGATCAGTTCGTCGCCGGTCGTCTCGGCCCGGGCGAGCAGCTCGCCCGACGGGCCGAAGATCGAGGTCTCCGCCAGCGAATCGACGCCCTCCTCGACGCCGCCCTTGGCGACACCGACGACGAACGTGCCGTTCTGGTACGCCCCCGACGACATCACGAGCTGGTTGTGGAACCCCTGCAGGACGTCCTGGCTCGGGTCGGGGGCATAGTGCAACGGCGTGTTGTAGCCACACAGGATCAGCTCCACGCCCTGCAGCCCCATCAGCCGGTACGACTCCGGCCAGCGACGGTCGTTGCAGATCATCATCCCGACGCGCCCGCCGAACGCGTCCCAGACGCCGAACCCCTCCGGCGACGGCTCGAAGTAGTACCGCTCGAGGTGTTGGAACGGTCGCCCCGGTTCGTTCGACTCGTGGCCGGGGATGTGGACCTTCTTGAACGTCCCGACGATCGAGCCGTCGCGCTCGACCAGCGTCTGCACGTTCCACCGATGCGACGTCCCGTCGTCGTCGTGCTCGAGGAGCGCGTACCCGAGGCAGAAGCCGATCTCCATCTCGCGGGCGAGGTCGAACAGCGGCTGCGTCGCGTCGTTCGGCATCGACGTCTCGTAGAAGTGATCGGCCTCGGTGATGTCGTCGAGGTACCAGCGGGGGAAGAACGTCGTGAGCGCCAACTCCGGGAAGACGACGAGATCGCATCCCTGCGACGCGCCGTCGCGGAGCAGAGCGCACAGCCGCTCGACCACCAGATCGCGATCGTCCGTCGCGCTGGATCGGCCCGAGCTGGGCGCCGCCGACGGTGACGATTCGGGTCATGACGGCATTCTGCCAGCCACCTGCACGAGTCGATGTCCGCGCCCGTCGATCAACCACCCCAACCCCGGCCGATGCGGCACGGCGGTGCGCCGTGGCAGGACCACACCGAGCAGGTCGCCGTCGATCTCGCCGGGCGCCGTCATCACGAGGCCGCATCGGCTCCGGGCGACCTCGCGGGTCCAGTGCCCGTAGGCGCCCCGCACGGCGTCGAGCCTGGCCGCCGCCGCGATCGTCACCTGGCGACCTTCGCCCCTGGCGATCTCGGCGAGCACGCCGTCCCGGTCGTCCACCCGCTCGGCGTCGTCGACCACCACGAGCACCTCCGAACCGGCCAGCGCGTCGAGCCGTGCCCGCAGGTCGCTACCGCCCGCGGTCCAACGGATCAGCGTTCCATGCGGGCACGCAGTCCGCCCAGGCGGCGGCGACCCGGTCGAGCGTCGTGGACTTGCCCGTGCGGGCCGCGCCGCCGATGAAGACGTGGTCGCCGTCGGGGAGGCACAGCGCGGCCGGTTCGAGTCGATCGCTGTCCAGGCCGACGACGAGATGGCGCACGGGACGGCCATCGTCGGTCGACACGCAACTCGTCGGGAGGGCGTCGCCGTCGACGTCCGGCGGGAGCACGACGATGTCGGGCGGGCCGCGGCGATCGGGCCGCGACGGCAGTTCGGCGAGACCGGCGGCGCCGATCGCCACCTGCGCGTCGAGCCCAGAGGATGCGACGCGCAGGCGTCCGGGGCGGTCGACCCCGTCGACCGTGCGGCCGCCGCGCCACGGTGGCCTGATGTCCGGACGGTCGGCGGGTCATCGATGCGCAGGATCCACCGGTCGGCGGCGGCCGTCGATCCGGTGACGGTGCCACCGTCGACGGTCAGGCAGCTCGTCACACCGACGGCCGGGCCGGCGTCGAGCACCCGGTCGAGCATGGCGAGCGCGGCCAGCCGTTCGATCGAGTCCAGCGATCGACGGAGCTCGCCGAGGCCGTCCACGAACAGCACGATCGGCACGAGTGTCGAGGCGTCGCCGGCCATCCTCGAACTCCGGTCGATCTCGTCGGAGAGGCGGCGGAGCAGCCGGTCGATCCGTTCGCTCTCCCCGCCCGGATCACCCCACCGCAGTGGGCGACCGATGCCAGCCCGTCCAGCGCTCGATCACCGAACGCGTCGATCACGTACACGTGGCACCGATTCGGCGGCAGGTTGCGGCACAGCGCCGCGGCCAGCGCGACGATCGTCGACGTCCGGCCGGACCCCAGCGACCCGACCAGCAGCAGGTTGCCGGCCGAATGGTCCCAGCGCAGGGGGTCCCGACGCTGGTTCGCCGGGTCGTCGACGATCCCGACCGCATCGTGCGCTCCGGGAGGGTCGTGCCCGACCAGATTCGTCGACCATCGCGTGGTCGACCACCGCCGGGAGCGGTTCGAGCCACGGTCGCCGGGGCGGCGGGAGCGACAGCAGTTCAGCGGCTCGAACGATGGCGTCGACGGCCGACGCCAGCTCCGTCGCGCGTCGTCGAAGCCACTCCTCGACCGGAGACGGAGCCGCGGGTCGATCCGGCGAGTCCGGGTCGCTCACCCGCAGCCGACCGACCCGCCGGGATGTCGGCCCGGTGCAACGGGCAGCCTGGAACGTGACCCGCTCGTCGGGCCGCGAAGCGCACCATCGCCCGACCCGGCAGGGACTTCGGGAACGTCGCCGGCCGATCGTCCCCCACCACGTCGCGCGCCTCGGCGGCGTCGTTGACCCGCAACGCGATGCGCAGGTCGGTGTTGGCGCGGATGTCGTCGGTGACCACGCCGGCCGGTCGCTGGGTCGCCAGCACGACGTGCACGCCGAGGCTGCGTCCGCGTTGGGCGATGGCCACGAGCGCGGTCAGGAAGTCGGGGAGTTCGTGGGCCAACGTGGCGAACTCGTCGATGATCACGACCAACCGGGGAATCGGTTCGGCGTCGCGGATGCGTGCGGTACTCGGTGAGGTCCTCCGCCCGCGCGGCTCGCAGCATCCGCTCGCGACGGCCGAGTTCGGCGTCGAGGCTGACGAGGGCCCGCTGCTGCCAGCCCGTCGTCGAGGTCGGTCACGAGGCCCACCGTGTGCGGCAGTCGGGCGCACGAATCGAACGTCGAACCTCCCTTGTAGTCGATCAGCACGAAGTTCAGATCGGGTGGGGCTCGACCCGGCTGGCCATGCTCACCACGAGCGTCCGCAGCAGCTCGCTCTTGCCCGATCCGGTCGTTCCGGCGACCAGCGCGTGCGGGCCGTCCGTGACGAGGTCGATCTCGACGATTCCCTCGGCGGACACGCCGATCGGGGCCCGCAGCGTCGGGTCCGGCCCGGCGCTGGCTCCACCGTCGACGACGTCGTCGGGTTCCCGACGGGCTCGCCACCGTGTCGAGCGCGGCGAGGCTCAGCTGGTCCGGCAGGCGGGCCTGGGCAGCGGTCGGCCGATGCTCCGGATCGACGAGCGGCGCGAGTGCCCGGGCCGCCAGCGCGGCGGTCGGTGCGTCCAAGCCCGGCGATCGCGACCGTCAGCGCTGCGCCGGACCCGCCGCTCCACTCCGCGCCGCCGAGCGACGACACGGTCAACGTCCGGCGGCACACGGTCGGCACGGAGGTCGCGCCGATCGACGGTCACCACGGTCGCCGCGCCCGTCTGGGTCATGAACCGGCGCAGCGGGCCGGTGCGCACGGCGAGCAGCGCCGGGTCGTCGATCACCAGCAGCGTCGAGATGCCGGCCGCCGCCCGTCGACGCTCGGGATCGGTCTCGCTCAGCCGGTCGACGTCGCTCGGAGCGAGCACGGCGATCGCATCTGCGCGCGTGCGGCAGCCAGCCGAACCCACCCCCACTCTCCGGCGATCGCCGATCACCACGATGCGCAGGTCGGCCGGCCCGATCCACGTGCCGACCTGCACGAGCATCGACCGCACCGAGCGCGCGGACCCGCTCGGTCTCGCCGCGGACGGCGATGGCCGTGGCCGGCTCGAGCCGGATCGGCACGGCCACATCGGCCAGCAGCGACGCATCGTCGCACCACCGCCAGCACGTCGGTGCGGCCGACGAGGTCGCCGGCGAGGGGCGGTTCGACCCGGTACGCGCCTCGGCCGATGACGACATCGATCGCGCCGACGGGCCGATCGGGGGCGGCGCCCGAATCGACGAGCCGACGATTCCACACGAGCGCGCGGTCGCCGTTGCAGTTCGGCGAGCACCTCCACGATCTCGATGTGGCAGGCCGGTGACGATCGAGCGTCAACGCGCCTTCCACTCGTGCAGGCTCGGCGACGAACCGTTGCTCGATCGAGCACGCGCCGCCCGACGGGCCGACACGGCGTCGGCGGAGCACCGACAGCGCTCCGACCGCCCAGGTCGCGCCCGACGCGATGGCGCCGACGAAGGCGAACACGGCGAACATCGTCTGACGCAGCAGGCCGGCGATGGCGATCGCTCCGAGGAACGCGACGACCGCACCGACCAGCGCCGTCCCGGCCGGCATCGTCGATGACGGATTCCGCGATCCGGCGGCCTGCAACTCGACGTCGACGGGCGGCGGATCGACGGCGGGGCCCCGCCTGACCTCGAGGTGCCAGGGATCGCCAGGGAGTTCGGCGAGCGTGCCGTCCCCCGGCCGTGGCTCGTGGCGGCCGCCGGCGGCCGACTCCGCAGCTCGATCCGCGTCGAGCCGATGACCAGTCGCGTCGCCGGGGTACAGCCGCTCGGATCGGCCCGACCGGATGGCTGGCGGCCGACGCTTCGCCGCCGATGGACAGCGACCGACCGGGCGGTTCGGCGCCCGCACGACGAGCAGCGGGACGCGGCCGGTCAGCTGGGTCACGATGACCGAGCCGGCCGGATCGACGTCGACCAGCGCATGGTGGACCTCCGCCCGATTCGTCGGTCAGCCGGATGGTCGCGTGCCGGCGACCGGCCGAGCCCGTGACGTCCGACGGCCAACGGTGTCCACGTCCGACACGACGGCCCGGTCACGACGGCGAATTCGAGGCCGACGTCGACGGCGGGCCGTGAGGCTCCCGTGCCGGCCTCGGACGGGTCGCGCACGCGTTCGTCGAACCGACCTGGACACCTTCGAGCAGTTCCCGCACGCTGGTCAGTCGGCGCCCGGCGGCGACGGTGTGGCCGTCGATCGATCGTCGCCCAGCCGTCACGATGGCCGAGCGCCCGTGCGAGGTCGCCGACGGTGTCGGTCTCGCTCGCCGGATCGAACCCGCCGGCGGCGGCCCGAGTGGTCGACGATGTCGAGGGCCGGGATCGGTGAGCGCTGCACGACGCGAACGTGGGCGCACTTCGCGCGACCAGGGGAACGCTCAGCTTCCGCAGACGCTTCACCGGCAGGAAAGGGCCCTCGAGCTGGGGCTGTGAGGAACGGGCGGTACGCAGCCGGACGCTCGCACGCGGACGCGGCGGGCCGGTGCGGGCGAGGCGGCCGGTGAGCCGGGCAGTGAGACCTGCGGTGAGGCGGGGTCGGGAGGATGCCCGCATGACTCCGCCGACTGCAGTCCCACATCTTCGCCACTCAACTCGGCCGGGAGTGGCAAGGGCTTCGCCGACGACCGGCCGCACTGGCGCTCGCCAGGGCGTGGCGAGCGACACATCGGCGACGGTGCGCTCGCCCGATCCTCGACGGGACTGACGGACCTCGACCAGATCATCGAGGCGACCGAGTCGGTCAACGGCGGGACGACGGCCGATGCTGGCCCTGCTCGCAGCTCGTCGAACTGGCCCGGTGCGAACAGCTCGCCGGCCGGATCGTCATCCAGCGAGCTGCTTCCCGGCCTGATCTCACGAGCGGCCCGGTACCGCAGCCGACGTGACGACATCGACCCTGCCGAGTTCGTCGTGGCGGCGGCCTGGATCGCGCATCCGGCGCTACGACAGCACGGACCGTCGACGCTTCGTCGCCGCGAGCCTCATCTCCGACGCGACGTTCCAGGCGTTCCGTCAGCCGCTGCGGCGACGCTGGGCGAGCGAGGAGGCCGTGCCCGCCGAGCACTTCCACCGGCGGGCCGCGCCGCTGCCGTCGGTCACTGCGCTCGAACAGCTGGCGGACGTGATGCGCGTCGCGCGGAGCCCGAGGGGTTCCCGCCGCCGACCTGCAGCTGGTTCGCGACCTCGTGCAGGCCGGCTCGGCCAACCTGCTCGCCGTCCGCCACGGTGTCACGCCCCGCACGATCCGCAACCGGCGCGATCGGGCGGTGGCCAACATCCGCCAAGCCGTTCGTGCGGCGTGATGGCGAGGTGCGTCGGTCGCTCGAGACGCGAGCGGGGTGTCAGGACCGAGCGTCGACGTCGCCGGGCCGCTGCACGAATTCGGGATGGCGTTTCTCGAGGAACGCCGCGAAACCTTCCTGAGCGTCGGCCACCATCGCCGCGGCGGCCATCTGTTCGATCGCCACCTCGTAGGCGAGCGGCTGATCGAGACCGACCTGCTCGTAGAAGCCGCGCTTGCCGAGTGCCTTGGACAGTGCGCTGCCGCGGGTCGCCCGCCCGATGAGGTCGGCCACCGCCGCGTCGAGTTCGTCATCGGGCACCGCCCGATTGATCAGGCCCCACTCCGCCGCCGTGGCGGCATCGATCGGGTCGCCGGTGAGGGCCATCTCCAGCGCCCGCTTGCGGCCGATGTTGCGGGCCACCGCGACCAGCGGCGTGTGACAGAAGAGCCCGCCCTTGCCGCCGGGGATGGCGAACGCGGCCGACTCTGCGGCGATGGCCAGATCACAGCTGGCGACCAGCTGGCATCCGGCGGCGGTCGCGAGGGCGTGCACACGGGCGATCACGGGCTGGGGAATCGCCTGGATCGTGTCCATCATCGTCGGTGCACACCTCGAACAGGCGCCGGGCGTCGTCGAGGCTCGCCCCGGCCATGTCGCCGAAGTTGTGGCCGGCCGAGAACACCGGCCCGTTGGCCGCGATCACCACGCCGAGCGCGTCGGTGGCCCCGATCTCGAGCAGCGCATCGGTCAGCTCGAGCATCACGTCGAGCGCCAGGGCGTTGCGCTTCTCGGGCCGATCGAGGGTGACGGTGGTGATGTCGCCGGTGGTGGCGACGAGCAGATGCTGGAGCGTCATGTGCACAGTCTCCCGCACGGCGGATCGGTCGACGCCGGTCGAGGTGACCGAGCAAGGCGATGAGCGAAGGCCGACTCGGCCCATTCGCTATGCCTCGGACGGTGTTCAGCCGGTAGCCGCGCCGGATCACCGTCTCGATGCCGCAGCCGGCGACGCCGAGGCGTTGTCGCAGGCGCGCCATCGTGACCTCCACGACGTGTTCGTCGTTCTCGCCCGGGCCCCACACCCGCCGGAGGAGTGCCCGCTTGGACACGACGCGCCGGGACGCTCGGCGAGCGCGGCGAGCAGCACACGCTCGCGGTCGGGGAGGCGGGTGGCGGTTCCGGCGTCGACCGTCAAGGTGCTGCCGTCGACGACCACCGTGTGGTTCGCCAGCTGCAGCACGATGGTCTCGGTCGTCACGCCGCAAGCAGTGCGTCACGCGTGTTACGCTCCGTTTCGCCGGAGTTGAGATCGCGGTCACCCGACCCGCACCGCGGAAGCGGCCACGTGTCGATCGGCGATCCACCGGCGACGAACCCGGCGGCCGGTTGTACGGTGGCGCCATGGCCGCACACTCGACGACACCAGCGCGACGCGAGCGCGAGGCGCTCTGCGATCTGTTCCTCGAGGTCGGCCCCGACGCTCCGACGCTGTGCGGCGGTGGACGACTCGAGATCTCGCCGCTCACCTCGTGATGCGCGAACGTCGTCCCGACGGCGCAGCCGGGATCGCCATCGGCAAGCTGGCCGGCCTACGGCGAGAAGGTGCAGAACTCGATCGCCGCGACCGAATGGACCGAGCTCGTCGAGAAGGTCGGTCCGGGCCGCCGCAGTGGTCGCCGACACGGCATCTCGGCGATCGACGCGTTGGTCAACACGGTCGAGTTCTACGTGCACCACGAGGACGTCCGACGCGCCGGCGACGAATGGGTGGCACGGCAACTCGCCGACGACCTCAACGCCGCGTTGACTGAAGATGCGTGTCGAGGATGTCACGGCCGATGACCCGGTAAGTCGAAGGTCGGCGTGGTGCTGGAGCCGACCGATGGCGGATCGGTCCCGGCCACGCCGATCATCGCCAACAAGGCGATGCCCGTCGGTGACGGTCCGCGGCCCGATCGGTGAGCTGGTGCTGTTCGTCTACGGCCGGCAGGCCAAGTCAGACGTCGAGTTGCTCGGCAACGACGACGACATCGCCGCCGTCGGTTCGGCCTCGTTCGGCATCTGACCACGTCACCAGTCTCCGAAGCGCGTCGGACGCCTCGACGGGTACTGTGCGGCGGTGACGCCGACGACCTCCTGCGACTCGTCGCTTCGGAGCCACGGGTGCCTACGACGCGACTGGCGACCTTGATCGCCGTCGGCGACGTGCACCCATCCGTTGTTCGTGCTGGCCTCCGGCGCTCTCCAGGTCGAACGCGACGGACATGTGCTCGGCCCGCTGTGACGAGGCCGGCAGCATCGTCGGTGAGATCAGCCTGCTGCTCGGCACGCCGGCATCGGCCAACGTCGTCGCCATCGAGGATCGACGGTCTACCGCGTCGACGATGCCGAGCGCCTGTTCGACGAGTATCCCGAGTTCGCCCGGTTCATCGCCGAGGTGCTCGCTCGTCGGCTGTCGCGGGTCACGTCGTACATCGACGACGTGTACCGCCAGTTCGAACAGCACGGCGGCACGCTCGGGTCTCGTCCCGCAGGTGCTCGACGACCTGCTCGGCACGCATCGCGCCGACGTCGACGCCGGCTCCGAACGCGAGCCGGACAGCCCGTACTGAGCCGGACCGACGACTCGCACGGTGACCTGGCACGGTGCCGATCCGAGGTGCGATCGACTCGTCCGCTTCGACGCTCCACCAGTCGAGACGTCCGGAACCGGTGTCGATGATGATGTGCGCCGGGATCGGACCCAGCTGACGACCGGCGTTGAGGACGACGGTGTCGCCGATGCGGTCGTGCCACGAGCCGTCCGGACGGAACGGCGACTCGTGGACGTGCCCGGCGAGGACGAGGTCGGGGCGGAACTGCTCGATGAACTCGTTGAGGACGTCGTCGCCGTAGTGGCGCTGACCCGACCACGACGTCGGCGAGTCGTCGGGCGGCGAGTGGTACACCCACATCCAGACACCGTCGGTCGGCCGACGCAGCGCATCGGCCTCGCAGCTGACGCTCGACCTCGGCCTTGGTGACCGGACCTTCCCACCAGGCGCACACCGACACGAGGTCGGGGCCGACCATCGTCGACGCACCGTCGGTGACCACGCGCGGATCGATGTCGTCGAGCCACACCGCCGCCTTCTCGCCGTGGTCGCGGCGGCTCGACAGGTCGTGGTTGCCGGAGTTGGCGATGACGGTCGTCGCGTCGGCCAGGTGGCCGAGGTACGCCGAGATCATCACGATCTGCGCCCCGAGTTCGACGTACCCGCCGACGTCGAGATGGTCGCCGCCGAGGACGACGGCATCGAAGGCGGGGGCCTGGGTGCGCGATCCAGTCCAGCTGCGGCAGCGAGTAGTGCAGGTCCGAGGCGAGCAGATACCGCACGGCGCAGACAGTAGGCGACACGGCAATCGCGCCGCGGTGATCGGAGTCGTCCTGCCGTGTTCAGTCGCGGTGCAGGCACGCGTTCCCGGAACACCCGCGCCGCGTAGGCGGTGAGCACCACGTCGGTGTGGGCCCGCGCCGACGCCGAGCGCGGGAAGCCGAGGAACGGACCGAGTTCGCCGAAGTACTGGCCGGGTCCGACCCGGTTGAGCAACTCCTCCCAGCCGTCGGCGAGCACGCGGACGATGTCGACCTCGCCCGACTCGACGACGTACACGACATCGGACGAGTCGCCCTGCTCGAACACCGACTGGCCGGCGGCGAACTCGACCGTGCGGGTCGGATGTTCGACGTCGACCGAGTCCGGCACCATCTTCACGATCTTGTCGGCGATCGGCACGAGGCGGGCGTCGTGCGTCGACACCACGATCGTGCGGCCCTGCGACCGGAGCTGCTGGAGCAGGCGGATGATCGCCTCGGCCTGGATGTGGTCGAGGTTCGCCGTCGGCTCGTCGGCGAGCAGCAGCGGCGGATCGTTGCCGAGCCCGCGGGCGACGGCGATGCGCTGCTGTTGGCCGCCCGACAGCTTCGCCGGCCGATGGTGCGCACGATCGGTCAGGCCCGACGATCTCGAGCAGTTCGTCGGCCCGGGCGTAGGACGCCTTGCGGTCGTGGCCGGTGAGCACCATCGGCACGGCGATGTTCTCGCGTGCCGACAGCGACGGGATCAGGTTGAACGCCTGGAACACGAAGCCGACGTGGTCGCGCCGGTACGACGCGAGCTTGCCGACACCGAGTCCGGACACGTCGATGTCGCCGAGTCGGATCGATCCGGACGTCGGGCGTGAGGATCCCGCCGAGGCACGACAGCAGGGTCGTCTTGCCGCATCCCGACGGGCCGAGCAGCACGACCAGCTCCCCCGGCGCGGCGTCGAACGACAGCCCGTCGAGCGGGCGCACCGCATATCCGTCGTGGACGAACTCGACGACGAGGTCGCGCACCTGCAGTTCGGTCATCTCAGCCTCCTGCTCCGGCGAACGCGAGCGCCGGGTCCGAGCGCGCCACTCGTCGCATGCCGGCCAGACCGGCGAGCGAGTGCCATCACGACGGCGAACACCGGCAGCTGCCAGAACGCCCGCGTCGGCACGCTCACCTTCAGCGGGAAGACCGGCGCGAGGAAGAGCTGCAGCGACCGCGGCGACGGCGACCGCGGCCAGCGCGACGATCACCGCCTGCAGCGCGAGGCTGGCCAGCAACGTCCGGTTCGACGTGCCGATCGCCTTGAGGACGGCGAAGTCGCGTTGGCGTTCGAGCGCCGACAGGTAGACGACCGATCCGATGATCACGGCGGCCACGACCCACAAGCAGGATCCGCACGAGGTCGATCGATGCGATCGCACCTTCGAGGGGATGCAGCGTGTCCTGCCGCGACCTCGTCGGCGGGCATCGCGACCATGCCGTCGGGAACCGAGGTCGGCTCGCCGTCGACCAGCACCGCGCTGATCACGTCACGACTCCGGAACACCAGGTCCTGCGCGTCCTCGAGCACCATGAACACGAGCGGGACGCCGGCGAGCAGCGTCGTGTCGTCGGTCCGGCCGACCACCGTGAACTCGCTCCCCGCCGATGCTCGACCACATCGCCGACGTCGACATCCATCGATTCGTCGACCGCCACCTCGCCCGTCGCCGCGGCCGGGCGACCCTCCACGATCGGCGGACTTCCCAGCGCGCCCGGTGACGTGGCCGACGAGGATGACCTCGTCGGCGAACGACTCGGCGGTGATGCTCGACCGGGCGGTCACGACGGGCGCCGCCGACGGCGCCGTCACCGCGTCCACCGTGTCGCGCCGGCATCGTCGACGACGCGGTGAACGGACCCGACACGCCATCGGGGAGCACCCACGTCGTCGCCCCGAACGCATCCACCGTGTCGAACGGCTCACGGTTGAACTGCTCGACGAGCCCGGTCATCACGAACAGCAGCGCGAACACGACGGCCCCGAGCAGGATGACGACGACGAATCGAACGGCCCGGAACCGCAGGTCGCGCAACGTCAGCAGGATCATGCCGGCTCACCGATCCACGACTGCGCGGATGCCCACGCCGAGATGCGGCCCGATCGAGTCGGTGTAGCCGACTGCCGCCACCTCGCGGACGCGCTCGAACTCGAGCAGACCGACACCGGGCAGGTGCATCTGCACCAGCAGGTCGACGACGCCGTCGCGCAACGTGCGCTCCTGGTTGTGCACCGCGCCGGTCAGCATGCTGCGCAGCAGCACCGACGACACGCTCGGATACTCCGACGGCGCGCGTCGGACCGTCGATCGCAGCGCCCGGAAGCCCGACACCGACGTGCCGAAATCGGCTCGCGCCCGCGGACCCTGCTGCGGCGCGACGTCGACGGCGATCACCGTGCCGATCGTCGAGTCGAGCCGCATCATCTCGGCCGGCATGTTGTTGAGCACGCCGCCGTCGACGAGCAGGTCGCCGTCGACCGGCACGGGCGGCAGCACGCCCGGGATGGCGACGCTGGCACGGATCGCCTGGGCGGCGCTGCCGCGTCGATGCACCTCGAGCCTCGACCGCGTGAGGTTCGTCGACACGCAGTAGTACGGCAGCCACAGGTCTTCGATGTCCCACCCGCCGAAGCTGGCGTCGATGTTCTTGCTGATCCGCTCGCCCTTGAGCAGCGCCACGACCGGGACGGTGTAGTCGAGCAGTTTGTGGAACGACCGCTCGGCGAGGGCGATCATCTCGTCGTCGTCGAGGTCGAGCGCCACGCCCCCGGCGATCGGTGCGCCCATCGAGCAGCCGCCGACGGCGTCGATCGGCACGCCCGATTCGCGCAGCGCACGAATCGCTCCGAGGTGGGCGAAGCCACGGGCGCCGCCGCCGCTCAGGACCAGCCCGACGCCATGCCCGCTGGCCAGTCGGGCGACCCGCTCCAGGTCGATCGGCCGAACCCGCTCGCAGGTGGACGACCTCGTCGGCCGCGAAATCGGCGAGCAGTCGCGCCGTGTTCCTCGGGCGGTCGGTTCCGGCGGGGTGGACCACGCCCAGCATCCGCCGCACGTGGGGAAGATCGCTCGAGCACGTCGAGCAGCGACGGCGATGTGCGCCCGCTCCGCCGCGTCGGGCCGGGCCGAGACGACCAGCAGCACACGATCGGCCTGGCGCAAGCGCACGCCGGGTCCAGCCCGGACACGTCGGGTCGGCCTGCAGCACCACGTGGTCGCTGCCGACATCCGCCTCGTGCATGAACTCGGTGAGCCGTGGCACGCCGACGTTCTCGACGTCGGCCTGGGAGATGCCGTCCCGGTTGAGGTAGCGGTCGACCCGGTCGCTCGAGAGGTGGCGAACCGAACCGAACCGGCCGATCGCGGCAGCGATCGATGCCGACAGTTCGTCGGCGTCGACCGGCGCCGTCACGGCGATCGTGATCGACGAGGCCGTGCCGGCCCGCCGCGGCTGCGCCCGCAGACCGCGAGATCACGCCGCGGGCCACGTGCAGCATGAGCGCGGGCGACTTCATCACGAGCTGTTCGAAGGTGGCACTGCGCAGCGTCGCCAGCGTCGAGTCGCGAACGGCGCGCACGGTCGCCGACCGCGGGGCATCGTCGAGCAGACCGAGTTCGCCCACCACGTCGCCGCGCCCCAGCTCGCCGATCCGCTCGATCCTCGCCGGTGCGACGATCCGGGTCGACACCATCAGCCGACCACCGACGATGAAGTAGGCAGCGTCGGACGCGTCGCCTTCGTGGAACAGGACGTCGCCGGCCTCGAGCCGTCGCCACTCGACGTTGTCGACGATGTCCTGGATGAGCGACGGATCGTTCGCCCCGAGCAGTTCGGTGACCATCGACGCCACGTGCGTGCGGTCGATCCGCTCACGCGCCTGGGCCGACACCGCGTCGGCCATCTCCGGATTGTCGGTGAGCCATCGCTCGAAGTCGGCCCGGCTGAACACCGATGCCGTCGGAGTCGCCCACCGCCCGCAGCGTCGCCGTGCGCCGTCCACCGGCGATCACCGTCACCTCGCCGACGACCTGCCCTTCGGCGATGGTGCCGACCACCACGTCGCCGTGCACACTCGACGTCGTTGCCACCAACGCGCCCGACACGAGCAGGTACACGTCGTCGGCGTCGTCGCCTTCCTGGACGAGTACTTCGCCGTCGGCGAGCGACAACGGTGCGCGATGAGGCGAGTCCAGCTGGCCTCGATTGCTGCGACGTCCACCCGTTGCCTCCGCCTTGCCACCTCGCTCGCCCGACGACGTGGCGAGAGTAGCCCCGATCGCTCGACGCCGACGGCACGGTGGCGACCGCGAGTCCGATCGGCCCACCGCCGAGCGCGACATGGACCGGGCAGCGTGCCTCCCCAGGGGCTCGAACCCTGAACCAATGGATTAAAAGTCCACTGCTCTACCATTGAGCTAGAGAGGCGTGACGGGCCTGATCCGCGGGCGCAACCCCGCTGGTGGATCGATGCCCGACAACGGGTGGCCATCGTAGGGGCCTCATCGGAGCTCAACTACTACGCCGCCGCGACGATGCCGTCGGCGGTTGATCGCTGGTCAGATCGGTCGAACGCCCGTGGTCTGGGTCACGGAGGAGCGGGTCAGGTAGCGGGGCATGAGCAGTGCGGACAGCGCGACCACCACGCCGGCGATCGTCGCCAGCCACGCGAAGCTCGACTCGAGCGCCAGGTCGGTGACGAACGATTCGGTCTGGACGGCGCCGACGAAACCACCGATCGCGAGCACGGACCCGAAGAACAGCGCTCCGCTCCGCCAGCTCGACGCACCGGAGATGAGCAGACACGCACCGAGCACGACCTCGATCAGTCCGAGGGTGGTCGTGTGGGTGAATCCGAGGACCTCGACGACCGGGTCTTCCATCGGACCATCGAACCCACCGCGCACGACGGCGAGCAGACCGACGAGGAGCAGGACGAGCCCGACGACGGCGGCGATGATCGCGTCCGGCGCGAACCGACGCACGCTGGCGGTGCGGACGGCCTGCACGGGCGCGACGACCTGCTGGGTGACGACACCTTCGGTGACCACCGGTTGCACCACGACCAGGCTGGCGGGTTGCGCGACGACGGGGTCGACAACAGCTTCCTGGCGAACCTGCTGAGGTCCATCGAAGTTCGACACGGCGTGCTCCTCGGTTCAATGTTTCGAGCGCCGACCGCCCCGGTGGCGATGGCACCTCCGTGACTAGCCATTCGACGCGCTCCACAAACATCTCGATGCGGATGCGTGCTCGCCGTCGAGACGTGATCCGCGCCCACGCCTGAACCGCTCGCGGAGAGCTTCGGATAGGTTCGGCGCTCATGACCGTGACCGATCTTCCGCCGTCTGCTGCGCCCCGACCCGGCTCGATCCTCGGGACACGAGTCCTGCGCACCGAGGATCCCGGCCTGCTCACCGGGTCGCGGAAGTACCTCGCCGACCTGCCGCTCGTGAACCGGCTGCACGCCGTCTTCGTCCGCTCCGACGTCGCCCACGGCGTGGTCAATTCGATCAACATCGACGACGCGACCGGCATGCCGGGCGTGGTCGCCATCCTCACCGCCGACAACCTCGGCGTCGCCCCCCACCACGGATTCGTCCCCGTCCATCCCGACTTCGTGCGACCACCGCTCGCCGACGGCAAGGTGCGCTTCGTCGGCGAACCGATCGCGGTCGTGCTCGCCGAGACGTTCGAGCAGGGCCAGGACGCCGCCGAGCTGATCTGGGCCGACATCGATCCGCTCCCGGCGGTGACCAGTGCCGAGGCCGCGCTGGCCGACGACGCCCCGGTGCTCTTCGACGTCCACGGCTCGAACGTCGCCCAGGTCCACATCGACCCTGCGGTCGACGGCCTGGCCAGCGCCGACCACGTCACGCGCGGCCGGTTCGTCAACCAGCGCATCGCCGTGGTGCCGATGGAACCCGACTGCTGCGCCGCCGAGATCGACGCCGACGGACGGCTGACGTTCTGGGCGTCGACCCAGATGCCCCACGGCCTCCACGGTCAGCTCGCCGGCGCGCTCGGCATCGACAAGGACGCGGTCCGGGTCATCACCGCCCAGGTCGGCGGCGGGTTCGGCGGCAAGGCGGGGATCCACGCCGAGTACTCCGTCGTGGCCGCGGCGAGCCGTCTCACGGGCCGGCCCGTCCAGTGGGTCCCGACACGCAGCGACGACATGAAGGCGCTCCCGCACAGCCGCGGGCAGGTGCAGTACGTCGAGCTCGGCTCCCTGAACGACGGGACGTTCACCGGGCTGCGGGTGCGCCTCGTCGGCGACGCCGGCGGCTATCCGACGATCGGGGCCTACCTGCCCGGCGGCACCCGCCGCATGTCGCAGGGCACGTACGACTTCGGCACCATCGAGTTCGACATCGTGGTGGCGGCCACGAACACCACCCCGATGGGCGCCTACCGCGGCGCCGGCCGCCCCGAGGCGACCGCCCTCGTCGAGCGGGCCGTCGATCAGGCCGCCCTCGAACTCGGGATCGACCCGATCGAGATCCGCAAGAAGAACTTCCTCGCCGACGACGTGTTCCCGTTCACCACGATCACCGGCAACGTCTACGACAACGGCCGCTACTGGTTGCCGCTCGACCGGGCGGCCGAACTGGCGGGCTACGAGCAGCTCCGGGCCGACCAGCGGCGGCGTCGTGACGCCGGCGACCGACTCCTGCTCGGCATCGGCGTGGCGGCCTACGTCGAGATCACCGCCGGCGGAGGCGCCGACGAGTTCGGTGCGCTCGAGGTGCACCCCGACGGCTCCGCCACGGTCTTCGCCGGCACGCTGTCGCACGGGCAGGGTCATCAGACGGCGTATGCGATGTTGGTGTCCGACCAGACCGGCATCCCCATCGATCGGATCACCCTCGTCGACGGCAACACCGACCTGGTGCGCACGGGCGGCGGCACCGGCGGGTCACGGTCGCTGCAGCTCGGAGGTTCGGCCGTGCAGGGGGCCACCGAGGCGATGGTCGACTCGGCCAAGGAGCTGGCCGCCCGCCTGCTCGAGGCCGACGTGGCCGACATCGTGGTCGACACGGCCACCGGCACCGTCGGCGTCGCCGGCGTGCCCGCGCAAGCGTTGACGTGGGCCGAACTCGCGAGCCGGGCCGCGGACGACGGCGCCCCGCTCGCCGGCGAGTTCGACTTCCACCAGGACGGCGCCACGTTCCCGTTCGGCGCCCACATCGCCGTCGTCGAGGTCGATTCCGACACGGGCAAGGTGCGGCTCGTCCGCCACGTCGCGGTCGACGACTGCGGCACGGTGCTCAACCCGCTGCTCGTCGAGGGCCAGCAGCACGGCGGCATCGCGGCCGGCGTCGGCCAGGCGCTGTTCGAGGAGATCGTCTACGACAGCGACGGCAACCCGATCACGTCGAACCTCGCCGAGTACGGGATGCCGTCGGCGGCGGAGCTGCCGTCGTTCGAGGTGCACTCGACCGAGACCCCGACACCGCTCAACCCGCTGGGGGCGAAGGGCATCGGCGAGGCGGCCACGATCGGCTCGACGCCGGCCGTCCAGAACGCGGTGATCGATGCGCTCGCCCACCTCGGCGTCCGCCACATCGACCTGCCGTGCTCGTCCGAACGGGTGTGGCGGACGATCGTCGCCGCCCGGAACGGGACGTTGCCCGACCCGTGGAGCGAGCCACCGGCCGTCTTCGACCGGCTCCGCGCCGAGGCGTCGGCCGGCAAGGCCGACAACGAGGAGTCAGCGGAGGCCGCCGCCGCCGCCGACGGGGTCTGAGCCTTCGCCGAGTCTCAGCGCGAACCCGTGGCTCGGGCCGAGGCCCTGACGATCGGGCACGAGCGCATCGGCCCGCAGGTTCTCGTCCGGGAAGGCGCGTCGAACCGCGAGGTCGAGCAGGGCCAACTGGCGTTCCAGGGCGGCGTGCCGTTCCGGCGGGAGGTCGGCGAGCAGGTCGCCGATCAGCGCCCGCATCCGCCGGCTGATCTGGTACTGGCTCGCCCCGAACGCGCGGATCTCGTCGAGGGCGAGGGTCACCAGGTCGTTCCATGACGGCGTCGGGTAGATCAGACGGACGGTGGACGTGGCGTCCAGGGCGACGCCGACGGACAGGTGCTTGGCCGACGCGCAGCGCAGCACCCCTTCGATCCGATCGAGGCACTGCACGGCGGTGGTCGGGTCGTTGACCGCCGGCGACAGCGCCTTGATGGCCACGTCGACGAGCAGGCGGAAGCTGAATGCCGGGTCGTCCTCGACCGTGCGTTCGTCGCCGAAGAACAGGCCCGCTCTGAGCCGCCATTCGGCGATCGGTGTGTCGCCGTAGGAGCGCACGACCACGGCGTCGGTCGGCACGTAGTCGCCGACGCTCCTGACCATCTCGATGGTGGCGTCGTGGGCGATGGCGAGCCGGAGCAACGCCCGTCGATCGATCGATTGCAGGATGGCGCCGACACCCTCGTGCCGGAACACCTGCACCGGGTCGGCTTCGTCGATCGCCAGCACGGCGGCGCTCGCGGCCTTGACCTGGGAGTGGGTCTGCGGATACACGCTGTCGAACACCTGGCGGGCGTTCGCGTCGACACGCCGGGTCACCTGGGCGACCCGCAGGTAGTTCGACGACCGCGACACGAGCGCGAGGAACCATCCGACGCTGGCGAGCGCGAGCACCAATGCCAGCATCAGCGACCGGTACGGAACGGCGGCCTCGATGCCGCGCCCGGTCATCGCCGTCGCCGTGAGGGCGAACAGGAACGTGGCGACGAACGTGCCGAGCGCATGCTTGAGGGTCGGCTCGCTGCGGAACCAGCGCAGGAACCGGGGCGAGAACTGGCCGCTGCCGAATTGGACGATCATCAACACGACCGACGTGACGAAGCCGGTGAAGGCGATCATGCCGCTGCCGAGCGCGGCGAGGGCGGTGCTCGCGCTCTCGGCGCTGATCGCCAACGTCAGCTGCAGTGGATCGCGCTCGTCCCACCGTCCGAACGCGACACTCAAAACGACCGCCAGCAGCGCATAGAGGGCCGGGATCACCCACATCTCGTGACGCACGCGGTCACGGAGCCGCCGCAGGCGAACACCACTCGGGAACGCCAGTCGGCTCATGGCCGCCCAGCGTACGATCACCGACGCGCGCGGTGAGGCACCCTCAGACGGCGAGGAACGTGCTGTCGAGGCGTGGCGGTCCGGCGGGGACGACGACGATCTGACCCGCGTCGGCGAGCCGGCCGAGGTGGGCGAGCACGCTGCGCGCCGCCGGTTGGTGGAGCCGCTGGTCGACATCGGCGTAGAGGCGCAGCACGATCGGCCCGATCGATGTGCAGCCGTCGCGCACGGCGGCGAGGACCTGGGCCTCCCGGTCGAGACGATGCGCGAGCAACTCGGTGACGAACCGCTGCGGGCGGTCGATCGGGGGCCCATGCGTCGGGATGAGCACGTCGTCGTGGCGCCCGGCCACCATCCGCAGCGATTCGATGTACGCCGACATGTCACCGTCGGGTGGCGACACGACGGTCGTGCTCCACCCCATCACGTGGTCGCCGGTGAACAGCGTGCGGGCTGCGCCGTCGTCGAGCGCGAAGCACAGGTGGTTCGAGGTGTGGCCCGGCGTGTGCAGCGCCGTCATCGTCCACCCGTCGGCGGCGGCCACCACGTCGCCGGAGACCGCGACGACATCGGGCACGAACGCCCGATCGGTCGACTCCTCGACGACGACCGCAGGCGGCGCATCGCCACCCTCGCCACCTCCCGCGGCGTTCGCCTCCGGCTCGGGCGTCGGCGGGATGAGTTCGATCGGATCCTCACCGATGTCCCAGCGGTCGTCGAGATGCGGGCCGTAGCCGATCGTCGGGGCGCCGGTCTC
Source organism: Ilumatobacteraceae bacterium (assembly GCA_963772085.1). Lineage (GTDB taxonomy): Bacteria > Actinomycetota > Acidimicrobiia > Acidimicrobiales > Ilumatobacteraceae > Sva-07. Next base: position 37,165 of record CAVYWH010000016.1, read on the forward strand.
GGCCGTCAGCCACGCGGCGAGCGGCGAATGGTCGGCGTGGCAGTGCGTCACCAGGATCGCCCGCACGGTGCACCCCTCGAGCGCCCGATGCAAGGCATCGCGATGGCTGTCGAGTCGCGGCCCGGGATCGATCACCACGACATCGGAACCACCGACGATGTACGTGCCGGTGCCGTGGTACGTGAACTTCGACGGGTTCTCGGCGATCACGCGGCGGACGAGCGGTGCGACATCGCTCGACGCCCCGTAGGTGAACGTCGCCGGATCGAGCGTCAGGAACTCCATCAGCGCGCCCCCGTCTGTGGCGTCCACGCGAGCGCGTCGATCCGACCGACCTCGAGCCCGTGGCCCGACACGATCGGCCGCGTGGCGGCCAGCGTGTCGCCGAGCGCGCCGTCGACGTCCACTCCGAGCACGCGCAACGCCTCGCCGGTGGCGGCTTGCCGGGCGCCGTCCGATCCTCCCGCCACCTTCAGGGCGAAGGCGCGGCCGTCCGGCAAGGCGCCGGCCATCACTCCGTCGGCGCCGTCCTTGGCGACGAGGCCGGGCACCGCCTGCATCCATCGGGTCACGTCGCGGGCCCTCCCACCGACCAGTTCGGGACGAGCGGTCATCGAGTCGGCCACGTCGGCGTGGGCGGTGGCGATCCCGGCGAACGCCCGGGCGAGGTCGTCGAGCGCGATGACATGGGTGGGCGCCCCGCACCCGTCGATGCCGACATGGTGCACGGGTGCGCCGTGCCGTTCGATCGATTCGGTGATGCCCACCTGCAACGGGTGCTCCGCCTCGAGGTAGTCGGCGATGGACCATCCGTTCACACGGCAGGTGGCGAGCATGCCGGCATGCTTGCCCGAGCAGTTCTGCCGGAGCGGCGACGGTTCGATGCCCTTGCGGATGGCGTCGTCCCGAGCGCCTGCGTTGTACGGGTGCGACGGCGTGTTGCGCAGGTCCGACTCGTCGAGGTCGAACAGGGCGAGCACGTGCTGCACGGCGGCGGTGTGGATGTCGCACCCGTCGTGGCTGGCGCAGACGATCGCCATCAGATGGTCGGGCAGCACGAGGCCGAGCTCGGCCATCGCCGTCGCCTGCATCGGCTTCAACGCCGACCGCGGGTAGACGGGCACGCGTCGGTTCGCCCACCGACGCGATCACCGAACCGTCGGGACGCAACGCGATCGCCGCGCCGTGGAACAACGACTCCTCGAAGCCGCTGCGCGTCGCCACCGCGAGCGGCATGAACGCATTGTCGAACCGGGTCATCCCGCGCCAGATCGTGTCACGTCAGACGGTCTCGGCAGAAACGTTCGGGTCGGGCCCTCCGCCCCGCTTGGTCCGCGGTCGCCGCGGCGGGATCGTGGTGAGATGGCTGTCGACCACGTCGTACCGTTTCCCCCACTCGCCCGCGAGCGCCTGCATCATCGCCGCGGCGGGGAGCGCGAGGACCGCCGCCGACGGCACCGAGCAACGAGGCCCCCGCCAGGGCGGCGCCGAACGCCACGGCCGGGTGCAGCTCCATCGTCCGGGCCGTGATGCGCGGAGCGAAGACGTAGTTCTCGACCTGCTGGTAGATCACGATGAAGGCCACCACGATCAACGCCTTGAGCGGCGAATCGAGGAACGTCAGCACCGCCGGCAGGATCCCCGCCAGGTACGTGCCCACGACGGGAAGGAACTGGCTGACGAAACCGACCCACAGCGCGAGCGCGACCGGCGCGGGCGTGCCGATCGCCTGGAACACGACCCAGTGGAAGAACGCCGACAGCAGCGCGAGGAGCGCGCGCGAGTAGAGGTATCCGCCGGTCTTGGTGATGGCCAGCTCCCACGCCGACAGCACGCGTTCCTGGCGCGCCGGAGGCAGCCGCGAGCACACCGTGCGTCGGAGGCGGGGCCCGTCGGCCACGAGGTAGTACGTGAACAGCACGACCGACAGCCCCTGGAAGATCACCCCCAGCACGGTCAGCGAGAACTGGACGGCCTCGTCGCTCTGCGACCTGATGAACTCCTGGACGGCGCCGTCGGGGTCGTTGAACTCGTCGATCACCTCGGCCGGATCGATGTCGGTGCCGAACGTGTCGTTGATGAAGTCGACCGTGTCGGTGATGTAGCTGTCCGACTCGTCGAGCAGATCGGCGACCTGGGTGCCGACGAGCGTGCCGACCGCGACCACGAACAGCAGGAACGCCACCAGGACGCCCAGGAGGATCGTGATCGTCGCCCGTCCGCGTCGCCAGCCCCGTGCGGCGAGCCGGTTCACCCCTGGCTCCACCGCCAACGCGAGGAAGAGGGAGACGAGCAGCAGGACGAGCAGCGACGAGAGGCGGTGGAACACGTGCCGGAACGCGAACGACAGGACGAAACCGGTCCAGAACACGGCGACCGACGGAATGACCCAGCGCGGCATCACCCGGTCGGTCGCCCGGCGGTCCCATGGACGTCCCTGCGGGTCGACCGCCCCGCCGCGAGGGGCCTGGTCCGAATCGCTCGGCCCGCTGTCGCCGGGCCGGCCACCGGTGCCTTCGACGGCCGCCGCGACCGCCGCCGCGACGCGGTCGCCGGACGAGCGCGTCGGCAACGGCACCGGGGACGTCACCATCGGGTGTTTCCTCGGGCACGACCGGATCGTACTCGTGCACCGTGGGAGCATGGCGCAATGGTGCGAGCGTGGCTGGCAGATCAGGTGCGCGGTCGCGTCGTCGGCCCGGACGCGAGCGAACGACATGTCGAGCTGTTCGAGTCCGACGAACACGGATGGTTCGAAGCGGGCTCGCCGATCATGCGGGTGCACTCCGATGCGTCGATGTTCATCGGCGGCCTCCGGGCGCTGCTGTTCCAGTCGATGCATCCGCTGGCGATGGCGGGCGTCGCGCAGCACTCCGACTACCGCCACGATCCGTGGGGCCGGCTGCAACGCACGGCCGACTACCTCGCGGCCACGACCTTCGGCCCCGCGAGCGAGGCGCAGCGCGCGGTCGACGTGGTCCGTCGGGTTCACGTCCACGTGACCGGTGTCGCCCCCGATGGACGGCCGTACTCAGCGAACGACCCGCACCTGCTGCGGTGGGTGCACCTCGCCGAGCTCGACAGCTTCCTCACCGCCCACGATCGCTACGGGTCCGAGCCGCTCCGCGGCGCCGATCGCGACCGATACGTCGCGCAGGTCGGGGTCGTCGCACGGGCGCTGGGGGTGTCGGCTCCGCCGGAAACCGAGCGTGGGCTGCGCGATCAGCTCCGCTCGTACCGATCGGAGCTACGGGGCACGAGCGAAGCGCGCGATGCCGCGCGCTATCTCCTCCTGCAGCCCCCGCTGCCGTATGCGGCGCGCCCGGCCTACGGCCTGATCGCCGGCGCGGCGGTGGCGCTGATGCCGGCGTGGACCCGTGCTCCCCCTCCGATTGCCGTGGCTCCCGGTGGCCGAGACGCTCGCACTCCGACCCGCCGGTGACGTGGTCACCCGCACCATTCGCTGGGCCATCACCCCGTCCGATCCGCAGCCGCCCAGCCCGACTGACCGCCAGCAGACAATGCGCGCCGATCGGCGCACAAAAATCTTGTCGCAAACGTGGAATGACGGTGCCAGCACGGCTGCCGGCCGGCGGTGCGGATCAGTCGTCGGCGACGGTGATGGTGACGCCGTTGATCACGACATCGGTCTTCGGCTTGTCGCCGCCGCCGGTGGCGACGCGCTGCATGTTGTCGACGATGTCGAGACCCTTCACGACCTGACCGAACAGGCTGTACTGCGGCGGCAGGCCGACGCCCGACGGTCCCGACACGATGAAGAACTGGCTGCCGTTGGTGTGCGGACCGGCGTTGGCCATGGCCACCGAGCCGATCTGGTATTCGCGGGGCTTCGGCAGCTCGTCGTTGAACTTGTAGCCAGGACCGCCGCGACCGGTGCCGGTCGGGTCGCCGCCCTGGCACATGAAGCCGTTGATGATCCGGTGGAAGATCACGCCGTCGTAGTAGTGGTGCAACGCCAGGAACACGAAGTTGTTGACGGTGTTCGGTGCCTTGACGGCATCGAGCGCGATGACGATCTCGCCGAGCGTGGTGTCGAGCGTGGCGGTGTAGCGCTTCGTCGGGTCGATGCCGAGTTCGGGCGCCTGCGGGGAACTGCTGGGTCTTGGGAGCTGATCCGTCGAACGGGGGAAACGTCGTAGCCATGGCGCCGACCCTAGCGGTGCCGCACCGACCCCCTGCCAATCGACGCCGCCGTCGGGCGGTCGGCCGATCGTGCTGCTCACAGCTTGTCGGCGATCTCGACGCATCGCCATCGTCTGAGTTGACCACGCACGCGTGACCACTCTCCACGGTTGTCGAATCAAGATGACATCTCCCAGGAATCATGTGATAATGACCACCGCGCGTGGGGGACGGCCCAACGCGATCGGGACATCCGAAGGAGTTGGCATGGACGGAAACGACCAAACGGCGAATCGGCTTCGGCGCGCTCACCGGGTTGGTGATCGCCGGCGTCATCGGCGTCAACGTCGATGAACGTGTCGGGCCAGGCGCTGAATCCCGCCGGTCCGTATCCCAGAGCGAGCCGTACGGCACGCTGCACGGTCGGATCTCACCGAACGCGCCGGCAGCGTGACACTCGACGCTCGCCGACGGCACGGTGTTCACACAGGCGATCAGGACGGTGCAACCGTGCGCGACCATCGTGCTCGAACCGATCCGGATCCAGGGCGACCCGCGCGGCGAATCCGTACCCCGGCCAGACGCTGCTCGACTTCGAGCCCTGGTCGGCAGTCCACTGGCACCGGGAGGCACGCGTGCAGATCCCGAGCACCGCTGCTCGGCGTCGAGAGCGGAACCAACTGCGGCACGCCGTCGGGCCAGCTCGGACCGAGCGAGGCATTGAAGATCTCGCTCGGCAACTTCGGCGACTTCGACCGCGAGTCGGTGTCGGTCGCAGTCCGGAACGCTCGTGATCGGCAAGACCAACACCAGGACAAGAAGCTGCAGGTCGCGTACGACACGGGGTCGTTCGGCGCCGACATCGACATCGCCAGTCGGCGGCACCAGCGTGCCGAGCGGCGGCTTCGCCGACAGCATCACGCTCCGGTCGACGGCGACCTCGAACAGTCGCGGGCTGTCAGTGAAGGGCGGCACGGTCTTCAACCTCGTGGTGCCCACCGACCGGCGAGTTCGAAAACGCCGTCGAGTGCGACCAGACGGTGACCGAAGACGGAGCGGTCCGGCGAGATCGCGACGAGCGCCGACCTTCTACCGGGCCTTCGACAACAAGGGGACGGCGCACGTGCACCGACGAGGTCGGCGTCACGGTGGACATCACCGACGAGCGTCGTCTCGTGGGACAACGCCACCATCGGGGTCAACGGCACCGTGCAGTACGTCGCCGGCCTCGATGACGATCGACTGGGCTCCGATCGACGCATCGCAACCGCCTGGCGACGTGCAGGAACGCTCTCGCCCGTGAGATCGACTACGACGCTGCCGGCACCGGCGCTGGATTCGTACCGGTGCAGTGGTGTGCGTCGTATGCCGAAGTGCTCCCCGTGACGGTCACCGCGCGAGTTCGACGTCGACATGCCGACGAATGCGTTCGACGTCGACGCTGGCGACGTTCCGTGGTGTCTCGTCAGCGACACCCAGCACACTCGTCGACGGCGAAGATCATCCAGACGCAGGAGTACTACGGACAGGGCGACCCGCAGGCCCGGTGACGGTCCTGGGAGACGCTGTCAGGCCGAAACGGTACTGACGACACCGAGCCGGTCGAGGAGGCGTTGCGCCTCTTCGGCCGGCTCCGTCGTTCCCAGCCGCGGGTCGAACGGTGGGCCGATCCGGTCGGCGAGCAACAACAGGCGGGCGAGGTCGAACTCGAGCACCTGGGCCCGCGCCGTCTGCCACGCCCTCGACGATGGTCTCGATGGCCTCGTTCGTGAATCCGAGTTCGATCAACGCCCGCGCCGACACGACCGCCCGGGCGGCATCGAAGATCGCGACGTCTGTCGGAGGTTCCGAGCGACGCGCTCGGCGATCACATGCAAGGCCTTCCTGCGGCCTGCCGCTGCGCGCCAGACAATCCGCGAGATGCAGCGACATCTCGTACGCGGTCGCCCCGCGGCCCATCGCACGCAATTCCTCGACCCCCGACCGCAGGATCCGCTCGGCCGCCTCGTACTCGCCCGCGCGCCGTCAGCAGGCGACCGAGGTGCATCTCGACGAATCCGCGCGGCGAACGGAGTGCGACGCACGCAGCACTCGCGCCGCGTCACGAAGGCGGGGTTCGGCCTCGTCGAGGTGTCCCTGATTCACGAGCACCTCGCCGATGTTCGCCTCGGTGATGGCAGCGCCGAGCAGGTTGCCGATCCGCACGTCGGCGTCGACCGCCTGCCGGTACCAGTCGAGCGTGTCGTCCCAGCGCCCGTCGTAATAGGCGATGATGCCGAGGTTGTTGGCCATGTCGGCCTGGCCCGCCAGGTCGCCGACCTCCTCGTACAGGTCGAGGGCACGCTGGGCGTACGACGCCTTGTCGTCGTGCTGCGCCAACTCCCGGCAAGGAAGATGGCGTGGTTCGCTCGAGCGAGCGCCGAGTGTTCGCCGCATCGTTCCGCGATCTCGATCGGCCGCCATGCCGGCCCGCCACGCTTCCGCGGATCGCTCCTGGTGCCCCCGGACGACGGCGGCGTAGGCCAGGGCTCGCGCCTGCACGGCTTCGCTCTCGGCGCTGGCACGACCGTCGACGCGATCTCGCGACCGCGAGACGTCTCCCCGAGCGCGAGCGGAAACGCACCCGAGAGTTCACGGACCCGTGCTCGTCGCAGGTGGATCTCGGCGCGGTCGCCAGGACATCGTCGCGGGCCGAACGCGACCGCCCGATGGTAGGCGTCGAGCGCGGCGTCGAACATCCCGGCATGCTGACGCGACGTCGCCCAGCGCCGACGAGCAGCCGGCGCCGCTCGTCGGTCGCTCGACCAACGCGCACGCGGCGAGCCGCCTCGACGGCCCGCTCGTAATGGACCGCGGCTTCGGCTGCGCGTGTGGGCACGGTCGGCACGTTCAGCCGCGAGCCGGGCGTAGCGATACGTGCGTTCGTGATCGCCGGCGTTCCAGAAGTGCAACGACAGCATGGCGGCATCGAGTGCGACGTCGCTGCTCAGCTTTTCGAAGGCCATTCCCGCCTCGAGGTGGAGACGGGCGCGTGACCGGTAGGCGAGGCTGTCGTAGACGACGTCGCAGACCAGGCCGTTCTTGAACCGATAGCGGAGCGGCCCATCGGCCTCGATGAACCGACCGAGCTGGGCGACGGTCGCCGAGTCGAGTTCGAGGCCCTCCTGCCGGAGGAGTTCTTCGACCACGATGCGTCGAAAGCTTCGTCCGAGCACCGACGCGTACGACAGCACGCGCCGCGACAGCGGATCGAGCGCGTCGACCTGGGCGGCCAACGTGCCCTGGAGCGACGCCGGCACGGCATCGAGTGAGCCGAGCTCCTGCGCGGCGGCGATCAGCTCGCCGACGAACAGCGGGCTGCCCGCCGCCCGCGACACGACGAGATCGATCTCGTGTGGCCGGAGCGGAGCGGCTTCGGTCGCCTCGATGGTGAGCTGGCGGACGACGCTCGTCCGACAGCGGGCCGACCGTCACTCGATCACCGAGTTCGGTGTCGAAGCCACCGTCCTCCTCGCGCCGCACCGAGATCAACAGCCACGGATTCGTTCGGGTGGCTTCCGCGATCCGACCGAGCAGGTGGGCCGACGCCGCATCGGTCCAGTGCATGTCCTCGGCCGTGACCACGAGCGGGCCGGTGTGCACCGACTGCGATGAATTCGATCACCACGTCCGCGGTCCGGTCGGCGCGGTACGTCGGAGCGATCGACTCGACTGCAGGTGTCATCGCAGCGTCGAGTTGCAGGGCGTCAGCGATCAGGGGAATGAACGGTTCCAGGCGCGGGGCGCGTTCGCGCACCCGCTCGACGAGTCGTTCCGCCAACGTCGGCGGACTCACCGGTGCCGAGACCGAGCAGAACACGCAGCGGATCGCGAACGACGCGATAGCTGTTGCTCGCGCCGTACGGCTCGGCGTGCATCTCGACGAGCGTCAGTGGCCCGGCTGTCGCCCAGCGCTTCGTCCACGAGGCGTGACTTGCCGAGACCCGCAGCACCGACGACGCGTCACGACCCCGCCGCGGCCGTCGATGACCGCCTCGACGTGGCCCCTGAGCGCGGCGAGCTCCTCGTCGCGACCGAGGAGTCGGAGCGAATCGCGGTCGGCGAGCTGCCGCGGCCCGAGTTCCTCACCGACCCGGTAGACGACTTGCGGTTGGGCCTTGCCCTTGAAGACGAACGGCCCCTCGGGTGTCGTGTCGTAGAGCGTCCGGGCGTGCTCGAGCACCGCAGGATGGGCATGGATCACGCCGGGACCGGCGGTGACCATGATCCGCGCCGCCGTGTTGACCGTGTCACCCATGATCGAGAACACCGCCTGATCCGGCGCGCCGAGTTCACCGGCGAAGACATGGCCACGGTGGATGCCGACCTGCAACGGGAGCGGCGTGCCGCCGTCGATGATCGCCCGGGCGGCCCGCAGCATGCGGCCCTCGTCGTCCTCGCTGGTGCAGCGGAACACCCGAACTGCAGAACAGCTTGCCGCCGTTGGCGTCGACGTCGACATACAGCAGCGCGATGTCCTCTGCTTCGAACGTCTCGAGCGCCTTGGTCAGGGTGTCGTGCAGCGCGTCGGCGAATCCGTCAGGGCCGTCCTGCTCGAGGCGTTGGTCGGTGCCCTTGAACTTGAAGAAGGCCATCGTTGCGATCCGGTGCACCGGGTCGGGCGCGCCGTGCTCGAGCAGCGTGGCGATGATCGGCGGGGTGACCTCGCGTGCGGCGGCCGACGTCGGTGTCGCGCGACGGGTCGGGCGTGATGCGCGGGACCATGCCCTTGCGCCAGCGCAACAGGAGCTGCCCGTCCTCCCTGAGCACGGTGGCATGCGGGACCGAGCAGCGCGGCGGTGGCCTGCGTGACGACGATCTGGCCGGCCTCGGCGGCCGTCTCGGCATTCATCGTGTTGGTGGTGTCGGGCCCGACCACCACCAACTGGCGATAGGGCTCGCCGACCAGGAAGAGATGGAACGCGCCGGAGTGCACACCGATGGAGATGGCGAGCTTCAGCTTGCCCACCGAGGTCGGGATCTGTGCGGAACGTCGCAGGTCCTGGCGTATTTCGACGGCTGCCGAGGCGGCCTGTTGTGCATGGTCCGGGCCGGTGAACAACACGAGCAGCGCATCGCCCCCGAACTTGAGGAGCTGCCCACCGCGATTCGCCGTGATTCCGAGCATGCCGCTGAACACTCGGCTCAGCGTTTCGACGAGCTCCTCGGTGCCGATGCGTCCCCTGGTCGCGAGGCGCTCCGACAGCGCCGTGAAGCCGGAGATGTCGGCGAACACCATGGTGCCCTCGACGATCCGCCAGCGTCGCTCGGGTTCATCGGTCACCCAGTCGAGCACCAGGCGCGGCACGAGCCGGTCGAGCCGTCCATGCATTGCTGTGTTCTCGTCGAGCGCCATCGTCCCGTCCAGTTGCCGGCCACCAGTATCGCCGGTTGACGGTCAGTTGCGGTCGTTGTAGCTCTGGATGAGTGCATTCGACTGGGCGGCCGCCGCGGTGAGCGACGTCGCCACATCCGCACCGCCGAAGATCGCCGCGACCGCGTTGGCGGTCGCCACACGGACCTCACGCTGGGGCCCGAGCACCGGCGACAGCGACGCCACACCCTCCACGCTGGTGAGGAGTTGGTCGTAGGGGACCTTGAACCGCGGATCGGTCGCGTACGTCGTGACCAGCGGCTCGAGCTCGACGGCATCGCTGCGCACCGGGACGTAGCCGGTCTCCGACGCCCACGTCGACTGGCTCTGGGCGCTCACGAGGAAGGTGATGAAATCCCACGCCGCGGCGGTCTGTTCGTCGCCCTTGCCGTCGACGATCCACAACGAGGCGCCGCCCACCTGCACGCCCGGCGTCTCGCTCGGGCCCGGCATCGGGCCCGACGCCGATGTCGTCGGGGGTCAGGCCGGGAGCGATGCCGCCGCCGAGCGCGGCGATCACGCTGCCGAGCGCCGCCGAGCTGCCGATCGTCATCGCGCCCGGTGCGGCCGGGTCGATCATCTTCAGGAAGCCGTCCTGGCCGCCGGGGTTGTCGCCGACGTTGACGGCGAGACCATCGTTGATCATCGACTGCACGAACGTGAGGAGATCGACGCCCGTCGGCTCCGTCGTACAGGACCTTGGTCGCCGGGGCGAGGCGGCCGTTGCCGTTGTCGGCGTAGAGCTCGCCCGCGCGCCCGAACCACTGCTCGAGGAACCAACCGCCGCCCGAGTCCGGTCCGGTGTCGACGACCCATCCGTACGTCGCGACCCCGCTGTCGACGATCGTCTGCGACGTGGCGCGGAGCTCGTCGAGCGTGATCGGGCTGACCGCCGGATCGAGACCGGCCTGCCTCGAACATCGGGCGGTTGTAGTACAGGACCGGGTTGCTGACGTTGAACGGCATCGACCACCTGATGCCCTCGAACGTGTAGGCGTCGAGGGTGCGCTGCAGGAACGCCGACGTGTCGTAGCCGCTCGATTCGAGGCACGCCTCGATCGGGATCAGCGTGCCGGAGTCGGCGAACGACTGGAGCGTGTACTCGGGGAACTGCACGACGGTCGGACGGCTCTCCTGGCTCGACTGGATGTACTTGTCGATCGCCGAGTCGTAGCTCGTCTGGTTCTGCAGATCGACCCGCACGCGGTCCTGGCTGGCGTTGTACGCGTCGGTGAGCGCGATCAGCGACGCCTCCGATTCGTTGGCCAGCCCGTGCCAGAACGTGATGTCGACCGGACCGCTCGCGTCGTCGAGCGCGTCGGTCGGGCAGTCGGGCAGGTCGGCGAGCGGAGCCTCGGTGGTCGTGGGGGCGATGGTCGCCGGCGTCGTGTCGGCGCTCACCGTCGGGTCGGAGCTCGACGGCTCGCTGCCATCGGACGGCGGCGCGGCCATCGTGGTCGGCGCGACCGTGGTCGCCGGGTCGTCCATGCCGGCCTGGAGTGCCGACCTCCCCGACCCGCACGCCGCGGTCAGCGCTCCGAGCACGGCGATCACCACGAGCGCGCGGCGCGACGCGGAGACCCGACGGTGGACGAACCGTGTCATCCCTTCACCGCTCCCGCGGTGAGGCCACGAACGAGCTGGCGTTGGAAGATGAACAGCGCGAGGAAGATCGGGACGGCGGCGATCACGGTGCCCGCCATCACCAGGTTCGGCTGGTCGAGGTTCGACTTGCTGAGCAACCGCAACCCGCTCTGCACCGTGTTCATGTCCTGCTCGGTGACCACGAGGTTGGGCCAGAGGTACTGGTTCCACGTGCCGAGGAAGCTGAACAGGGCCAGCGCGCCGATCGTCGGGCGGACGAGCGGGACCGCGACGTGGCGCATGAACCCCCAGTGGCCCGACCCCGTCGATGGCGGCCGCGTCGCGCAGGTCGCGGGGCAGCGTCATGAACACCTGGCGGAGGAGGAAGATGCCGAACGCGGTCGCGAGGAACGGGACGGACAGGCCCATGAACGTGTTGGTCCACCCGAGCCCGTCGACGGTCTGGAAGTTGACGACCACGATCGCCTCGGTGGGTACGAGCAGGGTGGCGACGAACACGACGAACAGCAGCCGCTTGCCGGGGAACTGCAGGATCGCGAACGCGTACGCGGCGAGCACCGACGTGACCACTTGGGCGACGGTGACGATGACCGCGACCACGAGCGAGTTGACCAGGTACCGGCCGAGCCGGCCCGACGTCCAGGCCTCGCGGTACACGTCGAGCGTGAATCCGGTCGGCAGCGAGCGGGTTCTTCAGCACCTCGTCGCCCGGCTTCAGCGAGGCGATGACCGTCGTGTACATCGGGAACACGACGATCACGGTGACGACGGCGAGCAGGAGGTACCGACTCCATCGACGCCAGCCGACCGGTTCGTCGAACGCCCGGGCCCGGCTGGCGCGGCCGTGCAGGTCGACGACGTCGTCGATGGCCGCCGGGCCGACGGGGGCCGTCGATGTCCGCCGTGAGATCACTCATAGTGCACCCGGCGTCCGATGCCGGCGAGCTGGAGACCCGACAGGACGAGCAGCAGGAGGAACAACAGCACGGCCGACCCGGCCTGCAGTCCCACGTCGTTGCGGATCGGCGAGTTCTGGCCGTAGATGAAGTACGGGATCGTCGTGGTCGGGTTGGACGGCTGCGGGCCACCACCGGTCAGCAGGTCGACCTCGCCGTACGCCTGGAACGCTCGGGCGGTCGTGACGACCATGACGAACAGCAGGGTCGGTCCGAGCATCGGCACCGTGATCGACCAGAACCGCCGGATGCCACCGGCCCCGTCGACCGCGGCGGCTTCGTGCAGGTCGCGCGGGATCGACTGCAGCCCGGCGGTCACGAGGATGAACGTGAAGCCGAGGTTGGCCCACACGCTCGAGAGGGCGACGGCGAACAACGCGGTGTCGGGGTCCTGCAGCAATCCGGGGTCCTTCACGATCGGGAAGATGCTGTTGAACCACGCCGATGTTGGCCAGTGCACCGATCGAGGGCTGGAGCAGGAAGAGCCACATCAGGCTCGCCACCGCGACCGACGTGGCGACCGTCGAGGAGAACACCGCACGGAACGCGCCGATGCCGCGCAGGTACTTGTCGGCGAGCACCGCGAGCCCGACCCCGAAGATCACCCCGAGCGGCAGCGTGATGAGCGCGAACTTCACCGTGACGCCGAGGGCGTTCTGGAATTCGACGCTGCGGAACAGGTCGACGTACTGGTCGAGCCCGTTCGACACGCAGTTGTTGCCGAAGTTGTCGCAGCGTTGCTGGCCGAGGAACATCGCCCGCCCGAGCGGGTAGATCACGAACACGCCGAGGATCACCGCCGACGGTGCGAGCATCGCCATGGCGAGCGGGAACTCGGCCCAACGCCGCGTCGTCGGCCGCGCCTCTGACATCGCTGCTCAACCTAATCGGGCCGGGTCGAGGAAGTAGCGTGCGGGCCATGAGCAACCTCGATTCCGGGCTCGACCAGTGACGTCGAATCTGGCCGTGAGGTGACCGGGCCGATCGAATCCTCCGTCGCATCGGGCGCCGAGCCGTCGGCTGCGCCGGCCGCCGCCGTCACGCCGCCGATCGATCTCGATCTGATCGAACGCGACCTGCGCGACGTCGAGACCACGCTCGCCCGGCTCGCCGACGGCACCTACTTCGCGGAAGGTCGTGCGTCGGTGCCAGGCACCGACGCACGACCTTCACCCACCGATCCCGGGCTCGAGCCCTGATGCAGCGCAAGGCCGTCGCCTCGGTGGCCTCGGTGGCATCGCTCGTGGCGCTCGCCGCCGGGTTGGCCGCCGCCGCCCAACGCGCCAAGAACTCCCCGCTCACGAGCCGCTTCTCGCGGTCGGCACGCATCTGGAAACTCTCGGCGCGCAACTCGACCCGGTTCGCCGTGTCGAGGGTCCGCGGCTTCGGCAGCCCCGAGGAACGACGGGCAGAACTCGACCAGCAGTTCGCCATCCGCACGGCCGAGGACGTCGCCAAGGAACTCGGCGAGATGAAGGGCGTGCTGATGAAGGCGGGCCAGCTCATCAGCTTCATCTTCGAAGCGCTGCCCGACGAGGCGCAGGACGCGCTCGCCACGCTGCAGGCCGACGCCGCGCCGATGGCTCCGACGCTCGCCGCCGGAGTCGTCAGGGGCGATCTCGGGCGAGCGCCCGAGCGTGTGTTCCTCGAGTGGGGCGACATGCCGGTCGCCGCCGCATCGATCGGCCAGGTGCACCGCGCCATCACCCCCGACGGCCGCGACGTCGCGGTCAAGGTGCAGTACCCCGGCGTCAAGGACGCCATCGAGAGCGACCTCGACGCGGCCGAGGTGATGTACGCGATGTTCTCGGCGATGATGCTGAAGGGCCTCGACGCGAAGGGCCTCGTCGACGAGCTCCGGGCCCGGATGCGCGAGGAGCTCGACTACCGGCTCGAAGCGCGCAACATCACCGAGTTCGAGTATCGCTTCCAGGGTCACCCGTGGGTGCGGATCCCGAAGCTGGTGCCGGAGTTCTCCACCGAGCACCTGCTGACGACCGAGTGGATCGACGGATTGAACTTCGACGAGTTCCGCAAGAGCGAGTCCGTACGACACCAAGCAGCGCTGCGGTGAGGTCATCTGGCGCTTCGCCCAGAACGCCATCTTCCGCTACGGCGTGTTCAACGGCGACCCCCATCCGGGCAACTACAAGTTCCACCACGACGGCAGCGTGTCGTTCCTCGACTACGGCCTCGTCAAGCGCTGGACGCCTGGCGAGTGGGACAGCCTGCGGCCGACGATGGACGCGATCATCATCGATCGCGACCCGGAGCTGTTGGTGCGACGGATGGAGTCGTCCGGCTTCCTCCGTGTCGGCCACGGCCTCGACCCGGGCCTCGTCTACGACTACGTGTCGAGCCCGTACACGCCGTACCTCACCGACGAGTTCACGTTCACCCGCGAGTGGATGCGCGACACGCTCGGGGTGATCTTCGACGTGCAGGGCCCGCACGGCCCGGTGATCGAACAGCTCAACATGCCGCCCAGCTTCGTGATCCTCGACCGGGTGGTGTGGGGCGTGAGCGCCATCCTCGGCAAGCTCGAGGCCAAGGGCCCGTGGCGCTCGATGCTGATGGAGTACACCGCCGGTGGACCGCCGGCCACCGACCTCGGCGCCGCCGAAGCCGCCTGGTCCGCCGGCCGCGCGGTCCACTGACCGCCCGAGAGTGTCCGCCGGGGACAGTCCCGGGCCGGACATGCTCGTCACGGATTGACACGCCCGACCAATCCTCGGGGAGGGTGCTCCACTAGGGTCGGGCAATGGCGGAGACCGCGACCGACAGCCCTTCCACCCACCGAAACGCCGTCGACCGCGCGAGCGCCGTTCGCCCCGTGGGATCGTCGCGACCTGCCCGGTTCGTTCGACGTCGTCGAGACGGCCCGTCGGGTGGGCCACTACAAGTGGACCGAGATGAAGCTGTTCGAGGCGCTCGGCGGCTGGATCGCCACCGTCCCCGAGCTCGACGTGAAGATGCGCCTCGGCACGCACTGCTACCACCACGCGTGGCACGCCGACCTGTGGCACAAACGGCTCCCCGAGTTGCGGGAGATGAAGCCCGAGCGCCTCACCGTGCCGGCGAACGAGGCGATGGAGCGGTTCATCGAGGCGATGACCGAGCCGGAGGGGCCCGGCCTGACGATCGAGAAGCTCGTCGGCGTCTACCGCGTGCTGATCCCGCGGTTCATCGCCGCCTACACGTACCACCAGAACAACACGAGCGAGATCACCGACGCACCGACGATCCGCACGATCAAGTTCATCCTGCAGGACGAGTACGACGACTGGCGTGACGGCGAGATGATGCTGCAGTCGCTCATCACCACACCCGACCACGTCCGCCGCGCCGCCGAACACCAGGCCCGACTCGAAGCGATCATGGTCGAGGCCGGCGGGATCACCGGGCCGCGGAGCATCGGATGAGCCGGCACCACACGATCGACGACACCAGCACCACACCGACACGGAGGCATCTGATGCGCCAGTTCTTTCCCGTCGAAGACCTCGCTCGCGACGAGCGGTTCGTGCAGACGAACATGGCCGAGCGGATGAAGGACGTCCGCTCGCCGCGCGTCAAGTCCGCGTCGCAAGCAGGGTCCGACGGCGGCAACCGCGTGTCGGCGAAGAGCCGGGCCGCGTCCGCCCGCCTCACGCCCGACCGCCACGACGCCTCCGACGCGGCCCGCTCGTTGATGCACGGGATCATGGTCGGCGAGATCCAGGCGCTCGAGGGCGCCGGCCGCACGGCCCACGACTTCCCCACCGGCGACGGCTCGGGCGACACGATCCCGTTCGAGCTCAAGCTCGACATGGCCCGCCAGGCGTGGGACGAGGCCAGACACGTGGAGATCAGCGTCAAGCTGTCCGACTGGATGGGCACCGAGCTCGGCCAGTTCGCCGAGAACACCGTGCTGTTCCAGGCGGCCTGTTCGAACGACCCGGTGCTGCGCCTCGCCGGCGTGAACCGTGCGCTGGAGGGACTCGCCATCGACGTGTTCACCCAGATGAAGGAGTTCGGCGACATCGCCGGCGACCCCTACCTCGAGTTCTGCGAGGACTGGATGCTCGCCGACGAGGTGACCCACGTGAAGATGGGCTCCGACTGGCTGCGCAAGGTGACCGAGAAGGACCCCGAGCGACGGGCCAAGGCACTGGAGTTCCAGCAGGTCGTCGACAAGCTGTTCAGCTTCGGTGGGTCGCGCAGCGACAGCGACGAGAGCCCGATCGGTCTCGCTCGTCGATTCCGTGAGCTCGCCGGGTTCACCGACGACGAGGTCGACGACATCGCCAAGATGGGCTACGACGCACTCGAGGAGCGCAAGGCCGCGGTCAAGCTGGCGCAGGAAGCAGCCGGCGCCGCCGTCGCGGTCTGACGGTGGTCGTTTCGAGCATGGACGCAGCGGGAAGATGAGCGGGTCGCAGGTCGTGGGGCCCCGCGTCGTCGTGGCGCCCGAGCAGTTCACCTTCGTCAAGTACGACGCCGGCGAGATCGCCGAGGTGGTCACCGACCTGGCCCAGCGCATCGGCCTCGTCAATCCGATCCGGGTGGTGGTCGACGAGACCACGCCGTTGGCGGCGATGTCGTCGACCGTCGACGGCACGTCGTCCGATGCGACTGATCACCATCCACGTCGAGAGCGGCGCCCTCGAGGACACCAAGCACTTCACCAACTTCAACCGTCATCACGCCGAGCTCTCGTTGGGCCGGATGTTGCTGCGGGCCCACGACCGGCTCCGCCCCGACTTCGCCGATGCACCGAACGACGAATCGCTCAGCCTGCAGGACGAAGCGGCGTGGAACACGTACGTCAACGGTCGGCTCACCCGCCTCGGCGTGGAGGGCAACCGGCAACGCTGGCGGTACAACTTCCGCAACCGGTTCGGGTTCAGCGACGCCGTCGACGCCCGGTTCGACGCGCTCTGGAACGCCGACGACCTCGGCTGGTCCGACCTCGCCACCACCCGACCCACCTGACCGACGCGAAACGCGATGAGCGAACGGCCCGATTATCGGGCCACTGGCTCATCGCGTCGACGCCACCGACGAACGCGATGAGCGAACGGCCCGGCTATCGGGCCGTTCGCTCATCGCTCCGCTCCGATCCGGGCGGGGCGCGGCGTCTACCGTGCTCGCCATGACAGGGCAGCAGCGGCGTGTGGCAACCAACGGGGTCGAACTGGACGTGATCGATGCGGGTGAGCCGGGCAATCCGGTCGTCGTGCTCGTGCACGGATTTCCGGAGAGCTCGCACTCGTGGCGGCACCAGATCCAACCGCTGGTCGACGCCGGCTACCGGGTGCTCGTGCCCGACCAGCGCGGCTACGCACACTCGACCGCGCCGACCGACGTCGACGCCTACCGCGTCGATCACCTGTCGGCCGACCTGCTCGGTCTGCTCGACGACGTGGGCGCCGACGACGCGGTCTTCGTCGGCCACGACTGGGGCTCGATGGTCGTCTGGGACCTGTCGCGGCTGCACCCCGAGCGTGTCCGCGGGGTCATCAACGTGAGCGTGCCCTACACGCCGTGGCCCGCGCCGCCCACCGATCTGTTCAAGATGGTGTCGGGCGACCGGTTCTTCTACATCCTCTACTTCCAGCAGGTCGGCCCGGCCGAGGCCGAACTCGGCGCCGACGTCGCCGAGACGATGCGCAAGACGCTGTGGGGAGCATCGGCCGCCATGTTCGGCCCGGCACCCGACCCGGCCGACATCCCGCCGATGGAGGGCACCGGCTTCCTCGACATGATGGCCGGCCGCGAGATCCCCGCCGGCCTGCCCGAATGGCTCACCCAGGACGACCTCGACACCTACGTCGAGCAGTTCGAGGCGAGTGGCTTCTTCGGGCCGGTCAGCTGGTACCGCAACCTCGACGCCGACTACCAACTCGTCAAGGACCTCCCGGCGCCGGCGATGCCGACCGCGTTCATCGGCGGCCGCCAGGACGGCGTGATCGCCTACCGCCCCGAGTACGTGGAGGCGATGGAGACCCTGCTGCCCGACTACAAGGGCACGATCTGGATCGACGACGCCGGCCACTGGACCCAGCAGGAACGCCCCGCCGAGTTCAATGCGGCGCTGCTGGAACTCCTCGGTCGCGCTCGAATCGAACTGAACGAGCGCACCGCTGGGCGCTTCCAGCCGATGCCGGCCAGCTTCCCGCCGGGCGGCCAGTGGTCGTCGCGGCTGTACGCCCACCATTCGAGCGGGTTGAGGTAGTAGCCGTAGGTCTCGACGACCTTGCCGAGGGGCTGGTCGCGATGGCGGGTCAGCCAGGCGATCGAGCCGACCCCTCCGGCGGCGACCATCCAGCCCACGTACGACGACCGGATAGAGCGGGCCCAGCCACCGGGCCTGCCACACGTGGACGTCCTCGTGGTCGGTGATCAACCGTCGCCGGCGTGGCTTCGAGGTGTCGGCCGCGCCACTGATCACGTTGCCGAGGGTGATGGCGAACCCTTTGCGCGGCATGAACCCACGCTGGTACACGTGACGATTCGCCGCGGCGGCTGAGGTCGTCGACGTAGCCGCCGTGCGTGACCGCGCCGACCGTGTTGGCGAACAGGGCCGCGGCGGTCATCGGCAACGCCCAGGTGGAGTCGAGCACGACGGCGACCACACCGTTCGTCGACCGCCAGTCGTACACGCGCCGCCATCCCGACACCGCTCCGTTGGCCGCCGCGACGACGCCGAGCGGCACGGCCAGCCCGATCGGCCAGCCGACCGCGGCGCCGAGCACCCCGCCGAAAACGCCGACGGCGGCAGCCTCGGCGAGGCTGCCGCCGTCGTCAGCGGACATCGGATCGGACCGGTCTGCCGGTCGATCAGTTTCGGAGGTACGACAGGAGTCGCAGGATCTCGAGGTACAGCCACACGAGCGTGACGACCAGACCGAGCGCGGCGACCCATTCGTAGTCCTTCGGCATCGCCGCGTTCGTGGCTCGTTCGATGAAGTCGAAGTCGAGCGCCAGGTTCATCGCCGCCAGGCCACAGACGAACACCGAGAAGGCGATGCTCATCGCCATGTTGTCGCCGTTGAGGAACGGCAGCGAACCGCCGAACAGGCTGAAGATGAACGAGCCCGAGGTAGAGCACCATGACGCCGAGCGTGGCGAAGATGACCGCTCGGCGGAACTTGTCGGTCACCTTGATGATGCGGGTGCGATACAGCACGAGCATCACACCGAACACCGAGGCGGTGGCCAGGACGGCCTGGAGCACGATGCCGTTGTAGAACGTCTCGTAGCCCTTGGAGATGGCACCGACGGCGAAGCCGTAGCCGATGGCGTACACCGGGCCGAGGAACTTGGCCAGCTCCGGCTTGCGCATCGCCACGATGACGGCGACGAAACCGATGACGATGCCGAGGAAGCCGAGGGCCGGGAACTGGTAGGTCGTGGACGCCGTTCTCGAGATTGTCGGACCGGGCTCGGCGGCGTTCCAGCCGAACGCGGCTGCGGCGAGCAGGATGAAGAGCAGGACCACCGACGCGGTGATCGTGCCGTTGATGGTCATGGCCTTCTGCCACGACGAGACCGGGCCGTCGGTGACGGGCACCGGCGCCACATGGGTGCCGGCTTCGGGGGCGGCCCAGCCGGCCTTGTTCTGAGATGCCGCCTTGAACGACTCTTCGTTGAAAACTGGATTTGGCATGGTCCAGCGATTGTATCCCGACCGATGCGGACCGGTCACGCGATCGATCGCGTGCTCGACCGCGTGCTCACCTGACTGCGTCACCCGAGTGCTCACCGGAGGTCGTGGGCGCTCGTCGCGTCCCACAGGTCGATGTCCGGTGCCCGGGTGAGCACGCCGTTGCAGGCCGCCGCCATCTCGACCATCGACGCCGAGTCGAAGTGGGCGCGTTGGTGGTCCGGCGACTCCCATTTCTCGATCACCAGGTGGCGGCCGGGGTGGGTCACGCTCGAGACGAGATCGACGTTGCGGCAGCCGGCCTCCATGCGCGTGAGCACGATGTACTTGGCCAGTACCGCCAGCAGCGCGGCGTCGTCGGACGCGTCGAACCGCATCGTCACCACCGAGTCGAGACTCGACCATCGCGTCAGCGCCCGTGCGGTCGGCGTTCGGACGCCGATCCACCCTCGTTCTCGTCATCGCTGTTCACGATTTGACCTCCGGCGACATCTCCGCTAGCGATATCTGCACATCGAGCGTCATCCACAGGTTGGCGGGATCGAGGTCGTCGGTATCGTGACCGCTGTCATGTGACGCTCCGTCGTCGAACAGGCGGCGGGAAGCACATGGCACAGATTCGCACGCCGAATTGAACCAGAACAGTCAATCCAGAACGATCATCCGCAAACGTCATCCACGTCAGCACCATCCGGTCAGAATGCGACCGAGCTGACGCCGACCCAATGTAGGGAGCCGCCGGTGGCCAAAGATCGCGTCGATCGAGACGACGAAGACCTCGTACGTCTCTACCTCACAGACATCGGGCAGTACACACTGCTGACCAAAGACGACGAGGTGCGACTGGCGAAGGCGATCGAAGCCGGCAACGAGGCCCTCGCGGAACTCGATGCCGCCGGCAAGGAACTCACCGCGGCCAAGAAGCGCGAACTGCGGCGCACCGCCCGTCAGGGTGAAGAGGCCGAGCGCCAGTTCGTCCAGTCGAACCTCCGGCTCGTGGTGTCGATCGCCAAGAAGTACCAGGCGTCGGGTCTGCCGCTGCTCGACCTCATCCAGGAGGGCAACCTCGGGCTGATGCACGCCGTCGAGAAGTTCGACTGGCGCAAGGGCTTCAAGTTCTCCACGTACGCCACGTGGTGGATCCGCCAGGCGATCACCCGCGGCATCGCCAACACCGGCCGCACGATCCGCCTGCCCGTCCACGCCGGCGACACGCTGGCCCGGCTGCAGAAGGCCCGCTCGCGCCTCGAGCTGAAGTACGGCCGCCCGGCCACGCTGTCCGAGCTCGCCCGCGAGGTCGAGATGCCGGAGGACAAGGTGACCGAGGCGCTGCGCTTCGCCGCCGAGCCGCTCTCGCTGTCCGAGCCGCTGCGCGAAGACGGCGACGCCGAACTCGGCGACGTCGTCGAAGACCGTTCGGCCGAGTCGCCGTTCGAGGTCGCCGCCACCGCGCTGCTCCCCGACGAGATCGCCCGCCTGCTGGCACCGCTCGACGAGCGCGAGCGCGAGATCCTCAAGCTCCGCTTCGGTCTCGACCGTGGCGAGCCGCGCACGCTCGAAGAGGTCGGCGAACACTTCAACCTCACCCGTGAGCGCATCCGCCAGATCGAGGCACGGGCGATGAGCAAGCTGCGTCACCCGTCGAGCGACACCGGCGCCCGCGACCTCCTCGCCGTCTGATCCGACGCACGCCGCGCCCCAACCGCGCAAGGCGTGAACAATGTGCGCTCGCATGTGCGCACCGTGTTCACGCCTTCGCCGTCGGAGGTGCGTCCGGATGCGATCGGAAATGCGCGTCGGGCGCTCACCGTTCGTGTGACAACGTTCGGGGATGAGCGACATCGACATTCGCCCGGTCGAGGTGCACGAGCGTCGGCAGGCCGCCGACACGTTCCGCGCCGCGCTGATCAGCGGGGCGATCAGCGACGAGATGATGGAGACGACCGCAGGCGTCGTGGGACAACGGCGACTGGCTCGCGGCGTGGGACGAGCGAACGCTGCGTCGGCCACGTCGGCGCGTACCGCTTCGACACGACCGTGCCGGGCGGCGCACGTCTGCCGACCGCCGGCTACTCGCGGGTCGGGGTCCTACCGACACACACCCGCCGCGGGCTGCTGACCCAGATGATGCAGCGCAGCCTGCGCGAGGCGCACGAGCGACGGCCAGGTACTGGCCAGCCTGCGGGCGAGCGAAGCGCCGATCTACGGACGGTTCGGATACGGGCTGGCCGGCGACTTCGTGCCGTGCACATCACGACGCGCGAAGGCCCGCCCGCTGCGCGGCACCCGCGGCAACCGGCTCGATGCGCCTGCTCCGACTCGACGAGGTGCTCGACGTCGTGCCGCCGCTGTACGACCGGGTCGCTCGCCGCTGGGTCGGCACCATCGGCCGTCCGGAGTGGATGTGGAAGCGCTACCTGAAGGGAGCGACCGAACCGGCATCGGCGCCGTTCGGCAAGGGTGAGTTCGTCGCCGTCCACAGCCGACCGCCGCGGGGTCGACGACGGCTACGTGCACTACGAGACCGAACTTGTCGAGGGCTTCGCCGCCGCCTTCACCGGCGGAGGCACGATCCACGACCTGTGGGGAGCGTCGGCGGAGGTCGAACTCGCGATCTGGCAGTACCTGTTCGACATCGACCTGATCGCGACGTTGGGAGGCCGAGGAGCGTCCGGTCAACGACCCGATCCGGCGGTCGCTCCACGACGTGCGGGCCTACGAGACCCGCCAGATCATCGACGAGCAGTGGATCCGCCTGCTCGACGTCGACGCCGCGCTGACCGCCCGCTCGTACGGTCCGTGTTCGGTGACGCTCACGATCGCCGTGACCGATCCGCTGATCGAGGCGAACAACGATCGGTGGGCGATCTCGTCGGCCGGCGCGCAACGGACGACCGATCCGGCCGACGTCATCGTCGACATCGCCACGCTGTCGACCGTGTACATGGGCGGCGTCGCCTGGCGCGACCTCGCCGCGTCCGGCCTGCTGCCGACCGAGGTCGACGAGGCCGTGCTCGACAGCCTCGACGCCCTGTTCGCCATCCGCCCCGTCGGCTACTGCGGCTCGTTCTTCTGAGCCCCCGCACGCGCGAGCGATGAGCGAACGGCCCGATTGTCAGGCCGTTGGCTCATCGCGTTGACTGACTCAGGGGCCGGAGAAGACGCCGTCGTGGGTGTCGTCCTCGCGAGACATGTAGTCGACCTTCGGGGTCGTAGGTGCTGCCGCCTTCTTCTTCCCAACGGGCGAGCTCGGAGCGACCGACGACGAACCAGTGGACCTCGTCGGGGCCATCGGCCAGACGAAGCGTGCGCTGCGACACGTACATGTCCGCCAGCGGCGTCCACTGCGACACACCCGTGGCACCGTGGATCTGGATCGCGTTGTCGATGATCTCGCACACCTTGATCGGCACCATCGCCTTGACCGCGCTGACCCACACCCGCGCCTCGGCGTTGCCGAGCTCGTCCATCGCCTTGGCGGCGGTGAGCACCATGCGCCGCATCGACTCGATCTCGATGCGCGCCTGGGCGATCATCTGGACGTTGCCGCCCAGATTGCCGAGTCGCTTGCCGAACGCCTCGCGCGTCAACCCACGCTTGGCCATCATCTCGATCGCCCGTTCCGCCGCACCGACCGAACGCATGCAGTGATGGATCCGGCCCGGGCCGAGCCGCACCTGGGAGATCTCGAACCCGCGACCCTCACCGAGCAACACGTTCTCGTACGGCACCCGCACGTCGGTGAACCGGATGTGCATGTGACCGTGCGGCGCGTCGTCCTTGCCGAACACGTGCATCGGCCCCAGCACTTCGACACCGGGGGTGTCCATCGGCACCAAGATCTGCGACTGACGCTGATGCGGCGGCGCATCAGCATTGGTCTGCACCATGGTGATCATGATCTTGCAACGCGGATCACCGGCACCGGAGATGTAGTACTTCTCGCCGTTGATCAGCCATTCGTCGCCGTCACGGACGGCACGACATGCCACGTTCTTCGCGTCCGACGAGGCCACGTCCGGTTCGGTCATCGCATACGCCGACCGGATCTCGCCGGTCAACAACGGCTCGAGCCACTGCTGCTTCTGCTCCGGCGTGCCGACCCGTTCGAGGACTTCCATGTTCCCCGTGTCCGGCGCCGCACAGTTCATCGCCTCCGAGGCCAGCGGATTCTTGCCCAATTCGATCGCGATGTACGCGTAGTCGAGGTTGGACAGACCCTCGCCGGTCTCGGCGTCGGGCAGGAAGAAGTTCCACAGGCCCTGGGCCTTGGCCTTGTTCTTCACCGTCTCGAGCAACTCCAACTGGCCCTCGCCGTACGACCACCGATCGGCACGGTTCTCGCCGAGTCGGAAGTACTCCGCGGTGATCGGATCGACCTCCTCGGCGATGAACTTCTTCACCGCCTCGTACAGCGGGCGGACACCCTCGGACATCCGCAGGTCGAACATGTCAACAGTCGATTCGAGGCCAGCCATCAGTACTCCAGTTCGTTGGTGGGTCTCCGATGAACTTAGTGAGCACGACCGGGCAGCACCTCACCGACGAGTCGAGTGCAAGGTCGTGCATCGGTGCCAGGCACCGATGCACGACCTTCCACGGCGGTGCGCTCAGGCGGTTTCGATGCTCGATGCCGACGCGAGTTCGAGCTCGACGATCGAGCGCTCGCGCATCTCGACCTTGCGCACCTTGCCGGTGACGGTCATCGGGAACTCGTCGACGATCTTCACGTAGCGCGGCACCTTGTAGTGCGCGATGCGGCCGGTGCAGAACTCGCGGACCGACGCCAGGTCGACCATCGCGCCCGGGCGCGGCTTGATCCACGCCATCAGCTCCTCGCCGTACTTGACATCGGGAACGCCGATCACCTGGACGTCTTCGATGTCGGGGTGGGTGTAGAGGAACTCCTCGATCTCGCGCGGGTAGATGTTCTCGCCGCCGCGGATCACCATGTCCTTGATCCGCCCGACGATGTTCACGTAGCCGTCGTCGGCCATCACGCCCAGGTCGCCGGTGTGCATCCAGCCGTCGCCGTCGATCGCCGCCGCGGTCCGCTCCGGGTCGTTCCAGTAGCCGGTCATCACCGAGTAGCCGCGCGTGCAGAACTCGCCGGTCTCACCGCGGGCGATCGTCTCGCCGGTCGACGGGATCGGCGATGCGGATCTCGACGTGTGGATGGGCCCGACCGACGGTGGCCGTCTGGTGTTCGAGCGTGTCGCCACGCAGCGTCTGCGTGGAGACCGGCGACGTCTCGGTCATGCCGTAACAGATCGTCACGTCGACCATGTGCATCCGATCGATGCAGTGCTTCATCACCTCGACCGGGCAGGGCGATCCGGCCATCACCCCGGTCCGCAGACTCGACAGGTCGAACTCGTCGAAGCGGTCATGACCGAGTTCGGCGATGAACATCGTCGGCACGCCGTAGAGGGCGGTACACCGCTCGTTCTGCACCGCTTCGAGCACGGTCAGCGGATCGAACGCGTCGTTCGGGATGACCATCGTGGCGCCGTGCGTCGTGCACCCGAGATTGCCCATCACCATGCCGAAGCAGTGGTAGAAGGGCACGGGGATGCACACGCGGTCGGCGCTCGTGAAGCCCTGCAGCGCCGCCACGAAGCGTCCGTTGTTGAGGATGTTGCGGTGCGAGAGGGTGGCACCCTTCGGGTAGCCCGTCGTGCCCGAGGTGTACTGGATGTTGATCGCGTCGTCGGCCGCCAAGCGTGGCCCGTCGCTCGTCGAGTTCGACGATCGTGGTGGTCCCGCCGCCGGCCAGTTCGTCCCACTCCGCGTCCCAGAAGAACACGGCCGTCTCGAGCTCGGGGCAGTCGGCGCGCACCTCGTCGACCATCGCTCGGTAGTCCGACGTCTTGAACGCCGGGGCGGCGATCAGCATCCGGCAGCCGGAGTGCTGGAGCGCGTAGGCCAGCTCGTGGGTGCGGTACGCGGGGTTCACATTGACCAAGATCACGCCGATCTCGGCGGTGGCGTACTGGACGAGCGTCCACTCGGCGTAGTTCGGACTCCAGATGCCGACGCGATCGCCCTGCTGGAGGCCGGCCGACATCAACCCGCGGGCGAGGGACTCGACCCGTTCGGCGAACTCGCCGTACGTCCAGCGGATGTCCTGGTGGCACGAGACCAGCGCCTCGACGTCACCGTGCTCGGCGACGGTCCGCGCCAGGTTCTGCCCGATGGTCTCGTCGAGCAACGCGTCGGTCGTCGAGCCGCGCTCGATCGCAAGTGCCCCCACGGGCAGAGTCTTGCACGACCGGCGGCCGAACGGTCAGCGGGGAGTGTCCGACGAGTCGATCGGCCAGCTCCACCGGGCGGCTCAGCGCGAGGAGGTGGCCGCCCGGGATCACGTCGGGTGTGATGCCCAGCCGATCCTGGCTCACTCTGACCTGGAAGTCGGCCGGGAAGAACCGATCGTCGGCACCGACGATCACCTCGGTCGGCACATCGGGCCACCGATCGATGAGCAGCGGCTGCCCGAACGGCCCGTCCCCCTGCCGCGGTTCGGGTCGGCGCAGCACCTCTTCCACGACGTCGGGGGGCACGTCGTGGAAGAAGTCGGTGAACGGGTCGTCGGGGACGTCGCGCCCCTGCTCGTCGGCGAACCGCCGTCGGGCCTCGGCCTGGCCGGTCGCACTCCACCAGTCCCCAGGTGTCTCGCCGGGCAGCGGGATCATCGCGTTCACCATGACGAGGCGTTCGGCGGCGCGCTGCGCGCACACGAACGGCCCGGTGAACCCACCGAGTGACTGCGCGACGACGACGATCGGCGTGTCGAGTGCGTCGATGGCGTCGAGCACCGCCGCGGCGTACTCGGGCAGCCCGGCGTGATCGTCGCCCGCGGGGAGCTCGACCGCCACGCTGGCGACGCCCCGCCGGTCCAGCTCGGCGACGAGCCGGTACCAGTAGAACGCGCTGCCGCCGGCACCGGGGATGAGGACGAACGTCGGTCGTGCATCGGTGGTCATGGCCGGCCCTTCGGATCGCGCAGCGATCGGTAGTGGGTTCGCGTGGCGGGATCGAGGTGTTCGATCGCGTAGCGCAACGCGGTGCGTGGCATCGACGCCGCATGCTGGTCGAGGAACGCGATCAGCCGCGGACGGTCGTGCTTGCCGCACTCGCGCAGCACGCCGCCGACGGCCTTGTGGATGAGGTCCTCGTCATCGGCGAGCAATCGCTCGGCGATCGCGAACGCGTCGTCCAGGTCGTCGCGCCGGACGAAGAAGAGCGTGGCGAGGATGGCGGTGCGTCGCTCCCACAGGTCCGACGATCCGGCGAGTTCGCCGAGCACGTCGCGCGGCTTGTCGACGAGGTACCGACCCACGACGTCCCACGCGCCCAGGTCGACGAGGTCCCAGTTGTTGATCCGATCGATCCGTCGCAGGTACAGCTCGGCGAGTGCCCGGCGCTCGGCGTCGGTCGTCGCTGCTCGCCGCCGCCTGCTTGGCCATGATCTTGACGGCACCGGCGCGGGCTTCGTGGATCGGGCTCTCGAGCAGGACCTCGATCTCGTCGAGGTCCATCGTGCGGAACTCGTCGGCGAGGGCGAACACGGTGCCCATGCGAACACCGATGAACTGGTCGCCCTCGCCGTAGTCCCCCTCGCCGGACTTGAAGTAGCGCTGCAGCTTGTCGCGCTCCTCGGCGGTGGCGACGGCGTCGAGCCGGCCGACGAACCGTCGCGCGGTGGGTGGCGCGTCGATCGATGACCATCGTCGCGGACCTGTCAGGGCGTGCGGCCGGTGAAGGCGATGAGCTTGGTCTGGTCGTCGGCATCGTCGGCGACCTCGACCTTCGGGCCGTAGTGGCCGCTCTGACGGAGCATCTCGTCCATCGGCTGCATCCCGATCAGCATCTCGGTGACGATGTCGGCGTCGAGCGATTCGTCGAGCCCCGCCGCCCGCGCGAGGTCCCACGTGTGCACCACGACGTCGCCGACGACGATCATCCCGATCGCCGACTCGACCGTCTGCTTGCCGATCGGACCACCGTCGATCTCTCTGGCCGCGATCTCCGGATCGTCGAGCAGGGCCTGGAGCTGATCGGCGAGGTTGATCCAGGCGCCAGCCGGATCGAACGCCACCGGCGGGCCGGGCTCGATCACGATGCCGGCCGACGACGACATGAAGCCGGGCACCCAGGTGACCAGATGGTCGACCACGTCGCGGGCCGTCCATCCGTCACACGGAGCCGGGCTCTCCCACGCCCCTTCCGGAACCTCGTTGGCTCGATCGGTGAAGCGGCCGGCGACACGGCGGAAACGCTCGGCGGTGGTGTCGGCCGCGGCGAGCAGGTCGTCGAGCCGGTTGAAGCTGAGCTGCATGCCGCCCTCCATGCCGGATGCGACGTGGCCGTCGCGGTACTCCTTGGTCGCGTGCAGGACGGTGGTGGACAGCGTCGTCACGCCGCCGTTCTCGCTCAGCGTCATCGTGTTGATCGCCTCGGCGTCGGGGAAGCCCTCGAACACCTCGCTCGTCACGATGCACTCCCCATGGCGGATGTCGCGGTAGGTGCCGTGCCAACCGAGTTCGTTGCCGTCCATGTCGCGGCACAGGTAACGCCACGCGCCGCCGACACGGAAGTCGACGTCGCAGGCGACGAGCGGGCAGTAGTCGGGCCCCCACCACCGCAGGAGATGGCGAGGCTGGGTGATGGCCTCCCACACGAGCGCGGCGGGCGCCTCGAAGGTGCGGGTGATGAGGATCTCGCGATCGGAGGGCAACGTCACGACGGCGCTGCCATGTCGGGTGGTCATGGTCGGGTCTCCTTGTGCTTGCTTGCTGGGTTCGTGTTCTCGGCGCGGGCCTGGCTCGTCGACTCCTCGACCGCCGCGGAGCGCTGGAGGGTGGCGAGGTAGTCGTCGAGGCGGTCGTAGTGCTCGTTGACCGCGGCGGTGTAGCGCTCGAGCCAGTGCTGGACCGGTTCGAGTGCCGGCCCGTTCAGCCGGTAGAGGCGGCGGCGGCCGTCGTTGCGACAGCGCACCAGATCGACGGCGCGGAGCACCTTCAGATGCTTCGAGACCGCCGGCTGTTCGAGATCGAGCTCGTCCACGAGTTCACCGACGGCGACCTCCCGATCGACGAGCACGTCGAGGATGTCGCGACGGTGCTGTTCGGCGATCGCGTTGAACACGTCGGCGGTGGTCGCGGTCCGGGCCATATCCAAATCATATTCCGATATCAGAATATGTCAAGGTGTTCGACGATCTCGGTCGGATCCGGTTCGACAAGCGGACGCAATCCGACCGAGATCGCCAGGTGCGATGGCGGAGGTGGACGGGAATCGAACCCGCCGGACGGGGATCGCCCGTCCCAACCGCTTTGAAGGCGGCGGAGCCCACCAGGTGCCCGGACACCTCCATCGACGAACCTAGCGCGCACCCGCGCACGAACGCGCCAGCGACGTTGGGTCACCGGGCCGGCGTCGGTACTCTCACCTGACCGGCTCTCCCCATGCATCCACCTCCGCCTTCGGGCCATTGGAGGAACGTCATGGTCATTCTCTGTTGGGCCGCCAAAGGCGGCAGCGGAGCCACGGTCGTCGCCGCGGCCCTCGCCCTCACCTCGGGGCGCCCCACCCTGCTCGTCGACCTCGACGGTGAACTTCCCGCCGCGCTCGGCATCCCCGAACCCGACCGACCGGGCATCGACGACTGGCTCGCCAGCGACGCACCGGCGTCGCACCTGTCCGATCTACAGATCGCGCTCGACCCGCATGTCGACCTGTTGCCGTTCGCCCAACTCCGAACGGACGGCCGCCGCGGCACCGAAACCCGCCCGTCGCGACGAGCGATGGATGGAGCTCTCCGGTTGGCTGGCCGAACGGCAGCGGGATGGCCTCGACGTGGTGGTCGACGCCGGAACCGGTGAACCGAACGCCGTGCTGGCGGCGGCGGTCGATCTCGGCTGCTCGTCACCCGGCCGTGTTACCTCGCGCTGCGACGCGCCACTCGCTCGGCGACCACACCGACCGGCGTGGTCGTCGTCGACGAGCCGGGTCACGCGCTCTCGACCCGCCACGTCGAGCGCGCGGTCCGGGCGCCGGTCGTGGCGGTGATCGACTTCGATCCGGCCATCGCCCGTGCGGTCGATTCCGGGCTGCTGGCCAGCCGGCTGCCGCGGGTCGTCGGGCGCGAGCTCCGCCGGGTCGCCGCATGACGCCCGACGATCAGGCGGTGTCCGAGTTGTGCCGGCGGGCTGCCAGCCGCGACGGTGACGTCCGCGAGATCGTCGAAGCCGACGTACGGCACGTCGCACCCCTGCTGCGTCCCCGACGACCAGCGACGGCTCGCGGAACGGGCCATCGCCCGGCTGAGCGGGCTCGGCCAGCTCGAGATCCTGCTCGCCGATCGGAGCATCGACGAGATCATGGTGAACTCCTCCTGCGACATCTGGGTCGACCGCCACGGTTCGCTGTCGCCGGCCGGGAAACTTCACGAACAGCAGGTCGAGCACCTGATCGAACGGATCCTCGCGCCGATCGGTCGACGGGTCGACCGCACCTCCCCCATCGTCGACGCCCGCCTCGACGACGGCTCGCGGGTGTGCGCGGTGCTCCCGCCGGTCGCCGTCGACGGTGCGGTGCTGTCGATCCGCCGCTTCTCCGCCGACGTGCGACCGTTGACCGACTTCGTCACCGGCGACTGCGCCGACCTGTGCCGCGAGATCGTGGGCGCCCGCTGCAACGTGATCGTGTCGGGCGCCACGTCGTCCGGCAAGACGTCGCTGCTGGCCGCGCTCGTCGGCGAGATCACCGCCGGCGAGCGGCTGCTCGTGATCGAGGACACCGCCGAGCTGTCGATCCAAGCCCGCAACGTCGTGCGCCTCGAAGCGCGCCCTGCGCTGGCCGACGGTCCGCCACCGGTCGAGCTGGCGGCGCTCGTGCGGGCCGCCCTGCGGCTTCGCCCCGACCGACTCGTCGTCGGCGAGGTGCGCGGCGACGAGGTGCTCGCGCTCGTCCAGGCGATGAACACGGGCCACGACGGATCGATCTCGACGTGCCACTCGAACGGGCCGATCGACACGCTCCTGCGGCTCGAATCGCTCACGTTGCAGGCCGCCCCTTCGTGGCCGTTGGCGGCCATCCGTCAGCAGGTGCAGCGCTCGATCGATGTGGTCATCCACGTTCGCCGCCGACACGACGGCCGCCGCTCGGTGAGCTCGATCGACGAGGTCGTGATCGCGTCACCCGACGATGCGCGAGCGGCACCGACCACACGGCCACTCGCAATCATCGGCGACCACGGCCTGGAGCAGGTCGGCGCGCTCAGCCGGTATCGGACACAGCCGTGACCGCGATCGGCGTCCCGGCGGCGCTGGCCGCGGTGGTGGTCGGGCTGTGCTGCCTCGCCCTCCGGCCGACGATGCCGGCGAGGGTGCCCGTCGAGCGAGCATCGTCCACCGATGCCGGCCCATCGCTCCGCGGGCACGGTCCCGCGATCGTGGCCGGCGCTGTTCCGACGCCGCCCGGTGCTTCGGCCCGAGACGGTGGCGGCATGGTGCGACGAACTCGCTCGCCACCTGCGCGCCGGCAGCTCGCTGGGTGCGGCCTTGTGCGAGTCGTCGAGCACCGACCCGCCGATGCGCCGCTCGATCGAGCCGATGCAGCTCGCGCTCGAGCGCGGGGCGACGGTGGCCGCGGCGGTCGCCACTGCACCCGAGCAACCGATGCGCGGTCTCGAGCACCTGGCGCTCGCCTGCTCGGTGATCGCCACCGCGGCGCACATCGGTGGTCCGGCCGCGGCGCCACTCGAACGCGTCGCCGCCGCACTGCGGCTCCGCGCGATCGACCGCGAGGATCGCGTCACCCAGGCCGCCCAGGCCCGGATGTCGGCGCACGTGTTGACCGTGGTGCCGCTGTTGATGCTGGGCGTGCTGACCGCCGCCGATGGCGACGTGCGCGCCGCCGTCGCCGGCCGAGCCGGCGCGCTGTGCGTCGTGCTCGGGTTGACGTTGAACATGGCCGGCTGGTCGTGGATGCGGCGGATCATCGGGGGCGTTCGGTGATCGTCGTCATCGTCGCGCTCGTGATGTTCGCCGTGATGGGCATCGGTGGTGCGGCGCGCGACGTGGGTCGCGCTCGACGAACCCGCCGACCGGCGCCGCTCACCACCGAGGTGGTCACGGCAACCCCGGTTCGGCCTGCGCGTCCGCCGAACGCCGAACCGCTCGCGCCTGATCCGGGCTGCGGCCGTGGTCGTCCTGACCGCCGCGGCGGTGTGGTTGCTCGGACCGTTCCTGCTCCTGATCGCCGCCGGCGGAGTCGTCGCCACACGGCGAGCGATGGACGTCGCTCGGCAACGCCGGGCGCGGTTCGACATCGAGCGATCGACGCCCGATGCGATCGAGCTGTTCATCCTCCTGGTGCACGCCGGGCTCACTCCGGTGCGGGCGATCCGCGAGCTGGCCTCGGTGGCTCCGGAAGCGACCCGTGCCGGGTTCGTCGCCGTCGTGCACCGGCTCGACCGGGGCGAGGCGTTCAGCGATGCGCTCGGCGCGCTCCCCGAGCGTCTCGGCCCCGGGATGGGCGGCCCTGATCGATCTCGTCGCCAGCGCCGATCGGCACGGCTCACCCCTGGCTCCGATGCTCGAATCGCTCGCCCACGAGGCCCGTTCGACGCGGCGACGTCACCACGAGGCCGATGCCCGGCGGCTGCCCGTGCGGCTGTCGTTCCCGCTCGTCACGTGCACCCTCCCGTCGTTCGTGCTCCTGGCGATCGCGCCTGCGCTCATCGCCGCCCTCTCGTCGATCGACCTGTCGATCTGACCCTCGCCGCTCCCCTCGATCCGCCCTCGATCCCTCCCCGCCCCATCGGCCGCACTCGGTCCCGCCATCCACACCTCCAGCCCGCCGGAGATACCTCATGCCTCAGATCCTGCTCAGCCTGTTCGTCCACCTCCAGACCACCGCGCGGGCCTGCCGATCCCCGCGTTGCTCGACCCCGTCCCGCGTCGGGCGTCCACCGACGGCGCAACCGACCGTGAACTCGGCCAGGCGACCACCGAGTACGCCCTGGTGCTGCTCGCCGCGGCGCTCGTGGGGCTGCTCGTGGTCGCCTGGGCCACCGCGGGCGGCGGCGCCGAACGCGTCGGCCGCCTGTTCAACCGCGTGATCGACAGTGCGATCGAACGCGTCTGACTCCGGCACAGGCGGCGGTCGAGTTCGCGATCGTGATACCGGTGGTGCTCGTCGCCGTGCTCGGCATCGTGCAGGTCGGCATCACGCTGCGCAACGAATTGGCCGTCGAGCTCGCGGCCCGGGAAGGCGCTCGCGCCGCCGCGGTGACGACCGACTCCGCGGGAGCGGCGGCCGACGCCGCGCGACGGTCGGTCGCCCTGCCCGTCGACATCGCCGTGTCGGTCGGGGGCCGCAGCCGTGACCGTCACCGCGACGTACGTCGACGACACCGACGTCGCGATCATCGGAGCGTTCATCGCCCCCGTCACCCATACCGCCTCGGTGACCATGGCGATCGAGCCGCCCTGACGGAGAACGTCCGCCCGGGGACGGTCCCCGGGCGGACGTTCTCCCGGCATGCTTGGTCGATGACCGACGAGCGGATCCACCACCTCGCCTTGCCCGACGACTGGGCGGCCACGTTCGACACCGGCGAGTACCGGATGTCGACGAGGGGGGTCACCCTCGAAGCGGAGGGGTTCATCCACTGCTCCACCCGAGCGCAGATCGAAGCGACGGCCAACCGCTTCTACGGTGACGTTCCCCAGCTCGTGGTGCTCACGATCGATCAGCAGGCAGTGCCGTCTCCGATCCGGTTCGAGCCGCCCGCGCCGGGGAGCGCCGATCTGTTCCCACACATCTATGGTCCCCTGCCGATCGCCGCGGTCGTCGACGCGACGTTCTGGATCCGCGGCGACGCGGGGTGGACGCTCGACTGACCGATCGATCAGGTCGTGCATCGGTGCCTGGCAGGCCGATGCACGACCTCAATCGTCGGATTCGTCGAACTCGCTCTGCTCCGGTGGCCGGGTGCGTCCGCCCGACCGCTTGTCGGCGATCTTGTCGCGGGCGCGCTGTTCCTCTTCGAGGGCCGCTTCCTCCTCCACGAGGCGGTCGAGGCTGCGGAGGCGAACCTCGTCGAGTTGTCCGGCGGCGATCGCCGCCTGCACCGCGCAGCCCGGCTCCTGGTCGTGCTTGCAATCGCGGAACCGGCAGTTGTCCATCAGGTCGAACACGTCGGCGAAGGCCCGCTCGATGCCGTTGCCCGACAACCACAGGCTGAGCGCCCTGACCCCGGGCGTGTCGATCAGCCAACCCTCCCCCTGCAACGGGACGAGTTCGGCGGCCACCGTCGTGTGACGGCCACGCTGGTCGCCCTCGCGCACCGCCGACGTGGCCTGGCGCTCGTTGCCGAGCAGGGCGTTGACGAGCGTCGACTTGCCGACGCCGCTCGCGCCGAGGAAGGTCAACGTCCGGTTGCCGATCGCGTACGAGCGGATCGCTTCGAGCCCATCGCCGGAGATGCCGCTCGCCAGCAGGACGGGCACACCCAACGCCACATCCACGAGCGCCGCCCGAGCCGCCAGCGAGTCGGCGACGAGATCGGTCTTCGTGAGCACGACGACCGGTTCGGCACCCGAGTCGTACGCGAGGACGAGTTCACGTTCGAGGCGGCGCGGGCTCGGTGGCGATCCGAGCGCGTGCACGAGGAACACGACGTCGATGTTGGCGGCGAGCGTGTGCGACACGGCGCGCATGCCGTCGAAGGACGCACGGCGGGTGAACGCACTCTTGCGTTCGAGGACGTGCTCGACGCGTTCGCCGTCGTCGGACGGAATGATCCAGTCGCCCACGGCGACATCGGCGCCGATGTTGCGCAGTCGCATCGGCTCGGCGTCTCCGCGGGCCTCGGCCATGGTGTGGATCGCGGTGCTCCAGCCTCGGTCGAGGCGTGAGACCCGCCGGGGTGTACCAGGTGCCCCGAGTTCCTGCCAGGCGTCCTCGAAGTCGCTCGACCACCCGAGGGGGCCGAGCAGTGAGGACGTCGAGACCATTGCTGTCAACGTATCCAGATCGGCCATCGCCCGATGTCGCGTGACGTCGCGGCCGATGTCGCGGCGAACCGGCGGACGGCATGGAAACAGGCCGTGATGTGTCGTCGGAGGTCTCATCCGGCACACTGCGCTTGACAAACCCAGTCGGGATCACCTAGCGAAAGGCACCGATGCCCAAGCCCCTCGTCGTTGTGGAGTCGCCAGCGAAGGCCAAGACGCTGTCGAAATTCCTCGGGAACGACTACGACGTGCGCGCCTCGGTTGGCCACGTCGCGGACCTTCCGTCGAAGGGTTTGAACATCGATGTCGACAACGGATTCAAGCCGACCTACGAGCTGACCGAGCGCGGCAAGACCGTGATCAAGGAACTCCGGGCCGCCCTGAAGGACGCGTCCGAGCTCTATCTCGCAACCGACGAAGACCGCGAGGGTGAGGCCATCTCGTGGCATCTGCTCGAGTACCTCAAGCCCAAGGTCCCGGTCAAGCGGATGGTGTTCCACGAGATCACCAAGTCGGCGATCGATCATGCCGTGAACAACCCGCGGAGTCTCGACTACGGGTTGGTCGACGCCGCCGAAACCCGGCGCATCCTCGACCGCCTGTACGGGTATGAGGTGTCGCCGGTCCTCTGGCGGCGCGTGAACCGTGGCCTCTCGGCCGGGCGCGTCCAGAGCCCGTCGGTCCGCTTGATCGTGCAGCGCGAACGCGAACGGATCGCCTTCGTCACCGCCGGCTACTGGGACATCGACGCCGTCACGGCCACCGCGCCGAGCTTCACCGCCAAGCTCGTCACGGTCAACGGCACGAAGGTCGCCAGCGGCAAGGACTTCGACGACCTCGGCAACGTGTCGGCCAAGGCGGTCGCGCTCGACGAAGCCCGCGCCCGCGGGCTCGCCGACGGGCTCGCCGACGCGCCGTTCACCGTGCGCTCGGTCGAGGAGAAGCCGTACCGCTCGTCGCCGAAGGCACCGTTCATGACCTCCACCCTGCAGCAGGAGGGTGGCCGCAAACTGCGGATGTCGTCGTCGCAGGTGATGCGCGTCGCCCAGGGTCTGTACGAGCGCGGCTACATCACCTACATGCGTACCGACAACGTGGTGTTGTCCGAGGAAGCACTGCAGGCGACACGGGCCGCGGTCACGAGCCAGTACGGCCAGCAGTACCTGACCCCGGCGCCGAAGCAGTACTCGTCGAAGGTCAAGAACGCGCAGGAAGCCCACGAGGCGATCCGGCCGACCACGCCGTACCGCACACCGCCCCAGGTGAGCAGCGAACTGAACAGCCAGGACCTGGCCCTCTACCGGATGATCTGGCAGCGCACGCTCGCTTCCCAGATGGCCGACGCCACCGGTGTCACCGTCAGCGTCCGCCTCGGCGCCAACGCCATCGACCGCTCGACCGGTGAGCTCGCCGACTGCGAGTTCGCCGCCTCTGGCACGACGATCACGTTCCCGGGATATCGGGCCGTGTACGCCGCGCGGGGTGACAACGATCAAGCGGCCGACGGCGAAGCCGAGCAGGAAGCGCTGCTGCCGGCGCTCGCCGACGGCGACACGGTGCCGATCGAATCGATCACGCCGGAAGGTCACACCACATCACCCCCGGCTCGGTACACCGAGGCCTCGCTGGTCAAGCGGCTCGAGGAACTCGGCATCGGCCGCCCGTCGACCTGGGCGTCGATCATCCAGACGATCCAAGACCGCGGATACGTGTGGAAGAAGGGCCAGGCGCTCGTTCCGACATGGACCGCCTTCGCCGTCATCCGGCTCCTCGAGGAGCACTTCGACGCGCTCGTCGACTACGACTTCACCGCGTCGATCGACGAAGACCTCGACGCCATTGCCCGCGGTGATCGAGCCAAGGACCAGTGGCTCAAGCGGTTCTACTTCGGCGACACCGGCGACGGCGACAGCCTGCCCATCGCGGCCGAAGCGGGAGCCGGCGACGACGCGCTGCGCGGCCTGAAGCGCCTCGTCGAGGAGAACCTCGACGAGATCGACGCGGCCGAGATCAACACGTTTCCCCTCGGGCTCGACGAGGATGGCGAGCTGATCGTCGTCAAGCCGGGCAAGTACGGCCCGTACGTGAAGCGGGGCGAAGACACCGCCAGCGTTCCCGAAGACCTGACGCCCGATGAACTGACCGTCGCCAAGGCGCTCGAGCTGCTGGCCGCACCCAAGAGCGACGAACCGATCGGTGAACTCGACGGTTATCCCGTGTACGCGAAGAACGGCCGGTACGGGCCGTACGTGCAGTGGGGCGACCACGACAACCCGCCACCAGGGTTCGAGAAGCCGAAGATGTCGAGCCTGTTCAAGACGATGGTCCTCGAGCGGATGACGATCGACGAGGCCGAGGCACTCCTCCAACTGCCGCGCGAGCTCGGCGTCGACCCCTCCGACGGCGTGGCCATCCTCGCCAACAACGGTCGCTACGGCCCGTACGTGCAGAAGGAAAAGGACTACCGCAACATCGATTCCGAGGATCAGCTGTTGCAGATCACGCTCGACGACGCGTTGAAGATCTTCAGCCAGCCGAAGGTGTACAAGCGCGGCGGCGGCAACATGGCGGCCAAGGGCCCGTTGCGCGAGTTCGGCACCGACCCGGTGAGCGAGCGTGCGGTCGTCGCCAAGGACGGCAAGTTCGGCGTGTACGTGACCGACGGCGAGACCAACGCATCGCTCGGCAAGGGTGACCGGCTCGAGGCGATGGGTCCCGAGCGGGCGTTCGAGCTGCTGGCGATCCGCCGCGACACGATCGCCGCCAACGGTGGGCCCAAGAAGAAGGCGGCCAAGCGCCCGGCGAAGAAAGCCGCGGCCAAGAAGACCGCCGCCAAGAAGCCGGCCGCCAAGAAGACCGCGGCCAAGAAGTCAGTGGCGAAGAAGACCGCCGCCGCCACGCCCGACTGACCCAACCGAAGTGTGAGCGCAGGCAGCGGAAATCCGCACCGACCGCTCACAGTTCGCCCGGCACCCGAGCGACCCACCCGAAGTGTGAGTGCAGGCAGCGGAAATCCGCAGTGTCCGCTCACAGTTCTCGGTGCGGGCGGCGTTGGTGGGGCATCGGGGGGAATCGGTACGATCGGGATGGTGGAAGCGCAGGGGCCGGAGTCGATCGGTGCGCCTCACTACATTGCGTTCGAGGGTGCCGAAGGGTCGGGTAAATCGACGCAGGCGGCCAAGCTCGCCAGCCGACTCGACGCCGTGCTGACCCGTGAGACCGGTGGCACGGAGATCGGCGCCGCGGTGCGGGCGATCCTCCACGACATGACCAACGGGCACCTCGACGACCGGGCCGAAGCGCTGCTCGCCGCGGCCGATCGAGCCCAGCACCTCGCGGAGGTCGTGCGACCGGCGCTCGATGCCGGGCGGATGGTCGTCAGCGATCGGTCGGCGTTCTCGTCGCTCGCGTATCAAGGTTTCGGCCGCCAGCTCGACCTCGACGAGATCCGCCAGCTCAACGAATGGGCGACCGGCGGCCGGTGGCCCGACCTCGTGGTCTTCCTCGACACCCCCGACGACGTGATCGCCGAACGGATGAGCCGACGGGCCCTCGACCGGTTCGAAGCCGAAAGCGACACGTTCCACGAGCGGGTGCTCGAGGGGTTCCGATCGCTGGCCGCCGCCGATCCGGAGCACTGGATCACCGTGCGCGCCGTCGGATCGATCGACCAGGTCGCCGAACAGATCCGCTCGGCGCTCGCCGACCGGGGCGTGGTCTTCGATGGGTGACGGATCGGTCCCCGGCCCGATCTGGGACGACGTCGTCGGCCAGGACACCGCGGTCGCGCAGCTGCGGGCCGCAGCCGACAGCGGCCCGATCCACGCCTACCTGTTCGTCGGGCCGGCGGGTTCGACCAAGCTCCAGGCGGCACGCGCCTTCGCCGCCCGCGTGATCTCCGGCGGCGAAGATCGCGACCAGCGCGACGCCCGCCGCGTCCTGTCGAGCGCGCATCCGGACGTGCGCGAGATCCGACGGGTGGGAGCGTCCATCAACGCCGAGCAGGCGCGCGAGATCGTGCGGCTCTCCTCGCTCGCGCCGACCGAGGGCGACCGCAAGGTCCTCATCCTCGACGAATTCCACCTGCTGCGCCCCGAGGGTGCCGCGCTGATGCTCAAGACGATCGAGGAACCGCCGCCGTCGTCGATGTTCATCATCCTCTGCGACTTCGTACCGACCGACCTGATCACGATCTCGTCGCGCTGCGTGCGCATCGACTTCCGCTCGATCGGCGCCGACGTGGTCGCCGAACGACTCGTCGCCGAAGGTGTCGCACCGGAGGCGGCCGCCGTCGCGGCGAACGCGGCGCTCGGCGATCTCGGCCGGGCCCGCGTCCTCGCCAACGATCCCGAGCTGGCCGCCCGCCGCGAGGCGTTCGCCCGCGCTCCGCATCAGCTGAACGGGACGGGTTCGGTGGCGGTGCGGACGGCCGCCGCGCTCCTCGAGATGATCGATGCGTCGGCCGCGCCGCTCGTCGAGCGGCACGAGCAGGAGATCACCGCGCTGGACGAGCAGATCGCGCGGTACGGCCAGAAGGGAAGCGGGCGCAAGCAACTGGAGGAGCGCCAGAAGCGCGAGCTCCGGCGGCACCGCACCGACGAGCTCCGGGCCGGCCTGGCGACGCTCGCCGCCACCTACCGCGACAGCCTGACGGCCGAGGGCGCGATCGCCGATGTCGCCGAGTGCTCCAACGCGGTGCGCCGGATCCACGACACGCTCGAGTCGCTCGAGCGGAACCCGAACGAGCGGCTGCTCATCGAGTCGCTGCTGTGGTCACTCCCCGACGCTCAGGGAGTGCGCTGACTCGTCGTCGTCGACGTGGGCCGCTGGCCCTGCCAACGCCGCCGCCTGTTCGTCGAGCGCACGATCGAGGTCGGCCATCGCTCGACGGCGCGTGACGATGCGGCGGACCGTCGTGTCGATCACCAGCGCGATGCCGAGGAGCGCCAACGCGACGATGCCGTCGAGCCACCAGTGGTTCCCGGTCGCCGAGACGGCGAGCATCGTCAGGATCACCTGGAGGGCGAACACCCAACGCCACTTGCTCGGGCTGGCGGCGATGATGCCGAACGACACCACCGCCGCCCACGCGACATGGATCGACGGCATCGCCGCGAACTGGTCGGACACGCCCGTCCCGACCGGGCCGTAGACCGACATCCCGTATCGGGTCGCCAGATCGATGTAGCCGAGATCGGGCAGGAACCGAGGTGGGGCCACCCGGACGAAACGGATCACCAGGCAGAAGCCGGTGACGATGGCGATCGCGTTCCGCCAGTGCGGGTAGTGGTCGCGGTGCCGCACGAACAGCCAGACCAGGAACGCGATCCGTCGCGGGGACGTGGACCGTGGCGTAGTACGTGTTCGTCGCCCGTGCCAGCCAGTCGTGATCGAGCACGAAGCGTTGCAGGCTCAGTTCCGACGGGAACTTCAGGGATTTCTGGAGGTCGTCGATCTGGCGGGCGCGGTCGATCGCTCCCTCGACGGTGGCGAGCGGAAGCTTGCGGGCGATCCGCCAGATGGCGTACAGCGAGGCGACGACCGCCAGCTCCTGCGCGGCGGGGCGGATCATCGCCGATGCCCGCACGACTCTGGGATGGAGCCGGGAATCGTCCGTGCGCACACGGCCGAGCAGCCACCACACGATGACGCAGACCGCGGTGAGGATCGCTGCGTGGTACCAAGTGGGCCATTTCATGCGGTGCGGTTTGCCCCTATCCTGAACCCATGTCCGTCACCGCACCGACCACGCTGCCCGCGGCGAACGAGGCCTGCTGGTGTGGGAGCGGCCGCAAGTACAAGCGTTGCCACAAGAAGTCTGAGGGCCGCATCCTTCCCGGATTCGTGACCCCGATGCGATCGGTCCCGGCGTCCATCGGTCGCCCACCTTACGCCGACAGCGGCACACCCGAACCTTGGTCCGAGCCGCGGATCAAGACGCCGGAGACGATCGAGAAGATGCGCATCGCCGGTCGTGTGGCCGCCGAGGTGCTGGCCCTCGCCGGCGAGATGGTCGAGCCGGGGATCACCACCGAATCGATCGACGTCTTCGTGCACAACGCCTTCATCGAGCGCGGCGCCTACCCCTCGACGATCAACTACAACTTCTTCCCCAAGGCCTGTTGCACGTCGGTCAACGAGGTCATCTGCCACGGGATCCCCGACTCGCGCGAGCTGCAGGACGGCGACATCTGCAACATCGACGTCACCGGCTACATCGGCGGCGTCGCACGGCGACACCAATGCGACGTTCTTCGTCGGCGATGTCGACGAGGAGAGCCGACAGCTCGTCCGGGTCACCGAGGAATGCACGTGGCACGGCATCGAAGCCGTCAAGCAGGGTCGCCCACTCAGCGACATCGGGCGGGCCATCGAAGAGCACGCCAAGAAGTATCACTACGGCGTCGTGCGAGCGTTCGTCGGCCACGGCATCGGCGAGCAGTTCCACACCGACATCCAGGTGCTGCACTACTACGACTCGCGCAACAACGTCATCATGCGACCCGGCATGACGTTCACGATCGAGCCGATGATCACCCTCGGCACGATCAACTACAAGATCTGGGACGACGACTGGACGGCGGTCACCGCCGACGGGAAGCGCACGGCCCAGTTCGAGCACACGATCCTCGTCACCGACGACGGCTACGAAGTGCTCACGGGTGGGCCGGGCGCTGCGAGCCCTTCGCCGCCCTGGACGCGCTGACGAGTTCGGCGAACTCACCGTCGGTCGTTCGGCGCTGACCCGTCCCGAACAGGAACCACAGCGCGAGCACCGCGAACGCGACGCCGCCGACGAGCGCCGACGACACGGCGAACCGATCGAGCCAGCCGGGAGCGCCGCTCGGGATCAGGGCAGCCGACAGTCCATCGCGCTTGATCCAGCCCCAGACCGCGAGCTCGACACCGACGACGAGCATCGCCGCGTCGGCCCAGAACCGGGCCCGGGCGAACTCGGCGAGCAACCCGCCGAGCGCGCACGTCACGGCGATCGCAGGGAGCAGCCACCACACCGTCGGCGGGGCCGTGGCCGCCGGGAGCGACAGGTACTGCCACAGCCCGGCGACGAGCGCCAGCACGGCCGGCGGAACCATCCATGGCGTGGTGGGGTATCGGCGGCGTCGACACACGAACGCGCGCGACGGCGCACAGCAATCCGAACAGGCCGCCGAGCCACATCGGCAGCGCGGAGGGCGCCGGCTCCCACCGGCTCACGACGGTGACCTCGACGGCGGTCCCGTCGACCTCGAGTGGGATCACGCCCTCGAGGATCTGATCGCCCGGAGATGCGCCGATCGGCCGGGTGGCCTGCATCCAGTGGGCGCGGTGGTCGTGCCAGGCCCAGCGGTGATCGGACGCGATCTGCTTCCAGTCAGGCTCCGCATCGGCGCTGACCTCGTGCGCACCGGCCGGCATCGCGCCGTCGCGGCTCGTGTTCATCGCCGTCGCGGGCGAGTTCTGGTTCTCCAGCACCGCCCCGTCGGGCTGGAACCACAGGTACGGCTCGCCGCCGTAGCCCATCACGACGACGTCGGTGCCGGGGTCGGCGGTGACCTCGACGAACGCATCGCCACCGAGGATCTGTACGTCGATGTTCGGCGACGCGGGTTCGATCGACACGACCTCGGTCCGGTAGTCCGTCGGTCCCGCCGGATCGGCGAGGGCCGGCACCGGCGACATGATCACGCATTCCGAGCACGCACGCCGAGCACCAGCCCGACCAGGGCGAGCAGGCCGGTGCCGCTCGACCGGCCGATCATGGTGTCGTCGACAGGTCGCGGATGTAGGCGATGACGTCGGCGATCTCGTCGTCGCTCAGGCCGTTGGAGGGCATGATCACCGATGCGCCGGCCACGATGTCGGCGCTCGGGTCGGAGATCGCCCGCGCCAGGTAGTCGTCGTCGGCGACCACGATGGTGCCGTCTTCGAGTTCGACGTCGGAGCCGTACAGATCGACCCATGCCGGACCGACGCCACCCTGCCCGGACGAGCCGTGGCACTGGGCGCAGCCGTTGGACTTGGCGATGTCCTCGCCGCGCGCTCCGGCTTCCGAGAGCACCACGTCGCTGTCACCTCCGGAGCCGCCGCACGCGGCGACGCCGACCACGATCGCGAGCAGCAACGCCGGCCCTGCCGCGCGCGCCCAACGCCGGTCGCCGTCCTTCGCCGCGACGAGCGGCCGGGTCAGGTGATCCATCGGGCGCCAGTTTCGCAGCACGGAAACCGAATCCGACCTCGCCGCGACCATCCACCGTGTGAACGATGACCCCGATGACCCGATGATCGGTGGCTGGGGCCGGTGGGTGATCGCCGGGTCTCCGGCTGGCCCATCCGCTCGCTCATGCGGGCCCGTCCGACCGCAACTCGATCCGGTCGAGCGCGGTCGACCACCAGCTGAACAGCCGGTCACGGTCGGACACGTCGTCGATGCCGTACGCATCGAGTACGGCGTGCCCACATCGACGGACGTCGCCGGCCAGGAGCGCCTCGACCGCCGGCTCGAGGTTGCCGCTCGGCCAGGGAACGTCGCCGAGCACGACCGGGCCGAGCCTGATCGACGTCGCCGACAGCCCGGTGCCGGCGCCGTGGTGCCAGACCCACGCCGAGGCGATCGGGGAGGTGAGCACGGCGGCGATGCTCCACGCGACCGGACGCGGTCGATGCGGTGGTCCCGCACGCACCGTCGGCCAGGGGATACACGCCGATCACCGGCACGGCGGGGAGCCACTCCCCCTGCGGATCGCAGACCGCCTCGATGATCGACGTCTGGTTGGCGACGAGGACCTTCGGCACGAGCCGTCTCGTCGCCCAGCGCTGCATCTTCGGGTCGAGGCGATCGACGTCGAGACGGGGAGCGCCGAAACGTTGCTTCGCGAACGTGACCGACCGGCTTCCCCAACACGTCCTGCCGGGGTCGATCAGCCCGCTGGTGATCAGCCGCGGACCGGTGTCGTGGTCGCCGACCGCCGGGATCATCCCGTAGTACTCGTCACGGAAGTTGGCGTTCAGCGTCGCCCGGTCGGCGATGCAGCCGTTCGTGTCGAGCGACGGCAGCTCGGGGATCGCCTGGCGTGACGTGACCACGAACGACCAGTTCCCCACCGCTCGACCCCCACCCGTCACACCGCCCAGATCATCGTTTGCGACAAGATTTCTGGGCACCGGCGCACCAAGATCTT
Source organism: Ilumatobacteraceae bacterium (assembly GCA_963772085.1). Taxonomy (GTDB): domain Bacteria; phylum Actinomycetota; class Acidimicrobiia; order Acidimicrobiales; family Ilumatobacteraceae; genus Sva-07. The sequence continues at coordinate 81,135 of CAVYWH010000016.1, forward strand.
GTCGCAAACGTGGAACGTCCCGGCCGAACTGGAAGGCGAGGGCGCAGGTGAGGACCTGGGCGTCGAAGATGCGCTCGCCGGTCCACCACGACCAGAACAGGTCGGCACGCTCGTCGAACGACGCTCTGACGGGTCGGGCATCGCGGGCGCCGAGCACCGACTGCGGCAGGACCAACGCGACACGGCCATGATCGGCGACGAGCTCGCCGGCGAGCGTCAGGAACTCGACCGCGGCGTCGGCGTACGGCCCGCCACTGCGACCGCTCGCTCCGCCGCGGGTCGTCGCCGCGGCCATCTGGGAGAGGAACGGCGGGTTGCCGATCACGAGGTCGAACCGCTCGCCACCGAAGTCGTGGCGGAGCGCGTCGGCGCATTCGATGCGCGCTCCCGGCAGGTTCGCCCGGGCCGCGGCGACCGCCTGTCGATCGACGTCGACGCCCACGACCGCGCAGTGCACGCCGTGCTGTGACGCCCGCTCGACGACCGCGGCGAGGAAGCGTCCGTCACCGCACGCCGGGTCGAGCAGCCGCAGCGGCTGTGCCGTGGCCCGGCAACCGGCGAGGAAGTCGGACGTCACGACGTGTTCGACCATCGTGGCAACCAGGCTGTCCGGCGTGAACCAGGCGCCGCGCTGCTTGCGGCTCGCCGGCCCCCGATCGGCTTCCGTCGCCGTCGGGATGCGACGGGATGAGGAAGCGACCACCGCGAGGCAGGATACGTCCGCAGCGGTGTCGCCTGGGGAACCGACACAGACGGCGTCTAAGGTCGCTCGCGTGACTCCTTCCCCCGTGTCGAGCACGGCGGACACGCCCCTCAGCCGCACCGTCGGTCGATACCTCAGCTTCGAGCGAGACGAATGGGCAGAGCTGCGCGCGGCGACGCCGATGACGTTGCGGGCACCCGATCTGGCCCGCCTGCAGGGCATCAACGACCACATCGATCTGGACGAGGTCGCCGCGGTCTACCTGCCGCTCAGCCGATTGCTCAACCTGTACATCAGCGCCACGCAGGACCTGCACAAGGTCTCGGCGACGTTCCTCGGCACGATCGCCCCGAAGGTGCCGTACATCATCGGTGTCGCCGGCAGTGTCGCCGTCGGCAAGAGCACGTTCGCCCGCATCCTCCAGGCCCTGCTCGCACAGTGGCCCGACCACCCCAAGGTCGACCTGATCACCACCGACGGGTTCCTCCACCCGAACCGCGTGCTGAACGAGCGCGGGCTGATGAACCGCAAAGGCTTTCCCGAGTCGTACGACACGCGCGAGCTGCTGCGGGTGCTCCGGCAGATCAAGAGCGGCGACGAGATCGTCGAGGCGCCGGTGTACAACCACGTCGTGTACGACATCGTCGACGGTGAGAAGGTCGTGGTCAACCGGCCCGACATCGTGATCCTCGAGGGCCTCAACGTCCTGCAGACGGGCGACAACTCCACCGAGTTCGTCAGCGACTACTTCGACTTCTCGATCTACCTCGACGCCGAGGAGACCGACATCGAGCAGTGGTACATCGAGCGGTTCCTCGCGTTCCGTGAGTCGGTGTTCCAGAATCCCGACTCGTACTTCCGGCGGTTCGCTGGACTCGACGACGACGAGGCGGTGGACACCGCCCGCGACATCTGGCGCGAGATCAACGGGGTCAACCTGAGCGACAACATCGCGCCGACCCGCGAACGAGCATCGCTGATCGTGCACAAGCGCCACGACCATCACGTCGACCGCGTCCGCCTGCGCAAGCTCTGATCGGGTTCAGCGGAGGCCGAGCCAGCCGGGGAGTTCGGCGATCGACGCCAGTTCGACGACGTCCTCGTCGTGGTCGTCGACCCGCTCGAGCTCCCAGGTCAGGTGGTACGGGATGTGGACGGCGTGCCCGCCGATCGCCATCACCGGCAGGATGTCGCTCCGCACGGAGTTGCCGACCATGCAGAACCGATCGGCCTGCACGCCGAAGCGGGCGAGCAGCTTGGTGTACATCTCGGCGTCCTTCTCCAGCACGATCTCGACCTCCGCGAAGTGGTGCTCGATCCCCGATGTGGTGACCTTGCGGGTCTGGTGGACCAGATCGCCCTTCGTGATGAGCACGACGCGACAGGCCGCCGACACCTCGGTCAGCACCTCCGGGACGTGCGCCAGCAGCTGCACCGGTTCGGTCAGCATCGAACGACCGAGATCGCCGAGTTCGGCGATGACCTGCACCGGGACCTCTCCGTTGGTGACCGTGATCGCCGCCCTGATCATCGACAACGTGAACGCCTTCACCCCGTAGCCGGTGACCGACAGGTCGGCCTTCTCGGTGGCGCGCAGGGCAGCGTCGACGTCGACGCCCTCGGGCACGTACGGCGAGACGAGTTCGGCGAAGCGATGTTCGGCGTGATCGAAGGAGTCCTCGCTGCGCCACAGCGTGTCGTCGGCGTCGAACGCGACGACGTCGAACTGGTCGATGCGGCGGGAGGAGGGTTCGGGGGGTACGGAGCGCAGCGTCACGGGATCACCCGATCACCGATGGATGGCGTTCAGGTAGTTGTAGACGGTGATCCGGCTGACCCCCATGGCGTCGGCCACGTCCTCGACGGCGCGCCGCAGGATGAAGGCGCCACGTTGGTCGAGCAGCCGTACCGCGCGCTGCTTGTCTTCCCGCGACAACATCGGGAGGCGGCCGCCGAGTTCGACCTCGACGGCGTCGATCAGCCGGTCGAGTGCTCCGTGCAGCGGGGGCAACCGGACCGCGGCGATCGTACGACCGTCCCAGATGATCGGCACGTCGCTCGCCTCGGCCATCTCCGGAGCGACGAACGTGGCACCGACGGCGTCGACGACGGGGCGCATCGCGCGGATCAGCGGATTCGGATCGATCACGAGTCCTGCTCCAGATGGATCGACACGTGGGTCGCACCGAGGCCCAACGCAGCGTCGGTGACCGCACCGACCAGGGCACCGACCGTGCTGAGCTCGACCTCGCACGACGAGCCGAACGGGCCGACGTCGACGGCGACGCCGAGCGTCTGGGCCGCGTCGATCGCGGCGAGCACATGTGCTCCTGGATGGCCCTCGACGAACGGCTCGATCGTGAACTCGATGTGGACCACCCCGTCAGCGTAGGTGCTGCGGCGGAACCTCGTACTCAGCCGGCACCCATCACGCGGCGCAGTTCGTCGGCGCGCACGACACAATCCTTGCCCGCCAGACCGAACGCCTCGTTCAACTTGCCGAGCGCCTGTTTGAAGCTGCCGCTCCACTCGGCCGCGAACCGCTCGCGCGCCGGACCCTGCCAGGTGGTGCCGTTCAACGCGGCGTCGACCAACCCCATGACCTGGGTGATCGCATCGATCTGGCGGGTGAGGGTGTTGCCCAAGTTGGCGAGCTCGTCGGGATTGGCGCCGTACATCGACATGTTCGTCTCCTGTCGTCTCGGCGACGACTCGTGTCGTCGTCCGCCGAAACGTGGGCGACGGACGCGCCAACTCGGAAACCGCATCGGGCCGACCACCTACCATGTGGCGATGGGAGCACACACGAGATGAGCACCAAAGAACGAGACAGCGACCCCCAGGTCGCCTCCGTACGCGAGCACGCCGCTGAGCTGCTCGACGACGCGATCGACGCTGCGTCGCCAGCTGCACGAGTGGCCCGAGCTGGGCAACGAGCTGCCGGTCACGCGCGAGCACGTCCTCGCGTCGCTCGAGGGGCTGCCGCTCGACATCACCACCCACGAGTCGACGAGCGGGATCGTCGCGCTGCTCGAGGGTTCACGACCGGGCCCGACGATCATCCTGCGGGGCGACATGGACGCGCTGCCGATGCCGGAGGACACCGGCCTCGAGTTCTCCTCGCGGGTCGACGGCTGCATGCACGCGTGCGGTCACGACACGCACACGGCGATGCTGTCGGGCGCCGCCCATCTCCTGAGCGCCCGTCGTGACGACTTCGCCGGCCGCGTGTTGTTCATGTTCCAGCCCGGCGAGGAGGGCCACCACGGGGCGCGCTTCATGCTCGAGGAGGGCTTGCTCGAGGTCCCGGCCCTGTCCGACGGATCGCCGTCACCGGTCGATGCGGCGTTCGCGCTGCACATCACGTCCGCCATCCCCACCGGATATGTGAGCACGCGCGGCGGGGCGATCATGGCGTCGGCCGACACGATGATCATCAAGGTGGTCGGCCGGGGTGGGCACGCGAGCGAGCCGCACCGGGCGCTCGACCCCATCCCGGTGGCCTGCGAGATCGTCCAGGCGCTGCAGCTGATGATCACCCGTTCGATCGACGTGTTCGATCCGTCGGTGGTGACGGTCGGACGGATCACGGCCGGCACGACCGACAACGTGATCCCCGAGACCGCCGAGATCGAGGGCACGATCCGCGCCGTCAGCGAACACACCCGGTCGAAGGTGCACGACGGCATCCGGCGCGTGGCCGAGGGGATCGCCGCCGCTCACGGCTGCGGCTGCGAGGTGCTGATCGACATCGGCTACCCGGTGACCACCAACGACGACCGGTTCGCCCAGTTCGCGACGGGCATGGCCGCCGACGTGGTGGGCGAACAACACGTCTTCCAACTGCCCCACCCGGTGATGGGCGCGGAAGACTTCAGCTACCTGCTGCAGAACGTGCCGGGGGCGATGATGTTCCTGGGCGGCACGCCGCTCGACCGGAACCCTGGCACCGCGGCACCGAACCACTCGAACAGGGTGTACTTCGACGAAGCGGCCATGACGTCGGGCATCTCCCTCTACGCCACCGCCGCGCTCCAACACCTGCGCCCGTCCTACGCGGCTGAGGTCGTGCATCGGTGCCAGGCACCGATGCACGACCTCACGTGAGGGCCGTTCGTCGGCGTGCCCATCGAGGCTGCCAGCGAGGTCGGAGACCGGCCGTCAGACGTGCAGCGTGCGACCGTCGAACGCGTCGCCGAGACGCAGCCGGAGGGTGACCAGTTGGAACGGGCGCAGCGTGATCGTGACGATGCCGTCGCCGACCTCTTCACCGGTGGCCGGCTCCTCGAGCAGGTTGCAACGCCACGCCGCCGTCACCCGGTGCGGCGTGCGCACGTCGAGCGTCGTGCGGTTGCCGACGGCTTCGTGGAAGCGGACGATCAGGTCGCCCGAGCCGTCGTCGGCCACCTTCACCGCATCGACCTGTACGCCGGTCGCCACCTCGCCGACGCGATGGTTGGTCGATGGTCACGGCCCGACGGGCACGGGTGCGTGATCGCCCGCCTGACGACTGCTCGTCGGGTTGCCGACGAGGCGCACGCGGTGAGTTCAGCCGGGCGGCGGCGTCGCGGACGAGCGCCGGTTCGCCCCGGTGCGGCAGCACGGCGAAGGTCACCTGGTGGCGGCCCTGGTCGGCGTCGGGGTCGGGATACTTGGCGGCGCGGGCGAGACTGACCCGGACCGCACCGTCGAACACGCAGTGGCCGTAGCGGCCGTCGTTGAGGATCGCCACGCCGAAGTCCGGCTCGGTCACGTCGACGAAGCGGTGCGCGCAGACCTCGAACTTCGCCGCATCCCAGGAGTTCGACGGGTGGGTCGGGCGTTCGACGACACCGAACTGGACGTCGCAGCGCGCCTGGTCGGCGCGGACGTCGATCGGGAAGGCGAGCGACAGAAGATGCTCGTGATGGTGCCAGTCGAGGTCGACGTGCACGCGGAGCTCGGCGCTCCCGGCCCGCAGTTCGTACGTGATCTGTGCCGACGACGGCCCGAACGAGCGCCGCACGACGACACGGCCGACGAGTGGGCCACGGTCGGTGATCTCGACCTCGACGTTCGTCGGGCCGGTGAGCGCGGTGGCGTTGCCGCGCGTCCACGCTTCCAGGTCCCACGCGTCGTACTCGACCGGGTGGTCCGGAGCCAGTTCGAGCACGGCCGCGAACGATCCGGTCGGGACGATCTCTCGTGCGGTGGCGAGATCGATGATCGAGCAGAGATTGCCGGCGTGGTCCCACCGCACGGCGAGGCGCGAGTTGGTCATCGACGTGTCGGAGCACACCACCCGGTCGTCGACCGCGTGCGGGTGGAGGGCGGCGACACCGAACGCCGGAACGCTCGCGCCGACCGCGATGCTGCCGTCGGCGAGTTGCTGCCCGCCATCGGCGCCGGACTCGGCGAACGCCTCACCGTCGAGCACGACGATGCCGTCGACGTGCGCGTCGGACGGATTGGCCAGCGAAGCACCCGCCGGCGCGAGCTCGGCCAACAGGTCGGTGATGCGCGCGTCGAGGTCGGCGTCCACGCGGGCGAACACCGCCTCGGCGTCGGCGTGCGCCCACGCGATCGACGAGCCCGGCAGGATGTCGTGGAACTGTTGGGTCAGCACCTCGCGCCAGAGGTCGTCGACGTCGGCGGAGCGCCCGAGCGTGGCCGCCCAGAGCTCGGCCTCGACCAGCAGGCGTTCGCCGCGGCGGTTGCCGAGCTTGGTGCGCAGCTGGCTCGTCAACGTGCCGCGGTGGGTCTCGAAATAGAGCTCGCCGCGCCACACCGGTACCGGTGCCCCGCCGTGGATCTCGGCCTCGACCCGATCGAAGAAGTGGTCGGGCGTGCCGACCTCGAGCGTCAGGTTCGGATCGATGGTGGCGAGCCGCCGCGCCCGTTCGAGCATCTCGCGGGTCGGGCCGCCGCCACCGTCGCCGTGGCCGAACGGCATCAACGACTGTGCACTCCAGCCGTGATCGCGGAAGTTGCGCACGGAGAAGGCCACTTCCGCCGGCGTGATCTCCGCGTTGTACGTGTCGACCGGCGGGAAGTGCGTGAGCACCCGGGTCCCGTCGAGGCCCTCCCACCAGAACGTGCTGTGGGGGAACTTGTTCTGCTTGTTCCACGAGAGCTTCTGCGTGACGAACCTGGTCATGCCGCCGGCGGCGAAGACCTGGGGCAGGCCCGCCGGGTAGCCGAACACGTCGGGGATCCAGACCTCCTCGCAGCGCTCGCCGAACTTCTCCTCGAAGTAGCGCTGGCCGAACACGATCTGGCGCACGAGGCTCTCGCCGGACGGCAGGTTCATGTCGGCCTCGACCCACATCCCGCCGACCGGCACCCACTGGCCCCGTTCGACGCGCTCGACGATCCGCTCGAACAGCTCGGGCTGGAGCTCCTCGATCCACGCGTAGTGCTGCGCGCTCGAGCAGGCGAAGTGGTACTCCGGGTAGTCGTCCATCAGGGCGACCGCGGACGCGAACGTGCGGATGCACTTGCGCTTGGTCTCGCGGATCGGCCACAGCCACGCGGTGTCGATGTGCGCGTGGCCGATCGCCACCGCATGGTGACGTCCGGGCAGCTCGACGGTCGGGTCGGCCACCGCGAGCAGCGGCCCGACGATGCGCGACGCGGCGGCGACGTCAGGGAGCCGATCGAGGGCGGCTTCGATCGCGCGGAGCATCTTCACCCGGCGGGGGTCGTCGAGCCGGATGGTGCGCATCACCCCGTCGAGCACCTCGAGGTCGTAGGCGAGCGCTTCGGCCTCGGTGTCGACGACCACCAGCTCGGCACGGCGGAACCGGTAGATCGGCGCCTCGCCGGCGGTGTCGAGCGAGCCGAGCGGGGAGGGACGGAACTGGGGGAACGAGGGGTTGGATGCCGCTTCGAGCAACAGCTCGACGTCACCGGTGGAGTCGTCGAGCCGGTAGTTGGTGCGACGGGGATGGATTCCCTGCTGCGGCGTGACGCAGCCGTCGGCGCCGCGCTCGACGAGGAGGCCCTCGCACTGGAACCCTGCCGCGTTGGGGTGGAAGCCGAGATCGATCACGGCTTCGACCCGCCGGCCCGTCCACTCCTCAGGGCGCGACCCGGTGAGCTGGAACCACGTCGTTCCCCACGGGGCGCCCCAGGGGCTGCCGACGGTGAACGGTTCGAGGTGGTCGAGGTCGGCCCCGGCGGCGACCGTCAGTGGACGGCGGTCGGGGTGGACCAGCGGGAGCACACGCTCCCACAGTTCGCGCTGGATGCGCTTCTCGATCAGGTCCCGGTCGTCGTACACGACCCGACACTATTGAAGAATGACCGCCCCGGGGACAGTCCCCGGGGCGGTCGTTCTCAGCCGACGACTCTGACGTCGAACGCCTCTTGGCCGTTGCGGCCGTCGCGCACCTGGTACGAGACGCGCGCTCCGTTGTCGAGCGTCTTGAAGCCCTCTTCGATGATCACGGAGAAGTGGACGAACAGGTCCTTGTCGCCGCCGTCGGGGGTGATGAACCCGTAGCCGCGGCCGGAGTTGAAGAACTTGACCGATCCGTCGCCGTCGGTGGTGCGCGGAGCGTGGGCGACCGGAATCGACGTGCTGCGGGCGTGGCTCTCGTCACGGCGGGCCGGACGCTCGGCGCGTGCTGCCCGCTCGGGACGATCCTCGCGATCGCTGCGCTCGGCCTTCGGGGCGACCCGGGCGGCCTTCGGCGGCGCCACCAGCGAGCCGAAACGCGGCTCGGTGATCGGCTCGGAGATGCCGATGCCGCGCTGGAGCTTCATCGCGTCCTTCTTCTGGCTGCCTTCGAGCAGCGAGACGACGGTGCCGGTGGCGCCGGCGCGGGCGGTGCGGCCCGAGCGGTGCAGGTACGTCGAATCCTCGGCCGGCGGGTCGAAGTGGACGACGGCTGACACGCCATTGACGTGGATGCCGCGGGCGGCGACGTCGGTGGCGATCAGCGCGGAGGCCGAGCCCTTCTTGAACGAAGCGAGGGCGCGATCGCGCTGGCCCTGGCTGCGACCGCCGTGGATCGGCTCGGCGTCGACGCCGATCTTGCCGAGCTGCTTGGCGAGACGATCGGCACCGTGACGGGTGCGGGTGAACACGATGGTCGAGCCGAGGCGGTTGATCACTTCGGCCGTGGTGTTGACGCGCTCTTCACGGCTGACGGTCCAGAACAGGTGCTGCGCGGCGTGCACGTCGGGGCCCTTGGGGCCGACCTCGTGACGGGCAGGGTTGCGCTGGAAGTCGGCGACGAGCTTGGCGACGGGGCCGTCGAGCGTGGCGGAGAACAGCAGAACCTGACGGTCGGTGCGGGTCTGCTCGACGATGCGGCGGACCGCAGGCAGGAAGCCCATGTCGGCCATCTGGTCGGCTTCGTCGATCACGACGGTGGCGATGTCACGCAGGTCGAGGGCACGCATCTGGAGGAGGTCCTCCAAGCGGCCCGGGCAGGCGACGACGACTTCGACGCCCTGGTCGAGCGCACGCTTCTGCGGGCCGTAGCCGACGCCGCCGTAGATGGCGACGGCCGCGTGGCCTTCGGCCTTGGCGAACGGGGCGAGCTCGCCCATGATCTGCTCGGCGAGCTCACGGGTCGGTGCGAGCACGAGCGCAACGGGGCGCTTCGGCTTGGCGTCGGTGAGACGGGCGACCAGCGGCAGGCCGAACCCGAGGGTCTTGCCCGATCCGGTCGGGGCGCGGCCGGCGACATCGCGGCCGGCGAGGGCGTCGGGGATCACGGCTGCCTGGATCGGGAACGAGTTGCTCATCCCCTGACTCTCGAGGCGCTTCAGGATCCGGTCGGGCAGGCCGAGTTCCGCGAACGGAACCGCTCGCTCGGTGTTCGCGTCATCGGTGGCAAGGACGCGCGGGGCGTCATCGATCATGGTCATTTCTCGTACTCCAATTCAAAGCTCGACAGCGCAACGACCGGAGCAGAGAATTTCCGAGATGCGCTCACCGGTCGGGGGGTCGACCAGAGCGCCCGCAACACTACCGGCGGATCTCCCGATCCGGGCAGGAGGCGAGCCGCTCGGTTCGCGCGGGGACGGGTCCGGGCGAACCGAGCGCGAGCGATTCTGACGTCAGCGGAGGCTGGCGGCGATCGAGCCGGCGTTCCAGTGATCGGCTTCGCGGGTGACCTTGCCGTCGACGATCGTGAGCGAGCTCATGCCCGGCGCACTCCACGTGCGGCCGCGCTTGTCCTCGCCGAACCGGTCGTCGGGCACGACCGCCGTCATCGTCCAGCTGCAGGCGACGCCCGAGTCGTTCGACCAGAACTCGTGGAGCTCGAAACGCATGTCCTGCCAGTACCCGAGGCCCTTGGCGAAGAACGCCTCCATCGCCGGCCATCCCTCGTGGGTTCCGGCGACGATGTCGACGAGCACCGCGTCGGCGTGGAACAACGGCTCGTTGTCCTGCGGCCGGCTCGACCAGTTGGCGAAGACCTGCCGGCAGATGTCGATGTTCGCGGCGGCGGGATCGGACTCGGTCGTCATGTGCGCAGCTTCGCATGAACGATGTCGATCACCCGCCGCAGGTGGTCGTGGTAGAGCGCGGTGCCGACGGTGAGCATGTCGGGGGTGGGCGTGACACCGTGCTCGAAGATCGGCCGCGCCGTCACGTTCGCGCACGCCCCCTTGAACAGGTTGAGCGCGTCCCAGTACTGCCATTCGTCGTCGGTGATCGACCAGCCGGTGAGCTCGCCGATCCGGCGCCGCCACGCGTCGGGCGACATCTCGCCGGCGCCCTTCTCCTTGGCGATGTAGACCCAGTCCTCGGCGGGGTCGCCGAGATGGGCGAACTCCCAGTCCGTCAAGATCAGCACCCGTTCGCCGTCGTGCACGAAGTTGCCCGGCCCCGCATCGCCGTGGATCGGTGCGGTGTCGATCGCGCTCGCCGGACGGTTGGCCCGGAGCCACGCCGCCGCCTCGAGCAGCAGGGGTTCCGGCTCCACCACGCGGGCCCGCTCGAGCCACACGTCGACCTGGTCTCGCGCGGAGAGGCCGAGTCGGTCGCCGCCGGGCGTGTGGTGCATCCGGTCGATCTGCACGATGAAGTCGTCGATGACCGCGGCCGGGGTCGGACTCGAGTCGATTCCGGCGACGAACTCCATGACGAACATCGGGTGGCCGAGCACGTGTCCCGCCTCGTCGACGGCGACCACCTCGGCCACCGGGAGGCCGGCGGCACGGAGCCCACGCGTCGCCACCACCTCGTCGACGGTGCGCGTGCCGAACAGTCCGCCCTGCTCGACACGGGCGACGAGCATCAGCCCGTGCGTCGTCGCGAGGCGATACATCGCCCGGCTCCGGCCGGTTCCGAGCCGGGTCACCGACGCCAATTCGATCGCCAGCCCGAGTTCGTCACTGAGAAATCCGGCGAGCCGGAACTGCTGCTCGGGCGTCATCGGGCCGACCTGGTCCCGTCGGGGTCGGGTCCGGAAGGGGCCAGGTCTGCCGCCGGCCGGAAGTGCTCGAGCAGGACCGCCTCGTCGGCGATGTCGGCGTCGAGATGCTCGGACAGCACCGCTCGCAGCCGTTCGCCCCGAGGATCCGATGCGTCGAGCAGGACGGCGGTCACGTCGTCGTCGCCGATCAGCGCCCGGATCGCAGCGGCACGATGTGCAGACGGATCATCGGCTCGATCGCGGGCATACGCGGCGAGCCCGATCAACCGTCGGGTCTGCAGCGCGGCGAACGGATCGTCGACGTATGGCAGCACCCCCGAACGGAGCGTCTCGATGACCGCCGTCCACAGCGCGCGCTCCGAGGGCCTGTCCACCCGACGAACCTATCGAACGGTGCTGGTCTCGCCCGCGGGTGGCGTCGCGGTCACCGGATGGGTCACGATGGCGTGGTGACCTCTCCTCGCCCGCTCGACGGCATCCGTGTGCTCGACCTCAGCCGGGTGCTCTCGGGCCCGCACTGCACCAGGATGCTCACCGACCTCGGTGCCGAGGTGATCAAGATCGAGCCGCCGGCCGGCGACCTCACGCGATTCGCCACGCCTCGGCGCAACGGGCTGTCCAGCTACTTCGTGCAACAGAACGTCGGCAAGCGCAACATGAGCCTCGACCTGTCGTCGCCGGCCGGCGCCCAGATCCTCCTCGATCTCGCCGAGCACGCCGACGTGCTCGTGCAGAACTACCGCCCGGGTGTGATGGACCGGCTCGGGCTCGGCGTCGACGCGATGCTCGCCCGCAACCCCCGCCTGATCTACGCGTCGATCTCCGGCTACGGGCAGACCGGACCGTGGGTCCGGCGGCGGGCGTATGCGCCGGTCGTCGAGGCGGAGGCCGGGATCATCGCCTCGCAGAGCGCGTCGCACGGTGGCCCGATGAGCAAGGACCCGCACAGCCACGCCGACGTGTACACCGCGATCGAGACGGCATCGGCGATCCTCGCCGCGCTGTACCAGCGCGAGCGCACCGGCCTCGGCCAGGCGATCGACGTGTCGATGGCCGAGACGATGCTGTACGTCAACGAGCACCTGCACGATTCGCTCTGGGAGGGCGAGGACGACGCCAACTGGATCCGCAGTTTCCGTCCCGGCGACTACCTCGTGCTGACCGTCGCCAACGGCGAGTCGCTCGTGGTCAGCGGACATCCGGCCGAGCGCGGCACGTTCGAGTTCTTCCTCGCGGCGATGGGCCAGCCCGAGCTGGTGAACGACCCACGGTTCACCGACGTCGCCGACCGGCTGGCCAACTTCGATGCGTTGTCCGACATCATCCGCTCCTTCGCCGCCGGGATCGCCGACGCCGACACGTTCGAGGAGATCTTCTCGCACCACCAGCTGGCGGTCGGTCGGGTGCGTCAGCCCGGTGAGCTGACGACCACCGAGTGGGCGATCGAGCGCGGCGCGGTGGTCGACATCGATGACCGGGCGGGCGGCACCGTCCGTGTGCCGAACGTGCCGTGGCGGTTCAGTGGTGCACCCGACGTGGCGGTGTCGGGCGTGCCGAAGTACCGCGGCGAGGACAACCGCCCGCTGCTCGCCGAACTCCTCGGCTACGACGACGCCCGGCTCGACGAGCTCGAGGCCGACGGCGTGCTGTCGAGCAGGATCCCGACGAACTGACGCGGTGGAGATGTCGTGACGCTCCGATTTCCGACGTTGCCGATGAAGGCGTCGATGGGGTCGCTGCCCGCGGGCGACGGCTGGGCGTTCGAGATCAAGTGGGACGGCTACCGCACGATCGTGCACATCGTCGACGGCCAGGTTCGCTTGCAGAGCACCGCGGGCCACGACGTGACCGCCCGTTGGCCGGAGTTCGGCCCGCTCGCCGCTGCGGTGCATGCGACCGATGCGATCCTCGACGGGGAACTCGTCGTGTTCGACGACGACGGGCACCCGAGCTTCGAGCTGGTCCAGAACAGCGGTGTCGGCAGCCGGCGCGAGGCGACGCTCCAGCTGTTCGACGTGTTGTCGGTCGGGGGCACCGACACCGTGGATCTGCCCTACGAGGATCGACGCCGCCTGCTGGAGCAACTCGTCGAGCCGGGGGCGAACTGGATGATCCCCGCGAATCGGATCGGTGACGGTCCGGCGCTGTTGGAGGCCACCCGCGTGCAGGGCCTGGAGGGGGTGATCGCCAAACGCCTCGGTTCGACGTACCGACCGGGCAAGCGCACGAAGGATTGGCTGAAGGTCAAGAACCGACGACGGGTCGAGCTGACCATCGGCGGTTTCACCGCCGGCGACGGCAACCGATCCGGGTCGTTCGGTGCACTCCTCGTCGGCCTGCCGATCGAGGGCGGCGACACGCTGACGTTCGCCGGCGGCGTCGGCACCGGTTTCAGCCACGCGACGCTGACGTCGCTGTCGAATCGCATGCTCGGGTTGCGCACCGAACGATGCCCGTTCGATCCGGCGCCGCCGACCGCCTACCGGCGCGGCGCGACATGGATCGAACCGAGCCTCACGGCCACGATCGAGATCGCCGAATTCACCAACGAAGGCCTCGTCCGCCACGCCAGCTTCATCGAGCTGACGTGATCGAGCTGACCTGATCGAGCATGGTCGGGCCGACGAGGCGGCATGACGGGATCGATCGCCCGGACCGATCTGACAGAGTGACCGGCTCATGATCGAGCGCCGCGCTGCCGAACAACTCGACGTCGACGACCCGCTCGCGCGGTGGCGCGACGAGTTCGTCATCGCCGACCCCGACCTGATCTATCTCGACGGCAACTCGCTCGGTCGCACGCCGCGACGGACGATCGAGGCGCTGCGCCGGGTGGTCGAGGAGGAGTGGGCGGGCGACCTGATCGCGTCGTGGCACGGGCACGACTGGCTCAACCTCGCGCTGACCGTCGGCGACGAGCTTGCTCCGCTGCTCGGCGCGTCGTCCGGTGAGGTGGCGGTCCACGAGTCGACCACGGTCAGCATCTTCCAACAGGTGAACGTCGCCCTCGACCTCGTTCCCGGACGTCGCGTGATCGCCTTCGACGGCGGAGACTTCCCGACCGATCGGTACGTGGCCGAGGGCATCGCCCGCCTGCGCGACGTCGAGGTGCGCGTCGGGCTCGACGATCTCGACGGCGTCGACGTGGTGCTCCGGTCGCTCGTCGACTACCGCACCGCCGAGGTCGCGGACCTGCAGGGCGAGACCGCCCGCGCCAACGCCGCCGGTGCCACGACCGTGTGGGACCTGTCGCACGCCGCCGGGATCCTCGCGCTCGACCTGCCGGCGGCCGGCGTGGAACTGGCGGTGGGGTGCACCTACAAGTTCCTCAACGGTGGGCCGGGCGCGCCGGCGTTCGTGTACGTCGCCCGATCGGTGCAGGAACGGGTCGTCCAACCGATCTGGGGATGGTTCGCACAGAACGACCAGTTCGCCATGGAGCGGCCGTTCGACCCGCGACCGGGCATCGGCCGGATGCTCAACGGCACGCCGCCGGTGCTCGGCCTCACGGCCGCCCGCTCCGGCATCGGGGTCACTCGGGAGGCGGGCATCGTGGCGGTCGCCGCGAAGGGACGGGACCTGACCGGTTTCGCCTTGGAACTGGCCGACCAGTTCGGGCTCGCCACCGACACACCCCGTGACCCGGCCCGTCGGGGCGGCCACGTCGGCGTGCACCATCCCGACGCGCGCGCACTGCACACCTCGCTCGTCGATCGCAAGATCGTCGTCGACTACCGCGACCCCGACGTGCTCCGCTTCGGCCTGTCGCCGCTGACCACGCGGTTCGTCGACGTGTACGACGCCATGTCCGCGCTCGCCGACCTCGTGAACACGTTGCGCACCTGAACCGCACAATGATCACGCCTTCGACGCAACCCGCCCGACCACAGCGAAGGCGTGAACAACGTGCGCAGCTGGACCGCAGTTTGTTCACGCCTTCGACGGGCTGGCGGACGGACCCGACTGGGTGGATGGGGCGGCATCGGGCATGCTGATGGGCATGAGCGTCGTCAAGATCAATGCCATCCAGATTCCCGAGGGCATGGGCCCGCAGCTCGAAGCACGCTTCGCTGGTCGGGCGAAGATGGTCGAGCAGTTCGAGGGGTTCGAGGACTTCCAGCTCCTGCGCCCCGTCGAGGGCGAGGACCGCTACTTCGTCTACACCCGCTGGGCATCCGAGGAGGCGTTCCAGGTCTGGCTGACCTCGCAGGAGTTCGGCCAGGGTCATGGCGGCGGCGGTCCGGCCGGCGGCGGACATCCCGGCGGCCCGCAGGGCGGCGCGGAGGGCGAGGCTCCCAAGCCCGTCGCCCAGGGCGCGTCGCTGCTCAGCTTCGAAGTCGTCGAACACGTCGTCAAGGGCGCCTGACCCGCCCCATCGCCCGTCATTCCCCGTTTGCGTCGCGTTCTGGCACCACCTGTCGCGCGAATTATCGCGACGCAAACGAGGATGGAGGGCTTGTAGGGTTCCGTCCCCGTGGCCCTGATCGTCCAGAAGTACGGCGGCACGTCCGTTGCCGATCCCGAGCGCATCCGCGCCGTTGCCGACAACGTCGCCATCACCAAGCGCCGCGGCAACGACGTCGTCGTGGTCGTGTCGGCGATGGGCAAGGCGACCGACAACCTGATCGCCCTCGCCGACTCGGTGTCGAGGACGCAACCGGGCCGCGAGATGGACATGTTGCTCACCACCGGTGAGCGCCAGACCGCGGCGTTGATGACGATGGCGCTGGCCGATCGTGGCATCGACGCCATCAGCTTCACCGGCAGCCAGGTCGGGATCATCACCGACACGACGCACCGCAAGGCCAAGATCATCGAGGTCAAGGGTGATCGCGTGCGCGAGGCGCTCGCCGCCGGCAAGGTCGCCGTCATCGCCGGCTTCCAAGGCGTCAGCACCGACCGTGAGATCACCACGATGGGTCGCGGCGCCTCCGACCTCACCGCCTCGGCGCTCGCCCAGGCGATGAAGGCCGATGCGTGCGAGATCTACACCGACGTCACGGGCGTGTTCACCGCCGACCCGCGCATCGTGCCCCAGGCCCGCAAGCTGCCGAAGATCCACTTCGACGAGATGCTCGAGATGGCCGGCGCCGGCTCGAAGGTGCTGGCCCTGCGCTCGGTCGAGTTCGCCCGCACACACGACGTCCCGCTCCACGTCCGCTCATCGTTCACTTGGGAACCGGGCACGTGGGTCACCAATGAGGAGCCCTCGATGGAAGATCCGATCATCTCCGGTGTCGTCACCGACATGACCGAGGCCAAGGTCACCGTGCTCGGGGTGCCCGACCGCCCTGGCGTGTCCGCCGCCCTGTTCGAGCCGCTCGCCGCGGCGAACGTGAACGTCGACATGATCGTGCAGAACACGTCGACCGACGGCACGACCGACATCAGCTTCACGATGCCGATGGCCGACATGACCGACGCCGAGGACATCGTCTCCCGGGTCGCCCAGGAGGTCGGGGCGACCGGCGTGTCCCACGACAACGACATCGCCAAGGTGTCGATCGTCGGTGCCGGCATGAAGTCGTCCCCCGGCATCGCCGCCCGGATGTTCCGCATCCTCGCCGACGAGGACGTGAACATCCACATGATCTCCACGTCGACGATCCGTGTCTCGGTCGTCATCGCCGCCGGCGACATGGAGCGCGCCGCTCGCGCCCTGCACACCGCCTTCGGCCTCGACTCCGGCGCCGACTACTCCGCCCCCTTCCTGAGAGGAAGTGAGCAAGGTCGTGCGTTGGTGCCTGGCACCGATGCACGACCTTCGCGTTACTTCACCGTGGCGACGACCCAGTAGTGGGCGGGGTTGATGCCGTCGAACGTCTTGATCTCGGCGCCGTAACCGGTCATCTTGCTCTTCGGGTGGCGCCACACCTGGATGTCGGTCAGGTGCCGTTCGAGCGGCCCGATGACCTGATCCGGGTTCAGCCGGTTCGCCTGCCAGCCGAGGCGGGCGGCGAAGCGACGTTGCGCGACCCAGTTGCCGAGTCCGGGAATCCGGAACGTGGCGCGGATGAGCGATCCGACGGGCAGCAGCACGATGTCCGCCGACGTGCGGCCGCGGTAGTTGAGGGCGATCTTGCCGCCGGGCTTCGTGATGCGAACGGCCTCCGACGTCAGGTCGAGCGCGTCGTCGGCGTCGCAGTGCTGCAGCGTGATGTAGCTGAAGGCGACGTCGGTCGAGTCGTCGGGGAGGTCGAGCGTCTGGCCGTCGGCCACATGACTGGTGCGCAGCCGATCGACCCGGCCGAAACGTCCGACCGTCTCGTGGGTGCGCTCGAGGAAGCCGGCGTCGAGATCGCAGCCGATCACGGTGCCGAACTCGCGAGTGAACGCGCAGGTCATCCGCCCGATGCCACATCCGATCTCCACGATCGTCTGGCGCTCGATCTCCGGGCCGCGCAGCCCGAACTCGGTGAGATAGGCGGGCACCTCCGCGTCGCCGGTCGCCACGAACTGTTGCAGCGTCAGATCCGACCCGGTCTCGTTGTTGAAGACCCAGCCGGTGGCGCGCACGACGTCGTCACCGCTCGCCTGCCGCTCACTCAACTGGCCGGCGGAACGCCACGGGATCAATTGAGCGCGCCGGACCATCCGCGTGATTGTGCCATCTCGCAAGCCGACTCCGACAATGCGACCGGTGAGCGACATGTCACGTCCCGGCACAGGCGCACGAATGGCGCGCTGGCTGACGAGGCGGTGCCGTTAGTCTTTTCGCCATGAACAGCGCAGGTGTACGTGTCGGGATCGTGGGTGCGACGGGCCAGGTGGGCACCGTGATGCGCCGCCTGCTTGCCGAGCGCAACTTCCCGGTCGTCCGAGATGCGCTACTTCGCCTCGGCCCGGTCCGCCGGCACCACGCTGCCGTGGAACGGGACCGACATCGTCGTCGAAGACGCCGCGACCGCCGATCCGAGCGGCCTCGACATCGCCTTGTTCTCCGCCGGTGCGTCGTCGTCGCGCGAGTACGCCGACCAAGTTCGCGGCCGCGGGAGCGATCGTGATCGACAACTCCTCGGCCTTCCGGATGGACCCCGACGTGCCGCTCATCGTGGCCGAGGTCAACGGCGAGCTGGCGCACAACCCGCCCAAGGGCATCATCGCCAACCCGAACTGCACCACCATGGCGGCGATGCCGGTGCTCAAGCCGCTCCACGACGAGGCCGGCCTCGTACGGATGATCGCGTCGACGTACCAGGCCGTGTCGGGCGGCGGGCTCGCCGGCGTCGACGAACTCGACAAGCAGGCCCGCGAGGTCGTCGATCGTGCCGCCGAACTCACCCACGACGGTGCCGCGGTCGCGTTCCCCGAACCGACGAAGTTCGCCCGCCCGATCGCGTTCAACGTCCTGCCCTTGGCCGGCTCGATCGTCGACGACGGATCGTTCGAGACCGACGAGGAGCAGAAGCTGCGCAACGAGAGCCGCAAGATCCTCGACATCCCCGCTCTGGCCGTGTCGGGTACCTGCGTCCGCGTGCCCGTGTTCACCGGCCATTCCCTGTCGCTGAACGTCGAGTTCGAGCGACCGATCAGCGTCGCCCGCGCCCTCGAGTTGCTCGCCGACGCGCCCGGCGTGGTCGTCAGCGAGATCCCGAATCCGCTCGAAGCGGCGGGCCAGGACCCGAGCTACGTCGGCCGGATCCGCCAGGACGACGGCGTGCCCGGCGGTCGTGGCCTGGCGTTGTTCGTCAGCAACGACAACCTCCGCAAAGGTGCCGCGCTGAACGCGATCCAGATCGCCGAATTGCTCGTCTGACTCAATCGCAACCGCAGGGGATCGAGCTGCACTTCGGGCAGCCCTGGGCGAAGCGTTCGACGGCCTCGTTCAGATCGACGCCCTGCTGGTTGGCGAGCGTGGCCACCCACGCGATCACGTCGCCGAACTCGTGGACCTGCTGCTCGTGCGTCCCCTTGCGCACCGCCTGGGCCAGCTCACCGATCTCCTCGGCCAGCCAGGCCACCGTCGCGGACACGCCGCGGGCGCTGTCCCGCTCGGCATAGGTCCGTTCGATGACGTCTTGCAGGTCGGCGAGATCCATGTCGGGCGACGGTAGCCACTCCGACGCCGGCCGCACACGAACCCGCTGAGCCGAGTCCGGGGATCGAGGTCGTGCGTCGGTGCCTGGCACCGATGCACGACCTCGAACGCGAACTCAGGGTCATCGCCCATGTCCCAATCGTCACGGATGTCGGCCACGTCGTTCTTCCAGTACGGCGATCGGAGCTCCCCACCTCCCGATGAGCCGTTCCTCGCGGCGTGCACGGTCGACGAGTGGCGTTCGATCGCGGCGCGATCGGAGCGGCGTCGGTTCCGCGCCGGCGAGCGGATCATCGCATCCGGCGAGACCGATGGTGCCCTGGTGATCATCCTCGAGGGCGAGGTGTGCACGTCGATCGGCGAAGGCCGACGCCAGCGTACGCTGGCGGTTGTCGCCGGCCGGATCGGTCGTGGGCGAGCTCGGGTTCCTCGACGGTCTGCCGCGTTCGGCAGACGTGGTGGCGACGAAGGATGGCGAACTGCTCCGGCTCAGCCGGGCGGACTTCGAGTCCCTCGCGGCTGCCGAACCGGCGCTCGGGCATCTGATCCTGTCGGATCTCGGCCGGGTCGTCGCCCAGCGCCTGCGCCGGATGACGGAGCGGGACTCCGGCGCATGAGCGACCCGGGGTTCCCGAACTATCTCGAGATGACCTCGCGGGTGCCGCTCGGCGTGTGGCGCGCCATCCGCGTCGTCAGCGTCGCCGCCCTCGTCGCCATTTGTGTGGCGGCGGTCCTCGACCCGACCGACACCCTCACCCTGTTCTGGGGCGTGCTGATCCCGATCCTTCCGGTGGTGTTCCTCATCGCGCCGGGATCGTGGCGCAACGTGTGCCCGTTGGCGGCGCTGAACCAGTCGTCACGAAACCTCGGGTGTCTCGCGCCGCGACCGCGCCCCGCTGGCTCACCGAGTACGGATTCGTCTTCGCGTCGACCGCGTTCATCGGCATCGTGATCGGTCGCAAAGTGTGGTTCAACCACAGCGGTCCGGGCCTGGCAGCCCTTCTCGGTGTGGTGGCCGTCGGGGCCGTGATCGGCGGTTGGCTGCTGAAGGGCAAGAGCGGCTGGTGTTCGAGCATCTGTCCGCTGCTGCCGGTCCAGCGGGTGTACGGCCAGTCGCCGTTCATCGGTGTCCCGAACAGCCACTGCCGCCCGTGCGTCGGGTGCACGAAGAACTGCTACGACTTCAACCCGCGCGTCGCCTACGTCGCCGACATGCACGATCCGGATGACGCGTTTCGGGGATACCGGCGGATCTTCGTCGCCGCCTTCCCCGGTCTCGTCCAAGGCTTCTTCGTCGTGCCGGACGTCGGGACGATCGGAGTCGCCGAGATGCTCGCCAGGGTCGGCCTGTGGATCGCCGGCGAGCATCGCGCTGTTCACGCTCCTGGACACCTACTTGAAGGTGGCGGCGAATCGGCTTCCCGTGATCGCCGGAGCGACTGCGTTCACGCTGTTCTACTTCCACACGGCGCGACGGTTGCCGGCGTCACTGAACTCCCTCGTCGGTGGCGATTGGGGTTTCGTCACGTGGCCGCTGCGCGGCGTGACCGTCGTCCTTGCCATGGTGTGGGTGATCCGCTCGTTCCGCGTCGAGGATCGGTTCCTCAGCGACGTTGCGCCGGCCGAGCCGGTGCGCGTTGATCTCAGCCGCGGCGCCAGGTCGGCGCTCGCCGGCGACACCGTCGAGGTCACGTTCGGCGAGGTCGTGGTCGTCGTTCCACGGGGCACGAGCGTGCTCGAGGCGGCCGAGAAGGCCGGCGTGCCGATCGAGGCCGGTTGCCGGCAAGGGGTGTGCGGTGCCGACCCCGTCGCCGTCGTCGACGGCGCCGGCGAGCTGTCGCCGTCTCGTCGGACAGAGGACGACACCCTGCTCCGACTCGGCCTCGGCCATCCGAACCGGATGGCCTGCGTCGCCCGCGCGATGGGATCATGCTCGGTCTCGCTGACCCCGGACACCTCACAAGCGCCCGGTCCCGTCACGCCGCCGTTCGAGCCCGACCCGCTGCTCGAGCGAGTCGTCATCGTCGGCAACGGCGTCGCTGGCGTCACCACCGCCGACTTCCTCAGGCGCGCCCACCCGCACGTCCGGATCGACATCATCGGCGCCGAACCGCACCACCTGTACAACCGCATGGGGATCACCCGGGTCGTCGTCGGCCGCTCCGCCATGCAGGGCCTCTTCCTGCTCCCCGACCGCTGGTACGGCGACCACGAAATCACCGCGTGGCTCAACACCCGCGTCATCGAAATCGATC
>CAVYWH010000017.1:0-157994 GCA_963772085.1 Ilumatobacteraceae bacterium
GCTCGGCACGACGTCCTCGTCGAACGGCAGCGCCAGGCTGCGCAGTTCCTCCTGGAGGTCGGGCGACAGCGCCATCGACAGCTCGGTGATCGAACGCTCGTAGATCTCCGCGAGCCGTTCGCGCGACGCCTCGTCGAGGGGAGCCGCCCGCACCTCTTCGAGCAGTTGTTTGACCATCGAGCCGATCCGCATCACCTTGCCCGGTTCGGTCACCGATTCCTTCGGCACCGCCTCCGTCGCCTCGGCCACGTCGGCCACCGCTTCGACGATCTCGGTGCCATCACCGCTGGTGATCTCGTCGGGCTGCACGACTTCGGTCTCGTCTGACATGGACACCGTTCTACCCCAGCCGGATGGCCACGACACGCCGGGAACGGCCCGGCGTCAGACGACGGTGGCGAGCAGCGGGACGTTGACCTCGGCCGACGTCAACGCGCCGTGGCGACAGACCAGCTCGAACGGGCCCGAATCGGCCGGATCGTAGAAGCTGATGGGCTCGCGGGCGACGAGGGCGACGTCGCCGAGGCGCGAACGGATCGCCGGCGCCATCGACTGGCCGAACCAGTGCTCGTCGAGCATCCGGTCCTTCGTGACGACGTAGCCGAGGTGCCCGATCTCCTCGGTCGCCGCCTCGACGATCGAGTTGATCGCGCCCGGCGCCGCGTGGAGCCACCGGAACCGGCCCTCGCCCGACTGGAACGCCACCCCGTTGAGCATCTCCGGCTGAGGGATGCACGATGTTGCTCCCGACGTCGACCTGGCCGTGGTCGGCGGTCACGAGCAGTGCGGTGTCGGGCGGGAGCGCGGCCAGGATCTCCCCGACGATGTGATCGGCGAAGCGGAGCTCCGCGTCGTAGTACGGGCCGAACCCGCGCTCGTGGGCGATCTTGTCGACGCCGCCGTAGTAGCAGTAGACGAACCGCTCCCCCGACGCCAGCTGGGCCGCGGCCTCGACGGCGATCGACGACGCCGCCCGCCATCCCGTCGGTTTGGACCCGCGCAGGTGGGCCTCGGAGAATCCGGAGCTCTGCAGTTCCGATGGGCTGATGACCGGCACGGCATGACCGAGGAACGGTTCGTACGGTTGCACGTCGCGGGGTGGGTGCGACCGGCGCACCGGCTGCTCGCCCACCATCCAGCGCAGCACGTTGATGATCTCGCCACCGAGCACCATGCGATAGCCGATCAGACCGTGCTCGGCCGGGGTGAGCCCCGTGGCGATGGAGCTCAACGCGGTCGCCGTC
This sequence comes from Ilumatobacteraceae bacterium, assembly GCA_963772085.1. Taxonomy (GTDB): domain Bacteria; phylum Actinomycetota; class Acidimicrobiia; order Acidimicrobiales; family Ilumatobacteraceae; genus Sva-07. The sequence goes on from CAVYWH010000017.1 coordinate 1,245, forward strand.
GTCGTCGGGGCGACGGTGTGGATCGGTCCCCCGGTCAGCGACGCGAGCGACGGCATGAGGTGCCGATGGGACTCGAACTGGTCCCAGCCGAGTCCGTCGAGCACGAGCAGCACCGCCCGCTTGGCGGAACGCACCGGGCTCGGGATCCATGACGGCAGGCCGGTCGCCCACGGGGCAGGGCCGAGCAGCGCCGGAATGATGCCCCGCACATTGGGGCCCGCATAGTCAGGAATGATCGGCCCACCGCCGTTTGTCGCGCCGTTCATCATGCTCACTTCTGCTCAGTCCATCACGTCGCAGGTCCCAGCGACAAGGAATCAGGCGGGGATGATCAATAAGGTGTCGGCGTGCGCATTTCGACCCGTGGTGATTACGCCTCCCGAGCGTTGCTGTCACTCGCGCTGCACACCGACGCCGGACCGACGTCGGTGCGCGACATCGCCGATCGCACCGCCCTGCCGCAGCCCTATCTCGAACAGATCCTGCTGGCCCTCAAGGGTGCCGGTCTCGTCCGCTCGAAGCGCGGCGTCGGCGGCGGCTACGTCCTGTCACGTCCGCCCGAGGAGATCCTGCTCGCCGACATCGTGTCGGCCGTCGACGGTCCGATCACGCTCGGCGACTTCGGCCAGCCGCACCAGGACGGCTCGTGTGACCACGAGGGTCAATGCGTGCTGCTCGGCATCTGGGACCAGGCCGGCGCGCAGATGCGCGAGTACCTCGAGGGATACACCCTCGCGGGCATCGCCGCCATCGCCAACGGCGACGCCCCCTGGCCGTCCTCGGCCAACACCTCGCCGACTAGCTCGACCGACACCTCGACCAGGACCGACCGTTCCGGATCAGTTCGGCAAGCTCGCTTCGATCGCGGCCACGAGGGTGGGGTCCTCCGGGGTGACCATCGGAGAGAACCGGGTGACGGTGCCGTCGGGGGCGATCAGGAACTTCTCGAAGTTCCAGCGGATGTCGCCGGACACGCCTTCGCCATCGGCGACGTCGGTCAGCGCGGCGTAGATCGGGTGCTGGCCCTCGCCGTTGACGTCGATCTTCTCCATCATCGGGAACGTGACGCCGTAGGTGGTCGAACAGAACGTCTCGATCTCCTCCGCGGTGCCCGGCTCCTGCGCGCCGAACTGGTTGCAGGGGAAGCCGACGACGGTGAACCCACGATCGGCGTACTGCTCGTGCAGCGCCTCGAGGCCGGTGTACTGCGGGGTCAGGCCGCACTTCGAGGCGACGTTGACCGCGAGGATCGCCTTGCCGTCGAACGCGGCGAGGCTCGTCGCGTCGCCGTTGAGCGTGTTGATCGGTTCGGTGAGAAGTGACATGCGACCAGTGTGGCCGATCCGACCCGGCCGGATGGAGCCGAGCGCACGGCGGTGGCGCCGGGCGCGCTCCTACACTGATGATCGATGAGCGATCCGGGAACGAGCGATCCGGCCGACGGTCGATCCGGACGCGATCGACGCGTTGTTCGCCGGCACCGTCGAGCCACCCAAGCGGTGGGCGGCCGGTCGCCCCGCCGTCGCGGTCTCGTTGCGTCACGGGCTCGAGCGGATGGGTCCGCGACGCACGTTCACCACGCTGCGCGCCCTCAACCAGCCCGACGGCTTCGACTGCCCGGGCTGTGCGTGGCCCGAACCGGGCAAGCCCCATCTCGCCGAGTTCTGCGAGAACGGCGTGAAAGCGGTCGCCGAGGAGGCGACCACGGAGCGCATCACGCCCGCCTTCTTCGCCAGCCACTCGATCGCCGATCTGCGTGAGCGCTCGGAGCACTGGCTCGGCCAGCAAGGCCGGCTGACGTCGCCGATGGTCAAGCGCTCGGGCGGTACCCACTACGAGCCGATCGGGTGGGACGAGGCGTTCGCCATGATCGCCGCCGAACTCGCCGGCCTGCCCACTCCGGATGCGGCCGCGTTCTACACGTCGGGCCGCACCAGCAACGAAGCCGCGTTCCTCTACCAGCTCCTCGCCCGGTCGTTCGGCACGAACAACCTGCCGGACTGCTCGAACATGTGCCACGAGGCGAGCGGCAGTGCACTGATCGAGACGATCGGCATCGGCAAGGGTTCGGTGCACATCACCGATTTCGCCGAGGCCGACCTGATCGTGGTGGTCGGGCAGAACCCGGGCACCAACCATCCCCGCATGCTCTCGACGCTCGAGGAGGCGAAGCGGCACGGGGCGTCGATCGTGGCGATCAACCCGCTGCCGGAGGCGGGTCTGATCCGCTTCCGGAACCCGCAGCGCCTGAGCGGGATGCTCCGAACGGGCACGGAGCTCGCCGACGACCACCTGCCGATCCGCATCAACGGCGACCTCGCCTTCTTCAAGGCGGTCAACCACCTCCTGCTCGCCGAGACCGGTGACGGACCGACCGGCATCGACCGGACGTTCATCGACGAGCACACGAGCGGGTTCGCCGAATTCGCCGCGGCGGCCGCCGACTTCGACTGGACGTCGTTCGAACGGGCGACCGGCTTCGACCGCTCGATCGCCGAGGGGTTCGCCGATCGGGTACGCCGATCGGAACGGATCATCGTGTGCTGGGCGATGGGCCTGACCCAGCACGCCAACTCGGTGGCGACGATCCGCGAGGTGGTCAACCTGCTGCTGCTGGGCGGCAACATCGGGCGCCCCGGTGCCGGGGTGTGTCCGGTGCGCGGCCACTCGAACGTCCAGGGCGATCGCACGATGGGGATCGTACGAGCAGCCCTCGACCGGGTTCCTCGACGCGTTGGCCGAGGAGTTCTCGTTCGAGCCGCCACGCGCGCACGGGTTCGACACGGTCGACACCATCCAGGCGATGCTCGACGGTCAGGTCACGTTCTTCATGGGCATGGGCGGCAACTTCGCTTCGGCCACGCCCGACACGGCCGCTGCCCACCGCGCCCTGGAGGCCTGCCGGCTCACGGTGCAGGTGTCGACCAAGCTCAACGCCTCGCACCTCGTGGTCGGCGATCGGGCGTTGATCCTGCCGACCAAGGGACGCACCGAACGGCACGAGGTCGACGGGGTCGAGCAGGTCGTCACGGTCGAGGACTCGATGGGCGTGGTGCACGCCTCACGCGGCTCGCTGCCGCCGGCGTCGCCGGACCTGTTGAGCGAGGTCGAGATCGTCTGCCGCATCGCCCGTGCGCTCGACGCGTCGACCGTCGCACGGTGCGCCGGGCTCGGCGGCCGCCGACTGGGGACGGTTCGAGCGCGACCACGCCGCGGTGCGCGACGCGATCAGCCGGGTCATTCCGGGCTTCGACGACTTCAACAGCGAAGATCGCGGAACCCGGTGGGTTCACCCTTCCGCACGGTCCACGGGATGCACGCCATTTCGCGACCGCCGACGGGCGAGCGCACTTCACCGTGAACGAGCTCAGCTTCGCCACGGCGCCGACCGGCACGCTGCTGCTGCAGACCCTGCGGAGCCACGATCAGTACAACACCACGATCTACGGCCTCGACGACCGGTATCGCGGGATCCAGGGCGGGCGCCGCGTCGTGTTCGTCAGCCGTGCCGATCTGGTGGCACGCGGGCTGAGCGACGGCGATGTGGTCGATCTTCGCTCGACCGACGGCGAGGGCGTGCAGCGGATCGCTCGTGGCTTCCGGGTCGTCGACTATCCGACCCCGCCGGGATCGTGCGCCGCGTACTACCCGGAGACCAACGTGCTCGTGCCCCTGCACAGCGTCGGCGAGGCGGGAACCCCGACGTTCAAGTCGATCCCCGTCGAACTGCTCACCCCGACCTGACCAGTTGTACATCGGTGCCAGGCACCGACGCTGACCTCGCGCTGGTCGGACTCAGGGCGTGGCGGCGTCCATCCAGGCGACGAGGTCGGGGCCAGCGGGCTGTGGAACGTGACGCGCTCCCCCGTTGCCGGATGCACGAACGCCAGCTCGGCGGCGTGCAGGAACGGGCGGGTGAGACCGAGCATCGGCCGGCGTTGGCTGTAGGTCGGGTCGCCGACCAGCGGGTGGCCGATCGACGCGAGGTGCACGCGGATCTGGTGGGTCCGGCCGGTCTCGAGCCGGCACTCGAGCCGAGAGACGACCGCCGGCGCCGAGTACGAACCGATGACCCGGTAGTCGGTGCGGGCATACCGCCCGTTCGCCACGACCGCCATCTTCAGCGGATCGCCACGGTCACGTCCGATCGGTCCGTCGATGATGCCGTGCGGCGCGTCGGGCACGCCCCACACGAGCGCCTCGTACCGTCGGGTCGCACTGTGGTCGGCGAACTGCTCGATCAGCATGTCGGCGGCATCCTGGGTGCGGGCCACGACGAGCAGCCCGGAACTCCCCGCGTCGAGGCGATGCACGATCCCGGGCCGGATGCGGCTCGCCGACGCCCGCGATCTCGGGAAACTGCGCGAGCAGCCCGTTGACGAGCGTCCCGTCGAGATTGCCGGCGCCCGGGTGCACCACGAGGCCGGCCGGCTTGTCGACCACGATCACCGAGTCGTCGACGTGCACGATGCCGAACTCGACCGACGGGTCGGCGGTGGGGAGCGGGACGGTCGGGACGCGAGTCCGGATCGACGGACACCTGCTGTCCCTCGACGAGGCGGACCTTGCCGGACTTGGCGACCGCGCCGTCGACGCTCACGCCGCCGGCGGCGATCATCAGCGTGGCATCGGACCGGCTGACGTCGCCGATCAGCGCCACGATCCGGTCGAGGCGTTCACCGTCGAGTGCGGCCGGAACCTCTTCATCGATCATCGTGACTCTCCCCGGTGCTGTTGACCTGGCCGGTCGTGGTGATCTGCCCGGTGTTGTCGATCGTGTCGACGCTTGTCGTCGGTCTGGGCCGCCAACGATCGCCGCCGCGTCGGAGCGACTGACGAGGATGCTGTTCAGGATCAACGCGGCGGCGCCGACGTTCACCGCGATGTCGGCGACGTTGAAGATCGGGAACCACTGCGAAGTCGATGAAGTCGACGACCGAACCGTGGAGCCAGGCATCGCCGCGGAACATGCCGGTCGATCAGGTTGCCGGCCGCGCCGCCGATCAGGCAGCCCATGCCGAACGCACCGAGCTTGGTGCCACCGCTGCGCAGCGACACGAGCAGCCAGACGATCACCAGCGTCGCGATCACCGCGATGTACGGCCCGAAGCCTCGACCTCTGCTGAAGGCCATGCCGCTGTTGAAGGCGAGGTTGAACTGGAGCGTCCAGACGACCTCGATGATCCGCCCGGCCGACAGTGCGTTCAGCGCCCAGTGCTTGGTCAGCTGGTCGAGCAGCGACGACGGCGACCGCGATCAGGATCGGTGCCCGCCACGGACGGGCGACTGTCATGATCGTGGACCCATCGCGCAGCTCAGCGCAGGCCGATGCCGCTGACCTTCTCGGCGGCGAACACCGTGGTCTCCGGCAGCGCTTCGAGGCGCTCGCGGGGGATCGGCAGCCCCGACACCTCGGAGTAGCCGTAGGTGCCGAGCTTGATGCGCTCGAGTGCGGCATCGATGTCTTCGATCGTCTGGCGGGCCTGTGTCGACAGCACCCGGTCGAGGTCGCGCTGGACGACCATCGTGTCGCCCTCGCCGCCTTCGTCGTCGAACTGCACGTCGCCCATCTCGCCGTCTTCGATGAGGCTCGTCGCCTCGTCCTCGAGCCGGGTGGCACGGGCCAGCTCGGCCTGACGACGGGCGATCAGCTCGTCGCGCTGGGCCTTCAGGAACTTCACGTCGAAGTCCTTGGTGTAGGCGATGCCGTCCTTGGAGATGCCCGCGCGGCTCGGGGATCTCGTGGCGATCGGGGCGATAGTTGGACAACAACGCCGGCGTGTCGGGTGACGGCGGCTTGGGCACGCGGCGGGCGGCGTGCCGGCTTGGCCTCGACCGGCTTGGCGGCCGCGCGTCTTGCTGGCGGCGCTCTTCGTTGCGGGACTCGTCACGGTGGAACTCTTTCCTGCCGGCGCTTTCGCAGCCGGAGCTTTCGCCGCCGGCGTCTTGGCGGCCGCGGCGGACTTGTTCGTCGATGATCTGGTCGTCGAGCGGACGCCTTGGTCGCGGCGGCCGGTTTCGTCGACGCCGACGACGCCGCCGTCTTCTTCGCGGCGGCTTGCTTCGCTGGCGCTTTGGTCGCAGCCGCCTTCTTGGCGGTCTGCTTGCCTGCAGGGTTGGGCTTCTTCGGTGCGACCATTTCGCGCTTCCTCCCGGCGTGTTGAGCGGCGGACTCTACCGGGTCGTTGCGCGGGTGACGACGATCGTCGGGTCATCGGACGCATCGCCGGCCACGATCGTGGTCTCGAGCTCGACCGACAGCGTCTCGTCCATCACCATCTCGGCGATGGGTGTCGACGGCGTCGATCCACGCTTGCGGCGCGGTGATCGACAGGCTGATCCGATCGGACACGTCGAGGTCGGCCTCGCGGCGGGCCTGTTGGATCGAACGGACCAGATCCCGTGCGAGCCCTTCGCGTTCGAGCTCGTCGGTCACGTCGATGTCGAGGGCGATGACGCCGGTCCTGTTCGGCAACCCCGAACTCGCCCGGTCGCCCGACGCGACCAGGTCGAGCCGATACTCGCCCTCGACCAGCTCCCGCCCGCCGACGGGCACGACGCCGTCTACCACGGTCCAGTCGCCGGCCTTGTGCGCCTTGATGACGTCCTGCACCTCCTTGCCGAGGCGCGGGCCCAGCTTGGCCGGGACGAGGTGGAGTTCTTCGGACGCCACCTGTCCCATGTCGGTGGTCAGGTCGACATGGCGCACGTTGACCTCGTCGGCGATCAGGTCGACGAAGTCGCGCAGTCGCTCGGCATCCGGGGCGGCCACGGTGACCGACTCGAGCGGGAGGCGCACACGGCGCTGATGGGCCTTGCGGACCGACAGCGTCGCCGAGCAGACCTCGCGCACGAGATCCATCGTGTCGACGAGGTCGTCGAAGGCCGGGAGTTCGTCGAGCGTCGGCCAATCGGTCAGGTGCACGCTGTCGGCACCGTCGGGGGCCGCCCCGGCGTCGCCGTCGGCTCTCGCCGTTCATGCCCTGGTAGATCGCTTCGGCCACGAGCGGCAGCAGGGGCGCGACGGCGCGGGTGACCACCGACATGACGGTGTGCATCGTGTCGATCGCGTCGTGGTCGCCCTGCCAGAAACGGCTGCGGCTGCGGCGCACGTACCAGTTGGTGAGCACGTCGAGATACGAGCGCACGTGCTGGCAGGCGCCGAACAGGTCGTACGCGTCCAGCGACGTGGTGAGGTCGCCGACGAGGTCGCGGGTCTTCGACAGGATGTAGCGGTCGAGCACGTTGGGCGAGTCGGTGCGCACGACGCCCCGATGGTCGGACGGCATTCGCATACAGCGCGAGGAAGTACCAGGAGTTCCACAGCGGGAGCAGCACCTGGCGGACGGTGTCGCGGATGCCGGCCTCGGTGACGGTCGCGTCGTTGCCGCGCAGGATCGACGACGACAGCAACGACCAGCGCATCGCATCGGCGCCGTGGGCGTCGAACATCGCCGTCGGGTCCGGGTAGTTGTTCAGGCTCTTCGACATCTTCTGCCCGTCGTCGCCGAGCACGATGCCGTGGCTCACACAGGTCGAGAATGCAGGGCGGTCGAACAGGGCGGTCGCCAGCACGTGCAGCGTGTAGAACCAGCCGCGGGTCTGACCGATGTACTCGACGATGAAGTCGCCCGGGTAGTGCTGCTCGAACCACTCGCGGTTGTCGAACGGATAGTGGACCTGGGCGAACGGCATCGACCCCGACTCGAACCAGCAGTCGAGCACCTCGGGGACGCGGCGCATCGTCGACTTGCCGGTCGGGTCGTCGGGGTTCGGGCGCGTCAGCTCGTCGACGTTCGGACGGTGGAGATCGGTGATCGTGACGCCGAAGTCCGCTTCGAGGTCGGCGATCGAGCCGTACACGTCGACGCGGGGGTAGGCGGCGTCGTCGGACTGCCACACCGGGATCGGTGAACCCCAGAAGCGGTTGCGGCTGATCGCCCAGTCGCGGGCGTTGGCGATCCACTTGCCGAAGCTGCCCTCCTTGAGGTGCGCCGGCTGCCAGGTGATCTGCTCGTTGAGTTCGACCATGCGGTCGCGGAACGCGGTGACCTGCACGAACCATGACGAGATCGCCCGGTAGACGAGCGGTTGGGCGCAGCGCCAGCAGTGCGGGTACGAGTGGTCGTAGGTGGCGTGGCGCAGCACGACGCCGCGCTCTTTCAGCTCGCGGATCACGAGCGGGTTGGCGTCGAAGACGTGGACGCCCTTCCACGGGGCGACGTCGCCGGTGAACTGTCCGTGCTCGTCCATCGGGCAGATGGTCGGGATCCCGGCCGCGTTCGACACGATCTGGTCGTCCTCGCCGAAGCCGGGGGCCATGTGCACCACGCCGGTGCCGTCTTCGGTCGAGACGAAGTCGCCGCCGAGCACCCGGAAGGCCTGCTCGGTCCCCCACGTGGCGGTGTCGCTGAAGAAGTCGAACAGCGGGGTGTAGGTCCGTCCGACGAGGTCGGCGCCCGTGACCGTGCCGACCCTGGTGGCGTCGGCCGAGTTCGGCGGAGTACGACTCGAGCCGCGCCTCGGCCAGGATGTACCGCACACCGTCGAGTTCGACGATCGCGTACTCGATGTCCGGGCCGACGGCGAGCGCGAGGTTCGAGGGCAGCGTCCACGGTGTCGTGGTCCAGGCCAGGATCCGCTCGCCCGTCTCGAGTTCGAAACCGACCGTGAGCGCCGGGTCCTGACGATCGTGATACACGTCGTCCATCCGGGTCTCGGTGTTGCTGAGCGGTGTCTCGCAGCGCCAGCAGTAGGCGAGCACACGGAAGCCCTCGTAGATCAGACCTTTGTCCCACAGGGTCTTGAACGCCCACATGACGCTCTCCATGTAGGTGAGATCGAGGGTCTTGTAGTCGTTGTCGAAGTCGACCCAGCGGGCCTGGCGCGTCACGTAGTCACGCCACTCGCTGGTGTACTGCAGCACGCTCGTCCGGCAGGCGTCGTTGAACTTGTCGATGCCGAACGCGGTGATCGCCGGGTGGCCGGAGATGCCGAGCTCCTGTTCGGCCTTGACCTCGGCCGGCAAGCCGTGGCAGTCCCAGCCGAATCGGCGCTCGACCCGTCGCCCGCGCATGGTCTGGTAGCGCGGGATCGCGTCCTTGACGAAGCCGGTCAGCAGGTGGCCGTAGTGCGGGAGCCCGTTGGCGAAGGGCGGGCCGTCGTAGAAGACGAACTCGTTGTCGCCGGCGACGCCGGCCTCACGCTGCTCGATCGAGCGCTCGAACGTCGACGCCTTCTCCCAAATGGCCAGCACGTCCTCTTCGAGGGCAGGAAAGTTCGGCTTCGGGTCGACGGCTGGATACGGCACGCCACGATGCTACCGACGACGATCGCGGCCGCCGATGGAGGTTCGCCGGTGCGCCCGTGCCGGTGGAGTCGCCCGGCTGCGACGTCGTCAGGTGGTGCGATCGTCGTCGTCGAACGTGAATCGGAAGTCGTCCGATTCCGACGACCCCGACGGGGACGGCTCGTCGAGACGGTCGAAGCCGGCTCCGACGGGGGTCGTATCGTCGGTCGTCGTCGGTCCACGTCGGCAGGTTCCTCGTCGATGTCGCTGACGATGACGAGTTCGATCGCTTCGGTCGGGTCGAGGTTGTCGGCGACGTCGTCGTCGCTCCGCCGTGACGATGACGAGCGGGTTCGGGCGACGCCGCGCCGGTCGGCGCACCGGCAAACCCCGGCGCGGCAGATGCCGCATCGTCGGGCGATGCGTCGTCGGACGCCGACAGCAGCGGACGGCGGACCTCGCCGAGACCGGCGGGAACGCGATCGGTGATCTCGAGCAGTTCGGTCGCGGCATCGCGCACGCGCCCGCGCTGGGCGATGAGGAACTGCTCGAGGTGGTCGACGTCGGATTCGAGGAAATCTCGGCGCGCCTTGAGGGCGTCGACCTCGCTGGCCGCGAGCAGCCGCTCGCTCTCGCTGGCACGACGTGCCTCTTCGCGGGCCTCATCGAGCATGGCGGCGGCCATCTCGCGAGTCGAATCCGGGTCGCCGCCGCCTCTTCGTTCGCGGTCGACACCAGCTTGGCGGCGTCGGCGTGTGCTTCGGCGATCAGTGCGTCGGCGGTGCGCTGGGCCAGGACCAGCGTGCGGCTGATCGTCTCGGACTGGTCGACGGGCACGCGTGACCGGCTCGTCGACGCGGGCCGGAGCCTCGGTCGGCGCGACCTGGCCGTCGGACACCTCCTGCAGGCGAGCGACCGCGGCCCGCGCCCGCGCCTCCATCGCCGTGGACTGGTTCTGGGCACGCTCGAGTTCGTCGGCGACGTCGTTGAGGAAACGGCGGACCTCGTCGAGATCCGCCCCCTTGCGAACCGTCTTGAACTCGGCGCTCCTGACGCGTTGCGGGCTCATTTCCATGCGGGTGCCTCCGTCTTCGAACGTGTCGCCATCGGGCGTGTCGGGATCGCTCGGCTGAGCGCGGTGCGGTGCTCGCTATTCATCGCCGTCGTCGTAGCGCTGTTGACGAGCGGCCACGGGCGGCTTGAGCAGGTAGACGCCGGTCGCGACCTTCTCCATCGAGCCGTCGAGCGCGTAACAGATGCCGCTGGCGAAGTCGATGAGTCGGCGGGCGACCTCGCGCTCGGTGCCCTCCAGGTTCATGATGACCGGCTGGCCCTCCTTGAACTTGTCGGCGACCTCCTGGGCCTGATCGAATCGTCGCGGCCGGACGGTGGACGGTTCCATGGAGCTCCCCTGAACGCTGCGCAGCGCAGGCTGCGACGACTGGCTGGGTCGGATCTGCACACCCGAGTCGTCGTGACGACCCGAGTTCGATGACGCTTGACGGCGAGACGGCGACGCGTCGAAGTCCTTCGACGGGAAGCTCGGCCGGGCCGCGACGGTGCGCACCGTCGGCTCCGGCTCCGGCTCCCACCCTCGCTGCGAACGTTGTTCGCTGTCCTTGGGCGCGCGCTGCTGCCGTGGGGCCTCGGGTTCGTCGTAGCCGTCGTAGTCGTCGTAGGCGTCGTCGGGACCGAGACCCAGGTAGTCCATGGTCCTTTTCCAGAGTGACATGCAATCCTCCTGCGTGCGGGAGGTTAGTCCACCATCCCCCTTTTCAAGTGGACAGCCCCCGTTCATCCGTCCGCTGGCGCAGTCGGCTGCACGACCGGCCTCGATGTGCGCGCATCGGTCCGAGGGTGGATCCGATGCGGATTGGGTCAGCGGTCAGGCTTTGGGTGGGCGGGGGCCGAAGAGGGCGGTGCCGATGCGGACCTGGGTCGACCCGGCGGCGACGGCGAGTTCGAGGTCGCCGCTCATGCCCATCGAGCACTCGGCGAGACCGAGGTCGTCGACGAGCGCCCGAGTGGTCGCGAACGCCGCGGCGGTCGCGGCACGGTCACCGCTCGTCGGGCCGACGGTCATCAGGCCGCGCACGACGAGGCCCGCCGCCGTCGCGTGCTCGACGAGGCCGCCCGACCTCGGCGGGAGGGCAGCCCGACTTGCCGGCTTCACCCGTCGAGTTCACCTGGATCAGCACCGCCGCGCCCGGCGCACGCTTGGCGACCTCGTCGATGATCGACCGCCGGTCCAGGCTCGCCCAGACATCGACGAGGTCCGACGAGCTGGCGCACCTTGTTCGTCTGCAGATTGCCGATGAACTGCACCTGCGGGCGCAACCGTTCGAGCACCTCGCGCTTGCTCACCAACTCCTGGGCATAGTTCTCCCCGATCGACGCCGCTCCCCCGGCGACCGCGTGCTCGATCGCATCGGGACCGAACCCCTTCGTCACCGCGACGATCTCCACCGGATGCGTCCACGACCGCTCGACCGAATCGATCACCGCCCGCAGCCGTTCGTAGTGGAACGCGAAGTCGGCCACCGACCGGCCACGATCGTCGTCGGTGCTCATCCGGCGGTCGTCCCGTCGTCGCGGTCGTCCAGGCGACCACGGCATGGCGGCCGTCGTCCTGCCGGGCCCGGTGCGAGAACCAACGCTCGTCGCACGACGGTGCACGGCCCCACCACGTCGAGGCCGATCCCCCGCCGGGCGAGGGCCGCGGCGACCGCGGCCGGCACGTCGAGGCGGGTCCTGCCGTCGGCGGTCGATCGGGCGATCCGATCCACATCCGCGCCCACTCCGCCCGCCACCGCGGCGAGGTCGACGACACCGAACTCGTAGCACTCGGCATGGATGCACGGCCCGAGCACGGCGGCGACCGAGTGGTCGTCGCGCTTCGCCAGCTCGTCGACGGCGACGTCGATGACCCCGTCGGCCAGTCCGCGCCAGCCGGCGTGGACCGCCACCAACGTTCCCGTCGGCGCCACACAGCACCAACGGCGCACAATCGCCGGCCCAGACCGACAGCGCTCGATCGGTCTGCGTGGTGACGAGCACGTCACCCGGCGGCAGCATCGGCGCGGCGGCGTGCGGGTCGCGCCCCGCCCGCGCCACGTCCACGTCCACGTCGACGTCGACGACCCCCACGCCGTGTTCTTCGGCGGCCATCGACCAGACGTGACCGGTGAGCGCTCGCTGGAGGTCCACCCGCGCCGCGCCGATCGCAGAGCCGGACCACCGATCGACGAATCGCGGTCGGGCCGCTGATCGCCGTCGGCCCGTTCGGTGACGACCACGTGCAGCGTGCGCGATCCGATGACCTGACGGCGCAGTTCGAGCACGGCGCCCAGCCGTTCGGCTACTTCAGGAACGACGGAACGTCGAAGTCGTCGTCGTCATCGTCGAGGGGATCGGCGACGTCGCTCTCGCCGAACAGCTCGGTGATCCGGGTCGGCGACGTCCGTGGCGAATCGCTCGACAACGGAGCTCGACCACCGGTCGGCGGGCCATCGACCCGATCGAACCCGGCGGCGATGACGGTGATGCGCACTTCGTCGCCCATCTCGTCGTCGATGACCGTACCGAAGATGATGTTCGCGTCCTGGTGGGCCACCGCGTGGATGATCTCCGCCGCCGCGTTCATCTCGAACAGACCCATGCTCGACGGGCCGGTGATGTTGAGCAGCACGCCTCGGGCTCCGTCGATGGCCGATTCGAGCAGCGGGCTCGAGATCGCCGCCTTGGCGGCGGAAACCGCACGCTCGTCGCCGCTGGCCTGGCCGATGCCCATCAGCGCCGAACCGGCGTTGGACAGCACCATCTTGACGTCGGCGAAGTCGGTGTTGATCAGGCCGGGCGTGGTGATCAGGCCCGGTGATGCCCGACACGCCCTGCAGCAGGACCTCGTCGGCCATCTTGAACGCGTTGAGCACGCTGGTCTTGTCGTTGGCGACGGTGAGCAGGCGATCGTTCGGGATGACGATCAGCGTGTCGACCTTCTCCTTCAGCCGCTGGACGCCGTTGTCGGCCTGAACGGCGCGACGGCGACCCTCGAACGAGAACGGGCGGGTGACGACGCCGATGGTCAGCGCACCTGCCTCGCGGGCGATCTCGGCGATCACGGGAGCAGCGCCCGTACCGGTGCCACCACCTTCGCCGGCGGTGATGAACACCATGTCGGCGCCACGCACCATCTCTTCGATCTCGTCGTGGTGCGCCTCGGCGGCCGCCCGACCCACCTCGGGGTCGCTGCCGGCACCGAGGCCTCGCGTGAGATCGCGACCGACGTCGAGCTTGACGTCGGCGTCGCTCATCAACAGCGCCTGAGCGTCGGTGTTGACGGCGATGAACTCCACGCCCTTCAACCCGGCGTCGATCATGCGGTTCACGGCGTTGACGCCACCGCCACCGACGCCGATGACCTTGATGACGGCAAGATAGTTCTGCGGGGCGCCGACCATCAGCAGATCCTCCATTGGTTCGAGTTCATTGGTTCCATTCGGTCCATCGCTCCTGCCTCGGAGCGGACTGGCGCACATCCTGCCAGGTCTGAGACATCAGAATGGGGACGCTAACCGTCGGTTCATCGAACCGTGACCTCGGCGGTCGACACGTCGATCACCGAAACGGGGTCGGCGCCGATGTCTTCGAGCTTGCGCTCGAGGCGGACGAGCTTGGCGATCTGCTCGTTGTCGCCGATCGCCGACCCGAATCTGACCTCGATCGGCGGGTTGGCGTCGACCCCCGTCAGCACCAGGACCAGGTCGGATCCGTCAGGGGTCACCATCATCGACTGGACGCGCGAGCGGATCGTCGGCGTCAGCTTCGTCACCAACGATGCGGCTTCCGAGTAGCCGATCGATGCCGTCGTCGCCGACCGCCGCGTCGAGCGTGCCCGGCCCGCTGATCCACACCAGCGCGACCGGTTCGCCTTCGATCGAGTCGAGCACCCTGCCGTCGCGGTCGAGGACCCTGCTCAGGCCGTCGGCACCGGCCATCGCCACCAGCGGGGTCCGTTCGCGCAGTTCGATCGACGCCGAGTTCGGGAACGAGGTCCGTACGCGTGCGTCCTCGACCCACGGGATCGCTTCGAGATCGGCCTCGGCTTGCTGGGTGTCGACGAGGAGGACCGGTGTCCCCATGAGGTCGTCGACCACCGCCTGCAGCTGGTCGGGATCGGTGTACACGTTGCCGTTCACGTCGACCTCGTCGACGTCGAACAGCGACGAACCGAGCACGGCGAGCGCGGCGATCACGATCAACAGCACGACGCCGCCGATGACGAACCACCTCAGGCGCCGGCGACTCTCCGCCCGCCGCACCCCGATTCGCCGCTGACGCAGGCGCGGCTCGATGCCGCGCGTCGACGCCTCCTTCGGGGCGACCGCATCTTCCGAGCCGTCGTCGTCGATGAACAGCGTGCGGCCGGTGGTGACGCCACGCTCCAACTCATCGTCGAGATACACCGCATCGGGCAGCTCGTCGTCGCCACCGATGGTGATCGTCGACCGATCGGCGAATGCAGCCGACAGCTCTCCGAGCACCGCCTCGTTGGCGGGCAGCGGTTGTGCGGCCGCCGATGGTCCGACGATCGTGACCGCCGATTCGGAGCCACCGGAATCGGCTGGTGCGGGCATCGCCGCGGCGGCGCGCTCCTTGCGTCGCTTGGAGCCGAACATCAGTCGCGCCCCGTCTGGTCGAAGCCGAGGAGACGGATCTCGCTGCGCAGGTCGTAGCCCGTCGCCACCCGCACCCGCTCGCGTACCGTCTCCATCAGCGCGTGGACATCGTCGGCCGAACCGCCCTCGTCCGCCTGGATGAAGTTGGCGTGCTTGTCGGACACGTGTGCCGAACCGACCCGCAGCCCGCGCAGGCCGAGTTGGTCGATCAGCGCCCCCGCGCTCACCTCTCCCGGCACCGGGTTGACGAACACCGATCCGGCGTTCTGACCACCGGGCTGGTTGGCCCGGCGCCATGCGACGACTTCGCTGATGGTCGCCTCGGCGACCGCGGCCGCCCCGTGGGCCAGTTGCAGGACGGCGTCGATCACGAGCACGCCGGTGCCCAGGTCGCTGCCCCGGAACCGCAGGCCGAGGTCGGCGGCGGCGCGCACCTCGGGCCGCCCGGGGTCGGGCCCGAGCAGGTCGGAGATCGTGACCTCGACGAGCGATGCCGCGATGTCGGACCCGTGGCCGCCGGCGTTCATCCGCACCGCTCCACCGATCGAGCCTGGTACGCCGACCGCCCATTCGAAGCCGGTCAGACCGCGCGCCGCGCATTGGCGGGCGAGCACGGGCAGCGGCACCGACGACCCGGCGCGCACGACGGCGCGCTCGACGTCGATCTCGAACCGATCGGTGAGCGCGGTGGCCGACACGACGATCCCGGCGAACCCGGCGTCGGCCACGAGCACGTTCGAGCCGCGCCCGAGGATCACCACCGGCAGGCCGGATGCGGCGACGGCCGCTCCGACCCGTTGCAGATCGGCGAGCGAACCGACGCGTGCGAGGACCGCCGCCGCGCCGCCGACGCGATAGGTCGTGAGCGGGCCGATCGGCACGTCGCGTTCGCCGGCGGTGCCCAGGATCGGCGAGCGCGACGTCGACGGCGTTCGCCACCGATCCGTCGAGCCCGGTCTCAGTTCGCACGTCGGGCACCGAGCACCTCCGTCGGAAAGGTCGCGATGTCGCCGCAGCCCATCGAGATGCAGACGTCACCGGATCGGACCTCGCTCGACACGAAGCGCACGAGGTCGTCGCGGCGCGGCAGCCACACGAGGCGCTGCTCGGGGTGGGCCTCGGCCACGGCGTTGACGAGCAACTTGCCGGTGACGCCGGGGATCGGTGTCGTGCCGGACGCGTAGATGTCGGTGAGCACCACGATGTCGGCGTCGACGAACGCGTTCCGCGTAGTCAGCCCAGATCTCGGCGATCCGGTTGTACCGGTTCGGTTGGAACACGGCGATCACCCGCTGCCAGCCGTCGCCACTCCCCCGAGCGGCCGCGAGCACCGCCGCGATCTCGGTCGGGAGATGGCCGTAGTCGTCGACGAACGTGGCGCCCGCGTCGACGCCACGGATGTCGAACCGTCGTGCGACCCCACCGAACTTGGCCAGCGCGCGGGCGATGTGGGCGGGATCGACACCGACCTCCATCGCCATCGCCGCCGCACCCGTCGCGTTGACGACGTTGTGGACGCCGCGGAGGGGCAACTCGATGTCGACGATCCGCACCCCGTCACGCACGAGCGTGAACGTGAACGCGCCGGTCGTGGCGGCGACGTCGACCGCCCGGACGTCGACGCCTTCGGAGATCCCGTAGGTCAACGCTCCGTGGCGCTCGGCGAGGCCGGCGGCGACGGGATCGTCGCCGCACACCACCTTGGGCCCGGCGATCCCGGCGAGGTAGCGGTCGAACCCGTCGACGATGCCCTCGAACGTGCCGTAGTGGTCGAGGTGGTCGACCTCGACATTCGTGAGGATCGTGCCGTGGAGCGGGAGTTCGAGGTGGGTGCCGTCGCTCTCGTCGGCCTCGACGACGAACCATTCCGAGCCCGTCCACTGCGCACCGGTGCCCACGTCGGTCACGTCGCCGCCGACGACGAAACTGGGGCGCAGCCCCGCCTCGGCGAGGATCAACATCAGCATCGACGTGGTGGTGGTCTTGCCGTGCGTGCCGGCGACACCGAGCGAACGCGCCTGGGCACAGATGGCGGCCAGCATCCCCGCCCGGGTCAGCACGGTCACGCCGGTGGTCCGTGCCTCGACCAGTTCGATGTTCCGTTCGGGAATCGCGGTCGACGCCGTGACCGCATCGACACCGTGCACGACGGAACGCTCGTGGCCGACGGTCACGGTGACCCCCGCCGCGCGCACGCGCTCGAGCACCGGGTGGTCACGAAGATCGGAGCCGGACACGTCGTGCCCCATCTCGGCGAGCGCGATGGCGATGGCGCTCATTCCGGGTCCACCCACGCCCACGACGTGGACACGACGGGGCACGCTCAGATCGAAGATCGGCGAGCTCGTCGGCGAGCTCTTCGGTGAGCCGGATGGCGCAGACAGTGTGGTCACGATGGACGAGATGTTATGGCCACTCGATCGATCAAACCGGCCAAGGCACCACTGCGATGCACCGACCCGCAGTCGTAGGCCGCCTCGGACAGGAGGTCGCGCGCCAGCGGGTCGGACCGCAGCCAATCGATGCGGGATCCCAGGTAGTCGGGGTGATCGGGGTCGCTGACCTGGTCGTCGGTGAGCATCACCGCGGCGTTGACATCGGTCAACCAGGCGATGTTGTCCCGTTGGTGGTCATCCGTCGCACCTGGCCACGGCAGCAGGATCGCCGGAATGCCGGTCACGGCCACCTCGTGCACCGTGCTCGCACCGCCGCGCCCGATCAACAGGTCGGCCGCGGCGTACACCGCCGGCATGTTCGGCTCGTAGCCCACCACACGGTGGAGCACGCCGTCGTCGCCACGATCCAACGACTCGATGTCGGGGGCGAACCGTTCCCCGGCGATCTGATACACCGCGAGGTCGCGATCGTCGAGGTGCGCCCGGAGATGGTCGGCGATGGCGTCGTTGAGCACACCCGATCCGAGCGATCCGCCCATCACGACCACCAGGAACCGGTCGTCGGGGATGCCGAGCTCGCGGCGGGCGGCGGCACGGCCGCCGACGCGATCGACGTCGAGGATCGCCTGGCGCACCGGTGCCCCGGTCACCACCGCACGCGGCAGCGGGGACCCCGGAAACGCCACCGCCGATGCGGTGGCCCACTTGGCGGCGAGCCGGCTCGCCCGCCCCGGCGTGCGGTCGTACGAGACGACGACGGTCGGGATCCGGAGCAGCTGTGCGGCGAACACGGCCGGCATGCTGGCGTAGCCGCCGACCGACACGACCACCGACGGCCTCGTCACGCGCATCTCTTTGACCATCACCCTCGTCGCCGCGACCATCTTCGGCGCGAACACCAGATTCCGTCGGTCGAACCGCCGCTGGAACCCGACGACGTCCAGGAACGTGTGGGGGTACGGGGTGTCGACCAGCAGCCGGGTCTCGATGCCGCGCTGCGATCCGACGTAGCGGATCGTGCTGTGGTCGTGTCCTGCCGCAACCAACGCGTCGGCGACCGCGAGCGCAGGAAGGACGTGGCCCGCCGTACCGCCACCGGCGACAACGGCGAAGCACACGGGAGGCGTCACGATCGAACGACTCGTCGCGACACGGACAGGAGGAGACCGGCCGCCAGCATGCTCACGAACAGCGAACTCCCGCCGGCGGAGAAGAACGGCAAGGTGAGGCCGGTGACCGGGAGTCGCCCGACCACGCCGCCCAGGTTGACGATCGCCTGGACGCCGAACCATGTCGCGATGCCACCGGCGAGCAGCATCCCGAACCGGTCGGGGGCGGCGAGGGCCGTCTGGATCCCGAACGCCACCAGCAGGATGAAGCCGCCGACGACCGCGGCCGTGCCGACGAAGCCGAGTTCGTCGGCGATCACCGCGAAGATGAAGTCGCTCTGCGCGTACGGCAGATAGCCGAGCTTGCCCTTGCCGCCGCCGATCCCCGACCCGGTCAACCCGCCGGAGGCGATGCTGAGATAGCCCTGGTGGATCTGGTAGGCGAGGTGGTCCTTCTCGGCCGCCACGTTCGTGAACGACGTGAACCGCGCCAACCGGCGGGGGCTGGACACGACGAACAGGAGCGCCACGGCGGCACCGCCGGCGCACACCGTGGCCAGGTGGGTGACCGGCACACCGGCGATCCAGGCGACCGAGAACACGATGGCCGACAGCACGACCGCCGAGCCGAGGTCGCCCTGCGCGAGACACAGTCCCGCGCCGATGCCGGCGACCAGCGTGATCGGCACGATCGCCCGTCGCGCCTCGACCACATCGTCGGGTCGCCGGGCCAGGAGGTCGGCGGCGAGCACGACCACGGCCAGCTTGAGGAACTCCGAGGGCTGCACGCTGAACCCACCCAAGCGGATCCACGAGCTGGCCCCGTTGATCTCCGCACCGAGGCCGGGCACGAACGGCAGGCACATGGCCACGACGGCGAGCAGCCCGAGCGGCAGGATCAGTCGGCGCCAACGAAGGTACGGGACCTTCGCCGCGATGACCAGCGCGACGAGTCCGAGACCGGCCCACATCGCCTGGCGGCTGAACACCCGATACGGCGAGTTGCCGAGGTTGGCCTCGGTGACCGCCGATGCCGACAGGACCATCACGAGGCCGAGCATCACGAACACGGCGACCACACTGGCGATCGCGTAGTAGGTGCCGGTGGGCGGCCCGAGCACCTCCGGACCGGTCACCCGACGCTCCGTGCGTCCGATGCCGAGGCGGGCCCGTGCCTCGGCCGGCGGTGTGCCGCTGCCGCTTCGCTCCGATCGACGTTCCGGACGATCCCGCCCGACGACCGCGCCGCGACGACTGCCGGACGGCGCGGCAGGCACACCGTGCAGGCGTTCGAGTGCGGCGCGTCGACGATCACCGACGGTCAGCGTTGCGGTCATGATCGGCCTCCGTGGCTGTGATGCGGCTGGTGATGCGGATGGTCAGGAATGGCGGATGGCTGCGTGCGGCTCGGTCCCAGCTCGGCGACCAGCGCGCGAAAGTGGTCGCCGCGGGCTTCGAAGTTGGCGTACTGGTCGAAGCTGGCGCATCCCGGTGACAGCAGCACGGTGTCACCCGGCCTCGCCACGGCGTCCGCTCGCGCGATCGCCTCGACGAGGTCCGACACCACCTCGACCGACACCGCCTGGCTCGATTGCGGCTCGATTGGCTGCTCGCCCGGCGGAACGCGTCGGCCAGCGCGGGGCCGGTTGCGCCGAGTCGCGATCACGTGCGCGATCCGGTCGGGCTCGCCGGCCATCGTCGACAGGTCGACCCCCTTGTCGTAGCCACCGGCGATCAGGACGATCCGGTCGAACGAGCGGATCGCGGCGAGCGCCGCGTGCGGGGTCGTGGCCTTGGAGTCGTTGAACCACGCGATCCCGTTCCGGTCGGCGATCAGCTCGAGGCGATGGGCAGGGCCGGTGAACGAACCAACGGCGCGCTGCACGTCGGCCACGCCGGCCAGTCCCGATTCGAGCACCAGCGCGGCCGCCGCCAGCGTGTTGGTGATGTCGTGCGGCAGGGCCCGCTTCATGCTCGACGCGCGCGTGATGTCGCCGTGCGGCCCGACGAGCATCCGTTCGCCGTCGGCGACAACGCTGTGGTAGTCGCCGGCATCGAGCCCGAACGACCTCGTTCGACCGGGGGCGGTGGCGAGGTTGCGCATCACGATCGGATCGGAGACGAAGCCGATCGCCGTGTCGGTCGCCCGCTGGTTGGTGAAGATGCGGGCCTTGGCCGCCTCGTACGTGGCCATCGAGGTGTGCCAGTTGAGATGGTCGGGGGCGAGGTTGAGCCACACCGCCGCCTCGGCGCGGAACGTCGGCGTCCACGCCAGCCGGAAGCTCGTGCACTCCACGACGAAGGCGTCGAGATCCTGGTCGATGGCATCCACGAGCGGCGTCGACGTGTTGCCGGCGTCGACGGTGCGCAGGCCGGCAGCACGGAGGATCTCCACGGTCAGCAGGGTGGTGGTCGTCTTTCCGTCGGTTCCGGTGATCGCCAGGATCGGTCGCGGGCCGCCCGGCCGCTCCTGCTCCCAGCGGTAGGCGAGTTCGATCTCCGACACCAACTCCACGTCGTGCCGACGTGCGCCGGCGACGACCGGATGCGTCTCGGGGATGCCGGGGGCGGGCGCCACGAGGTCGCACGATGCGACGAGACGGTCGAGCGCCGGGCCCTCCATGGGGCCCAACAGCTCGACGTCGAGCTCGGCGGCCACGGCGCGACGTTCGGGGGTGACGTCGTCGTCGACGACGACCACGTCGATGTCACGCTGGCGAAGCGCGCGCACCGTCGATGCGCCCGCCACCGCGAGGCCGTAGACGAGCGCGGTCACAGCGCACCGCCGGCGACGTTCGTGAAGTCACCGATGAAGATGCCGAGCGCCACCGCCACGCAGATCGCCGAGATCAGCCAGAAGCGGATGATCACGGTGGTCTCCGGCCAGCCGACCAGTTCGAAATGGTGATGGATCGGCGACATGCGGAACAACCGGCGGGTGCGACCCGACGCCTTGAACACGCCCATCTGGACGGCGACCGAACCGGCCTCGATCACGTTGATGCGCGCAGATCAGGATGAGCAGCAGACCGGTGTTGAGCGTGAGCGCGCAGAACGCCAGCGCCGCGCCCAGCGCCAGCGCGCCGACATCGCCCATGAAGATCCGGGCGGGGGCGGCGTTCCACCACAGGAAGCCCAGGCAGCCACCCGCGAAACCGGCGGCGAACACGCCCATGTCGAGCGGGTTGACGATCGCGCCGTAGATGTCGGGGTTGCGGAACGCCCAGTAGGCGATGATCGTGAACGCGGCGAAGCCCATGAGCGCCGACCCGGCGGCCAGTCCGTCGAGGCCGTCGGTCACGTTGACCGCGTTCGTCGTCGCCCAGATGATCATCCCCGCCCAGAGGATCCACACGAGTCGTCGGTACCTCGATGCCGACGTCGGCACGGGTCACCGAGATGGTCTCGGAGATGCCGGTGCCGACGACGAGCCACCAGGCGAAGCCGAGGCTGGCCACCATCGTCAGGTAGTTCTTCTGCTTCCAGAAGATCCCGCGGTTGTGGCGCTTGCGGACCTTGATGAAGTCGTCGAGGAAGCCCATCAGGGCCATGAACAGCACGCCGAGCCACACGATCATCGTCTGGTCGGAGAACGCGAGGCCCGGACGGATGTGCGCGACGAGCCAGCCGGCGAGCGCCGACGCGACGATGGCGATCCCGCCCATCGTCGGTGTGCCCTGCTTGAGCATGTGGTGGTCGGGGCCGTGGTCTTCCTTGCCGAGGATCGGCTGGCCTTGACCCCGCGTGCGGAAGAACACGATCAGCCAGCGGGTGCCGAACAACGACACGATCATCGCCGTCGCTCCCGACAGCATGATGGCGATCACGCGAGTTCCTCCAACAGCTGCGTGCGCGACGAGCCGGTCGTCGAAGTCGAGCAACTGTCCACCGATCTCTTGTGTGCGTTCGTGTCCCTTGCCGGCGATCACCACGACGTCGCCGTCGCGCCGCGCCGGTGAGCGCGGTCGCGATCGCGGTCCGGCGATCGGCTTCGACGACGACGTCGGTCTCGAGTTCGTTCATGCCGTGGAGGATGTCACCGATGATGTCCAGCGGGTCCTCCAGCCGTGGGTTGTCAGATGTCACAACGACCCGATCGGCGAGCCGCGAGGCGACCGCGCCCATCTCCGGCCGCTTCTCCCGGTCGCGGCCGCCGCCTGCGCCGAACACGAGGATCACGGCAGAGCCCGCATCGGCGACCGCCCGTGCGGACGTGAGCACCTCGGCGAGTCCGTCGGGGGTGTGGGCGTAGTCGACGATCACGCTGAAACCGAGCGGTCGGGCGGCGTCGACCGACTCGAATCGTCCCGGGATCGCCTGGACGCCGGCCAGGCCGTCGGCGGCGACCGCTGGATCGACGCCCAGCTCGACCGCGGTCACGAGGGCGCTCAGCGAGTTCATGACGTTGAAGCGCCCGCCGATGGGCACCCGCACGTCGAGGCCCCGCCAGCGGTACGAATGGGCGTCGCTGGACACCTCGATGTCGCTCACGTCGTCGAGCGAGAGCTCGACCACCCGGATGTCGTCGTTGCCGGCGATCACGTCGGCCAGCAGCCGACCGTACGGATCATCGGTGTTCACGATCGGCGAGCGGAGCGAAGCGGCGCTGGAACAGGCGAGCCTTGGCCCGGAAGTACTCCTCGGTCGAGCCGTGGAGGTCGAGATGGTCACGGCCGAGGTTGGTGAACACCACCGCGTCGAACTCGGTGCCGTCGACGCGGTGCAGAGCGAGGGCGTGCGACGACACCTCCAGCACGGCGGCCGATGCGCCGTCATCGCGGAACGACGCCAGCAGGGCCTGCAGCTCGGGCGCCTCCGGGCGTGGTGCGGGCGCTGTGGAGCGTGCCGATGATCCCCGGTCGGCCAGCCGTTGGCCTCGAACGCCGCGGCCAGCAGCTGGGCGGTCGTCGTCTTGCCGTTGGTGCCGGTGATGCCGACGGTGGTGAGCGTGCGGCTCGGGCGGTCGTAGACGATCGACGAGAGCGGTCCGAGCACGCGGCGGGTGTCGTCGGCCACCAGTTGCGGTGTGTCGCCGACGCCCGTCAGCTCGTGATCGACGAGCAGCGCGACAGCGCCCGAGGCGACGGCGTGGGCGGCGTGGTCGTGCCCGTCGAAGGCCTCGCCCCGAAGGCAGGCGAACAACGATCCCGGATGCACGGCTCGCGAGTCGTGGGAGACGCCGGCGATCTCGACGTCCGGACGGCGTCGTCGTGCGACGATCGGTGGGTGTGGGCAGCAGGCGCAGCGCACCGAACTCGGCCTGGTTCGCGTCGAGCTCCAGCTCGGCGAACAGGGTCGACATCAGCATCATCGTTCGCGGCTCACGATCACACCGGCTCGCAACCGGTCGACCCGGGAGTCGGCACGATCCCGAGTTCGTGGATGAGCGTCGGCGCCAGCTCGGCGAACACCGGCGCGGCCGCGGTGCCGCCGAAGCGATCGTTCGTGCCGGCCGGCGGCTCGTCGACCGAGACGAGCACGGTGACCTGCGGATCATCGGACGGGAAGAACCCGACGAAGCTGGCGTAGTAGATGCGCTGGCCGTTGTCGTCGAAGTACGTCCCGTTGTCGGCGGCCTTGTACGCCGTGCCGGTCTTGCCCGCGATCGAGATCCCCTTCACCTGCGCCAGGTCACCGGTGCCCGAGTCGGAACACACGACCTGGCGCATCATCTCCGTGGTCTGCGCCGCGGCCTCGGGCGAGATCACCTCGTGCGACGCCGACGGGGCGGTGTCGGTCATCGAGCCGTCGGGCGCGACGACCGATTGCACGAGCTTCGGCGCCACATAGACGCCCTTGTTGGCGATCGTGTTGATCGCCGCGACCAGCTGGAGCGACGTGCTCGACACGCCCTGGCCGTAGGCAACGGTGACGCGCTCGCTGCCCCACAGTTCGTCGGCTTCCTTGAGGATGCCGGCCGACTCGCCGGGGAAGTCGAGCGCGGTCTTCTGGCCGAGGCCGAACGCCGCCATGTAGTCCCGATGGACGAAGCGGCCCATCGTCTCCTGGACGCTGATCGTGCCGATGTTCGACGACTCGATCAGGATCTGGGACACCGACAACCATTCGTTCGGGATGCTCGTGCGAGTCGGCGAGGAGGTCGTCGTAGTACTGCTTGCGCCACGGCACCTCGAACGACGTCTCGGGCGTGACCGTTCCCTCGTTCAAGGCGCTCGCGATCGTGATCACCTTGGCGACCGAGCCCGGTTCGTAGGCGTCGACCGCGGCGAAGTTGCCGGAGGTCACCTCGTACGCCCCGGTCTCGTCGTTGAGGCGGACCGACGCCATCGCGTAGATCTCGCCGGTGTCGGGATGCATGACGATCGCCGTCGCGCCGCGTGCACCGATCTCCGAGACCTTCTCGAGCAGCACCTGCTCGGTCGAGAACTGGATCGACCGGTCGAGCGTCAACACCAGGTCGTCGCCCGCGACGGGCGCTTCCGTGACGGTCTCGGACCCAGGGATCGAGCGCCCGCCGGGTGCCACCTCGCGCGACATCTGCCCGCCGGTGCCGCGTCAGGAGCTCGTCGTACTGCAGCTCGAGGCCGGCGATCCCGACGCCGTCGAGGTCGGTCCGCCCGATGACGCTGCGTCCGGTGTCACCACCCGGCATCTCACGGCGGTCCTCACGGTCGACGTTGACACCGGGCAGGTCGAGCCCGGAGATCTGTTCGCCGACGCCGGAGTCGACCTGGCGAGCGACGTACACGAAGCCGCGGTCCTTGGTCGCCACCTCGTCGAGGAGTTCGGCCACCTTCTCGTCGGACAGCGTCGAGCAGGTCGTCGAGCAGCTGGATCGTCGCCGGACCGTTCTCGATCAGTTTGGGGTTGATCGAGATCGTCGCGGCCGGAACGGAGATCGCCATCTCGTTCCCGTTGCGATCGAACAGTGTGCCGCGCTGGGCGGGGACCGCCCATGACCTCGTCCACTGTGCGGTTCCTTCGGCGCGGTACTCCTCGGCCTCGGTCGTCTGCAGCGCCACGACACGGGCGACGATCACGAGGAACATGATCAACATGACCACGAGCGCGGCGATCAGCCGGACGCGTGGCGAGCCGGCGCGGCGGCGTACGGCGCGCTTGCGCGGCGGCGTCGCCTTGACACGGGCACGGTGCCGCGGCGGGTGCTGGCGGCGCGATTCGGTCCGTGACGCGGCGGTCGCTTCGGCGGTGCGTGCGGGCCGGGTCCGAGCGGTCGGCACGTTGCCGCCCGCCGAACGAGTGCGCGACGACGATGCGACGCGACGGTTCGTTGCGCTTCCGCTCCGTGTGACGCGCCGCGGGTTCCTTCGCTGCGCCGCGCTGTGTCTCGCGGTTCGTCTTGTTCGCGTTCGTCTTGTTCGCGCTCGTCTTGTTCGCGCTCGTCCGGCCGGCGCGGGATGACGTACCGGTTCCGTGGGTTCGCGTCGGGTTGATCATCAGGGTTGTCCCTCCGTCACGGCTTTGACATCGCGGAACTGCTGCAGTGGGTCGGTGTCGACGATCACCTGGGAGGTGCCATTGTCGATCGCGCCGGCCGCCGCGAGCTGTCGGGCGACCGCCTCGGGGGTCGACGCTGACGAACTCGCCGGTGTCGCCCCGTCCCATGCCGATCGCTCCCGCCGCTTCGGCGAGGCGGACCGGCGACCGCAGCTCGGCCCGTTCGTAGCGCAGCTCGTCGAAGAGCTCGCGCTGCTCGTCGACGGCACGCTCGAGCCGGTCGATGTGCAGCTGCCGCTCGGCGAGCTGGGTGTGGAAGACGGCGGCGCCGAGGAGACCGGCGAACAGGGCGGCCCAGGCGACGCCCGCCACGAGCGCGGGCCAACGACGCTTGCGCGGCACGACGACGAGCACCGGCTTGACGGCCGTCGTGCTGGCGACGCGGCTTCTGCTGGCGCGGTGCGGTCTGTTGGCGTTGGTTGCCGGTCCTGGCGACGACGTGGACGTGCTTGGCCGGTGTCGTCCTCGATCATCGCGGCGAAGCGGAAGTGCAGCCATCAGCGATCGGTCCGGTCGGCGTTGGCGATCGGTTCGATCTTCTCGACGACCCGCAGTCGTGCCGACGCGGCGCGCCGGTTGCCCTCGCGCTCGGCGGCGCTCGGCCGCTTGGGGATGCCCCGGACGATGCGGACGGTCTGCACCGCTCCACACACGCACGGCAGGTCCGGCGGGCATTCGCAGGCGCCGGCGGCCAGGGCGAACCGTTCCTTGACGATGCGATCCTCACCCGAGTGATAGGCGAGCACGGCGATGCGGCCGCCCGGCCGCGTCGCCTCGACCGCCTGATCGAGGGCATCGGGGAGCACGTCGAGCTCGCCGTTGACCTCGATGCGAATCGCCTGGAACGTCCGCTTGGCCGGATGCCCTCCCGTGCGGCGGGCGGCCGCCGGGATGGCGGCGGTGATGACCTCGGCGAGTTCGGTCGTCGTCTGCAGCGGTCGAGCGGCGACGATGCCGCGGGCGATCCGGCTGGCGAATCGCTCGTCGCCGTAGCGACGGATGATCCGGCTCAGTTCGTGTTCGGAGTAGCCGTTGACGACGTCGGCTGCCGACCACGGCTGGTCGCCGTCCATCCGCATGTCGAGCGGGCCGTCCTGACGGTACGAGAAGCCCCGATCGGCGTGGTCGAGCTGTGGCGACGAGACTCCGAGGTCGAAGAGCGCACCGCTGATCTGCTCCACGCCGTGGTCGTCGAGCGCCTCGTCGAACTGGTCGAAGCGGCGTCGGCTGGTGCGGACCCGCTCGCGGAACTGCTCGCAGCCGCGCCTCTGCGGCGGTCAGCGCCTGGTCGTCCTGGTCGATCCCGAGGATGTCGATGTCGTCGCGCGAGCGGAGCAACGACTCGCTGTGGCCACCTCCGCCGAGCGTCGCATCGACGATGGTGCCGGCCGGGACCTGTGCGAACAGCGCGGTGATCTCGTCGACCATCACCGGCGCGTGGTCGAACGGCTCGATCGGGCTCATCGCGAACCACCGGCGATCTGTTGCTGGCCCGCTGCTTCGCTCGCGCGGTAGGACTCCGGGTTCCAGATCTCGATCTGGTCGAGTGAGCCGAGCACCATCACCTTGCCCTGCGGATCGATGGCGGCGTGGTCCCGCAGCCGGGAGTCGATGGTGACCCGTCCCTGCTTGTCGATCGTGGCATGCACCGCCGACGACGAGAACGCCCGCTTGCGATCGCGGCTGGCCTCGCCACGCTTCACCTGTTCGATCAGTTCGAGCGCCTGGGTCTGGAACGACTCCTCGCTGCGCACCGTGACGCAGCCGTCGTCGCCGAGGAACAGGTAGCAGTGGTCACCGAGGTCGCCGCGGAACTGCGAGGGCAGGGCCACTCGTCCCCGCTCGTCGAGCTGTCGCTCGTGTACCCCGACAAACACGCGCCGCGTCCTCGATCCTTCTGCCTTGTATTCCCGCGAGCCGCTGCCTCAGCCGTGAAATCGCGAGATGTTCCCCGGCGATCCCCATTCTTCCCCCAAAGTCCCCCAATGTCAACCATCCTCCCCCATTTCCTACCCGTCACCCCACCACCTCCCCCGACACGCTGAGCGAACGGCACCGACTATCAGTCCGCTCGTCTCACCGTGCCCTGGCCGTCGCACGCTGCCGGGTCAGGCGGACAGGGCGGCGCGGAGGAGTTCGGGGAGGGCGGCGGCGGTCGCGTCGTCGATCACGGCCACCGGACGGAGATCGTCGACCGACGGGCGACCGGCGGCGCGGAGCAGCGCCGGGAGCGCGGCCGGGTCGTAGGACGTGTGGACGCAGACCTGGAAACGGGCCGCGTCGCGGGTGCGGCGCTGGCTGATGCCGATCAGCTTGGCTCCCTCGACCAGCACCTCGCCCGGGCCGATGCCGTCGAAGCAGATCGTGCGCGACCACGGCGTCGTCACCAGCGGTCCGTCGTGGACGGACCCTGCCCCCAGCACGCCGCCGCAGGTGGTCGCCGAGCCACACCATCGATCCGCGGACGTCGGAGACCGGCATGCCGGCGCCGCCGCGCACGCCACCGACGGGCACGATCACGTCGAACCACACCACCTGGCCTGGCACCAACAGCACCGCGCCTCCCCCACTGCGCCGCCGGATGACGTCGACCCCGGCCGCACGGCACGCCTCGACGTCGATCACCGAATCGTCCTGCGCCGATCCGAGCACGAGCGCCGGCGACGTCACGTCGTGCCACCAGATCGCCGGCGCCGCCGGGTCGGGGATCGCCCGCTGCGTGCAGGTCGGCGGCCGCCCCTCGCGACCGGACCAACGCGTACTCGTTGCCGCTCACGGAGCGCGGCTCAGGACGCGAGCGGAAGATACGGCCGCCACGTGTCGGGGATGCCGCTCACCGCGACGACGACCCACGCCGTCGCCCGCGGTGCGCGGCACGGCTTCTCCAACCGCATGCCGGCCTCGTCGGGAGTTCGGTCGCGCTTGGTGAGGTTGCACGGTCGGCAGGCCGCGGCCACGTTCTCCCACGTGTGCGGACCGCCCTTCGACCGGGGAACGACGTGATCGATCGAGTCGGCGCGATCACCGCAGTACTGGCAGCGGTGATCGTCGCGGGCGAAGATCGCCCGCCGCGACAACGCCGCCCGGCGGACGTAGGGCACACGCACCATGTAGCGGAGACGGATCACCGACGGGCACGGCACCGACATCGACGCGGACCGGATCACCCGTCCGTCGTCTTCGAGCACGTCGGCCTTCTCGGCGAGGACGAGGCACGTCGCCCGCTGAGCGGACACGACGCTGAGTGGCTCGAAACTCGCGTTGAGAACGAGCGCACTCCGCATGATCCGACCTTACCGACGCCCGCCGCGTCGGATCGCCGGGGATTCGCCCGGAGATCGAGGGTGGCGATCCCGCCGCGCCGATTCGCTCATGCCCGGCCACTCGTGCCCGTTCGGCTGTTCCAGGCCCTGCACCATCGCAGGTAGTTCAGCACATCTTCGGACTCCGGGCGATGCGCGGCGTCGCCGTACTGCGTGAGCATCCGGAACCCGGTGTAGTCGGGCGCCGGCACGGGCAGGAACGGCGCCCTCCGCCACCACCCGGCCGGCGCGAGACGAACCACCTGCCGCAGCGCCGTCGCCCAGAGCTCCGGGTGCGCGCGCGACGGTGCCGATCTGGCGGACGACGACGGCACTCGGGCCGGTCGTACTCGACCCCGACCCGGACACTACGGACGCGGTTCCTTCGGGAGCCCGAGCATCATCTCGCCGATGATGTTGCGCTGGATCTGCGACGAGCCGGCGTAGATCGTTCCGGCCCGGGCATTGAGGAACGTGCCGACCCACGACGCCGACGAGTTCGGCGCGCCCGGGTCGTCGGTCTGGAACGCCGACGACGGCGGCCGGCCCTCCATGACGAGCGCGTCGGCGCCCATGATGTCGACGCCGAGCTCGGTCACCTGACGGTGGTACTCGCTCCAGTAGAGCTTCGAGATCGCACCGTCGGGGCCGGGATGGTGGCCGGCGAGGAACTTCGTGAGCGTGCGTTGCCCGAGGAACTTCATGATCTGCACCTTGGAGTAGCACCACGCGAGCCGCTGACGGATGACCGGATCGTCGGCGACGCCGTACTCGCGCGCCAGGGCGACCAGTCGGTCGTACTCACCCTGGTAGCGGATCGGCGCGGTGGCTGCGGCCTCGCCCCGCTCGAACCCGAGCAGCGACATGGCCACACCCCAGCCCGCGTTGACGCCCCCGACCACGTTCTCCTTGGGGCAACGAGCGTCGGTGTAGAACACCTCGTTGAACTCGCTCTCGCCCGAGATCATCCTGATCGGGCGCACCTCGATCCCCGGCTGATCCATCGGCACCAGGAGGAACGAGATGCCCTTGTGCTTGGGCGCATCGGGGTCGGTGCGGGCGAGGGTGAAGATGTGGTCGGCGAGATGGCCCGCCGACGTCCAGATCTTCTGGCCGTTCAACACCCATTCGTCGCCGTCGAGTTCGGCGCGCAGCCCGAGGTTGCCGAGGTCGGACCCGGCATTGGGTTCCGAGTATCCCTGGCACCACGTGTCGGCGCCCGACAGGATCCGCGGGAGGTAGTGCTTCTTCTGCTCCTCGGTGCCCCACATGAGCAGCGTGTTGCCGAGCATCTGGATGCCGAACACGTCGTTGGGTCCTCCCGTCGGGACCCCGGCGTGGGTGAACTCCTCGGCGAGGATGACCTGCTCGAGCGCGCTCAGCCCGGCGCCTCCGTATTCGACCGGCCATCCCGGGGCGAGGTAGTTGGCCTCGTAGAGGGTCTTGCGCCATTCGGTGGTGAACTCGTCGATGGCGTCGCCTTCGAGAGCTCCGATCCCCGCCCAGCCCGCCGGGAGCTTCTCGGCGAGGAACGCCTGCACCTTCTCGCGGTAGGCCTCGGCATCGGCGCTGTAGATCGGTTCCATGACCGGGCAGGCTAATCGGCCGCGGTTACCGGGCGGTAACCCGTCGCGGTGGAGCCAACCGATCCGGGACCGTGAGGGCGGCCGCGGCCACGAGCGGCTGGACCGGGCCGGACAGTTCGACGAGTGAGAATCCGCCGAGGTTCGTCAACCGCGACCGCAGCATGACCTCGCGGTGCACGGCTTCGAGCAGCGGGTCGCCGAACGTGTCGACGACCGATCCGGTGATGAAGACGGTCGACACGTCGACGATCGCCATCGACGTGGCGATCGCCCGGCCGATCATGATGCCCGTCCGATCGATGATCGTGTCGGTCGCTCGCCGCAACGGGCGGTTCATCTCGCGTTCGAGGTCGGTGGCCGACACCATCGCCGTGAGGCATCCCAGCGCTCCACACCAGCACGGCGGCCCGCCGGGCTCGACGGTCACGTGGGCGAGCGACCCGGCGTTGCCCTGCGCCCCGCGCAGCCGGACGCCGCCGATGGTGACGGACGACTCGACGGTGACATCGACGACGAGCGTGAGGAAGCTGTCGACGTGCATCGCGTCGCCGACCCAGCGCTCTCCCGCGGCCAGCGCGTTCGCCGCCGTGTCGAGCACGACGGGAAGACCGGTCAGGTCCTCGAGGTATTCACGCAGCGGGAATGCGGTCCACGCGCCGATGAGGTGGGGCGAGACCGAGCCCGCGGTCAGATCGAGCGGTGCGGTGCAGCTCGCGCCGACGACGCCGGGACGCTCGATCTCGTCGGGAGCAGCGGCGAGCACGCGCCGCACGAGCTGCTCCAGCACCCGCCACACCTCGCGGCTCGGCGTGCTGATGCGATCGCGGACGAGCGTCTCACCGTCGGCGTCGACGATGCCCGCCGACAGTCGGACCGGGTCGACCACGACCGACAACACCGTTGATCCCGGGTCACCGATCGGCACGTTCACGCCGTGTCACGGTAGCGGCGACGACCCGCAGAGTCGGTCGCGCCGCCGGCCGACGAACCGCCAGGTGCTTGCGACTATCCAGAACGTCGCTGCGGGTCTACCCTTTGCCGGGTGACAACGGGAATCACGCACGACGAGCCGCCGCTTTCTGCGGGCCGCACCACCAGCGCCGGCGGCATTTCGGCGGGCGCTCCGTCCGCCGACGATCCGGAGCGACGCTCCACCGGGGTGCCCGGTCGGACGTTCGGCCAACTGTTCGATGCGATCACGGCCAACGTCGCCCAGGTGCTCCACGGCAAGATCGACGCCATCGAGTTGGCCGTCATGTGTCTGCTCGCCGAGGGCCACCTCCTCGTCGAGGACGTGCCGGGCGTCGGCAAGACCAGCCTGGCGAAGGCGCTCGCGGCATCGATCGACTGCAGCTGGAAGCGGGTGCAGTTCACGCCTGACCTGCTGCCGACCGACCTCGTCGGGGTGAGCGTCTACCAACGCTCGACCGAGACGTTCCGTTTCGAGGCCGGCCCGCTCTTCGCCAACATCGTGCTCGCCGACGAGATCAACCGGGCGTCACCGAAGACCCAGTCGGCGCTGCTCGAGGCGATGGAGGAACGGCAGATCACCGCGCGACGGCGTGAGCCGTCGACTCGATGCCCCCTTCATGGTGATCGCCACCCAGAACCCGGTCGACCAGGAGGGGACGTACCGCCTCCCCGAGAGCCAGCTCGACCGCTTCCTGTTCCGGATCGCCATCGGCTACCCGGGCCGTGCGGCCGAGATCGAGATGCTCGACAACCAGGGGTCGGCCGCCGCACTGCGACGGCTCGTACCCGTGGTGTCGATCGACGAGATCCGCGGGATGATCGAAGCGGTGAACGCGATCTACGTCGCCAACGCGCTCAAGGCGTATCTGGTCGACCTCGCCGAGGCCAGCCGCCGGCATCCCGGCATCGAACTCGGCCTGTCGCCGCGGGCCACGCTGCAGCTGGCCGCCGGGGCGCGCGCCCACGCCGCGGCGCAGGGGCCGCAACTATGCGACTCCCGACGACGTGAAGGCCGTCGGGCTCGCCACGCTCAGCCACCGCATCATGATGCGCGCCGACCGGAGCGCGCACCTCTCCCCTGCCGACGCGATCAACGAGGTCTTCGAGGCCGTGCCCGTTCCGATCGCGCATTGATCCGACGGTGTTGAACCGTCAGGGTTTCGTGGCCGTCGGGGCCGGAATCGTCTCGATCGTCGCGGCCCGGGTGTTCGGCATTCTCGAGCTGTTCATCATCGGCGCCGGCTTCCTGTCGGCGGCGGGCGTCTCGCTGGCGATCGTCTGGTTGCGTCGCCCGCGCCTGCGGGCCGGCCGATGGATCCATCCGGCGGTGCTCGTGGCCGGTGACGTCGGGCGGGTCGACCTGCGCATCGAACACCTCGGCTCGGTGCGTTCGAGCGAGTTCACGTTGTCCGAGGACGTTCGGCGACCTCGATCGGCGTTCTACAGCGCCCGACTCCCGGTCGGCCCCATGGCGAGCGGTGGCTTCACGTCGACCGGCTACCAGCTGATGGCGTCCGGGCGCGGGATCGTGCGGCTCGGTCCGCTCGTGGTCGAGAATCGTGATCCGCTCGGCATGGCCCGGGCCCGCACCGCAGCTGCTCGACGTCGACGAGGTGTTCGTCGCACCACGGTCGTACCTGCTCGACATGCCGCAGCTGGGCCAGGGCGTGCTCGGCGCCCAGCTCCTGGCCATGGCCCGCCGATTGGGTCCCGGCGACTTCCACGGTTTGCGCGAGTACGTCGACGGCGACGAGCCGAGATCGATCCACTGGAAGGCGTCGGCGCGCTCGGAGGTGTTGCTCGTGAAGGAGCACACGACCGAGGGACTGCGCCGTTGCACGATCGTGCTCGACACGGCGGCCGACGACGTACCACGACGAGGACGGGTTCGAACGGGCGGTCACCGCCGCCGCCAGCCTGGTGCACAGCGCCGACCGAGCGGGCCTGTCGACCCGGTTCGTCACCGCCGGCGGGATCGACCTCCGTGGCCCGGACGTCGCCGCGAACACGCTGCGCCTGCTCGCCGGCATCGATCCGTCGACCGGCTCGTTCGGTTCGATCGACCACGACCCCGGCGAGGGTCTCGGCCTGCTGATCGTGATCAGCGCCACCCGATCGTCGCCGAGCGTCAGGATCGCCCACTCGATTCTCGATCCGACCCAGACCGCGGTGTCGGTGGTGACCGACGACGTCGCCCGTTCGCCGCTCGACGTGCCGGCGCGGACCGAGCGCGAGTTCGTCAGCAGCTGGCAGGTGTTGACGGGCCGCGGACGCCTCGATGTGCAAGCGGGGCGGCCGTGACCATCGTCGCCGGTCACGCCGTCCGACGAACGGGCCCCGGTTCCCGGCGTCCTCGACGGGCCGAACCCGCTCGTCGTGCCGGCCGCCGCACCGCGCCGGCGAACGCCCCGGCCAAGTCGTTGACCTCGGACGTGCTGGCAACGATCGGGCTCGCGGTCTTCTCGCTGGCGGTCGCCGCCGGCTTCGCTCGCGTCTTCGCCGGGTGGAACTTCTTCGACAATCTCGCGGTGCTGGTGGTCGTCGGGCACGGCGTCGGCCTGGCCGCCCGCCGGCTCCGGCTGGCGAACTGGCTGACCATCCCGATCGTCGCGCTCGTGCTCTTCTGGACGATCGGCGTGATGTTCTACGGGTCGACGTACTCGTGGGGTCTGCCGAGCGGCGACACCTGGACGCTGTTCAGCGCCGAACTCGACCTCGTCCGTGAGCAGTTCCACGTCGCGGTCGCTCCGGTGCCCGACGTCGGCGGATGGCCGGTGCTCGCCGCCATCGGGATGGCGTTCGCGATCTGCCTGTCGGACGCCTTCGCGTTCGGCGCACTCGCACGGGCGGAGGCGCTCGTGCCCGGCGGCGTGCTGTTCGTGTTCATCTCCGCACTCGGCGACGATCGGCTGCGCGTCCAACTCTCGGTCGTGCTCGTCGGCGCCGGCGTCGCCGCCACCGTGGTGCTGCGGGCCCACCACGCGCCCGGTGGGATCCGGGCGAAGGGCCAGGCGACGCGACGGGTCATCTGGCAGGCGGTGGCGACCGCGACGATCGTCGCGCTCCTGGCCGGATGGGTCGGGCAGCGGCTCCCCGGCGCGCGCTCCGAGGCGCTGTTCGACACCCGCGGCAACGGCGACGGCTCGGGTTCGTCGCTGAGTCCCCTCGTCGACATCCGGAGCCGGCTCACGAACCAGACCGACCGAGGAGCTGATCGTCGTGACCTCGAGCGTCGAGTCGTACTGGCGCTCGACGACGCTGCCCGCGTTCGACGGGTCGACGTGGAAGCCGGCCGACCGTGCCGTCGCCGCCGTCCGACTTCGATCTGGTACGCTGCCAGGCCGCCGGAGCTGGCGATCCGGCAGAAGGTCAGCATCGTCGGTCTCACCGGCACGATGATCCCGGTGGCGCCGGACCCGACCGCGGCCACCGGGCCGGACAGGGAGCGACGCTCCGCTACGATCGCGGGACGTCGACGCTCACCGCCACCGACGACTTCGAGACCGGCGACGTCTTCGTCCTCGTGTCGGCCGCACCACGGTTCGACCAGGCGACGCTCGCCGCGGCGACCTCCAACGGTCCCGTCGACCCGATCTACCTCGAACTGCCCGACGACTTCCCCGAGGTGGCGGCACAGACGGCGTTGGACGTGACGGCCGGAGCGACGACCCCGTACGAGGCGGCATTCGCCCTGCAGAACTGGTTCCAGGTCCGAGTTCACGTACAGCCTCGAGGTCCAGCCGGGCCACGGCAACACCGCGATCGAGGGCTTCCTCCGCGACCGGGTCGGCTACTGCGAGCAGTTCGCCGGCACGTATCGCCGCGATGATGCGCTCGCTCGGCATTCCCGGCCCGGGTCGCCGTCGGCTTCACCACCGGGGAGTCGATCGGCAACGGGTCGTACTCCGTGGCCGGCCGCAACTGCCCACGCGTGGCCCGAGGTCTGGTTCGACGACCTCGGCTGGGTGCTGTTCGAGCCGACCCCCGGCCGCGGCGCACCGGGCACCGAGAACTACACGGGTGTCCCGCCGGCCCAGGACACGTCGAGCGGGCCGTCGACCGATGCCGACGCGGACGAATCCGCAAGCACCACGGTCCCGCCGACCACGCTCGCTCCGACCGACGGCGACAGCGTCCGGCCCGACCCAGGACGAGGAGATCGTGCCGCCGCCGGTGTCGGACATCGACGACACGTCATCGTCCAGCCGGTGGTCGCTCGCACCGTGGATCCTGCTCGCGTGCGCCCTGTTGATGATCGCCCCCGCCGTCGTCCGGCGCATCCGCCGGCGGTCGGTGGGGCGGACCAACGACGAGAGGTTGCGCCTGCTGTGGGACCGCTCGTTGGCGTCGCTGCGCGAGGTCGGCGTACCCACCTCGTCGTCGGACACGCCGGCCGAGGTCGCCCATCATGCGGCCAGGGCGTTCCCCGTGGCGTCGCGTCCGATGAAGTCGCTCGCGGAGGTGCTCACCGAGGCGACGTACCGCCCCGAGGGGTCGGAGGGGTTCGACGTCGCCGGCGCATACGGGGCGAGCAAGCTCCGCGACGGCGCCCACTGGACCCGACAGGTCGAACGAGCGGTGAACGAGTCGGTCGGGCCGGCGGCGCGGGTGCGCCGCTACTTCACACGCTGGAGTTGAGACACGCTGGAGCTGATCAGCGGGTTGCGTCGTCGTCGACGCCGGTCGGGCGCCGGCCGCTGAGCCATGCCGAGATCGGCAGCTGACCGAGACGCTCGCGGCCGAGGAGGCGCAGCTCGGTTTCGAGCATCAGCGCCACGACGAGCACCAGGATGAACCCGGCGAAGGCGAACAGGAAGTTGAGCGCCAGCCCGCCGATGGTGAGCGCGAGCCCGCCGATCAGTCCGAGGACGAGCAGCAGCGAACGGCGACGGGACACCCGATACCCGCGCTGGGAGAACGTCGGGTCCTGCTCGAGCTCTTGCTCGATCTGGCGAAGGATTCGCTGCTCTTCCTCGGAGAGAGGCACGCCCTCATCATCGCACGTTCAGGGCGATTCCTCAACGCGCCCTCCAAATCGCGTCAGATAGCGCGTCGTCGGCGGTCTCGACGGTCCCTGATCCGGACCCCACTGTTGGGCGCCCGGCCGCACGACCCTGATCCGGCCGCCTTCGAGGGCACTCGCCGGCCCGATGGCGGAGGTGCCGAAGCGGTCACGGATCGCATCCATCGCCTCGGTCGCCGATTCCCAGTCGGCCGGCCGGCCGGTACCCGGGTCGTCCCCGCCGCCGACGTCGTCGAAGCTCAACTGTCGCAGCGCCGGGCCGAGGTTGGAGCCGCTGAGACCCAACAGGCGAACGCCCGGCGTCGGGTCGACGTCGCGCAGCAGCGGTGCTGCGACCGCCACGAGATCGGTCGCCAGGTCGAGCGCATCGTTGCTCGTGACCGAACGGGTGATGGTGTGGAACCCGGCGAACCTGACCTTCAGGGTGATCGTCCGCGCGCCGACCTCGGCCTGCCGGAGCCGCATCGCCACACCGTCGGCCAGGCGCACGAGCTCGCGTTGCAGCTCGGCGTCGGTGAACTTGTCGGTGGCGAAGGTCTCCTCGTGGCCGATCGATTTCGCCACCCGGTCGGGTTCGACCGCCCGATCGTCGTGTCCCAGCGACAGCGCGGCCAGATGGCGGGCCGCTGACTGTCCGATCGCCGCGGCCAACAGGCCGTGGTCGACCTGGCGGAGGTCACGGACACGGGTCACGCCGAGCCGGTGGAGCTTGTCGAGCGTCACCGGCCCGACGCCCCACAGGCGCTGCACGGGAAGGCGATCGAGGAACTCCTGCTCGCGGCCCGGCTCGACGACCACGACACCGGGGCCCGGCTCGATGCGATCGGCGTGGGCGACGGGTTTGGCCTCGACCGAGGCGAGCTTGGCGAGGAATTTGTTCGGCGCGACACCCACCGAACAACCGAGCGACAGCTCGGCGCGCACCGCCGTGCGAATGGCCTCGGCGATCGCGGCACCGTCGCCGAACAGGGTCGCCGCACCGGTCACGTCGAGGAATGCCTCGTCGAGCGACAGCGGCTCGACGATCGGGGTGAACCGGTCGAAGATCTCGCGCACGTCGCGGCTCACCTGTGCGTACAGCTCGTGGTCGCCCGGCAGGAACACGGCGTGCGGGCATCGGCGCCGGGCGATGCTCGACGGCATCGCCGACCGCACGCCGTACCGCCGGGCCTCGTACGACGCCGCGGCCACCACGCCCCGCGGCACCGGTCCCGCCGACGACCACCGGTTGGCCGAGCAGATCGGGCCGGCGGCGCAGCTCCACCGACACGAAGAATGCATCCATGTCGGCGTGCAGGATCGTCCGTCGGTGAGCGACCGCCGTTCGAGCCGGCCGTTCGCGGCAGGGCTGGCTCCGACGTCACCCGCTCAGTCTGGCCGATACCATCCGGCCCATGGGCCAGCCCGAAGCACCAGGCGCTGATGACGAACGGGCGCTGTCGGCGTTGCCGTCGGTGGGCGTGCGGGTGGCGGCGTTCGCGGCGATCCTGGTGAGCGGCCTCGCCGGCGGTCTGATCGGCTACTCGTTGATCGACCTGCAGTGCGAGGGAGCGTGCGGCGTGCCGACCGGGGTCGGCCTGCTGGTGGGGGCGTTGACGGCGGCGATCGGCATGGCGGTGGTCGCGGTGTTGGTGATGCGTGCCCTCGGCGAGTGGCGCGAGATCGAAGACCGCACGAACGCCGGCCACGCACCGCGATGACCGAGTTCGACCGCCGAGTTCGACCCCGCGGCCGACGCCGGGTCCGCCCCGGCCCAGCTCCGGCTGCTCGCCGAACGCCTCGCCCGCGCCGCCGGCTCACAGGCGCTCGCCGGACGGCGCCGGCTCGGCACCGGACAGCCCGCCACCGACACCAAGTCGACCGCCACCGACCCGGTGACCGAGTTCGACCGCGCCGCCGAGGCCCTGATCGTCGGCGAGCTGCGCGGCATTCGTCCCGACGATGCGATCGTCGGTGAGGAGGGGGCCGAACCACCCGGGTACGAGCGGGCTCGAATGGCACCTCGATCCCATCGACGGAACCGTGAACTTCGTCTACGACCTTCCCACGTGGTGCACATCGGTCGGGGTCGTCGACGACGCCGGTGGTGTCGCCGGCGCGGTCTACGTTCCCGTGCTCGACGAGATGTTCTCGGCCGCCCGCGGCGAGGGAGCGACGCTCAACGGCGACCCGATCGTCGTGTCCGGTCGTGCATCCCTCGACATGGCGCTGGTCGGCACCGGGTTCAGCTACCTCCCCGAACGTCGCCGCACCCAGTCGAACCGCGTCGCGGCGATGCTGCCGGAGATCCGCGACATCCGCCGTTTCGGCTCGGCCGCGATCGACCTCTGCCTCGTCGCCTGCGGCCGTCTCGACGCCTACTTCGAGCAGTACCTGAACAGCTGGGACACCGCCGCCGGCGTGCTGATCGCCGAGGAGGCCGGTGCCACGACGTCCGGCTTCGGCGACGGTCGGCCGTCCTACGACGGCCTCGTGGTGGCGGCACCGGGCATCCATGCCGCCTTGCTCGCGCTCGATCGAGCGCTCCACGCCGATGGGCTGATCCGCACGTTCGTCGGCCGTGCGCGTCGATCGCCCAGCGGATCGGGCATCATGGGGGTGTGGGTACACGCATCCTGGCCGTCGAAGACGACGAGCGCATCCGCTCAGCGGTGAAGCTGGCCCTCGAAGACGAGGGCTGGATCGTCGACGAAGCAGAGAGCGGCGAGGAGGCGATCGAGAAGTTCCATCGCGCTCCCCCCGACGTGGTCCTCATCGACATCATGCTGCCCGGCATGGACGGATTCGAGCTGTGCCGCACGTTGCGCCGCACGAGCGACGTCCCGGTCGTGATGGTCACCGCGCGCAACGACACCCACGACGTGGTGGCCGGCCTCGAGGCCGGAGCCGACGACTACCTGACCAAGCCGTTCGCGCCGAAGGAACTCTCTGCCCGCATCCGGGCGCTGCTGCGCCGGATCCGTCCGAGCCCCAACGGCCACGCTCGCCTGGCGTTCGGCGACCTCGAGCTCATCCCCGACGAGGGCAAGGTGTTGCGCGACGGCGACGAAGTCCACCTCACCAAGACCGAGTTCCGCCTGCTCTGCGAGCTCGCCGAGAGCCCGGGCAAGGTGTTGAGCCGCGAAGCGCTGCTCGACAAGGTCTGGGGGTACGACTACTTCGGCGACGGCCGGCTCGTCGACGTGCACGTTCGACGGCTGCGCACCAAGGTCGAAGCCGACCCGGCCAACCCGCGTCACGTCGTCACCGTTCGCGGGCTCGGATACCGGCTGCAGACGTGACCGAGGGCGGCCCGCTCCGTCGCCTGGCCAACCGATCACGACCGGGGGCCCTTGGCGTCCGACGCCGGATCCTGCTGACGTTCACGCTCGGCTCGATCGCGCTGTCGCTGTTCCTGGCGGTCACCACGTACGGGCTGACCAAGTCGAACGTGATCCAACAGCGCATCGACACCGCGACCACACCTCGCAGCGCAACGCGCAAGGGGTCGGGCGCGATCTCCGCTCCGACCCGGCCACCGCCGAGAGCGCCCAGGACGTCGCTC
Organism: Ilumatobacteraceae bacterium; assembly: GCA_963772085.1. Lineage (GTDB taxonomy): Bacteria > Actinomycetota > Acidimicrobiia > Acidimicrobiales > Ilumatobacteraceae > Sva-07. The sequence goes on from CAVYWH010000017.1 coordinate 41,623, forward strand.
GACAGCACGGGCGTGCAGAACTACCTCATCCGCTATCGCGACGAGTGGAGCGGCGCCCCCGATCCCGATTCGCTCCCACCCGAGCTCGTCGAGCGTGTCGTCGAGGATGGCGAGCCGGCCAGCCAGATCGCCAACGTCGCCGACGAACTGAACATCGTCGTGGGGTGGGACCTCGGTGTCGGCACGTACTTCGAGTTCTTCAACCTCGACGAGGCCGAGGCGACGTTGTCGAGCGTGCGGCTGTCGCTCATGTTCGCGGCGTTGATCTCGACGCTGCTCGGCGTGCTGCTGGGGATCTTCGCCGCCCGGCGCGCGGTGAAACCGGTCGCCACCGCCGCCCAGGCGGCGTCGTCGATCGCCGGTGGCCGCTTGGACACGAGGCTCGAGACGACCGACGACCCCGACCTGCGGATCCTCACCGAATCGTTCAACGAGATGGCCGAGGCGCTGCAACAACGGGTGGAGCGAGATGCCCGCTTCGCATCGGATGTCAGCCACGAGCTGCGGTCGCCACTGATGACGTTGGCGGCTTCGGTCGAGGTGATGGAGGCCAGGCGCGACGAGATGCCGGAGCGGGCGCAGTCGGCGCTCGACCTCCTCTCGAGCGACGTGACTCGCTTCCAGGGCCTCGTCGAGGACCTCCTCGAGATCTCGCGTTTCGATGCCGGCGCGATCCGTCTGCATCTCGAGGAGCTGATGGCCGCCGAGTTCGTGCGCCAGGCCGTGGCCGTCAGTTCGATGCCGTCGACGCCGATCCACGTGTCCGAACGTGCCGAGGAGACGCTGATCCGCGGTGACCGACGGCGGCTGGCCCGTGTCATCGCCAACCTGATCGACAACGCCCGGGCCTACGGCGGTGGTGAGCCGGAGATCACGATCTCGGTCGTCGACGACGACCAGGATCAGATGATCCACATCCAGATCGCGGTGGAGGATCGCGGGCCCGGAGTGGCCGACACCGAACGTGAGCTGATCTTCGAGCGGTTCGCCCGCGGCGGCGGCGCGGGTCGCCGGACCGGCAGCGAAGGAGCCGGGCTCGGGCTCGCACTCGTCGACGAGCACGTGCGCATGCACGGCGGGCGCGTCTGGGTCGAGGACCGGTTGGACGGCGAGAGCGGTGCCCGCTTCGTGATCGACCTGATGGCGATGGAGCTCGACGAATGAGCCGGCGCTCGCCCGTCCGACGTCGGCGGGCCGTCGCAACGGTCGGCGTGCTCGCGGTCCTCGCCGGCTGTGCGATCCAGCCCGACGCCGCGCCGCGTGACATCCCGGAGGAGGACCGCGGCTCGTTCGGTGCCGAGACGGCCACCGGCGACGTGACCGCCGGTTCGAGCCTCATCTTCCTGTCGGCTCCGCACGAGACCGGCACGCCCCAACTCCTTCGATCGGCGATGCGCGACGTCCCGAGCACGGCGGCCGCGGTCGTCCGTTCGTTGCTGGCCGGGCCCGAACCGGACCGAACGCGACGCCGGATACGACACCGCGATCCCCGCGACCCTGCGAGGTGCAACTCCGTCCGGACGCCGGGCAGCGTGGCGACGATCGACATCAACGACGCCTTGGACGAACTCGACGCGGTCGATCTGCGCTACGCCGTCGCCCAGATCGTCTTCACGGTCGCGGCGATCGACAACGTCGACGCGGTGCTGATCCGCGTCGACGGCGAGGTCCGGGCGTGGCCGAGGGGCGACGGCGAGCTGACGTCGGATCCGCTGACCCCGTACGACTATCCCGGCCTCGTCGAGTCGACCCAGCCGGCGTATCCCGCCGTCCCTCGGGCGGCTGACGAAACCGCTGAGCGAACCGACGAGCGGTCAGGCGAAGAACGGCTCGGCGACGTCCCGAAAGAGCGCGACGTCGACCGGTCGGGTCTTGCCGACCGCGACCGTGAGATCCTCGAGCTCGATGCGGTCGCCACGCAGCACGGTCATCTTCCCCCACGCCCGCTCGATGCACGGCGTCGATCGCCCCGACGCCGTACCGGGTCGACAGCACCCGATCGAACGCCGTCGGCGTGCCGCCACGCTGGACATGGCCGAGCTGCACCACCCGCGCCTCGAAGCCCGTGCGCTGACCGATCGCTTCGGCGATGCGGGTCGCCACACCGCCGAGCACGACGTGTCCGAACCGGTCGTAGACCTTCTCCTCCATCTCGAGGGTGCCCGGGCTTCGGCGCGGCCCCCTCGGCGACGACGACGATCGATGCATACCGGCCGCGCTCGTGACGCCGGGTGAGGCGCGGCACACAGTTCGTCGATGTCGAAGGGGATCTCCGGGATCAACACCGCGGTCGCACCGCCGGCGATTCCCGGCGTACGTGGCGATCCAGCCGCGTCTCGCGGCCCATCACCTCGACGACCATGACCCGATCGTGGCTCTCGGCGGTGGTGTGGAGTCGGTCGATCGCATCGGTGGCGATCTGTACGGCGGTGTTGAACCCGAACGTGACGTCGGTGCCGACCACGTCGTTGTCGATGGTCTTGGGGACGCCGACGATGGGGAGCCCACGCTCCTGCTGCAGGCGGCAGGCGACGCTGAGCGACCCGTTGCCGCCGATCACGATCAGCGCGTCGAGTCCGAGGTCGGCGAACGACGCCTCGACCCGCTCGACGCCGCCCGCGACATCGAACGGGCTGCCGCGGCGCGTGCCGAGCACCGTGCCGCCCTTGGGCAGCGTGCCGCGCATCGACTCCACCGTCAGGTCGATGGTGCGCCGCTCGAGCACGCCGTCCCAGGCGTCGAGGAACCCGATCATCTCGTCGCCGTGGACCCGCTCGCCGATGCGCACCGCGGCGCGGATGACGGCGTTGAGCCCCGGGCAGTCGCCGCCACCGGTCAGGATGCCCGACGCGCATGCGCGGATCGTACGGCTGCCGGGTCGCTGTCGGGACGGTCGGCTACATTCGCCGACCGTGACCCCGACCGCGAACCCCGCCGGGATCCGAGCCGGGAACGCGCGCTGCGTGATCGCCCTCGATGCCGGCACCACCGGCGTGCGGAGCCGAGCCGTGTTCGCCGACGGCTCGCCGAGCATCGCCGAGTACGAGGAGTTCGCTCAGCACTTCCCGCAGCCGGGTTGGGTCGAACACGATCCGGTGGAGATCTGGACGGCGATGGCGCGCACGCTGAAGGCGGTGATCGCCCGGCTCGGTGCGGCAGGGGTCGGTGTCGAGAACGTCGCCGCGCTCGGCATCACCAACCAGCGCGAGACGGTGCTCGCCTGGAACCGATCGACCGGGGAGCCGTACGGCACGGCGATCGTGTGGCAGGACCGCCGGACCGCCGAACGGTGCGACGAACTCGAGGCGGCCGGCCATCTTCCGCTGGTGCGCGAGCGCACCGGCCTCGTCCTCGATCCCGTACTTCTCGGGCACCAAGATCGAGTGGCTGCTCCAGCATCGGGACATCCCGGTCGACGACGATCTCGCGATCGGCACGATCGACTCGTGGTTGATCTGGAACCTGACCGGTGGGGCCGCGTTCGCCACCGACGTGTCGAACGCGAGCCGGACGATGCTGTGCGACATCCGGACGAGGCAGTGGGACCCCGACCTGTGCGAGCTGCTGCACGTGCCGATCGCCGCGCTGCCGACGATCGTGCCGTCGAGTGGGCGCATCGGCGTGACCGCCGAGCACGACGGAGTTCCCGCCGGGATCCCGATCAGCGGCGTGGCCGGCGACCAGCAGGCGGCGCTGTTCGGCCAGGCGTGCGTCGAGCCGGGGATGGCCAAGAACACCTACGGGACCGGTTCGTTCGTGCTGCTCAACGTCGGCGCGACGTGCCCGGAACCGACCGAGGGCATGCTGACGACCGTCGCGTGGACGCTGAGCGACGGCACGACGCACTACGCGCTCGAGGGTTCGATCTTCGTGACCGGCTCGGCGATCCAGTGGCTGCGCGACGGGCTCCAGATCATCGACGACGCCGCCGAGGCCGGGCCGCTGGCGGCGACGGTCGACGACTCCGGCGGCGTGTTCGTCGTCCCCGCGTTCACCGGGCTCGGCTCGCCGTGGTGGGATCCGTACGCCCGCGGCATGGTCATCGGCATCACGCGGGGCACGAGCCGCGCCCACATCACCCGCGCCGTCATCGAATCGATGGCGTTCCAGACGCGCGACGTCGTCGACGCGATGGTGGCGGCCAGCGGCACCCCGATCGTCGAGTTGCGGGTCGACGGTGGCGCATCGGCGATGGACCTGCTGTGCCAGATCCAGGCCGATCAACTGGGCGTGCCGGTGGCGCGGCCGGTCGATCGGGAGACGACGGCGCTCGGGAGCGGCGTTCCTGGCGGGGCTCGCGGAAGGCGTCTGGCCGGACACCGCCGCGATCGGCGCGCGATGGGAACACGACGCGACGTTCAGTGCCCGAGCCGGACCGCACGTTCATCGACATCGTGCACGACCAGTGGCTGCGCGCCGTCGAGCGGTCCCGCCACTGGGACCGCTGACGAGGCGAGGCGTTGGCGTCGGTTCAGGCGAGGAGGGTGTCGGCGAGGCGGCCGACGAGGGAGACCCGCACCCGTTCGCGCTCGTGGATCGGGTGGCCCGCACGGCCCGCGGCGAGGGTGAGACCCGACGCCTGGAGATGGACCCAGACGAGGTCGCTCGGCGCGGAGTCGTCGACGCCGTCGAGATGCTCGCTGCCCGCCAGGAACGCCGACAACCAGCCCAGGTCGGGCGATTGGCCGACGTGTTCGACGAGTTCCCCGGAGCGCATGACCGCGACCCAGTCGGCCTCGATGATGCGCGCCACCCCCGCCGCGAGCACCTGCGACCCGCTCGTCGGCCGCCGACTCGGCGACCGCCGCGCAGAGGGCGAGCGCGGCGAGGCTCGGATCGGTGCGGTCCTCGTCGACCACGCGGATGCTCTCGACCGACACGCCGTCGACGGCGTCGACCTCGGCGGTGAGCAACGAGATCAGCTGCTCGTCGGGCAACGACACCATCAGTTCGTCGATGGCCCGGCCGGCACCGTGCTCGAGGATCTCGATCGCCAGCACGTCACCGCGCACCGCGCCGATGCGGCTCGCGACCTGACCCAGCGCGCCAGGGCGGTCGGGCATCCAGACTCTGACGACGACGGTGACCACGGACCGGGACGGTATCGACCCAGCGTGTGGCCTCGCGTCACCGCCGAGTGACCATCTTGTTACGGGTCTTGTACCGCACTGCACCGGTCCGTCGCGAAGGCTCAGCCGAGTTTGGGCAGGCCGCGCTTGAGGTTGCGGATGGCCTGCTGGATGCGCTTCTCGTTCTCGATGAGCGCGAATCGGACGAAGCCCTCGCCGCCGGGACCGAAACCGACGCCCGGCGACAGCGCGACGTCGGCGTCGCGCACGATGAGCGAGCAGAACTCGACCGAATCCATCTCCGAGTACGGCTCGGGGATCGGCGCCCACACGAACATCGAACCGCCCGGCTTGGGGATGTCCCATCCGATGCGACCGAGGCCCTCGATCAGCGTGTCGCAGCGCGATTCGTAGATCGCCCGCACCTCGTCGGGGAAGTCGGCGGCCTCGTTGAGCGTGACCGTCGCGGCGATCTGCACCGGTTGGAACATGCCGTAGTCGAGGTAGCTCTTCAGCTTGACGAGTGCCTGCACCACCTCGGCGTTGCCGAGCAGGAAGGCGCTGCGCCAGCCGGCCATCGAGAAGCTCTTGGTCATCGAGTACAGCTCGACGGCGCATTCCTTGGCGCCCTCGGCCTGCAGGATGCTCGGCGGCTGGTAGCCGTCGAACCCGACGTCGGCGTAGGCGAAGTCGTGCACGACGATCATCTCGTGCTCGCGGCAGAAGTCGACGACACGCTGCATGAACGGCAGATCGACGCAGGCGCCCGTGGGGTTGTGCGGGAACGAGATGACGAGCACTCGCGGCTTCGGCCAGCCGACGTCCCACGCCGTCTGCAGACTGGCCATGAAGTCGTCGGCGAAGTGCTCGCGCTGCGACGGGTCGGCCAGGAACCTCATCGGCACCTGACGCAGGTCGGCGCCGGCGAACAGCGGGCCGTAGATGTGGATCGGATAGCTCGGGCTCGGCACGATCGCCGCGTCACCACGGTCGAGCAGCACCCACATGAGGTGGCTGAACCCTTCCTTCGACCCGATGACGTTGGTGATCTCGAGCTCGGGGTCGAGGTCGACGTCCCACTTGTTCTTGTAGTAGCCGGCGATCGCCTCGCGCAGCTTGGGCAGGCCACGGCTGAGCGAGTAGCGGTGGTTCTTCGGGTTGTGGGCGGCCTCGGCGAGCTTCTCGACGGCGATGTCGGGCGACGGGATGTCGGGGTTGCCGAATCCGAGGTCGACGACGTCTGCTCCTGCCCGGCGTGCCTCGATCTTCAGTCCATTGATGATGGAAAAGACGTACGGGGGCAGATTTTCGATGCGCCGGAACTCCATGGCCCTGACGCTATCCGGCGGCGCTCACCGTACATTGGCCAGTTCCCCGTACATTGGGCCGAATGCCGAAGACTCCAGCCGAGGGCTGCATCCACGTCATCATCGAGATCCCTCGTGGGAGCCGGAACAAGTACGAGATCGACCACGAGGACGGCCGCGTGTACCTCGACCGCCGCCTGTTCACCGCCACGACGTACCCTGCCGACTACGGCTTCATCCCCGAGACGCTCGCCGGCGACGGCGACCCGCTCGATGCGCTGGTGTTGCTGGAGGACCCGGTGTACCCGGGGGTCGTCGTCGAGTGCCGCCCCGTCGGCGTGCTGTACATGCAGGACGAGGCCGGCGAGGACGCCAAGTTGATCTGCGTGCCGCCGAAGGAGCCCCGCTTCGCCAACGTGCACGAGCTGGCCGACCTCACGCCGCAGCTCGTCGAGGAGATCCAGCACTTCTTCAACGTCTACAAGGCCCTCGAGCCCGACAAGTACTCCTCGGCGCACGGCCTCGGCGGCCGCGACGAAGCGTGGGAAGAGATCCACAAGGCCAAAGCCGCCTACCCCGGCCCGACCCACCACTGACGCACCAACGGCCGGCACCCGAGCCGATCAGGATCGTCGACAGCAGCGCCGCGACCGACCGCAGCCGCGCCGAGCGGACCCCAGCGGGCGAACTCGACCCGTGGGATCGGTCGCAGGTGCGGCTGGTAGAGCAGTTCGCCGAACCACCTGACGATCGGCTCGAGGTACAGGTCGGCGCCCGACGCGAGGCCTCCCCCGAGCACGAACATCTCGGGATCGAGGGCGTTGGTGAGGTTCGACAGCCCGAGGGCGACCCAGCGTCCGAACTCGTCGATCACCGCCAGCGCCTCGGCGTCGTCCGCACGTGCCGCGGCCTGGACGTGTTCGCCGCGAACGGCCTGCGGGTCGCCGCCGGCGAGTGCGACCACGGCCGTGCAACGTCGCGCGATCGCCGCTTCCCGAGCGAGCATCGCCAGCCCGGAACCCGACGCGTAGCGCTCCCAGCACCCGCGTCGACCGCACGGGCAGCGCGGTCCGTCCGGGTCGACCACCATGTGCCCGTATTCACCGGCGAACCCGTTCCTGCCCCGCACCACCGCTCCGTTGGCGACGAGTCCGCCGCCGATCCCGGTGCCGAGGGTCACCAGCACCATGTCGGTCGTGCCGGTCCCTGCGCCGAGACGCCATTCTGCGACCGTGGCGCAGGTGGCGTCGTTGTCGACGTCGATCCGCCGGACCTGGCCGTCCAGACGCTCCCGGAGCCGGCGCGCCACCTCGAAGTGGGCCACGCCGTCCAGGTTCGGTGCGGCCTGGAGTACGCCGTCGCGATTGACCAGCCCGGGTACCCCGATCCCGAGCGTCGACGAAGCGCCGAGTGCGGCCGCCAGCTCGGCGAGCGTGTCGATCAGCGGTTCGAGGCTGTCGTCACCCCGCGGCGTGGGACGGGTCTGCTCGTCGAGCACCGTGCCGTGCTCGTCGATCGCCACGCCGAGCGCCTTCGTGCCGCCCACGTCGATGCCGACGAGCCGGACCGATCCGGCCGGCGAGGTCACGGAGTGTCGATCAGGCTTCGGCGCGGACTTTGAGTTCGCGCACGGTGTTCAGGATGCGCACCTCGGCCCGACGCTTGACGAAGCCCGGCAGCGGGATGGCGAGATCGATGGCCAGGTCGTACCGCACGAGCGTGCCGCCCGACTCGGTCGGCTCGAAGGTGAACAGACCGTCGATCGACCGTTGGATGTCACCGCTCACCATCTTCCACCCGAGGCGCTGTGGGGCGGACTCGTAGTCGTACGCCAGCGTGTAGTGCGTGCTGCGACCGAGGGCCGAGGCGCGGAACTCGACCTCGGACGGCCGACCGGCCTCGTCGGTGCTGTGCACCGTGACGTCCTTGATGTCGTGCGCCCACGACGGGTAGTTGGCGATGTCGACGGCGATGTCCCACACCCGCTCCGGAGGAGCATCGATGGTGATGATCTCGGTTGCGGTGTCAGCCATGTTCCTCATTCTTGTCGATCGGGGCCACAGAAGTGGCGCCAACGGCGGTTTCGTCGACCGGGTCGGTGTTGCGCTCTGAATCTATGAGCGCCGGGAAGACGCCGTGATACGCGGCCCACAGCCCGTTGAGGCCGATGCCGAACATCGGGACCAACACACCGACCGCCAACGATGTTCCCGGTGAGCCGTCGAGATCCTTGGCGCGGCCGAAGGCGGTCGCGAACGCCACCGCCACCTGCACCACGAGCAGTCCGAGCATCCGCACCCGTACCCGGGTCGGTGTCGGGGTGCCGAGCAGCAGGTACACCTGGGTGACGGCGATCTGTTCCTCACGGCTGCGCTGGACGACGTTCCAGAACGACCACAGGAACGCGAACACACCGATCGCGAACAGCGCCATCGCCGTGATGGCGCCCACCCATTGGCTCGCGGTGGAGAAGACGACCGCCGCGGTGATGGCCGTGACGGCGAACGCAAACGTTCCGATCAGGTTGGCGGCGATGATCACGTCGCCGGCGTGCGTGTCCGCCGCCGGGGTCACGGCCGGGGCGCGCGGCTCGTCGGCCGGAAGCGGGTCGTGGTCCTGGTCGGGTCTGGTCGTGTTGGTGTTCGTTGGTCGTCGTGTGGCTCAGGCATCGGGGACTCCGTCGTCGAAGACCTGCAGTGTGTCGCCGAGACGCTTCGAGAGCACGTCATAGGTGAATTCATCGAGCACCCGCTGGCGCGACCGCTCCCCCATCTCGGCCCGCCGGGTGTCGTCGTCGAGCAGACGAGCGAACGCGTCGGCGACGGCCTGCACGTCCTCGGGGTCATCGATGACGTGGCCGGTCTCGCCGTCGAGGACCGCTTCGGCGGCCCCGCCCGAGTCACCGGCGACCTGCGGGATCCCACAGGCCGCCGCCTCGACGAACACGATGCCGAAGCCCTCCTGCTCGAGGCCACCCCACCGGTTGCGGCAGAGCATGGTGAAGATGTCGGCGCACCCGTACAGGCGCGGCATGTCGTCGTTGGGGATGCGGCCGAGGAAGCGCACCGGCGCGTCGAGTTCCGTGGCGAGCCGCCGCAGGCGGTCGTTGTCGCGGCCGCCACCGGCGATCACGAGCAGCAGATCGGGCCTCGTGCGTCCGAGCCGGGCGGCGGCCCGGATGGCGGTGTCGAAGCCCTTTCGGGGCACGAGCCGCGAGATGCTCACGATCAGCTCCGCATCGGCAGGGATACCGAAATGCTCACGGGCGGCGGCGCGTTCGATCCGGCGTGAGCGGGTGGAACCGATCGGCATCGACACCGCACGGTACGACGGTGATCGGCAGCGCGCGGCCCGCGGCGTGCTCGGCTTCGGCCGCCGGGTACCCGCCGGCGGCGACGATGTGCCGGGCCCGGCCGAGCGTGTAGGCCAGCGCCTGCTTGCTGAGCGGGAGCCGCCCGGGCACCGTGACCTCGGCGCCGTGCAACACGAGGTCGTAGGGGAGGTCGAGCGACGGCCCGATCAGCCCGAGGGGCACGGCGGGATCGAGGACGACCAGATCGGCGCCGAAGTCACGGGCGAGCTCGTTGACCTGGCGCACCATGAACGGATGCGGGAGCAGGAACGGGCTCACGGGTCCGTTCGATACGGAACGGCTGCTCCGCGTCGAACGCTGCGGCGTCGGCGTGCGGGCTGGTGAGGACGGCGAAACGGTCGGATGGCAGCCGCCGCCACCATTCCCACAGCAACGACTGGATGCCGCCGATCTTGGGTGGGAAGTCGTTCGTGACGAGGAGGTGCTTCATCGCGGCGTGTCGTGTTCGTTCGGCTTCATCGGCGGCATCGGGAGACCAGACGTTCGTGCGCCCAGGCCGCGTGCTCGGCCAGGATCGGGTCGGGGCCCGAACGGTAGCGGTCGAGCACCTGATGACAGCGTGTGTCGTCGGGCGCGCCGACGTTGCCGACCACGACGAGGGCGTTGCGCCGCACCCATCGGTAGTCGCGTTCGCGCGACGTACCAGTGGGCGTACCGCTGCTCGATCCACTCGTCGGTCGCGTCGAGGAGGGTCAGCGCATCGACCCAGGCCCCCGAGAGGTCGTCGACCGCGACGGTCTCGCGCCGACCGAGCCGGACCGTGATCGGGCAGACGTCCTGGCAGTCGTCGCATCCGTAGATGCGGTCGCCGATCAGTTCGCGCCACTGCAGCGGGATCGTGCCGGGCTTCTGGAGGATCCACGACAAGCACCGCCCCGCGTCGATGACCCCGGGAGCGATGATCGCCTGCGTCGGACAGCCGTCGAGACATCGCGTGCACGTGCCGCAGCCGTCGGGCACCGCGCGGTCGGTCGGCGTGTAGTCGGCGGTCGTCACGATCGAGCCGAGCACGAACCAGCTGCCGACGCCGGGGAGCAGCAGGTTGGCGTTCTTGCCGAACCAGCCCAAGCCTGCTCGATGGGCGACGGACCGGTCGACGATCGAGTTGTCGTCGGCGAACGCGACCGCCCGGTGGTCGGCCCGGCGGATCGACTTCGCCACCGATCGCAGACCGGCCCGCAACGGCGCGTAGTGATCGACCCACGCGTACCGACCCACCCGGGCGTGCGGGCGAGGTTGCCCGCGCTCGGCCGTCCCTGGCCCGGTCGGATCCGTCTGGGGACGATCGGGCTCGGCGTCGGTCAGGTAGGAACGGGCGGCGACGATGACCGACCGGGCGGCGGGAACCGCGCGGGTCGGGTCGGTCGAGCGCTCGGGGTTGCGGAACGTGAACCCCATCCCGTCGTGCAGGCCGGCGTCGATCCGCTCGTGGATCGCCCCGCGCGCCTCGTGCAGGACGTCGGCCGACGTGACGCCGACGTGCTCGATGCCGAACGCGGCCAGGTCGGTTCGAATCTGCTCGATCGTCGGCAGCGGCTCGGGTCGGCGCACCAGGTGAGCGTACGAGCGAGGTCGCCTCCGAACCGCGACGCTGATGCAGCAGCCGACACGCAGCGCACCGAACGATAACGGCAGCGCACGGCAACGGCACACGGCGCTGCAACCCGAGCCGATACCGGCAGCGGCGACCGCTAGCGGCAGCGGCGAGCGCGATACACGGCAGCGGCGACGCGGCGATGCGACGGCGCCGCGACGCGGCAACGGCACGACGACGTGATCGTCGTGCGGCCGGAGCACGCTCATCGCACCAGCATCACGCCGGCACCCTCGCGCACGGCGCCCCGCTCGAACTCGGCCACCGACACGTACACCACCGGCTCGTCGACCAACCCGGCCCGGACGAACAGCTCGACCGCCGCGTCGACCGTCCCGGGAAGCGGGCGCACCTCGACCGGCTCGGGCGCCGGCACGAACTCGATCGGCCCGGCATCGTTGGCCAGGACGAAGCTGACGATGCAGTCCCCGCACGCCGAGGTGTTCGACGCCACGCAGGTGTCGCATTCGATGGTCGATCCGTTCGGTTGGAACATGCTTTCATCCTGACAAGGGGGTCTGACAGTCCAGGGCGACCAGTTGTGACCTCATGCGACCGCTCGCCGAGTCTGCTGTGCCCGATTCCGCCGGCCGCCGCGGCGTTGGGGTGTGCGGTTGATGGTGTTGTGGGTGGAGTGGATGGTGCCGTCGGGTCGTGGTCCAGGTGACGGTGCGGTCGGGGGTCATGGTCAGGGTCCAGCCGCCTTCGTGGGCGAGGTGGTGGTGTTTGAACACACGGGGACCAGATTGGAGATGTCGGATCGGCCGTTGAATCGCCAGAAGATGACGTGGTGGATCTGGCAGTGCTCGAAGGTCACCTGACAGCCGTGCGCCGACACAGGTGGTGTGCATGGCCCGGAGTTTTCGTCGTTGGGCCCGGGTGACGGTGCGGGTCGATCGGCCGAGGTCGGTGACTTCACCGTCGCCGTTGAGGACGTAGGGGATGATGTTGGCGTCGCAGCACATTCGCCGGACCTGGGCCACGGGGATGGGGGTGCCGTCGTAGGTCTCACAGATGCCGTGTTCGTGCAGGCCCGTCGAGGAGGGTGGCCAGGTCGATGAGCACCCCGATCTCGGGGATCCGCAGATCCGACCGGCGACCCCGGCGTCCCACCGCCGTGATCGCAACCGTGGTCGCCACCGTGGTGGGCGTCGCTCGGACGAGGCTCGCGGTCACCGGGCTCGCGGTCCCGGGTACGCGGTCACGGTGGGTTCGGGTGTGGTGTGCGGGTCGTGTGGTGACGGCACGGTCGATGCCGGCCAGGAACGAGTCGACCTCCAACTGGTTCCACGGCACCCCGGCGTTGGCCTCGATGCTGCGGTGTCGGCGCAGCATGTCGGCCAACGCCTTCTTCAACTTCGCACCGCGCACCGGGTCGAGCTCGACATGGGTGTGATGCATCCCCGTCTCGTGATCGGCCCACTGGCGGATCTTGGACGCCGCCCGTTGCCGCTCCAACACGGCCATCTCGGTGTCGGCCCCGGTGCGCCGGTCGCGTTGGGCGATCAAGAACCGCACCAGGTTGCGGCACCCGGTGCGGAACTCCTCGACCGGTTCCCGGCGAGCGGCGGCCAACAACGCGTCTGCTCGGCGATGAACCCGCGCGGATCTCGTCATCCAACCCGACCAACACCGCCGCCACCGCGTCGACATGCCCACCGGAGATCGTCACCCGCCGCCAACGCCGCTTCGAACAACGGCATCGCGTCACAGGCCGGCACCCGCTTGTTGATCGTCGTCGGACTCACGCGTCGAGCGTTGCCCGGCGTCACCCAACAACGACTCCGCCGGCTCGGCATGACCCGGCCGCAGCCAACTCGCGGGTGCGGCGGGCACACGCCACGTCGATCGAATCGAGCCACGACCGCACCTCACGCGACCGGCGCACGATCACCGCCACCTCGTCGCGCTCGGCGACGTCAGGCGAAGCGGCGAGCAACAACGCCACCGTTGCGCTCACGTCCTGACAACTCATGCAAACTCCGATCGTCTCGCTGGGATACGAATCGGGGAAGTCGGTAGAACAAATGTACCATACTGATCGCACTCGATGCAACACCAGTTCGCAAGAATTCCGGCCGAACTGCCATGGAATGGATCGCTGCTCCCACTTCGACCGTATTCAGCGGGTCAGACAGTGCAAGCCGCTGTCGCGACCCAACAGCACGGCCCCGCCTCGAGCCTCAGAGCACCGCGAGGAGTGCGTTGCTCGACACGACGTTGCACCCGGCTGCGCGAGCGTCACGGACGACTTCGGCGTCGTTGGTGACCACCACGATGTGGCGATCGGCCGGTAGGCGCTCGATCTCGCTGCGGATCACGTCGTCGGCGATGACGCCGGGCGGGGAGAACACCACCCTGGTCGCCCGTCGACGACCGGCATGGGCTCCGACGATGCCCGCGCCATCGAACACCGTGGTCACCTCGGTCCCGAAACGGCGGGCCAGGTTCTCCATCGATTCGATCAGCGCCGACCGACCCGCTTCGAGCGTCAGGTTCGGCCATCCGAGCATCGCCACGTTGTACCCGTCGACGATCATCGCCGCGCCGGAGCGGGCGAGGAACGACGCCGCCTCGGCCGAGCTGGCGATGATGCCGCCCGGCAGGGGCACGGGACGCCGGCGACCAGTGGGCCTCGGTTGACTCGCGATGCTCGGCGCCGGTCGAGCGACGGCACGTTCCCGCCGGGCGAGCATCTCGGCGACACGCTCGGAGGCGTCGGTCGCCGCCCGCGCCGAGATGTCGGCAAGGTCGCGAAGCTGCTGCAGCTCCAACTCGGTCGGCGCGATGTCCGCGGCGGGAGCGGGCACCGGAGCGACCTGCGCGACGGCCAACGCATCACGTTCGGCGATCACCGCGGCCAGCCGCGCCGCTGCGGCCGCCTCGCGATCGCGCGAGTGGCGCGCCTCGTTCCGCACGTCGATCAGCTCCATCTTCACCTCGGCGAGCGATTCGTCGGCCTTGGTCAGGTCGGCACGGAGCCGATCGACCTCCGCCTGGTGCTCGTCGACGAGGGCCCTGAGCCGTGCGACGTCGGCCAGCGACCGCACCGTCGCCTCCTCGGCCGCCGCGCGACGCTTCTCGGATCGCTTGAGCGCCGCCGCGGTGTCGATCGATTCGGCCTCCTGCGCCGCTCGGCGGATGTGTGCCTCGGCGTCGGCGACCCAGTTGGGTGGGCGCTGGAGCCAGAGCCGCCCGACCTCGTCGACGAGCTCCGGCAGGGCACCGGCGGCGATCCGCTGGCGGAACACGTCGTCGCCCTCGATCGCCCGTCGAAGCCGGCCGAGGGCCCCGGCCGGGATCCGTGCCTTGCCGTAGAACGACCGGAGGGCGTTCGGTACGGGCATCGGAGGCTTGCGCTTCTGCGTCTCTTCGGAGAGCAGCACCGCGAACTCGATCGCGCTGCGAAGGTGGCGATGCTCGATTTCGGCACCTTCGTTCATGGGTCAACGCTAGCCGACCGCCCTTCCCGCCACGATGCTGGTTGGACGCGGTGATTGCACCCTCGGACGAGGAACTCAGCGGCTGTGAGCGGCCCGACGTTCGAACCACCAGCCCCGGAATCGGGCCGGCTTGACAACGTACAGATGTTCGTGATCAAGTCGGATGATGGGAGTTGGGGCCCGAACAGGGCAGTTGATGCAACGTTCGTTCGATGAACTCGGGACGGCGCTGTGTGACGTGACGTTCTGTGTCCTCGATCTCGAGACGACCGGTGGGAACCGGACCGATGACCAGATCACCGAGGTCGGCGCGGTCAAGGTCCGTGGCGGTGAGTTCCTCGGCACGTTCCAGACCCTCGTCAACCCGGGCCGGGCGATCCCTCCGCAGATCACGATGCTGACCGGATTGTCCGACGCCGTCGTCCACCAGGCACCCCGGATCGGTGCGGTGCTGCCGTCGCTCCACGAGTTCATCGGCGACGCGGTCATCGTCGGCCACAACATCGGCTTCGACCTCGCGTTCCTCCGCCACGCCTTCGAACGCACCGGGCGGGCACCACTGAACAACCGGAACATCGACACCGTCGCGCTCGGCGCGGCGGCTCGTGCGCGACGAGGTGCCCGACTGCCGGCTCGGAACGCTCGCCACGCGCCTGCGTCTCGACCACAAGCCGAGCCACCGCGCGCTCGACGACGCGCTGGCCACCACCGATCTGCTCCACCTGCTGATCGAGCGGGCCAGCGGGCTCGGCGTGCTCGGGCTCGACGATCTGTTCGCGCTCGCCAAGCTCGCCGGCCACCCGCAGGCGGCGAAGCTCAAGATGACGGCCGACCTCCCCCGCTCCCCCGGGGTGTACATGTTCTGCGGTCATCGAGATCAGGTGCTGTACGTCGGCAAGGCGACCAACCTCCGCCAGCGAGTGCGGAGCTACTTCGGCAGCGACGATCGGCGCAAGATCGGCCCGATGCTGCGCGAGACCCAATCGGTGCGCCACCTCGACCTGCCCGACGCGCTCACCGCCGAGGTGATCGAGAGCCGGCTCATCGCGTCGCTGCTCCCCCGCTACAACCGGGTCGGCACCCGCATCGAGAAGTACTGCTACGTCCGACTCGATACCGGCTCGACGTGGCCCCGCCTGTCGATCGTGAAGAACCCCGCGGCCGCCGGTCTGCATCTCGGCCCGCTGCCGTCGCGGACGATGGCCGGGCTCGTCGTCGAGGCGATCCAGACCGCGGTTCCCTTGCGCCGGTGCACGAGACGGATCCCGCGACACGGCATGGCGCCGCTCGACGCGAGCCAGTGCAGTGCCGCCCAACTCGGCGTGGCGCTCTGTCCGTGCTCGGGTACCGCCGACCCCACGGCGTACGCCGACGCCGTCCGCCTGGCAGCCGAAGCGATGGTCGGCGACTGTGCGGTGGTCGCAGAGCGCCTCACCGCACGGATGCGGAGCCTCGCCGACCAGCAGCGCTTCGAGGAAGCTGCGTCCACCCGCGACCGTCTCGCAGCACTCCACGGCGCCCGCAAGCGCCGCGACCTCGTCGAGGCGCTGCGCAACGGTGGGCGCGTCCGCCTCGTCCTCGGCGATTCGTGGTGGATCGTCGACGCCGGCCGACTCGTCGACGTCGGCGTCACCGGGCATGCCGGCCGGGCCCTGCCCGTCACCCCGCCGGAAGCGGTCGCGCCGGGGCAACCACTCGCCCGGACGAGCATCGACGAGGCGCTGGTGCTCGCGCGCTTCTGTCAGGCGCGCGCCGATGTGCTCGAGGTCGAGGCAACCGGGCCGTGGGCCTTTCCGATCCCGCTCCCCGCGTGACGTCTGCTCGACGTCAGACCGGAGCGACGATGGGCGTGTCGTCCTCTACCGCGCCGACGGTGGTCAAGACCGACGCGGCGAGGCCCTGCACGGCCGAGTCGTAGTGGACCTTGACGATGGCGCCGTCGGTCAACGTCACCGTCACGTCGGTGGTGCCATCGCCTTCGTAACCGAGCGCGGTGAGCGGCACCGTCGTCAGCAGCGTCATCGTCGAGCCGTCGGACGACTCGAGGGTCACCGACGTCGCCGACGCCAGCGCAGGTACCGGGTCCGCCGTGGTCGGCTCGCTGTCCGTGGCGCTCCAGTCACCATCGGCGGACTTCACCCACGTTCCATCCGCGGTCACGACGTACTCGACCCGCACCTCGTCGCGCAGCACGACGAAGCGCATGCCGTCATCGACTCGGTCCCCCTCGGCCTGGATCGCCACCCCGCCTCCAGCGGTGACCACCGTCGCGAAGTGATAGCCGGAGGCCGAGAGGTCGTCGAGCGCGACGTTCAACGCCTCGGCCACGTCCGAGTCAGTCGCGGTCGATTCGGTCGCGGTCGATTCGGTTGCCGTCGATTCGGTCGCGGTCACGGTGGTGGTGTCCGTGGGGCTCGAGCCGGCCGACGTCGACGGGTCGTCGTCGCTCGAGCATCCGGTGGCGAACGCCACCAATGAGATTGCCACGACTGCGTACCGCCACTTCGCCGTCGACATGCCCGTCATGCAAGCAGGTTTCCCGCCGCCCGCAGCATCGGGGGCGATCCGAGTGTGCGATCACGGCGCGGCGACGGCCTGTGACGTCTCGACCATCGCGGCCAACGAGGCGGCCGCGCGGCCATCGTCGATCGCCGCACAGGCGAGGTCGATGCCATCGCCGAGATGTTCCACCGTGCCGGCCACCACGAGCGCGGCGCCGGCGTTGAGCACGACGATGTCGCGGTGCGGTCCGCGATCGCCTGCGAGTACCCGCCGAACCACTTCTGCGTTCTCCTCCGGTCCGCCACCCCGCAGGTCGTCCGGCGTGGCGACCGGAAGACCGTACGTCGTCGGATCGACCGTGAAGTTCTCGATCACCCCGTCGCGCAGGGCGATCACGTTGGACGTGCCCGTCGTCGTGAGTTCGTCGAGCCCGCCGCCATGCACCACCCACGCCGAGATCAACCCGTGCTGCTGCAGCGCGTGGACCATCGCTCCGGCGAAGCGGGGTTCCGCCACGCCGATCAGCTGGCGCCGGACGCGGCCCGGGTTGGCCATCGGCCCGACGAGGTTGAAGGCCGTCGGCACGCCGAGCTCCCGTCGGGGCTGGGCCGATGCCTTGAACGCGGCATGGAACGCCGGCGCGAAGCAGAAGCCGATGCCGGCCTGTCGGACGCAGGCCGCGACCCCCTCCGGCGTCTGTTCGATCACGACACCGAGCTCCTCGAACACGTCGGCGGTGCCGCACTTCGATGATGCCGATCGTGCGCCGTGCTTGCAGACGGGGACACCAGCGCCCGCCGCGACCAGCGCAGCCATCGTCGACACGTTGATCGAGTGGGCGCCGTCGCCGCCGGTGCCCACGATGTCGATCGTGCGGGCACGTTCGTCGTCGGTGAGCGGCACGAGCTTTGCTTGCTCCAGCACGGCATCGAGCAAGCCCGAGAGTTCGGCGGCGTTCTCGCCCTTCGCCCGCAGCGCGACGACGAACCCGGCGATCTGGGCCGACGTCGCTTCGTCGGTGAGGATCATCCGCATCGCCGCCGACGCGTCGCTGCCGCTCAGGTCGCGCCCGGCGATGAGATCGCCGATCAATTGCGACCAGGTGCGTGCCGGTTCTTCACCCGAGCGGAACGATGAGTGGCGCGGTCATGCGGCGGAGCGTACGCGCTCGGGTCACCGTCGGATTCAGACGATTGAGAATGGCCGGCGTGGGTCTCAGGCGGTGCGGCGGCGTTGGCGGATGAGTCGGCGACGATCACGCTCGGTCGCACCGCCCCAGACACCGGCCTTCTCCCGCACCGACAGTGCGTGCTCGAGGCACGCGATGCGCACGGCGCAGCCTTCGCACACCGATTTGGCGGCCTCGGCACCCTCGTCGTCTTCGGGATAGAACATGGACGCGTCAAGTCCCCGACACGCCCCGAGATCCCACCACTTCATTTCCTGCACTGACACAGTCGTCCGACTCCCCAAGCCTCTCGGCCGTCGCCCCGTCGATCCGTTCCGAACCGGATCGATCGAGAAAACGAATGTAGATCGGCCGTGCGCCGAAAGCCAGAGGTATCGGGGAAAATCTCCTCGTCAGTCCGGAACTCGTGCGGCGGGATCTCCGCTGTCCCGGCTCGCATCTCGCCGCTCCATCGCCCGCTTCGCGCTGGACGCGTCAGCCAGTCGGCGGCATCGAAGGTGTGCGCCGCGACGAGTTCGGCATCGGGCCCCTCGACGTAGTCGGGATAGTCCGTTCGCCAGGACGTGGCGGCACACCGATGGCGGCACGACGACATCGCCGCCGCGACGAATCTCGGCCGCCAGCGTCTTCACGTTCCTCCTGGCGACCTTGGTGAAGCGCCCGACGTCGCCGGCGTGCAGCCACGGTGCGCCGCAACAGCCGGCGTCGCTCAGCGAGCACTCCACCCCGTCGGCGTCGAACCGCTCGACGAGGGCGCGGCCGACCGCGGTGTCCCGGTACTCGACGACGCAGGTCGGATACAGCGTCACCGCTCGCCCGACGTGTCGTCGAGCTCGACAGGGGCGCCGCCACCCGGCGCTTGGCGAACCAGGTCGAGAAGCGCTGCCTCGCGAACGGCGGTTGCGCACCGCTCAGCCGGTTGGCGAGCGACGACATCGACGTCGCGATCGTGCCGAACAGGTCGGCCCGACCGGTGATCTGCAACCGCGCCTTGGCGCGCAGCGACACGATCCCGGCCCCGTACTGCATCGCCTCTGCGCGCAGCATGGTGCGCGGGACGTCGACCTTCCACTCGTGCAGGTCGGGGGTGTAGGGACAGTGGTCGAAGCAGCGCTTGCACTGGACGCACTCGTCGACCACCTGGTCCTGCTGCGCCGGGGTGAGGCGCCCTGCATCGTGGTCGCCGTTCCGATCCATCATCTCGAACAGAGTCGGGAACACCGTGCACAACTCGACGCAGAGCCGACATCCATCGCAGATGTCGAAGACCCTCGTGAGCTCGGAGCGAACGTCCGCCTCGTCGAGGTACCTCCCATCATCGGGGTCATAGGTGATGGCCATAGGTGCCAGACCTATCATCGTCGGAATGGCGAGCACGAGAAAGCGGACGGTGCCATTCGACCGCACCGCCATGCTCGACGCCCTGCGGTCGAGTGCGCTCGACGGCGGCGAACCGTTCGACGTGCTGGTGGTCGGCGGCGGGATCACGGGCGTCGGAGTGGCCCTCGATGCAGCGAACCGTGGGTTGCGGACGGCGCTGATCGAGCGCGACGACTTCGCCAGCGGCACATCGTCGAAGAGCTCGAAGCTCATCCACGGCGGCCTCCGCTATCTGCAGAACGGCGACGTCCGCCTCGTGTACGAAGCGCTGCACGAGCGTCGGCGATTGATGCGCAACGCTCCGCACATGGTCGAGGTGCTCCCCTTCCTGCTGCCGATCATGACCAAGGACGGCGTGATCTCGCGCAAGATCGCCAAGGCGCTCGGCTCCGCGTTGTGGATGTACGACCTGACCGGCGGCTGGCGGATCGGCAAGCTGCACCGACGAGTGTCCGCCGAACAGGCGGCCAGACATTTTCCGTCGACCCACCTCGACAAGTTGAGCGGTGGTTTCATCTACTACGACGCGACCGCTGACGATGCACGACTCACGCTCACCATCGCTCGGACCGCAGCGACCCGCGGGGCGATCCTCGCCAACCGGTGTCGCCTGGTGGAGTTGCGCCACGTCGACGGCCGTGTGGCCGGGGCCGTCGTCGAAGCCGATGGGCAACGGTTCGACGTCGCGACGAGGTCGGTCGTCAACGCGTCCGGCGTGTGGGCCGACGACGTGCGGGCGCTCGACGAAGGTCGCGATCCCGACTCGATCCGACCGGCCAAGGGCGTCCACATCACGCTGCCGTGGTCGCTGGTGCGCAACGACATCGCCGTCATCATCCCGGTCCGACGCGACAAGCGGAGCCTCTTCCTCGTGCCGTGGGGCGCCGCCGAGGACGGCACGTTTCGACACGTGTATGCCGGCACGACCGACACCGATTTCGACGGCTCGATGGACGACCCGCAGGCCACCGCCGACGACATCGACTACATCCTCGAGGCCCTGAACCAGGCGCTGGACACGACGTCCGACGGTGCCAACCTCAATCGACCGGTCAGCCACGCCGACATCACCGGTGTGTGGGCGGGACTCCGACCGCTGGTGAAGTCGGCGGAGGGTGAGAGCGGGCGCCACCAAGGATCTGTCGCGGCGCCACCACATCCGTTCGTCCGAGTCGGGCGTGGTCACCGTCACCGGCGGCAAGCTGACCACCTACCGCGAGATGGCCGCCGACGCGGTCGACGCCGCCGTCGGCCTCCTCCCGCGAGGCACCGCCAAACGCCGGTCGACCAGGCGCCTCCGCTTGATCGGTGCGGACCGTGGCGGCGTGGATTCCGGCTCCGACGCACTCACCCGCCACCTCGCTCGTCGGTTCGGGTCGCACGCCGACGAGATCCGCGCCCTGGTGGCGTTCGACTCGACGCTCGGCGAACCGCTCGTACCCGGCCTGCCCTACCTGCGGGCCGAGGCGGTGTACGCGGTGCGGCACGAGATGGCCACCGGGGTCGACGACATCCTGCTCCGGCGTACCCGCGCCCATCTCCTCGACCGGGCCGCGTCGCTCGCCGCCGCTCCGGCCGTCGCCGACCTCCTCGCCGTCGAGTTGGGCTGGGACGAGGCGGCATCGGAACGACAACTCGAGCACTATCGGGCGCTGTGCGCCGCAGAGGAGATCGCCGGTGAGCACGTCACCAACGCCACCCATTGAGCTGACCGGACACGGCTCGCACTTCGCGGGTGCGGGCATCGAGACTGCCCGACGACCTCCTCGACGCCCTGGGCACGATCTGCGAGGTGGTCACCGACGACGACGCGGTGGCCGAGTCGAGCCGAGACTGGTGGCCGCTCGCGCTCCACTGGTCGATCGCCGGCGAGGTCCCCCGGTTGGCCGATGCGCGTCGTGCGCCCGTCGACGACCGAACAGGTCGCAGCGGTGGCGAGAGCGTGCAGCATCGCCCGTGTCCCGCTGACGGTCGCCGGCGGCCGCAGCGGTGTGTGCGGTGCGGCGATCCCGGTGTTCGGTGGCGTGGTGCTCGACACGACCGCACTGGTCGGCGTCCTGTCGGTCGATGAGCGATCGGGCATGGTCGAGGTGTGGGCGGGCACGTTCGGACCCGATCTCGAACGGGTGCTCCAGGACGACCACGGGATCTCGGTCGGTCACTTTCCGCAGAGCTTCGACATCGCGACCGTCGGCGGTTGGGTCGCGTCCCGCGGGGCCGGTCAGTACTCCACCCGGTACGGCAAGATCGAAGACATGGTGATCGGGCTCGAAGCGGTCCTCGCCGACGGCACCGTGATCGTCACCGGCGGTGCACCCGCGGCCGCCGCCGGCCCGGACCTCACCCAGCTGATCCTCGGGTCGGAAGGCACGCTGGCGATCATCACCAAGGTCTGGCTGCGCACGCATCCGATCCCGCCCGCGGAGCGCCGGGCGGCCTACTTCTTCGGCTCGTTCGCCGAGGGCGTCGAGGCCTGCCGGCTCGTGATGCGCGCCGGCGCCACCCCTGCCGTACTCCGGCTGTACGACGCCGAGGAATCGGCGCGCGGTCGCGGCGGCGACGGCTCGAACTGCTTGCTGCTGGTGCTCGACGAGGGCGACCGGTCGATCGTCGACGCCACGATGACGGTGATCGCCGACGCCGTCGGCGACGGCGGGCGGATCCGAGGCCGACCCGGCTCTCGTGGACGGCATGGCTCGATCACCGCAACGACACCACCGCCCTCCAGGGTCTGACCCGGAAGGGCTTCGTGGTCGACACGATGGAGATCGCCGCACCGTGGTCGGCGCTCGACGACTTGTTCGAGCAGGTGCGCGCCGCCCTGCTGGCCGTGCCCGTCGGCACGCGCCGCCACCTGCCACCTGTCGCACAGCTACTCCGACGGCGCGTGCCTCTACTTCACGTTCGCCGCCACTCCCCCGGCCGACGAGGTCGAATCGACCTACATCGCGATGTGGGATGCCGGCCAGCGTGCCGTGCTCGCCGGCGGTGGCAACCTGTCGCACCATCACGGCGTCGGTCTGAACCGGGCGCGCTTCATGCCGGAGGCGTTGGGCGCCTCCCACTCCGTGCTGCAGTCGATCAAGACCGCGCTCGATCCGCACGGGATCCTCAATCCGGGCAAGCTCGGGTTCACATCGGCGTTCGGGCCGGTGCCGTGGCCATGACCGCCCGAGGTCGTGCATCGGTGCCTGGCACCGATGCACGACCTTTCGTTCCAACCTGGAGGTTCCGGTGACTGCGTTCCTGGTGATCGACGTCGGCACGACCGGCCTGCGGGCCGCCATCGTCGACGACACGCTGCGCCTGCGGGCACATCGAGTACCGACCGTGTCCGCCGACCAGTCCGGCGCCCGGCCTGGTCGAATTCGACGCGACCGACATCGCCACCAAGGTGCTCGACGCCGCCCACGCGGTGCTCGCCACGGTGGACGAGCCGGTGGTCGCGGTCGGCATCACCAACCAGCGGGCGAGCGCGATCGTGTGGGATCGTAACACCGGCGAACCGATCGGTCCGGGCCTCGGCTGGCAGGATCTGCGAACCATCGGCGAGTGCCTGATGGCCCGCGCCGAACACGGATGGGCGCTCGCCCCGAACCAATCGGTGACGAAGCTCGCCTGGATCCTCGCCAACAGCGGCGACCTGGCAGGGCGCGACCTCTGCTTCGGCACGGTCGACAGCTGGGTGGCGTGGACGATCTGCCGGCAGGTCGTCCTGCACGTCAGCGACCAGACGAACGCATCGGCCGCCACCATGGCGATGCGCCTCGTCGACGGCAGCGACTGGAACGATGCGGTGCTCGACGCCTTCGCCATCCCTCGATCGATCCTGCCCGACGGTCGTCGACTCCGTCGGCGTCTGCGGGCACGCGCACGCCCTGCCCGGCGCACCACCGATCGCCGGGATCCTCGGCGACCAGCAGGCGTCGCTCGTCGGGCAGAGCTGCGTGGTCGCCGGACGGGCCAAGGTCACGTTCGGAACGGGCGGCATGCTCGATCTCTGCACCGACTCCGGGACACCGGTCGCCGCCGACCGGAGCGCCGGCCGGAACGTTCCCGCTGCCGCTGTGGTCGCGCGACGGTCAGCTCACCTGGGGGGTCGAGGCGATCATGCTCTCGGCCGGGACCAACGTCGACTGGCTCCGCGATGACCTCGGCTTGTTCGCCACGAGTGCGGAGAGCCACGACGTGGCGTCGCTGCTGCGCCACGACCGAGGGCGTCGTCTACGTGCCGGCGCTGCTCGGGCTCGGCACACCGCATTGGGACTACGGCGCCCGCGGCACGTTGTTCGGCATCACGAGAGGCACCGAACGCTGCCACGTCGTTCGCGCCGTGCTCGAGGGCGTCGCGCATCGTGGCGCCGATCTGCTCGAGGCCGCCGTCGCCGACACCGGCGTCGACATCACGGCGGTGCGCATCGACGGTGGGATGAGCGAGAACCCGACGTTCGTGCAGGCGTTCGCCGATGCGTCGGGTCGGCCGATCGAGGTGTCGCCGGTGGCCGAGTCGACGACCATCGGTGCGGCGTTCATGGCCGGGCTCGGCGTCGGCGTGTTCGGCGGGATGGATGATCTCGACGACCTGTGGCGCCCCGCCCGGGTGGTCGAGCCGAGCAACGACGGCGATCGGGAAGGCGCCCGTGAACGCTGGCGCGAGGCGATCGGCCGCTCTGTCGGCTGGATTCCCGAGCTTTCCTCGCTGGACTTCTGACGTCCGCGCCGCGATCTCGACGTGTTGCTGCGTCTTCGAGGCGATCAGCGTGTGACGAGCGCCCGACCTCTAGAGTTGTGCCGATGCTCCGCCAGGGGCAAGGCTGTCGTGAGCATGAACCCGAAAGGACACACCCCCGTGGACCTCGTAACCGCTGAGCGCGCAACGACGCGGCGCAGCATGATCAGCACCGTCGGTGCGGCCGGAATCGCGGCCGCCGTCGGCGCGCTGGCGATCGCCCGACCGGCTGCCGCCGCCCCGTTCGCCCCGACCGACGCCGACCGAGCGCGACTCACGGTCATGATGCAGCTCGAGTTGGCCGCCCAGGCGCTGTACGAGGCCAGCCTCGACGCCGGCCTCGACGGCGATGCCGGCGCGCTGGCGATCGTGCTCGCCAACAACCACCAGGCCTACGCGCAGGCGATCGCCGGCTCCGCCGGGCTGTCGGCGACGTCGCGGAGTTCGTTCGTGTTCGACCAGTTCGAGTCCGCGTTCGCCACCAGCGATGCCGTCGCCTGGGCCACCGCGGCGAGCGAGCTGGAGCAGACCTACGTCGCCACGCACACGGAGGCGATCCCCCGAGTTCGAGGGCGTCGAATCGGTCAACCTCGTCGCCTCGATCCTGGTGGTCGAGGCACGACAGTCGATCGTGCTCGCCGACGTCGCCGGGCTGGCCCTCGATGCGACCGTCGTGAACGCCACCGAAGCCACCCCGTTGGAACTTCCGACCCAGCAGGAGGAGTCGGGCGAATGAGCAACGAACTCAGCGCAAGCATCGCCGGCCGCCTCGGTCGACGTGACGCCCTTCGCATCGGCGGGCTCTCCATTTCCCTCGCCGCGCTCGTCGCCGCCTGCGGTGACGATCGCGGAGGCTCCACCGACCCGGGTCGGATCGGCGTCGCCCCGCCCATCACCGAACCCCCGGAGTACCCGGTCGACGCGGCCGTGCTCCTGCGCACCGCCTCGTCGATCGAACAATCGACGCTCATGGTGTACGACGCGATCCTCGCTCTCGGCGTCCTGGACGCCGAGGGGACCGCGCTCGTCGAGCTGCTCGTCGAGAACCACCGCGAGCTCGACACCATCATGGGTGAGCTGACCGTCGCCGCCGGCGGCGAAGTGTGGCCGTGCACGAACCCGTGGATGGAGGAGCGTTTCCTCAACGGGATCGTCCAGGCGATCGAGGCGAGCGACAACCAGGAGCGCGACATCTACAACGTCGCCGTCAGCCTCGAGAATCTCGGTGCCGCGACGTATCAGCAGTTCACGATCGAGCTGCCCGAGGCCGAGCAGCGCTCGGCCGTCGTGAAGGCGGCGGCGCAGGATTCCCGGAACTCGGCGGCACTCGTGATCGCGGTCGAGGGGACGGAGGGCTATGTCAGCCCGGCGCTCGACGGCCTCGAGGTCGGCACCGATGCCGACGGCGTGCCGTTGCAGTACGCGATCCCGTTCCGATTCGGATCGGTCGCGCAGTTCGAGCTGATCGTCGGACCTCCCAACGAAGAGGGCACGCGCGAGGACTTCATCATCCAGACGCCGTCGCTCAACTCGTACATCTACAACGAGCTCGTCCCCGACTGCTGACCGGCCGCGCGTCGGGCTCGCCCACGGCACGGCACCATGCGCGACCTTTGCTCGTAGGCTCGGCATCGATGGTGAGGTGGCCGGGTGACCGCGGCGGTGCGTGCTGCATCGTCGAGGAAAGTCGGGACTCCACAGGGCAGGAAGCTGGCGAGAGCCAGGTCGGGGCGACCTGACGGTCAAAGTGCAACAGAGAGCAGACCGCCGATGGGCCGGTCGTCGCAAGGCGATCGATCACAGGTGAGGGTGAAACGGTGCGGTAAGAGCGCACCAGCGACGTCGGTGACGGCGTCGGCTTGGTAAACCCCTTCCGGAGCAAGGCCGAGCAGAGGGACCGAACGGCCCGTTCGCCCGGCATTTCGGTGCCGGGCAACCCTCGGGTAGGCCGCAAAGATGGATGGTCACCGGGTCGAGGCGTCAGCCACGACTCACAGAATCCCGCTTACAGGCCACCTCACCATCACCACCACGACTCCAGGGCCTTTCGGACCAGTGCGTCCGGCGTCAGACGTGCGCATCGACCGTCAGCTCGGATTTCGTCGCAGATTCGCACATCGAGCCAATTCGGAATGCGCAGACCTGTTCAGCCACCACCACCCGGTCGAGCCGAACGTCGCCCCGGTGGCGACACCAGATGCCGCGAGTGACACTCATCACGTTGCCGCACTCGGGCACCGCGGCGATCGCGGGTCTACTACGGCCGTGGGCGGAGTGCGATCAGCGGTGGTGGTGGCAATGACGCGTGACGGCCGACGGAACCATCGGGCCGTCACGTGGAGTTCGGCGCTTGATGGCCACCCGCAAACAACGCGATCCAACCCGCCACGCCACCAGCGATCGGAATCACCACACCCGCCGCCAGCACGGCGTACTTCCAAGAGTTCGTGTCCCAGCGCACAACTGCGAGCACGAACAGCACCACCCCGACGATGACCAGCGCAAACCCCACGAACGAAACGAACGACCACATGGCCTCGTTGGCACCGACTAGACATTGATCCGATCGCCGCAACTGCATTCTCACACGTCGCCGCGTGCTTCGATCGACATGCCGGCGCAACCGGGCACCGCCGACATGACGGTGCCCGGTTGCCATTGCACATGGTTCGGTTCAACCGGTTCGGCGCAGGGCCGAATCGGTCTCAGTCGTTGCAGGTGTTGGGTACGCCCGCGTCGGCGACGAGTCCGGCCTGGAGCGCCTGGATGCCGTCACCGAGACCCGGACCGAGCGTCTGGCGCCTGAGCGAATCCGCGAACCCCGGCTCCGAAGGTTCCCGGTGCCGGCTGGGTCATCGCCAGCGCGGACAGGGACTCTCCAACGCATGCTTGGACCGCTGGTGTCCCCGCCGATGCGGCGGATGGCATCAACCCGATACCGCCGATCGCGAAGCCGGCCGCGACGAACAGTTTTGACCTGAGTTTCATGTTCCTTGCCCCTCCTGTGGTTGGATCCCCCGCCCCCCGAACGTGAGCAACGGGGCTTCAATCCTGCGCTTTTCGTCCAGTTGCGTCAACGTGATTGTCATATCACTGCGGCGTGCACGAGCACGCGCGTCGGGGGCTGCTGCCTCGACACGGGGCCGGAGGTTTCTTCGAAGAAATAGTTGTCTCTGACAACGACCGCGCGATCCGCGACCACTACGGTCCGCACTTCGACATGGGGGTGTCCGTGAAACGCTGGGGTTCAGATCGCTACTGGCGAGTCGTCAGTCCATTCGCGCCTGCCATCGCATTGGTCGCCGTACAGCTCATCTGGTTCGGCATGCCGATGGGTGCGTGGATCCGAGGCGTGGTCCTCGGACTCCTCACGGCGCTGCTGGCGATGGGCATGGCGCTGGTCTACCGAGCCAACCGGGTCGTCAACTTCGCCCAGGCCGACCTCGGCTTCGTCCCGACGACGCTCGCCGTCGGCCTGATCCTGTTCTCCGGCCTGCCCGTACCTGCCGGCTTCGGCATCGGCATCACGGCGGCGATCGCACTCGGTGCCGTCGTCGAGTTCTCGCTCGTCAGACGATTCGCCAAGGCATCGCGACTCGTTCTGACCGTCGCGACGATCGGCATCACCCAACTCCTCGCCGTGCTCGCCCTGCTCGTGCCACGCATGTGGGGCGAGACCGTCGCGTCGCAGCGAATTCCACCGCCGTTCGACTGGAAGTTGACGGTCGGCACGTTCATCCTCACGGCGAACGACCTGATCGCCCTGATCGTGGCACCGATCGCCATGGTCGCCGTCGCCCTCTTCCTCGGGCGCACTCGCCTCGGTACGGCGGTCCGCGGTGCGGCCGAGCAGAGCGAACGGGCGCAGATGCTCGGCATCCCCGTCGCCTGGCTGTCCACGCTCGTGTGGGCCATCGCCGCCGGGCTCTCGTTCCTCGCGCTGTTCCTGCGGGCCGGGATCATCGGCGTGCCGATCGGCCAGGCGCTCAGCATCGTCGCACTGGTGCAGGCACTGGCTGCGCTGGTCATCGGTCGGCTCCGGCATCTGCCGACGGTGGCGACGTCTGCGGTCGCACTCGGCATCCTGGAGTACGGCGTCGCGTGGAACGCCGAGAGCCCGCTCCTCGTCACCCCGATCGTCGGGGCGGCGGTGCTGATCGCCCTGCTCCTCCAGCGTCGCCAGTACAGCCGGGCCGACACCGACGAGGCCGCCTCGTGGCGACTGAGCGACGAGGTCCGCCCGCTCGAGCCGTGGGTCACGCGCCTGCCGCTCGTCCGGCTGATGCGGATCGCGGTCGGCGTGTTGATCGTCGTCGGCTTGGTCGCGCATTCCCGGTGTTCCTGCGCTCCGACCAGGTCATCAAAGCGTCGGCTGTCGGTGTGTACGCCGATCATCGGGTTGTCCCTCGTGGTGCTGACCGGATGGGCCGGCCAGATCTCGCTCGGCCAGATGGGCTTCGTCGCCATCGGTGCCGCCGTCGCAGCCAAATGCACGTCGGAATGGAACGTGGACATCACGCTCGCCCTCGCCGCCGGCGGCGCCGCAGGGGCGTTCGCCGCCTTCGTCGTCGGGCTCCCCGCACTGCGCCTGCGCGGCCTGTACCTGGCGGTCACCACGCTCGTGTTCGCACTCGCGGTGTCGTCGTGGCTGCTCAACGACCTGTTCTTCGGCTGGGTGCCGAAGAAGCGTCTCGAACGCCTCCCGTTGTTCGGCCGCATCGACATCAGCACGCCCGACCCGCTACTACGCCTTCACGATCGCCGTGTTCGCGCTGGTCTACCTCGCCCTGCGCGGCGTCCGCCACAGTCGAGCGGGACGGGCGATCGTCGCGCTGCGCGAGAACGAGCGCGCCGCCCAGGCGTACGCCGTGTCGCCCGTGCCGGTGAAGCTGATGGCCTTCACGATCTCCGGTGCCGTCGCGGGGATCGCCGGCGGCCTGTTCGTCCACCTCAGCCAGAGCTTCGACCTCGCCAGCTACGGCCCGGCGCAGAGCTTGAACGTGTTCACGGCCGGAGTCGTCGGCGGGCTCGGATCGCTGTTCGGCGGCGTGCTCGGCGCCATCTACCTCCGAGGTACCGACTGGTTCATCACCGAGCCAGCCTGGCAGTTCCTCTCGTCGGCCGTGGGTGTGCTGCTGGTGCTGCTGATCCTGCCCGGCGGTTTGTCGAGTCTCGTGATCAAGTTGCGCGATCGAATCGTCGGCTACATCGTGGCGCTCCGACAGGTCCACGACGAACAGCACGTGTTCGACGGCGCCGTTGCGGACCTGGACATCACAGACCTGGTTGCCGACGAACCCCCAACGGAGTTCGGCGAAGCCGACAACGTCATCGTCGAACGGAGTCAATCGTGACGGCACCAGCGGCCACCGAACGCGACGACAATCCATCGGCACCGTCGCCGATCGACGACCCCTCGATGTGGCGGCGATTCCGCTACGGCATGGCCCACCCGATGGTGTGGCTCCGCACGATCTGCGGGGGTGAGGCCGCGTTCCCGCTGCTGATGCTCTTCGCGCTCAATGCCGTCGACGAACTCGATCGAACGGCCTTCGGCGTCCTTCTCCCGAACATCCGCGAAAGCTTCGACATCAGCATCACGACGACGCTCTCCATCGTCGCACTGGCGGGAGTCGTCGCACTTGCGCTCCAGGTCCCGATCGCCCAGTACTCCGACCGCTCGAAGAGAATCCCGATGGTCGTCGTCGGCGCGCTGCTGCTCGCACTGTTCACGGGCATGACCGGGCTGGCCGTCGGTCTGATCATGCTGACGGTCGCTCGCAGCGGGTCGGCGCTCAGCAAAGCGGTCATCGACCCGACCCACAACTCACTGATCGCCGACTACTACCCGATCGGGAGTCGCTCCCGGGTGTACAGCTTCCACCGGGCGGGGAACGCGGTCGGCGGGATCGTCGGCCCGATCAGTGCCGGCTTCCTGGGCTACTGGTTCGGCTGGCGAGTGCCGTTCGTCCTCTTCACGGTCCCGATCGTGATCTTCGCGCTGCTGGCGTTGAAATTGCGTGAGCCGATCCGAGGTCGATGGGAACGGCACGCGACCGGCGCATCGGAGGAGATCGTCAACACCGAAGAGGAAGCGCCGTCGTTCTCGGAGAGTTGGCGCACGGTGCACAAGGTTCGTTCGCTGCATCGCATCTGGTGGAGCTTCCCGTTCCTGGTCACTGCGCTCGTCGGATTCGCCGCGTTCGCGTCACTGTTCTACGAGCAGGAGTTCGGGGTGGACGAGCGAGGTCGCGGCTTCGCCGGCGCCGTCGCCGAACCGTTCACGATCGTCGGACTCGTCATCGGCGCCCGCATTGCCACGAAGCGGTTCGTCGGCGATGTCAAGGGTCTCATCCGATTCGTTTCGGCGATCACCATCGCCGCGGCGGGCCTGCTCGCATTGTTCGCGCTGGCGCCCAACGTCTATGTCGCGGTGGGCGTCAACTGCTTGATCGTGGCGTCGTTGTCGATCATCGGACCCGGGTTGATCACGTCGCTGTCGCTGGCGATTCCGCCGAGGGCTCGTGCGACAGGATTCTCCGTCGCGTCGCTGTGGGCGATCCCGGGGTTGCTCGTGCTTCCACTCGTCGGTTGGGTGAGCGACACGTGGAACATCCGTGTCGGCATGCTCGTGCTCATCCCCGTGTTCGTGATCGGGGCGTTGATCCTGCGCACGGTCGCCGACGTGATCGACGACGACATCAAGCAGGTCTGGCAGTCGGCGGTGGCCCGATCCGGGGTGCTGTACGACCGGCGGCAGGGCAACAGCACGCTGCTGCTCATCCGCGGCGTCGAGGCCGGCTACGGCGAGCGGCCGGTGCTCCACGACATCGAACCTCGAACTCAACGAGGGCGAGGTCGTCGCGCTGCTCGGGACCAACGGTGCGGGCAAGTCGACGCTGCTCAAGGCGATCAGCGGGGTCGTCGAGGCCGACCGCGGCGCCATCGTGCTCGACGGACGCGACATCACCCATGCCCCGCCGAACGAGATCGCCGCGCTCGGCATCGTGCAGATGCCCGGCGGCAAGGG
Organism: Ilumatobacteraceae bacterium; assembly: GCA_963772085.1. Taxonomy (GTDB): domain Bacteria; phylum Actinomycetota; class Acidimicrobiia; order Acidimicrobiales; family Ilumatobacteraceae; genus Sva-07. Next base: position 73,239 of record CAVYWH010000017.1, read on the forward strand.
CGTGTTCGGCTCGCTGACGGTCAAGGAGAACCTCGAGCTGTCCGGCTGGACGAACCGGCGCGACCCCGACGGCGTCAAGCAGGCGATCGCCGAGGCGCTCGAGACGTTCCCGATCCTCGGAGAGCGGCTCGACTCCCCCGCCGCCAACCTGTCCGGCGGGCAGCAACAGATGCTCGCTCTGGCGATGAGTTTCATCATGCGGCCGAAGGTGCTGCTCATCGACGAGCTGTCGCTCGGGCTCGCCCCGGTGATCGTCGGACAGCTGCTCCCGATCGTTCAGCGCATGGCGGCCGACGGGGTGACCGTCGTGCTCGTCGAACAGAGCGTGAACGTGGCCCTCACGGTGGCGGATCGGGCGTACTTCATGGAGCGCGGCGAGATCCGCTTCAGTGGACCGACCGCCGAACTGCTGGAACGTCCCGACCTGCTCCGGTCGGTGTTCCTGTCGGCCGGCGAGGACACGGCCACGGTTGCCACCGACGTGTCCACCGCCGTCTCGACCGCCGTCTCGACGAACGGTCACGGCCCCGCCGATGCGATCGTCGACGTTGGTCGGCCCCGATACGTGCACGACGCCGACGCCGCTCCTGTGCTGAGCGTGGAAGGACTGTCGGTGAGCTTCGGCGGCATCCGCGCCGTCGACGGCGTGACGTTCGAGGTCGGTGCCGGGGAGATCATCGGCATCATCGGGCCGAACGGTGCCGGCAAGACGACGATGTTCGACCTCATCTCGGGCTTCACGCCGTTGCAGGCCGGCCGGATCACGCTGGCCGGACACGACGTCACCTCGCTGAGTTCGTCAGGCCGCGCCCGGGCCGGGCTCGGTCGTTCCTTCCAGGACGCTCGCCTCTTCCCCGAGCTCACCGTCAGCGAGACGCTCGCCATCTCCTTGGAGCGCTTCGTCAAGAGTCGCAGCGTGTTCGTGGCCGCGCTCCACCTGCCCATGGTCCACGACTCCGAGGTGCACGTGCGTGCACGAGTCGACGAGTTGCTCGAGTTCATGCATCTCGGTCAGTACCGCAACTCATTCATTCGTGAGCTGTCGACCGGTACCCGCCGGATCGTCGACCTCGCCTGCCTGGTCGCCCACCGACCGGCCGTGATCCTGTTGGACGAACCGAGTTCCGGTATCGCCCAACGTGAAGTCGAAGCGCTGGCGCCCGTCGTGGAACGCCTGCGCAACGAGATGGGAGCGAGTCTGCTCATCGTCGAACACGACATCCCGTTCGTGTCCGACGTGTCAGACCGGTTGATCGCTCTCGATCAGGGTCGGGTCGTCACGACCGGTCCGCCATCCGACGTTCTGGCACACCCAGACGTCATCGAGTCATACCTCGGCACATCCAGTGCCGCAATCGCCCGATCCGGGGGAACGGAGTAGCGCTACATGCAACCTGCACAAGCCGAAGGCGGGGGTTCGTCCTCGTCGTCACTGAAGAAATGGGGTCCGATCGCTGCGATCGTCGCAGTGGTCGCGATCGTGGCCGGGGCTCTGGTCGTCACGTCGGGGGGCGATGACGACGACAGTTCGGACACCACCGAACTGAGTACCCCAGCGGACAGCGAGGCCCCGGCCGACACCGCGACGACCGACACCGAGCCGGCCGCCACCGATGAGCCGGTCGACAGTGCCGCGACCACCGAACCGACCGACTCCGCACCGGCGGGCGGCGGCGAGGTCACCTACCCGATGTCGTTCACGCAGGCTGAAGAGCAGGGCGTCGACGTGGCGTGGGGTGACAACTGTGACCCCGAGACCGGACGCCTGATGGTCCGGGACTTCTTCGCGCCGGAGTGCTACGCGCCGTTCGAGGGTGACAACGGCGGCGAGACCGCACAGGGCGTCACCGCCGACACGATCAAGGTCGTGTACTACCTCGGGCCGGACGACGACCCGATCATCAACTACATCACCGCCGCCATCGCCAACGACGACACCAACGCCGACAGCGAAGCGACGCTGAACACGATGCGCGACTACTACGAGCAGTACTACGAGCTGTACGGCCGCAAGGTCGATCTCCAGTTCTTCACCGGCAGCGGCGGCGCGTCCGACGAGGTTGCAGCACGCGCCGATGCGGTCCGCATCGCCGAGGAGATCCAGCCGTTCGCCGTTCTCGGTGGACCGGCGTTGACCGCCGCGTTCGGTGACGAACTGTCGTCGCGCGGCGTGTTGTGCATCAGCTGCAACCCGAGCCAGCCAGCCGACTGGTACACCGACCGCGATCCGTACAACTTCGGTATCGCCGCGGCCTCACGGCAGATGAACGTGCACGTCGCCGAGTTCATCAGCAAGCAACTCGCCGGGAAGAACGCCGAGTTCGCGGGAGACGAGTTCGTCGCCACGCCGCGCAAGTTCGGTCTCGTGTACATCGAGTCGAGCGCCGAATCCGAGGCGATCGCCGACGAGTTCGTCGCCGCGCTCGGTGAGCAGGGCATCGAGATAGCGGAGCGCCTTCCGTACCAGCTCGACCCCGCGTCGATCCAGGCCACTGCGGCGCAGACCATCGCCAAGCTCAAGGCGTCTGGCATCACCACGGTGATCTTCAGCGGTGACCCGGTTGCACCGGGCGACTTCACCCGTGAAGCCACCGCGCAGGAGTACTTCCCGGAATGGATGCTCGCCGCCGCGGCGCTCGTCGACACGACGGCGTTCTCCCGCACGTACGACCAGGAGCAGTGGCAGCACGCGTTCGGCGTGTCGCAGCTGAGCGCCCGGACGTTGCCCGAGGTGAGCGGCTACTACTCGCTGTACCAGTGGTTCAGCGGTGAGGAGGCTCCCGCCAACGACTCGATCGGTGTCATCGTGCCGCCGCTCGCGCTGTTCCATTCGACAGGTGCAGGCCACCGGCCCGAACCTGACCGCGGAGAACTTCCGTGACACCATCTTCGAGGTCGAGACCCAGCAGGCGATCAGCCAGCCGTACCTGACCTGGGGTGACCACGGCTTCTGGCCAGACGTCGACTACAACGGGATCGACGACGCCACGTTGATCTGGTGGGACCCGACGGCCACCGGCCAGGACGAGATCCGCAAGGACGGCACCGGGATGTGGCAGTACGTCGAAGGTGGCAAGCGCTATCTGCCGGGCGAATGGCCGACGACGCGGCGGCGCTCTTCGATCCGGAAGGTGCGGTGACGATCTACCAAACCGCCCCCGAAGGCGAAGCACCCATCGACTACCCCAGCCCCGCCGGCTGACGACGTCGGAACCTGCAACGCTTGGGGTCTGACCCCAAGCGTTGCAGGTCACGTCACCGTCAGGTCACGCGGGCGGTCTCGTTGAACGTCTCGAGGAGCGGCCGGGTGCCGTTGAACGACACGCGACACACCGAGGCGTGGTCGAGGTGACAGTTCCACGAGATGCCGATGTCGACACCGAGCGCCCACGCCACGGCCGACTTCATCGGCGAGACGTGACTCACGACGACGACGTTCGACCGTGACGCCCGCTCCGCGAGTTCCTCGCACGCCGAGCGCACCCTGATGTCGAGCGCGGCGAGCGATTCACCGCCCTCGGGCACGAAGTTCGGGTCCTGCTTCCAGCGTGCCCAGACCTCCGAAGGGACGTCGGCGTGGGGCACGCCCTCGTACACGCCGTAGGCCAGCTCGATCCACTTCTCGTCGACCTCGTACGGCAATCCGAAGCGTTCTGCAGTCTGCTGGGCCCGTACGAGCGGGCTCGAGATGACCGAGTCGACCGCGGTCTCCGACAACACGAGTGCGGCGACGGCGACCGCCTGGCGCTGACCGAGCTCGTCGAGATCCTGGTCGAGCCGTCCCTGCAGCAGCCCTGCTTCGTTCGCCGCAGTCCGACCGTGACGCACAAGGATCAACACGCCGCTGAGTGTGCCACATCGCCACGGCGCTTCCGTTGCGGTGGGCTCAACCGGTGAAGATCGGCAGGGTCAGCTGGCCGTCGTGCAGGAAGGCGCGGCGGCGCGACCGGTCGGACAGATCGTTCGCCCGCCAGATCCACGCACAGAGCGCGATGCCGGCGAGTTCGAGGACGATGGTCAACACACCGCGGTCGAACTCCGGGAGCGGGTCGTCGTCGAACCCCCAGCCGGTGAACGGCCACCAGAACACGTCGGTGTTGTTCCATGCCCCGTCGAACACGAGGTGCAGGAACATGCCGATCGGCAGGCCGAGCAACGTCCGCCGCAACGTCCGCCGCCCGATCGTGGCGAGCATCACCACGACGAGCACCACGATCGTGAACGTGATGCTGTGCAGGGCGCGGGAGCCGCCGAAGACGCCGTCGGCCAACGGCAGCACCGACCCGACCATCAACAGGCGATAGTCGAAGCGTGGATCGCGGAAGACGAACCCGACGGCGAGCACCGCGGTGCCGATGAACCAGAAGAACACGTCCGCAACCTAAGCGTCGACGAACATCTCCGGCACGATCCAACGGCGATATCGCTCGACCCCGATCACGTCGATCAGACCGGCGGTCTGGCTGGCGTGGCACTCCAGCGCCGCAGCTTGCGGTCGAGCCACTCGCCGCCGAGCGTGAGATCGACGCTCAGATCCTCACGACGGTGGAGCGTGGGAGAACCGGGTTCGAACACATCGAAGCGCGAGTTGATGTCGTCGTTCTCGTCCATGATGTCGTCTGTCACCGCCGTGTGCAGGACCGCGCGCCGGATCCGGCGAGCACGGACGGCGGCCATCGTCCACTTGGACACGCCGGTGATCGGGATGGCCGTGAGTCCGTCCGGCCCGAATGTCACGATCGTGTCGGGCGAGCGGCTGGTGATGATGGCCGCCAGGGCGGCCATCGCACCGACCGCGCCGCCGGGTTCGGCGGTGGCGCGGCCGCCGTCGCGCAACCCAGCCGAACCCGGTCGGTCACATCGAGCACATCGAGGGCGGCTCCGAGCTCTGCGCGGCGTGTGCGGGCGATCGAGCGCCGTTGTCGGCGGGTGTCGGCAGCTCGCCGTCGGTCGCCGTCACGCAGGTGACGCGGGCTCCACCTGGCGCGGGCGATCGCCATCAGTCCGGCGGCGAGGTAGCTCTCGTCGTCGGGGTGGGCCCACACGGTCACGATGTCACCGAGTGCGGCGACCTGTTCGACCAGGTCGGGGTGGTGTCGAGTCATTTCGATCAGTCTGTTGCCATAGCCGCCCATCGTGCGGAAGGCCGCTCGCATCCCGCTGACGGGCATCGACGAGCCACGTGCGACCGGGCGCGAGCAGGTGGAAGCGAGATGAAAGCGGTGTTCGAGACGATGTGATGGACCCGCATCCACACGGTGATCCACGAATCAGAAGGAGCAACCATGACCGCAATCGACGACGTCGGCCTGGAGTACACGAGCCTCGCCGGCACGACCATCGGCGCGACCCCCGTCAGGCGATCGGCGGACCCTCCCGGACGCAGGCGACGCTCGCTGAGTTCCGGACCCGTGCCGCGTGACGCCGACGAGACCAACACCTACTTCCACGAGGATCTCGCTGTGCTGCGCGAGATCGGCTACCTCGCCGCCACGGTGCCCGAAGCGTTCGGCGGCTGGGGGCTCGACCTCGCCACGTTCGCCCACCTGCAGCGCCGCTCGCGCCGCTAGCGCCGGCGACGGCGCTGGGCATGACGATGCACCACTACTGGATCGGCATGGCCGTCGAGCTGGAACGATTCGGCGACACTTCGTGCAGCTGGATCCTCGAACGGGCGGTCGCCGGGATGTGTTCGCCGCCGGCCACGCCGAAATCGGCAACGACGCACCGGTCGTGATGTCGACGACGCTCGCCGAGCGGGTCGACGGCGGGTACCGCTTCACCGGGCACAAGATGTTCGGGTCGAACGGTCCAGTGTGGGACCACCTCGGCGTGCACGGCATCGACATGTGCGATCCGACCGCGCCGGTGATCGTGCACGGCTTCGTCGAGCGCGACGCGGACGGCGTGACCGTGGTGCCGAACTGGGACACGCTCGGGCATGCGCCCGTCGCAGAGCTACGACACGCTGCTCGAGGGGGTGTTCGTGCCCGACGCGCGAATCGGTCGGATCACCCCGGCCGGATCGGACGCAGGATCTGTTCCTGTTGGCCATGAACATGTGGGCGCTGCCGGTGATGGCCAACGTCTACCTCGGCATCGCCGAGCGGGCGCTGGAACTGGCGATCGAGTCGGCTACGACCAAGTCGTCGGTGGCGATCCCGCGCGGCACGTACGCACACAACCCGATGGTGCAACATCAGATCGCCGAGATGTACCTCGACGCTCGACGCGGCACGCGCCACGCTCGAACGGCTTGATGGCCGACTGGGACGGCGGCGTCGACCACGGCGCTGATGTGGGGCGCCGAAGATCGTGTCGACCAAGTGGAACGCGGTGGAGGCGGCCAAGCGGGTCGTCGACATCGCCCTCGATGTGACTGGCGGCGGCGGCGATGGTGCGCGGCAACGAGCTCGAGCGTCTCTACCGCGACGTGCGCTGCGGTGGGTTCCATCCAGCCAACGACGCACTGAGCCACGAGCTGATCGGCAAGACGCTGCTCGGCGATCGAACCCGACCGGCCCCGCTGGTGATCGCGGCACCGACCCGTGCGCGACATCCCGATGCGTCGAACGCGGCCGTCGCCTCGAGCGGCGGCGGCCGCGTCGTCGAGCTCGAGCCCGATTCGAACGCGGCGGTAGAACCGATCGGCGCCGAGCCGCCCGACAGATAGCGACGCAGCTGCGGCGAGACGGGTGTCGTCGTCGCCGTACACCTCGTGACCAGACGACGGCGACAGCGCCGCCCCGAGCAGCCGCGCCGCGGGCTCGTGGGCACCGAGCCGCGAGCAAGCTCCACGACCGAGCGCATCGACGTCCAGAACGGCGATCGGACACCGGAGCGGAAGCCAGAATGGCAACAGCCAGCGGTAGCTCGTCGATCGCCGCCGGCGACGTCGCCGGACGCGGACGTCGAGGGAGGCGAAGCGATGCGCCGGCCACCCCCTCGACGAAGGACGCTCCCGCCTGCTCGGGCGAGCTCGACCGCCCGCTCCAGATGGACGCGGGCGATGTCGGGTTCGTCGTCGAGCCGGGTCTCACCGGCCGCGTACCAGCACCACGAACCGGCCGACGGCGCCGCGGAGAGGGACGACATCGGCGATCAGCGCGATCGGCCAACGGCGACGGCCTCAGGGTCGTGCGCGTACGCCAGACAGATCGCGAGCGTCGCGCACGGACTCGGCGAGCCGCAACGGATCGTCGATCACCTCGTCGAGCTCGCAGCGTACGACGGAAACTGGTCGACGGCCGACTGAGAGCCGCCCGAGCGCCAGGTCTTCGCACGGCCATGAGTGCCGACCACCTCGAATCGGTCGCCGAGCCCGATCCGGTCGACGGCGGCCTCCGCGCCGTTCGAACAGACGACGCATCTCGGCGAAGTCGCTCGCGCTTCCACGCCGCCATCGCGCGCCACCGCGTACCCGTCGGCGGTGAGCGGATGGTCGACGGTGTCGCCGAGTTCGGCCACCCGCTCGCCCCAGCGCATCGGCTCGGGGCGCATGGCGTTCATGCCGACGTCGCGTAGTGCGCACGACGATCCGCAGGCGCGGTGTCGGCATCGCCCGCCGTCGACGGCGGTGTCGGTCGCCTGGCGGAAATCGATGAAGCGACGGCTCGAGCTCGTCGATCGGGAACGACGTCCGACGCGGTCCGCAGCCGAGCGCAGATCGTGCCCTCGCGCCCGCACGAGCATGCGCTCGGCGTGGCGCCACGTCTGTGTCGAGACGAGGTCGAACCGGCGTCGACGATGCTCGGACGCGAAACGCCGGACGACGTCGAGCAGGGCGAAGTCGCCCCCCGAGCGGTGAGCGAGGGAACACTCGACGAGCGCGTGAGCCGTTCGGTGGCGAATCCGCCGTGCCGGTGTCGAGGATCGCCGCGACGTCGAAGGGCGTCGAACGACGACGCGTAGGTCGATGCAGCCACGAGCGTCTCCTTGTCGACCTCGTCGAGGATCTAGTACGACCAGTCGATCGCCGCTTCGACCGAACGATGGCGGTCGACCGTCCGCACTCCCGCCGTGCAGCACCGAGACGCGTGTGGTCGAGGCCGTCGCGGATCTCCGCGAGCGACAACGACTGCAACCGCGCCGCGGCCAGTTCGATGGCCAGCGGCAGTCCGTCGAGCGAGACGCACACAGCTGCCGCACGCGCAGCTCGCGATTCGTGTCGTCGACCTCGAAACCGGGCGCGACCGCTCGTGCGCCGATCGATGAACAACGACACCGCCGGCGCGTTGCATCCGTGTCGCTTGCCAGCGGCGGCACGACGCAGAGCTGCTCGCCCTCCACCGCCAGCCGGACCCTGCTGGTCGCGATCACGACGACGTGCTCGGTGTCAGCCGAGCGAGCCCCTCCGACCAATGCCGCGGCCTCGTCGATCACGTGCTCGCAGTTGTCGAACACGAGCAGGCACCGGTCGTGGCGCAACACCTCGGCAATGCGTTCGAACTCGTCCCGGCCGGTCCGGTCTCTCGATGCCGATCGCCGCCGCCACGATCGTCGACCACGCTCGCCGGACCAGCCGCGGTGAGGTCGCAGAACACCACGCCATCGCGGAAGTTGGCCGTCGAGCCGCCGAGCCGCCTCCACGGCCAGGCGGGTCTTGCCGACGCCGCCGGGGCCGAGCAGCGTGATCAACCGCGTCCTCGTCGGCGCTGCCGCTCGATGTATTCGACGAGCTCGCTCCCTCCCGACGAACGACGACGAGCGACGACGGAATGTCGCCCGGACGCGGCGCGGACAGCGGCCGCTCGCTTCGAGGGCGAGACGGGCACGCGGTCGTCCTCGGCCAGCAGTTCCTCGTGCCGGGCCCGCAGGTCGACCGACGGTGTGACTCCGAGTTCCTCTGCGAGCAGCCGGCGATAGATGTCGAACACGCGCAGCGCCTCCGCCCGCCGACCCTGCAACGCGAGCGCATCCATGAGGAGTGTCGTGGTCGCTCGCGCAGGGGTTCACGGGCGACGAACGCCTCAAGGTCGGCGATCGCGTCGGCGGACCGGCCCAGGGTAGATCAGCAACTCGAAACGCTCCTCCAACGCCCGCAGCGCGGAGCTCCACAGACGCTCCCCCTCGATCCGACCCTCGATCGCTGTCGATCAGATCCGTACGGCTCACCCCACAGCGCAGTGCTCGTCCATCCGCGACGCGACACCCCGCCCTAGTCCCCGCCCACGCGTCCACACCGCCCGCTCGAAACGCTCGGCGTCGAGCGCATCGTCGACCTCAACACGTAGCCGGGGCCGATGCGATGCAGCACGCGAGCAGAAACAGCGAGCAGCGGCGGAGAAACACTCGCAGCAAGCTAACGATCCGAACGTTTGTGACAAGATTTCCGGCGCTCGGCCCGCAGAAATTTTGTCGCCGACGTGGATCGCGAACTCGTGATCAGGTGTGGATGACGAGGATCCGCCCGCATTGTGGGCAGTCGGTGAAGCCGCTGTCGACCGCGTCCGATCGGGCCGAGTCGATCTCGGCGGCCGACAGGTCGAGGTGACAGCCCGTGCACTGCTTGCCCTCGAGGTGGGACACGACGACGCCGAGCTGCGGCCGGGCCCGCTCGTAGCGGGTGATCAGCTCGGCGGGGATGCCCGCGACCGCCGCGACGCGTTCGCCTTCGAGCGCCTCGAGCTGGGCCTCGATGTCGGCGACAGCCACCGCCAACGCCTCGGCCGCCGCCTGCACGTCCGCACGCAGGGCCGGTTCGTCGGCGAGGTTCGTCGCCAGCTCGGCTTCGAGCGTCGTCTCCTCCTCCATCGCTTCGAGTTCACGGATGTCCAGGTCGTCACGCTGTTCGGTCAGGGTCGTGATCTCGTGCATCAACGCCTCCGCTTCGCGCGGAGCGATCACGGTCTTCAGCTGCCGGTTCAACCGCTCGAGGTGGGTCGCGATCTGCGCTCCCCGCTGCTCGTCACCCTCGATCTCCTCCTCCAGCGCGGCGATCCGCGACTGGACCCCGGCCTGACGGCGCTCCCACAGACCGAGCCGTTGGGTCTCCTCCGCAAGCGTCGTGCGCAGCGGGGTTCGCTGTCGCAGCACCTGCAGTTGGTCGGCCAGCGTGTCGATCCGCTGGAGTTCGACGAGCTGGGCAGCCAGGGTGGTCATCAGCCCACAGTGTGGCAGGTCCCGCTCTGCGAGGTCACCGCAGGCACTTCCCGATCGTCGTGCCCAGTTCGATCGTCGGGATGGGAGCGAGCGGATCGATGACGTCGGGAGCGATGGTGGTGCCCACGCGCTCGCACGACGGTGACGGGGGGAGGTGGCGGGGCAGGGAGTGTGGGGAACGTGGCAGTGGGCAGCGTCGTTCCCGGGACCGTCGGATCGACGGGCGGCTCGGGCGTTTGCGCCGGACTGCGGATGCCGGCGACCGTCGCGGTCGGCACCGCCGGGTCGACAGGAGCGTTCGGGTCGACGGGAGCGTTCGGGTCGACGGGAGCGGCGGGCGGTGCCGCGACCACGGTGATGACGCATTCCTCACCGGGGAGGAACAGCCGTGCATTCGGGCGTGGGGGCGCCGGCGGATCGGGCCAGTCCTCCAGCGCGAGGTTGGCGTGCGCCGGCTCCATGAACGCGGTCCAGATCTTCGACGGGTACGTGCCGCCCTGCACTCTGGTCACCCCGTCGGCCCGGAACTCGGGAATGTTGGCGCCGCTCATGGGCGTGTAGGCATCGGGGTCGCCGACCCACACCGCCGTGGACAGCTGGGGTGTCCCGCCCGAGAACCACGCGTTGGTATTGCTGTCCTGGGTGCCGGTCTTGCCGAACGCCTGCCGTCCGCCCGACAGCGGATAGTTGTCGCCCGTGCCGCGCGTCATGACGCCCTTCAGGATGTCGACGGTCTGCAACGCCGCGTTCTGCTCCAGCACTTGGACGCCAGGATCGAGATGGGTGTAGATGCGTTGGCCCACGGCGTCGTCGATGTAGTCGACGAAGTACGGCTTGAAGTGGAGACCTTCGTTGGCCAGCGTCTGGATCCCCGACGCCATGTCGAGGGCGCTCATCTCGTTGGCGCCCGTCGCAAAGCTGGCGAACGGCTCGATCGGAGCACGCTCCGTCGCTGGTTGGCCCTTGTAGAGGAACTCCGATTCGGCCATGCGGTACGTCGTGTCGACCACCCGGCCGAGTCCGACGATCTGCGAGAGTCGACCGAAGGCGCAGTTGATCGACGCCCAGGTCTGCTCGGCGAGCGTGACCACACCACGGGAGACCGCATCGGTGATGATGAACGGCTCGCGCTCGTTGCCCGGGTTCGGGAGCACACACGGCGCTTGACCGTCGATCACGTCACCCGGCTTGTGCCCCAGCCTGCACCGCGGCAGCGAGGATGAAGAACTTGATGCTCGACCCCGTCTGGCGCGGCCGGAGCGCCATGTTGGTCTCGCGCTCGTTGGGCTTGAAGCCCTGTCCGCCCACCATGACCCTCACCGCTCCGGTGTTGGAGTCGAGCGACACGATCGCGGCGTCGAATCCCTGGACGTTCTGCGGCAACTCGTTGCGGGCGAGTTCGGCCATCGCCTGCAGGTTCGGGTCGAGCGTCGTGTGGATGCGAAGACCGCCGCGGAACAGTTGGTTGTAGCGCTGCTGGTAGGTGTCGCCGAGCATCGTCGACGTGTTGAGCAGGTAGTCGCGGAGCGCCTCGGTGAAATAGCTCCGCACGTTGGTCCGCGACGGGATCGTCTTCACCCGTTCGGGCAACACGAACGCGGTCGGACCGGTCTCGAGCGCGTCGGCCTCCGCTGCGTGAGATGATGCTCCGACACGAGCCGATCGAGCACCTGCAACCACCGTGCCCGGCTGCGTTCGGGCGAGTTGATCGGGTCGAAGCCCGACGGCGAACGCACGAGCCCGGCCAGGAACGACGCTTCGATGAACGTCAGTTCGGCGGCGGTCTTGCCGAAGTACGTCTCGGCCGCAGCCTGGATGCCGTACGCGTTGTTGCCGAAGAAGACCGTGTTCAGGTAACGCTCGAGGATCTGCTCCTTCGGCATCTCCCGCTCCAACATGCGGGCGTAGTGGATCTGGAGGATCTTGTACCGGCCGTCGCGTTCCAGCCCGGCGAGGAAGTCGTTCTTGACGACCTGCATCGTGATCGTCGACGCTCCCTGCTGCGGCGCGTCGGAGGCGAAGTTCGACAGGGTCGCCCGCACGAGGCTGCGCAGGTTGATGCCGTGGTGGCTGAAGAACTCCTTGTCCTCCACGACGAGGAAGGCCTGGATCACCTCCGGCGAGATGTCGGCGTACGCGATCGGCTGGGAGTTCTCGAGTTCGTACACCGCGATCTCGTTGCCGTACACGTCGTACACGTACGTCCGTTGTGCCAGCGCTTCGAACTCGGGGAGCACGAGCGGGAGCTCCTCGTGGGCGTTTGCGGCCGTCCACAGGCGCGGCGCGATGCCGATCATCATCGCCGTGATGAGCAGGGCACCGCCTGCGATCACCAGCGCCAATCGGGGAAGCCATCCAAGGGCACGCACAGTGCGACAAGGCTAGTGGTGGCACCCCGCACATCGGCGGCAGGCACCGGCACGCGTCGACGGACCTGGTCCCTTCCGGACCCGACCCCGAAGGGACCAGGTTGACCGCCCTCGATGCGGCGCTGCACTCGCTACGTTGGCGGTGTGACGTCACCATTCAAGATGCGACCGTTCCGGTTCGGCGTGCAACTCGTCAACGCACCCGATGGCAAGGGCTGGAAGGAGCAGGCTCGCCGCGTCGAGTCGCTCGGGTACTCGGTGGGCAGCATGCCCGACCACTTCACCGACCAGTTCGCTCCCCTGCCGGCGCTGCAATGCGTGCTCGACAGCACCACGACGCTGCGGGCGGGAGCGCTGGTGTTCGACAACGACTACAAGCATCCCCTCGTGCTCGCGAAGGAGATGGCGACGATGGACGTCCTGTCGGACGGACGGGTCGAGATCGGGCTCGGGGCGGGCTGGATGACGTCGGACTACGAGCAGGCGGGCATCCCCTACGACACGGCCGGCGTACGCATCGACCGGTTCGTCGAGGGTCTCGCGGTCATCAAGGGCGTCATGGGCGAGGGGCCGTTCTCGTTCGCCGGCGAGCATTACACGATCACCGGCTACGACGGACACCCCAAGCCGGCCCAGTCGCCACGACCGCCCATCCTCATCGGCGGCGGCGGCAAGCGGGTGCTGTCGATCGCCGCCCGGGAGGCCGACATCGTCGGGATCAACGGATCGTTGCATGCCGGCGTGATCGGCCCGGAGGCACTCGCGACGATGACCGCCGACGTGGTGACCGAGAAGGTGGCCATCGTTGCCGAGGCCGCCCGCGCCGCCGGGCGCCTCGACGACATCGAGCTGCACGTCCGCACGTTCTTCGTCAGCGTCACCGACGACCGTGCCCGCCGCGTGGACGAGATGGCGGAGCTGATCAGCGTCGAGCCGTCGATGATCGAGACGTCGCCGTTCGCGTTGATCGGCAGCCCATCGGAGATCGCAGAGATGCTGATCGAACGTCGCGACCGTTACGGCTTCAACTTCGTCACCGTGAGCGCGTCCGAACTCGAGGAGTTCGCGCCCGTCGTTTCCCGGCTCGCCGGCACGTGAGCGCCGTCAGATGCTGCCGGGTCAGATGGTCGTCAGGTCCCGACCCTTTTCGATGACGACGACGCCGTCGTCGCTGACCGTGAAGCGCTGACGATCGAGTTCCGGTTCGAGGCCGATGCGCATCGACGCCGGAACGTTGACGTTCTTGTCGATGATGCACCGGTGCAGCCGGGCGCCCGGCCCGATCGTGACGCCGGGGAAGATCAGCGACTCGGTGATGTGGGCATCGTGGTCGATGTAGCAACTCGGCCCGATGATCGAACCCTCGACGTGCGAGCCCGAGACGATCGAGCCCTGGCACAGCAGGCTGCCGTCGACGAACGACGGCTCGCCGCCGCGACCACGCGACACCTTCGCCGGCGGCAGCGCCTTCATCGACGTGTACACGGGCCACTTGTCGTTGTAGAGGTTGAAGACCGGCACCGGCGCGATCAGGTCCATGTTCGCCTGGAACAGCGAGTCGAGCGTTCCGACGTCTCGCCAGTACCCCTTCTCGCGGTCGTCCTGGCCCGGCACGATGTTCTTCGAGAAGTCGTACACCTGGGCAACGCCGTCCTTGGTGAGGGCGGGGATCACGTGGCTGCCGAGGTCGGTGTACTGGTTCTCGCGCGGGGTGACGACGTCGATCAGGGTCTGCGTGGTGAACACGTAGTTGCCCATGCTGGCCAGGCAGCGCGTGTCGTCGCCCGGCATGGTGGGCGGCGACTGCGACTTCTCGTGGAACGCCACGATCTTGCCGTCGTCCGCCGACTCGATGACCCCGAAGTCGACCGCCTCGTGCTTGGGCACCGGGATGGCCGCCACGGTGACGCCCGCTCCGCTCTCGAGATGCTCGGCGACCATCTGGCGCGGATCCATCCGGTAGATGTGGTCGGCGCCGAACACGCACACGATGTCGGGACGTTCGTCGTGGATCAGGTTCAGGTTCTGGTAGATCGCGTCGGCCGAGCCCTGGAACCAGTAGGGGCCGCGGCGCATCTGCGCGGGCACCGGCGTCACGTAGTTGTCGAGCATCGCCGAGAATCGCCACGTCTGGGAGATGTGACGGTCGAGGCTGTGGCTCTTGTACTGGGTGAGCACGACGATCTTCCGATAGCCGGCATTGGCGAAGTTCGACAAGGCGAAGTCGATCAGGCGGTACGTGCCGGCGAAGGGCACGGCCGGTTTGGCCCGGTCGTTGGTCAGCGGCTGGAGGCGCTTCCCCTCGCCTCCCGCGAGAACGATGACGAGTACGGAAGGTTCAGCAGCCATCACCGTCAAACGTACACATCCTCGGGACCCGGCGATCGATCAAGTCGAAGCCGACAGCGTCGAATACATGAGGTGGTACGTGGCGGCCGGCGCCGCCCACGACCACTCGAGAGCCATCATCCGCTTCTGGAGCGCGAGGCGCCGGCGCCGATCACGTGCTCGACGGGCCGCGCGGAAGATCGCCGCGAGCAGATCGGCCGGCTCGGCCCGATCGGCGACGAACCCGACACCGTGACGCGGTCGACGATCGGCGTCGGGCACCGTGTCGATCAGCCCGCCGACGCCCGTGACGACGGGGATGGCCCCGTAGCGCATCGCCTGCATCTGGGTCAGCCCGCACGGCTCGAAGCGGCTGGGCATGAGAAAAATGTCGCCACCGGCGAACAGTTGGTGCGACAGGCCTTCGTCGTAGCCCTCGACGAACCGCAGCGTCTGGGGATGGACCTCGGCCAGGTAGCGCAGCTGATCGGACAGGTCGGCATCGCCCGAACCGAGCACCGCCAGCCGAACCGGCACCTGATCCAGCAGGTGCACGAGCGGTGTCAACAGGTCGATGCCCTTCTGATAGGTCAGACGGGTCACCACGGTCGCCAGCGGTATGTCGTCGACGGGGAAGCCCAGCCGCTCGAGCAACGCCGTGCGGTTCGCGTCGCGGCTTCCGAGCGATGCATGGTCGAAGTTGGCGTGCAGGTGCGGATCGGTGGCGGGATCCCACACGTCGGTGTCGATCCCGTTGAGGATCCCGACGAGGGCCTCCCCCCGCGCCCGCAAGGGTTCGTCGAGACCGAAGCCGCCCTGGTGGGTGGTGATCTCGCGGGCGTAGTTCGGCGAGACCGCCACGACCCGATCGGCGAGGGCGATCGCTCCCGACAGCGGGTTGGTGTCGCCCCACCATTCGTAGTGGCTCGCGCGGGGCCCGATTCGCTTCAGCCACGAACCGTCGGTCGTGCCCTGGTACGCCAGGTTGTGGATCGACAGCACGGTCGGCAGCGCCGGGTCGGTCGCGGCGAGCGTGGTCGCCGTGTGCCAGTCGTTGACGTGCAGGACGTCGGGAGGGTGCGCATTGACGTACGCGGCCACCGCAGCCGAGAACCGGAAGAAGCGTTCGGTGTTGTCCGGCCAGCCGTGTCCGCTCGGCTGCAGGTACGGATGGGAGCGGGCGATTCCGGGCACGGAGATCAGGTGGAGGCGGCCGGCATCGGCGTGCACGCCCACCCGCAACACCGCCGGGCCGACCCACTCGGGCACCGCGATCGGCGACGACGTCTCATCGGTGAGCGCGATGTTCCCGTAGTCGGGCAGCACGAGTTCGACGTCGACGCCCCGACGCCTGAGCTCGGCGCCCAACCCCGCGGCGGCGGCGGCCAACCCGCCGACGGTCGCCACCGGCGACAGCTCAGCGGTGGCGAAGACGACGCGGATGGCTCGCATTCTTGCCGACGATGCGGCCGGGCGCCGCCACACGAGCACGGTTCGCTCGCGATGGGCTTGACTGGTGCGGATGTCCGAGTCGACCGGCGATGCGACCGCGAGCGAACCGACGGCGGGCGACGCGGCACTGAGTGCCGACATCAGGCTGCTCGGTCGCCTGTTGGGCGACGTCGTCCGACGCCAGGCCGGTGACGACGCGTTCGACCTGGTCGAGTCGGTCCGCCGCGTCGCCGTCGACTCCCGTCGTGCCGGCGCCAGCGACGTCGACGCCCTGCGACTCCTGCTCGACAGCAGGACGATCGATGAGCAGTTGCACGTGATCCGTGCGTTCGACTGGTTGGCGTTGCTCGCCAACACCGCCGAGGACGTGCACCTCGAACGACGCCGTCGCCATCACCGGGTGGCCGGGAGCCCGTCGCGCTCGGGGAGCCTCGCGGCCAGCTTCGATCGCCTCTCCGCGGCCGACGTGCCCCTCGAGTTGGTCGCCTCGGTGGTCGGCGATCTGCGTGTCAGCCCGGTGATCACGGCCCATCCGACCGAGGTGCGGCGACAGACGATCCTCCACGTGATGAACGAGATCGCCGATCTTCTCGACGATCGCACGCGCCACGTCGCCGACGACCCCGAGCTCGCCGACATCGACCGGGCGCTCACGATCTGCATCGTCACGCTCTGGCAGACGGCGCTCCTGCGGATGTCGAAGTTGCGGGTCCGTGACGAGATCAACGAAGCGTTGCGCTACTACGACGCCAGCCTGTTCGAGACCCTGCCGGCGATCACCGCCGAGCTCGAGCGCATGGTGGCGGACCGTGGTGGCCAGGTCGAACCCGTCGACGCGAGCCGAGCGGTGTCGATGGGGTCCTGGATCGGCGGCGATCGTGACGGCAACCCGTTCGTCACCGCGGACGTCATCCGCTTCGCCGTGCACCGTCACGCCTCGGTCGCGTTCGACCACCATCTGCTCGCCGTCGAACGGCTGTCCCGAGAGCTCTCGATGTCGGCCCGACTGGTGACGCCGACGAGCGAGCTGCTCGCGCTCGCCGGCGCATCGGGCGACGACTCGCCGTTCCGCGCCGACGAGCCGTACCGGCGAGCACTGCGCGGCATGTACGGCCGGCTCTACGCATATGCGGAACACGTGCTGGCCGAGCGGGCTGGACGACCTCGGCGCTCCCCCGCCGCGTGTCGGCCAGCCGCGGTACGACTCGATCGACCAGCTCGTGGCCGACCTCGACACGGTGTGCGCGTCGCTCGCCTCGCACGGCGCGGACGACCTCGCCGTCGCCAAGGTCGGGCCGGTTCGCCGGGCGGCGGTCACGTTCGGCGTGCATCTCTGCGGGCTCGACATGCGTCAGAACTCTCGGGTCCACGAGGCGGTCGTCGGCGAACTCCTCGCGCGGGCCGAGGTGTGCGACGACTACGCCGCGTTGGGCGAGACCGAACGGGTCGCCGTGCTCGAGCAGGAACTGGCGACGCCACGCGCTGCTGTCGGTGCCCGGCGCGGCGTACAGCGATGTGGCCGTCGGCGAGCTCGACGTGCTGCGCGAGGCGGCCGACGCGATCGGCCGGCTCGGGCCGCTGGCGATCCCGCACTACGTCATCTCGATGGCCGGTTCGGTCAGCGACGTCCTCGAGGTCGCCGTGCTCCTCAAGGAGGTCGGCCTCGTACGGCGCTCGGCCGACGGGACGGCACTCGAGTCGGCGCTCGACATCGTGCCGTTGTTCGAGACGATCGACGATCTGTCGCACTCGGCCGACACGTTGACCGCCATGCTGCAGCACCCGACGTTCCGCGCGCTGGTCGAATCCCGAGGTGCGACCCAGGAGGTGATGGTCGGGTACTCCGACTCGAACAAGGACGGCGGATATCTCACCTCGCAGTGGAACCTGTTCGCCGCCCAGGCCGCGCTCGTCGACGCGGCCGGCCGCGAGGGCGTGCGGCTCCGGCTGTTCCACGGACGCGGCGGGACGGTCGGACGCGGTGGGGGCCCCGCCTATCAGGCGATCCTGGCCCAGCCGCCCCACTCGGTCGACCGCGCGATCCGCCTGACGGAGCAGGGCGAGATGGTGGCCGCCAAGTACTCGCACCCGGCGTCGGCCCGGCGCAACATCGAGACGCTCCTCGCGGCGACGCTCGAGGTGTCGTGTCTCGATGCGTTCGGCGGCCAGGCGGTCGATCCCCGGTACGCGGTCGCGATGGACGCGATGTCGACCGCCGCGTTCGACGAGTACCGGTCGCTCGTGTACGACGATCCACGCTTCGTCGACTTCTTCCGGGCGATCACACCGACCGACGAGATCGCCACGCTGAACGTCGGCAGCCGGCCGGCGTCACGCACCGCCTCGCGGGCGATCGAGGACCTCCGGGCGATCCCCTGGGTCTTCGGATGGACCCAGTGCCGGTTGATGATCCCCGGCTGGTACGGCGCCGGCACCGCGTTCGACGCCGTCGCCGGGCCGCTCGACGGCACCGCGGGCAGCGGGTCGAACGACGCCGTGGCGTTGCTGCAGACCATGTACGCCGAGTGGCCGTGCTTCCACGCCATCGTGAACAACATGGGCATGGTCCTCGCCAAGTCGGACATCCCGATCGGGCGGCGCTACGCCGACGTGCTGGTGGAGGACGCCGCGCACGCGCGACGACATCTTTCAGCGGATCGCCGACGAGCACGCCCGCACGCTCCGGTGGCATGCCGCGATCACGGGCTCGGACGACCCGCTCGCCGACAACCCCGTGCTCGCCCGGAGCCTGCGCAACCGGTACCCGTACCTCGACCCGTTGCACGTGATGCAGGTCGACCTGCTGCGCCGCTACCGCGAGGGCGACCACGACGCCCTCGTGGAGCGCGGGATCCAGCTGACGATCAACGCCATCGCCACCGGCATCCGCAACTCCGGCTGACCGGACGTCCGCTCGGTTCATCCGGGACCCGTCCCCGGACGGCGGCTGTCGCTCCGGCTCCCGGCCCGGCGACCGCTCGTCGTACCATCGCCGCGTGACCGCTCAGCCGCTCCCCATCGAGCCACCCCGGTATCCCGAACTCGGCTTCTACACGCTCGCCGGGGGTGCGCAGAACCCGCGCGACCTCGTCACCGAGATCCAGGATGCCGAAGCGCTCGGCCTCGGTGCGGTGTTCATCAGCGAACGGTTCAACGTCAAGGAGGCCGTCACCCTCTCGGGAGCGGCGGCGGTGGCGTCGACGAACATGACGATCATCACGGGGGCGACCAACCACAACACCCGCCATCCGATCGTCACCGCGTCGTACGCCACGACCATGCACCGGCTGACCGGTGGGCGCTTCGTGCTCGGCATCGGGCGCGGGATCGCTCCCATGTTCGACGCGTTCGGCATCCCCCGCATCACGACGGCGCAGATGGAGGACTTCACCGACCTGATGCGCCGCCTCTGGCACGGCGAGACGGTGATCGGGCATTCCGACGCGTCGGGCTCCTACCCGTTCCTGCGCCTCGATCCGGAGTTCGACGAGGACATCGGGCTCGGCCTGGTCGCATTCGGACCGAACTCGCTGGAGCTCGGCGGGCGCGCCTTCGATCACGTCATCCTCCACACGTTCTTCACCGACGAGACACTGCAGCGATGCGTGCGAACGGTGAAGGACGCCGCCGAGCGCGCCGGACGGGATCCCGACGCGGTCACCGTGTGGTCCTGCTACGCCACCATCGGCGATCACATCCCCGAACCGCTCCGGTTGAAGAAGTCGGTCGGCCGGCTCGCGACGTACCTCCAGGGGTACGGCGATCTGATGGTCGAGACGAACCGTTGGGATCCCGCCGTGCTGGCCCGGTTCCGTGCCGACGAGATGGTCAAGACGTTCCCGGGAGCCATCGACGCCAAGGCCGACACCGCCCAGTTGGAGCACATCGCCACGCTGATCCCCGACGAATGGCTGGCACCCAGCGCGACGGGCGACGCGGCGAGTTGCGCAGCCGCCGTGAAGCGTCAGATGGAACTCGGCGCCGACGCCGTGATCATGCACGGCGCGAGCCCGGCGGAACTCGCACCGATCGTGGCCGCATACGGTTGACGCGCGCCGGTCGGCACTTCCGTGGTGGAATGAGCGCCATGGCCGAATTCCTGACAGACATCGAAACATTGCGGGCACGCGCCCGCCAGAACATCGAGCAAGGTCCGATCACCGACGCGTACGGCGCCGACCGTGACCGGGTGATCGAGGTGCTGAACGAGGCGCTCGCCACCGAGCTCGTGTGCGTGCTGCGCTACAAGCGCCACTTCTACACGGCGACCGGCCTGAACGCCGCGCCCGTCGCGGCCGAGTTCCTCCAGCACGCGAACGAAGAGCAGCTCCACGCCGACCAGATCGCACTGCGCATCACCCAGCTGCAGGGCGAGCCGAACTTCGACCCCGAGGGTCTGGCGGGACGGTCACACTCCGAGTACGACGCCAGCTCCGGTCTGCTCGAGATGGTCAAGGAGGACCTGATCGCCGAGCGTGTGGCGATCGAGAGCTACACCGAGATCATCCAGTGGCTCGGCGACAAGGACTCGACGACACGCCGGATGCTCGAAGACATCCTGGCGGTCGAAGAGGAGCACGCCGACGACCTGCTCAACATCCTCAGCGACATCAAAGGCTGACGAAGCCGGCCGAAGGTCGTGCATCGGTGCCAGGCACCGATGCACGACCTGGCGCACGCGGTCAGTGGGCGGCGGTGCGACGCCAGTAGCCGACCATGAACACCTGGTCGGACGGCAGGCCGACCTCGTGCCGCAGGTACTTGCGGATTGCGGTCACCTGACGCGACTCGCCGGCGCCGAACGCCACGAGGCCGGTCGTGTCGAGGTCGAGCGACCGAACCGTGTCGACGAACTGCGTGCCGACGCCCGGCTCGGCGTCACCGCGGAACAGCCAATGGATGGTCGCATCGGGATAGGCGCGGAGATCGATCGTGTGCGCCTCGTCGGTGGTCTCGAGCACCACCGTCGACGGCTGGCCGGGGGCCATCTCGTCGAGCAGGGCGGCGACGGCGGCGAATCCGCTCTCGTCCGCGATGAGCAGGTGGCGGGACGCCTCGGCGACCGGACTGAAGCCGTGGCGGGGACCCCAGAACAACACCCGGTCGCCGACCGAGCACCGGCTGGCCCATGCGCCGAGACCATCGTCGTGGCCGTGGAGCACCGCCCAGAGGGTGATTCGCTTGGTGTCCTCGTCCCAATGTCGGACCGTGTAGTAGGCCCCGAGCGGTCGCTCCTCGTCGGACTGCGCCATGAAATCAGCCATCGCGTACCCCTGCGGGAGCGGCTCCTCGCCGGAGCGCGGCACCATCAGGTACAGGAACTGGTCGCCGCCGAGCGTCACGTACTCGTCGAGGCCGCCCGCCAGCACGATCTGCACGAGCGAGTCGTTGACGCGGCTGACCTCGGCCACGCTCGTGTCGAACGTGCGGATCGCCGTGGTCTCGCCGCCTTCGAGTTCGAGGCTCGTGAGCGGCATCGCATCGCCGGCAGCTTCGCGGGCTCGCGCGATCGCGAGATGAACCTGGCCCTGCACCTCCAGCGCGGTGGAGACGGTGGCTCCGAAGTCCAGACGAACTCGCCCGGGCACGCGTTCCGCGCCCACCCGTACGGCGATGTCGACGCCGCTGCTGTCGACGTGGACCGCCTCGGCATCCGTCGCATCGGGGCACCCGGCGGCGAACCGGGTGAGCAACAGCACGGTGTCGGCATGGTTGCTGTTGAAGTGCTCGACCGTGTCGTCGACCAGTTCCCGCACTTCCGGATCGAGTTCAATCGTCGCGCTCATGTGCTCGTAAGGTACGCCAAACACATGATCTCAAGCAACCCGGCTGACGCCGGAGGCGCTGACGGTGCGGCCCGGTGTGTCAGTCGGTGATGTCGTACTGCACGGCCGCCCGCGCCGCGACGCGGCCGGCGATCATCGCCGCGATGACCGCCTGGTGCTCCGGATGATCGCGGTACACGAGGTAGTCGTCGCGCGAGGCGAAGTCGGCGACCACGACGTAGTCGAAATTGCCCTCGTTGACTCCGGCATCCGGACCGTGGTGGTAGGCGGCGATCTCGGGGATGAGGCCTGGCAGCGTCGACAGCGCGGCGCCGACAGCATCGCTGTGCGACGGCTCGACGTCGTCGCCCCAGGTGAACATCACGACATGGCGGAACGTCACGGCTGCATCGCCCTTTCGTAGGTGAGGATCTCTCGACGGCCCAGTTGCCGACCTCTCGCCGGCGATCTTGCCACGCGCCGGTGACGTCACGCCCAACCGGCGACGTACAGCCTCATGCCGCGTCGTTGCAGGGCGCGGCGTCAGGTGACGACGTTGGCACAGGGTCGGCCGGCCACGATCGCGGCGACGTTGGCCAGCGTCGTCTCGGCGATCGCCGCCAACGCCTCGTGCGTGAGGAATGCCTGATGAGCGGTGATCAGCACGTTCGGATACGTCAGCAGGCGGGCGAAGTTGTCGTCGTCGAGGATCTCGTCGCTGCGGTCCTCGAAGAACAGGTTGCCCTCCTCCTCGTACACGTCGAGCGCCATCGAGCCGATCTGACCGGTCTTCAGCGCCCGCAGGACGGCGTGCGTGTCGATGAGGGCACCGCGTCCGGTGTTGACCAGCATGACGCCTGGTTTCATCTGCGCCAGTCGTCGGTCGTCGATCAGGTGGCGCGTCTCATCGGTGAGCGGGCAGTTCAGGGTGACGATGTCGGCGCACGCGAGCGCCTCGTCGAGCGTGACGTAGCGGATGCCGAGATCGATCAGGAAGTCGTCGGTGAACGGATCGACCGCCACGACCTCGCAGCGGAGGTGCCACAGCAGCCGTGCGACGATGGCGCCGATCTGACCCGTGCCGATGACGGCCGCCGTCTTGCCCGCCATGTCGAAGCCGACGAGCCCGTCGAGGGAGAAGTTCCGCTCCCGCACCCGGTTGTGGGCTCGATGGATCTTGCGGTTGAGCGCGAGCATCAGTGCCAGCGTGTGCTCCGCCACCGCGTTGGGCGAGTACGACGGGACCCGCACGACGGTGATCCCGAGTCGAGCTGGCGGCGGCGAGATCGACGTTGTTGTACCCCGCGCAGCGCAGCGCGATGCAGGTCGTTCCGCCGGCCGCGAGCGCTTCGAGCACCGGCGCCGACACCTCGTCGTTGACGAACGCGCACACCACCTCGGCACCGCCGGCGTAGCCCGCGGTGTGTTCGTCGAGGCGGGCGTCGTGGTACTCCACGCGGACGTGGCCCCCGTCGTTGGCCGCGTCGAAGCTGCGCCGGTCGTACGACTTGGCCGAGTAGAGCGCGATCCGGGCCATTCGCCCCGACCGTAGCCGAGACCCGGCGAAGGCGATGAGCGAACGGCCCGGCTATCGGGCCGTTCGCTCATCGCGTGGGGTGGTCACGTGTCGAGGAGGCCACGGATGTAGTTGGCTTGACCGGCGTGCTGGAGGCAGTCGTCGGCGATGCTCACCAGCCGGACGCCGAGCGTCACCGGTGGATCCCACCGGCGGTCGACGATGCGATCGAGGCCGACCTCGTCGACGCCGGAGAGCATGGTGCGGGTCCGTTGATCGACGGCGTCGAGGTACTCGACCAGCGCCCGCGGGGCTTCGGGCTGCACCGACAGCACCTCGCTGGCGCTGTGGCCGTAGCCGGTGTTCGACGGATCGGGATCGAGCCCGAACCGGCTGGCCCAGTCGTCGCCGACCCACACCTGTTGGGTGTCGAGGATCTCGGCCACGTGATGGTCCTGCACCCGGGTGAGGTGCCACACGAGCCAGCCGATCGTGTTCGCGTCGGGCGACGGTCGCCAGACGAGCTGATCGGCGTCGAGCCCGTCGACCGCCTCACCGACGAGCGGTGGGACACGGCCGTACAACTCGAGCAACAGGTCCGACACGTTCATGACCACTCCCTTCGATCAGCGGCGAGCGATCCTCTCGCCCGGTGCGCCCGTCAAGTCTGGCCTATGAGCACTGGGACAGGGGCGAGCAGTTGTTCACCAGCCGGTAGAGGTCCATCTGGCGCAGCCACTCCTCGTGCTCGGCGGCCCAGTCGGGGTCCTGCGGTTGGAGGAAGGTGGCCGGGGGGTCGCAAGCGACGGCGTCGAGCAGTAGATCGCCACAGATCGTGTCCCTGGTGAACGTCCAGACGTCCCCGTCAAGATTGGCGACGCCGTAGCGTCCCGGCACGGGCTCCCCGTGCCGGTAGATGGTGTAGCGGAACCATGCGGTGCCGGGTTCCGTGAACACCACCTCGTCGATCTCGAACGTGGCGCTGGCGAACGCGTTCTTGCTCGGACCGGTGCTCGCCTGTTCCAAGGCGGCGGCCACCCCGGTGTCGTCGTCGAGGAGATCGTCGGGCTTGTTCTCGAACGGGATCGAGCGATCGACGAGCATCGCGTGCCGCTCACGGATCTCCGCCTCGGCGGCGGTCGGGTCGGCCGGCTGCTCCCCGGCCGGCGGCAGGGCGGGGAACGGCTCCTCGCCGGGTGTGCACTCGGCCGGCCGCTCGGCTCGGATCACGTGGTCGATGCGGGCCGGTTCCGACACCGCGCCGTCGTCGGTGACCACGCTGATCCGCGGCGGGCCGTCGTCGCCGTAACGAGCTCGGGGTGCGGACCATCGCCAGGCCGTCCACGACGTCGGCACGATCCATCTCCGCGCCGTCGGGCGCCACCACGACCACCTGTCGGACGTTCGGGTCGGTACGAATCAACGAGTAGACCGCGTCGTAGCTGGCCGGGTCGCCAGTCCGAACGGCGTCCGTGCCCATCGAGGCGACCTCGATGGGCGTCGACACATCGAGGTCGTCGTGCCATCCCGACGCCACCCAGGCCGAACCCCACCATCCGATCTTGCCCGGCACGCCCATCAGGAGGGTGCGGTCGCCGAGGCATTCGTCGCCCGACCCCGTCGGCGCCTGCCAGTCGACGTCGAACAGCGACGCGTAGGTCTGGTCGTTCATCCGGGCGACGAAGACGTCGCCGTTGGGGAGCACCCGGCGGTAGATCTCCTCGGTGCCCTCGAGGTACGGGTCGGCACGATCGACCCCGGCCGGCACGATGGACGTCGGCGCGATGGTCGTCATCGTCGACCGGCGCCGCCGTCGTGGGCACGAGCGTCGCGGCGGTACGCCGACCGTCTCGAAGATCCAGAAGCGGCTTCCCGGTGGTGGGCGACGGTGTCGTCGGAGCCGCGGTGTCGATCGGCACCGTGTTGAGCGGTGCGTCGGATGGGTCACCCGAGCCCTCCCGTGGACCGACCACCGCCACGGCCCCGACAGCGATCACGACGAGCGTGGCGACGCCTGACGCCATCAGCATCCGGTGTCGTCGATGGACCCGCGCGGATCGCGCCTCGACATCGGCCAGGTCTCGGCCGGCGGAGACGCTCTCGACCGACGATCGCATCCGGGCCGCCAGTTCTTCTTCGAAGTTCATGCCACTCCCTCCGGTGTCGAAAGTTCGCTGCGCATCGCCTGCAAACCGCGGCTGATCAATGGCCCGACCGAGCCCGGCCGGCAGCGCAGGATCGCTGCGATCTCGGCCTCGGTGCGCCCCTCGTAGTACCGCAGCACGACCGCCGCGCGCTGGCGATGTGGCAGCCGGGCCAGCACATCGTTCAGTTCGGCCGCCTCGGGTTCGACCGACGGTTCGACGGTCGACACCCGACCACGTCGGCGCTTCTCCCACCGGGCCCGCGTGCGGCAGCCGTTGACCACGCTCTGGCGGAGATAGGCCATCGGTTGGCTGACCCCCGACCATTTCACGTGCAGCGCCACGAAGGCGTCCTGCACGATGTCGCGTGCGACCTCCACCCGGCCGCACATCAGCGTGGCCAAGCGCACCATCGGCACGAACTGAGCGGCGTAGAGATCCTCGAACGACCCAGCGGTCGACAGCGACGCACGCGCATCCATAGTGCTCCAATCCCGGTCGGTCGATCCCGTCATCACCATCACCATAAAGACGCCCGACCGGTCCGAATTCATGCGCGGGGCGCAAGAAATTGTGCGCGTACGACCCGTTGACAGCCGCGGGATCACGCGGCACAATCGAACACATGTTCTTGCAGGGATCGCTGTTCGGGACCGCCGAGCCGTCGGCCGCCGCACTCAGCGCCGCCGAAAGGACCTGGCTCGACGGCAACTCGTGGATCGACTACGCGCCGATGTGGCTGCAGGGAGCCGACGACGTGTTCGACGCACTCCTCGCGATCCTTCCCTGGAAGCAGCGTCGCGGGATCCGGATGTACGACCAGCTGCTCGACGAGCCACGGCTGGTCCACTGGTGGTCGGTCGCCCTCGGCACGCCCGAACCGCTCCCGCTCCTCGGGTCCATTCGCGCCGACCTCGGCACGCACTACCGCGTCCCCTTCGACTCGATCGGCTTCAACCTCTACCGCGACGGGAACGATTCGGTGGCCTGGCACGGCGATCGCCATCGTCACGTCGTCACCGATCCGATCGTGGCGATCCTGAGCGTCGGTGCGGGCCGTCACCTCCGCCTGCGTCCGCGTGGCGGCGGCGCCTCACAGTCGTGGGATCTCGGGTACGGCGACCTGTTCGTGATGGGCGGTGCCTGCCAGCACGACTGGGAGCACTCCGTGCCGAAGTCACGGAGCGCCGGCCCGCGGATCTCGATCACGTTCCGTCACGACGCCCGCTAGCCGTTCACCGGCGGCCTGGCCCCCGTGCAACGATGCGGCATGAGCTTCGACACCGAGATCACCGTCGACGGCGACACGCTGCGCGGTCCGCTGCGGTCCCCAGCACAGATGTTGGCGGATCAGAGCTACGGCGGGCACACGAGCGTTCACGACGACGAGACCGCCGAACGCCTGGGCCTCGCCGGGGCGCCGATCGAGGGGCCGACGCACTTCAGCCAGATCGATCCCCTGGCCGTGCAACGGTGGGGCCGGCGCTGGTTCGAGGACGGATGCGTGAGCTCACACTTCCTCAACATGGTGATCGAGGGCGAGCGCGTCACGGCATCGCTCGAGTCGACGTCGCCGACGGCGGCACGCATCAGCGCGGCCAAGGAGGACGGCACGCCGGTCCTCGAGGGCTCGGCCTCGGTCGGGTCGGGCGAGCACACCGAGCTGGACGAGCGGCGCCGGCGAGCGCTCGACGACCCGGGCGTGCTGCACATCGTCGACCAGCTCGAGATCGGGATGACCCGCTCGAATCCCGCCCCGGTCACGATGGGGTTCGACGAACACAACGGCGACCTGTACCCGTTCACGCTCAGGCAGAAGCTGGCGAGCATCACCGAACGGTCGAGTTGGTACGACGACGATGGCGACAGCCCGTGGGGTCGACCCATCGTGCCGACCGAGATGATCAGCGTGCTGGCCCACAAGGGCGCGAGCCACTTCCCGGTGCGGGGCCCGGCGGTCGGACTGTTCGTCGATCTCGAGGTGCGATACGTGGCCGGACCGGTGTTCGTCGGCCAGGGCTACGACGTCGTGCACACGGTCGTCGGGATCGGTCAGAGCCGCCGCGTCGAGTCGTACTGGACCGAGTCGTCGATCGTCGATGCCGACACCGGCATCCACGTCGCGACGGTGCTGCTCCACCAGGGTGTGTTCAAGGCGTCGTTCGCCGGCTACCCCGGCTGAACCCTCTGTGCCCAGCGGCACATGATTGAGCCCACGCCGTATGGGGTAGTGCCGGTCGCATGGACGCAATCACCCTCCTCAAGGACGACCACAAGACCGTCGAGCGCTTGTTCAAGCAGTTTGAGAAGGCCGGTGATGGGGCCTTCGTCCAGAAGCGCCAGATCGTCGACCGCATCATCGAAGAACTGTCGGTTCACGCCTCGATCGAAGAGCAGTACTTCTACCCGGTGACGAGGGCGACGGTCCCCGAGACCGAGGACATCATGCTCGAGAGCCTCGAAGAGCACCACATCGTCAAGTGGGTGCTGTCCGAGCTGACCGACCTCGATCCCAGCAACGAGCGCTTCGACGCGAAGGTCACGGTGCTGATCGAGAACGTCCGCCACCACGTCGAGGAAGAAGAGACCGAGTACTTCCCGAAGGTGCGCAAGGAGCTCGGCCGTGCGGCACTGAACGAGATCGGCGACTCGATGGCCGAGGCCAAGAAGACGGCACCGACCAAGCCGCACCCGCGGATGCCCGACGAAGGTCCGGCCAACCTGGTCACCGGCGCGATCGCCGGCGTGGCCGATCGGGTGACCGACAACGTGAGTGGCCTCGCCCAGGGCGGCGTGACCGCACTCCAGGACTTGATTGCTCGCGTCACCGGATCGCAGAAGCCCAAGGTGTCGCCGACCGGGTCGAAGGCCACCCGCTCGACCGCGGCGAAGGTCCGCAAAACGGCGGCCACGGCCACCGACGGGGTCGAGCAGACCGCCGGCAGCGTGAAGACCGGCGTGACGTCGACAGCCAAGGCGGCCAAGGCCGGTGCCAAGGGCACCGCCACGAGCGCCAAGCGTGCTGCTCAGGCCACGACGACCACCGCCAAGCGCGGCGCGACCACCACACGGCGCACCGCCACGTCGTCTGCCCGCAAGACGGCGTCGACCGCCAAGCGATCCGCGAAGAAGACCGTCGCCGCCGCGAAGTAGGCCGGCCCGGCCGCCTCCTCGCTTGACCCCCGCGATTATTGGTGTCATAGTTCTGCCACCAATAATCGCGAGGGGAAGCGTGTGACGCTGACGAATGAGACCGACGTCTACTACGACCCGTACAACGTCGAGATCAATGCCGATCCGTACCCGGTGTACCGTCGGCTGCGCGACGAGGCGCCGCTCTACTACAACGAGGCGCACGACTTCTACGCCCTCAGCCGGTACGAGGACGTCGAGCGGGCGATCCTCGACCCCAAGACGTTCATCTCGGGCCGGGGCGGGATCATCGAGTTGATCCGCGCCGACATCGAAATGCCGTCCGGCGTGCTGATCTTCGAGGATCCGCCGATCCACACCGCCCACCGCAGCCTGCTGTCGCGGGTGTTCACCCCGCGCCGGATCGCATCGTTGGAACCGCAGATCCGCGAGTTCTGCGCCCGGGCACTCGACCCGCTGGTCGGCGCCGACGAGATCGACTTCATCGCCAACCTCGGCGCCCAGATGCCGATGCGGGTGATCGGCATGCTGCTCGGAATCCCGGAACAGGATCAGGAGGCCGTGCGCGACGCCGTCGACGACAACCTGCGGACCGAGGCCGGCGAGCCGATGAAGGTGTCGCAGGACTTCGTCAGCGGCGATCAGTTCGGTGAGTACATCGACTGGCGCGCCGACCATCCCTCCGACGACGTCATGACCGAACTGATCCGCGGCCGAGTTCGAGGACGAGAACGGCGAGGTGCGGTCGCTGACCCGCGACGAGATCCTCACCTACGTCAGCGTCGTCGCCGGTGCGGGCAACGAGACGACGTCGCGACTGATCGGCTGGACGGGCAAGGTGCTGAGCGATCACCCGGACCAGCGCCGCGAACTCGTCGCCGACCGCTCGCTCATCCCGAATGCGATCGAGGAGCTGCTGCGCTTCGAATCACCCGCCCCGCACGCCGCACGGTGCGTGTCACGCGACGTCGAACTGCATGGCCAGACGGTGCCCGACGGATCGATCGTGCTGATGCTCATGGGATCGGCCAACCGTGACGAGCGCAAGTACCCCGACGGCGACACGTTCGACATCCACCGCAAGATCGGTGGTCACCTCGCGTTCGGCTACGGGATCCACTTCTGCCTCGGCGCCGCGCTCGGCCGCATGGAGGGCCGCATCGCCCTCGACGAGCTGCTCAACCGCTTTCCCGACTGGACCGTGGACATGGACCGCGCCCGGCTCGCCCCCACGTCGACCGTGCGCGGCTGGGAGACCCTGCCCGCCAGCATCGGATAGGAACTTGTGACGTTGGTGCCAGGCACCGACGTGACAAGTTCCGCGCCTAGCGTCGTGCGGCGATGCCTGTGCCCGAGGAACCGACCCAGCCCGAGCGTGCCGGCGGCGCTACGACAGCACCGTCCGACCGCAGCGCGGCCGAGACCCGCAGCCGGATCGTCGAGGCCGGTTGCGAACTCCTGCGGGCATCGTCGGTCCGCGACTGGCATGCGCTCACGATCCGTGCCGTGGCCGAACGGGCCGGCGTCAACGAACGCACGGTGTACCGCCACTTCACCAACGAGCGTGGAGTGCGCGACGCCGTGATGGCTCGACTCGAAGAACAGGCCGGCATCGACCTGGCCGGGTTCACGCTCGACGACGTCGTCGACGTGACCGAGCGCATCTTCGACAGCGTCTCGTCGCACCCGATCGAGTCCGCGACCGTCGCTCGACCCGACGCTCGACGACGCCGCGTCGGCGCCAGCGGGCGGCGCTGCTGCGAGCCGTGACCGAGCACACCGACGGCTGGTCCGACGCCGACCGCGACGGTGGCCGCAGCCATGTTCGACGTGCTCTGGGGCGTGGCGAACTACGAGCGAGCTCGTCGTCGCCTGGCAGCTCGAACCCGACCGGGCGGTCGCCGGGCATCACGTGGGTGATCGGCCTGATCGAGCAGGCCATCCGCGAGGGCCACCCCCCGAGCGCACCTCGGTCACGACTTCGGTGAGGAGCGCACAGCGGCGACGGTGAGGCAGGCCGCGGTGACCAGCACGGGCCACCACAGCGTGTGCACTTCGTCGGCGGAGCCGAGCCAGGCGGCGCGCATCCCACCGACGACGTGCGTGAGCGGCAGGGCGTCGGCGATGGTCCGCATCGGGGCGGTCATCACCGCGCGGGGAGGGCCGCCGCCGCCCAGCAGGAAGATCGGGACGAAGAGCAGGTTGCCCAGCGCCGTCGCCACCCGGCTCGTGTGGAGTACCGACCCGAGCGCGAGGCCGATGGCGATGAAGCAGGCGAGGCCGACGACGAACCACCCAAGGGCGGCGAGCGGCCGCTCCGGGAACCCGATGCCGTACACCGCGTTGCCGACACCGAGCACGATCGCACCGGCCACGACGCCGAGGACCACGCCCAACGACGATGCTGACTCGCGCCCACGACCCGCGCGCCGAGCCCCGCGGCGGTGAAGCGGCGCAGCACGCCGAGCTGGCGGTTCGTGGCGATGTGCACGGGAATCGTGATGAGCCCGAGCGACGCGAGCACGATGCCGACGTAGCTGGCGACGTAGTAGTCGTCCGGGGCCACGCCCCCGAATTCGGGGTCGGGCGCCTGGCCGAACACGCCGGCGATCACCAGCACCATCACCGGCAGGGAAGCCGACCAGCGACACCACGAGCATCGGCTCGCGGACGATGAGTCGGAGCTCGAGGAGCGTCAGCCGCGACGACGGTGCCGACCTTCGACACGTGCGCGGGTGCGGGCGGTGCGGCGGGGGCCAGAGCGAGCGACGGCGCGGTCGTCGGTCGGGGTGCGATCTGGGTCATGGTTGTCCGTCCTGGTGCCTTCCTGGGTGAGGGTGACGAAACGAGCTTCGAGCGATGGCCGACGGACCGCCAGGTCCATCGCGGGCCGGCCGACCGCCACCAGGTGGGCGCCGACGTGGGCGAGCAACGGCCCGCTGCCGGCGACCGAGATCTCCGGACCGCGCCGCGATCGACCCGCCGCACTCCCGGCAGCGACTGGATCGGTCGGGCGTCGAGGTCGGCATCGGTGAAGGTGACCGTGCTCGGCCGACTTCGGCCCCGCGGCGACGGCGGCCGGGGTGCCGTTCGGCGACCACACGACCGTGATGCAGGATCACGATCCGGTCGCAGAGACGTTCGGCCTCCTCGACGTCGTGGGTGACCAGCACGACGGTGGTGCCCTCGTCCCGAATGCGGCGCACGACGTCCCAGGTGTGGCGCCGACCGACCGGATCGAGGTTCTGGGTCAGCTCGTCGAGGAACACCAGCCGCGGCCGCCCGACGAGCGCCAACGCGACGAACAGGCGCTGCCGCTCGCCCGCCGGAGAGGTCGTCGAAGATCGCCGTCCAGCAGTCGCTCCGAGCTGCCAGTCAGCTCGACCAGCTCGTCGAGCGGGCCGCGGGTGCGGGATGCAGCGACGAGAAGAGCGCGAGCGCCTCGCCGACCCGCAGCCGGTCGGGCAGGGCCGAGTCCTGCAGCTGGGCGCCGATCAGGCGGCGCAGCGCGGTCGCCCGTCGACTGCCGGGTCGAGGCCGAGGACCCGACGCTGCCGCGCGTCGGCGTGCCGCAGTCCCTGCAGGATCTCGACGGTGGTCGTCTTGCCGGCGCCGTTCGTGCCGAGCAGGCCGAACAGCTCGCCCTGCTCCACCGAGAACGACACGTCGTCGAGCACCGCGTGTCGATCCGTAGCGCTTGCGCAGGCCGCGCACCTCGATCAGGCGATCGGGAGACGTCCATCGGTGCACCCGTCGAGGTGGCGATGCGTCGCGATGCTCGGTCGTCGAGCGGTGACGTGCATGAGGCATCGTGCGGCATCGGCAGCGACCACGCATCGGCCCCGGGGAGCTACGTGGCGTCCACCCTGGGCGGGGCTCGACGAGGCCGTGGTCGTAGGCGAACACGATCGCCGCCGCACGGTCGCGCACGCCGAGCTTGGCGAAGATCGAGCCGACGTGGGTCTTCACCGTCGCCTCGCTGACGATCAGCGCCGTGGCGATCTCCGCGTTGGTCGCCCCGCGCGCCATCTGCGCGCAGCACGTCGTTCTCGCGCTCGGTCAGGCCGTCGACACGAGCGCGCCTCCGCCAGCCGCGGTCGCGACGTTCGCGCGGAACTGCCTGCAGCACCCGCGGCGCGACCTTCGGGTCGAGCCAGGCCGCGCCGCCGGCGACCGCCCGCGTCGGCCGCGATCAGATCTTCGGCCGAGGCGTCCTTGAGCACGAAGCCGGCGGCGCCGGCGTCGATAGCGCCCCACAGCACGTCGTCGTCGTCGAACGTGGTGAGGATCAGCACCGGTGGGCCGATCTCCGGCTCGGCAGCAGGCGGGTGGCAGTGACGCCGTCCAGCCGGCGCATGCGCACGTCCATCAGCACCACGTCGGGGCCGTGCCGGCGACGGCGCGACGCACCTCGTCACCGTCGTCGCACTCGGCGACGACCTCGAAGCCGTCGACCGGGCCGAGGATGCGGGCCACGCCCGCCCGCACGATGGTCTGGTCGTCGACGATCACCACGCGGATCACGGCACGCTCCGATCACGACGGCACCGCTGGGATCGACGACCGCGAGCGGCAGGACCGCCTCGACCCGCCAACCGTCGACTGTCGGACCTGCATCGACAGCTCCCCGCCGAGCGCCCGCGCCCGCTCGCGTCATCCCGACCAACCCGAAGCTCCGCGGATCGGACTCGTTCACGTCGGCGGGACGATGGCCGTGGTCGGCGACGACCAGCCGAACGCACCGTCGTCGCCGGTCACCGCACGTCGATCGCGTCGACGGTCAGGTCGACGGTGTTCGCCGGGGCGTGACGGGCCACGTTGGCCAGCGCTTCTCGTGCGATCCGGTGCAACGCCGTGCCGACCGGGCCGTCGAAGCCGGCCGCCGGGTCGGGAACGCCCACCGAGACTCGATGACGAGACCGGCGCGCCGATATTCCTCGACCAGCGTCGGCAGGTCGGCAGAATCCGGCCAACGGTGGATCGGTCCCCCGTTCGGTCAGTGCGCAACGCGGCGGCCATCGTGCGGATCTGATCGAGGCCCGCGCGCCCGACGCGCCTCCGCCTCCAGCAGCGCCCGTTCTGCCTCGTCGAGGATCGCGGCGCAGCACGTGGCGGGCGCCGGTCACGTGCAACACCACCCCGGCGAGCGTGTGACCGGCGAGATCGTGCAGCTCTCGGGCGATGCGGCGGCGCTCCTCGGCCACCGCCGCGTCGGCCAGCGCCTCCCGCGTCGCCTCGAGCTCGTCGATCAGCATCTGGTGACGGTGCAGGTTCCGACCGAGCGCGAACGTGAACAGGTTCGCCGCCACCCACGGCGGCCAACTGATCGTGTCGTCATCGAGCGAGATCGCGATCGCCAGAGACGTGGCGACCGCCACCCCGGCGATCAGCGCGGCGCGCAGCGTCGACCCGAGGTTCCACGAGGTGTACAACACCATCACGACGATGAGGAACAAGCTCACTTCGAGGCGACCGTTCGCCGCCACCGCGATCCCGACCGGGACGATGACGAACAGCGCGAACAGTTCCGACGGGGGCCACGACCAGATGCCGCGGAGCACGAACGCCGCCGCGGCGACGACCAGCAGTCCGAACTCGAACGCGGTGCCGGGATCGCTCGCCTGCGCCACGAGCGGGATCACCACGGCGCACACGAGCAGGAACGGCAGCTCCTCGCGCCCGGTCGGCATGTCCGGACGTCGCAGATCGTCGCGCCACGAGCGCCACCGACTCACGCGTCCACGCTAGCCAGGGCGCGGCGTGCGCATTCCTCCGTCCACGGTCTCGTCGTGTCCTCCCCCGCTGGGTGGACTCGTGTCGCCGGCCGGTCAGACGAACGTGACGCCCTGGGCGAGCGGGAGGTCGTTGCCGTAGTTCACCGTCGACGTCGTCCGGCGCATGTAGGCCCGCCACGAGTCCGAACCGCTCTCGCGGCCGCCGCCGGTCTCCTTCTCACCGCCGAACGCCCCGCCGATCTCGGCGCCGGAGGGACCGATGTTGACGTTGACGATCCCGCAGTCGCTGCCCGCCGGGCCACAGAACCGTTCGGCCTCGCGGACGTCGGTGGTGAAGATCGACGACGCCAGACCCTGCGGCACGTCGTTGTTGAGGTGGATCGCCTCGTCGAGTTCGTCGTAGACCATGGCGTACAGCAGCGGCCCGAACGTCTCGGTGCGCACGACCTCGGTCTGGCCCGGCATCGCCACGATCGCCGGTCGCAGGTAGTGCGCGTCGGGGGCCTCGTCGGCGAACAGCCGCTCGCCGCCGGTGAGCACCGTGCCGCCGTCGCGCTCGGCCGTGCGCACGGCAAGCGGCCAGGCGCTCTGCCGCGGCCGGTTCGATGACCGGTCCGACGAGCGTGCCGTCGGCGAGCGGGTTGCCGACCGGGAGCGAGTCGTAGGTGCGCGTGAGCCGCTCGACGACCTCGTCGTACCGGCTGCGATGCACGATCAGCCGGCGCAGGGTGGTGCAGCGCTGGCCGGCCGTGCCCGCCGCGGAGAACGTGACGCCGCGCACGACGAGTTCGATGTCCGACGACGGGGCGATGATCGCCGCGTTGTTTCCTCCGAGTTCGAGCAGCGTGCGTCCGAAGCGGCCGATGACGACGGGACCGATCGCCGCGCCCATCGCCGTCGATCCGGTCGCGCTGATCAGGGCCAGATCGGTGTGCGCGGCCATCGCCATCGCGGTGTCCGGGCCGCCGGCGACGAGCTCGAACAGGCCGGCGGGTGCGCCGCACGCCGCCGCGGCCTGGCGGGCCAGTTCGATCGTCGCCACCGACGACAACAGGGTCTTGTCCGACGGCTTCCACACGACGGGGTCGCCGCACACGATGGCGAGCGCGGCGTTCCACGACCACACCGCCACCGGGAAGTTGAACGCGCTGATCACGCCGATCGGCCCGATCGGATGCCACGTCTCGCTGAGACGGTGGTCGGGCCGCTCCGAGGCGATCGTCAATCCGTGCAGCTGGCGCGACAGGCCGACCGCGAGGTCGCAGATGTCGATCATCTCCTGCACCTCGCCGAGGCCTTCGGAGAGGATCTTGCCCGTCTCGATCGACACGAGCACGGCGAGGTCGTGCTTGTGCGCCCGCAGCGCTTCGCCGAACACCCGGATGACCTCACCCCGACGCGGCGCCGGAACCGATCGCCATGCCGCCGCCGCATCGACCGAGCGCGCGACCGCGGCGTCGAGGTCGACGTCGACCGCTACTCCCCGAGCGTCGAACCCAGGATGGGTGACCGCACCACGCTCCCGGACGATCCGGCTGAGGTCGACACCGAGCTGATGCGCCGAGGCGCGGGTGACGCCGGTCAGTTCCGAAAGCGTGGGGAGGGCCATGCGGCCATCATCTCAGTTCGGCACTCGTTCGGCCTGCTCAGGTCAGGGTGCCGCTCGTCTGCGCCTTGGCCACCGATGCGACGACGGTCGGGATCTCGTCCTCGGCGAGCGGCTGCATCCACTGCTTGCGCGCCAAGGCCGCCTCGATGGACGGAGCCAGCTCGTCGTGCTTGCGGCGTTGCCGGTCGGGTTCGTCCGCGGCGAACTCGGGCAGCACCGTCGCGGCGAACAGTTCGAGCGATTCGCAGATGTCCGCGTGACGGTTCCGACCCGCCTGCTGGATGAAGATCACCTGGTCGACGCCGACGTCGCGCATCTGACGCAGATACCGGCGGGCATCCTCCGGTGATCCGATGCAGCTCGCGTACCGGTCGCCCAGCGCGTCGGCGTCAGCGATCTTGCGCTCGGCGCTGCCTGGTGAGCGGAGGCTCTGGAACTCGCCCCACAGGTCGGTACGGCCCGGGCGTTGATCGTGAGCGACGAGCGCGTTCAACGCGTACCCGAAGAACTCGAAGCCCTCCTGGCCGCGACGGATCGCCTCGCCGCGATCGTCGTGCAACGAGAAACCGGTCACGAGCGCGATGTTGGCGTTGACGCAGTGCCCGAGCGGAACGCACTCCTCGCTCTTGATGATGTCGTAGTACACGTCGACCCACGAACGGGCCTCGTCCGGATCGATGAAGCTGAACGCGAGCGCGCCGAGTCCGTTGCGGGCGGCGACCTTGATCGTCTCGCGGTTGGTGCAGGCGATCCACATCGGCGGATGCGGCTTCTGGCGGGGTTTGGGGATCACGTTGCGGCACGGCAGCGAGAACGACTCCGACGAGTAGCCGGGGTACGGGTCGAGCACCATCATGTTGGCGATCTGCTCGGCGGCCTCGAGCGACATCGCCCGCTTCTGTTTGGCCGGGATGTCGAACCCGTGCAGTTCCATCCGGGTGGCACCCTCGCCGATGCCGAAATCCACCCGGCCGTCGGAGATGAGGTCGAGGGTGGCGAGGCCCTCCGCGGTGCGTGCCGGATGGTTGTAGTTCGGGATGACCTGGCGGATCCCGTGGCCGAGGCGGATGCGCGTCGTCCGCGCCGCGGCTGCGGCGAGGAACACCTCGGGTGCCGACGAGTGCGAGTACTCGTCGAGGAAGTGATGCTCGACCTCCCACGCGTAGTCGAATCCGAGCCGGTCGGCGAGCTCCACCTGGTGGAGCGCATCGCGCAGCAGATCGAACTCGTCGTCGTCGGTCCATGGCTTCGGGAGCTGGTGTTCGTAGAAGACGCCGAACTGCATCCGGTCAGCTCAGCACATCGCGGGTCACCGGCTGCCGTCGAACGTACGGGTGCGTGCAGTCCGGGGACGAGCACTTCACGGTCGACGACCTCTACGAACTCAGCGATCTGGTCAGCAGCGCGTGGACGTCGGCGGGCTGAACTCGACTGGTCGGTGCCGCGCCGGAACGGTCGAGTGGACCTGTCTGGCCACCGCCGACCACGCCGTCGACTGTGTCTACGCGCCGGCGTTCTTCCTGGCCTCGCGCCGACTCGACCGGTATCCCGACGCCGGCGGAGACTGCTCGACTCGGCGACGACGCCACGCCGGAGCGGATCGTGGAATCGCTGGGCATCGCGACGCGCATCCTTGCGGCGGTCGTCAACGACGCCGACCCGCGAGCGCGGGCGGTCATCTTCAAGCGCCCCGGCATCCAGATCGGCAGTCCGGCCGACTTCGTGCCGCGCGGGGCGATGGAGCTGATCCTGCACGCCCACGACGTGTGCCTCGGACTCGCGGTGCCGTTCGAACCGCCGGCCTCGATCTGCCACCGCCTGCGCGAACACACCAGGCCCTGGCCGATGTGGACGATGGCCTGGGAGCGGTCTCGGAGCGACCGACGATCCCTGGGGCGACCTGCTCGCCGGCTCGGGCCGCAGCCGACAGAGCTGCGCATGCGATGAGCATCGAACCTGATTGAACCGATCGCTCCTCCCGTGGCGTATCAGGGAGCGAACTGCGCGTTCGTGCCGGACGCGCACCACGAGCCGCGCCGCATCGTGCGTCGCACACATGGAGGTTTCATCATGAGGATCAGTCGCCTTGCCGCCGTCGGCGCGTTGTCGGTCGTGGCACTCGCCGCCTGTGGCAGTGACGCCGACGATTCGGGAGCGGTCGACACGCAGGCGCCCGCCGCGGCCGTGTCCACCCCGGCGGCCGACGCCGACGCCTACCCGACCACGCCGGCCGGCACGACGCCGCGGCGGCGGACGGCGCAGGGCTCCAGCTGCTCGACACCGCACTCGGCAGCGTGCTCGGCGAGAGCAAGGGCTTCACCGTCTACCTGTTCATGCCGGACGCCCAGGGCGACAGCACCTGCTACGACGATTGTGCGGTCAACTGGCCGTTCGTCGCCGAGGTGACCGCCGTCGGCGACGGTCTCGACGCGTCGTTGCTCGGCACGACCGAGCGCACGACCGGGCGAGGTCCAGGCGACCTACAACGGGTGGCCGCTGTACACGTTCGCCGGCGACGCGGCGCCGGGTGACACCAACGGCCAGGGTGTCGGTGATGTCTGGTACGCGCTCGACGCGACCGGCACGGCGATCGAGAGCTGACTGTCGTGCAAGGCTTGGGCTCCTGAACGGCGACCTGCATCGGCGTCCCGGCTCGGAGGAGCTCGCGCGTGAGCTCTACATCGCCCACGGGCCGGCCCTCGAGCACTGGTCGCGGGGACGTTTCGTCGACGCCCAGGTCGCCGAGGAGGTCGTGCAGGAGGTGGTGCTGGCGGCGTGGCGCAAGTACGACCAGTTCGATCCCGAGCGCGGCTCCGAACGGGCGTGGATGTTCGGCATCGCCCACAACGTGGCCGCCACCCGCCACGCTCGCGGCCGACGCCATCTCCGGTCGATCTCCACCGACGAGCACGCCCGAGGTAGAGGTCGACGACGTCGACATGACCCGCTTCGTCGAGCAATCGCTGATCGTCGGACGCGATGCAGTCGCTGTCCGCCGATCATCGTGCGGTCATCGTCGCCGCGTTCTGGGATCGTTTGTCGACCCACGAGATCGCCGAACGACTCGGCGTTCGCCGACGGCACCGTCAAGTCGCGGATCCACTACGGGCTGCGTGCGCTGCGCGGCGCCCTCGAAGAGCGAAAGGTGTTGTGAGTGGGCGACCGTCACGATGAGTTCCGCGAGTGGGCCGGCGCGTATGCCCTCGGCGCGCTGGAGCCGGCCGAGCGGCGCGAGTTCGAGGAACATCTCGCGGACATGCTCCAGTTGCAGCGACGAAGTGCGGTCGCTGCTGCCCCTGCACGGGCTGCTCGCGCGGGTCGACCGGGCCGAGCTGGACGATCGGCCGGACGGTCGCACCGCCGACACGATCGTGGCGCGAGCGCGGCACGAGCAGCGTGAACTGCGCTCGAGCCGAAGTCGTTGGCGCATCGTCGCGGTGTCGAGCGCGGCGGCGGCGCTGCTCATCGATCGTCGCCGTCGCCGTCGTCACCAGCGGCAACGGCCCGGACAGCCGACGTGGTCGGAGGGCCCGAACGTCGCCGCGGCGATCACGTCGACGCAGGCGGACACCGCTGCCGTCTACACCAGCGCCCGCGGGTGGGGCACCGAGATCCACGTCGAACTTGCTCGGCCTCCCGCAGCGATCCGCAGTATCAGCTGTGGGTGGTCGACGCCGACGGCGACTGGACGCAATCGTCGACGTGGGGACCGACGCCGAGCGGTGGCGCGGACGTCACCGGTGCGACGTCCGTGATGACCGACGCCGTCGACCGGATCGTCGTGACGTCACAGGATCGGGAGGAGATCCTCGTCGACGCGAGCGTGTGATCTCGTCGATCGCCGTTCTCAGGATCCCGCCGCTCGCATCCTCGCTTCGTGTGCGGGCGCGCCGTTTGCCCTCGTGCATCGCGGCGACGCGGGCGACCGGGATGCGATGCCCGTCGGCGACCAGGTCGTCCGGGAGTCGTTGTGGGGCGGGCAGCGCGTCTGCCCACGGATCTGCGTCGCCCAGCAACGCCGGCGCGGTCAGGATCGGTGAAGTCGCCCGGCCGGACGTCGCCGAGCCGGTCCCAGCCGATCGGGAACGACACGGGAACCCCGGGTCGTGCCCGCGGGCCGTAGGCCGCGGCGATGGTCGCTCCCCCGGCACGGGTGGAGTCGATGAACACCTTGCCGCCGCGGTCGGCTTTCACGAACGCCGTCGTCGTCGACGTCGGGGTCGAGGGCTTCTGCACGCTGCGCGATGGCCCGGGTCGCGGCCGCCGCGTCCTCCGGCGTGACAGACGCGTCGATCGGCACGAACACGTGCACGCCCTTGGCACCGCTGGTCTTGACAGCAGAGTCGAGGCCGCAGTCGTCGAGGACCCGGCGAACGAGCTGGGCTGCCTCGACCGACGACGAGAAGTCGGCCTCCGCCGGAGGATCGATGTCGAGCACGAGGTGCGTCGCCCGGTCGAGCCGGTCGGCCCGGCCCAGCGTCGGGTGGTACTCGATGGCGCGTTGGTTGGCGAACCACAGCAGCGTCCGGCGGTCGTTGCAGAGCGCGTACGACACGGTGCGCTTCGACGCCTCCGCCCACAACTGGACGGTGGCGATCCAGTCCGGCGTGTGCTTCGGCACGTTCTTCTGCATGAACGGCTCCTGGCCGCGGGTCACCCGGATCACCGAGAGCGGGCGATCGTGCAGCTCGCGGATGATCCGCTCGTGCATGGCGTCGAGGTAGTCGACCAGGTCGCGCTTGGTGGCGCCGGCACCTCGAACAGCGGCTGATCGAGGTTCGTCAGCTCGACGCCGTCTCGTGACTCGACGCTGCGGGCTCGTGCCATCGAACGATCCTATGGAAACCGGCGAGGGAAGGGTGATCGTGCGTCAACACTGCACGTCTGGCCCACTACGACGAGAGGTGATAACTGATGGGATGTGGTTGAGCATGAGTCTTGATAGGACCGAGCGTCTAGGCTGCATCAGGTTCGAACGAGGTACGGGATCAGCGGGGGTCGATGAGGCGAGCATGTACGAGACTTGAGAGAGACGACCAGTGGCCACTGTGGTGGAAACGGTCGCCGTCGGCTGTGTGGGTCGCCTTCGTCGAGGAGATCGTCTGTGGCAGTCGAAGCTCCGGGACTGGGCCGGACGACGTGGACGCAGGTTGGGGAGGCGATGGGTCGACGCCGGCGAGCGCCACGAGCGCGATCACCTGACCAATCGAGGGCGTCAACGACCGGCGCCGCCGACGCCCACCGGTGCCCTGGGGCGACTATTGCCGAGGTCGACGAGATGATCCACCAGTCGACCGCACGGCGCTGAGCTGACGACGCGTACCTATCCACGACGTGGCGACGAGCGCCGAGCACAGCGGCTCCGACCACTGTCGCGGGCGGCGAACCGCCTGAGGCGACGGGCTGGCGCGGCGATGAACTGCTCACGAGGGCGGTCGTTGGGTGCGCCGGTCGGAGCAGCGATCGGGTATCCGACGAGTCCAGACGGGCTCCCGCTGCCACTGGTCGTGATCTTCGACACCGACACCGTGACGATCGCGGGTCAGGTTCCGTCGCAGGAAGCGAAGGATCGCCTCGGCGGCGCTCGCGATCGCGAACAGCCAGTTCCCCGAGGCGGTGCTGGTCGACAACATGGTCATCAACCCCGCCGTTCCGATCTCGGTCGGAGTCAGAGTGATCGAACTCAACTCGGCTCGGTTCCCGGAGGGCACGGCAGAGATCCTGCCGGATCACGCCCTCGAACTCAACCGTGTGGTCTAGATCATGCAGGCACTGCCGAACATTTCCGTCCTCGTCGTCGGTCATTCGGATCAGCGCGGCGACGAAGGCACCAATTTCGCGATTTCCGACGAGCGGGCCCGCGCCGTCGTCAATTACTTGTTGTACCTCGGCATCTCGCCGACCCGATTGGCGTCGCGGGCCGCCGGCGAGAGCGATCTCCTGTCGATCGGAGACGACGACGCCGCGCTGGCCCTCAATCGGCGTACCGAGTTCGTCTTCAACGGGCTGGCGGTCGAGCGAGACTGACTGACTCGCCGCCGCTCGCTCACTGTGTGGGACCAGCATCCGGCCAGCGAGACCCGCACGTCGCATCAGCAGGCTGTCAACCTGGCGTGCGTGGAGGCAGATGCCTTGTCACATCGGCGAGATCGATCGCCGTCGTCGTGCGGCTAGATCAGCGCGCTACGGGGTCGGCTGCAGCAAGCGAGTTCGTCCGTCGTCCGTGTCGGTGTTGCCGGTCGCCGCGGTTTTCATCTGCGTCGCCGGCATCGGCGACACTCGCCTTGATCTCCTCTGCGGCTCCGACGGCCTGTTCCTTGACGGAGTCCGCCACCTCACGCCCCATCTGAGCGATGTCAGCGGTGAGTTCGGGGGCGGCGTCTGAGCCTTTTCGACAACCTGCCGTTCGGTTGCCGTGGGGCGCCAGACCGCGGCGGCGAGGAAGCCGATGGCGAACGCGACGCCGCCAGCAGCAAGTGGGCTGCCCTCGGTGCGTTGCGCGAGCGACTCGGGTACGTCGCGGAGATGATCCGCGGTCGATCCCGCAGAGTCCGCAAGCTGATCCCGTGCGTCGTGCGCGGTGCCCATGATCCGATCGCGGAGGCCGCGCAGGCTGTTGGCGGTGGTCTCCTTCTTCCGCTCGATGATGCGGCCGGGGAGAACTCGGTCGCCGATTGCTTCGACCGTCTGGCCGAGGTGTTCGCGAGTGTCGTCGATCTCGCTGCGAACTCGCGCGCTGTCGGTGTCGGTCTTGATGTCGGTCATGATGCGGTCTCCTTGTCGGTGTGGCGGCTGGTGTCACTGATCTGATGGGTCGGGCTGAGCGTCGTGGTGTCGCGGCGGTTGTCGGTGTCGTCGGTTGCTCGCTCGCCGGTGACGGCGCCCTTGATGGCGTCGGCGGTCTCGGGCATCGGTCGGACTCCGGCGATGGCGGAGCGGGCCGTCACCACGGCGACCGCCGTGACCACGATCCAGATGGCACCGACGAGGCCGAAGGCGACTGCGGTGTTGAGCGCCTCGTCGATCCACCATGCGAGTGCCATCGACAGCAGGATGAGCGCGAGCAGCGCAGCGACTCCAGCAACCGCTCCGAACGTTGCGGCTTTCGTCAGGCGGTGCGCTTTCTCCCGCGCTTCGGTCTTGGCCAGCTCCACTTCCTTACGCACGAGCCGTGAGAGGTCGGCGCCGAGTTCACCGACGAGTTCTCCAGCGAGGGCTCGGGCTGTTCGATCGCCGTCATTTTAGCCCGCGGTGTCAGTTGTGGGTCGCCGGAGATGGTGGAGGTCGGTGCCGCCTGAGGTGTACCGAGCTCGGCGGCCCGTGTCGCGACTGCAGAGCCGGGGACGCTGGTCGCTGGTCACGGCGGCGGTCGTTCGGATGACCCGACCGACGAGGAACCCAGCGCCGAGTGACAAGCCGAGAAATGCCCACGGGTGCTGGCGGCCGAAGCGGGCGACGTCGTCGGCGACACCCTGCACGCCACGGGTGTCGAGCCGGTCCGCGAAATCTGCGGCTTGCTGTCCGACCGCTTGGACGATGTCGGCGAGATCGCCGGCTTCGTCGACTCGCCCGGCCGCCAGTGCGTCGACCTGACTGGAGAGGCCGCGGAGGCTCCGGGCCGCTTGGGCGGTTCGTTCGTCGGCCTGGCTGCGCAGGTCGGCAAGTGTTCGTTGCGCGGCTCCCGTCACCTGTGTTCGGGCGTCGTTGACTACCCGGGCGG
Source organism: Ilumatobacteraceae bacterium (assembly GCA_963772085.1). Taxonomy (GTDB): domain Bacteria; phylum Actinomycetota; class Acidimicrobiia; order Acidimicrobiales; family Ilumatobacteraceae; genus Sva-07. The sequence continues at coordinate 117,131 of CAVYWH010000017.1, forward strand.
CCTGGGCCGGGGCTTCACCGGCGACTCGGGCGACGGCAGCCTGGGCACCGCTGCCGTCATCAGGGTTCGGCGGCTGACCGCCGTTGTCGAGGGTGTGCGATGGCATGCTCGTCGACGAGTTCGGAGTCATTGCGATCCTTTCGAGGTCAGGCTCCACAGGGATCGTGTCGATGCGGAACGTCGACGGGGTGTCGACGCGGATCGTCTACCCGGCTGGCATGAACAGGAAATGGCGGGGCGACAATCACCCGTAGGCGCGAAGGGGGATCAACCGACCTCGGCCAACGCAAAAAATGACCGCCCCGGGGATTGTCCCCGGGGCGGTCATTTTCGGCTGTCGGCCCGCTCGCGCGGACTATGAAGCTCTGGTCTTCTCGGCGCCGTGCGCACGTCGAACTCTGAGGCTGACCGCGGTGCAGACGTCCGCTTCCTGGAGGCGGTCTTGCTCGACGGCCTCCTCGCTGGCTCTTCCTCGCCGACTGCTTCCTCGCCGACTGCTTCTCGCTGCCTGCTTCTTCGCCGTCTGCTTCCTCGCCGGGCGTTTCGTCGCCGTCTGCTTCCTCGCCGTCTGAATTCTCGCCGTCTGCTTCCTGGCCGACTTCTTCCGCGCCGACTTCTATGCCGGGGCCTTGGCGCGACCGACGACGGCCCAGATGCTGTCTCGCAGGGCGGCAACGTTTGGCTCGACGACCCCGCGGGCGGCGCGGTCGCCTGAACGGGCCCGGTCGGCGAGTTCTCGTCAATTTCCGGGCGCGGTGCTTGCGCAACCCGGCGTCGCGCAGATCCTGTTCAATCTTCTTCCGGCCCATGAGTTCCGTCCTTCCGTGTTCGGTACTTCCGGGCCGTTGATGAACAACAGCCGGCGATTATCGGCATTCGGTACGCCCGAGCTACCCATCGAGCGCTGCACTAAACGGCTCGTGATCCGGTCCACCACCGTGAGACCATGCCACTTCACGTCGCGGGAACCTGTTTGCATAGGGCGATGCCACCACTTCCAGGGCTCACGGATCTCCAGCGACGAGAAGTCCGTGCCGCAATCGTTGCCGAGTTGGCGCGAGCCGAGGAACAAACGGTGTCGCTGCCTCGCCAGTTCGAAGACATCGTCGAGGCCACGGAACTGTCGAACGCCGATGACGAGCACGACCCGAAGGGACGACGATCGCATTCGAGCGGTCGGAGGCGAACGCCCTGCTCACCCAGTCGATGCGCGACGTGGAGGCGTTGCAACTGACGCTGGCTGGCGTGGACGACGAGGATTTCGGCGTCTGCGAGCAGTGCGCCCGGCCAATCGGGTTCGAACGGCTGGTTGCGGTGCCGGGCGACTCACCGATGTGTGGAGTGTGCTCGCTGACCTCGACCCAGAGCAACGGGTCACCGCGACCTGACATTCCTGCGGTCTGCCACCATGACAACATCACGAGCGTGTGCGCAACGGTGCAAGGGCGTGCGCGATCCTTTCGGTACCTCGGTCGGCAACGCAGGAGCGTGTGAATGAGTGTGCGAACATTGCTGTCGCGCAGTGATGGCTCCGACGTCTCGGCGGATCTCACCACCTGGCGTCCACGCAGAGATCCGCGACAGCGAGTTGCTGTGGATCGATGTGCAGGCGCCCACGGACGACGAGCGCACCTGGTCGCATCGGCGCTGTCGCTCGAGGCCGAAACACTCGAGGCCCTCTCCGACGGGCGCCGCGACCCCGGACGGACACGTGCTCGACGAAGGGATGCTGGTCACCGTCCAGACGCTTCGTGAGGACGTCACCGAGTCACCGATCGTGCTGCACATCCTGATCGGCCAGGATGGGCCGTCACGTGGCATCCCGAACCGATCGCGTTCCTCGATGAGCACCACGAGCGAATCCAGGATCAGCGTGAGGTCGGTCGCCTGACCCCGGTGCTGCTGCTGGTGGCCATGCTCGACTGGCACCTCGACACGTTCTACGCCGCCGCCGACCAACTCGAGCACGACGTCGACGAACTGGACGAAGTGGCGCTGCGCGGCGACGACAAGAACATCTTGGGCCGCCTCGTCGACATGAGACGACGGATCGCTCGGGTGCGACGCCTGCTCAACTTCCATCGAGACATGTACTCCGAGGTCGGGCGACCGGACTTCATGCCAGACATCGAGCCGCGAGAAGCCGAGGCACTCGCTTCACTCACCCACCGTCTCGAACGCGCAACCGAGGCCGTCGCCAATGCCCGCGAAATGCTGATCGGCACCTTCGACGTGCACATGACGCGCACCGCCCAGCGCACCAACGACATCATGCGCCTGCTGACATGGGTGTCGGTCACCCTGCTGCCGGCGGCCGTGCTGGCAGGCGTCATGGGCATGAACTTCCAAGTCGGCCTCTTCGAGAACCCGAACCTGTTCTGGGTCGTCGTCGCCTCGATGGTTCTGTTCGCGCTCACGACACTCATCGTCGCCCGACGACGCAACTGGCTCTAGCGATCGTCGGGCGAGCGAGCTTCGGCGGATCTCCTCGGAGTTGCTGTCATGCCGCTTTGCGGTACTTGGCCTCGGCAGATGCAGAACACGCCGTAGGAAACAGTCCGATGGCGATCGTCCACAGCATCACCTTGCCCCCCGTCGTGTCGGCCAATTCGATCAAGGCGCCCGAAGGCCCCTTGGCTGTCGTCGACTTGAACGCGATCGCGGCCTGGATGAAGAAGTATCCGATCACCGCCAACACGACGGACTGCGCGGCATACCCGGCCTGCCCGAGTCGGACGATCCAGTGTCCTTCGCCGGCCTCGAGGCGTTCGGTGAACTTCTTCCTGACGACCTGCTGGTAGAAGCTGTAGCCGGCGTAGGCGATCAGCGCGACACCGAGGACGCCGACCAACCAGCGTCCCGCAGGCCAGTCGAACAGGGTCGAGGCTGCCTCTTGAGAACCCTCGTCGCCTGACGCGGTGGTCTCCGCCGTGTCGCGATCCGGTCCAGTTGGCGATCGTGACGCCGAGGGTGGTGATCGCGAGCAGGAGGTAAAGGACGCCGAGCACGGCGTACTTCAGCCGATCCTTCGGTGCGTCGCCCTCGACCGGATCGCCCATCACGGCGCACAGGAACCGCCAGAGTGCGAGGGCGAACAACGCGACAGTCAGAGCGACGAGCAGGAACTTTCCGAGCGGTTGCTCGGCGAGCCACGCAACTGCACCTTCACTCGTGGCCGCTTCATCCTTGTCGCCCATGGCGATTCGTATGGAAAGGAGGCCGACGATCGTCGCCACGACCCCCTGCCCCACGAGCCCGAGCCGACCGATCGAGTCCTTCCAGTCGCGCGCCTTGGACCCGGCGGCCTCGCCGACGGCAGTGGGGGCATGGACCATGGAAGTGGTGTTCCCGACCGCCACGAGCTGAAACCCATGAGACTCCCGGTCGGGCTGCCCGGGCGGCGCTTGTGTTGACGTCGCATCGTGGACGATGCTGTCGTGGTGGGGGAGGACGCCGCCGAGCCGGAACGCTGGAACGTGACGTCCTCGCCGGGCTGGCCGTCTGCGTGCTGATCGTCGCCATCGATTGGTTCAGCGATGACACGATTCTGATCCCGTTGCTGGTCGTCGTGCCGCTCGTGACCGTGATCGGCGGAAGCGTTCGGCACACCGCCATGATCGGTACGGTTGCGGTCGTGACGGCCGTGGTGCTCGGCTGGGTGGACGACATCGCCGGCAGCCGACGGCACTGGGTGGGAATCGCGGCAACGTTGCTGGCCTCCGGTTTGGGTTTGTGGCTCGCCGCGACCCGGGCGGCCCACGAACGTCAGATCGCGAACTCGATTCCCGCCGTTCGACAAGCAGATCGGCTCCGCGCCTCGCTCGCCACCGGTCGACTGGGTGAATGGTCGTGGAACCGGCAGTCGGGCGACGTCAGCTGGGACAGCAACCTGTGCGCGCTGTTCGGATTGGATGAGAACGGGTTCGTGGGCACCTTCGACGGTTGGATCGAGTTGATCGACGAAAGCGACCGCGACAGGGTCCGAGCGATCATCGCCGACGCGGTGCGCGATGCGGCATCGTTCCGGTTCGACCATCGCTGCGTGTGGCCGGACGGGTCGGTCCACTGGGTCGAAGGCATCGGCGAAGTTCTCGTCGATCACGGTGAGGTGATCGGTGCGTTCGGCCTGGCGATGGACGTCGACGACCGACATCGTCAGATCGATGAACGCAACCGCCTCGTCGAATTGGAGCGACGGCAACGACAGCGGCTGGAGTTCATCGCCAGCGTGCACGATGTACTCGCCTTGTCGGTCGACACCGACGAGATCGTCGGACGGATCACGACGTCGGTGGTTCCGGACGTGGCCGAATGGTGCTCGATCGTCGTGTCGATGGATCGCCCGCCCCAACGACCGCTGATCAGAGTCGCCCACCGGGAGGGGACCATGACGCAGTGGGCCCACCAGGTCCAACGCGACCTCCCCTACGACCCGGATGCAGCCTGGGGTGCGGCGAAGGTCATTCGGACACGACGCCGCGAATTCATCGCGCACGTCGACGAGCGGGTCTTCGATCTCCCGGGCGGCGACGTCCTGCGGGACGCGGGAGTCGGCTCGGTCATCACCGTCCCACTCATCGGCACGCTCGGGACGCTCGGTGCGATGCAGCTCATTCGTGACAGCACGTCACGCCGTTCAGCGACGACGACCTCGAATTCATCGACGAACTCGCCACCACGGTCGGATCGGCGCTCAATACATCGGTGCTGTTCGAGCGGCAGGTGCGCAGTCGCGCGGCGTTGGACACGCTCCAGCAGGTCAGCGGACGGATCGCGTCGATCGCGACTCCCGACGAGGTGGTGCGCACTGCGCTCATTCACGGAGCAGCCGGGATCGGTGCGGATGCGGGCACTCTCTTTCTCGTCGTCGATGACGACGAGTTGGTGCGCAAAGAATCCGTCGGGATCGACGAGTTGCACTCCCCCGCGATCGAGCTGGCCACGGCACAGCAAGCCATCACCGCCGGCGAACTGGTCACCAGGCTGATCGGCGGGACAGGTTCACGCACGGTCATCGGAGTGCCGATGCAGATCATGAATCGAACAACGGGAGTGATCGTGTTGGTCGCCTCCGAGGATCGGATCGTGACCGCGGAGGAGCTGTCCATGCTGGTGACGCTCGGGTCGCGCTGCGCTGGGGCACTCGAACGTGCCACGTTGTACGAACGCGACCCGAACGTCGCGTTGACATTGCAGAAGCGACTGCTGTCGGTGTTGCCCACAACGCCGCCGTGGTTGGAGGCAGCTGCTCGATACGTCCCGGCAACCAACATCGAGATCGGTGGCGACTGGTTCCAGGTACTCGATGCCGGCGAGGGCCGAATCGCCGCGATCGTCGGCGATGCGGTCGGCCACGGCATCGCGTCCGCGGCGGCGATGGGCCAACTGCGCGCCTCGATCATGACTGCTGTCGCCAACGATCCGACACCCGGACGCACCCTGAGCGCAGCGGACCTGTTCGCCCGGCGCGGGGCCGACACGCTGGGCGCCGCGGTCGGGTGCGTACTCCTCGGCCCCACCGAGCGCACGAGTTACGCCTGCGCCGGGCTCCCCCCACCTGTGTGGCTACGAGCGACAGGTGCCGCCGAGCTCCTCACGGGCGGGCGTCGCCCGATCCTCGGGATCAGCGAGGCCAGAGTCGAATACGAGGATGCCAGCATCGACTTCGCCACTGGCGACACTCTCGTGTTGTACACCGACGGGCTGATCGAACGTCGCGGCGAGACGATCGACATCGGCCTCGAAAGGCTCCGCCGGGTCATCGAAGCCCGAAGCGGGATGGGTCCGGAGGAACTGTGCGACGCGATGCTCTCGGAGGTGGCACTCGAGCATCCCGAAGACGACATCGCTCTGCTGGTGATGCAGCGCTGTCGGACCGACGAGACGCGAGACGATGACGCAACGACGTCCTGATCGATCGATGACGGGAGTGTCTGTGTCGTTTCCGGATCATCGGGTACAGCGGGGGCATGACTGATGAGCAAGATGTCGCCGAAAGCGTCGACGAAGATGTAGTCGGGTCGGATGCCGTGACCAGCGACGAGTTGGGGAGGTTCGATGACGCCCCCGATCGTCCGGTCGGTCTCCCGTTCGCCGACGCGGACGTCACGGACGAGTCGCTGGCCGAACGCGTGGCGCGCGAGATTCCCGACGTCGTCGATGCGCCGGATCAGGAGTGGGGCCTCGAAGATCCTGTGGTCCCCCTCGCCAGCGACCTGGAGCACATCGACGATGATGACGACGAGGATGACGAAGATGACGGAGTCGCAGAACGTGACTGATCAGGGCGGTGTCAGCATCGTGAGGGTGGAACCGGACCGGACCCCTTTCGAAGTCGTCACGTTGCCGCGTGGCTGGTTGGTGAGTGGCGAGATCGACGCCAGTAACTGCGCGGACTTGGCGGCCGCGCTCGCTGACGTCCCGGACGTCACGGTTGGCCCGATCGAACTCGATCTCGTGGGAGTGACCTTCATCGATTCGAGTGCCCTGCGAGTGTTTCTCGCACTGGCTGAACGCGTGGCCATGGCGGGCGGGACCATCGCAGTACGAAACCCGACGGGGCCCGTCGCGCGACTTCTCAGGATGTGCGACCTCGAATCGACGTTCGGGCTGGACGCGAGCACCCCGACGCCTCGGGGGTGACTCTCGGCGACCGGATCGGCAGCGTTCGCGACTCGGTCGGATCGGGCCCACTGCGATCTCGGTCGGATTTGGCCCGCTTACCGACCCAACGGCGACCGAGATCGACAGGCGTCGCGTTCTCGGTCGGATTGGAGTCACTGACGATCTCGGTCGGCTGGGCTGCGGGTACTGACGCGTGTCAGTCGCCGGTGGATCCGTGGGGGGCGTGTACACGTTTCGACTCGGCTGAGCCGCGCTGGCGGAGGAACACCGACAGCACCACGATCGAGCCGACGGCCAGGAACTCGCTCTGCCAGTTCTGGAACGACTGGAACCAGAACTCGGACATACGCACGAACTGCCAGCCACCGACACCGAGTGCACCGTGTTCGTGTTGTTCAGCGGTGTACTCGTGAGCCCCCGACACGGCATGGCCGACGAACGAGGCGGCAAAGAGGACGGTGAACGTGATCAGCAGACTGTTCTCGTAGGCGACGAGCCAGAGTCCGCCCGCCGCACCGGCCACGGCGCATCAGGGTCCGTCTGGTGCTGGCGAGGGTCCTCGTCACGTGGATCGCCGCTTTCCTGTTTCGACTCCGACGATCCCTTCTGGATGAGGAAGATCGTGAGCAGCACGAACGCACCCATCTGCAGGAATTCGCTCTCCCAGTTCTCGAACGTCGCCTCGGCGAAATGGGCCGTGGTCAAGTAGTGCCAGTATCCGAAGCTGGCCCCTCCGTGTTCGACAGCGTCTGCGACCGCGGAACGCCATCCGGCAAGGCTCTGCGCGGCCAAGAACGCGGCGAACAGGGTGAAGCAGGCAAGGCTCAAGGCGTTGTCGCGCATGAACCTCCCGGTCTGCGGCGCTGGGCCCCGCGGTCGACGTCGGCCGCGTGAGCATCGAAACGGCGCGAGTCGAAAGGCGTGGTGATTGGAGTTCGCGTATAGCAAGCAGAACCGCCTCGACGACCGCGAGCTGGCAGATCTCCTCGGGACTGTCCGAGTCGATCGCGAACAGTTCGGCAACCGCCCCGTTGCCGATGTCGACGGCCATCCACACGGTGCCGGGCGGCTCGCCGTCCTGGCGATCCGGCCCGGCGACGCCGGTCACCGCCAGACCGACGTCGCAGCCCAAGCGGTCCCGCACAGAAGTGGCCATCTCAGCCGCCGCCTGACTCGACACCACTTTGTCCACGGATACGGCGAGCAGGTCATGCTTCACCGACCGTTGGTACGCCACGACCCCGCCGGCGAGCCATTCACCGGATCCCTCGTGCCGGGCGAGCGCCTGGACGAGCAGACCTCCGGTCAACGATTCGGCGACGCCGATCGACCGACGTGACTGCTCGAGGAGTTCACCGAGTCCTTGAACCGCATGGTCAACCCGCTCGGTCATGTCTGCCGCCATCAGTACCCCCCGGAGACCGTCAATCGATCACGGATCGGTGCGACCGCGGTCGACTCCGCGTCGCCGTAGCCCAGCGTGCGAGCTCGCACGAGTGCTCGCGTGGTCATGCCCGCACCTTGGCTTTCGTGCTCGTGGAGCGCTTGGTCGACTTGCGTCGGGCAGGCTGGGGCACCGGCAGGCCGGCGGCCTTCTTGGCGTCCACCAACGCATCGCCGATCGCCAGCCACTCGTCGCGGTCGAGTGTCTCCCTGAGTTCGGGCAGCAACTGGGTCTCTTCTTCTTCGACGTGATGCGAGATCCCACCTTTGAGCATCTCGACGGCCGCCCCGAACCCGGGCATCTCGACCATCTGCTGCACCTTGTCGATCCCCTCGCGAGCGAAACGGTGCTCGATCTCGGCCTCCTCTTCGTCTTCCTCACCGACCTCGGCTCTCACCTGCGGGTACACGATCGATTCCTCGGCGTCCATGTGGGCGCTGAACTTCGTCACCAGCTCTTCGACCATTTGCTCGCGCTCTGCGCCCTCTTCGGAGTCAGCCAACTTGTCGAGCAATTTCTCGACTTCGCGATGGTCGGCTTTCAGAATTCGCATCGGATCATTAGCCATGTGTGCTCTCCTCTCACTCGGTGCCCCGGTCGGAGCAGACGGCCGGTACCCAGCGCCAAAACCGCGCGAACCGCCCGTCGGAGTGAGATGTGGGCACCGCGAGCGTGGCGCGTAGACACGATCGCCCGTGGCGCTCGTTCTGGCAGACTCGTGCAACCATGAAGGTCCGATATCGAGGCTCTCCGTCGTTCGTCGGAATGCTCGCGGCAGATGTTGCGAGACGATGGCCTCGTGGTCGACTACACGCCGCCCTTCGAGGATCGTGGCACGAGTGACACGCTTGTCGAGGTGGTGCTGTACGTCCCGGACAAGGGCGTGGACGATGCCGTGGTCGCGGACGTCGGCGACACGGTGAGCGCAGCCATCAAGCGGTTTCGTGGGCGGGTACCTCGCGGACAGGTGAACATCGTGGACGACACGTCGACGCGGAAAGCGACCCCCGACGGCGGGTGACACCCCGTGGTCATCATCGGGGGCCCCGGACTGCGTTCGTCTCGCAACTTCTCCCGACCCCAACGACGGCATCGTCGAGGTGAGTCCCGTAACCCTCCACAAGCCCCGGAGCTGTTCGTGAACCCGCCGGATTCCCGGAAACCCTTGCACGACTAGTGGGCACAGAGGGACTCGAACCCCCGACATCTTCCTTGTAAGGGAAGCGCTCTAGCCAACTGAGCTATGCGCCCGAACGGGGATCGATGCCTACCCGCGGCTTCGAGCGCGTTGGCGGCTTCCAGACGGTGCGGCGATGGACGGTGACGTCGCACGGATCGACGAACAGCGGCCGGTTGCTGCGGTTTCCGGCAGAGCGACGAGGCGGCACGTGCCGACTGATTCAGCGCGTCGCGGCGGCCACGAGCGATTCGAGCAACGCCTGGCTCGACGCGGCCACCGGTGTCCGTCGCGCATCGTGGTCGAGCACGACCAGGTCGCGCCCGAGCGCGTCGACGATCACGCCACCGGCTTCCTGCACGATGAGCAGAGCCCCCGCGTAGTCCCACACGCCATGGGCGTCGGGGCTCAGGTCGGCGAACGCATCGAACGCCCCGCGGGCGACGGCACAGATGTCCAGGCAGAAGCGCCCATCGCACGGAACTGTCGCCAACCGAAGTGGTGCGACGGCAGGCCGCTGCACCGCGATGATCGACTCGTCGAGCGTGACCATGGGGCGCACCTCGATGGGTCCGACGTCGGACGTCGCACCCTCGCCGGCCACCGCGCTGAACCACTCCCCCGTGGCCAGGTTGGTCACCATCGAGGCGGCCGGAACGCCCTCCACCACCAGACACAGCGACGTGGCGAACCACGGCAACCCGAGCGTTGCGTTGGTCGAGCCGTCGAGCGGATCGACCACCACGGTGCCTCGCCTGCCGGCGAGCCGAGGTGTGTTGCAGCCCGCTCTCCTCCGACAACACGTCGAAGCCGGCAGCGAGGAGCGGTTCGACGCACAGCGCGTCGACTTCCAGGTCGACGTTGTACTGACCGGACCGCACACCCGACTCGTCCCAATCCACGTTCGCCGACACCGCTTCACGCGTGCGGTCGCAGATCTCGGCGAACAGCGCCAGCACCGACCCGGACTCGTCATCGCCGAGGAGTGGCTGGTTCTGAGCGGTGTCCACGGTCGTGGACGGTAGTGTCCGAATCGCATGGCAGTGATCGACGTTGCAGGATTCGTCGCCGACGTGAAGAGTCAGGCGATCGACCACGGATTCCACGTCCACGACGAACGACACTTCGTCGAGACCTACTCGCTCCGGCAGCTGTGGGAAGTCGACCTCCATCCGGAGGAGGCCTGTTCCGGGCCGATCGACCTGCACCTGTCGCTCGACGTCGACCCGCGGGCGATGCTCGGCTTCGAGGACGAGATCATGAAGCTCGACGAGATCGACGATCCGCCCCCGAACGGCTTCTCGTTCCCGCTGCTGTTCACCTGGACGCTCCCGCCGCTCACCGAACCGCCGGACCTGCTCGTGTTGGCGACCGACCTTGCCGGCATCGGCGGGATCGATCTGCCGGTCGAGGTGTCCGCGATCGACTCGTTTCCGAGCGTGACGGATGCGCCGGAGCGAAGCCTGTCGATCGTCGCCAGGATGACGGTCGACCTCGCCGACGTGTACATGAACATCGACGATGCGATCACTGCCGCGCTCGACCGGTGCAAACATGTCAGTCTGTACCTACTCGAGCGGGCGGACGCCTGGCTCGACGACGACTGAACACCCCCCTTTCACCACATCCGCACCACCGACGGGAGCGCCATGCGAGTCCACGAACTGATCGACATCCTCAGCGACCAACCTGCCGATGCGGAAGTCGAGCTCGCGGTCATCGCCCCCGTCGAGGAGGGGTCCGACGACATCACCGTCGACCGCTACTTCGTCGATGGCGTGCTCCCGTGGGAAGACGACGAGGACGACGAGGACTCCGACAGCCCCGGCGAGTTGACCATCTGGCTCGTCGGCGGCGAGGAAGCCGACGTCACGGCGTTCCTCGACGCCATCGAACAACCCGACGCCTGACCCCCGGGTCGTCGTCACCCGTGACGGGCGATGTGCAGCAACCGTCGGATGGCGTCGGCGAAGCTGTTCGGGAGCGCTGCGGCGGGCGACGCCCCCGGATGGTGCGGTGCGATTCGGACGCGAAATGCGCCAGGTCGAATCGTGAACCGAAGCGGCGGATCGATCATCAGCGCCTCGCCGTCGACGCCGGCGGCGCACCGGGCCGTCCGATGCCGACTTCGAACGTCGGGGCATCCCACTGCCGCAGCCTCGGACGGCGGCCGCCCGATGGTGCCTCCAGCACGGCCAGACCGAGGCGGCCATCATCGATTCGCGGGCGAGTTCCCGACCCGATCAGGTTGCCCAGCCGATAGTAGTTGTTGGACACCATCACGACGATCGCCTGCCCGGCCGCGATCGTCGCCGGATCGTTCGAACCGCAGGTCGGCGCCGCCGGTGGCCTGCGGTCCGCTGAACTCGGGCACGGTGTCGAGCACCGTGTGGAGCTTCGCGTCGCGATACCCCTCACGTTGCACGGCGTCGGCGTAGAGCCCGAGTGACACGTTGTTGACGAACACCCGACCGTTGACCTCGGCGAGGTCGACGCGACGTTCACCGCCGTTGACGAACGCGTCGAGCGCCCCGACGACATCGTTGCGATCGACACCGAGATCGAGCGCGAAGTGGTTGCGGGTGCCGGCCGGGATGCAGGCGAACGGCAGATCCAGCTCGGCGGCGACCGTCGCAATGATCGCCTGCGTGCCGTCTCCGCCGGCGGCGGCGAGCGCATCGGCACCGCGATCGACGGCGTCGCGTGCGAGTTGGAACAGATCGTCGCCAGGACTCAGTTGGATCGGCTCGATCCCGCGGGCGCGGGCTTCGACGTCGAGGCGGGCTGCGGCCGCCTTGCCGCCGCCGGATTTCGGGTTCCAGATCACGACCGGGTGCTGTCGGCGCGACAGCGGTCGGCAAGTGCACGTGGATCCGGAACGCCGCCCGCGCCGCGAACGTCGCGAGCACAGGACCACGGCGAGCACCACGACCTCGGCGAGGATGCTGCCGACCGCGACCGCCACGAGCGAGCCGGCGAGAAGGAGCACGGCGAACGCACCGCCAGCACCGTGCGCCCGATGCCCCGTCGTCGAATCGACTCCCATCCGGCGGCGAAGGCGAGCACCAGCAGCCCCGTGGCGATCAGTCCGCGGGGGAAGTTGCGCACGACGCTGTCCAGCATGACGACGCCGCGGCGGCGAACAGCGCGAGCGCAGTGATGGCGGCGGCGCGGCGTGTCCTCACGGCTGCCTCCGTTCGATCCCTCGGCGTCGATCGCGGTGAGTGCCTGCTCGATCGAGTCGTAGAAGTGGTCGCGGTCGAGCGTGGCGAACAGGCCGTAACGATAGACGAGGTCCTGCAACCGGTCACGCAACTCGACGAACGCGAGGTGCACGCCCTTCGCGTTCAACTCGCGGTCGAGTTGTTCGAGCACGTCGGCGGCACTGACGTCGATGTCGGTCATCGCCTCGCATTGGAGGATGACCCATTGCGGGTGGCGCTCGTGGACGAGGTGGCGGACCTGCTGGCGGAACATGCCGGCGTTGGCGAAGAACAGCGGGGCTTCCCAGCGGTAGACGAGCACGCCGCTGTCGTTCCTCGGCCGTCGGTGACTGGCTGAGGCTGTGCCATCCCTCGCCGGGCACGTGGCCGAGGACCTCGCCGTGCGGCCACCAGCTGCGCTTGAAGAACAGCAGGATCGACAAGATGACGGCGATCAGGATGCCCTGCAGCACACCGAAGAACACGACGCCGCCGGTGGCCACCAGCGACAGGACGAACGAACTCCTGCGCACGCGCAGGTAGTGGCGCAGCGCGGCGATGTCGGCAAGCGAGAGCGCGGCGGCGATGACGACGGCGGCCAACGCCGTCTGGGGGAGATCGGCGAGCAGCGTGCTGAAGAACAGCAGCAGCAACGCCACCACGAGCGCCCCGATCGAGACCGGTGAGCTGGCTCTTGGCTCCCGATGACTCGGCAACCGCGGTTCGTGAGCTGCTGGTGGAGACGGCGAAGCCCTGGAAGAACCCGGCGGTGATGTTCGCCGTCCCGATGCCGATCATCTCCTGGTTCGGGTCGACCTCCTCGCCACGACGGGCGGCGAAGCGGTCGACGTGGCGATCGTGTCGGTCAGCGACACCAGCGTGATGCCGATCGCGGCGACGAACATCGGGGCCACGTCGTCCCACGTCGTCCACGGCACCGACGGGCGGGGCAGTCCTTGCGGGAGCGACGCCGACGGTGGAGATGTCGAGATCGAACAGGCCGGTCACCACCGTGGCGCCGACCACCGCGACGAGCACGGCCGGAATCGTCCGCGTGACGCGCGGGAGCAGGAGGAGCACCGCCAGTGTGGCGATCCCGACGGCGAGCGCGGTCGAGTTGCGTTCGTCGAGCCCGGTGAAGAACGTCTTCACGTCTTCGATGAAGTCGTCGGAGTCGGTCGAGAAGCCGAACAGCTTGGGAAGTTGGCCGACGATGATCGTGATCGCCGAGCCCGTTCATGTAGCCGACCTGGACCTCCTTGGACAGCAGGTCGGCGACGAACCCGAGCTTGCCGAGACCGAGCCCGATCAGGATCAGGCCGACCATCAGCGCCATCATCCCCGCCGAGCGCGATGGCCGTTTCCGGGTCGTCGCTCACGGCCACGATCGGGAAGATCGCGGCGAAGATCAGCGGCGACACCGACGAGTCCGGTCCGAGCACCAGCACCCGCGACGGGCCCATCAGCGCGTACCCGACGAGGCAGGCGATCGTCGTGTACAACCCGGTGACCGGAGGGAGACCGGCCAGTTCCGCGTACGCCATGCCCTGCGGCACCAGGATCGCCGCGAGCACGACGCCGGCAACCAGATCGAACCGCAGCCACGATCGTTCGTACGAACGCAAGCGCGCCGAGTCCCGGGATCCGGCGGCGAGACCGCGGTCATCGCAGGGGCATCCGCCACCTCGGAACCCAGCTCAGAACTTCTCGGGGACGCGATGCACCGCCAGATCCGGCTCGACGTATCCCTTGGGGCTCGGCTGCCTTGGGCAGCTTCACATCCGCACGCGGAACCGGCTCGTACGGGATCTGGTCGAGCAGGTGGGAGATGATGTTGAGGCGGCCGCGCTTCTTGTCGTCGTTGTGCGCGACGAACCACGGCGCCCACGGCGTGTCGGTCGCCGCGAGCATCGTGTCCCGGGCTCGGCAGTACGTCGTAGCGACGGGTGTATGACTTCAGGTCGGTCGGCGACAGCTTCCAGATCTTGCGCGGGTCGTCGATCCGGTTCTCCAGCCGACGAGCCTGCTCCTCGACGCTGACGTTGAGCCAGTACTTGATCAAGATGATCCCCGAGTCGACCATCGCCTTCTCGACCGCGGGCACCATCGCCAGGAACCGCTCGGTCTGCTCCGGCGTGCAGTAGCCCAGCACGAGCTCGACACCGGCGCGGTTGTACCAACTGCGATCGAAGATCGCCACCTCACCCGCGGCAGGGAAATGGGCCACGTAACGCTGGATGTACATCTGCGACTGCTCACGCTCGCTCGGCGCCGGCAGCGCGATGTGTTTGAACACACGCGGGCTCGTGCGCTCGGTGATCCGCCGGATCGTGCCGCCCTTGCCCGCGGAATCCAGACCCTCGAACACGACGCACACCTTGGCGCCGGTCGCTTTGACCCACTCCTGCATCGCCACCAACTCGCCCTGCAGGATTTCCATCTCGGCCTCGTACTCGGCGCGCTTCATCTTGCGCGGCGCACCCTCGGCCGACACGTCGATCGCCGTCGCGTCTCTCCGTCCTATGCTTCGAGTGCTTCGACTTCTTCGACTTCTTGGCCATGGCTCCCTCGCCTCGTTCGTCGTCAGTTCACCGAACGGGCGTCGCCGACCCGTCCCCCGATTGTCACACGGATGGCGTGGACAGCGCCCGGTTCTATCACGGATGACCGAACGCCCCGGGAGTGTGGTCGCAGGCTTGCCCGACGGTGCCGTCAGCCGTTGGGGGGCGCGCTCGAGATGGCGTCGACGAGGTCGCCGATGGTGGTGTCGGGCATGGCGCGGGCGATGTCCGCTTGACTGACCATGCCGACCAGGACGCTGCCGTCGATGACCGGCAGTCGCCGAACAGCGTGATCCTTCATGGTACGAATCGCCTCTTCGACGCTGTCGTCGGCGCCGATGGTCACGACTTCGCCCCCATCGAGGAGATCGGCGAGGCGCACCGCGTTGGGGTCCTGACCGGTGGCGACGATCTTGACCGCCAGATCTCGGTCGGTGATGACACCGCACAGGCGGCGGTCCGCGTCGCAGACGGGAATGGCACCGACATTTTCGTCGGCCATCTTGCGCGCGGCCTCGGCAGCGGTGCTGTCGGCCGAGCAGTAGGTGGCGTCGGTGGTCATGATGTCGCGGGCAACAGTCATTTGGTCTCTCCTCGGGATCGATGATGAAGATCCGCCCGTGACCTACATGCCCCAAAGTCGGCGGCGCCAACCCTCCTCGCCCGTTCGCTCGCGCTGCTTCCGGCGTCGTCGACCGTCGGGTGACCTCATCAACGCCGCGAGCCGACGGCACGGAGCCGCAACGAGCGGGCGAGCTGCACCGCGTCGACCACCGGCGATCCGAAGCGAGCCCGCCGGCGTTCGCGGTCCAGGGTGTAGAGCGCTCGCGCCGCCTCCGCATGCGACCACAGCAACGGGATGTTGCCGAGCGCCAGACCGGCGGCGACGTCCCACTCCTCGGGTTGCAGCGGCGGGAGTTGGGCGCACAGGTCGTCGGCCCGGGCCTGGGCCGCGTCGAGGTCACCGATCATCGCCAGCGCGGTGACGGCCCACCAGGCGACGGGAAGGAACGTGTGCTCGCGACCCGCGAAGCCGTCGTCGGCCGGCGGATAGCGCCGCAGGAACGGGCCCTCCTCCAACGCGCGCGATCAGCCCGCGCACGTGTCGGCGCAGCCTCGGATCACGTCGCTCCCAGAAACGGCCGGTGGCGGCGAGGAGCGTCGCCGCGTCGGGGGTGACGTTCACGTCGTCGAAGCACTGTGGCAGCAGGCCGGACGTCGTCGTCCCACGCCGCTTCGACGCGTGAACGTGCCGCGGCGCGAGCGGCGTCCCATGTCGGGTGTCGCCGCCACGGGCGCCGGCGACGCATCAGCGCAAGGGCCCGGTCGAGTCCGTGCCAGCGGGCGAGCTCCTCGCTCACCAGGTGGGCGGGATCACGCAGCTCCCAGATCCCGCTCGACGGCCCAGGCGGAGTGTCCGCGAGCAGCGACGCGAGATGCTCGACCATCGCTCGGCGCCGCCGAGTCAGTCGGCCGCCACCGAACACGTAGATGCCCATCGCCTCGATCACCGAGGCGACGGCATCGAGCTGTCGTTGGTCGGTGGCGGCGTTGCCGACCCGCACCGGGCGCGACGACGCCCAGCCCTTCGACGCCGTCCACCTCTCGTTCGGCGGGGACCGGCCCTCCACTCGATCTCGTCAGGGGTGTGAGCGGGCTGCCCTCGCGGTCGAGCAGGCCGGCCACGAAGTCGAGATAGTCGCCGGCCGCTCCCAGGTGACCGAGCATCGTGGCGGTCGACACGGCGAGCGGCCGAGTCGCGCAGCCAGCTGAACCGGTAGTCGAACTGCCGCTCGCCGCCCGGCGCTTCGGGGAGGCTGGTCGTCGGGGCGGCCACCGGTGCCCCGCTCCGAGGGTCGGTCAGGGCCCGCAAGACCCGCAGCGCATCGGTCGCCCGCGAGGGATGGTCGGTGCGGCAGGCTGATGCCATCCATGGCCTGCCGGTCCCGCCGTTCGGCCCGCTCGAGCATGCTGACCAACTCGTCGACGTCGAAGGAACGTCCGGCCGTCGAAATTCGCGATCCCCGTCCATCGGTCGGGCTTCGCGACGATCGAGCCCGGACGGACCGGACAACATCAGCCGTCCGTCCGGCGAGCGCTCCGCTGCCTCGGGTGACCAGGTCGGCTCGCCATCGAACCCGCCGAGCGTGAGCTCGAAGCGCAGCGCCACGGGCGCACCCTCGCTGCGCACGAGGCGGATCAGGACGGTGTGGTCGCCGGACGTGACGAGACCGTCCCACAGCCGCACCCGCTGACCCTCGATGCGGACCGTCGTATGACTCGTCGGTCCCGCGGGGCAACCGTCCCAGCTGGCGGTCGATGCGCCGCACCAGCGCGATCGTCCGCCATCCGGATCGAGCAGCGACCACAGCATCGGCTTCGCTTCGAAACGGTCCGGACACCACCAGTCGATCTCCCCGTCCGGCCGAATCAGCGCGGCGCCCCGCCCTTCACCGAGCAGCCGGTGCGAGCCGAGTGCCGGCCGGTGCTCACCGGCCATCATGCGTCACGCGGGAGCAAGTGGCCATCGATCTCGCCCCCGGCCGATCGTGGCGCCGCCAAGTCGCGTCGGGCACCATCGCTCCCCCGTCGATCAGCTTCCTGGCGTGGAGCGCATCGGCTCTGCTCATCATGGCCCTCATTCGACGGCGGTGGACGCGGCAGGTGAGTACCCGGCAACGCCACGATCAAACGCCGCGGTCAATGGGAAACCGTTCACCACGCCCGCGGTCGCGAGCCGGGTGGATGTCAGATCAGCTCCCGCCGTACCGTCCGCGGCGCGCCGCCGCCCACCCCGCTGGGCACGACCGGGGGGTCATTGCTGGAGGCCGAGGGTGAGATTGTCGCCCGTCTCCGGGTCGAAGATCAGCATCCGGCGTGGGTCGAGCCAGAGTTCGGCGTCACCGTCGTCGACGATGCGGCTCATCGGTTCGAGGGCGACGACGAGTTGGCTGCGCATGCGCTCGCTGTCGAGTTCGCGCTCGAGCTCGACGAGGCCCGCCACCATGCTCTCCGGCGCGTCGTAGGGGATGTAGGCGTACTGCTCGTTGCCGAGCCACTCGATCACGTCGACGTGCACGGTGAACTCGACGCCGCGCTCCTTCTTCGACGTCGTCCACGAGCGCAGCGTCCTCGAAGGCCTCGGGGCGGATCCCGAGCGTCACGTGGTCGTGGCCGTCGACCAGGGCGGCCATGTCGTCGGGCAGGGCCACGGTCACGAACGGCAGCGTCAGCTTGTTGCCCGTCAACGCCTGCCGGCACGAAGTTCATCGGCGGTGAACCGATGAAGCCGGCGACGAACATGTTCACCGGCCGCTCGTACAGCTCACGCGGTGTGGCCACCTGCTGGATCAGCCCCCTGCGCATCACGGCCACGCGGTCGCCGAGCGTCATCGCCTCGGTCTGGTCGTGCGTGACGTACACCGTCGTCGTTCCCATCCTGCGGTGCATGCGCAGGATCTCGGTGCGCATCTGCCCACGCAGCTTCGCGTCGAGGTTCGACAGCGGCTCGTCGAAGAGGAAGGCGTCGGCCTCGCGCACGATCGCCCGACCCATCGCGACCCGCTGGCGCTGACCGCCGGAGAGGTTGGCCGGCTTGCGATCGAGGTGCTCGCCGAGTTCCAGCGTGTCCGCCGCGACCTGGACCCTGCGCGCGATCTCCTCCTCGCTCAACCCACCGCGGAGACGGAGCGGGAAGGCGATGTTCTCGAAGACGGTGAGATGCGGGTAGAGCGCGTAGTTCTGGAACACCATCGCCAGATTGCGGTTGCGCGGCGCCTTGTCGTTGACCCGCTCGCCGCCGATCAGGACGTCGCCCGAGGTGATGTCCTCGAGCCCGACGATCATGCGCAGCAACGTCGACTTGCCGCACCCCGACGGGCCGACGAGGATCATGAACTCCCCGTCGGCGATGTCGAGGCTGACGTCGTTGACGGCCTTGAAGCCGTCGCCGTACTCCTTGCTGACGTTTTGGATGTTGATCTCGGCCACGGCCGCCTTTCCCTTCGATCAGCCCTTGACGGCACCGGATGTGAGGCCGGCGACGATGCGCCGTTGGAACAACAGCACGATGATCACGACCGGGATCGTGACCACGACCGAGGCCGCCATGATCGCCGTGATCGGCGACTGGAACTGCGACTGCCCGGTGAAGAAGGTGAGTGCCGCCGGCACGGTGCGCGCCTTGTCGGTCGAGGTGAGCGACGTGGCGAGCAGGAATTCGTTCCAGCAGAAGAAGAACGTGAGGATCGCCGTCGTGAACACGCCCGGCGCGGCCATCGGCACGATCACCTTCCGGAACGCCTGCCACTGCGTCGCCCCGTCGACCTGCGCCGCCTGCTCCATCTCCCACGGGATCTGGCGGAAGAACGCCGACATCGTCCAGATCGACAGGGGCAGGGCGAACGTGAGGTACGGGATGATCAGACCGATCCAGGTGTCGTAGATCCCCAACCTGCGCCACATGTCGAACAGCGGACCGACGAGTGCCGCCTGCGGGAACATGGCGATCGCCAACGCCATCGACAGCAGCACCTTCTTGAGCGGGAAGTCGAGCCTGGCGATCGCGTACGCGGCGAACATGGCGATGACGACCGACAGCGTCGTGGCGATGATCGAGATGCCGAACGAGTTCTTCAGCGCCGACGTGAACAGCTCGTCACTGAAGACCGAGTCGTAGTTCTCCCACGACCAGTCCTTCGGAAGGAACGTCGGCGTCGAACTGCGGAACGTGCTGGGATCCTTGAACGACAGCGACACCATCCACGCGAGTGGGAACGCCGCCCACAGGAGGATCAGGAGTCCCCACACGGTCCACCACCGGCTGGTCTTGCGATTGGCAGCCATCAGCCATCACCTCGCACTTGTGACAGGTCGGTCTTGAAGCCTTTGATGAAGATGAACGCGATCACGACCACGGTGAAGAACAACAGCACCGACACGGCCGACCCCGCCCCGAGGTTCACGAGCGTCACGTTCTGGCGATAGGCCAGGAACGACAGCGTCTCGGTGTTGTTCGCCCCGTTGGTCATGACGTACGGGTTGTCGAAGATGCGCCACGCGTCGAGCGTGCGGAACAGCAGGGCGACCATGATCGCCGCCTTCATGTTCGGCAGCGTCACCTTGTAGACCCGCTGCCACGCCGTGGCGCCGTCGACCTCGGCCGCCTCCTGCAACTCCATCGGCACCTGCACGAGCCCGGCCAGCAACAGCAGGGAGATGAACGGGGTCGTCTTCCAGATCTCCGACATGATGATGACGAACAGCGACGACCAGCGACCGCCGAACCAGTTGTAGTCCTCCATCCCGAGCCACTGGTTGACGAATCCGGAGTCGAGCTGGAAGGCATACCGCCAGATGTAGGCCGACACGACGGTGATGATGCCGTACGGCACCAGGATCCCCGTCCGCACGAGCGACCTGCCCTGGATGACGCGGTACATCACCCACGCGAAGCAGAATCCGAGCACGAGTTCGACCACGACGCTGACGATCGTGATCACCGACGTCGTCACGAAGTCGTTCCACCAGATCGGATCGGTCAGCACGGTGACGTAGTTGCCGAGGCCGACGAACTCTCGCCCTCCGGGGTCGGTGAGTCGGTAGCGGTAGAGCGACAACACGACCGCGTAGATCAGCGGGTAGGCGGTCACGACGATCATCACGATGAACGCCGGAGCCGACAGGCTGAGGCCGAGGCGTCGCTCGTGCCGCGCCCGCTCGGTCATCGCCACCTTGCGGCCCTTCTCGATCTGTGGCGAGGCGGTTCGGTGCGTCGGTTTCGACGGTGGTCACAGCAGCCGCTCCCCCTGGAGCACCTGCTCCATGTAGTCGTCGGTCTCCTCGGGTGTTCCCGGTTCGTCGACGCTCTCCGACGGGTGCCATGTGCGTTGCACCGACACCGAGACGTCGCCGTAGTACGGGGTGACGGGCCGGGCCCCGGCGCCGTTGATCGAATCGCGGATCAGGTCGGCCATCGGGAACGCCTCGCGGTACCGGCAGGGTCGTCGTATGCCGCGGCAGCGGGCGGCCGGATTGCCCGACTTGATCATGTACTCGATGTTGCTCTCGAGCGACGTGATGCACTTCGCCGCCGCCAGGGCCTCGTCCGGATACTTGGTGAAGGCTCCCATCCCGAGGTTGATGCCGCCGAGCGGCGGGAGGCTCGGCGTGCCGGCCTCCACCGCCGGGTAGCGCGCCCAGCCGATGTCGTCGACGACCGACTGGTCGAGCGAGCCATCCGCGACCGCCTCCTGGGCGGCGGCGTACACGTACGGCCAGTTGACCATGAACGAGCCGTCGTCGCCCTGGAACACCGAGCGGGACTCCTCCTCGCCGGCCGTCGTCATGTCGGCGGGGGCGGCCGAGGAGCGGGCCGAGCTCACCGACGATGTCGGCGGCGAGGTTCCCGGCCGGCGACGCGACCGTCGGCGTGGCGTCGGCGCCGAGTTCGGGGTTCTCGATGATCTGCCCGCCACCCGAGCGAATCAGGGCGTTGATCCACACCATGTAGCCCTCGTACCGGCGGCCCTGGACGCCGATCCGCTTGCCCTCCGTCTCGGCCGCCTCGATCATCGCCTGCCACGTGAAGTCGGCTGCGGTCGGGTCGACACCGGCCGCCGATGCCACCGACTTGCGGTACCACAGCAGCTGCGTGTTGGCCCAGAAGACCGGCGCGACCAGTTGACCATCCCAGAAGGCGTATTCCAGCGGTGCCTCGAGCACCCCGTCGTTGAACAACTCGACGTCGGCCGGATCGGTGACCGGGAGGAGATATCCGGCGTTGGCGAACTCGGCGACGAAGGGTGGGTCGAGACTCATCAGGTCGACGGAGGGATCATTGGCCGCGAGCCGGCGGACGAGCTGTTCGCGCTGCTGGTCTGCCTCGTTGGGCAGGATCTGCGTCTCGATGCGGAAGGCGCCGTCGGAGGCGTCACCGCACTTCTTGGCCAACTCCGCCTGGCCACCGTTGTCAGGGTTGATGTACCACGTCAACGTCGGCGGGCCGCTGGCGTCGTCGTCGTCCGCGCACGCCGACACGGCGACCGGCGCCAGGATCGCGAGCGCGAGCAGCGAACGCCGTGTCCGGCTCGCGGTGGTGCGCTTGGTCTCCGATCGACGCGTTGCGGTTCGTGTCATCTCACACCCCCCGTTCGAACTCGGTCCCCTCGCCGGAGCCCGCGGGCTCCGTCGATTCGACACTAGCCCAGTCAGATTCGCCGTCGATCGATCGAACGACGGGCGTCGGACCCGGCCGCACATCCCACTACGGTTCGGACGTGGTTGAGTCCCGTGCCGCCGACTCGCCAGGACAGACGACCACCGTCTGGAGGGTGCGGCTCGACCGCTGCGCTCCGGGCCTCTCTCGGCTCCGCGGTTATGAGCGCGGGTGGCTGCGCGGCGACCTGGTCGGCGGGCTGACCGTTGGCGCGTTGTTGATCACGCAGTGCATGGCGTACGCACCGATCGCCGGTCTGCCTCCGAGCGCCGCGTTCCAGGCGGTGCTCATCGGCATCCCGCTGTACGCGCTCTTCGGGACGTCGCGCCATCTCGCGATCGGACCCGATCCGGGTACCGCTCTGCTCGCCGCTGCCGGCCTGGCGACGGTCGCGCGTGTCGGCACCGACGACTACGTGACCGCAGGTGCCGCCCTGGCGGCGATGGTCGGGGTGATGTTGCTCGTCGCCTCGGCGATGCGCCTCGGATTCGTGGCCGACCTGCTGTCGCGGCCGGCGCTGACCGGGTACCTCGCCGGGCTGGGCATCACGCTGTTCGTGAGCCAGCTCGGCAAGCTCACGGGTGTGACGCTGTCGAGCGACCATGTCATCGGCCGCGTCGCCGATTTCATCGGCGAACTCGACAACATCCATCGGCGCGTCAGCGGCGATGGGTGTCGGCACGTTCGTGTTGATCCTCGTGCTCAAGCGGACCACTCCCGCGTGTGCCCGCTGCGCTCGCCGGCGTCGTCCTGGCGTTGGTGGTGACGTGGCTGTTCGGCTTGGACGAGCACGGAATCGGGGTGGTCGGTCAGATCGACGCCGGTGTCCCGTGGCCGGCATGGCCGGATCTTCCAGCCGACGACTGGCTGGCATTGGTCGGCACTGCGGCGGCGGTCGCCCTGGTCGGATATGCCGACAGCATCCTGACCGCTCGCGGTGTCGCCGATCAGCACGGATACCGGCTCGACGCCAATCGCGAACTGAGCGGGCTCGGCATTGCCAACGCCGCTGCCGGATTGTGCCAGGGGATGCCACTCGCGTCGACGGGGTCGGGCACCGCGGCGATGTCGTCATCGGGCGCCAACTCGTCGATGGGCGGGATCATCGCTGCTGGATTCGTCGGCGTCGGACTGGTGGCGTTCCCAGGAGTCTTGGAGCAGATCCCCCAGCCGGCGCTCGCCGCCGTCGTGGCCGCGGCGGCGATCAGCCTGCTCGACATGGACGAGTTCCGGGATCTCTGGAAAGTGAGCCGGATCGAACTTGCGATCGCGGTGCTGACCGCCTCGAGCGTGGTGTTGTTCGACGTGCTGATCGGCATCGTCTTCAGCGTGGTCCTCAGCTTGGCGATCGCCGTCTACCGCATCGCCCGTCCGCACGACGCGGTACTGGGTGACGCCGCCGAGCTCGACGGTTGGGTGTCGGTCGACGCCTATCCTCAGGCCGTCGTCGAACCAGGCCTGTTGGTGTACCGCTTCGACGCGCCCCTCTTCTTCACCAACGCCGATCGATATTGCGACCGCGTCGTCCAGGCGCTTCGGAACCAGCCGGGCATCGAACGGTGGGTCGTGCTCGACATGGAAGGTGTCGGGTCGATCGACAGCACCGCGGTCGCGTCGCTGCGCAGGCTCGTCGTCGACGTCGGGCGGGAAGGAGTCGAGGTCATCGCCGTCGCCCGCGCCAACCCCCGCGCGCTCGACATCCTCGGCCGTGGCGACCTCCTGGAGCCCGACGGGCCGATCGTCGTCGTACGCCACCATCAGCGCCGCGGTACGCGCGTTCCGCGCCAGCAATCCATAGGTTCTCGCATCGCCACGGGCCCTCAGGTGTCGGGACGTCCGTGCCGGGCGAGTGCGGCGTTGCTCCAGGCCGGGTCGCCAGTGAGTTCACGGCCGAACCAGTCGGGAGGGTCGAACGATGCTGCGACGTCCTCGGAAGCGAACTCGACCTCGGCGACGCACAGCCCGTCGAGCGTTCCGGCATAGATGTCGACTTCGGCCACGAGATCCGGCGTGTCGTCATCGAGCACGACTCGGTGGCGTGTCTTCTCGATTCGGCGGCCAGCGGTGTGTGGCCAGAGTGCCTCGGCCTGCGCGGCGGAGATCGCGACCTCGACCTCGGTGCGCGACAGCCCGGAGCCTGCTTTGACCGTGAGGTTGGATGCGTCGTCGGTGATCCGCACCCGCACCTCGACGGAATCCTCCTCGGCGATGTAGCCCTGCCTGATCTGCGTTCCGGGGCCGAGCCGGTCGTCGCTCGGTCGTCCGGGCAGGATGAATTTGCGTTCGATCTCGATCGTCACGTCATCAGTTTGCTCCGAGCGCTACCTTCGTGGCCCTGATGCGTGTGGTCACCTTCCGGGTTCCAGCACACGACACGTCGGACGTGATGCGTGCGCTCACTGAACTCGGGCTCGCGTTCGGACCACGGCGGACCGTGACGACGACGCTGGTCGACACCTTCGACGGGCGCCTGCATCGGGCCGGGCTGCGGCTCGAACTGCGTCGATCGGAGGGGATCGAACTCGTGCTGTCCGGTGAGCACGTCGTCCCCGCGCACGTGGCAGTCGACGTTGCGCCGCGTGTGCTGGCCGATCTGCCGTCCGGGCCGTTCCGGGCGCGCATCGCCGAGTTGGTCGATGTTCGTGCGTTGTTGCCGCAACTTCGAGTGCGGATGGATCGCTCCACTGGTGTGTGGCGCGACCGAACCGGCAAGGTGGTGGCGATCGCCGAGTTCCACGAGGACGTCCAGCTCCTGGGCGGGCCGGCCATCGATCGGTTCACGACCGTGGAGATCCACGAGGTGCCGGGATACGCCAAACGTTCCGATCGCGTCCTCGAGGTCCTGCGCGACCTCGGCCTCGAGGCGCATGTGTCCGACACGCTGACCCAGTGCGCACAGGTCGCCGGCATCGATCTTGCCGGCTTCAACTCGACTGCAACCGTGCCACTCGCATCTGGAATGGCGGCGCTGGAGGGATTTCGCGCCGTACTCACCAACCTCGAGGTGGCGATCGCCGCGAACTGGCAGGGCACGATCGATCAGATCGACCCGAAGTTCTTGCACGACCTGCGCATCGCGGTCCGACGCACGCGCACGGTCCTCGGGGCGTCCAAGTCTGTTCTCCCGGCCGCGATACTCGATCCCGCAAGGGAGGGGTTCGCGTGGCTGGCGGGTGCCACCGGGGCTGCCCGCGATCTCGATGTCTACCTGCTCGAGTGGGAGCGCTACACCGACCCCCTCGGAGTCGAAGCCGCAGCCGCGTTGGCGCCGGTGCGCCAATTGCTCGCGCAGCACGGTGCGGACGCGCACGCCGAACTGACGAGTGTGCTGCGATCCGAGCGAGCGGCTGAACTGATGGCCGAGTGGCGTCGCTGGCTGGCCGAGCCGCTCGGCGACGACACACTGCCGCGACGAGCCGACCGACCGCTCGGCAGGACGGTCGCCAAACGAATCGCACGAGCCCACAACACGCTGATCGATCGGGGGCGACTGATCGGACCCGACACGCCGGCAGACGACGTGCACAGTCTTCGCAAGGACGCCAAGAAGCTCCGCTATCTGCTGGAGTGCTTCGGCAGTCTGCTGCCCGACAAGGCCGGCAGGCAGTACGTGAAGCGGCTGAAGGCACTCCAGGAAAACCTGGGCGAGCATCAGGACGCCGAAGTCCACATGATGCTGCTGCGATCACTCGTCGCTGAACTCGACGCCACCGGAGCAACCGCTCGCACCATGGTCGCCATCGGTCAGCTCACCGAACGGCTCGACCAGACACGAGCAGCCGCCCGCGCCGAGTTCGCCGAACGCTTCGCCGACTACGACAGCGCGGCCACGAAGCGGTCCCTCGACGCCCTGCTCGAGGCGATCGACACATGAAGGTGCTCGCCACCTACAGCATCAAGGGCGGCGTCGGGAAGACGACGACCGCGGTCAACCTCGCCCACCAAGCAGCAGCCGATGGTTCACGGGTGCTGTTGTGGGACCTCGACCCGCAAGGGGCGGCAACGTTCTTCGTCCGGGTCAAACCCTTCGTCAAAGGCGGCGCCCGGCGTCTCATCAGAAAGTCCGGGTCGCTCGAAGCGAACATCCGCGCCACCGACGACCCCGCTGTGCACATCGTGCCCGCCGACTTCTCGCTGCGCCATCTCGACCTCGCCCTGGACGACACCAAACACCCCACGCGGCGCCTCGCAGCAATCCTCGAGCCGATCGCCGACCGGTACGACGTCGCGCTCCTCGACTGTCCTCCAGGGATCACGCTCACCAGCGAAAGCGTGTTCGGCGCCGCCGACGCGCTGATCGTGCCGACCATCCCCACCACGCTCTCCGCGCGCACCCTCGACCAACTCACCGACTTCCTCGCCCAGCACCCACCGGCGCCGCTCGTCCTGCCGTTCGCCTCGATGGTCGATCGACGCAAACGTCTGCAACGTGAGATCGTCGCCCACCTGATGACCGACATCACCGGGTTCTTGCCCACCGCGATCCCGAACGCGAGCATCATCGAGCAGATGGGTATCCAACGATCACCGATCGCTGCATTCGCCCCCAAGAGTCCCGCCGCGCTTGCCTACCGACAACTGTGGGCCGACATCACCGAACGACTCTGGGCCTGAGTTCTGCGAGTTCTGCGAGCCGACCGAGGTCGCCGGCGAGGTTGTGGCGCATCATCCGCGCGAGCAGACGCCCGAACATCCGCTCTGCACCGGTGAGACGGATGTGCATCGTCAGCTCGACCACGCAGCTCGACTCGTCCAGCGGCTCGACGCTCCTGGTGCCGCGCGCCTTCGACGCGTTCCAGGCGAACGAGTGCCCGGCTCGCAGGTCGGTGACCTCGCCGGGAATTCGGTACGTACGGCCGCCGAACCGGAGGACCTCGAGCGTGGTGGTGCCCGTGCGGGCGGGTCCCGGGGGCTGCGGGTTCATCGCCGAGACGCCTTTGCGCCAGCGGGGATCGACGTCGTAATCGGACACGAGCGCCCAGACCGTGGCTGCCGGGCGTTCGATGACGGCGGTCTCGTGAAATGTCGCGGTCCGCACGTCAGCTCCAGAACTCGTCGACGGGAGCCTGGTCCCGGTTGTGGAACCAGATCTCGGCGATGCGGTCGTCGTCACCGAGCCGGAACAGGTGGATGGTGTGGTTGACGAGTGGAGTGCGCCCGGCGCGTTGGGCGGTCACCCGCACGTAGGCGCCAATGTGAGACTTGCCGCCGAGGACCTCGATCAGCTCCATGTGCTCGCCGTCGGTGGTGGCCTCGCGGGTGCGCTGCAGGAAGCCGCCCACGCCCGCGAGGCCGTGGTGATCACCAGACAGTGGATGAACGCCCGGTACGTGCAGGACCACGTCGGGCTCGAGCGATGACGCGAGCACGGACGGATCGAATGCTCCTGGAGTGGAATAGAGCGCCTCGATTCGATCGGCGATGTAGTTCATGTTCGTATAATACGAATTCGAATATTCGAAGTCAAATAATTCCATTTCGTATCATCGTTGGCTAGAGTCGCTGTCATGGCCGACGTCGTCGACGAATTCATCGAGCAGTGGCGCGCCGAGCGACCCGACCTGCGGCTCGACGCCATGGCGTCCATCGGGCGTCTCGGGCGGGTGATGGGTCTGGGTACTCGGGTGATCGAGGCGACCCTGCAGCGGCACGATCTGCGCCTGAGTGACTTCGATGTGCTCGCAACACTGCGCCGCCTGGGCCCGCCCTATGTCGCGGCGCCGTCGCGGGTCACACAATCGCTGATGCTGTCGCCGGCGACCCTGACGAGTCGCCTCGACCGGCTCGAGAACATGGGGCTGGTCGAGCGACGCGCCGATCCGGAGGATCGTCGCAGCCTGCTCGTGGCGCTCACCGACGCCGGTTTCGACCGGGTCGACGCCGCGGTCACCGATCATGTCGAGACCGAGGAGGCAGATCCTCGGCGTGCTCACGGCGAAGCAGCGTCGGTCGCTCGACGACGCTGCTCAGCACGTTGTTGCAGTCGCTGGAATCCGGGCCAGACCCGGCAGCGCCATCGCGAATCGAACGCGAAATGACCGCCCGTAGCGGCGAGTGCCGGAGCGATGCGCTGGAGCGCAGCGGTCGAGTCTTCAGGCGAAGAATGCGTCCATCGCCGCTTCGTCGCTGAACATGTTGTCGAGCGAGACGATCTTGCCGTCGCGGACGACCATGCGCTGCAGGGCGCTCTGGTCCAGGGTCATGCCGTCGCGTTCAGCGGTCATGTGGAAGAAGCCGAGCACGGAGTCGTCGCCGACGGCGACCAGATCGCGCGGCCGTGCCGAGAACGTCCCGCCGCTGACCTCGAACACGGTGCGCGCGACGTCGCCGATCTCCTGATGGCCGCGTCGCGGGCCGGCGATCTTCGAGTGGCCGGCGTTGGTCCACACGCCGTCGTCGTCCCAAAGGGACAAGAAACCTTCGAGGTCGGCAGCAACCCAGTAGTCCCAGGCCTGCTGCGCGACGCTGAGCGGTGAACGATCCCCCATCATGAGCCCCTCTCTCCCACGAAGAACGGTACGCCGAGTCGGCGCTGATGACCAGGAGGAATCTGCCGCTCGTCCGCTACAACCGAAACTGACGGGTGGAGCCCACCGTGGGCGTGGTGCACGACCTGAAAGACTGGGTGATCGTGGTTGACGACGATCGACGTGCGATGTGGAACGCCAACGCAGGGTCGTGGACAGAGCTGTCGCGTGCCGGGTTCGACGTCTATCGCGACCTGGTGAACACGCCGGCGTTCTTCGCCATGCTGCCGTCGGTTGCGGAATGCTCTGGACTCGATCTGGGCTGCGGTGAGGGTCACAACACTCGTCTGCTCGCCGAGCAGGGTGCGAACGTCGTCGCCCTCGACATCGCAGACGCGTTCGTCGCGGCCGCTGCGGCAGTCGGGCGCGGCGGTGTCAGGTTCGTCATCGCTGACGGTTCGACGCTGCCGTTCGCCAGCGGATCCTTCGACTTCGTGACCGCCTTCATGAGCCTGATGGACGTCGGCGACCCGGAGTCGACCTTGCGCGAGATGCAGCGCGTGCTCAAGCCGGACGGGTTCGTCCAGTTCTCCGTCGTGCACCCTGCGACGGCGACCCCGATCCGACGCTGGGTCGACGACGAATCTGGCCGGCGCGAGGCGCTGGCGATCGGGAACTACTTCTTCGAAGGCCCGATCACCGAGCGATGGACCTTCGGCGCCGCACCCGCTGAGATCCGCGAGCGTCACGAGCCCTTCACGATCACGTATGCACGGCGCACCCTGACGGGATGGGTGAACGCCGTGCTGGCGGCCGGGCTCTCGATCGAGGCGATCGCCGAGCCTCATGCCGACGAGGAGACCGCACGCGACCACCCCGAAGTCGCCGACACGAGGATCGTCCCGTACTTCCTGATACTGCGCGCTCGCAAGCCGCTCGCGTTGAACTCGTCGTGAGCCGCAGATCGTCAGTCGGTCTGACCGGTCGGACCGCCTTGACCCGAGCCCGCATGCTCGTGCACGACTCCAGGCAGACAGATGGCACTGCCGATGAGTGCTGCAGTCAGCGACGCGACGAGCACGCCGAGCTTCGCCTCGTCGGCATGAATGCTCTCGCCGAACGCGAGGTCGGTGACGAAGAGCGACACGGTGAAGCCGATTCCCGCGAGCGCGCCGGCACCGACCACATATCGTTTGGTCACCGAGTCCGGCAGTCTGCCGACCCGGAGGCGGACGGCGAGCAAGGTGGCGATCGTGATCCCGATCGGCTTGCCGAGCACGAGTCCGAGGATCACACCCCATGTCACCGGTTGCGACATGATGTGACCGAACTCTCCCGTGGGCACTCGGATGCCCGCGTTGGCGAGTGCGAACACGGGCACGACGACGAATGCCGACCAGGGATGCAGCCGGAACTCGAGCCATTCCACGACCGACACCGACTCCTGGGCATGACGTGACAGCCGAGACGCAGCCTGGATGTCTTCGAGTTCGAGCAATTCGCCGAGCTCCGCAGCATCGACGAGCGTCGGATCACGACGCGGGGTCACGGGCGCGAGGAGCCCGAATGCGACCCCGGTGAGCGTCGTGGAGATGTGGGCTTCGTGGAGGCTCCACCAGCAGAGCGCTCCGAGCGCGAGATACACACCGATGAACGGAACCCTGGACCGCATGAAGTAGGCGACGACGACGGTCGACACCGCCGCCGCCAGCCATGGGAGTGAGACGCCGTTGCTGTAGAAGATGGCGATGACGACGATGGCGCCGATGTCGTCGGCGATCGCCAACGCGAGCAGGAACAACTTGAGCCATGACGGCACGCGTCGGCCGAGCAGGGCGACCACGCCGGCGACGATCGCGATGTCCGTCGCCATCGGGATCCCCCACCCCCGTGAGCCGCTTCCACCTGCGTTCAGCATGGCGAAGATGACGGCCGGGGCGATCATCCCGCCGGCGGCGGCGATCACGGGAAGCGCCGCCTGCTTCGGGTCTCTCAGCTCGCCCTGGGTGACCTCCCGTTTGATCTCGAGTCCGGCGACGAAGAAGAACAGCACCATCGCCAGGTCGTTGATCCAGTCGCGCAGCGTCAGGCTCAGCTCGTGCGACCCGATCGACACACTGATGTCGGTGCCCCAGAGTTCGAAGTAGCTCGACCACCATGGTGAGTTGGCCCACGCCAACGCGATGAAGGCGGCGAGGACGAGGAGCACCCCCGCGCTGGCCTCGGCGCGGAGAAAATCCACGAGAGGGCGAATTCGCCGCGGCGCCGAACGGTCAGGTTCGAGTCCGATGTGGGAAGGAGGGGTCGACAAGGAGGTCATCCTGGTGGCTCGCAGGGTTCAGCGTCGTGCGCGGATCGGCAGCCCGTACGCGACAGCGCTCCTGGTCGAGGACAGACCAGGAGCGCCGCCGCAACTCGACGACGACGCGCCGTCGTCGGTCCTAGAGGGCGTCCGCTCCTTCTTCTCCGGTGCGGATCCGAACGAGCCGGTCGACGCTGGTCACCCAGATCTTGCCGTCACCGATCTTTCCGGTGCTGGCGGAACCGGCGATCGCTTCGACGACCGCATCCACCGTTCCGTCGTCGACCACGACGGTGAGCTCGACCTTGGGAACGAAGTCGATCTTGTACTCGGCTCCGCGATAGGTCTCGGTGTGTCCGCCCTGGCGGCCGAAACCGCGGACCTCGGTCACCGTGACGCCGGCGACCCCTACGGCCTTCAGTGCATCCTTGACGTCATCGAGTTTGAACGGTTTGACGATTGCCGTGATGAGTTTCATGTAGTGCTCCTGGCTCTCTCGGACCGCTCAGCGGCTCACGAATTCGGGGTATGCGGCGACGCCCATCTCCGGGATGTCGAGACCTGCGATCTCGTCTTCCTCGCTCGAGCGGATGCCGCCCTTGCCCATGGACTTGGAGATCTTGTCCTGGAGTTTGAAGAAGCCGAAGGCGAGACCGAAGATGACGGTCCAGATCACCGCGAGGCCGAGTGCCTGCGCACCGAGCTGGCCCCAGTCGCCCTTGATGATGCCTTCGACTCCTTCGCTCGTCGAACCGTTCCAGCCGGCGCCGTAGCTGCCGTTGGAGAAGATGCCGACGGCGAGCACACCGAACGAGCCGCACACACCGTGGACCGAGATCGCGCCTACCGGGTCGTCGACCTTGAGCTTGCGCTCCACGAAGAACACCGACTCGATGACCAGGACGCCGGCGATGCATCCGATGACCGCTGCCGCCCATGGAGCGACGAACGCACACGGCGCAGTGATTGCCACGAGACCGGCGAGCATGCCGTTGGCCATCATGCCGGGGTCTGGCTTGCCGGTGCGATTGGTGATCCACAGCATGGCGATGATGGCGCCGAAGGCACCGGCGATCGCGGTGTTCGTCGCGACCGTCGCGAACTGGACGTCGGTGGCGGCGAAGGTCGACGCGGCGTTGAAGCCGAACCAGCCGAACAGCAGAATGAACGTGCCGAGCAGGGCCATCGGGATGTGGTGGCCCGGGATCGCCTTCGGGGTTCCGTCGGCACCGAACTTTCCGATGCGTGCTCCGAGCACGAGCGCACCTGCGAGGGCGGCTGCGCCACCGACCGCGTGCACGACGCCGGATCCGGCGAAGTCCGTGTACCCCGCGCCGAGGTTCATCGTGTCCCACGTCTTCGCCAGCCAGCCGCCGCCCCACGTCCACGCCGCGAACAGCGGGTAGTAGATGGCGCCGCAGAACAGGCCCCAGATCACGAAGCTGCCCCACTTCCACCGCTCAGCCATCGACCCGGTCGGGATCGTGGCAACGGTGTCCATGAAGGCGACCATGTAGAGGAAGAGCCCGAGCAGGGCCGGCGTGATCGTGCCGGTGCTCAGCGCCCAACCTCCCTGGAACAGGAAGACCCAGTTCCCCGACCCGAGGAGCGGTTCGCCGACCGGAGAATCCAGACCGATGAGGGAGTACTGAACCCGCCGAAGGCAAGTGGGAAACCGATGAAGAAGAAGCCGATGAAGCCGAGGCCGAAGATGGCGAAGTTCGTCGAGACGACGTGGGCCGCGTGCTTCGCCCGACAGAAGCCGGTCTCGACGAGCGCGAATCCCGCTTGCATGAAGATGACCAGGACCGCACCGATGACGACCCAGAGCAGGTTGACCTGCTGGCCGAGCACGGTGACGGGATCGGGTTCTTGGGCATTGGCGATCGTCGGGAACAGTGCGATCGCACCGAGTCCCGCGACTGCGCCAAGTGTGAGTCGAAGCGCACGTTTGCGCACGAAGTTCCTCCTGGTAGAGCGATAGACGGGCACCCCTGCTCGGCTGCGTTGCCGCCCAGGTTGCGGCGCACTGTAAGCCGGACGCATTTCGCGGGTATCGCTCAAATGTTTCCAATGCATTAACCCGCCAGGGCGACCAGCTCGCATCTCAACGGTGCCGTCGGACGCGAGACTGACTCGCGATCAACGCATCGTCAGCGTGAGTCGGAAGCGACTCGCAGCATCTTCGATCGCGTCGACGAGTCGATCGACCGAACCTCCACAGGCGGTCAGATCCTCGGCGGACAACAGCGGGAGATAGCCCCTGTCGGTCTCGGCGACGACGACGGGCGCCCGCCCTCCGGCGGCGTCGCGGATCACCTGCGGCTGATCGTCACGATGGTACGTGTCGAACGGGATCGACATCTCGGCTTGACACGTCTTCCACTCGGGCCGTCGTCGAACCGAGCCGTGTGTGATGGCGCACAGAGCGCAATGTCGTCGGCCGAGCCGGGCGCCAACCCAATATGCCAACTCGCCACGAACCGTGTGGTCGGCGTCGTAGACCCCGATCAGCCGCACGATCCGATTCATCTGCGACACGTCCGCCGAACTCATCGAGAGATCATCGCCGAACCTCGCAAACGTTGCTGCAACTCGGCGTCGCCACCCGGCGTCAGCCCGAGACGCCCCACAGCGGGACGTTGGGACACAGCTCGCGTCATTCCGGCGAGACCGATCCGAAACGGCTCGGGGCCGGCTCGGTGGTCGCTTGCGTGTTTTGAGTATGAGCCAAGACATCGACGACGGGCCGCAGCGCCATCCACCATGGGGTTCGCTGGCGCGTTGGACGTCGCGTTGGACGAGGTCGGGAAATTCGGCCAGCGGCGTGAACGACGATCTCGCCATGACGCAACCCGACCATCGCGGCCGTGGGATCGTCGGCGAGGGCGCGTTCGATGAGGTGTTCCACGCCGGCGGCGCGAGTCGGGTGGCGGCAATGCGGTCGAAAGGAGACGGGGCGCCTCCCTGCTGGACATGTCCGAGGATCACCGTGCGGACGTCGAACAGGCCGCCCCTCTCCCGGGTGAGGAGCGATGCCACGAACTCGGTCGTGTAGTGCTGTTCGGCGTGTTCACCTGCGGATCAGGAGGCTGAGAGGGGGAACCCTCGACAAAGCGCGTCCGCAAGGTGTGGAGGTCCTCCTGGAGTCCGTCGAGCGAGATGCCTTCCTCTGGGAGGTAGACCTGCTCGGCGCCGGTCGTGAGACCGGCCATCAGGGCGAGGTAGCCGCAATCGTGGCCCATGACCTCGACGATGAAGCAACGGTGGGCAGTGTCCGCTGAGTCCTTGATCTTGTCGACGTCGGTCACGATGCTGTTGAGTGCGCTGTCGGACCCGATGGAGATGTCGCTGGCGGGGACGTCGTTGTTGATCGACGCCGGGACGCACACGATCGGGATCGACAGTTCGGGCTGATCGGCGCTGGGCGTCATGAGCGTGTGCGCGCGCGACGTAGCCGGCCCAGCCGCCGATCATCAAGAGGCCATCGACACCATGGCTGCCGAATTCGGCTGGCGAGGCGCGGCATGTCCTCGGGACGGGGAACGAACCGATTCGTGCCGAGCTCGGCTCCGGGACGCGACACCCATCCGCTGACCGACATCCAGTCGAGTTCCACGACGTCTCCGTCGGCGAGGCCTCGGAAACCGTCTCGGACGCCCAGCAACGTGTGGCCCCGATCCATGCCGACCCGTACGGCGACACGCGCCGCGGTGTTCATCCCCGGTGCGATGCCGCCGGCGTGAAGCACGGCGAGACGCAGCGACCGCTGACCCGGCTGGGCACCGCGTGGACGGGCTTGCACCATCGTGCGCAGCAGGTCATACGAATCCGTGAAGCTGCCGCCGCGCATCTCCATCGCCGCTGTCGAACCGCCGGTCGGCGATGAGGTGACCGATCGATCGGGTGGCCGCGACGCATTCCGTCAACGGCGACCGGCTCAGGTGGTGGCCCCGGATGCCGATCAGTTGCGGCTCGTCGTCGGGCGACTCGAGCGAGCTGTTGCACTGCGGCGTGCCCGAGCAGTGTGCCGAGGAAGCGGTCGAACACGCTCGGCGCACCGCCGCGCTGCACGTGGCCGAGGATCGTCACCCGTGCGTCCTCGCCGAGTCGTTCCTCGAGCACGCTCTTGACGTGATCGGCCGTGACGGGCTCACCGCGCTGGTCGCGGGCACCCTCCGCGACCAGGACGATGTTGGCCCGGCGGCCGGCCTGGCGGCCATCCCGCAACACGGAGCACATCGCTTCCTCCCAGTTGTCACCGGGTGGGCTCTCAGGAATGACGACGAAGTTGGCGCCGGCCGCCAATCCGCCCATCAAGGCGAGATAGCCACAGCGGCGGCCCATCACCTCGATGACGAAGGTGCGTTGATGGCTCGAGGCCGTGCTCTGGATTGCGTCGACTGCCTCGACGATGCGGTGCAGAGCGGTGTCGGTTCCGATCGTCATGTCGGTGCCGACCATGTCGTTGTCGATGGAGCCGACCAGCCCGACCAGGGCGAGGTGTCGGTGGGCGTCCGCATCGGCCACGGTCACGTCGCCGGCGGCGACGAGTTCATCCAGCAGACTCGGCCACTCGGCTCGCAACTCGGCGGCGCCGCTGAGGCTGCCGTCACCACCGATGACCACGAGTGCGTCGATGCCACGCTCGACGAGATTGCGGGCCGCGCGCCGCAACCCGTCACGAGTGCGGAACGCCGAGCTGCGGGCGGTTCCGAGCACCGTGCCCCCTTGTCGGAGGATTCCGCTGACGTCGGTCGACGACATCGAACGGATCCGGTCACCGCCATCGATCAAGCCCTGCAAACCTTCATACACGGCGAACGCCTCAAGTCCTGCGGCGAGCGATGATCGCACGACCGCGCGCACCGCCGCGTTCATCCCGGCGGAGTCGCCGCCACTGGTGAGCACCGCCAGCCGCGTCGGCTGGGCGGCGGAACTCGGCGGGAACAGTCGATCAGACATCTGGACTCAGCAGAAGCGCTCAGGTCGGGTCCGGGTTCATCTCCCAGTGGTCGGGTGATCGCCAGAGGGCGCTGGCGGTGAGCGAACGGATCCAGTTCATCTCGTTGGGCAGCCGGGTGTGCAGCTTCATGAACAGCTCCTCGACGT
The DNA here is from genome assembly GCA_963772085.1 of Ilumatobacteraceae bacterium. Lineage (GTDB taxonomy): Bacteria > Actinomycetota > Acidimicrobiia > Acidimicrobiales > Ilumatobacteraceae > Sva-07. The sequence goes on from CAVYWH010000017.1 coordinate 153,237, forward strand.
CGAGCAGTTCGGCCTCCCACTCCTCGCGATCGATGGACATGCAGGCCCGGAAGTCGTCGCCCGTGAAGTCCTCGAGGCCTTTCCAGTTGAGGTCCTGATACCGGGGCATCCAGCCGAGCGGGCTCTCGATGCCGACGGCACGCCCCTGCGCTCGCTCGACGATCCATTGCAGGACGCGCATGTTCTCGCCGAACCCCGGCCAGGCGAAGCTGCCGTCGTCGTTGCGGCGGAACCAGTTGACCTCGAAGATGCGCGGCGGGTTGGGGATGTTGCGCCCGAAGGACAGCCAATGATTGATGTAGCCACCCATGTGATAGCCGGCGAAGGGCAGCATGGCGAACGGGTCGCGGCGCACGACACCCTGCTGTCCGAACGCGGCGGCGGTCGTCTCGCGAGCCCATCGTCGCCGCCATGTACACGCCGTACGCCCAGTTGAAGCTCTGAACGACCAGCGGGATCGTCCCCGCACGCCTGCCGCCGAACACGAACGCACCGATCGGCACACCCTTCGGGTCGTCCCAGTCCGGGTCGAGCGACGGGTTCTGGGTGGCGGGCGCGGTGAAGCGGGCGTTGGGGTGCGACGCGTCAGTCCCCGATGCGGGCGTCCAGTCGTTGCCCTGCCAGTCGATCGGCGTGCGGTGGCGGGTCGCCGTCCATCCCTTCCCACCAGACGTCACCGTCATCGGTGAGCGCGACGTTGGTGAAGATGGTGTTGGCCCGGATCGACTCCATCGCCGACGGGTTCGTCGAGTACGCCGTGCCCGGCGCGACACCGAAGTATCCGGCTTCCGGGTTGATCGCGTACAGCTTGCCGTCGGCGGCCGGCTTGATCCAGGCGATGTCGTCGCCGACGGTCGTCACCTTCCAGCCTTCGTCGGCGAACGCCGGTGGCGGCACGAGCATGGCGAAGTTGGTCTTGCCGCACGCGCTCGGGAACGCCGCGGCGATGAACGTCTTGTCGCCCTGCGGGTCGGTGACGCCCATGATCAGCATGTGCTCGGCGAGCCAGCCTTCGTCGCGGGCCATCGTCGAGGCGATGCGCAGCGCCAGGCACTTCTTGCCGAGCAGCGCGTTGCCGCCGTAGCCACTGCCGTAGCTCCAGATCGAGCGCTCCTCGGGGAAGTGCACGATGTACTTGACGTCGGGATTGCACGGCCACGGCACGTCCTCCTGTCCGGGGACGAGTGGCGCACCGACGGTGTGCATGCACGGCACGAACGGCTGATCGGTGCCGAGCACCTCGACCGCGTCGCGACCCATCCGGGTCATGATCTTCATGTTCACGACGACGTAGGCCGAGTCGGTGATCTCGACTCCCAACTGGGCGATCGGAGACCCCAGCGGACCCATGCTGAACGGGACACGTACATCGTCCGTCCCGCCATGCAGCCGTCGAACAGTCCGTGGAGGATCGTCCTTCATCTCTGCCGGGTCCATCCAGTTGTTCGTCGGACCGGCGTCGTCCTTGGTCTTCGAGCAGATGAACGTCCGGTCCTCGACCCGGGCCACGTCGCTCGGGTCGGAGCGGGCGAGGAAGCTGTTCGGTCGTCGCTCCTCGTTCAGCCTGATGAACGTGCCGGCCTCGACCAACTCCGCACAGAGGCGGTCGTACTCCTCGTCGGATCCGTCACACCAGTGAACTTCGGCGGGCTTGCACAAGGCCACCATGTCGGCGACCCACCGCTTCAGACCCTCGTGCTGCACGTACTCTGGAGCTTCCATGCGCCCCATCGTGGCGCGATTCGGTGCCGCCGTCCACGCCTCCGGGCGCTCTCGCCGACGGGTGAGCCACTTCACCGAGTGAGTGCGTCAGGTGTTCGGACAAACGAACGCGGTCGTGGATCCTGGACCGGTCATCGATCCGCGGCCGGAGCGCTTCGGGCTTGTCAAGTCCGTTGGTGAGGCGCGAATGTACGAACCGATCAGGAGGCACTGATGTCCGTGGATGAACTGCGCGAACGGGTGAACCGTCTCATGCCTCGGGCGCGAGAGGACTTGGCGCGCATGGTCTCGCTCAAGTCCGTGTACGACCCGCGAACCAGCCCGGACGAGGACTGTCAACGCATGGTCGACTTGACGATCGAGCTGTTCGCTGGTGCCGGCATGCGCGATGTGCAGGCTCACGAGACATCGGACGGCAGCATGACGGTGTGCGGTCACACGCCAGGGCCGCGTGGGGCGCCGACGGTGCTGCTGTATTTCCACCACGACGTGCAACCGCCGCTCGACGAGCGTGCGTGGGACAGCCCGGTGTGGGAGCTGACCGACCGTAACGGTCGCTGGTACGGCCGCGGTGCCGCTGATTGCAAGGGAAACATCGTCACCCACCTCACCGCGCTGCGCGCCCTTGGCGACGAATGGCCGGTGGGTGTGAAGATCGTCGGCGAAGGCTCCGAGGAACTCGGAGATGGAGGGCTCGAGGAGTTCGTGCCGGGCCATGCCGACCTGCTGCGTGCCGATGTCATCCTCATCTGTGACTCAGGGAACTCCGCAGCAGGGACCCCCACCTTGACGTCGACGCTGCGCGGCGTTGTCGAAGTCGTCGTGACCGTGCGGACGTTGACGACTGCGATGCATTCGGGCATGTTCGGGGGCGCCGCCCCGGACGCACTCGTTGCGTTGATCCAGATGCTGGCGACGCTGCACGACGCCCATGGCAACACGACGATACGCGGGCTCGACAACTCGCAGAAGTGGACCGGCGCAAAGTACCCGCCCGAGGAATTCCGCGAACACGCACACGTCCGGGCGCACGTCGACCTGCTGGGAGACGACGTCGCCGACATGGTGTGGGCGCGGCCGTCTGTCAGCGTGTTGGGTATCGATTGCCCAGCTGTAGACGGAGCATCGGCAGTGATCCAGCCAGAGGCGCGAGCCTTGATCAGCCTGCGTGTGCCGCCAGGCTTGGATGCCAAGACAGCGCAACAGGCGCTGATTGCGCATCTGAAGTCGGTGACACCGTGGAACGCCGAAGTTGACTTCGAGAGCGGATTCAGCGGGCAGCCCTTCGTCGGCACGGTTCACGGACCAGCCTTCGACGCGATGGCAGCCGCCATGCGCGACGTCTATGGCCGCGACGTGAGTCTGCAAGGGTCGGGTGGCTCGATCCCGCTGTGCAATGTCTTCCAGGAGACGTTCCCGAACGCCGAAATCATGTTGCTCGGCGTCGAGGAGCCGAGCTGCCTCATCCATGCACCCAACGAGAGCGTGAGTCCGACCGAGATCGAGAACATGGCCATCGTCGAGGCGCTCTTTCTCCAACGATGCGCGTCGGATTGACGGTGTGACAGGTTTGCGGCAGCCACGACGCCCGAGGGAGCGTCAAAATGACTGCCACAGACCGAATGAGCCTGCCGCCCAGAGTGCCCTGATGTGGAACGTGATTCTCGTGCCGGGCAGCGGATCGGGTCGGATCAATCGAGCCCTAGCACCGTGACGAGTGCCTCATCGATGGCCCACATCTCGTCTGCTGCCAGCTGGCCCACGCGACGCCCGAGCCGCTGGGCATCGACGGCGCCGAGATGCTCGACGAGCACCGCGTCGTGCCACCAGCGATCGAAACCTCCGGACGGAACGAAGCCGGACGAGCACTTCTCGACGTGGGTGCCACCAGAATCACGGAACGCGGCAGCATTGAGTCGGACTGCACAATGACACCGAAGCGCTCACCGTGTTGTTCGTGTCCCACACCCTTGGGGACCTTGAAGCGAAAAACTTCACCCCGCTGCACGCATCATCTCCATCATCGACGCGATCGACATCATCTCGGCTCGGTCGACCTCGTCAGCCTCCAACGCAGCCGACTCGGCCGCGAGTTCGCTTCGCTTTCGAACGCGCCCTGCCGACGCCAACAAGGCAGATCGAATCGCCGCAGACTGGCTGAGACCAGTCGCCTCCAAGATTCGAAGCGCGCGCTCGGCCTCATCATCGAGCCGAACCGAGATCGCCTTCGCCATGAGCCAAGTCTTACAGAACGTGATACGAACGGCAACCGTGCGCAGTGAGCGCCGAGTGCCCGATCCGTGTGCGCCACGCCAGTGATATCGGTGGTCAAGGAGTGGAGTGGTAGCCGTGCTCGGCGAGCCAGGCGCGAGCTTCGCCGAGGCGAGCGTCGTCGCGGAACCGGTGCCAGCGGGTGTACTCGTCGTCGTGGCGACTGAGTTCGGACTGGAACCGTCGAAACGCGCCTGAGCCGGCGATCGCATCGTTGAGGCGCTCGGCGAGACCCGATTCGTCGGTCGTTGCGATGAAGCGCTGCATCACCTCGTACGCGGACCTCGATCCGCGTCCGACGACGAGCAGCCACCGGTCCGATTCCGCGTCGAAGTCATCGGGACCTTGGCCGACGTCGAACAGCTGCGCCGGCCACAACGCTCCCTCGCTCACGTCGATGTAGGACTCGCTCCCCGCGGACTGATCGAGTGCTTCACCGAGCTCGTCGAGTTCGACGGGCAGCGAGATCAGGTCCGATGAGCTGCGGTTCGCGTAGTGCTCGAGTTCGGTGATGAGCTCATCGTCGCCTGTCCATCCCCGTGTGCGCAACGCGTCGATCAGTCGGCCGGCGATGTCGACAAGAGCCTCGGAAACCTCGGCTCGCAGCAACGCACTGCCGGCGTGTTGGAGCCCATCACGGGGAACGTCGCCGGCCAACGCGTCGGCGACCGATCGGGCATCCGCGCCTGCGATGCGGAGTTGCTTCGACCAGACGTCACGACTCAATGCCGGCTCCCGACTGCACCACGATCCTGACGTTAGAAC
>CAVYWH010000018.1:0-45164 GCA_963772085.1 Ilumatobacteraceae bacterium
GATCAACCGTGCCAGCCGGACAGCCCGATCGCCAACGTGTAGACCGCACGCTTCGACACGCCGAGCCGACCGGCGACGGCAGCTGCAGCGTCTGTGTCGACGCACCGTCCCCGAGTTCCACGCGCAGTGCCGCGCGGATCGTGCGTCGTCGATCGGTGCGTCGTCCACGGGCAGGCCGGCGAGGACGAACACGTACTCGCCGCGCGGATCGCCGAGGTCGATCGTGCCGAGCGGGCCGCGCACGACCGCCTCGTACATCTTGGTGAGTTCCGCGTCACGACGCGACGATCATCTCCGCACGCATCGCGCAGATCGGCGATGGTCGAGCGTCCGGTGCGGCGCCTCGTAGATCACGACGTGCGGGTCTCGGCGGCGATCTCGGCGAGGCGCGTCGGCGCGGTCGCGGCCCGCGGGGGAGGAAGCCCTCGAACACGAACCGGGCGGTGGGCAATCCGCTGATCACGAGGGCGATCATCACGGCGTCGGACCGGGCAGGCGCTGACGGTGTGGCCGGCGTCGATCGCCGCCCGCACGATGCGCTCGCCGGGGTCGGAGATGCCCGGCGTGCCGGCGTCGCTCACGATGGCGACCTCGCCGCCGTAGCCCAGGACCTCGAGCACGTCGGCGATGCGGGCGAGTTCGGTGTGGTCGTTGCAGACCGCAAGGCGTTCGGCCATGAGCCGGCATGTTGGAGGAGCAGACCGGTGCGGCGGGTGTCCTCACAGCAGATGAGCTCGGCGTGTCGCAAGGTCTCGACGGCGCGTGGAGCGAGGTCGCCGAGGTTGCCGATCGGAGTCGCAACCAGCCAGAGGGTGCTCATGCTCCCGGGTTCTCGGCAGTGCGGTGCTGCATCGTCGGTGCGGACCTCGACGAGATCGCCGACACGGAGCCCCCAGCGGGAGAACGCGCCGCCTCGGCCTCGATGACCGAGCGCGCCCGGGTGACCGGGATCCCCACCCGATGGCGGTGCATCTTGATGGTCTTGATCACGACGCCGTCGGCGTCGAGGTAGGCGACGTCGATGGGGAAGCGCATGCCGATCGTGTGGATCCACCGGCACGGTTCGATGACGAGGGCGCCTTCGAAGCTGTCCTGCTTGAGGAGGCCCTTCCGTCGTGACGCTCGATCGCCGGCGACCTCTGCGGACGCCAGGACACGCGCCTCGCTGACCAACCAAGCCATGTTGGCAGCTTGCCAGATCGAGCGGTGAATCGACACTCGCGGCGCCGATCGCTGCGAGGTTCAGGGATGTGAGGTTGGCGGCGTAGAGCGTTTCGAGCGCGCTCCAGTGGCGGTCGGCCGCCGCGGCGTCGTAGGTCAAGTTGTCGGGTACGGCGAACCGTGGAGTGCGGGTAGATCTCGACCGTGTGCTCGACGCCCGCTTCGCTCAGCGCCGCGTCGAGGGCGGCAGCGTGCTCGTCGGTGAACGAATTGTCCTGCTCGGCACCGCCGACGTACACCTCCCCGGCGATCGACCCGACCGCCCGGTGGGGGCTGTCCGGCGCATCGGTCACGAGGTAGCCGCCGTGGAACGACGCGGCGGCGGCGACCCGATCGGGGTGGGACGACGCCGCGGTGAGCGACAGCCGTCCACCCATGCAATAGCCGGTCGTGCCGATCCTGGTGGCGTCGACCGTCGGCACGGTCGCGAGGAAGTCGACGAACGCGCCGATGTCGCTCCTGGCCGCCTCGATGGTGACCTTGCCCATCATCGCCAAGAGCCGGCCCCGCTGCTCCGGATCGCCGAACACCGTGGCCAGGTCGAACGGCTCGTACGGCACGTCTCGGTAGAACATCTCGGGGAGGAACGCGGCGTACCCCATCGCCGCGAGGTGTTCGGCCATCTCGACCATCGCCGCCCGCACACCACCGGCGTCGGTGAACAGGATGACCGGGGCGAACGGGCCGTCGCCGTCGGGCGTGATCAGGATCGCGGACACTCGCCCTCTGGGGTCGTGACGTTCACATCGGTTCGTTGCATGTGTCGATTCTCCCTCACCACGTCCAGCGGGTCGCCTTGGAGGCGAAGTCCTCCTCCCGTTCGATGATGGCGAGCGCCTTCACCGGCCGAACCTCGAACACGGCGTGACCGAGCACGAACTCGCGGATCGATGCCTGCTCGTCGGGCGGCGAGTATTTCTGGGCGTAGGTCGTGGCCGCCGCCGTGCGGGCCGCTTCGTCGTCGATCAGCGATGCGATCCCTTCGACCGAGACGCACTCGACGGTGTCGTCGATCATCACGCACACCTGCGGGTTCTGGGCGATGTTGCGGGCCTTGCGGGCGTCGGGCGCGCACGAGAAGACGAACGTCGACGACTCGGGCTGCCACACGCCCCAGACCGGCATCGCCGCGGGACGGCCGGCGGCGTTGACCGTGACGACCCAGAAGTTGCGGTTCGCAGTGAGACGCTCCTCGGCCCAGCTCCAGGGCAGTGCGCCGTCAGGATCGGTCGGCACGCCGTACGACGCCATGAGTGGTCGGCCGACGTGGGGTTCGGATGAGCTGCTCATGGCGCAAGTCTGACATCCGGAGACCCACCGGCCGGCTGGCCGCACCGATTCGGGGCTCAGACGTTGAAGCGGAACTCCATCACGTCGCCGTCCTGGGCGATGTAGTCCTTGCCCTCGACGCGCATCTTGCCCACGTCCTTGGCCGCGTTCCACGAGCCGAGTTCGAGGAGTTCGTCCCACTGGATGACCTCGGCCTTGATGAACCCGCGCTGGAAGTCGGTGTGGATCCGGCCGGCGCATTCGGGCGCCGTCGACCCCTCGAAGAACGTCCAGGCACGGGATTCCTTCTCGCCGGTCGTGAGGTACGTGCGCAGTCCGAGGAGGTGGTACGCGCTGCGGACCATCCGGAACAGTGCACCCTCGCCGAGGCCGAATCCTTCGAGGATCTCGGCCCGTTCGTCGGGATCGGAGATGGCAGCGGCCTCGGCTTCGAGCTGCACGCACATCCCGATGACCTCGACGTTGTCGCCGGCGTTGTTGAACTCGGCCGACACGAGCGCTTCCTTCTCGGGGATCGAGTCGAGGTCGTCCTCGCCGACGTTGACGACCACCAGCACTCGCCGGTTGGTCAGCAGGAAGTAGGGGGCGAGCGCGTCGCGCACGTCGGGCTTGAGTCCGGCCCGGTAGAGCGGGAGGCCCTCGGCGAGCGCGGTCGAACGCGATCTCGAGGTTGGCGGCCTCCTCGGCCATGCCCTTGTCGAGCTTGGCCTGGCGCTGGGTCTGCTTGAGCCGCTTCTCGACCGTCTCGAGGTCGGCGAGGGCGAGTTCGAGCTCGACGATGCGGAGGTGTTCGATCGGGTCGGACGGGCCGGTGATGTCGTCGTTGACGAACGCCCGCAGGACGAACACGATCGCGTCGACCTCGCGGATGTTGGCGAGGAACTTGTTGCCGAGGCCCTCACCCTTGCTGGCGCCCTCGACGAGGCCGCCGATGTCGACGACCTCGACCGAGGCGTGCACGACGTTCTTCGACTTCGACATCGCGGCGAGGCGGTCGAGCCGCTCGTCGGGCACCTTGGCGACGCCGATGTTCGGGTCCTTGGTGGCGAACGGGTACGGCGCGGCGAGCGCGCCACCGCCGGTGAGTGCGTTGTACAGCGAACTCTTGCCCGCGTTGGGGAGACCGACCAGGCCGAAACGTTCCATGAGCCGACCGAGGCTACCGACGGCCAGGCCGTCCCCGAGGACACGGGTACGATCGGCGGATGGCCGCTGGAGCTGCATCAGCCGGAATCGATGACGCCGGAGCAGGCACTCCTGCGGGTCGTTCACTGTCTCGATCGGGCGCACGACAAGGGGTTCAAGGCAAAGGCGTTCACCCGCGCCCTCGACGTGGTCCGCAACACGCCGGACGAGGAGATCGCCGAGCGAGCCAAGGCCGACACGCTGACCGACCTCGACGGGATCGGATCGTCCACCGCTGCGGTCATCACGCAAGCACTCAACGGTGACGACACCTATCTCCGGAAGATGGAGGCAGAGTCGCAGGTGTCGATCACGCCCGAAGGGCAGGTCTACCGCGACGCACTCAAAGGTGACTGCCACCTCCATTCCACGTGGAGCGACGGCGGCGCCCCGATCGAGGCGATGGCGGCGACGGCGATGGCGCTCGGCCACGAGTACATGGTGCAGACCGACCACTCGGCCCGGCTGACGATCGCCCACGGGCTCGACCGGCAACGGCTCACCGACCAGCTCGACCAGATCGCCGCGATCAACGCCGACATCGCCGCCGCCGGTCACGACTTCCGGATCCTGTCGGGGATGGAGGTCGACATCCTCGAAGACGGCGCCCTCGATCTCGCCGACGACATGTTGGAGCGGTTGGACGTCGTCGTCGCCAGCGTGCACTCGAAGCTGCGGATGGAGCGGGCGCAGATGACCGAGCGGATGGTGCTGGCGGTCGCGTCACCGCACGTCGACATCCTCGGGCACTGCACCGGCCGGATGATCGGCAAGCGGCCCCCGAGCGAGTTCGACGCCGACTACGTGTTCGCCGCCTGCGCCCAGTTCAACACCGCGGTCGAGATCAACTGCCGGCCCGAGCGGCTCGACCCGCCGCGCGAGCTGCTCGACCTGGCGATCGAGTTCGGCTGCTGGTTCTCGATCGACTCCGACGCGCACGCCACCGGTCAGCTCGAGTGGCAGCCACACGGCTGCGACCGCGCCGCCGAGCGGGAGGTGCCGATCGAGCGGATCATCAACACGATGTCCGCCGACGACCTCCTCGCCTGGACCGCCACCTGACCAACCTGGCCCCCTCGGGGTCGGGTCCGGAAGGGACCAGGTTGCCGGTCGGTGGGCGTCAGGCTTCGGACATCATCGCCATGTACGCGGCCATCAGGAGGCCGGCGCCGCGGGTGTCGCCGGTGGTGCCTTCGCCCATCCGGTTCATCACGTAGCTGAAGCTCATCTTCGAATCGACGTCGATGATCGCCAGCGAACCGCCCCAGCCACCCCAGAAGCAGGTGCGGGGATTGGGGACCGGCAGCATCGGGCCCGGGAGACCGAAGCCCATCCCGAGCACCATCTCGACGCCGAGCACGAGGTCGACACCGCGCTGCTGCTCGTCGAAGATCCGGGCGACGCCATCGTCGGACAGCAACGTCACGCCCCGCGCCGTGCCGCCGCACGCGGTCGGCGTGTGACACAGGGCGACCGATCGGGCGTTGCCGTGGCCGCCGGCGGCGGGGATCTCGGCGCGCCGCCATTCCTTCGTGGACGAATAGGCGGCATCGACCGGCAGGCTGCTCATCGTGCGGAAGGCGATCGAGTCGCTGGCGACCGAATCGAAATCGATGATCGGATTCGGCGGCGGGATCACGTGGGCGATGCGTGCGTCGTGCTCGGGGCCGGTACCGATGTGGAAGTCGGCGCCGAGCGGGCCGGCGACCTCGTCGGCGAAGTACGTGCCGAGCGAGCGTCCCGAGACCCGCTTGACGATCTCGCCCAGCAGATAGCCCTGGCTGATCGCGTGGTAGCCGGACTGCGTACCGGGCTCCCACCACGGCGCCTGGGCCGCATGCAGCGCGACGAGCTTGTCGTGGTCGAGCGCATCCTCCCGGGTGAGCACGGCGTCCCATCCCGACAGGCCGGCCGAGTGGCTCAGCACGTGGCGCGTGGCGACGGTCTCCTTGCCCGCGGCGGCGAACTCGGGCCAGTACGTGGCGATCGGCTCGTACAGGTCGAGCTCACCGCGGTCGGCGAGGATCAGGCAGCACAGCGCGGCCATCGTCTTGGTGGTCGACCACACGTTGACGATGGTGTCGGCCTCCCACGGCCGCTCCCCGTCGTCGTACGTCGCGGTCCCGCCCCACAGGTCGACGACCATCTCACCGTCGATGGTCAGCGCGACCGACGCACCGACGTCCCCCTGGCTCTCGAAGTTCGACTCGAACACGGCCCGCACCGCTTCGAAGCCGGGCGCGACCGTTCCGTTGACTGCTGTTGTCCCCATGCGGCGGAACGGTAGTCGTCGGTCTCGCCCAGATCACCGTCGCACTACGATCGGCGTAGTGACCGTGCTGTCGCTCCCGTAGGCTTGCGGCCCTATGTCGAAGAAGACCAAGAAGAAGAAGGCCAAGATGCGCCGTTCGAAGGCGAATCACGGCAAGCGCCCCAACATGGGTCGCTGACGCACCGATTTCCATGAACCCACCACCTCCAACACGTCGTGAGGTGGTGACCGAAACGCTGCACGGCGTCACGATCTCCGACCCCTACCGGTGGTTGGAGGACGGCGACGACCCGCAGGTGCAGCGATGGGTGGCCGACCAGAATCGGCACACCCGTGAGGCGCTCGATGCCCGTCCCGACCGGGATGCCTGGCACGAGCGCCTTGTCGCGTTGATGGGTCTGCCCGTCGTGATGTCGGTGGTGGTCCGCGGCGATCGTGTGTTCACCTACGAGCGCCTGGCCGGTGCCGATCAGTACGTGTTGGCGCTGCGTTCGCTCGACGACGTGACACGCGGCACCCGCCATCCTGTTCGATCCGGCGGTCGGCTCGGCCGATTCGGCGGTGGCGATCGACTGGTTCGAGCCGTCGGCCGACGGCTCGCTGGTGGCGCTCGGCGTGAGCGAGGGCGGCACGGAGAACTCGACGCTGCGGGTGCTGGTCGTCGACGACGCGTCGTTCCTCGACGAGGCGATCCCGAACACTCGGGCGTGCAGCGTGGCCTGGGAGCCGGACGGTTCCGGCTTCGTCTACACGCGTTATCCCGAAGGCGACGAGTACCACCGTACGGTCCACCGGCATCGCCTCGGCGACGACCACGCCGACGATCCGGTGGTGTGGGCCAACCATGTCACCGCGACGAGCTGGCCCAGCGTCGACATCTCGCCCGACGGTCGCTGGGTGCTCGTGCACGCGAGCGTCGGCTGGAGCCGCCACGACGTGCACCTCTTCGACCGGTGCGACCCGGACTCCGGATGGCGCGACGTGATCGCCGGTGTCGACGTCGTCACCACCCTCGCGTTCGACGCCGCCGGTACGGGCCTCGTCGGGACGACCACGCTCGACGCGCCGAAGGGACGGGTCGTGTCGATCCCGCTCCCGCTCCCGCCCGATCCGTCCGAATGGTCGACGATCGTGGCCGAGCGCGACGTGGTGCTGGGCGGATTCGCCGTGGCCGCCGACGAGTTGCTCGTGGTCGTCACCTCGAACGCCGTCGATTCGGTCGAGCGGCGGTCGGCGACCGACGGCGGGGTGCTCGGAACGGTCGGCGGCGACGACGGGCTCGGGGTGTCGTCGGTGATCTCGATGTCGGCCGATCGGTCGAGCGGGCGCGGGCTGATCGTCACCGCCGGCTTCGACGCGCCGTTCCGGTTCTGGCCGGTCGGACCGCACGCTGCAGACGTCTTCGTGTCGTCCGTCCCGGAATCCGGGACGCAGGACACGAAGAGATCAGCGATCGCCCCGCTGACGGTGAGCCAGATCGCGTACCCGTCGCTCGACGGGACCGAGATCGGGATGTTCCTGATCCATCGGGCCGATGTGGAACCGGGGCCGGACACGCCGACGATCCTCAACGGCTACGGCGGCTTCGCCATCGCCGAGACGCCGGTGTGGTCGCCGGCGATCGCCGCCTGGTGCGAGCGCGGTGGCCTGTACGCGATCGCCGGGCTGCGGGGCGGGATCGAGCACGGCGAGGCGTGGCACGACGCCGGCCGGCGGGCGAACAAGCAGAACGTGTTCGACGACTTCCACGCCGCGGCCGACTGGCTGGTGGCGACCGGCCTCACGTCACGGGCGCGGCTGGCGATCGACGGCCGCTCGAACGGCGGGCTGCTCGTGGGCGCGGCGCTCACCCAGCGTCCCGACCTGTGTGCCGCGGTGTCGTGCGGTGTGCCGCTCCTCGACATGATCCGCTTCCCGCGGTTCCTGATCGCCCAGCTGTGGACCGATGAGTACGGCGACCCCGACGTCGCGGCCGAGTTCGCCTGGCTGCACGCGTACTCGCCCTACCACCGAGTGGTCGACGGGACGTGCTATCCGGCGACGTTCCTGTGGACCGCCGAGGGTGACACCCGGGTCGATCCGCTGCACGCCCGCAAGATGGCGGCGCTCCTGCAGACGTCGACGCGATGCGGTGACGAGCGCCCGGTGCTGCTCCTCCAGGAGGGCCGGGCCGGGCACGGCGTCGGCAAACCGGTGAGCAAGAAGGCGGCGGAATCGGCCGACGTGCTGTCGTTCTTCTCCTGGCAGCTCGCTGTCGAGAATGGGGGTCTGCCATGAGTCCAGTGAGTGACGTGCGGGCGGAGTGGCTGACGATCGCCGGTGACCCCGTCGCGTGGCGATCGATCGGACTGACCGTCGGCGACGACGGCCTGATCCCGCTCCTCGGCACGTCCCTCCGCCTGGTCAGCGCACCTCACCCCGACGCGAACGAGGAGGGGAGCGGGGTGGTGGCGTGGGCGTTGAGCGGTCTGGGGGAGACCGATGCGATGTCGATCGACGGATTGCGGACCGAGCCGGTCGAGCGACTCGAACCGGTCTTTGCCAGCCATCCGCTCGGCGCGTCGAGCCTCGACCACGTGGTGGTGTTGACGCCCGATCTCGAACGGACGAGCGCGGCGATCATGGAATCGACCGGGTCCGATCTGCGCCGGATCCGTGAACTGGGCCAGATGCGGCAGGGGTTCCACCGGATGGGCGAGCGGGGCAGCGGTGCGCTGATCGTCGAGCTGGTGGAACGTCCCGACATCCCGGAGGGCCCCGCCGCGTTCTGGGGTGTGGTGCTGATCGTCGACGACCTCGACGCGGCCTACGAGCTGATCGGCCCCGACCGGATCTCGCCGCCGAAGGATGCGGTGCAGCCCGGCCGGCGCATCGCCACCGTGCGGGCCGACGTGGGTCTCGGGCTCCCGGTCGCGCTGATGACACCGTGACGATGGTCGCGACGGTCAGCGGTAGTCGCGGTCGGCGAGCGAGGTCGGATCGTCGAGCGCGGCCAACGCGAAACCGGCGGTGCGGCGATAGGCCTCGGTGATGTCGGCGATCTCGGCCGGCGAGATCACGTCGTCGATCCGTGCGAATCCGTCGGGTGCGCGCTCCTCGACCAGCTGCATCGGACGTTCGGGGCCGAGGCCGCGGTTGGCCTCGACGATGGCGCTCGTCGGCGGGAGCCGAACCGCCTCGTAGCGGGTGAGTGCGGCATCCAGGTCGCCGGGGTGGGAGCGGACGCAGCCGGCGAGGACCCGGGCGTCGAGGATCGCCTGCGACGCCCCGTTGGAGCCGATCGGGTACATCGGGTGGGCGGCGTCGCCGAGCAGGGTGAGGCGACCGAACGTCCAGCGGGCGACCGGGTCGCGGTCGATCATCGGGAACAGGAACGTCTGCGGGGCGGAGCGGATCAGGGCGGGCACGTCGAGCCAGTCGAACGCCCAACCTTCGAACGCGGGGAGGAAATCGGCGAGATCGCCGGGCCGGTTCCAGTCCTCCCGGTCGGCGAGCGTGGCGTCGTCGGGTCGGAGCTCGGCGATGAAGTTGAACGTCTGGCGACCGTCGCCGAGGTCGGCGATCGGATAGCCGATGAACTTCTGTGCGGGGTGGCCGATCCAGATCATCGTGCGGCCGTCGAGCACCGGCTCACGGTCGACCACGCCACGCCACAGCAGGGCACCGCTCCACTTGGGCGGACCCTGATCGGGGTAGCACTGCGATCGGGCGACCGAGTGGATGCCGTCGGCGGCGACGATCGCCGCGGCTCGGACCGTCACGTTCGACGACGGACCGGCGAACACGGCGACGGCCGCGTCGGGCCGCACTGTCGGTCCAGCTCGATGAGCCGGTGGCCGAGCAGGATGTTGCGGTCGCCGATCCGGGCCCGCACGGCGCCGAGCAGGATGCGGTGCAACTCGCCGCGATGGATCGACAGCTGCGGCCACGCGTAGCCGGCCGCCCGGCCCCGTGGCTCGCTCCAGATCTCCCTGCCGTTCTTGGCGAAGTAGCTGAGCGTCGATGGTTCGACCGCGTGTTCGGCCAGCTCGTCGAGCAGCCCGAGCGCATCGAGCTCGCGAATCGAGTGGGGGAGCAGGTTGATCCCGACTCCGGCCGCGCGGATCTCGTCGACCGCCTCGAACACGGTCACCTCGATGCCGGCTTCGTGCAGGCTCAGCGCGGTGACGAGTCCGCCGATGCCGCCGCCGACGACCGCGATCCCGTCGCCGAGGTCCAGGTCGGTCGTCACGTCAGTTCGAACACGTCGATCCGCACGCTCGAGCGGCGGCGCTCACCGGCCGAGACGGCGAGCCGGTCGTTGAGCCAGCTCAGCGCCTCGTCGGCGGTGGAGAGCCGGATGTGCGTGCGGAAGTAGTACTCGCTGGCGTCGACCGGTTCGCCCGCGGTGATCCGTGCCACCACCTCGGGCGACGCGACCCGGATGCCCGTCGAGCGGACCTCGATGAGCGCGCCGTCGCCGGTCTGCAGCACGTAGTGGGCGTCGATCTCGATGACGCCGTCGGCGCGCACGAACTGCCAGTCGGCGCCGCCCGGAGCGACCGTGCCGGACAGCCCGTCGCGTCCGGTGAACGTCCCGCCGTCGAACGGGATCAGTCGTCGGACTCCGGTCCCCGCGTCGCCGAGGTCGACGATCGGGGCGACGTCGATGTCGATCGTGATCAGTTCGCGCAGTTCCATGCGGGCGTCAATGTAGAAGGTTCAGCCCGGGTCGATCGCCTTGGCGAGGTCGTCGACCACCTCGGCGTACGGGAGCGCGACGAGGGACGCCGGCGGGACGAGCAGCTTGCGGTCGCGTGACCCACCGCCGACGATGACCTGGTCGCACGCCATCACCGCGGCGTCGATCCAGATCGGGAGGCCGGCGGGCAGCCCGTACGGGGTGACCCCGCCGATCTGCATGCCGGTGATGGCGATCGTCTCGTCGCCCGAGGCGAACGATGCCTTCTTCACGCCGAACCGGCGGCGGACGGCCCCGTTCACGTCGAGGCGGGTGGAGGCCAGCACGAGACAGGCCGCGTACACCCGCGGTTCGGACTTGCCGACGACGACGATGGCGTTGGCCGACTGGTCGAGCCGATATCCGTACGCCTCACAGAATGCGGCGGTGTCGGCCAGGTCGGGATCGCAGGCGACGACCTCGAACGGCACGCCCGGTCGCGTCCGCCGCCGCGAGTACCGCATCGTTCGCCGTCGATCGCTGTCCACGATCCGCAGTGTGCCACGACCTGCAACGCCCGGGGTCAGGCACCGGCGTTGCAGGTTCGCCATACGCTGGTCGCATGGCTGCGCCGACACGATGGGTGACCGACACGAAGGACGGGCACAGCGAGTGGTACATCGAGCGGTTCCGCACGATGGAGGCCGACGGTGCCGATCTGGCCGGCGAGGGCCGGCTCGTCGATGCGATGGTCCGTCGCCACGCCAGGATCCTCGACGCCGGTTGCGGTCCCGGTCGCGTCGGCGCGTACCTGCACTCGGTCGGCCATGACGTGGTCGGCGTCGATGCCGACCCGAAACTGATCGCCGCCGCCGAGGTCGATCATCCGGGGCCGCGGTGGTTGGTCGCCGATCTGAGCGAACTCGATCTGGCGTCGCAGGGTGAGCCCGAGCCGTTCGACGCGATCGTGCTCGCCGGCAACGTGATGGTGTTCCTCGCCCCCGGCACCGAGACCGCGGTGCTGCGGCGGGCGGGCGCGCACCTCGCCGACGACGGCTTCGTCGATCACCGGCTTCCACACCGGCCGGGAACTCGACCTGGCGGTGTTCGATCAGGCGATCGTCGACGCCGGTCTGCGCATCGAGCACCGCTTCGCCACCTGGGACCTGCGCGCCTGGCACGCCGACGCCGACTTCGCCGTCACCGTCCTGCGCGCCGAAGACCTGCCACCTGAACGCTCGGGGTCTGACCCCAGGCGTTGCAGGTTCAGCGGAAGTCGAGGCCCGTCGAAGTCGCCGGACTCGCGCCAGGCCTTGATGTACTGGAAGTAGGCCACCGGGCCGTCGGGGTAGCCGAGGCCGAGCGCAGGCCTGGGGGATCTCGGCCGCCCTCGTTGTTGTAGTAGCCGGGCGTGCACGTCGGGTCGGCGCCGAACGAGCGCCCGCCGGCGCGGAGCATCTCCACCCAGTCGTCCTCGGCCTGCGGCCGTCACCTCGATCTCCTCGGCGCCGATCGCTTCGGCGTGGGCGATGATCGCGGCGATCGTCGAGCCCGACTCGGTCAGGTTGTGCGGCACGTTGGAGATCAGGTTCGCGCCCTGCGCCGGGCTGACGATGAACGCGTTCGGGAAGTGGTGGGCGTGGATGCCGTGCAGCGACCGCATCCCGTCGGCCCAGTACTCCGACAGCGTGATGCCGTCGCGGCCCGACGGGGTCGAAGCCGGTCCGTCGTTCGAGCGGCGTGCCGACCTCGAAGCCCGACGCGTAGATCAGGCAGTCGAGTTCGTAGTGCTCGCCGCCCACCCACACCCCGGTCTCGTCGATGCGCTCGACGCCCTTGCCGTCGGTGTCGATCAGATGGACGTTCGGGTTGTTGTACGACTGCAGGTACTCGTCGTGGAAGCAGGGCCGCTTGCACAGCTGGCGGTACCAGGGCTTGAGCGCCTCGGCGACGTTCGGGTCGGCGATGATCTCGTCGACGCGCCGACGGATCTCCTCCATCTTCTCGTCGTCGCTGTCGTGGTAGGCCCGCAGCAGACCTTCGGGGCTGAAGTCGCCGTTGGCGATCGCCCGGTCGCGGATGCGCTGGGAGATGTCGGTCCAGCCGTCCATCACCAGGTCGGCGTCGGCGAACCCGCCGGTCTGCAGGGTGGTGAAGTTCATCAGCCACTCGTCCTGCCAGCCCGGCTCGAGGGTGGCGAACCACTCGGGGTCGATCGGCTGGTTGTTGCGGATGTCGATCGACGACGGCGTGCGCTGGAACACGAACAGGTCGCCGGCGGCACGGGCGAGGTGGGGGATGCACTGCACCGACGTGGCGCCGGTGCCGATGATCCCGACCCGCTTGTCGGCGAGGCCGACCATCGGCGCGCCGGAGGCGTCGCCGCCGGTGTAGGCGTAGTCCCAGCGGCTGGTGTGGAAGCTGTGGCCGGCGAACGTCTCGATGCCCGGGATGCCGGGCAGCTTCGGGCGGTGCAGCGGGCCGGTGCCCATGGCGAGGTACTTGGCCCGCATCTCGTCGCCGCGGTTGGTGCGGATGATCCAGCGGTGCGTCGGGCCGTCCCACTCGACCGACGGTGACCTCGGTGGACAGGCAGGCGTTGTCGTACAGGTCGAAATGGGTGGCGATGCGCTGGCAGTGCTCGAGGATCTCGGGCGCGTGCGTGTACTTCTCGCTCGGCATGTGGCCGGTCTCCTCGAGCAGCGGCAGGTAGATGAACGCCGCCGTGTCGCACTGCGCGCCGGGGTAGCGGTTCCAGTACCAGTTGCCGCCGACGTCGCCGCCCTTGTCGATGATCCGCACGTCGTCGATGCCGGCCTGCTTGAGCCGGGCGCCGGTGACCAGCCCGGCGAAGCCGCCGCCGATGAACGCGACGGTCACCTCGTCGAACAGCGGGTCGCGTTCGACCAGCTCGGTGTAGGTGTCGTCGAGGTAGTGGGCGAACTGGCCCGTCGGCTCGAGGTACTGCTCGTTGCCGTCGGCGCGCAGGCGCTTGTCCCGCTCGGCGGCGTACTTCGGCCCGCAGCGCCTCCCGGTCGATCTGGTCCGTCCCCGTCATGGTCGTTCCACCGACCAGATGTCACCACGTCGGCCTGCAGATCGTGCGACACCCGGTCCGCGTGGGACGGTCCCGGACGAACCGAGCCGGTCCGACGGGCGTGCAGGTGCCACGGTCGCTTCGACGAGCATTGCCGATAATGTCGACCGGATCAGTCGACAATTCCCCGACGACCTCGAAGCCCTCGGAGTACTGCGTGACCCCACCCCCAGCATCAGCATCCCTCGCAGCGAGCGCGGCCCCGGCGGTCGCGCCCGGTGCTGTCGGCCGGGCGGCTGACCCACCTGCAGCGGCTGGAGGCCGAGGCGATCCACATCATGCGCGAGGCGGTGTCGAGAGTCGGAGAACCCGGCGATGCTGTACTCGATCGGCAAGGACAGCTCGGTCATGCTGCACCTGGCGATGAAGGCGTTCCACCCGTCGAAGCCGCCGTTCCCGTTGGTGCACGTGGACACGACGTGGAAGTTCTCGGCGATGTACCAGTTCCGCGACGACACCGCCGCCCGGCTGGGTCTGGATCTGATCGTGCACAAGAACCCCGAGTGCGTGGCGCGGGGGATCAACCCGTTCGATCACGGTTCGGCGACGCACACCGACATGTGGAAGACCGAAGGGCTGAAGCAGGTGATCGACGAGCACAAGTTCGATCTGTGCTTCGGCGGCGCCCGGCGCGACGAGGAGAAGTCGCGGGCCAAGGAGCGGATCTTCTCGGTGCGCACGGCGCAGCACCAGTGGGATCCGAAGCGTCAGCGGCCCGGAGTTGTGGTCGGTGTACAACGCCCGCCGTTCCAACGGCGAGACGTTGCGGGTGTTCCCGATCTCGAACTGGACCGAGTTGGACGTGTGGCAGTACGTGCATCTCGAGCAGATCCCGATCGTGCCGCTGTACTACGCCGCGCCCGCGCCCGGTGGTCGACCGCGACGGGATGCTGATCATGGTCGACGACGACCGCATGCCGCTGCTGCCCGGTGAGGTGCCCGACATGAAGTCGGTGCGGTTCCGCACGCTGGGCTGCTATCCGTTGTCGGGGGCGGTCGAGTCCGACGCCGACACGTTGACCGGGATCATCCAGGAGATGCTGCTCGCCACGACGTCGGAGCGGCAGGGTCGGATGATCGACTTCGACAGCGCCGGCTCGATGGAGAAGAAGAAGCAGGAAGGGTATTTCTGATGGCCCGACGCACGTCGGAGTTGATCGCGGAGGACATCGAGGAGTACCTGACGTCGCACCAGTACAAGAGCCTGCTGCGGTTCATCACCTGCGGCAGCGTCGACGACGGCAAGAGCACGCTCATCGGCCGGTTGCTCTACGAGTCGCATCTCGTGTTCGAGGACCATCTGGCCGCGCTCGAGGCCGACTCGGCCAAGGTCGGCACCCAGGGCGGCGACCTCGACTTCGCCCTGCTGCTCGACGGGCTGACGGCCGAGCGCGAGCAGGGCATCACGATCGACGTCGCCTACCGGTTCTTCTCGACCGAGCGGCGCAAGTTCATCGTCGCCGACACGCCCGGCCACGAGCAGTACACCCGCAACATGGTCACCGGCGCGTCCACCGCCGACGTCGCGGTGATCCTGGTCGACGCCCGCAAGGGGATGCTCACCCAGACCCGCCGCCACAGCTACCTCGTGTCGCTGCTCGGCATCAAGCGCGTCGTGGTGGCGATCAACAAGATGGATCTCGTCGACTACTCCGAGGACACGTTCGACTCGATCGCCGCGGACTACCTCGCGTTCGCCGCCCGGGTCGGTCTGCACGACGTGACGTTCATCCCGTTGTCGGCGCTGAAGGGTGACAACATCATCGCCCCGAGCGAACACACCCCGTGGTACGACGGCCCGACGCTGCTCGGCTACCTCGAGACGGTTCCGGTCGACGACGAGCTCGCCGACGGTGCGTTCCGCATGCCGGTCCAGTGGGTGAACCGGCCGAACCTCGACTTCCGCGGGTTCTCCGGCCGGATCGTCGGCGGCACCATCCGCCCCGGCGACGCCATCCGGGTGCTGCCGGCGGGCACCACGAGCACGGTCGAGCGCATCGTCACGATGGACGGCGATCTGCACGAGGCGATCGCCGGTCAATCGGTCACGCTCACCCTGAGCGACGAGATCGATGCCAGCCGCGGCGACCTGATCTGCGGGTCCGACGAGCCGGCCGAGGTGGCCGACCAGTTCGAGGCGCACGTGGTGTGGATGCACGAGGACGAGATGCTGCCGGGCCGGCCGTACCTGATGAAGATCGGGACGCGCACCGTCGGTGCCACGATCGGACACCCGAAGTTCCGGGTCGACGTGAACACGCTCGACCATCTCGCGGCGACCACCCTGGACATGAACGAGATCGGGGTCTGCAACGTCAGCCTCGACCGTCCCATCCCGTTCGATGCCTACAACGTGAACCGTGACACCGGCGGGTTCATCATCATCGACAAGCTGACCAACGTCACCGTCGGTGCCGGGCTGCTGCACTTCGCGCTGCGCCGCTCGCACAACATCCACTGGCAGGACGTCAAGGTCGACAAGACCGCCCGCTCCGCGCAGAACAACCACAACCCGGCCGTGGTCTGGCTGACCGGGTTGTCGGGGTCGGGCAAGTCGACGATCGCCAACATCGTCGAGTCGAAGCTGCACGCCCTCGGTGTGCGCACCTACCTCCTCGACGGCGACAACGTCCGCCACGGCCTCAACCGTGACCTCGGGTTCACCGACGCCGACCGCGTCGAGAACATCCGCCGCATCGCCGAGGTGTCCGCGCTGATGGTCGATGCCGGTCTCGTCGTGCTCGTGTCGTTCATCTCGCCGTTCCGGGCCGAGCGCCGCCTCGCCCGCGACAGCGTCGCCGACAACGAGTTCATCGAGGTCCACGTCGACACGCCGCTCGCCGTCGCCGAGGGCCGCGATCCGAAGGGCCTGTACGCCAAGGCCCGCCGTGGCGAGCTCAGCAACTTCACCGGCATCGACTCGCCGTACGAGCAGCCCGAACATCCCGAAGTGCGCATCGACACCGCGACGACGACCGCCGAGCAGGCCGCCGACGAGATCATCGCCGCCCTGCGCGCCCGCCAGATCACCTGACGACCGTCGGTCCGTGACGTCGCGTCGAGCGGCGTGCGCACGAGCCGCCGATTCCCATCGGCGGCGTGCGGCCGGCGTGCGATGCTGACGCCGTGAGCAGCATCGTGGTGTCGGAGTTGGAGTACGCGCCGCCGGGGCGTGACTCGCTGTTCTTCGACGTCAGCTTCACGGTGTCGCCGGGGGATCGAGCGGTGATCGTCGGCGTGAACGGGATCGGCAAGAGCACGCTCCTGCGCATCCTGTCCGGCGAGCTGGAGCCCGACGACGGCGAGTTCGCGCTCGGTGGCACCGTCCTCACGATGTCGCAGGACGCCGGCATGGCGGCGCCCGACGCGACCCTGCGCGAGATGCTGATCGAGGTCGCCCCGCCGCAGCTCCGCACCGCCGGCCGCGCCCTCCTGGCCGCCGAGGCCGAACCGGCACTGTCCCTCCGGACTCGACCGAGGGACCGGCGGCCGACGCCGGGATGGCGTACGCCGAGGCGCTGACCACCTGGGGCGACCTGGGCGGGTACGAACTGGAGGCGCAGTGGTCGTCGGCGGTGCAGCGGGTGGTCAAGTCGCCGGTCGACGACGTCGGCACCCGCCGCGTCGGCGAACTGTCGGGCGGCGAACGCAAGCGGCTCGTGCTCGACCTCGTCCTCAACTCCGGCGCCGACATCCTCCTGCTCGACGAGCCGGACAACTACCTCGACATCCCCACCCGCTGGTGGTTGGAGGAGCAGCTCCGCCAGACGAAGTCGACCGTCCTGATGGTCAGCCACGACCGTGCCGTGCTCGATGCCGTGGCCACCAAGGTGATCGCCATCGAGGGCTCGGGCGCCTGGGTGCACGGCGGTTCGTTCGGGACGTTCCCGCAGGCCCGCGCCGATCGGCAGGCGCGGCTCGGCGACGCGCTCCAACGGTGGAAGGACGAGGAGCGCCGCCTGTTCCGCCACATGAAGATCATGAAGCAGCGCGCGGCGGTGAACTTCAAGAACGCCTCGAAGGCGAACGCCGCCGAGACCCGATGGGAGAAGTTCGTCGCCGCCGGCCCGCCTCCGCCGCCGGTGCCCGACCAGCAGATCCACGTCGGCCTGCGCGGCGCCGACTCCGCCCGCCGGGTGGTGCAGATGATCGACGTCACCGTCGACGACCTCTTCTTCCCGTTCAGCGACGAGATCTACTTCGGCGAGCGTGTCGGCCTGATCGGGCCGAACGGCACCGGCAAGACACACCTGATGAACGCGCTCGCCGGCACGTCGGGCTTCGACGGGTCGATCAAGTTCGGGCCGCGCACGTCGGTGGGGATGTTCTCGCAGGTCAACGACCGGCCGGAGTTCGTCGGCCGGACGTGCCTCGACATCGTGCGAGCCGATGGTCGGCACGTTCGAGCTGGCGATGAAGTCGCTCGCCCGGTACGGCCTGGCCGAGGCCGGCCGCCAGGAACACCAGACGTTGTCGGGCGGGCAGAAGGCGCGCCTCGAGATCCTCACCCTCGAACTCGCCGGCCACAACGTGCTGCTGCTCGACGAGCCGACCGACAACCTCGACGTCGACTCCGCCGTGGCGCTCGAGGGTGCGCTCGAACGGTTCATCGGCACCGTGGTCGCGGTCAGCCACGACCGGACGTTCCTGCGACAGCTCGACCGCTTCCTGATGATCTCCGACGACGGGGAGGTGATCAGCCTGCCCGACTTCGACCTCGCCGTGCGCGCCCTCGCCGACCCGGCCGCCGCCGGCCGACTCCGCCTCGCCAAGACCTTGACCTGACGGCGACGACGCCCGGCCGGTACATCGCCTTTGGTCGGCCTTTGCTGTGCGTCCGTACTGTGCATCCCAGGCGGTGGCGGACATCGGGTCGGTCCGACGGGCGGACGGCGGGCCGACCCGATGGACGGCGTCACCTGCACGATTCGGCCGCGGGCTAGCGTCCCCCTTCGTGGGGGCCGCGACAGCGACTCAGTGGCCGGACAACTCGCGTGAACCGGCTGGTGGTCTGCTTCGGCGGGCCCCAGGTGCGTGACGGCGACCGCGTCGTGCACATCTCCGGCAATGCCGGCCGCATCCTCGCCGCCCTCGTCGCCCGCCGCCAGGGGGTGACGATCGATCAGCTCATCGAGGTGGTGTGGCCCGAGGGTGCACCCGACAGCGCCCGCGCCGCGCTCCACGTCCACATGGGCCGGCTGCGCAAGCTCCTCGCCGAGGCCGCAGGCGTCGGCGAGCCGCAGGACAGGCTGGTCCGAGCGTGGTGCGGCACGGGACGACCTACTCGTTCGACGCGGCCGGCTGGGACATCGACGTCGACCTGTTCCAGGATCTGCGGCAGCGGGCGCGAGCGATCGCCGGCCTCGACTCGGCGCGGGGCGGTCGGCGCTGCTGTCCGAGGCGCTGCAGCTGGCGTCGGGGTCGGCGTTCGTGGTCGACGGGGAGTCGGTGGCGCCGGCGGCGACCCATCAGCTGGCGCTGGCGAGGCTCGACGTGGAAGAGGAGTTCGTCGAGGCGCTGATCGCCGACGGGCGGATGTCGGAGGCCGAGCGTGTCGCCGTCGGGCTGGTCGAGGCCGAGCCGTTCCGTGAACGGCGGTGGTCGTTGCTGATGCGCGCCCAGGCGCTGCAGAGCCGCAGCTCGCGACGCGCTGGCGACGTACCAGCGGGCGCGCCGCCGGCTCGTCGACAGCCTGGGCCTGGAGCCGAGCGAGGATCTCCAACGCACCCAGCTGGCCGTCCTCTCGAACGAGCTGTCGTCGCTGCGGGCGCCGGACAACGGTGCGCCCGACGAGTTCCAGCTGCTCCCGCAGGCGCTCGGTCTGTCCATCGGCCGTGACGTGTCGATCGAGCGCGTCGAGGCGGCGCTCCTGCGCAACCTGCCCGTGGTCGTCGTCGGTGCACCTGGTGCGGGCAAGACCCGGCTCGCGGTCGAGGTCGCCCGCCGCGCTCGGTGCCCGTGGGCTCGACGTGGCGTGGATCGACCTGCGCAACGTCGCGTTCGCCGGGACGAACCTGGCGGCCGAGGTCGCCCGCTGGATCCGGCGCCACCCCGGCGGGCTCGTGGTGGTCGACAACGCGGAGACGGACACGACGGTGGCGATCGACCTCGTCGCCGCCGTGCGGCGGTCGTCGTCGGAGGTCGGGTTGGTGGTGACGAGCCGGGTGACCCTGCCGATCGAGGCGGTGGCCGAACACATCGGTCCGCTGGCGCTGCCGTCGGGGACGAGCGCGGACGAGATCGAGGCGTCGCCGGCGGTGATGCTGCTGCGCGAGCTGCTGGCGCTGCGGGCACCGAGGGCGAACGTCGACTCCGAGCTCGCCGCGCAGCTCGTGTCGCGCGGTCGGGGGGCTGCCGCTCGGGATCCGTCTCGTGGCCGACCTGTCGCGTTCGGTGCCGCCCGTCGACGTGCTCGCCCAGACGATCTCGACGCTCGTGACCGAGATCGAACCGGCGCTGCGAGGCGGTGTTGTCGGCGCTCGGCCCGGCGTGCCGTGCTGCGTTCGCGGCGACGTCGGTGGTGCCGGGCCAGATGGACGCGGCGCTGATCGCGTCGCTGGTCGGCGTCGACGACATCGATGCCGTGATCCTGCAGCTGTGCGACAACGGGCTGTTGCAGTTCGACGAGGCAGCGTCCCGACGCGCCGTACTCGATGCTCGAGCCGCTGCGCGACGTCGGCGCCCGGCTGCTGGCCGCGAGCGATCGGAAGGCGGTCGGTGTTCGACGGCCTCGTCGACGAGTGCGTGCGCCGCTCGGAGTCGTACAGCCGGCAGCTGCAGGCGGTCGAGGGGCAGTTCTCGCTGCGGGTGCGGTTGGACCGGGAGCTGCCGTGGCACCGCCAGGCGATCCAGCATCTGGCCGACGGTCGGTGACAGCGAGCCGGCGCTGCGGATCGCGGCCGGTCTCGAGTGGCCGCTGTACACGCTCGGCTGGTGGCGGGAGAACACCGAGCTGCAGGACGCCGCGCTGGCGATTCCGGGTGAGCCGACGTCGATGTGTGCGCAGGTGCACGCCGGCTCGCGGGCCGCCCTGGCCTGCTGCACGAGCTGGACGAGTTCCACACCGGTCGGGCCTTGGAGATCGCCGTCGCGGTCGGTGATCGCCGGGTCGAGGCCAAGGCGCTGTCGCAGCTGGGGATCAAGCGCTGGTGGGACCGGTCGTACGACGAGGCCCTCGACTTGCTGGCCCGCTCGGTGGAGGTGGCCCGGCGCTGCGGCGACGCGTTCCTCGAGCAGGAGGCGTAGCGGTTCAGCGGCATCGCGATGGTCAGCGCCGGTCGGGCGGAGGAAGGTTTCGCCGTCCAGCTCGAGGTGCTCGATCTCGTCGAGCGGTCGAGCCACGCCGAGGTGATGCTGCCGCACAT
This sequence comes from Ilumatobacteraceae bacterium, assembly GCA_963772085.1. Lineage (GTDB taxonomy): Bacteria > Actinomycetota > Acidimicrobiia > Acidimicrobiales > Ilumatobacteraceae > Sva-07. The sequence goes on from CAVYWH010000018.1 coordinate 21,090, forward strand.
CCACATGTACCTCGGCCACTGCCGCCGCCACGTGGGCGACGACGACGCGGCCTTCGTCGACCTCGAGCAGGCTCGCGTGGCGTACGAGAAGGCGACGAACAAGGCGACGCTCGTCCACGTGTACGCCGGCCTGGCGGAGATGTCGGTCGATCGTGGCGACGTGCCCTCGGCGTTGCGTTTCGCCGGTCGGGGTCTGGAGCTGTCGGCCAACGGTGGCGTGGCGGCCTACGACCCGTGGATGCTGTGCACGCTCGCCCGGGCCCACGCGGCGAGTGGCGACGATCAGGCGGCCCGGCACGCGTCGGCCGCCGCGGTCACGGCGTTGGCGCACGGCTGGCGAGGAGAGACGCATCGTGTGGCGGTCGAGTTGGCGTCGCGTCGCGCTCCAACTCGGCGACCGACGTTCGGCCGGCCGGTTGATCGGTCTCGCCGACGTGACCGAGGATCGCCGCGACCTCCCGTTCGTGTCGCCCGCCGAACGGGCCAGGGCCGACGTGGTCCGGGCGGCGGTGGCGGGCGACGATGCGAGCGATGATGGCGAGGCGCTCGCGCCGGGGCCCGCCTCGGTGCCGGTTCGACGCTCGCCGAGGCGGCGTCGCGGCTGATCTCCCCGGTCGGCGCCTGAGGCGGCGTCGGACCTTTATTGCACCTTTGCTCGCGGTCTCTACGGTGACGACACCTGAACCTCACGTTCCACGTCGGGCGCGTAAATGGGATGCGGGCCGCGGCAACGCTGACGGAACTCGAGCTACTGCTCGACGACCTGGAGCGTGAGGTTCAGGCCCTCGCATGCCGCGAACCTCAGATCGCGAGCCAGACCGCCTCGTCCGGTCCGAGCGTCGTTGCGCCCGCGTCGCCGGAGGTCACCAGCACCGTGCGCGCCCGCGGGCAGCGGGTAGGGCTCGGCGCCGAAGTTGACGATGCACCGGAAGCCCGGCTCCCGGGTGAACGACAGCACGTCGGCCGGCACGTCGTCGTCCCAGGTGAGGGTGCCGTCGCCGAGCGCCGGGTTGCGCCGCCGCTCGGCGAGCGCGGCGCGGTAGTGGTTGAGGTGGCTGGCGGGGTCGGGGTCCTGCGCGGCGGCGGTGAACGCGGCCCAGCGTTCGGGCTGGGGCAGCCACGGTGGGCGGTCGGCGGAGCCGAAGCCGAACGGGGCGGAGTCGCCCGCCCACGGGATCGGCACGCGGCAGCCGTCGCGGCCGCGCGACGTGTGGTTCGACCGTTCCCAGATCGGGTCCTGGAGCACCTCGTCGGGGAGGTCTTCGACCTCGTCGAGGCCGAGCTCGTCGCCCTGGTAGATGTACGCGCCGCCGGGCAGGGCGAGCTCGAGCAGCACGGCGGCGCGGGCCCGCTTGCGGCCGAGCTCGAGGTCGGTGTCGCCTTCGGGCACCTTGCCGACGCCGGCGTAGGACGACATGTCCATCCCGTCGGGCAGTGAATCGAGCGCCGGTCACGGGGCGGCCGTAGCGGGTGGCGACGCGGATGGTGTCGTGGTTGGCGAGCACCCAGGTGGCGGGCGCGCCGACGGCGCCGGTGGCACACGAGGGTCAGGTCGATCACGTTGCGCTGGGACTCGGCGGTCCACTCGCACATCAGCGCGTCGAAGTTGAACGTGGTGTGCAGCTCGTCGGGCCGCACGTAGTTGGCGAGTTCGGCGGCCGGGGTGACCCACGCTTCGGAGACGAACACGCGGGCGCCGAGCTCGGTGTCGGCGTACGAGTCGGCCACGGTGCGCCAACGGCGGAGGATGTCGTGCACGTGGGGCTGGTTCATGTACGGCGTGCCCGTGAGCGTGGTCGGCCATGGGTCGACCGTCGAGCGTCGACGTCGAGGTCGGGGAGGCCGGGTGCCTTGGCCATCGAGTTGGCGACGTCGATGCGGAAGCCGTCGATCCCGCGGTCGAACCAGAAGCGCAGGATCGAGTCGAACTCGTCGGCGACCGCCGGGTTCTCCCAGTTCCAGTCGGGCTGTTCGGGTGCGAACAGGTGGAGGAACCACTGGCCCGGCGTTCCGTCGGGATCGGTGGTGCGCTCCCACGCCGGTCCGCCGAACATCGCCGGCCAGTTGTTGGGCGGGACCTCGCCGTCGGTCGCCGCCGCCGTCGCGGAAGATGAACAGCTCGCGCTCGGGCGATCCCGGTGCGCGCGGCGAGGGCGGCCTGGAACCAGGCGTGCTGGTCGCTGCAGTGGTTCGGGACGAGGTCGATCAACACCCGCAGGCCGAGTTCGTGGGCCGTCGCGACGAACTCGTCGGCCTCGGCGAGCGTGCCGAAGTCGGGGAGGAGGTCGCGATAGTCGGCGACGTCGTAGCCGCCGTCGGCGAGCGGCGAGCGGTACCAGGGGCTCACCCAGATGGCGTCGACACCGAGCCGTGCCAGGTACGGCAGCCGATCGATGATGCCGGCCACGTCGCCCGTTCCGTCACCGTCGGCGTCGGCGAACGAGCGTGGATACACCTGGTAGACGACGGCGCTGCGCCACCAGTCGGGGTCAACGGGCAGAGTCACGCCGACACCCTAGAGAACGGCGCCGCCGCCAGCCCGGCGGACGTCGTGCGAGGGCAACCGGTGGAGTGAATCGTTCAGAGGATTTCGTGGCCGTCGGGGTGGAAGAACTGCCAGGTGCCGTCGGTGTCGCGGTGCACCTTGTAGCCCTGTTCCTTCAGCCGGTTGTGCCAGCCGCAGTCGCATCCGGCGTTGTCCTGGTTGGTTTGTCCATGCGACGCCCAGCTCTGGACGTGATCGATCTGACATCGGGAGGGTGGGACGTCGCATCCGGGCCAGTCGCATCCGAGGGATGTGAGCTTGGCCGCTTCTCGGGCGGCGCCGGTGAAACATCGTCGTCGTCGCCCGAGGTCGATCACCACGCCGAGGTCGTCGACGATGGCTCGTCGGACCTCGGCCCAGTAGATCAGCTTGACGACCTCGTAGGGGTCGAGGGCAGCGACCGGTGTTGGTGCGGCAGGTGACGTCGCGGTATCTCGATGGTGCGATCGGTACGTCGTTGAACGCGGCCTGGACGGTTTCGATGTCGCCCAGCAGGTTGAGCACCGGCACCGGCCGGACAGCGGCGGGCGGGCACGCGGCGGCCGCCGCAGCCATGTTCAGCAAGGCGTCGGCTCGACGCTGGGCTTCGGTGCGTCGCAGTTTGAGGGTGCTCGACGTGTCGTCGGAGTCCTCGACGGCTCGGGCGAGGTCGTGTTCGGTTTCGGCGGCGGTGAAGTGGTTGAGGACGTTGTTGAATTCCTCGCCGCCGATGTCGTCGAAGTGGGCGTTCAGTGCCCAGCCGCCGCCGGGCTTGCGGACGAGGTGCGCCCTCCTGGTGGCGTGCAGCCGCTCGGACTTCTCCGCTTGTCCGATCGGGTCGGCCAGGCTCTCCCAACGGCGGGCGAGTGCTTCGAACTCGGGGTAGGAGAGCCGGATGGCGTCTTCGAGCAGGTCGTCGGCGTACTCAAGGAGCGTCTCGTCGGTGATGCGGGGGTTGGCGGCGATCTGGGCCATCAGCTGCGATCTGGGCGACGCCGACCTCGCCCATCTCGCTGGCCTGTGACCACGACGGAAGGCGTCGATGCATCCGTGCGGTCTGGACGCGACGGTAGGCCTCCGCCGGGGAGAGCTTGGCCCGGTGACGGATCCAGTTCTTGCCGTTGCGGAACCCGTCGGTCAGGAACGGGTTCTGTTCGTCGGCCACACCGGCCGCGGCCACCACGGCTGATTCGGCGCATCGGCGGACCTTCTCGACGCCGAGCGCCAACTGCTCCAGGCCGACACGGTCCAACCGTGCCCCGGAGTCGATGATCAGCGCCTGCACGGCCGTGACCGCCCGATTGACCGCCTCGTCGATCAGCGATTCGGGCACCGCGTCGTGGGGCGCTTCGTCGCCGGGGTTCAGCCAGTCCTCGAGGTCGCGTTCATCATCGACCATCGCTCGCAAGCGCTCCCGAAGGCAGGCGAGCCGCTCTTCGGCGGCGATCATCTCCTCCTCGGTGCGCTCTTGGTACATACCTCCATCATGACGAAGGGGTGTATCAGTCGGCCCGAGGTCGGTGCCCGTCCCGAATTCGAGGCAGGTTGGGTGGAGCGCCAAGCGGTCAGGCAGGAGCCTTCAAGAACGGACCCCTCGCTGTTACCGTGTCAACCAGTACGCAGGGAGCCCCCGCCGCAGGAGGAAGTTCGAATGCAGATCGATCGCAACGCTCGTGTGTTCGTCGCTGGTCACGGAGGCCTGGTCGGCAGCGCGCTGATGCGCAAGCTCGAAGACGAGGGTTTCACCAACGTCCTGACGGCAACGCGCGCGGAACTCGACCTTCGCGACCAGTCGGAGGTGTCGCACTGGTTCAAGGCGCATCGTCCCGACTACGTGTTCCTCGTCGCCGGCACGGTCGGCGGGATTCTTGCGAACAGCACACGGCCCGCCGAGTTCATCTACGACAACCTGATGATCCACGGCACCGTGGTCGAGGCGGCCCACCAGTACGGCACGCGCAAGCTGCTCTATCTCGGCTCGTCGTGCATCTATCCCCGCAATGCCGAGCAGCCGATCACCGAGGACGCGCTGCTGACCGGCCCGCTCGAGCCGACCAACGAGTGGTATGCGATCGCCAAGATCGCCGGCATCAAGCTGTGCCAGGCGTACCGGCAGCAGTACGGGTGCGACTTCATCTCGGCGATGCCCACGAACCTCTACGGGCCGGGCGACAACTTCGATCTCGATTCGAGCCACGTGCTGCCGGCGCTGCTCCGCAAGTTCCACGATTCGATCGGCGCAGGAGAACCCGGAGGTCGTGATCTGGGGGACAGGTTCGCCGATGCGCGAGTTCCTCCACGTCGACGATCTCGCCGACGCCTGCCTGTTCCTGATGGAGCACTACTCCGACGACAGCCACATCAACGTCGGGACCGGCGTCGACCTGTCGATCCGCGAGCTGGCCGAGAAGGTGCGCGATCTCGTGAACCCGAACGCTGAGCTCGTGTTCGACCGTGACAAGCCCGATGGCACACCTCGCAAGGTGCTCGACGTGTCTCGCCTGACGGCACTCGGCTGGTCGCCGCCGTTACGACCTCGACCAGGGACTCGCGAGCACCTACGACTGGTTCCTCGCCGAGCACGCCATGGACAACGAACTCCGCGGCATCGTCCACGCCGCCGAAAAAGCTTGACCGCCCGCCGGGGCACAGACGATCGCGATCAGTCATCGCAGAAGTCCTTCGGCAAGGCGCAGTTCGGCCCGACGTTCGCCGTGACGGCGAATCGACGACTCAGGTGCGCCGCCGCCAGCCGACGACCGCCTGACGCATCAAGCTCTCGGTCCCAACAGCGCCAACTTCGGGTGGCGCTGTTGCCGTTTTCGGAGCAACGTGAAAGGCGACTCGCCCCAACGTCCGGCCGCCGATTCCGATTCCGGCAGCCCGCCATCCGCCGCATCTGAAACAAGTCACCAGCGGCCGTAGCGGGCGGACAAGAATGTGCGGATGCAGGTGGTCGGGGACGTCGACCGTGGCATGTCCACGGATGTGGGGGAGTCGGCGGCAACCGATCCGGTGATCACGGAGTGGCGGCATGTGCCCGCGTTGGACGGGTTGCGGGCGGCGGCGGTGGTGGCGGTGCTGGTGTTCCACGGCGGATACCTGCAGGGCGGGTTCTTGGGTGTCGATCTGTTCTTCGCGTTGTCGGGGTTCTTGATCACGTCGTTGCTGATCCGTGATGCCACCGGTGCCGGGCCGGCGGCGGGATTGTGTTGGGGTCGTTCTGGGGGCGGCGGTTCCGGCGGTTGTTGCCGGCGGTGTTCGTGATGGTGGCGGCGGTGGCGTGTGGGCGTGGCTGTTCGGTTCGGGGGCGGATCTGGCGGGCGTGCAGCGCGATGGTCCGTGGGCGGTGGCGTACTTGGCGAACTGGCATTTCGTCGCCGAGTCGGGCGGCTACTGGGAGTCGTTCGCGCAGCCGTCGATGTTCGATCATTTGTGGTCGTTGGCCATCGAGGAGCAGTTCTATTTGCTGTGGCCGGTGGTGCTGGTGGCGATCTGGAAGTGGTCGAAACAACCGGTGCGCACGTTGGTGATCGTGTCGGTGGGGTTGGTGGCGGTGTCGTTGCTGGCGATGCTGGTGTTGTTCGACGGGGGGGAACCGACCCGGGTGTACATGGGCACCGACACCCGGGCGGCGTCGTTGTTGGTGGGGGCGTTGGCGGCGACGCCACCCGTGCGGGACTGGGCGCGGCGGATGGTGCTGGTGCTGGGTCCGCGGACGGGGGTGGTGATCGGCGCGCTGGCGGTGTTCGTGGGCGTGTTGTGGGTGTCGGTGGACGGGGCGAGTGCGGCGTTGTTGTACCACGGTGGGTTGTTCATGCATTCGGTGGCGTGTGCGGTGATCATCTCGTTGCTGGTGGCGTTGGATCGCGGGGTTCGGGTGATGGGCTTCGGGTGGTCGGCGTTGGGGCGCCGGGTGGTGGGTGCGTGGGCTCGGGTGGGCGCCGTTGGTGTGGGTCGGGGTCTTGTCGTACGGGCTGTACTTGTGGCACTGGCCGATCTACACGATCCTGTCGCCGCAACGCACCGGGCTGGACGGGCTACCGCTGTTGGGGGTGCGGGTGGCGGTGTCGGTGGTGGTGGCGTATGTGTCGTACCGGGTGGTGGAGGACCCGATCCGTCGACGGGCCTCGTGGGCGTTGGGGCGTTCCGGACTGGTCGTGCTCGGGGTGTCGGTGGTGGCGCTGTTCGGGTTGTTGTTCCTCCTGCCGGACCCACCCGTGGAGATCGCCGCCTTCGACCCCGCAGCCATCAGCGACACCGCTGCCGGCGTCGACCGCGCCGGCCACCACCGACGTACCCGCCGACCCGGTCATCCGTCCGACCGCCGACCCCGACGCCGACATCCCGGTGAGCGAACCGTCGACGACGCTCACCACCACGATTGCCCCTACCCGTCCTGCCGCCCGTCGAACGGATGGTGTGGGCCGGCGACTCGGTCGCCTACGACCTGGCACCGGCGATCGGCGCCTCGCTCACGGCGGGCGGGTGGACCGTCGACGACCTGGCCGCGTATCCGGATTTCATGCTGACGCACCAGGACGATGAGCTCAACCTCCTCGCCCACACGGTCGAGCGCTCCGCCGCCACCGATGCCGACCTCGCTGTCCTGCAGATCTCGAACTGGGACGTCGGGGTGCCCGACGAGAAGTACGCGGAGCACCTGCTCAGCCTGTCGGAGCAACTGGCGGGCGTCGGCACCCGACTGCTCGTGTTGTCGTCCCCGCCGACGGGCGACCCGGAGTTCTCGGCCCAACTCGACCGGCTGTTCGGCGTGGCCCAGGGACTCGCCGCCGCCGATCCGGACGGGAACCTCCAGGTCATCGACGGGCGCCCGGTGTGGGGCACCCCCGGCGTGCTCGACCTCGACGGCGACGGCACACCGGAACGCAAGCGCGACCTGATGCACGTGTGCCCGTCCGGTGCGGCCCGGTTCGTGGCCTGGTTCACGAACGAACTCGCCCACCGGTACGGCGGCCTGACGCCCGGCGACCCGACGGTGTGGGGGGCGGGCGACTGGGTGTTCGACAGCAGGTTCAACAACCCCGTCGGCACCTGCGCAGCCGTCTGAGGGTCGTTCATCCCCGATCGGACCCGCCGACCGGCCGGTCCCTGAAATCGTCGCGGTCGTCAGTCGGGGTCGTCGGTGTCGCCGTTGAGGTAGCGCTGGCCGTCGTCGCAGGCGTCGGCGAGCGGGCACCAGCGGCAGGACGAGCCGGGACGGCGGACGGGGGAGCGGCCCTCGGCCTCGAGCTCGACGATGGCGTTGATGCCGTCGAGCGTGCGGCGCACGGCCGAGCGCAGGAGCCGCTCGCTCACGTCCTCCACCTGGGCCTCGGAAGCGTCGAGGTAGAACGTCGCCAGCTTGCGCGGCGGCACGCCGCGGGCGAGGGTCTCCAACAGGGCGTAGAAGCCCAGGTCCTGGCGATGCTTCGGGCTCGGGCGACCGGTCTTGAGGTCGATGATCACCTTGCGGCTCTCGTCGCCGGCGGGCCGCCCGATCATCAGGTCGACGCGCGCCCGCAACAGGATCGGGCCGTCCAGCGGCCATTGCGCCGCCGCCTCGGTCACCGGGTTCGACCGGCGGTCGAGCGGCGGGAAGCTCTCGACGAACTTGGTGACCCGTTCGATCGACATCCCCCGCAGGTCGGCCTCGTCGGCCGGCCCGAGCGCCGCCATCCAGATGCCGATGCCGCGGTCCTCGTCGACCAGCCGGGCCATCGCCTCGTCGACCAGGTCGGTGGGGGAGGGCTCGCCGCGCCACGACAGCATCAGCTGGATCGCCCGGTGCGCCACCTGCCCCTTCGCCGTGGCCGGCTTCCACTCGAACTCGTCGGGCGCGAGGTGGTGCTCTTCGCAGTCGAGCGCCGAGCCGATCCGGTGCTTCGTGATGAACAGGTCGAAGCCCGGCTCGAGCCGCTCGGCGAAATGATCGAGCGCCACCCGCATCTCGGTGCGGATGTCGGCCACGAGATCCGCATCGAACACGAGCGGATCGCCGGTGCGCCGCAGCGCCTCGAGCGTCTTGCGCTGCAACGGGGTGAGCAGCGGGCCCGCCGGCGTTTGCGCCGGGTCCGGCGATGTGGTCGCGCTCACCACGCCAGGCCCGTCGAGATCGCTCACCGTCGACGACTGTAGCGACGGGGTGTCTCAGCGGGCGGATGACCCCGCCGTCGTTTCGATCGCCGTCGGCGTTTCTCGAGAGACGGTGTCCAGGGGACCCTGGTCGGTAGCCTCGGTCCGTCATGAAACACCAATGGTTGGCCTATTTGCCCGAGAGCGAAACGATCATCCCCCCGTCGACGACCGTCGCCCCCGAGCCGACGGTGGCCTGAGCGCATCGCCTGTCTGCTCGCGTGAGTCGTCACACCATCTTCAACAGCCTGCTGGCGGTGGTCGTGCTCGGCCTCGTCGGTGCGGTGATCTACCTCGAACAGAGCCGCGACGCCTCCGGCGCCGCCAGCCCGGCGATCGCTGCCACGACGACCTGCGGTCGATACTCGGTCCGACGACGGTCCCGTCGACCACGCTCGATCCGACGACCCTCCCGCCGACCACCGCGCCGCCACCTGCCACCGACCACCGCGCCGCCGGCGACCGAACCGCCGACGACGCTGCCGCCGACCACGCTGCCGCCGCCGGAGCGGGCGTCGGTGCCGGTCGTGGTGACGTCGGCCGGCATGACCGGCGAGCGCGTCGGGCCGACGGTGTTCCTGTTGGCGGCTGGTCGGCTGGAGCGACATCCGCGGCCTGAACGCGGCGGTGCCGGCCACCGCCACGACCATCTACTTCGCCGAGGGGTTCCAGAGCGCCGCCGAGCTGATGGCCGTCGACCTGACGCTGCCGGTCACCTCCGTCGCCCCGCTGGCGACCGCCCCGCCGGTCGCCGGCCTCGGCAACGCCGCGCTCGTCGTCTACCTCGGCGGCTGACACGCACGGGTCCATGTCAGACCCCCGCGTCAGAGTGGGTCAGGTATGGAACCGGCCACGACGATCGACTTTGCCTCCGCGGCGCGCACACTCACCAGGGAGGCGCGCCGCCGAGGGTTGATCGCCCCGAGCTATCGATGTCCGCCGCGGCTCGTCGGGCTCGATCGGTCGATCCGGCGCCGCCCCGACGCCGGCGCGGTCGTCGCCGTGCGCGTCAACGGGCGTCCCCGCGCGGCGATGCTCGCCGACATGATCGAAGGCGTCGTCGTCGCCAACTCGCTGCGCGCCCCCCATGCCGATCGCCTGCGTTCGGAGTTGTGGGAGGCCGCCGGCGGGATCTTCGAGTCGCACGATGCCGAGGTCGCCACGTCCGAACTCGCCCGCATCCCCGGCGCCGCGTGAACGGCTGAGTTCAGGCCGGGCGGTAGGTGGCGAGGAAGCGGTCGACGGTGCGCTCGACGAAGCCGGCGTCGATCGGGACCGACCCGGTGAGCTGGGCGAAGAACAGCGGCCCGACCAGCACGGCCGACGCCTCGGGACATTCGGCGTCGGGGCGCAGCAGGCCCTCTTCCACGCCGCGACGGATCAGCGAGATCACCACTTCGTTCTGCCGCTCCTCCATCCGCTTCTCGAGATCGGCGATGCCGTGGGCGTGGGTCTTCAGCATCAGCAGGGCCGGCAGCACCCGCGCCCACTCGGGGTCGTTGAGCATCGCCCCGATGCGATGGGCGATCTCGCGCAGGCCCGCCTCCACGCCGAGCGCGGGGTCAGGGTCGACGAGGTCGGGGGCGCAGACCTCCATCACGTCGAGGAGCACCTCGTCGCGCGACGCCCAGTGCCGGTAGATCGTCGACTTGGCCACGCCCGACCGGGCGACGATCGCGTCGATGGTCACCGCGTTCGGTCCGGCGTCGACGAGCAGCTCCGTCGCGGCCGAGATCACGGCGGCACGACTGCGGGCGACGCGCGGATCGCAGTCGCGATCGCGGTCGGTGTCGACCGTGAGTTCCTGTGACGACTGTCCCACACAGGAGAGCGTAAACCGCTGGCGTTGGACCTCCATGAACAGTACGCTACCGTCTCGTATCACAGATCCAGTAGAACGGTAGTCACATGGACACCACCTCCCCGCCCATCGGGCACCCGATCGGCACACGTCGATCACATCCCCGCCGAAGACCTCATCACCGATCCGAAGCGTCAGCGATGGATCCTCATCGCGATGATCGTGTCGCTCGTGGCGGTCATCTCGTCCGTGTCGGGCCTCAACGTCGCCCAGCAGGACCTCGCCCTCGACCTCGGCGCCTCCCAGAGCCAACTCCTGTGGGTCATCAACGGGTACACGATCGCCCTCGCCGCATTGCTCCTGCCGATCGGCGCGATCGGTGACCGGTGGGGCCGCAAGCACATCCTGCTCGCCGGCCTCGTCGTGTTCGCCCTCGCCAACGTCGGCGCCGCGCTCTCCACGACCGTCGAGATGCTGCTCGTCGCCCGGGTGATCGCCGGCGTCGGCGCCGCGATGATCATGCCGGTCACCCTGTCGATCATCACCTCGACCTTCCCCGAGGAGGACCGGGCCCGGGCGATCGGCATCTGGTCCGGCTTCGCCGGCGCCGGCGGCATCCTCGGCCTGTTCGTCTCGTCGTTCATGATCGACTACTTCACCTGGCCGTGGCTCTTCGCCATGCCGATCGCCTTCGCCGCCGTCGGCTTGGCGCTCAGCCTGCGCTACGTCACCAACACCCGTGAGGACCACGGCGGCCGGTTCGACATCGCTCGGCTCGTTCCTGTCGGCGATCGCCATCGGCGCCATCGTCCTCGGCATCCACGAAGGCCCCGAGGCCGGCTGGACCAGCCCGATCGCGGCCGCCGGCATCCTCGTCGGCGTCGTGCCGTTCGCCGCCTTCATCTGGCACGAACTGCGCATCGACAACCCGCTGTTCGACATCCGGTTGTTCCGCAACCGCTCGCTCGCCACGGGGTCGCTCAACCTGTTCCTCGTGTTCGCCGTGATGTTCGGCATCTTCCTGGTGCTCATCCAGTTCCTCCAGGCGGTGCTCGGGTTCTCGGCGCTGAAGGCGTCGGCCGGCCTGCTGCCCATGGCGGCGATGATGATGCCGCTGTCGTCGGTCGCCCCGACGCTCGCCAAGAAGTTCGGCACCACCCGGGTGCTGATCACCGGGACGCTGATCTTCGGCCTCGGCCTCGTCATGCTCGCCACGATGGTGTCGGTCGAAGGCGGCTACCTGTCGCTGCTGCCGGGTCTGATGGTGTTCGGCGTCGGCGTCGGCCTCCTGATGAGCCCGTCGACCGCGGCGATCACCGAGGCACTGCCGGCCGAGAAGCAGGGCGTCGCCTCGGCGCTGAACGACACGGTGCGTGAACTCGGCGGGGCCATCGGCATCGCCCTGCTCGGCTCGCTGATCAACTCGGGCTACCGCTCGAGCGTGTCGTCGGCCACCGAGGGCCTGTCGCCCGAACTGGCCCACCAGGTCGAAGACGGCATCGGCTCGGCACTCGCCGCCGGACCGAAGCTCGGCGCCGACGGCCCGGCCATCCTCGACGCCGCTCGGGAAGCGCTCGTCGAGGGCTGGCAGCACGCGATGTGGTTCGGTGTCGGCCTGGCCGCCGTCGGCCTGGTGTTCCTGATCGTGCGTGTGCCCCGTGGCACGACGACGGCGACGTCGACAGCATCGACATGCCCGGTCGACCAGCTGGAGCCCGCCACTCGTCTGAGCCCAGACCCCGACGCGTCACCACGCCCGAAGTGTGAGCGCTCACGGTGCGATTTCGACCCGGAGGGCTCACACTTCGTCGCGTGGCGGGCCGAGGTCAGGGCGACTTCATGGCGACGGTCGACCGGGCCGGCCGTCCGGGACGATCGGTGCAGCCGGCCGGTGCGCTCGGCCCACGCTTCGAAGATCAGGGTGCACCCGGGCGGCACGGAGGCGAGCAGGGCCAGCACCAGGGTCCGGCTGCCCCACCGCAACTGGCGGGCGGCGTACAACGTGACCGCGAAGTAGGCGAGCACGACGACCCCGTGGATCGGTCCGAAGATCTGCACGCCGATCTCCGATCCGCTGCCGACGTACTTGACCGCCATGCCGACGAACAGGCCGAGCCAGGTGATGGCCTCGGCGATCGCGGCGATGCGGAACCATCTGGCCGCGCGCGGACAGCTGACGGTTCGAGTTGACGTCGGGGCGGGTCGGCACGCGCCACAGGATCCAGGCGATGCCGACCGCACCGGCGGCGAGGATGATCGAGCGCAGCACCCAGCCGCTCGTGGTGACGAACGCGCTCGAGCGAGCAGACGATGGCGATCGACGAGATCGCCGCGGTCTTCGCACTGCGGGGCATGCCGAGCCCCGACCGGTAGTCGCGGACCATCGGGCCGATACCGGGCCGGTCGAGCACCCACTGCTCGAAGCGCGGGCTCGACCGGGAGAAGCACGCCGCGGCGACGATGAAGAACACGGTTGTCGGCAGACCCGGCACCACGATGCCGATCGTCCCGATGCCGACCGCGACCCATCCGCACGCGAACCATGCACCGCGCGTCAGTCGTCCTGGCATCGATGGCAGGATACGGACGCGATGCGAGACGCTCGTCCGGATCGTCAGACTCGTAGTCTGCGCGTGTTTCCGCACCCGCCCGGGTGGCGAAACTGGCAGACGCGGGGGGCTTAAACCCCCCTGGATCGCGAGATCCATGCGGGTTCGATCCCCGCCCCGGGCACCATCTACCTGGTGTTATCGCGTCGGCCTCGAGAGCCCACAAGAACCCCTCGCACGGGCTACCCGCTCGAGGAGTGACCCGCACCTGCGAGAACCGCGCTCGAGAGGACCCCAGGGAGCAGCCAAGCACGGGCCGCAGGAATGTGCCCTCGCTTGCGAGATCCAACAGGGTAAGCGATCCGGCGGTCGGTGAGACTTCCAGCTCGGATGATCTGTGTGCGGAGAGGTGTTGTGCGAGGCGCCAGTCCGGGAATTAGGTGCTGGTGTTCGGTGTACGAGTGCGGGCGAGGAACACGGGCAGTGGCCGAGACGGACCTCCGCGAGCAATCGTCCCCGAGCTAGTCGCGGGCCTCAAACGGCGTCGAGGCAGGCCAGACCTGCATGGTCGCCAGGAACGATTCGAGGAGTTGCTGAGCGCCGCCGTATGGCGCCACCGAAGGCGCTGACTCGCCCTGCCACACTGCGACGATGGTCATCGCCGTCGGCTGTAGATGCCGCCGCTGAAGAACGCCTGGACGTCGTTCTCGAACGGCACCAGCAGGCCGGGATGGCAATCCCGCCTCTCGAGGCACAACTCGATGGCCCGATCGGCGATCCCGTCGCAGGGCGAGTTACCCGATCGCTGGCAGTAGTCCTCGACCCACGCCACGAGGTCGTCGTCTGGAGTCCGACCCGATCGGGATTGTCCTCGAAGGGCGCGTTCCAGGCGCTCACGCGAATGGCATCGTCCGGAGAGATGAAGGCTTCGTGCGCGGCGCTGAGCGGGTCCTGGACGTCGGTCTGCCAACTCCAATCCCGGCTCGATGGGACCTCGGTCCAATCCGGAGGATGGCCCACCGTGAATACTCGGTGCGGTAGCGGGTCGATGTGTAGGTCGGCCATGATCGGTGGTCGATCTCAATGACGGCTGCCGTGTCTCCGGTTGGGGCGTTCGTCTCGGCAGCCACGGCGGGCTCGCCCTCGGTGCTGGCCACTGGGGTCGTGGTCGCTGGCAGCGTGGCGGGTGACGAATCGACCGGGGTCAGGCTGTCAGGGTCGTTGCGATTGGCGGCGACAGCGAGCGTGCCGATGAGTGCCGCCACCGCGACTCCGCCGACCACGGTCGCTTTGAGCGCTTGCTGGCGTCGCTGCCGCTGGGCGATGGCGCGCACACCGTCCTCGGGTGCCGGGCGACGCAGCGCCGCTCCGGCGCGACGAGCCAGGTCGTCGAACACCGCGTCGTCGTCGCCGTGCAGTTCGATCTCCGGCAGCCCAGGGCATCTCGGTCGCTCATGGTTGGCTCCTCAGTGCTGCGGTGATCACGACCCGAGCACGGGCGATGTCGGACCGCACGGTTCCTTCCGGCACGTCCAGGATCGAGGCGATCTCGGCCATCGTGCGCTCACCCGCGAAGTGCAACGTCACCGACAAACGCGGTCGCGAGGGCAACTCGCGCACCAGCGCCCAGAACACCATCACATCCGCCGACGGCTCAGCCATCGACCGCTCCTCGCGACGCGAACGCGACCAGAACCGCTGCTCGGTCCGCCGTCGCCGCCATCGCGACCGACAGGCATTGAGCAACACCCGATGACACCACGCCCCCGGCCGCTCCAGTTGACCGACGTCATCCCAGCGCACGAACGCTCGCACCATCGTGTCCTGCACGGCATCCTCGCCGTCGCGGACATCACCGGTGAGCGCCGTCGCCACCGCCACCAGGCCCGGATACTCGCGGCGATACACGTCCTCGAACCCCGACGTCAACGACATCGGCTCGATCGACATCACCGCCACCTCGAACAGCCCACTAGTTCCCATATCAACACACACGCATGAGCGACCCGGATTTATGCACGCCGTGCACGAAAAGCTCAGCACGCCCAATGTCAAGCGGAGATGGCGCCGATCTTCGCTATGTGCTCGCTGGCCGTCCGATTCAACCCGCAGAGATCAACGGTGCACAGCCGGCGGTCGGTGGCACTTCCGGATCAATCGTTCTGCACCGGGCTTCCTGGCTAACGCCCACGAAGGCAATCTGCGCTGTCGGGCGGTGTCGTAGTGTTCGGGTCCTATCCGTGGGGGCCATGGGCGAGCAACTGAGATCATTGGGCATCCGACCTCGGGTCGACCAGCGTGGCGAAAAAGGCGAACCCGGGCCGGCGTTCGATTGATTCGCTGGCGTGGATCGCTACCTAGCCAATGCTGAGCATCGAAACGGAATCGGTCCGGTTACCAGCTTGGAAGATGGATCTGGTCGCTCAGGTCACGACAGCGTGGAATAGCCGAGGTCGTCAAGGTGTAACGCCGCCGTGCGCAGCCGGTCGTCGTTCGTCTTCATCCGATGATTGTCCTTAAGCCACGTCTTGTATGCGGACCCCGAAATCTTTCCTGGGTGGGTCTTGCGATACTGATCGAACAATTCGTTCCAGCTCGATGTGAGGCCGAGGTCAGCAGGGTCGAGATAGTGGAGGATGTCGGGACGCTCGAGACCGACGAACTCGATTCGTTCGAATGTGCGGCGTCCGACGGCCTCGACGGCAGCCCGGGCGAGGTGGCCGATCTCACTGCTCGTTGCTGATGCGCTGGACCCTCCCATCTGTTCGAGCAACTGTCTGGACTGTCCATACTTGCCGTCCAGGTAGAGGTCCCTAGCCCGATTGAACTGTTCGACCGCTTCGGCGTCGATGTGATCGAGCACGATCCGGAGAGTGGCGTCTGTGAAGTCGAGAAGAAATAGGAGGTCAACGCCGTGCTGACCTGTTGTGCTCCGCGCATCGGGGCGAGCGCCCATCCACGTTCCGCAAGCGTGTCGCCGAATACGGCATCGAGCACAACCATGTCATGTCGCCCTTCGACCACGATCCACTTGCGGATCTTCTGCAGGACATCGCCGTGCTCCAGCCGAGTTCTGCGGCGAGACTTGGGTTCCGCCCATGCGGTGATCTGCATCCGGTTACGCGGACCTCGCCATTGGCGTGGCGGTCGACGTGAACGACGTTGAAGCGGTCAGGGTTGACGAGCGCAGGGGCATGGGTGGCGAACACAATGCTGTACAGGGGCACCCACGGTATGTACATCTCGTCGACGAAGAGAATCTCGGGCAGACCGGCGCTGATCCGCTCGATGGCTTGGGGATGAAGGCTGCGTTCTGGTTCATCGAAGAACACGATCGCGGTGCAGATTCGAGCCGGTGCCCGGATTGCGAGCGAGATCGACGTACATGCAATGAGGCGCTCCCCGGAACTGGCGCGAAGAAGAGGAATCTCATTCTGATTTGAGTCGGTCCAGAACCAGCGGAGCCGTCTGTGCCGGTCTTGTTCGGATTCGCTGACTCGGTAGACCAGTTTTGCATCGACGCCGAACATCGTTGACGCATACTCAGTGGCCTTCTTACTGAAGATGTCGATGAGCTGCCGTTGTTCGTCGCTGGGCCACCGTTCAGCATGGGACTGCGCCCGTTCGATCTCCTCGGCCGATTTAAGCTCAACGGCGTCGACGTCGCCATCCACGGCGACGATCGAGATTCTCTCATCGTCCAGGGAGAGTTCGCCGATCATGGCCAGCCGGACCGGCACCCATTCGGGGCGCACGGTCTGCGATCTTTGGTTGTGCAGGTGCAGGTCAAGCTCGGCCCAACCGACCCCGACAGTGCCGGCGCGGACAAAAGCGGACTCCGTTTCGGAAACGTGGGAGGTCGACGGGGATTGTTCCGCGTGTCGGTCGGCAAGGTCGCGGAATGACTTGAGACCCTCGAAGCCTTTTTGGTCAGGTGTGACGACAGTCGAAAGATACACGCACCATCGGGGATCAGTCAGCGTGCCGATTGCTTCGACGGTGAGTCCAACCGAATCGGGCATCAGACCACCTTCCTGCCCGCCGATGGACGCGAGATCATCACGGATAGCGTCGACGCGAGCCCGCCAGGCTTCTCGTCTTGCGTCTGCGCCGTCACCGACCTCGCCAGCTGTGGCCGAGCGAACCGGCCGCCCAAGCCGCTGTTGGACGAGACCCTCAAAGTCGTCGAACAATTGTCTTGACCATCCCAGGTCTTCCTCAGAGAAGCTGAGATGTGCGAATGCCCGAGGTCCAGTTGCGACACCGGACAGGCACATTCGCATCGCGTCCAGCAATGTCGTTTTTCCGGATCCATTCAGCCCGTATAGCGCCACATGAGGACCGTGGATCTCGAACGACAGGTGGACCGATCCCACAGGGTCGGGGCCAAATAGTGAGAATCCAGTTACGTGAACGGACTGGGCGAGCTGCACACCCCAAACGCTACATACGGCCAAACGGGGGGTTGACCGGAAATGTTCCGAACCCCGCAGCGCTCAGCTGAGCGAGAAGGCATTTTCCGATCGATCGACCCTTCCCGCGAGCCGAACGATGATCCCGAGCCGCGAGGCTCGTGCTCGGGCCGCACCGCGGGCAACCTGTGAGAGGTCGAACCGACGATCGGAAGGCGATTGACGCCCGTCGGCGAGGATGCAGGAACGCGTCACCAAGATGCCGCTCGAGGCACTCAATAACACCGATCGATAACCCGCCTTTGAGGCACGATCAGTCCGCACACTTCGGCCCCAAGTCGCGCGCCACGGAATCCCGGACTCGTTGTGGATAGCTGCCACAGAAACGTGTCCTCTGTCGGCCGGACGAGCGAGCTGTGCGGACAAACGGTCGCGGTGGGTTCCTAGTCGAAACTTGCGGTGGGTGTTCGCTGAACGGAGAGTTTCGGGAGGAGCCGGGGGTCTTGGACGGTTTGTTGGCGTCAAGGTCCTTCGGCGATGCGTTGGCTCCCTTCCGTGAGGAGCGTCGCGAGTTCGTCGACGATGAGCGACTCGACGCTGAAGTGGCCGTGTCCCGGCAGGAGGCGGAGTGTCGCGGTGGTCACGATCGATGCGGTGTGTCTGCCGTGGACGGGTCGGGTCATGATGTCGTCGGTGCCCTGCAGGATGACAACAGGACACGTAATCCGGGTGACGTCGAAGGCGCTCCAGCCGTCTCGGTCGGCGATTCGGTCGTCGGTGTATCCCTCGAGTCCGTGAGCGAACCACGACGGCAGGCCCGATTGAGTGTGGCGAGCCCATTCCGGGTCGCGCAGCATGGCCTGATCGGCGGGTGGAAGCGCGGCGTAGAGATTGCCGTCGGTCATCTTCTCGCCGTGCTCGCCATGTGCGGCGACGGCGGCCGCGAGTGCAGTGGGGCGATCCGGTGCGTTCCAGACGTCGTGGGCGTGTGGTCGGCTCATCGTGTCACGCGGAGGTTCGAACGCCATGTCGGTCATCGCGCCGGCAAGGATGACGCCCCAGGCACGTGCGGGTGCGGCTGCGGCGACGGCAAGTGCGAGGTCCCGCCGGTGGACACACCGACGGTGGCGAACTGGTCGAGAGACAGCTGGTCGACGACCTCGTAGGCGTCGTCGACCACGTCGAGGATGGACCGACCAGGGTGCGGATCGGAGAGGCCATACCCGGGACGGTCTATTCCGATGATCCTCAGTCCCCTGGCCAGTGCCGGAACGGACAGCCAGGCAGGTTCGAGCCTGCTGCCGGGTCCGCCATGGCACCACAGGACCGGGGCTCCGTTGGGATCGCCGTACTCGGCGCTGCCGATTCGGCGTCCGGTCGTCGTCTGCAGAACCCGGTCCACCTCAGCGGCCCGCACTGTCGTCTTGGAAGAGGATCGATGTGAAACCAGCGGCGCATGGAAGGGCGCGTCGCGTACCGTCACCGCTTCCTCCGGGGCCCAGGCGCTCGACCAGCTGCGGGTGGCTGGTCACGTTCGGATCCGTTGAGGGGGGATGACGGGTCGTTCGCCGGTGAGGCGTCGGGCGATGACCTTGAGGGCGAGGATTCTTCCCCGCCTTCGAAGATCGACAGCACGCGGGCGTCGGCGAAGTACCGGCTCACCGGAAATTCCTCGGCGTAACCCATGCCGCCGTGGAGTTGCATTGCCTCGCGTGTCACCCACTCGGCGCTACGGCACGCGTACGCCTTGACCATGGCTGCTTCGAGCACGCCTTCGCCGGTGTCGCGAGCGAGGAGTCGTGCGACTCGGTACATGAACTGTCGTGTTCCTTGGATCACCACGGCCATGCGGGCAAGTTTGACCTTGGTGAGTTGGTAGTCGTCCAAGGTCCGGGCGAACACCGTACGTTCGGCGCTGTAGTCGCGCGCCGCTTCGTAGGCGGCTTGCATTACACCGATCGCGTGGGCCGCGGTCTGGAGCCGACCGTTGTCGAAGCTGGCCATCTGCATGTAGAAGCCCTGGCCGATACCGGCCTCGCCGCCCACGAGGCAGTCGGCGGCTACCCGCCAACCATCGAAGCTCACCTCGTAGGAGTGCATCCCGCGATAGCCGAGCGTGTCGATCGCGCTGGCCTTCCATGCGACCACCATCGGGTTGATCGAATTCGAAGCTGTGCCCGCCCGCTCGCGGCTTGGACACGAGGAACATCGACACCCCACGATGCGCCTTGCTGCGATCGGCGTCGGTACGTGCCATGAGCATCAGCACATCGGCCCGACCGGCGAATGTGCACCAGGTCTTGACGCCGTTGATCAGCCAGCCGTCGCCGTCCGGATCGCGGGTTGCCGTCGTGGTGATCGCGCCGCTGTCGGAGCCGAAGTCGGGTTCGGTCACCGCTACCGTGGCCATTACCTCACCGCTGGCCAGTCGCGGGAGCCACTGCTGCTTCTGCGCGTCGGTGGCCCCCGGGTCATCGCCCGGGCGAGGATCTCGGGCCGGGTGATCAGTGAGCCACCCACACCGAGCGATCCCCACGACAATTCTTCGGTCGCCACGACCATCGCCAGCAGTTCGCCGTCACCGCCGGTCGAGTACCCGCCGTACCGCTCAGGGATCGACAGTCCGAACGTGCCCAACTCGGCCAGGCCAGCGATCACCTCTTCGGGGATGTCAGCGTTGTTGCGGTGGATGTGTTCGGCCACCGGGCGAACCTTGTCGCGGGCGAATCGATGGAACGTGTCGCGCACCATCTCGAAGTCGTCGTCCAGGTGACGGTCACCGTCGACGCCGTGCAACGAGGCCAGGAAGTCGGCGCTGCGATGTTCACGCACGAACGGCATCGCCGCGTCCAGCGCACCCGGTTCGGCCCCCCACGTGGCCTCCCGCCCGAGCAAGCGTGTCGCGACGTCGTGGACCGCCTCGGCCACGAACGCGTCCGCGATCCGACGCTCGAGATCCCCGAGTTCGCCATACTCCACCGCTGCCGCGGCAGCTTCTACCACGGCGGCAGCATGACCGAGGTCGTACGCGGCCTGCTGGTGGGAATCGACATCACCGCTCGCCCCCAAGTACGCGGCCTGCATCACCGACGACCAGCCTCGCCACCCCCACCACGTCGTCGGCCCCAGACCCCATGCACATCAATGTATTCGGACGCAACAACCCTGGATGGATGAGGTCCCAAGGGCGGTGGATGTCGACCCGTTTTGCGGCGATCTACGACGACAATCGGTGGTAATCGGTGCCACCTCGATCACTACGAGGCCATCGCCGATGAGTTCGGCGGTCGCTGCGTCCTCGACCTCAGTTGCGGCACCGGAACGTTCGCGTATCGGCTCGCGGCGCGTGGCTTACCGTCCTCGCATCTTCGCGGACTTCGGACATCACCTCGTGCACCGCCCACACTCGTGAAGCGCGACACCGACTCGGAAACGGACCATTGCGTCGCCCCGCCCCCAAAGTGCCGGCTCCGGGCACTCGATATCGCCGCACGTAATCCCACTGCGGCGCCAGACCGCTGCGCCGCAGTGCGGCCCCGATGCGGCGCCACGTAATCGCGGCGGAAGATGTCGATGATCGCTGGGTCGAGGAACGGGTCAAGTAGCGCCGAATGCCCGATATGGGTGCGCCACGCCAGTGATATTCGGGTGATCAACGTGTGGATTGGTAGCCGCGGTCGGCGAGCCAGGCGCGTGCTTGGCCAAGGCGAGCGTCGTCACGGAACCGGTGCCAGCGGGTGTACTCGTCGTCATGCCGACTGAGTTCGGACTGGAACCGTCGAAACGCGCCGGACCCGGCGATCGACTCGGCGAGCCGCGCCGCGAGACCCGGCTGCATCGATCGTGGCGATGAAGCGCTGCATCACCTCGTACGCAGACCTCGATCCGAGTCCGACCACGAGCAGCCACCGGTCCGACGCCGCGTCGAAGTCATCGGGACCCTGGTCGACGTCGAACAGCTGCGCCGGCCACAACGCTCCGTCGGTCACGTCGATGTAGGACGTCGCTCCCCGGGGACTGATCGAGTGCTTCGCCAAGCTCGTCGAGTGTCGACCGGCAGCGAGATCAGATCCGACGAACTGCGGTTCGCGTAGTGCTCGAGTTCGGCGATGAGTTCGGCGTCGCCGGTCCATCCCCGCCCGCGCAACGCGTCGATCAGTCGGCCCAGCGATGTCGACGAGAACGTCGGAACGCTCGGCTCGCAGCACGGCACTGCCGGCGTGTTGGAGCCCGTCGACGGGAACGTCGCCGGCCAACGCGTCCTCGACCGATCGGGCATCAGCGCCCGCGATTCGGAGCTGCTTCAACCACACGTCACGACTCAACGACCGACTCCCGACTGCACCACGATGCCTCCAACGCTAGAACCGAGCATCGCACTACACCCGGATATGACTGGCGAGGCGCACTCATATCGGGCGATCCACGCTACCCAGGGGCTGCAATCGTTCGCGTGACATGCTGGCTCAATGGCTGGGGATGGCGACACCTTCGTTCGACTTCAGGCGACGTACCGCGGGCGGCTGGGTGTCGAGGTCGGCGTATTCGTCGCGGTCGATCATCTACGTCGCGCCGATCGGCTGACGGACGACGAGGAACGGCTCTACTTCGACATCGATGACTGGTTCAAAGCGGGAACTCCCGAACCCACTCTACGACAATGGGAACACGATCGGCGCTGTCACGTGGTTCAAGAATGCAACCTGCGCCGACATGCTCCGGAAGCTTGAACCGCTCTGCGTGCTACTCGATACGTACGGGGTGGAATGGGCTCGGGCCGTATCGGACGATCCTGGAACGATCGTGTACGAGGACCATTACCAGGTCGGGGTGATTCCGTATCAGCGATTCGAGCCCTCGCCGATGCCGACCGACGTTGCCCTTCGTCCGACCACCGCTGGTTCAAAGCGGCATCTCGGGAGGACTCGACCGCGACGGGCAATCGCCCGAGCCGAACATCCGCTCGGTACCACCAACGCGGGCGCCGAGGGGCCATTGTCAGCGGATGAGTAGGCACGGGCGATGATCTCCATCCATCATGGTCTGGCCGCCGTCGCGACGATCATCACCGGTGTGTTCGGCGGTACCGCGTGCACCGATTGTGACGCCGAATGCGCCGGACCCGAAGTCGTTGTCAGTGTCGACGCCACCGCCGATTCGTCGAGTTCTGCCAAGACGGCGAGTGCACGACGGTCAAGGTCGACGGCAACGTGCGCCGCAGTCTCCGACTCTGTGTCCGGCGTCTGGATTCCGGTAGACCGCGGGAGCCGACAACCACGTCGAAGCACAGATCCGCGTTCTCGGCTCCGGACACACCGAACTCGCTGTCGCCGAAGTCGATGAGCCCTTGCCTGATGGCGACTGCGGTTGCACCGACGCCATCGTCGTGGAGACGGGCTAGCGCCGATCTGCCGCTCGGTACTGGCAATCCCATTCCATTTCGGGCAGTATGCGCCGCACCGTGCTTGGCCGATTCGTTCTTGTAGCTGGCCTGCTGGTGGTCGCCGCTTGCGGCGATAGATGCCGCAGGATTCCTCGTCGTCGCCATCCGGCGAGTCCACCGTGTCACCGTCGTTCGCAACGGTCCCGGCGGTGACTTCAGCGACCAACGACCACTGTTGCCGTCCATCGACCCCAATCGCCGGTCTCAACCGTGGTAGTCGCCACCGTCGACAACTCTGGCAACCACCATGGCACCGCCGAGACTTTCGAACCGGTGATCGACACCGCATTCGCCTCAGTGTTCGGGAAGCAGTATGCGGACGTGCTCGACATCGAATCGTTTGCCAGCGATGTCAGCGCATCACTTGGCGACATCACATGGGACACCGATGGAACACCACTCCGCCCGAGCTGATGCGTGCACCGCAAGTCAGTCCTATCGCACGATCTGGTGGGGCCATCTACGACTGACGTTCGAGACCAGGACCGGACGGCCAGACCATCGACTGGACTGCGTGGAGCCTCGGCTGATCCGATCGTTTCGTCCCTTGCGCCGGTCGGACCGATGCCCCCGTCCATCGAACAGGCCAGTGCAGTGACGACGACCCAGGGGATTGGAATCGGAACGTCGCTGGGTGAACTCACGGCTGCGCTCGGCCACGACGTGGCACTTCGTAGGCGACGGGCCGACGTTGACATCCCCGGTGCGCTCGTAACGACGTTCCTGCTCGACCCCCGACCGCGCGTCGACGCGATCGGGGACCGCGGGCCACGTCGATGCCGCCGCGACGCTGGCGAGTGTGGATGCGCGGTAATGGATGAGGCTTCTCGGCGTTGCTTCTGGTGGCGGCGTGTCTGTCTCATCGTGGTTGGCATGTTTCTCACCGGCTGCGGAACAGATAGCGGCGCGGGTGGCACTTCAACGCCGACTAGCTGCCGACGACCTGTCGCCGAGCGGTGCATCAGCGTCTGTCGACCCGTCCGGTGCTGCGCCGCTGGCCTTCGCCGAATGCATGGCGACATTGGGTTGGACGCCTCCGCTCCGCCGGGATGCGGTCGTGGACCTGGACGGCTACACCCAAGCCAACGCCGAGTGCAGGACGCCCGTCGAAGGTGAGTCCGTCGAGGCATCGTATTGCCGGTTCGTGCACGCGATCTCGCCGATGGTTGTGTCGCGTACGCTTCGACCGGTTTACGTATTGCTATCCGCCG
>CAVYWH010000019.1:0-32626 GCA_963772085.1 Ilumatobacteraceae bacterium
GACCGCTACCACGCAGCCCGGTCCGCCCCCTGACATCCTCGTTTGCGTCGCGCTTCTGCGCGCTCCGTAACGCCGAAATCGCGACGCAAACGTGGAATGACGGCGAGGTCGCTGGTTTTGTCGCCCGCATCCTGCGGGTATGGATGGGCGGTGACCGCCGTGACCCACGAACCCGAGCACGAGGATACCGGGAACCCGAGAACGACACCGAGCGACTCGAACGAGAGCACGAGCAGCTGTTCGATGAACTCCGGTCGATCATCCCGGGCGTCGAGGTGCTCTTCGCGTTCCTGCTCACCGTGGCGTTCACCGACGCTTCGAGCAGCTGACCGACCTCCAACGCGGCGTGTACTACGCCACCTTCTTCTGTGCGGGCCTCACGCTGGTGCTGTTGCTGGCCCCGTCGTCGTTCCACCGCATCCGCTTCCGCCAGAGCGACAAGGACGCCCTGCTCGCGCCGCCAATGTCGAGGCGCTGGCCGCCCTGGCGCTGCTTGCCTTCGCCATCGCCGGCACCGTTTTCCTCATCACCGACGTGATGTTCAGCACCGCTGCTGCCGTCGTGGCGTCGGCCGCCATCTTCCTCGTCGCCGCGACGCTGTGGTGGGTGTACCCCCTCTCCCGCCGCCGCGACGATCCGTGCCTTCGCCGGGCTGGAACAGTGCCGGGCCCAGCACCCCGAGGTCGCGCGCAGTGCCTGACCCCACCGACCTCGTAGCCTCGACCGACATGACCGACATGCTCATCGAGTCACAGACGCTGGCCGACCGCCTCCGACGCGCGCTGCCCACCGACGTCGACTACGCATCGGCCCGGCTCCACGACGAACGGTCCGAACACCTGCGGGTGCGCCGCAACGAGCTCGAACCGATCTTCACCGAATTCGACACCGGCGTGATGATCTCGATCTGGGACGGCGGCGGGCCTCGGTTACGCCGCGACCTCCGATCTCAGCGAGTCCGGGCTCGCAACTGGCCGTCGAACGAGCCCGCCACTGGGCCGACGATCACCGCCGGCTCGATGGTCACCACCACGCCACCGCCCGACCACGCGGTCGGCGTGTACCGGTCGCCGGTCGAGGTCGACTGGGACACGCTGCCGCTCGACGATCGACTCGAGCTGCTGCACCAGCAGTCGCGACTGCTCGGCATCGACGACCGGATCGTCGACTGGAGCGCCTCGCTCGTCAAGCGCGAGGTCGACACGCTGCTCGTCACCTCCGGAGGCGGGCGCATCGAGCAGCGGTTCCGCTTCGTCTACCCCGGCCTCCGCGCCGTCGCCAACGAGGGGACCAACACCCAGGTCGCGCACCTACGGCGCCGGCGCGTTCTGCGGCCAGGGTGGCGCCGAGGTGCTCGGACGGCACGGGTTCGGCGACGCCGCCTCGCGCATCGCCGACCAGGCGCTCGAACTCCTCGACGCACCGAACTGCCCGAGCGGCGAGATGGACCTCCTGCTCGCGCCCGACCAGATGATGCTGCAGATCCACGAGTCGATCGGCCACCCGCTCGAGCTCGACCGCATCCTCGGCGACGAGCGCAACTACGCCGGCACGAGCTTCGTCACCGCCGACATGTTCGGCTCGTTCCAGTACGGCTCCGAGCTGCTGAACGTCACGTTCGATCCGACCGTGCCGGGCCAGCTCGCCAGCTACGGCTTCGACGACGACGGCACGCCGGCCACCCGGCAGCACCTGATCGAGAACGGGGTCCTCAAGCGCGGGCTCGGCGGCGCGGTGTCCCAGCAGCGCACCGGCCTCGACGGGGTGGCCAACTCGCGGGCATCCGGCTGGAACCGCCCGCCGATCGACCGCATGGCCAACCTCAACGTCGAGCCGGGCGACTCGACCGCTCGAGGAGCTGATCGGCTCGATCGAGCACGGCGTCTACCTGCAGACCAACCAGTCGTGGTCGATCGACGACAGCCGCAACAAGTTCCAGTTCGGCTGCGAGTACGGCCAGCGGATCGAGGACGGCGAGATCGTCGGCATGGTCCGCAACCCCGGCTACCGCGGGATCTCGCGCACGTTCTGGCGCAACCTGCGCGGCGTCGCCGACGCCGACAGCTTCACCGTGATGGGCACGCCGAACTGCGGCAAGGGCGAGCTGAACCAGATGGTCGGCACCGGCCACGCCTCGCCGGCCTGCCTGTTCGCCGACGTCGAGGTGTTCGGGGGCGAGGAGTGAGCGCCAGGTGCACGGGGCGACCGGCACCGACCACCAGACCTACTTCGACGAGCTCGTCACCGCCGCGACCGCCGGGCTGGTCGGCGACGAGGTGCTGCTCGCCAACGTCACCGGCGAGCAGACCGACTTCATCCGGCTCAACAACAACGACGTCCGCCAGGCCGGCACCGTCGAGCAGCGACGGCTGACCGTCGACCTGATCGAGGGACGACGCCACGTCGGCGGGCAGCATCGCGCCTCACCGGCGAACGTCCGGTCGACGACGCCCGCGTCGGCGCGCTGCTCGCCCAGCTGCGCGACCAACGACGGCTCGTCGCCGACGACCCCTTCCTGCTCTACAACGAGACGCCGCAGTCGACCGAGCGCATCGAGCGCGGGGCCATTCCCGCACCGGCCGATGCGCTGCGCGACATCCGCGCCGCCGGGCGACGGGCACGACCTCGTCGGCATCTACGCGTCGGGCGACACCTTCAGCGGGTTCGCCAACTCGCTCGGTCAGCGCAACTGGTTCCAGTCGGCGACGTTCAATCTCGACTGGTGCTTCTACCTCGACGCCGACAAGGCGGCGAAGAACCTGTACGCCGGTTTCGAGTGGAGCGACGACCTCTTCGCCCGCAAGGTCGACTGGTCGAGCCGCCAACTCGCCGCGCTCGGCCGCGAGCCGATGAACCTCGACCCCTGGCGACTACCGGACGTACCTCGCGCCGCGGGCGATGGAGGAGTTCGTCCAGCTGCTGTCGTACTACGGCGCGTTCGGCCGGCGAGCCCACGAAACCCGCCAGACGCCGCTGCTGCGGATGATCGCCGACGACGCGACGCTGTCGCCGCTGGTCACGATCTCCGAGGACACCGCGGGCGGCGTCGCCCCCAACTTCCAGAACGCCGGCTTCATCCGCCCCGACCACGTGGCGCTCGTCGTCGACGGCCAGTACGCGGACACGCTGGTGTCGCCGCGATCGGCGCAGGAGTACGGCGTGGCGACCAACGGTGCCGGCGACGGCGAGTACCCCGAGTCGATGTCGCTCGCCCCGGGCACGGTGCCCACCGCGACGGTCAGCGAAGCGCTGGGGACGGGCCTGTTCGTCGGCAACCTCTGGTACACGAACTTCTCCGACCGGGCCGCCTGTCGAACCACCGGAATGACACGGTTCGCGACGTTCTGGATCGACGAGGGCGAGATCGTCGCGCCGGTCAACGTGCTGCGCTTCGACGACACCGCCTACCACCTGTTGGGCGACAAGCTCGAAGGCCTGACCGACGAGGCGGAGGTGCTCCTCGACGCGGGCACCTACGTCGAACGCTCGACCGACAGCAACCGTCTCCCCGGCGCACTCGTCAGCGAGATGCGCTTCGTCCTCTGACCTGCAACGTGGGGTCAGGCACCGCGTTGCAGGTTGACCCGCCGACGTCCGTCGTGATCGACTTGTCCCATGGGTTGGTACGCGGACCACGTCGATGCCGCACCTGGTCAACGTCGCCTGCGGGACGAAGGAGGTCGAGCGCCAGCGGATGAAGATCGTGCCGCTCGCCGCGGGCAGGGTCCTCGAAGTCGGCATGGGACCGGGGCTGAACCTGCCGTTCTACGACCGGTCGAGGGTCGAGAAGGTCTGGGGGCTGGAACCGTCCGACGGGATGCGCCGCAAGGCAGCTGCCCGGCTCGAGGCGACCGACCTCGATGTCGAGTGGATCGACCTTCCCGGCGAGGAGATCCCGCTCGACGACGACAGCGTCGACACGGTCCTGCTCACCTACACGCTCTGCTCGATCGGCAATTGGCAGACGGCGCTCGAGCAGATGCGTCGCGTGCTCAAGCCGGACGGCCGGCTGCTGTTCTGCGAGCACGGTGAGGCTCCCGACGAATCGGTGCGGACCTGGCAGCGTCGCATCGATCCGTATTGGACGAGAGTTGGGGGCGGCTGCCATCTCGACCGGCGAATACCCGCGATGATCGGCGGTGCCGGCTTCGCGATCGACTCGATCGACGAGGGCTACCTCCCCGGCCCGAAGTTCGCCGCCTACGAGTACCGGGGCACCGCCACTCCAACCTGAAACGCGGTCTGACCACTGTCACCATCGCGTGAACGGGGTCGGGGCGCGGTTGCCCACCCATTCGTGCAGGGCTACGGTCGAACAGCATGAAGAAGATCCTTTTCCTCCTCGTCCTGCTCGCTGCCGCTGCTGCCGTCGCCGGTGCCAAGCGCAAAGACGACGTGAAAGCCGGTGCCGCCAAGGCCCAGTCGACGCTCACCGGCGCCGCCAAAACGGCCAAGGAAAAGGTCAAGCCATCGGCCGACACGGCTGCCGATTCGGTGTCGGTTGCGGTCGAGGACATCGGTGACCTGGCCGACGTCGCCGCCGACGCAGCCAGCGATGCGGTCGACGAGGTCGCCGACGCCGTCAAGGCCTGACGACTGCTCACCGACCGTGCCCGTCCGGGTCGGGTCCGAAAGCAGGGTCGGGACGCGGCACGGACTTAGTTGCGTTCGCAACTAATGTGACGGTACACTCACCTCATGAGTTCGCCCATCATCCAGACCGTCCCGCTCGGTTTCCAATGGCCGACGATCGACCCGTTCCTGTTCTGCGTCCACCACCTCGACGCCTATCCGGCCGGCAACGCCGACCTCGGCCCGGTGGCCTCGCTCGAAGGCCGCTCGCTCGGCAACGACTTCCAGCCGGTCGACGGCTGGCGGATGTACCACGGCAGCACCGTGCCCGGATTTCCGGTCCACCCCCACCGCGGCTTCGAGACCATCACCTTCGTGCGGCAAGGCCTGATCGACCATGCCGATTCGCTCGGTGCGGCCGCCCGCTACGGCCGCGGCGACGTGCAGTGGATGACCGCCGGCAGCGGCATCCAGCACGCCGAGATGTTCCCGCTGCTCGACCGTGACGGCCCGAACACCGCCGAGCTGTTCCAGATCTGGATCAACCTGCCGGCCGCCGACAAGATGGTCGAGCCGCACTTCACGATGCTGTGGGACCACGACATCCCCCGCCACGTCGAGACCGACGCCGATGGCCGCACGGCGCAGATCACCGTGATCGCCGGCGAACTGGCCGGTCTCGTGCCGCCGTCGCCCCCGCCCCACTCGTGGGCGTCGCGCCCCGAGGCCGACGTCGCGCTCTGGCACGTCGTGCTCGAGCCGGGCGCCACCTGGACCATGCCGGCGGCCAAGGCCGACGACACGGTCCGCGTGCTCTACGTGTTCGACGGCGACGGTGTCCAAGTCCGCAACTCGCTCGGCGAGGGCGACGTGGTGGCCGGCACCTCCGGCGCGGTCGTCGACTCGCAACAGGTGGTCACCCTGACCGCCGAGGGTCACGTCGAGCTGTTGGTGATGCAGGGCCGCCCGATCGGCGAGCCCGTCGCGCAGGAGGGCCCGTTCGTGATGAACACCCGCGCCGAGATCGCCGAGGCGTTCTCCGACTACCGCCGCACCCAGTTCGGCGGTTGGCCGTGGGACCGCAACGATCCGACGCACGGCGCCACGACCGGCCGATTCGCCCGTCACGCCGACGGCCGGGTCGAGCACGCGTCCGTCCCCGTCTGACGCCACCCTCGCCGGCCGATCGCCGAGCCCGGATCGGCGGCAGTTGTGTCGCACCCCTTCGTCATGCTGATGAGCAGCCAACGAAAGGGGAACATCATGCGTGTACTCGTCGCAACCACCGAACTTCAGGGACTCACCCCGGGCGACTACGCCCACACCGTCACCGGTGAACTCGTCACCGCCACGGTGACGCAATGCGATTGCCCCGACTGCGGGTGTGATCGCGGATTCGCCGGCCTCGCGAGCCACCGCGCCACCACCACGGCGATGGTGGTCGAACACCCGCACGTCACCACGAGCGATCTGCGCGACGTGATCTTCGACTACCTCGTCGCCGGCGGCTGGCTCGACCTGCTCCGCGACGCCAGCACCGGCGTCGGCGGTGACGACGACCCGAACGACGACGAGTTCGACCTGTTCGACGACGCCGACCTGACGATCGAGGAGCTCATCGACGAGCACCTCGATGTGATCGCATTCGTGTGCAACCGGTTCGAACCCGGCACCGTCGTCAGCCGGTCGGGGAATCTCGTGTGGTCACGTGAATGGACGTCGGCCGCGTAACGTCGAGCCGGGATGGACGCAGCACTGGCCCTCGTCGCGGCGTTCCTGTTCGCAGTCGCGGCGACCCTCCAGCAGAAGGGCGCGCTCACTGGTTGGTCAGTCGCCGGCGCTGGCTCCGACCGCGTCCACGCTGTCGACGGGACGCGCCGCGGCACCGAGCCCGACGGGCCCGCTGCAGCGTCTCGGTCAGCCACGCGATGCGCTCGCGCATCACGTCGAGGCCCGACTGTGGCGGGCACGACTGCACCGTCGAACGCGGACGATCGAACACCAGGTGCTGCGGGTCGCCCGGGTCGTAGGTCGGCCACGGCTCGCGGCCCGGCGAGTCCGGGACGCCGGTGGCGGCGAACGCGAACCAGCGGTCGCCCATCTCGCGGGCGAGCAGGTGGGCGTCCGGGGCGACCGGTACCAGCGGCAACGACGAGTCGAAGACGTAGAAGATCTCGGCGGCGTGGAATGCGCCGGCCGTCTGCTTCTTCGACGGCGGAACGGCGCGGAAGTGGTAGCGGTACACCGGATGGCCCCCGGCTGCGTGCTGGCGTGAACCATGATCGACGTGCACGCCGAACATGTGGTCGCCGAGCTGCGACACGACGGCGGTCCGGTCGAGCGTCGCGAGGCCCGGATACGCCGCCATCAGCCGGTCGACCTGCTCCGGCGTCGGATACGACCGCTCCCACGTGGCGCGGGCGTCGGTGATCGTCACCGGGTCGCCCGACTGGGGCGATTCGAACTCGCCGCCCGCCGGATGCATGAAGTCGACGAACAGCGACGCCTCGTCGGCGTTGTAGCCGATGATCAACGGGCACCGACGCCTGCTGCTGCCCGCTGAACGCCGACATCGGCGTCGAGGGCAGGATGACACCGTCGACGACCGGGTAGAAGTACCGACCGAGCTCAGGGTGGGCCCGGTACACCTCGTACAGCGCCGCCGGTTCGACCTTCCGCAGCCGAGCGATCTGTCCCGGCCCTGACCCGACGGCGAGATCGGCGAACGCGACCGCGGCGTCCTCCGCCGACGTGAAGTCGAGCGCGGGACGACGCAGATGGATCCAGCGTCCCGAGTCGCTGGGGCTCTGGGCGATCGCGCCGTGGAACAGGCCCCGCGCCCGGGGCGAGGTCATGAGGTTGAGCACCGCCTCACCGCCGGCGGACTCGCCGAAGATCGTGACGCGACCGGGGTCGCCACCGAATCCGGCGATGTTGTCGCGCACCCATTCGAGCGCGGCGATCTGGTCGAGCAGGCCGTAGTTCCCCGAGACCCCGTCGGGAGATTCCACCGCGAGGTCGGGGTGGGCGAAGAAGCCCATGAGGCCGAGCCGATAGTTGAACGTGACGAGCACGCAGCCGCGCTCGGGCAGGACGGCCGAGTTGTACGCCGGCATCGAGCTGTCACCGTCGGTGTGGTCACCGCCGTGGATCCACACCATCACCGGCAACGATGCAGCACCGACGGGCGCGTGCACGTTGATCGTGAGGCAGTCCTCGCTCTCCTTCGTGCGCATCACCTTCATCGCCAGAGCGAGCGACTTCGCCCGGGCACGGCCAAGTCCGATGCCGGCGATGACGCCGTCGAAGAACTCGCTCATGCCCTGCCCGCGCTGGAACCCACCCGGGCCGTACGAGGTGCACTTCTTCGTCCCCCGCCACGGCTCGACGGGCGCCGGTGCCTTCCAACGACGGCCACCGACAGGCGGCGCGGCGTAGGGGATGCCGCGGTGATGGGTCAGCCGTCCCTTGGAGCCGACCTTGCCCTTGATCTTGCCACCGGTGACCTCGACGACGACCTTGCTGCTTCCCAGACTGACCATGCGCCCATGCTCGCGCACAAGGTCGTGCATCGGTGCCAGGCACCGATGCACGACCTTGCCGAGGACGGGATCAGCTGACGGCGACGTGGAGGTGTTCGAGGCCGCGCAGGTTGATGCGGCCGTTCCATTCGGGCTCGCCGACGATCCGCGCCGCGGGGAACCGGCGGGCGAACGTGCCGATCGCCACCTGCGCCTCGAGGCGGGCGAGCGACGAACCGAGGCAGTAGTGGGCGCCGCTGCCGAACGACAGATGCTGCGCCGTGCCGGTCCGGCGGATGTCGAGGTCGTCGGCGGTCGGCCCCCACTTGGACGGGTCCCGATTCGCCGACGCCAGGCCGGCGAGCACGAACATGCCCTTCGGGATCGTCTTGCCGCCGAACTCGATGTCCTGCAGCGTGATCCGCCGTGACATCTGCACCGGGCTCACGAAACGCAACAGCTCGTCGACCGCGTTGACGTCGAGCGACGGGTCGGCCCGCAGCAGCTCGAGCTGATCGGGGTGGCGCATCAACTCGAAGATGCCGGTGCCGATCAGGTTGACCGTGGTCTCGTGCCCGGCGATGAACAGCAGCGTGGACCTGGTCGCGCAGCTCCACCGACGACAGTCGGTCGCCGTTCTCCTCGGCGGCGATCAACGCCGTCAGCAGGTCGTCGGCCGGGTTCGCCCGCTTCCACGCGACGACCTCGTCGATGTGGTCGTTCATCGCCCGTTCGCCGGCGACCGCCGCCTCGATCTCCTCGTCGGTGATGATCGGATCGAGCGTCTTGACGACCGCACCCGACCACGCGGCGATCTGCGCCTTGTCCGATTCGGGCATCCCCAACATCTCCGAGATCACGTCGAACGGCAGCGGGAAGGCCAGGTCGGTCACGACGTCGCCCTCGCCGCGGGCGGCGAATCCGTCGAGCATCTCGTCGACCAACACCTGCACCCGCGGGCGCAGCGCCTCGATCGACGACGGCGTGAACGCTTTGCTCACCAGTCGCCGGAGGCGGGTGTGATCCGGCGGGTCGACGTTGAGCATGCTCGTCGAACGCTCGAAGTCCTCGCCGGCCACCTCGATGAACTTCGACATGCGATCCTCGTCGTGGATCTCGATGTTCTCGTTGCTCACGCTGAGCGAGGGATCGCGCAGCAGCCGCGACACGTCGTCGTACGCGAACAGCAACCACTGGTTGACGAGCGTCAGGTGCACGGGGTCGTGCTCGCGCATCTGGGCGAAATGCGAATACGGGTCTTCGACGTAGCCCGGTTCGAGCGGATTGAAGAAGATCGTCGAGCTGTCCGTCATGGCGAAATGGTACGCACGACGTTTGATCGCCGTCATCACCGCGTGCGTCACACGGTCCGGCTGCGTCCGGAGCCGAGCTACTGGAAGATCAGCGCGTCGCCCACCCGGACGACACCGGGCGTGCGGATCGAGGCGTACACCCCGACGTTCTGGTCGAGATCGCGGACGATGTGGCGCAGGATCGCCCGATCGGCGGGGATCGTCTCGTCGACTTCGCGCGTGACCATCACACAGCGGGGGCAGGGATCGAGGAACTCGATCGTGGCCGTGCCGATCGTTGCCGTCCGCCCCTTCCAGTCGAACTCCGGATGGCCCGGTGTGCCCGCTGGGGCATCGTCGTCACCGGTGTCGATCACGATCGAGGGACGGAAGCGGCGGACGTCGACGACCGAGTCGGGCACCGCCGCGGCGACGGCGTCCAGCGCCGATCGGCTCATGACGAGCAGCGGCCACGCGTCGTAGTAGGTGCCGGGTGGCGACTCGAACTCGCCGATCGTGGCCGGGAAGACCGAGAAGTCCGGCAGCGGTTCGTCCCCCTCGCGTCCCATCACCGCGCGTATCTCGGTGAGCGGATCGCCCTCGGGTGCGCCACGCCGGTAGTGGTCCAGGTCGGCGGCGTCGTGGAGCCGCTCCAACCGGACCGGATGGTCGAGCGCGGCGCTGACACGCTCGTCGACATCGGTGTCGAGCGTCGACACGATCGAGCCGTCGGGCAGGGTGATCTCGACCTGCCCGTCCGGGAGATCGCGGGCGGCGAAGCGCATCAGCTCGCCGATCTTCTTCGCTCCGCGGATGCCGCCGCGCTCGAGATCCCGTGTCGGCCCACGTGCGATCGCCGACGATGCCCAGCTCGTCGAGCTCGATCTCGTCGACCGTGCCGCCGATCATCGACTTCACGGGATAGCGCCAGAGCTGCGAGACCTTCATCGCCGAGGAGGTTAGGAGCGTGCCCTCGCCGGCGGCGAACGGGCCCGGATCGCGGTGGGGCCTGACGCGAGGTCGGTGCCGACGGAGACAGGCGACCGTGACGGCCGAGGCCCGGAATCTCGAGGCAGCCGATGGTGACGTACGGTCGCGACATGGCCGAGAGCGAACTGCACTGGATGTCGGCAACCGAGCTGACGGCGACGATCCGCCGGCGCGACGTGTCGTCGTCGGAGGTGCTGGAACATCTGGTCGAGCGGATCGAACAGCTCGACGAGCCGATCAACTCGGTCGTCCAGTGGGATCTCGAGCGGGCACGGACAGCTGCCGTACACGCCGACGACGCGCTCGTCCGCGGCGACGAGCTCGGGCCGCTCCACGGCGTGCCGATGACGATCAAGGATTCGTTCCAGACGGAGGGATGCATCACCACGAGCGGCGCGCCCGAGCTGGCGACGTTCGTCCCGACCGAGGATGCGTGGCCCGTGGCTCGCCTGCGCGACGCCGGGGCGATCCCGTTCGCGAAGACGAACCTGCCGCTGTACGCCGGCGACATCCAGACGTACAACGAGGTGTACGGCACGACCAACAATCCGTACGACCTCACCCGCACACCGGGCGGGTCGTCCGGGGGTGCGGCCGCCGCGCTCGCCATGGGGTTCACGCCGCTCGAGTTGGGCAGCGACATCGGCGGATCGATCCGGGTGCCGGCCCACTACTGCGGCGTCGTCGGCCACAAGTCGACGTTCGCCCTCGTCCCCGGCCACGGGCACATCCCCGGCCCGGCGGGCACGTTCACCTCCGCGGACATCGGCGTCTTCGGCCCGATGGCGCGCTCGGTGGACGACCTCGAACTCGCACTGGGCGTGCTCGCCGGGCCCGACCGTTGGGAGTCCGCAGGGTGGCGGCTCGACCTCCCGCCCGCCCGGGCCGACCGCCTCGCGGACTTCCGGATCGCCGCCTGGCTCGACGATCCGTGGTGCACCGTCGATGCCGACACGTCGCGCGTGCTGGGTTCGCTCGTCGACACGATCGAAGCAGCGGGCGGGTGCGTCGACGTCGACGCCCGGCCGCCGTTCAGCCTCGAGGAGGTGTCGAACGTCTACATGCCGCTGCTGTTCGCCGCGCTGGCGAACGGATTTCCGGCCGAGGCGCTCGCCCACATGGCGACGAACACCGATGACACGGAGGCGGGCAGGGTGATGCGCAGCATGACGATGCGCCACCACGAATGGGTCGGCCACAACGAACGCCGGCTGCAGATGCGCGAGAAGGTCGCCCGCTTCTTCGACGGCTTCGACGCGATCCTGATGCCGGTCCATCCGCGATCGGCGATCCCGCACGATCAGTCAGGTACGTCGTCGAGTCGGACGGTGTCGATCGGCGGGGTCGAGCGTTCGTACATGGAGCTGTTCCGCTGGATCGCGCTCGCCGGGGTGGCGTACCTCCCGTCGACCGTCGTTCCCGTCGGGGCCAGCGACGACGGCCTGCCGATCGGTGTGCAGATCGTCGGCCCGTACCTCCACGACCGCACGACACTCCATCTCGCCGGCCACATCGAGGCCCTGATCCACGACCGCGACGGCGGCCCTCTCCGCCCGCGCCCTCGCCCTCTGACACCCGAGGCCCCGTCTCAGCCCGTCATTCCACGTTTGCGACAACGATTTCTGCGGACCTGTGCGCCTGAATTCCTCGTCGCAAACGTGGATTTCAGGCCGCCGATTCGGCCTGGCGCTTGAGGTTGGCCAGGGCTTCCTCCAGGCCCTTGGCGGCGGGCTTCCACATCAGCTCGAGGGCCTTGCCCATCCCCCGCTTGGCCTGCAGACCCTGGCGATAGTCGACCCGGCAACCGGTCTCCGTCGATTCGATGCGGACCGACTCGGCCATCGTGTCGAGGATCGGGATCTTCGACTTCACGACGGCGAAGGCGAAGTGCTGGTCCACATCCCAGGCCGTGAACTGCTCGTCGAGCGCGAGCTTCTTCACGGTGACCCGGCGCCCTCCGCCGACCCCGGTCGCCGACCCGACGACCTCGACCGCGTCGAGCGTCGTGAACCACGTCGGCCAGTTCGCGTGGTCGGCGATGATCGCCCACACGGCCGACGGGGAGGCGGCGATGTCGATCGACTTCTCGACGCGGATCGGCGCGGAGTCGATCCACTCCGGCGGTTGAACAGGATGACTCGGCATCGGGAAATGCTCCTTCGGCGGTGAGCCCGCATTTGACGGGCTGCTACGGGGTGGTGGCGACGAGCGCTTTGTCGAGTGCGGCGAGGGCGACGTCGATCTCGTCGGCGGACACGGTGAGCGGCGGCATGAACCGCAGCGTGGTGCCCGCCGCGCCGGCGGTCATCAGGATCAACTTGCCCTCGTCGAGGCAGTGCGCGACGACGGCCGACGTCACCGCGGCCGACTCGAACTGGGCGGCGATCATCAGCCCGAGCGCGCGCACGTGGGTGAGCGCCGGGTGGCGTCGCTGCAGGTCGCGCAGTCCGTCGCCGAGCTGGCGGCCGCGTTCGTCGACGGCGGCGAGGAAGCCGTCGGCCGTCAGCACCTCGATCGTCGCGAGCGCCGCGGCGCAGCCCATCGGGTTGCCGCCGTAGGTGCCGCCATGGGAACCCTTCGGCCAGCGATCGTCGAGTTCACGGCGGGTGCCGAGGGCGGAGAACGGGAACCCCGACGCGATCCCCTTGGCCATGCACACGATGTCGGGCGACACGTCGTAGTGCTCGATGGCGAACATCTTGCCGGTGCGCCCGAACCCCGACTGCACCTCGTCGGCGATGAACAACATCCCGTGCTGCTTGCACCGTTCGTCGATCGCTTCGAGGAACCCGGGTGGTGCGGCGACGTAGCCGCCCTCACCGAGCACCGGTTCGATGATCACGCCGGCGGTCTCCGAGGGGGCGGTCACCATCGTCAGCAGCTGGTCGAACCCGGCGATCGCCCGACGCGACCTCGGCGTCGACATCCACGGCGGTCACGTCGGGATACGGCGCGATGAAGATCCCGGAGGGCAGCGGCGCGTGGCCGGCGCGGTAGCCGGTCTTCGACGTCGTCATCGCCATCGCCTGATGGGTACGGCCGTGGAAACTGCCCTGGAACACGATGAGGTTCGGACGGCCGGTGGCCTGCTTGGCCAGCTTCACCGCCGCCTCGGTGATCTCGGCGCCGGAGTTGGCGTAGAAGAACGTGTCGATGCCCGCCGGGCTGAGCTCGGCGAGCTTGGCCGCCAACGGCTGCATCAGGTCGTGGGTGTAGACGTTGGCCTGGGCGTGGATGAAGCGCTGCGCCTGCGCGGCGATCGCGTCGACGACGTGCGGGTGCGCGTGCCCCGTGGACGTGACGGCGATCCCTCCGCTGAAGTCGAGGTACCGCTCGCCCGTCGTCGTCGTCACCCACGATCCCGCACCCGACGCCACCTCGAGATCGGTCACCTTGAACCACACGTTCGACAGGTTGTTCGCGCTCATCACCCCATCTTTCCATCCCGCACACCGCGACGCGATGAGCGAACGGCCCGACAATCGGGCCGTTCGCTCATCGCTCGCGGCTGGGTCAGTGGGTCAGGCGGTCGAGGGCGGCGCCGAGGCGGGAGGGGCGGCCGGTGGCCGGCTTCGGCGCGATCGGCGCGGGCCGCCAACCTGATCGAGCCGTTGATGCCGAGCCAGCGCAGCGGTTCGGGCTCCCATCGCCGTGACCGATGGTCGACCCACGGGAGACTCGTCAGTTCCGACGACCTGCCGGTGACGAGGTCGGCCAGCGTTCGACCGGCGAGGTTGGCCGCCGCCACGCCCTCGCCGACGTAGCCACCCGCCCACGCGAGCCCGGTCGACCGATCGAACCCGACCGATGGACGCCAGTCGCGCGGCACGCCCAGCACGCCGCCCCAGCGGTGCGTGATCGCCGCGTCACCGACCATCGGGAGGAGTTGGCGCAGCGTCGCCTCGATGCGATCGTGGGTCTCGACACCCCGCTCGAGCGCCGGGTCGATCCTCGAAGCGAACCCGTATCGAGCGCCACGGCCGCCGAACGCGATCCGGTCGTCGGTCGTGCGTTGGCCGTAGATCACCATGCGCCGGTCGTCGCAGAACGTCTCGCGCTCGCGCAGCCCGATCTCGTCCCACACGTCCGACGACAGCGGCTCGGTGGCGATCATCAGCGAGTACAAGGGCGCAAGGACGCGACGATGTCCAGGGAGATCACGGGTGTACGCCTCGGTCGCCCGGACCACGACGTCTGCGGTGACGACGCCGCGATCGGTGACCACGCTCGCGCCGATCGCATCCGCCGCGTCTGGCCGACGGCCGCCGGGCCGGATCTCGCTCACCGCGGTGCGCTCCACGATCACCCCGCCGCGGCGCTCGACGGCACCCGCCAGCCCCCGCACGAGCACGCAGCGGATGGACGCGGGCACACGGCCGATAGTGCAGCGCTCCCAGCGTGTCGGTCGCGGCGAGGCGCCCGGCTGCCTGGTCACGGTCGAGCGGCACCAGCTCGTCGCCCAGCCCGCACGACTCGAACAGCGCGGCCTCGTCGTGCTGGCGCGCCAGCTGTGGCGGCCGTGCGCGCCAGCCGGATGACACCGCCCTTCGCGAATCCGCACTCGATGCGTTCGTCGTCGACCACGCGGCCGATCTCGTCGACCGTGTCGATGATCGCCCTCGTCAACCGGATCGCCGCCTCACGGCCGTACGTCCCGATGGCGCCCTCCAGTCCGCCGGCGAGCTCGCCCACGCACCACCCACCGTTGCGACCCGACGCTCCGAAACCCACCTGCTCGCGCTCGACGACGAGCACCCGCAACGACGGATCGGCGCCGAGGAGCGAGTAGGCCGTCCACAACCCCGTGTAGCCCCCGCCGACGATGACGACGTCGACCGACCGGTCGCCGTCGAGTTGCGGCCGACGCGTCTGCCGGACGGTGTCGAGGTCTCGGACCACAACGACGCCGGTTTCTCCATGACGTGGAGTCTGCCGCCGCGACCGGCGAACCGGTCGAGCGGACGCCGGGCGGTCGACGGCCGCAGGGTCGGCGCCACGCACCAACATTGCCAACGCGTGAACGCTCGCTGGGCGGTTCCCGGCACCGCCGCCGAGGCTCTAACCTGCGGGCGTTCGCAAACCGGAACGGGAGGGCCGTCTGCGCACGTTGAGCGACACGACGATGGACATCCAAGCGGGCCACCGATGAGCAACGCCGTCATTCAGCTCGACGGGGTCCGCAAGGAGTTCGGCGACTTCGTCGCGGTCGAGCAGGCCAACTTCTCGATCGACCAGGGCGAGTTCTTCGCCATGCTCGGGCCGTCCGGGTGCGGCAAGACGACGACCCTCAAGATGATCGCCGGGTTCGAGCAGCCGACGTCCGGCCGCGTGCTGCTGAACGGTGAGGACGTGAGCCGCGTCCCGCCCTACAAGCGCAACGTCAACACGGTCTTCCAGCAGTACGCGCTGTTCCCGCACATGAACGTCATCGACAACGTGCGGTTCGGTCCGCGGGCGAAGAAGCTCTCGAAGTCCGAGTACGAGGCGAGCGTCACCCAGATGCTCGAGGTGGTCCGGCTGACCGATTTCGCCAACCGGAAGCCCTCGCAGCTGTCCGGTGGCCAGCAGCAGCGCGTCGCCCTGGCCCGCGCGCTCGTGAACTTCCCGAGCGCCCTGCTGCTCGACGAACCGCTCGCCGCGCTCGACCTCAAGCTGCGCGAGGCGATGCAGTTCGAACTCAAGCGGATCCAGCGCGAGGTCGGCATCACGTTCGTGTTCGTCACCCACGATCAGGGTGAGGCACTCACGATGAGCGACCGCATCGCCGTGATGAGCGACGGGCGCGTCGAGCAGATCGGCAGCCCGCAGGAGATCTACAACAGCCCGGCCAGCCTGTTCGTCGCCGGCTTCATCGGCTCGGCCAACCTGCTGCCGGGCGAGGTGGTGAGCTCCGACGGGGACGAGACGGTGGTCGCTCTCAACAGCGGCAGCACCATCCGGACCAGGACGAGCGAACCGCCTGCGAACGGCCGGCCCGTGTCGGTCATGCTGCGCCCCGAGCGCCTCACCGCATCGGCCGAGCCGCTCCCCGATGGCCGATCGGTCGAGGGCACCGTCGCCGACGTCGTGTTCCAGGGGCCGACGGCGAGGCTCATCGTCCACCTCTCCGACGAGAGCGAGGTCATCGCCAACGTCCCCACCGGTGCCGATCTCCCGAACGTGCAGCCCGGCTCGACGGTCCACCTGAGCTGGAGCCCGGGCGCGGCGTTCCTCCTGTCCGGCTGGCCGATGCGGCCCGGCGCCACCGCGACCGACATCGACACGCTCGAAGCGCAGGCCGACTCATGACCACCGAACGCGTGCCCTCGACCACCAACTCCAACACGGCAGGTCGTGCATCGGTGCCCCCACGATCGCGGCGGCCCGATGCACGACCTCACTCGACCCACTCCGGCACTCACCCGAAAGGCTCCTCATGACCACCCCGAACCCTCGAGTCCCCAATCCCTTCGGCGGCCGTCGCGCCGCTCACGCGGCGCCAGCTGATCACGCGGGCCGGCGTCCTGGGCGCGGCTGGGATCTCGCTGCCCGCGCTGCTGTCGGCGTGCGGCAGCGACGACGAAGGGTCGTCGGACACGTCCGGCTCCGGCTCGGCGCCGGGCACCGCGGGCGGCGGATCGTCGCCCGGCGGGGGCGGCGGCAACTCGTTGTACTTCGAGAACTGGCCGGCCTACATCGACCCCACCGAGGACGGCGTGCCCGGCACGGTCGACCGGTTCGTCGAGGCCACCGGCGTCGACATGCAGTACACCGAGGCGTACAACGACAACAACGAGTACTTCGCCAAGATCCAGCCGGTGCTCGGCAGCGGCGACACGATCGACCCCGACATCATCGCGCCGACGTCGTGGCTGGCCGGCCGGCTCATCCAGCTGGGCTGGGTCGACAAGCTCCCGCTCGACCAGATCCCCAACGCGGCGAACCTGCGGGCCGACCTCGTCAAGCCGACCTGGGACCCCACGGGCGAGTACTCGCTCCCGTGGCAGACGGGCTTCGGCGGCATCGCCTACAACCTCGACGTCACCGGCCGCGAGCTCACGTCCACCGACGATCTGTTCGACCCCGAGTTCAACGGCAAGATCGGCATGCTCACCGAGATGCGCGACACGATGGGCCTCATCCTGCTGTCGATGGGCATCGACATCTCGACGCTCACCGACTTCGCCACCGCCGAGCCCGCCTTCGCCAAGCTCGAACAGGCCAAGAACGACGGACAGATCCGGCGCTTCACCGGCAACGACTACATGAACGACCTGAGCACCGGCAACTTCGCCGCGTGCGTCGGATGGTCGGGCGACGTCGTGCAGCTCGCCCGCGACAATCCGGCCGTCCGGTTCATCATCCCCGAGGCAGGGCGGAACCGCCTGGGCCGACACGATGGTGATGCCGAAGGGTGCGGAGAACCGCGACGCGGCCGCGAAGTGGATGAACTTCGTCTACGACCCGGTGCAGGCCGCCCAGCTCACGGCCTGGGTGCAGTACATCTCGCCGGTCGAAGGCGTGCAGGAGGAGGTGGCCAAGCTCGATCCGGAACTCGCCGAGAACCCGCTGCTGTTCCCCGACGAGGAGACGGTCTCCCGCACGCACATCTTCGCCAATCTTCCCGAAGAGGTCGAGGCCGAGTACGACGCCGCGTTCTCGGCGATCACCGGCGCCTGACACCGAGACCACCGCCGACCGAGATCGCCGACGATCACCGCCGAGCCGGAAGCTGCCACCACGATGACCGCCACGATCGAGTCCGAGCCGGAGACACCATCCGGCGCGCGCTCGTCGACCGGGACGGGAACATCGTGGTGGCAGCGTCATCCGCAACGGATCGGGCTCGGATCGCTCGTGCTCTCGCGGCGTCCTGCTCATCGCCGTCGGCACCGGCCTGCTCGACGGTCCGCTGGCGATCGCCGCGCTGTTCGTCGTGCTGGTGGCGATCGTCGCGTTGATCATCGTCGCCGTGATG
The DNA here is from genome assembly GCA_963772085.1 of Ilumatobacteraceae bacterium. Taxonomy (GTDB): domain Bacteria; phylum Actinomycetota; class Acidimicrobiia; order Acidimicrobiales; family Ilumatobacteraceae; genus Sva-07. The sequence goes on from CAVYWH010000019.1 coordinate 18,333, forward strand.
GGCGGCCTCGACACCCGCCGGGCGCTCGCGCCGTACGGGCTGCTCAACCCCGGGATGCTGTGGCTGGCGCTGTTCTACCTCGCGCCGTTGTTCACGCTGCTGCGCAACTCGTTGTCGACGCTGCCGAGCCGCTTCGCCATCGAGGCCGACTTCACTGGAACTTCGGCAACTACGCCGACGCGCTGACCGACTTCCAGGACCAGTTCGTGCGGGCGTTCCTCTACGCCGGCATCGCCACGGTCCTCACGATCGCCATCGGCTACCCGTTGGCGTACGTGATCGCCTTCCGGGGCGGGAGGTACCGCAACTTCCTGATCGGGCTCGTCATCATCCCGTTCTTCACGTCGTACCTGATCCGCACGATCGCCTGGCAGAGCATGCTGGCCGACCAGGGTGCGGTGACCAGCTTCCTGCGCACGATCCACGTGACGGGCCTGCTGGACACGATCGGGATCATGGACGGCGACAAGCTGCTGAACACCCCCGCCGCGGTGATCGGCGGGCTGACCTACAACTTCTTGCCGTTCATGATCCTGCCGATCTACGTCAGCCTCGAGAAGATCGACGTCCACCTGGTCGACGCGGCGAAGGACCTGTACTCCACGTCCACCAGCGCGTTCCGCAAGATCGTGTTCCCGCTCTCGCTGCCCGGCGTGTTCGCCGGCACGCTGCTCACGTTCATCCCGGCGAGCGGTGACTTCGTCAACCAGCTCTACCTCGGCAACCCGAACACCACGATGATCGGCAACTCGATCCAGGACCAGTTCCTCGTGCAGAACAACGTGCCGCTGGCGTCGGCGATGTCGTTCGTGCTGATGGCGATCATCACCGTGTTCGTGCTGATCTACAGCCGCTTCTTCGGAACGGACGACCTGGTATGAGCGTGCGGGTATGAGCGAGCCGTCGAGTCGCCGAGGCACCGCCGCCCGCTGGGGGCTGAACGGCTTCGCCGCGATCGCGCTGTTCTACCTGTTCATGCCGATCCTGTGGATCGTCATCTACTCGTTCAACAAGCCGGTCGGGAAGTTCAACTTCATCTGGCAGGAGTTCACGCTCGACAACTGGGGCGACCCGTTCAAGGACGAGGCGCTGACCGACGCGTTGTGGGAGAGCCTCAAGATCGCCGGCATCTCCACGCTGATCGCCACCGTGCTCGGCACGCTCATCGCCATCGCCCTCGCCCGCTACAAGTTCGCCGGCGTCGGGCTGCTGGCGTTCATGCTCGTGCTGCCGCTCACGACGCCCGAGATCGTCATCGGTTCGTCGCTGGCGACGCTGTTCCTCGACCAGGACGTCGACCGCGGGTTCCGCACGGTCGTGATCGCCCACGTGATGTTCCAGGTGAGCTTCGTCGCGCTCACGGTGCGGGCCCGCGCTCGCGGCTTCGACTTCGGCCTCGAACAGGCGGCGCAGGACCTCGGCGCCTCGCCGATGCGGACGTTCTGGAAGGTCACCTTCCCGCTGCTGCTCCCCGGCATCCTCGCCGCCGCGCTGCTGGCGTTCGCCCTGTCGATCGACGACTTCATCATCACGCTCTTCAACGCCGGCTCGGTGAGCACGTTCCCACTGTTCATCAACGCCAGCTTCAAGGTGTCGTTCAGCCCGCAGGTCAACGTGCTGGCGACGACGATCCTCATCTTCTCGGTCGCCCTGCTCGGCGCCGGAATGCTCTGGGGCGTGTACAAGGACAAGCGCAACGCGCTGACACCTGAAACGCTTGGGGTCAGACCCCAAACGTTTCAGGTTGCGCTCACGAGTCGAGGTTGGCCATCACGTGCTTGATGCGGGTGTAGTCGTCGAGGGCGTAGGCGGACAGGTCCTTGCCGTAGCCGGACTTCTTGTAGCCGCCGTGGGGCATCTCGGCGACGAGCGGGATGTGGGTGTTGATCCACACGCAGCCGAAGTCGAGCGCCTTCGACATCCGCATCGCCCGCCCGAAGTCCTTCGTCCACACCGACGACGCCAGCCCGTACTCCACACCGTTGGCCCACTCGATCGCCTGGGCCTCGTCGCTGAACCGCTGGACGGTGATCACCGGCCCGAACACCTCGCTCTGGATCAGCTCGTCGGCCTGGTCGAGCCCGGCGATCACCGTCGGGTCGTAGAAGAACCCGTCGCCGGCCGGTCGTGACCCGCCGACCACCACCTCGGCGTGCCGGGGCGTGCGGCCGACCATGTCACCGACCCGCTGCAGCTGGGTGGCGTTGTTCAGCGGGCCGTAGAGCACGTCCTCGTCGTCGGGCATGCCGGTCTTCGTGCCGCGCGCCTGCTCCGGCGAGCGCGGCGACGAAGTCGTCGTACACCTTCGGCCCGGCGATCACGCGGGTCGCCGCCGTGCAGTCCTGTCCGGCGTTGAAGTAGCCGGCGACGGCGATCCCCTCGGCCGCCGCCTCGACGTCGGCGTCGTCGAACACCACGACCGGCGCCTTGCCGCCGAGCTCGAGATGGCATCGCTTCAGGCTCTGCGCCGCCGCGGTCGCGACCTCGATCCCGGCGCGGACCGAGCCGGTGACGCTGACCATCGCCGGCGTGGGGTGCACGACCATCGCCCGCCCGGTGTCGCGGTCGCCGCACACCACGTTGAGCACGCCGGGCGGGAGGAACTCGGCGGCGATCTCGGCGAGCAGCAACGTCGAGGCCGGGGTGGTGTCGCTCGGCTTGAGCACCACCGTGTTGCCGGCGGCGATCGCCGGGGCGAACTTCCAGATCGCCATCATCATCGGGTAGTTCCACGGCGCCACCTGGGCGCACACGCCGACGGGCTCCCGTCGCACGAACGATGTCATGTTCGCCATGTACTCGCCGGCGCTCTTGCCCTCGAGGTTGCGTGCGGCGCCGGCGAAGAAGCGGATCTGGTCGACCATCGGCGGGATCTCCTCCGATGCCACGAGATGTGCGGGTTTGCCGCAGTTCTCGACCTCGAGCGCGATCAGTTCGTCCGCGGCAGCCTCCACGGCGTCGGCGATGCGGATCAACGCGAGCGACCGCTCGCTCGGCGTGGCGTCGCGCCAACCGGCGAACGCGGCGTCGGCCGCTCGCATGGCGCCGTCGACATCGGCCTCCCCGCTCAGCGGTGCCGTGGCGTAGACCGCACCCGTCGCGGGATTGACGACCTCGCTCGTGCGCCCGTCGACCGCATCGACGAACTCACCGTTGACGAAGTTGCGAAACGTCTGCATGAGCTGTCCTCCGACGATCGACCGACGGCGCGCTGCGTCGCGCCGCCGGCCCCGATCGTAGAACCCTCCTGCGAAGGCGTGAACACAGTGCGTCGTACCTGCGCACAACGTTCACGCCTTCGGCTCCAGCGCACGGTCTTCCAGCGAAGGCGTGAACAGGTTGCGGCGGATCTGCGCACGTTGTTCACGCCTTCACGGCGGCAGGTGGCGAAGTAGGTTGGGGCCGTGCGAGTACTCGTGGTCGGTGCAGGCGGCGTGGGGTCGGCCTTCGTCGCCATCGCCTCGAAACGCGAGGCGTACCACCACATCACCGTGGCCGACATCGACATCGCCAAGGCAGAGGCCTCGGTCGCGATCGCCACGAACACCCACGATGGACGCGTCGCCGCCGCCCACATCGACGCCACGTCGGAGGAATCGGTCACCGACCTCGCCCTCCAGATGCGGGCCGACGTGATCCTCAACGCCTGCGACCCGCGGTTCAACCCGCCGATCTTCAACGGCGCGTTCGCCGCCGGCTGCAACTACGTCGACATGGCGATGAACCTGTCGGTGCCGCACCCGACCCATCCGTTCTCGAAGACGGGGATCCGTCTCGGCGACGGCCAGTTCGCCGAGCATCCGACGTGGAAGAACCGTGGCCTGATGGCACTCGTGGGCATGGGCGTCGAGCCCGGATTCTCCGACGTCGCCGCTCGGTACGCCGCCGACGAACTGTTCAGCGAGATCCACGAGATCGGTGTGCGCGATGGTGCCGACCTGGTCGTCGACGGTTACGACTTCGCTCCGACGTTCTCGATCTGGACGACGATCGAGGAGTGCCTCAACCCGCCGGTGATCTACGAGCGCGAGCGCGGGTGGTACACGACCGAGCCGTTCAGCGAGCCGGAACTGTTCACGTTCCCCGAAGGCATCGGTGAGCTGCAGTGCGTCAACGTCGAGCACGAGGAGGTCATCCTCATGCCGCGCTGGATCGAGGTCGACCGGGTGACGTTCAAGTACGGCTTGGGCGAGGAGTTCATCGACGTCCTGAAGACGATCCAGAAGCTCGCGCTGCACTCGACGAAGACGGTGAACGTCAAGGGTGTCGACGTCTCCCCGCGCGACGTGGTGGCGGCGACCCTTCCCGACCCGGCGACACTCGGCAACAAGATGCGTGGGCGCACGTGTGCCGGGTCGTGGGTGCGCGGCCTCGGCAAGGACGGCGAGCCGCGCGAGGTCTACGTGTACCACATCGTCGACAACGCCTGGTCCATGCGCGAGTTCGGCCACCAGGCCGTCGTCTGGCAGACCGCCTGCATGCCGGCGGTGGCGATCGAGTTGATGGCCACGGGCATCTGGAGCGCGATCGGCATCGTCGGACCGGAAGCGCTCCCGGCGAAACCGTTCCTCGACCTCCTCGATGCCTACGGCAGCGAGTGGGAATGGGAGGACTACCACGATCGCAAGCCGGTGTCGCTCGACGCCACCGCCCCGACGTCAGCGGCGAGCTGAGGCCGGATCCGACCACGATCAGCGGTGTGGGTCGACGACGTCATCGGTGTGGGTCGACGACCGTCATCGGTGTGGGTCGACGACCCAGCGGCCGCGGACCTGGCCGGCGAGGATGCTCGGGCCACGGTCGAGGAGTTCGCTCAGCGGGATGACCTCGGTCATCGACGCGAGGACATCCGACGGGAGCAACGTCGCGAGGCGGTCCCAGGCCGCGACCCGGACCGGCGTCGGCGTCATCACCCCTTCGATCCCGATCAGTCGCACGGCGCGCAGGATGAACGGCAGCACGGTGGTCGGGAGATCGGGGCCGGCGGCGAGTCCGCAGGCGGTCACCACACCGTGGTACTTCGTCTGGCTGATGACCTTGGCGAGGATCGCCGACCCGACGGTGTCGACCGCCGCGGCCCACGTCTCCGCCTCCAACGGACGCGCCGGCTCGTTCATCTCGTCGCGGGTCAGGAACCTCGTCGCTCCGAGTTCGCCGAGGTAGTCGTGCGTCTCCGGACGACCGGTCACGGCGGCGACCTCGAATCCGAGGCGAGCGAGCAGCGCCACGCTCAGCGATCCGACGCCGCCGGCCGCGCCGGTCACGATCACCGGGCCGTCCGCAGGCGTCACACCGGCGTCCTCGATCGCCGCGACGCACAGCATGGCGGTGAGGCCGGCCGTCCCGATCGCCATCGCGTCGAGGCTCGACATCCCGGCGGGGAGGTGCACGAGGAACTCCGAGTTCACCCGTTGGCGCTCGGAGTAGCCGCCCCAGAAGCGTTCGCCCATCCCCCAACTGGTGAGGATCACGCCGTCGCCGACCGCGAAGTCCGGAGAGTCGCTGGCGCTGACGGTGCCGGCGAGATCGATCCCCGGAACCATCGGAAAGCTGCGAATGATCCGGCCCTGCCCGGTGAGCGCCAGCCCGTCCTTGTAGTTGAGCGACGAGTAGTCGACGTCGATCGTGACGTCGCCGTCGGGCAGGTCGGCGTCGCTCAGCTGCTCGATGGCGCCGGTCGGCGGAGCCTTCGGATCGTTCGTGTCCTCGCGCAGCACCAGCGCGTTGAAGGTGTCGGTCATCCCCGCATCGTGCCACCACCCGACCCGTTGCGGCGAAATCCACGTTTGCGTCGCGCTTCGCGGCTCGCAACACCGAATCGTGACGCAAACGTGGATCGGGGTCCGCGCCGGCTTGTGGCAGGCTGCGGTGGTGAGCACGTCGGGACCTCGGATCGATCGGGGTGCTCCCGCCGATCGTGAGCGCCGCGTGGTTGCTCGAGCATCTCGACGAGGTCGTGGTGTGCGACGTGCGCTCGACGATGGCCGGCGCGGCACCCTTCGACGCCTACCTGGAGCGCCACATGGTCGGCGCTCGCTTCGTCTCGCTCGACGATGCGCTCGCCACGCCGCCCAGGGGCACCGACGGCCGGCACCCGCTGCCCACGCCCGAGGAGTTCGCCGAGTCGCTCGGAGCACTGGGGATCGGGAACGACGACGTGGTGATCGCCTACGACGACCGCGGTGGCGCCTTCGCCGGCCGGATGGTGTGGATGCTGCGGATGATCGGCCAGCCGGCGGCGCTCCTCGACGGCGGGTCGTCCGCATGGACGGGCCGGTGGAGACGTGGCACGGTGCAGCCGAGCGCGTCGATCGGCGGGCTGTCGCGTGGCCCGCCGACGCGGATCGTCGATGCCGACGAGGTCGTCGCCCACATCGCCGCCGGTGGCGTGGTGGTCGACAGCCGGGAACGGGCCCGGTTCCTCGGCGAGACCGAGCCGATCGACCGCGTCGCCGGCCACGTCCCAGGGGCGATCAACCTGCCGTTCGCCGAGAACCTGGCCGACGGATGTGTTCCAGCCGGCCGATCGGTTGGCGGAACGCTTCGACGCGCTCCGAGTCCGATCCGCAGGCGATCGTCTACTGCGGATCGGGCGTCACGGCGTGCCACAACGCGCTCGCCATCGAGGCCGCGGGATTCCCGCCGCCCCGGGTCTACGTCGGTTCATGGTCGGGCTGGACCGCCGACCCCGACCGCCCCATCGCCACCGGCCCCAACCCCTGAGGCGCTGTTCTCAGGCCCGATATCCACGTTTGCGTCGCGGCTTTGCGCGCTCTGCCACGCCGAAATCGCGACGCAAACGTGGATTGACGGCTCGGTGATGGGCGTTGTCGGCGGAGTCAGGAGGTGGCGGGTGTGGCGGCCGCGGGGTTGCGGCCCATGCGGAGGCGGCGGATGTCGAGGGGCTCGCCGGTGTGTTCGTCGATCACGAGCGGGGTGACGATCGTCGCCGGTCTCGCGATCCTTCAGCACGACCGGCGGCTCCTGCCCGTCGGGCCAGAGCCAGTCGCTGCCCCAGCGCCACATCGCCGCCAGCACGTCCCAGAACGCGAGGCCCTTCGGCGTGAGCCGGTACTCGAACCGGGGCGGGTTCGACTGGTACTCGACGCGCTCCAGCATCCCCTCCTCGACGAGCCGGTTGAGCCGGGCGGTCAGCACCGCACGGGGTGCGTCGAGCGCCGTCTGGAACTCCTCGAAGCGACGGCGACCGCTGAACGCCTCGCGCATCACGAGCGGCGTCCACCAGTCGCCGATCAGGTCGGTCGTGCGAGCGATCGGGCACGGCCAGTCGTCGAACCTCGTCCGCCTCACGAGACGAGCACCGGCTCGGCGCCACGCTTCGACGCGGCGCGGACGTGCTTGTGCAGCGGCGTGCCGGCGAACCAGTCGCGATCGTCCGACGAGGTCAACTCGTTCGGCGCCACCCCGACCGCGTCCGACCCGTCGCCGTTGCGACCGAGGCCGAGCCCGTTCGGCAGCGAGATGTGGCCGTCGCGCATCACGTCGGTCACCTCGACCACGGCGACCGCGCTGCCGCGCTTCGTCGTCACCCTCGCCCGCTCGCCCGAGGTCAAGCCGAAGCGTTCGGCATCGGCGGGCGACACCCGCAACGCACCCTGCTGATCGTTCTTGCGCCACGACGGGTCGCGGTAGATCGTGTTGGCCGTCGACGAGCGGCGCTCGCCCGGCCGACAACACGAGCGGGAACGCATCGCCCACCCGCTCGGTCGGCGACACCGACGCCGCCTCGGTGGCCAGCCCGTCGAACTCGTCCAGCAGGGCGGGAATCACCAGGTTGACGCGGCCATCGCTCGTCGCCAGGCGACGCATCGTCTCGTCGTAGTCGTCGACCGAGAACGTCACACCGGACGGGCTGGCGAGGAGCGCATCGAACAGACGCATCGCCCAGCGAGCCGCCGCTCGCCGGCTCCTCGAAGCCGGCCCGACGCACGGATGCATCCCAGAAGCCGGCGGCCGTCTGCGCCAGCCCCCACACGGCGGCGGCACCGGCGGCGTCGGCACCATCCGGCGTGCGCAGCGTCGGGCCGAGCGTCTCGTAGAGGATCACCGGGAGCAGCTTGCCCAGCGCCGGCCGCTCGGCGGCGAGACCGAAGAGCGCCGCGGTGTACTCGGCCCGGCCGACGGCGGCGGCCGCGTGGAGCGGGGCGAGGTCGTCGTCGTTGTACGCGCCGAGCGCCCGGCACAGGCGGGCGTGGATCTCCGGCTCCGGCAGCGTGCCGGCCATCGGCTCGAACACCGGCCGGCGAAGGTGGAAGTAGTTGTGCGGGAACTCGAGGTTGAAGAACGTGCACTCCCACTTCTCGAACTGCGACGCCGCCGGGCAGCACGTAGTCGGCACAGCGGGCGGTCTCGGTGAGCGCCACGTCGATCACCACGACGAGGTCGAGCGCGTCGAGCGCCTCGCGCATCCGCTGGCTGTCGGCGATCGAGTGGACCGGGTTGCCGGACTCGACGAGCAGCGCCCGGAAGCGGTCGGGATGGTCGGTGAGGATCTCGTCGGGGATCACGTTGCACGGCACGAGCCCGGTGACGAGCCGATGGCCGGTGACGGGCGTCGACGGCTCGATCCCGCCGACGGCGCGGGTGGACTTTCCGCCGACGAGCGCGGCGAAATGCGTGTGCAGGTTCATCCCACCCGGCACGCCGAAGTTGCCCGTGAGGAGCACGATCAGCTTCTCGAGGTAGCTGTTGAGCGTCGAGTGCGGCGCCTGCTGGATGCCGAGGTCCTCGAAGATCGACACGCCACCGTCGGCGCCGCCGATCGCCCGAGCCGCCTCGCGGACCTGGGCCTCGGGCACGCCGGCCTTCTCGCACGACGCGGCCACGTCGACGCGATGCGATGTGCTCGAGCAGGTCATCGAGACCGTTCGACGTTGTCGGCGAGCCAGCTCCCGGGCGAGCAGACCGTCCTCGGCGAGGATCTTCAAGATGGCGGCCAGCAGGTGGGCGTCGCCACCCGGCAGCGGGCCGGAGGTGGATGTCGGCGAGGTCGGCCGACTCGGTGCGGCGCGGGTCGATGACGATCAGCGTGCGGTCGGGGTCGTTGGCGATCGCCTTCAGGATCTTGCGGGCCTGCGGGAAGCCGTGCGACTGCCACGGGTTCTTGCCCCAGAACACGGCGACCTGGGCGTGCTCGTAGTCGCCGGTCGTGTGGCACGACGACTTGCCGAACAGCTGCCCGTCGACCCAGAACTCGCCCGTCTTCTCCTGGGCCAGCGCGTTCGAGCTGTACGTGATCCCGAGCGCCGAGCGGAACGCGCTGCCGTAGGCGCCGCCGAGGTGGTTCCCCTGGCCGCCGCCTCCGTAGAAGAGGATCTTGTCGCCGCCGTGCTCGTCGATCACGTCCTGGAAGCGCGCCGCGATCTCGGCGATGGCCGTGTCCCAGTCGATCTCCTCGAAGCGTGCCGTCGGGCCGCCGACGCAGCGGCGTGGTCAGCCGGTGCGAACCGTTCTGGTAGTGGTCGAGGCGCAGCGCCTTCTCGCACGTGTATCCCTCGGACGCCGGATGCGCCTTGTCGCCGCGCACCCGCACGATGGTCGGCCCGTCGACGCGCACCTCGATCCCGCAGTTGATCGAGCAGAGGATGCACGCCGTCTGCTGCCACTCCGGTGTCGCGGTCGGATCGGCCGTGGTCGGCTCGGTGATCGTCATGATGTCCCCTTCGTCATCCGGTCAGTTCAACAACCGAACTTACTCATGCTGAATCCTCCTCGCAAGCCCCGTCCGGTCCCAAATCACGTTTGCGTCGCGTTTTGCGCGCTCCGCAACGCAATTTCCGCGACGCAAACGTGGAATGACGGGCTGCGGGGTGGACGAGTCGTGACCAGGCAGACTGCTCGGCGTGAACGGGACGGAGCTGGCGATCGTGTTGGCCGCCGTGGTCATCGGATCGATCGCCAAGTCCGTCACCGGCATGGGGTTGCCGGTGATCGTCATCCCGATCGCCGCGCTGTTCGTCGACATCGAGACCGCGGTGGTCGTGATCGCCTTCCCGAACCTGCTCATCAACGGGATCCTCGGCGCCAGGGAACGACGCAGCTGGCACGAGACGCGCGACCTCCCTGTCCTCGCCGTCGCCGGGATCATCGGCGCCGTCATCGGAACGCTCCTGTTCGTCAACATCCCCGAGACGCCGCTCGTGATCGCCGTCATCGTCGCCATCCTCGGCTACGTGGTGCTCTTCTTCGCCCATCCGGAACTGCGCACCACACCCGAACGATCCCGCCGCCTGGCACCGCCGGTCGGGTTGACCGCAGGGATCTTCCAGGGCGCCATCGGCATCTCCGGCCCGATCGTCGGGTCGTGGATCCACAGCTACCGCCTCTCCCGCAGCGCCCACATCCTCTCGGTCACGACACTGTTCACGCTGACCGGGCTCACCCAACTCGTCGTGCTCATCGCCAACGGCGAACTGTCCGGCCGCGTGACGGCATCCCTGCTCGCCTGCATCCCCGTGCTCGCATCGATCCCGCTCGGCACATGGCTGCGCGACGAAGGTGTCGGTGCGCGGTTTCGACCTGGCGATCATCGCCATGCTGACCGTTTCCGCGATCGCGCTCGGCATCGAGACGTTCGTCTAGCTACGATCGGCAGTCCAACACGGGGAGCTCACGGATCGGTGGGCTGAGAGGGTGACACGCCGTCACCGACCCGAGAACCTGATCCGGGTAATGCCGGCGGAGGAAAGGTCACGGCGACGTGAACGAACGAATTGTCATCATCACCGGGGCTTCCCCCCTGCTGCCCGAGGTCGTCGACCGCATTCCCGGGGACGCCATCCTGCTCGCCGTCGACGGTGGGCTCGACCACGCACTCGCCGCCGGGCTCCAACCGTCGGGGCTGATCGGCGACCTCGATTCGGTCACCGAGGAAGGACTCGCCTGGGCGGCGCGGCACGCGACGATCGACCGGCACCCGGCCGACAAGGAACACACCGACACCGAACTCGCACTCGCTTTCGCCGCCGCGATGGACCCGCTGCACCTCACGCTGATCGGTGGCGGCGATCGACTCGACCACTCCCTCGCCGCGATCGGAGCGCTCGGTGCCCGGTCCTGACCAGCATCCCGACCATCGACGGATGGTGGGCGACCAGCATCTCGAGGTGCTCCACGGTCCGGGCAAGACCGACATTGCGACTGGTGCCGGGATCGACCTTGTCGCTGCTCGCCCTGCACGGGCGCTGTCAGAAGGTGTCGATCAGCGGCACGAAGTGGAGCCTCGACAAGGTCACCCTCGAACCGATGATCGGGCGCGGGATCAGCAACGAGGTCCCCGACGGGTGTCGACGGCGGCGCGGCTACATCGGTGTCGATCTCGGTGTCGTCCGGGATCCTCACGATCTTCGACGTCCCCGCGCTCGACGAGGAGCGCCGTCATGATCGCCCGCCGAACCGACGCTCCTGCTCGCCGTGGCACTCCTACCGCGGTCGTCATCGCCGGGGTTGCTGCCTCGTGCTCGAGCGACGAGGACTCCCGGCCAACTCGACCGCCGCCCGGCACCGCCGTCGTCGAGACGACGACCGACAGCCGACGACGGAGACCCCGGCAGCACGGCGGACACGTCACCGTCGACGGCGAGTTCGCTCACGCTCGTCGTGTACGACTCGTTCCCGACGGGCGACACCCCGCTCAACGACGCGCTCGCCGAGTTCACCGCCGACACCGGCATCGGCGTCGACATCCTCGTCGCCGGCGACACCGGCACGATGCTGTCGAAGGCATCGCTCACCGCCGGCAACCCGGAGGGTGACGTGATGTGGGGCGTCGACAACACGTTCCTGTCGCGCGCCGTCGCCGACGGCGTGTTCGAGCCGTACGTGTCGCCGGCGATCGGCAGCATCCCCGCCGAACTCAGCGAACTCGTCCCGAACGGCGAAGCGACACCCGTCGACTACGGCGACGTCTGCGTCAACTACGACGTCGCCTGGTTCGCCGACAACGGGATCGCCGTGCCGACATCGCTCGACGATCTGATCGACCCCGCGTACGCCGACCTGCTCGTCGTGCAGAACCCGGCCACGTCGTCGCCGGGGCTCGCGTTCGTGCTGGCCACGATCGACGAGTACGGCGTCGAGCCCGACGAGTCCGGCACACCGGCTGGCAGGCGTACTGGCAAGGGCTCGTCGACAACGGCGTCGAGGTCGTCGACGGCTGGACGCAGGCCTACTACGAGCGCTTCTCGGCGGCCGGTGGCGGCCCCAAGCCCCTCGTGGTCAGCTACGGATCGAGCCCGCCGGCCGGGATCATCTTCGGCGACCCCGAGACGGGCGCCATCGAGTCGACCTGCTTCCGCCAGGTCGAGTTCGCCGGCATCCTGCGCGGCACCGACAAGCCGGACGAGGCGAAGCAGCTGATCGATTTCCTGATCGGCGAGCGGTTCCAGTCGGAGCTGGCCCTCAACCTGTTCGTCTATCCGGCCAATGCCGACGTCGAACTGCCGCCGGAGTTCGTCGAAGCCGCGGTCATCCCGGCCGATCCGCACACGGTGGACCCGGCCGAGATCGATGCCAACCGCAGCACCTGGATCGACGAGTGGACGGAGCTGGTGATCGGGTGAACCGGTTGCCGCGCTGGCTGCCGATCACGTTGGCGGCGGCCCCGGTCGCCCTGCTGGTCGTGTTCTACGCGTGGCCGTTCATCACGCTGCTCGCCACGGCGATCGATCGCGACGTGGTCATCGACACACTGACGACATCGCGCACGTGGCGCGTCGTGTGGTTCACGCTCTGGCAGGCCATCGTGTCGACGGCTCCTGACGATCGTCGTCGGGCTCGCGCCGGCGTTCGTGTTCGCCCGCTACACGTTTCCCGGGCGCGTGCGCTCCTCGGTCTGATGACGGCGCTGTTCGTGCTCCCGACCGTCGTCATGGGTGCCGCGATGCTGGCCCTCGTGCCGGACTCGTTCAACCGGACGATCTGGGCGGTGCTCTTCGCCCACGTGATCTTCAACCTCGCCGTCGTGGTCCGCGTCGCCGGTGCCACGTGGGAGCGGCTTCCCCGCGACATGGAGCACGCCGCGGCGACGCTCGGAGCGTCCCGTCGGCGGTGTTCCGCTTCGTCACCGTCCCCCTGCTGCGTCCCGCGCTGTTCGCCGCAGGCTCGATCGTGTTCGTCTTCACGTTCACGTCGTACGGGGTGATCCGCGTGCTCGCCGCGCCGGGCACCCGCACGATCGAGGTGGAGGTGTGGCGCAACGCCACCCAGCTCGGCCGTGTGGGCACGCGGCGGTGCTCGCGCTCATCCAACTGCCGTGCTCGGCGCTAGCGGTCACGTGGGCCGAGCCGGCAGCGCCACGCCACGCGGGGCGTGGCGATCGACGACAGGCCATCTCGCGCGCTCCCGCGACCACCGGCGAGCGCTGGCTCGTCGCGACGGTCGTGGGGCGCACGGCGCTCGTGACGCTCACGCCGCTCGGGGCGCTCGTGGTGCGGTCGCTGTCGACGCCGACCGGATGGTCGACGGTGGCCTGGACCCGGTTCGGGCGATGGACGTACGTCCGGGATCAGCCTCGGCATCGATCCCGTCGATGCGATCAGCGAACTCGCTGAACACCGCGTTCTGGGCGACGTTGATCGCGGTGACGATCGGCGCCGCGCGAGCCTCGCCATCGCCACGTCGGGCCGGCTCGGCCGGCTGCTCGACACCGGATCGATGCTGCCGATCGCCACCTCGGCCGTCACGATCGGGTTCGGCATGCTGATCACGTTCGACACGGACCCTGTCGACTGGCGCGGGTCGCGGTGGCTCGTGCCGATCGGCCAGGCGCTCGTGGCCGTGCCGTTCGTCGTCCGCAACTGCGTCGGCGTGCTGCGATCAGTCGACCCGGCGTTGAGCGACGCGGCGATGACGCTCGGTGCCTCGCCGAGCGGGCGTGGCAGCACGTCGTCGTGCCGTTCCTCTGGCGTCCCCTCGCGTCCGGCGCCGCCCTCGCCGCGGCCATCTCCCTCGGCGAGTTCGGCGCCACATCGTTCCTCTCCCGGTCCGGCGGTGAGACGATGCCCATCGTGATCGACCAGCTCCTCGGCCGCACCGGCTCGATCCTCCAGGCGCAGGGCTACGTGCTGGCGACGTTGCTCGCCGCGACGACGATCGCGCTCGTCGCCGTCGTGGAGCTGACGACGTCCCGCCGCCGCTCCGACGAGTCCCGGGGCATGGCGATGGACGAGGTCCTGCCGGCGACCCGGATGGACGGACGCGATGAAGGGGCACCGCTCGACGTCCACGACGTGACGGTGCGGTTCGGTGAACACGTCGTGCTCGACCGGGTGTCG
>CAVYWH010000020.1:0-89738 GCA_963772085.1 Ilumatobacteraceae bacterium
TCTCGACCCCGACGAGCTCCGTGACATCACGCTGACCATCCCCTTCGAGATGGTGCAGGAGGTGCTCTTCGTCGGCAACTCCGAGGAACTCACCAGCCAGTTCGAGGGTTACGCCCGCAACGGACTCGAACACGTCGTGATCGCCAACATCACCGGCGTCGTCGGCGGCATGGACGAGATCATGGCGCGAGGTATGGAGTTGCCGGCGCTCAAGCAGATGCTCGCCGACCTGTGACCGCCCACGCACCGCCACCCACAGAGAGGAGCCCGCATGACCGACCTCGGCACCTTCAATCCGTTCGACGCCGACACCCTGCAGTGCCCGTTCCCGCACTACGCCAGATGCGCGGCAGCAGCCGGTGCTCCTCATCGAGTCACTCGGCATGTACCTCGTCACCCGGCACGACCTCGTGTTGGCGGTGCTGCGCGACCCCGACACCTACTCGTCGCTGTTCGGTGGGGCGAGCATGCCGCTGCCGCCGGATGCTCGGGCGAAGATGGCCGAGGTCATGGCCGAGGGGTACCCGCGGGTGCCGACCATGCTCACCGCCGACATGCCGGAGCACACCCGGTACCGGCGACTCGTGTCCAAGGCGTTCACCCCCAAGGTGATCGCCGAGCTCGAACCGGTCATCCGGCAGATCACCACCAAGCTGATCGACTCGTGGATCGACGATCGGTCGATCGAGTTCGTGACGCAGTTCGCCGTGCCGTTGCCGGTCGAAGTGATCGCCCACGCGCTGAACGTGCCCGAGCGCGAATGGCCGACTTCAAGCGCTGGTCCGACGACTCGATCGCCGGCATCGGGACGAACATCTCGCTCGAGCAGCGACTCGAGGCCGAACGCGGCGTGAACGAGTACCAGCACTACTTCGCCGCGGAGTTCGAACGCCGCAGGAGCGACCCGCAGGACGACCTGCTGACCACGCTGCTGCAGGCGCGCATCGACGACGACGACCCGGAGGTCGCCGACAAGCGCCCGCTCGACATGGCGGAGATGCTGAGCATCGTGCAGCAACTGCTCGTCGCCGGCAACGAGACCACGACGAAGCTGCTCACCGAGACGATGCGCCTGCTCGCCGAGCATCCCGAGCAATGGGAGCGGCTCAAGGCCGACCCAGGTCGCGCCGCGGCGGTGATCGAAGAGGCGCTGCGGCTGTCGACGCCGACGCAGGGGATGTTCCGCATCGCCACGCGCGATCACGAGCTCGACGGCGTGCCCATCCCGAAGGGCGCGCGACTGGTGATCGTGTTCGCGTCGGCGAATCGTGACGAGGAGCTGTACGACGAGCCGGACGGCTTCGATCCCGATCGCGAGCACCTCCGTGACCACCTCGCGTTCGGCAAGGGGATCCACTTCTGCCTCGGTGCCGCACTGTCCCGGCTGGAGGGCAAGGTCGCCCTCGAGGAGCTGTCTCGACGCCTCGACGGGTTCACCCTCGCCGAAGGCAACGAGTTCCGCTACTTCGCCAGCTTCCTGCTGCGCGGGCTGACCCGGCTCGACCTCGACATCACACCGGGGAGCCGTCCGATGACCGACACATCCCCCACGTCCGAGCCGAAGCCACTCGCCGGCAAGATCGCCGTCGTCACCGGATCGAGCCGGGGCATCGGTCGCGGCGCCGCCATCGCGCTCGGCGAGCTCGGTGCCACGGTCTACGTGACCGGCCGGACCACGGGCGACGGCGAGCTGACCATCGAGCGCACGGCCGCGCTCGTCGACGCGGCAGGCGGCCGGGGGATCGCCGTGCGGACGGATCACGGCGTCGATGCCGAGATCGAAGCCCTGTTCCGTCGTGTCGCCGCTGACGAGGGCCGCCTCGACATCCTGGTGAACAACGTCTACAAGATTCCCGACCCGCCGGCGTGGGGCGGTGGCTTCTGGCAGCATCCGATCTCGATCTGGGACGACCAGGTCGGCATCGGCCTGCGGGCGCACTACGTCGCGTCGTGGCACGCCGCCCCGCTGCTGCTGGCAGCCGGCCCGGGCGGCTTCATCTGCAACGTCTCGTCGCCGGGCGGTCAGAGCTACCACTTCAGCGCGTCGTACGGGGCGGGCAAGGCGGGCCTCGACCGGCTCAGCGCCGACATGGCGGTCGAGTTGGAGCCCGAAGGGATCGCCTGCGTGGCGCTGTACCCGGGCAGCGTGTCGACCGAGTTCATCCTCGAGTGGTCGGGCAAGCGCGACACCGACATGGAGGGCGCGCAGACCCCGCTCGTGGTCGGTCGGTGCATCGCCGCGCTCGCCACCGCACCCGACCTGATGGAGCGGTCCGGATCGATCCAATGGGTCGAGGACGTCGGCGCCGAGTTCGGCATCGTCGACGAGCACGGCCGAGCGCCCGCCAAGTACGTACGCCGCCTCTGAAGCAGGATCATGACCCGGTCAGCGACCCGAGCTCGATGCGTGCGACTCAGCCGATCGGCGAGCAGCGCCTCGCACCACCCGGGAACTCTCCTGCTCGAGTTCGGTGCAGCGGGCGAGCACGGCCGAGCGCCTCGGGATCGTCGATCTGCCCGGCGATGTTGACCCAGGCCTGCGCTCCCTGCAGCTCGGCCTCGGACTGCAGGTACAGCTGGTCGGTCAGCGAGTACGGGGCGAACACGTCGTAGTACAGGGCCACCGCCGCCGGCAGCGCGTCGTCGACGGCGGCGCGGTCGCCGTCGGAGACCGGGAACAGCTCGGCCACCAGGTCGGCGATCTCGTCCTCGCGTGCGGCACACCCGAGCAGCTCGTCGGCATGGCCGGGATCGTCGAGTGCCCAGGCGCGATATCGGGCCGCCGCCGACCGCTCGAGGCCCGACAGGAACGCCGGCCTGGCGACCGCCGGAACGCTGTCGATGTGCGGGCGCAAGAGCTCGCCGAACAGGGGGACGTCGGGTCGATCCGGCATGTGACGAATCGTTGCGCCGCCGGTTCGCCGGCGACGAATCGGAGGCTAGGTTCGCGAACACGAGGGGGTTGCGCAGGGGTCGACGACGGGGTCGACGAAGGGTGATCGAACGGTGATGGAGGGGACGATGGAGGATCTCGCACACACGATCAGGCGCGCCGTCCGCGAGGCGTCGGCGGCGCGCAACGGCCTCGCGGTGGCCGCGGCGCTCAACTGCATCGAGCCCGGCGACCTCGGCGACGTTCTTCCACCACTCGCTGCCGGCCGACCTCGACGGCGGTCGCCGCGGGCGAGGGGCTGCCGGCCTCGCCGGGGGCGGCGAGCGGACGCATCGTCCTCACGTCCGACGACGCGATCGTCGCCGGCGACAACGGCGAGCGCGGTGATCCTCGTTCGTTCGGAGACCACGCCCGACGACGTCCTCGGCATGCAGGCGTCCCGGGGCATCCTCACCGCCCGAGGTGGGCTGGTCAGCCACGCCGCGGTCGTCGCCCGCGGCTGGGGGATCCCCGCGGTGGTCGGAGCCTCCGGTGTCCACATCGCCGGCGACACCGTGACGATCGGCGACCTGGTGCTGCACGCCGGCGACGAGATCACCATCGACGGCAGCAGCGGCAAGATCTATCGCCGGGGCGCTCGTCACGTCCGGGAGCCGAGGCGCCCGCCGAACTCGACACGCTGCTCGCCTGGGCCGACACCGTCGCGCTCGACACGGTCCAGGTCCGCGCCAACGCCGACACCGCCGGCGACGCCGGGGTCGCCAGGCGCTCGGCGCACAGGGCATCGGGCTGTGTCGCACCGAGCACATGTTCCTCGCCGCCGACCGGCTGCCGATCATGCGGCGGTTCATCCTGAGCAGTGACCCGCAGACCGAGGCGGCGGCGCTCGCCGAGTTGGAGGCGGCCCAGATCGTCGACTTCGAGTCGGTGCTCGAGGCGATGGACGGCCTGCCCGTCACCGTCCGGCTGCTCGACCCACCGCTGCACGAGTTCCTGCCCGACCTGGTCGATCTGCGGTGCGCGAGGCGCTCGGCGAACTGTCCGACGAGGAGCGCGTCGAGATCGGTGCGGTGCGCCGCCTCCACGAGTCGAATCCGATGATCGGCACCAGAGGGGTGCGGCTCGGCTTCGTCCGCAACGGCGTGTACCAGATGCAGGTGCGGGCACTCTGCACGGCGGTGGCGAATCTCTTCGCCAGGGGCAGGCACCCGATGGTGGAGATCATGATTCCGCTGGTCGTCGATGCCGAGGAGCTCCGCATCGCCCGCGGCTGGGTCTGCGAAGTGCTCGACGAGATCGGCCATCCCGAACTGCGGTCGACGGTGATCACGGTCGGGCGCGATGATCGAGACACCGCGCGCGGCGCTGACCGCCGGCTGCGCTCGCCGAGCACGCGGACTTCTTCTCCTTCGGCACGAACGACCTGACGCAGATGACCTACGCGTTCAGTCGCGACGACGTCGAGGCGGCGCTGCTGCCCGCGTACCGGGCGCTCGGCGTGATGCCGGACAATCCGTTCGCCGTGCTCGATCAGGACGGGGTCGGCGAACTGATCCGGCATCGCCTGCCGCGAGTCCCGGGCGGCGAAGCCGGCGATCAAGCTCGGTGCCTGCGGCGAGCACGCCGGCCACCACCGTCGGCCGCCTTCCTCGTCCACCTCGGTGTCGATTCGGTGAGCTGCTCACCGTTCCGCGTGCCGATGGCCCGCCTCGGGGTGGCCCAGGCCCTGCTGGCCTGCGGACGCGTGCAGATCAACGACATCTCGTTCGACTTCGACGACGCGCGGACCGGCCGCACGGCGGCGCCGATGCCGGCACGTTCGCCGACGTCGACGCCGCCGCCGGTCGACGAGGCGCTGGTGCTGCACGCGCTGCGCGTGCGCGGCTGGGTGACCCCGGCCGGCTTCGCCAACACGCTCGGTTCGTACCCGGTCCGACATCCTCGCCCCACTCATCGAGGCCGGTCTGGTGCGCCATCTCGAGGCCCGCGACATGTACGGCCTGCTGCCCCCCGGCAAGGACCTGCACGCCGAGCGTCTCGACGAGTTGGCCTCCGACGACGTCCGGTCCGGGCTGTCCGCGTGCTACGGCCGGTTCCTCGAGCTGAACGACGTGTTCAAACAGCTGTGCACGGACTGGCAGATGCGCAACGGCGAACCCAACGATCATACCGACGCCGACCACGATCGCCACTGCACCGACCGGCTCGTCGAGCTCATGCTCGCTTCCGACCGTGTCATCGCCGATCTGGCCGCGATCTTCCCGCGGATGGGCCGGTACTCGGTTCGCCTGCACGAGGCCGCCGGCTGCGTCGGTCGCGGGCGAGAACAACCGGTTCACCGGGGTGATGTGCGAGTCGTTCCACGACATCTGGATGGAGCTGCACGAGGATCTCATCGTCATGCTGCGCATCGACCGCGTCGCCGAAGGCAGCTTCTGACGGCGCGATCGGTCGGTCAGCCCAGGGCGGCGAGCATGGCCTCGAAGCCGGCCACGCTGGGCGGCCACCAGTTCGGGCGTGGCCTCCCACCCTTGGACCTCGACCAACATCGACGGGCACCCCGGCGACCAACGCCGACCAGCTCTCGCCGCCTCCGTGCTGGGTGACGTCCTCGCGCACCGGCAGTCCGGCGGCGGCGGCCCAGGCCTGCTCCAGCGTCGGGTTGGTGTCACCGACCGCGCTGACGTAGCCGAGCGGTTGGTGGATCCAGACCACGACATCGGGCTGGAGCCGTTCGACGAGCACGGCCAGCGTCTTGCGTCTCCGGCTCGCTCAGCGCGGCCGGTCCACCGTCGACCGGATCCCACTCGAAGGGGAAGTTGCGGTTCAGGTCGACGCCGTTGGCATTGCAGCGCAGCCCGGCCGCCGAGCCGTCGGGGTTGGCGACGGGGACGAGCCACACCTCGACGTCGGGTGCGATGGCGGCCTGAAACGAGACCGCGTACCGCCGGTGGACTCGACCGGCTCGTTGCCGTGGATTCCCCCGATCACGATCACCCGCCGCCGCGGGGCGTCGACGGGGCGGACCAGCGCATCGATGCCCCGGCCCTGCACCGAGCGGCCGACGACCGCCGTCCGCCAGCCGGCGGGCAGCTCGGGTGCCGGGATGCCCGAGGGCGGTCGGGTCTCGAGGGTCGAGGGTTCCTGCCCGGCCGGGGCACAGGTGAACTGGCCGACCGGAGGCTCGCGGGCACCGGTGCGCTGGTCGTGCTGACGGGGACGGTCGTCGTCGTGACCGGTGGCGTGGGGCTCGGCGCTGGTGTCGACGTCGACGAGGTCGGGCGCGGCGCTGGTGGTCGTCGTGCTGGTCGGAGCTGACGTGCTGCTCGGCTCGACGACGTGCTGCTCGGCGTGACGGGCGTTCCGACGCCGGCGGACGGACTCGGTCCGCACGGAACAGCCGGCGGTCGACGAGCATCGAGGCGGTCGCCAGCCAGATCCGGGATGCCGCATGCGCCGAGCCACCCGCACAGTCTGCCAACGGATCGGTGTCGCGGCGTGAGCATTCGGTGCCCGAACGGGCGGCCGGGTCACCAACGTCGCCGTCGACGGTCGGGCGACGTGACAGCATGGCTCGGATGACCGCGCAACAAGGTGTCACCACGCTGCTCACCCACGATCGAGTGTCGGCGACCGGGATCGTCCCGGCCCCGCCCGAGGTGGTGTTCGAGTTCCTGCGTCAACCCTCCAACCACGCCACCTTGAGCGGCGACGGAACGGTCAAGGGCGTCAGCAGCGGCGACGACGCGCTCGAACTCGGCAGCAAGTTCGGTATGAAGATGAAGGTCGGTGTGCCCTACCGGGTGTCGTCGAAGGTCGTCGAGTTCGAGGACGATCGGCTGATCGCCTGGTGTCATTTCGGTGGTCACCGTTGGCGGTGGCAGCTCGAGCCGGTCGACGGCGGCACGAAGGTGACCGAGACGTTCGACATGTCGACGGCCAAGTTCCCGCCCGCACTGAAGTTGGCCGGCTATCCGAAACGGCACGAGGACAACGTCGCCGGATCCGTCCGCAACCTGATCGCCCACTTCTCGGCCTGACCCCCGCTCGCCGCAGACGTCTTCGTGTGCCGAGTCCCGCGATCGCGGGACGCGCGACACCAAGACTTCTGCAAGCGGAGGGTCGGCCGAAGGTGATTGCCTGGCGGCTTCATGCTCGCCGTCGAGTTCAGCACATCGACTATGTCCTGGCCGCGCTGGCGGCGTTCGTCGCGGGCATCGTCAACGCACTGGCCGGTGGCGGCACCCTCATCTCGTTCCCGGCGTTGATGGGCCTCGGCGCCACGAACGTCGGCGCCAACATCACCAACACCGTCGCCCTGTGCCCCGGCTACCTGGGCGGGGCGTACGCCCAGCGAGGCTCCCTCGACGACGACCGGACCGCAGCTGCGCCTGCTGTGCTGTGGCGGCCGGCCTCGGAGGTCTGACCGGTTCGATCCTGCTCGTCACCACCGACGAGAAGCTGTTCACCGAACTGGTGCCGTGGCTGATCCTCCTGGCCTGCGCCCTGCTCGGCGGGCAGAACCACATCAAGCGGGCACTGCGCATCGGCGTGTCGACCGACGGGGCGGCCACCCGACGTTCGCCGCTGGTGGCGGCGGCGGGGATCTTCGTCGATCTCGATCTACGGCGGCTACTTCGGGGCCGGGCTCGGCATCATGATGCTCGCCGTGCTGGGCCTGCTCTTCAGCGAGTCGATCAACCGGCTGAACGCGCAGAAGCAGGTGCTCTCGCTCGTGGTCAACGTCACCGCCGCGCTGTTCTTCGTGTGGACCGGGAAGGTGTACTGGGGCCTGGCCATCGCCATGGCGCCCGCCAGCATGCTCGGTGGCTGGTGCGGCGGCCGGCTGGCCGACGTGGTGAGCGGCCCGCGCTGCGCCGGGTCGTGGTGACCTACGGAACGATCCTGGGGCTCTACTACCTGCTTCCGCTGAATGGAGCGGAGATGACGGTCGACCCTAGGGTTCGATGCGTGGGGATCCGGGTCGAACCGTCAGGGCAGTGCTGCGGTGCGCACGTGACGGGGGTCGACCTGTCCGCGCCCGCTGCCGACGGCATGGTCGCCGAGATCCGCGCCGCCTGGCTCGAACATCACGTGCTGGCGTTCCCCGACCAAGCGCTCGAGCGACGACGACCTGGAACGGTTCACGCTGTGCTTCGGCCCGTTCGGTGACGACCCGTTCATCGCCCCGATCGACGGCCGTGAACACGTGATCGCGATCCGCCGCGCCGCCGACGAGACGTCATCGTTGTTCGCGGAGAACTGGCACACCGACTGGAGCTTCCAGGAGCGGCCGCCTGCCGGCACGTGCCTGTACGGGATCACCATCCCGCCGCACGGGGGCGACACGATCTACGCCGACCAACATTCGGCACTCGACGCCATGCCCGCCGCGCTGCGCGAGCGGCTTGACCGGCAAGCTGGCCGTGCATTCGGCCCGCGGCGGGTACGCGCCGAGCGGGGCGTACGGCACCAACGATCAGCAGGCAGGGCGAACGATGGACATCCGCCCGTCCGACGAGGCGCAGGCGACGCAGCTCCACCCGATCGTGCGCGCGCATCCCGGAGACCGGTCGCCTCGGTCTGTTCGGATGCCTCGGCTACGTGATCGGCATCGATGGTGTCGACGAGCGACGAGGAGCGTGAGTTGCTCGGCGAATGGTACGGCTGGCAGACCCGTGAGGAGTTCTGGTACCAGCACCGCTGGGAGCCCGGCATGTTGGTCATGTGGGACAACCGATCGGTGCTGCACCGGGCGACCGGCGGCTACGAGGGCTACGACCGACTGCTGCACCGCACCACCATCGGCGCCCGCTGAGCCCGACCGGCCGCGTGCGGCGCGGTCGCCGGGCGACGTCACTCGACGGGATACGCCACGGGATCGTTGGCGACGTCGAGGGGCGAGTCCGGTGGCGAGCTGTCCGGCGGACGGATGGCCAGTGCGAGGATGGGAAGGATCACGACCGACAGCAGGCCGGCGCCGACGAGCCCCGCTGCGTTGTCGGAGCGCATCTGCCCGTTCTCGACGCCGATGGTCGTGATGACCACCAGCAGGGGCAGCGCCGCTGCCTGGAGCAGGCCGAGCGCGACCATGTCACGCGGCACCAGGTCGCGCCGATAGAGCAGCGCCGGGAGGCCGCGCACCACGATGAACAGGCACAGGAACATCGGCACCTTGACCAACTCGACCGGATCGAGCAGCGCGTCGAGATCGAAGCGAACGCCGCTCACCACGAAGAACAGCGGGATGAAGAAGCCGAAGCTCAGCGCTTCGAGCGGTGCTGCACCTGGCGGTTCGACGACTCGTCGGCGGCGGGATCGCCCTGTCCCGGCGAGTGACCGATGAGGAACAGAGCGGGCGACCATCCCCGCCGCGAAGGCACCGAGCAGCACGTCGAGCCCGAATTCGGAGGCGGTCCACACGAGGATCAGGCACAACATGACGCAGATGCGGACGCCGAGCTGGCCGCTCGAGTGGAGGGTCCTGGTGATCAGCTCGATCGTGCGCGGTTTGGCCGGGCGTGTCGCCAGCCAGCCGACCACGCCGGCGATGATGATGAAGACGATCAGGATGGCGTCGTGCGGCCGGGATCGTCGCTGGTGAGCGCGAGCGAGATGGCGATGATCGGTGCCGATCTCGCCGACCGATCCGCTGGCGAGGATGTTGGCCCCGAGCTTGGTGGGCAACACGCCGGCGTCACCGAGGATCGGCAGCAGCGTGCCGATGGCCGTGGTCGTGAGCGCGATGGCGACGAAGCGGATGCCGGCGGTGATGTCGAGCGGTGCAGGCCGGTGGCGATCACGATGCCGAGCACCGAGCGAGATCAGCCAGCCGATCACCGCCAGCTTGATCGGCCGGCCCTTCACCACCTTCGGATCGATCTCGAATCCGGCGAGGAAGATCAGGAACACCAGCCCGAGTTCGGCGAGGAAGTCGATGACCAGATCGACCTCCGCCCAACCCAACACGTACGGCCCGATCACGATGCCGAGGCCGATCTCGATCACGACGCCGGGGATCCGCGTCCAGCGCTTGGCGATGTCGGACAGGAACGGGCTGAGCGTCGCGATCGACACGATGAGCACGAGCGTGCGCAACGCCTCGGGTTCCATCGGCGCAGTGTAGGGAGCGGCCTGTCTCGGCCCGCCTCTCCGCGGTGGTGGGCGTCAGCTCGCGGTCTTCGAGGTCACCACGGTGACGGGAACGGCGACCTTGCGTTCGATCCGATGCGGAAGATCCTGGCGCAGCCAGCGCGACAGCGTGGTCGGCAGCGTCGAGATGATCACCTCGTCGATGGAACGCTCCTTGACGACCCGGCAGACGGCGACGACCGTGTCGGCATCGGTGATGACCTCACCCGTCGCGGGGACGCCGAGGCGGGCGAGCCAGTCGAGCCCGACGACCAACCGTTCCTCCGCCTTCGCCCGTTCGTTGGGCAGGTCGAGCGCATCCATCGGCAGCGTGTCGACGGCCATGGCCCCGAGCGCGATCGACGTGGAGACCGAACTCGTGACGGGCACGAGCAGGTGGAACTGGTACGTGTCGCTCGCCAGCCGCTCCTTGACCGCGGCGATGAGTTCGGGTCCCCCCACCGTTCGGTTTGCCACGATCAGCGCACTTCGCATTCGACCCCCATGCTCGAGCGACCTCAGGATCGACACTACGCCAGTGTGACGTCCGTCGCATCGCCTGCGAGCGCGGCGGACGGTCAGAGGTCGATCCGCGCGTTCGAACACGAACTCGTAGTCGAGGTATGCGTTGACGTGCTCGGTGCCCGGCGCGGGAGGGATGAGCTGGGCGGACTGCAGGAGCATCCAACCGTCGCGCAAGGCGTGCGCGCCGGTCGCGTACGGCACGTCGCCGTCCGGGAAGCGCGTCTCCCCGGCCATCGGTGCCGTCGTGGAACGCCCAGCCGACGGTCGACGAATCGAGCGACGAGCCGCTCGCCCACAGGTACAGGATCTGTTGGCGTTGCGTCATGACGACGGCGACCGCTGCGTGACCCTCGAGCCGGGTGAGGTAGTGGTCGACGTCGTAGTGGTCGTCGCCCGTGAGGTAGCGCCACAGGAGGGCCCGCTGGACCTGCTCGTTGCGGTAGTCGGTGACGCTCATCCACGGGTGCCAGGTGCGGAAGATCTGGGCAACGCTGTCGGGTTCCATGCGGGCGAACACGTGGTCGGAGGGTGGGTTCTGCAGCGTCGTCGAGGTCGGCCGTGTTCCACAGGCGGACCTGCGGAACGGTCGGGTTCAGCCGGACCTTGTGCATCCACCGCTCGGTGTCGCCGGGGTTCGGCTGTCCGGCGTGCCACAGCCCGTGGTGGAACACGACCACGGTGCCGGCCGGCCCGGCGAACTGCTGCTCGCCGGCGATGTGGTGGTAGCGGTCGAGGCCCGAGGCGCGCACCCGTCGCAGATGGCTGCCGGGCACGAACCGCGTGCCGCCCTCGCCGGGCTCCACGTCGTGCGGGTACCAGAACAGCTGGACGTCGAACGCCAGGTCGGTCGAATCGGTGATCGCGTCGACGTGCAGTGGCTGCACGTAGCGAGCGTGCGGTGCGATGTAGTGCGTCCAGTCGTGGTCGAACAGCGGGTTCGTGCCCACGAACGACTCGATGATGCCGGCCACCTGCGGGAGCCGGAGGTACTCACCGATCGCCGACGGTGCCGGATAGCACTCGGCGAGCGGGGTCCCGGTGTGGGGCGGCTTCATCCCGGTCGGCGACATCCGCTCCGAGTTCAGACGGCGCATCTCGTCGATCGCCCGCTCGTTGACGTCGGGCGGGACGATCGCGTCGAACCGGATGACCCCGTTGGCGACGAACTCGGCCATCTGCCGGGTCGTCAACCGACGGTCGGTGGGTGGTGCCTCCATGCGGTATTCGTACTCGCAATCGAACGCGTGAACAAAGTGCGGCGCCACGCCGCAGTTTGTTCACGAGAACGGATGGCTGGACCGGGGCGCGTCAGCCCTTCTGGGTGCCGACCTTGAGGTCGCGGAACGGGACGTCGCGGTCGACGGCGGGCTCACGCGGCAGGCCGAGCACGCGGTCGCCGATGATGTTGCGCTGGATCTCGTCGGTGCCGCCGGCGATGCCGGACTGGAACGAGTTCAGCACCATCTTCACGCGGTCGCCGCCGGTCTCGTCGGACGGATCCCAGGCCACCGAACCGGGGCCGGCGAACTCGAGCATCATCGCCCGCACCTTCCAGGCGATGACCGAGCCGAACAGCTTGCCGAGCGAACCGCCGGGCCCCGGCGTCTTGCCGGCCTTCTGCTCGTCGCGGTTCTTCATCGCCACGAGCGACTTGGTGGTCTCCATCGACCAGATCTGCATCAGCTGGTCGCGCACGACCGGGTTGTCGATCTGGCCGGTCTCCTTGGCCGCCTTGAGCAGCTGCTTGAACTGCGGCTGGTTGATCTTGCCGGCACCCGCACCACCGATGGCGACGCGTTCGTACATCAGCATCGCGGTGGCGAGCTTCCAGCCTTCGTTGAGCGCGCCGACCTGCCAGTCCTTGGGGATGCGCACGTCGGTGAAGAACACCTCGTTGAAGTGCGAGCCGCCGTCGATCTGGTGGATCGGGCGGATCTCGACGCCGGGTGCCTTCATGTCGAGGATGAACATCGACAGGCCGGCGTGCTTGACCTGGTCGGGATCGGTGCGGGCGATGGCGATGCCGTAGTCGGACATGTGGGCGAAGGTGGTCCACACCTTCTGGCCGTTGATGACCCACTCGTCACCGTCGAGCTCGGCCTTGGTCTGCAGGCTGGCGACGTCGGAGCCGGCGCCGGGCTCGGAGAACATCTGGCACCACATCGTGCGGCCGGCGATGTTGTCGGCGAGGAAGCGCTGCTTCTGCTCCGGCGTGCCGTACTCGTTCAGGATCGGCAGGCACATGCCCTGGCTGATGATGAACTCGCCGTCCATCAGGGTGTAGCTGCCCTTGACCTCGCGCCAGATCTTCTCGTGGGCGAGCGTCAGGCCGCCACCGCCGTACTCGGCAGCGAACGGCACGCCGGCGAGACCCTCGGCCGCCGCCGCGGCGAGATACGCCTTCTGCTCCTCGTAGGTCGGGACGCCCGAGCGCTTGGCGTGGGCTTCCATGAAGTCGACGCACTTCTGGCGGAAGGCGGCCAAGTCGTCGGGTGCGTCGGCGTCGGTGGTCGAGATCGTTGTGGTGTCGGTCATGTACTGCTCCGTCGTGTGGTGGTGGTCGTCATGTGTGCGGGTGCTGCGTCATCGGTCTGTCGGCGGTGTGGCCACGCCGGGACAAGATTGTATGACTCCGTACAGTATGAGTCCAAACGAGCGGGCGAGCGAACCGGAGATTCCTCCGCCTGTACCGCGCGCTATCCGCGCATCGACTCCGTGGACTCGACCGTCGCGTCCTGCGCCTCGTTCAGCGTGACGCCGACGCAGATGAGCCCGCGATCGTCGAGGACGTCCCATGACTCCTCGGTCGGGATCAGCGAGACGAAGTCGTACTGGCTCGACTCGTAGCTCGTGCCGGTGTACTCGTCGAGGGCGGCGATGCACGGGTCGGTGGCGGCTTCGTAGAGCTCGTCGGATGAAGCCGGGAACTCGTCGAGATCGGCGAAGAACTGCTCGTCGACCAGCACGACCTCGCCGCTGTGCGGCTCGGTGCACGGCAGGGCGGCGAACGCCTGGACCTCGGTCTCATCGCCCTCGGCCACCGTGTCGAGGAACGCGCTGGCGTCGACGCAGTCGCCGACCTGCAGGGCGAACACCCCGACGTCGCCGCCCTCGACGACCTCGCCCGCGCTGTCGCGGGTCGACTCGTCACCGGTCGACGAGTCGCTCGAGCACGCCGGCGACGCGACGCGATCAGCGTGGCGGCGGCCACCAGTCGAACGGCGAGAACGGGCGGTGGATGTGGCCATCGCGCGCAGGCTAGGCCATCGCCCGGCTTGGACGAACCGCGGCGTTGGGAATATTGTATGGCGTCGTACAGTATGAGACCAGACGGAGAGAGGTGAGACGATGACGGCGACGAACGGGAACGCGACGAACTTGACGACGCATGAGCTCGACTCGCCCCCGTGGCTGCGCGTCGAATCGACGCTGATGGCGACGGCGCGACTCGTCCGCACGGCCTTCGACGCCCGCCTCGGCCCGCTCGACCTCAACCTCACGCAGGCGAGCCTGCTCGGCTACATCGCCGAGTTCGGAGCGACGACGCAGACCCAGCTCGCCGATCGACTCGCCATCGGGCGCGCCGCGATCGGCTCGGTCATCGACCAGCTCGAATCGCGAGGGCTCGTCGACCGGACGCCGAATCCCGCCGACCGACGCGTCTGGCTGGTGGCGATCACCGCCGACGGCGCCGAGATGGCGTCCCAGATCAGCGAAGTCGACGCATTGCTGCGCGCCGAACTCCGTCGCGGCATCGGCCGCGAGGAACGCCAGGCGCTCGCCTGGGTGATGTCGCGCCTCCAACAGAACCTGCAGTCGGCGATCAGCCGCATCCCCGGCCGCATCGGTGACCGGTGCCCCCACGAAATCGGCAACCGCAACTTCTTCCACCGCAGCTTCTTCCACCCCCAGCGATCCAACGAACAACAGGAGACAATCATGACCGAAGCCGTCATCGTCGACGCCATCCGCACCCCCGGCGGAAAGCGCAATGGCAAGCTCAAGGACTGGCACCCCGCCGCCCTCGCTGCCGAAACCCTCAAGGCGCTCCAGGAGCGCAACGGCCTCGACCCCGAGATGGTCGACGACGTCATCATGGGCTGCGTCATGCAGGTCGGTGAGCAGTCGCTCAACATCGGCCGCAACGCCGTGCTCGCCGCCGGCTGGCCCGAGTCGGTCCCGTCGACCACCGTCGACCGCCAGTGCGGCTCGAGCCAGCAGTCGATGCACTTCGGTGCGCAGGGCGTCATCGCCGGTGCCTACGACGTCGTCGTCGCCGCCGGCGTCGAGGTCATGACCCGCACCCCGATGGGCGCCTCGGTCGTCCCCGGCATGGGCTTCCCGTTCCCGCAGGCGCAGCTCGACCGCTACGCCGAGTCCGGTCTGCCCCCGCAGGGCATCGGCGCCGAGATGATCGCCGAGGAGTACGGCCTGACCCGTGACGACCTCGACGCCTTCGGCGCCCAGAGCCAGCAGCGCGCCGCCGATCGCTCGCGACGAGGGCCGCTTCGAGAACGAGATCATCACGATCAAGGTCGAGATCGACGGCGCCACCGAGGAGTTCTCGCAGGACGAGGGCATCCGCGACGGCACGACCATCGAGACGCTGGCCAAGCTCAAGCCGGCCTTCAAGGAAGACGGCGCGGTCACCGCCGGCAACTCGTCGCAGATCTCCGACGGCGCGTCGGCCGTGCTCATCATGAGCAAGGAGAAGGCGGAAGAGCTGGGCATGAAGCCCCGCGCCCGCTTCCACTCCTTCGCCGTCGCCGGCACCGACCCGGTCACGATGCTCAAGGGCCCGATCCCGGCCACCCGCAAGATCCTCGACAAGTCCGGCCTGACGATCGAAGACATCGACCTGTTCGAGGTCAACGAAGCGTTCGCCTCGGTCGTGCTCGCATGGCAGAAGGAGTTCGACGTCGACATGAGCAAGGTCAACGTCAACGGCGGCGCCATCGCCCTCGGCCACCCGCTCGGTTGCTCCGGCACCAAGCTGATGGCGACGCTGCTCAACGAGCTCGAGCGCACCGGCGGCCGCTACGGCCTGCAGGTGATGTGTGAGGGTGGCGGCATGGCCAACGCCACCATCATCGAACGCCTCGACTGAATTCCGTGAAGGTCGTGCATCGGCCCCCGCGAGTGAGGGCACCGATGCACGACCTTTCGCGTCGGCGGGCAGACTTCGCCCATGAGCCGCCGCAGCATCGTGATCGACACCGACACGGCGTCCGACGACGCGATCGCCCTGCTGCTCGCCGTGCGCGACCCCGTCGATCGACGTCAGGGCGGTCACCGTCGTGGCGGGCAACGTCCCGCTCGACCTCGCCGTGCACAACGCGATCGTCACCCTCGACATCTGCGGCGGCGCCCAGATTCCCGTGTTCGCCGGGCGCGACCGCCCGCTGCACCGGCCCCTCGACACCGCGCAGTGGGTCCACGGTCAGGACGGGATGGGCGGGGCGCCGTTGCCGGAACCGTCGCGCGTCGCCGGCACCGAAGATGCGGTGTCGGTGCTCCTCGACATCGCCGAGTCCGAGCCGGGCCGGCACGACCTCGTCACGATCGGACCACTCACGAACATCGCCGCCGCGCTCGAACACGATCCTTCGTTCCTCACGAAGTTCGGCCACACGTATCTGATGGCCGGGTCCCCCGACGGCGTGGGCAACGTCGACGCGCTCGGCGAGTACAACGTGTGGGCCGACCCGGAGGCCGCCGCGCTGGTGTTCGCCGCCGCTGGGCGCAAGACGATGATCGGTTGGAACATCTCGCGCACGTTCGCCGTGCTCGATCCCGAGGAACAAGCGCAGGCTCGACGCGACGGGTCCGCTCGGGCACTTCGCCGTGGCGATCAACGGCGCCGTCGACCAGTACTGCCTCGACACCGGCCTCGCTGGATTCGACCTGCCCGATCCGGTGGCGATGGCCGTCGCGCTCGACGACTCGATCGTCACGGAGTCGACCGAGGAATGGCTCGTCGTCGGCGTCGACGGGCCCACCCGCGGCTGCACGATCCCCGACCGCCGATACCTCCGCCCCGAACCCAACATCCGGGTCGTCTGGTCGATCGACGAGGCCGCGTTCAAGCGGCGCCTCTTCGACGCCTGCACCGACTGATCACCGGTCGCAACTTGTCAGCATTGGTGCCAGGCACCAACGTCGACCGGTTGCACGCGTCGATCTCAGGTCGGCGACGCTCACTTCGGGGTGGGGCGGGCTCCGGGGTCCGGGCGTTCGGTGCGGGTGCGCTTCAGCTCGAAGAACGAGTCGATGTCCATCATCGTGACCAGGGCGTCCCACATCGCGACGCTCTTGTCGGTCGGCGGCACCTTCGTGATGACCGGGCCGAAGTAGCCGGCCTTGCGCCCCTCGGTGTTCGTGAGCGCGATGATCGGGGTGCCGACGTCGTTGCCGACGAGCGCCAGGCCCTCGTCCATGCCCTCGCGGATCACGGTGTCCCACGACTCGTCGTCGAACGCGGCGGCGTGCTTGGCATCGAGCCCGACCGATTCGAGCAGCTCCGTCGCGCTGAACGAGCGATCGCCGTCGTGGTGGATGCGCGTGCCCGCCTCCCAGTACAGCTTGAAGAATGCATCGTCACCCTCGGTGGCACGGGCGGACTCCATCACGCGCAGCAGGTTGTGGGTGAACGTGACCGGCTCGTAGAACGGCGAATCCTCGGGCGGGTCGTTCTTGAACTTGAGGCTGATCGGACGCCAGGTGACGTGCACGTCCCGGTTCGGGATGACTTCGTCGACCATCCAGCGGGCGGTCGCCCAGCAGAAGGGACATGCGGGATCGACCCAGAATTCGACGTTCATGAGGTGGCGCCTTTCGTGGCGGAGGTTGTGAGGACGGGAGACGTGGCGACCGGGGGGCGGGCGACGGAGATGCCGACGCCGCTGATCTCGTCACGACCGAAACGTTCGATCTCGGCGTCGAGATCGAGGCGCGGTCGTGGTGGCCTTGCGTCGCAGGTCCTGTTCGGTGATCAGGTGAGCCGGGATCAGCCAGACGACCTCGAACTCGAGTCCGTCGGGATCCTTGGCGTACAGGCTCTTGGTCGTGCCGTGATCGCTGGCGCCGACGAGCGCCTTGCGGTCGGACAACACGCCGGCGAGGCGTTCGAGGTCGCCGAGCGTCTCGACCTCCCACGCGAGGTGGTACAGCCCGACGGTCCGTCGGCCGGCATCGGAGGGCAGCGCATCCGCGCCCACCTCGAAGATGCCGAGGTCGTGATCGTTGGTCGACGACGGGGCCTGGAGGAAGGCCGCTCCGGGGAACGACGTGACCACCCGGAAGTCGAGGGCCTCGGTGTAGAAGTCGGTCGTGCGTGCCACATCGCGGACGTACAGCACCGCGTGGTTCATGTTTCTCACTGCCATACCTGCACCAACATACTTGACATCGCAAGTATTCCTCTCGCGCCCGCGGTAGGCGCGGCGATCAGGCACCCGCGTTCCCACTCGCTCCAACCGGCGCCCGATCGGTAAACCTCCTCGTCCGCTTCGGCGCCCGCGAGGTGAGAATGACGGGATGGCAGATCGATCGGAGTCTCGGTGGCGCGCCCTCGGCGCACTGCTCTGGCCCGACCGCGCCCGCTGGGCCGCGCTCGCCGTCCTGGTCGCCGCCTCCTCCGTTGCTGGTGCTCGCCGGTCCGCTCGTCGTCCGCCGTCTCGTCGATCGCGCGGCGGCCGGTGCCGACAGCGACGAGCTGAGCGCGCTCGCCGCCCTGTTCCTCGTCATCGCCCTGCTCGCCCAGGTGCTGGCGGTGCTCGTCACCTGGCGTGCGACCACCGCCGCGTGGACGACCACGAACCAGCTCCGACTCGACATGACCCGCCACGTGCTCGGGCTCGACCACGAGTTCCACCGGCGCCACACGCCCGGGCGAACTCATCCAGCGCGTCGACGGCGACGTCACGTCGGTGTCGGAGTTCCTCGGGCTCGTGGTGCCGAAGGCGCTCGGCGCGGCGCTGGTGATCACCGGCATGGTCGTCGTGCTCGCCGTGCTCGACTGGCGCCTCGCCATCGGGCTCGTGCTCTACCTGGGCGCGACGTTCGCCATCGTGGTCCGCGGCCGGCACCGGGCGGTGCGTGAATCGTCCGACGAGATGGGCGCGCTCGGTCGGCTGTACGGCGGCATCGAGGAGCGTCTCGTCGCCGCCGAGGACCTCCGCTCGAACGGTGCGGCGACGCACATCGCCTGGCGATTCGTCGAGGACAGCTCGATCGCGCTCGCCGAGCGCGGTGCGACGTGAGCGCGCCTTCCTCACCATGTGGTGGTTCGTGCAGCTCGCGCTCGCCGCCGGATGGGTCGTCGTGCTCGTCCTGGGCGCGTGGACCATCTCCAACGACGTCGCGTCGATCGGCACGATCTTCCTGCTGTACCAGTACGTGCTGCTGATCGGCCGACCGCTCGAAGACCTCGTCCACGAACTCGAGACCGTGCAGAAGGCGAACGGCGCGATGGTGCGGGTGCTCGACCTGCTGGCGGTCGAGCCGAAGGTGCTCGACGAGGGCACCTCGTCGCCGCCGCCCGGACCGCTCACCGTGCGCTTCGAACACGTCGACTTCGACTACGGCGACGACCAGCCGGTGCTGCGCGACATCACGCTCGAACTCGGTGCGGGGCGCTCGGTCGGCATCGTCGGGCGCACCGGGAGCGGCAAGACGACGTTCTCGCGCCTCGTGCTGCGGTTGGTCGAGCCGACGCGCGGCACCGTCCTGCTCGGCGGCGTGCCGATCGCGGACATGCCGGTGAGCGAACTCCGCCGTCGAGCGGCCCTCGTGTCGCAGGAGGTCGAACTGTTCGCCGGCACCATCCGCGACAACGTGACGTTGTTCGACGACACCGTCGACGACGAGCGCGTGGTCGCGGCGCTCCGCGCCGTCGGTCTCGACGGGCTCGTCGACGGTGGGATCGATCGCCAGCTCGGCTCGGCCGGCACCGGCCTGTCCGCCGGCGAGGCGCAGCTGCTGTCGCTGGCGCGGGTGTGGATGCGCGATCCCGACGTGCTCGTGTTCGACGAGGCGACGGCCCGCATCGACCCGCAGACCGAGCGGCAGATCGAAGCCGCGGTCGCCCGGCTGATGGTCGGGCGGACGACGCTGATCATCGCCCACCGGTTGTCGACGCTGCATGCGGTCGACGACATCGTGGTGTTCGACCATGGCGTCGTGGCCGAGTTCGGTCCGCGCGCCGAACTGGTCGGCGACGACGAGAGCCACTTCGCCCGTCTCCTCGCGCTCGCGTTGGACTCGTCCGGACGATCGGCGACGCGACGACCGGGAGGTGATCCCGTCATGACCCTGGTCGAACCGAAGCCGGAGCGGGCCGATGACGTGGTGCTCGACGACCTGCCGCCCGGCAGCGGCATCGACGTGTGGCGCCTCGCCTGGCGCGTCTCCCAGCATCGGCCCCGCGAGTTCTGGCTCGGCTGGTCGCTGTTCGTCGTCTTCTTCACGATGCCGGCGATCACCGGCTTCTTCCTGGCCGTCGGATTCGGTGCGCTGTCGGACGGCGACACCACCAAGACCTACTGGTGCGCCGCGGCGGTGGCGCTGTCCGAGCTGATCCGCATGGTCGCCATCCACCACGGCGCGCTGATCTGGACGTCGGCGTGGATCCACATGCAGACGCTGTTGCGGGCCAACCTGCTCGCCGCGCAGATGGCGAGCGGCGGCCCCGAAGCCGGGCGGCCGATCTCGTCGGCCGGCGCGGCGATCACCCACTTCCGCGACGACACCGAGGACGTCGCCAACTTCGTCGACGGCATGGTCGACGTGTCGGGCGGCATCGTCTTCACCGTGTTCGCCGGCATCGCGCTCGGCGCCGCCGACGCCCGCGCGGCGGCGGTGCTGTTGCTGCCGCTGGTCGGCGTCGCCATCGCCACCCGCACGCTCGACAACCGGATCAAGGGGTATCGGGCGGCCGATCGTGCCGCGACGGCCGAGGTGACCGGACTCGTCGGCGACGTGATGGCGGCCGCCACGACGGTGAAGGTCAACGACGCCGTCGAGCCGCTGGTGGCGCGGCTGAAGCTGCTCGTCGACCAGCGGCGCGCAGACGGCGGTGCGCGACCGTGTGCTCGACGAGTCGGTCCAGGCGTTCAGTCAGGGTGCCGCCGACGTCGGACTCGGGTCTGGTGCTCCTCGTCAGCGCGGGCGCGATCGCCTCGGGTGCCTTCGGGCTCGGCGACCTGGCGCTGTTCACGGCCTACCTCGGCTGGTTGTCGTTCCTGCCGAGGATGATCGGTCGCGTGCTCGCCCGTCGCAAGCAGGCCGGGGTGGCGTTCGACCGCATGCGCCATGCTCGTCGCCGACGAGCATGCGCCGAACACGGCCAAGGCCCGCTCACTGCCGGTCGGGACGAGCGACATCCGCGAGCGACCGACGATCGAACGCGCCGCACGGGTGCCGCTCGAGCGCCTCGACGTGATCGAGCTGACGGCGCTGCACGAGGGCGGCGGGGGCGTTCGGGACGTGTCGTTCTCGATCGCCCGTGGCGAGTTCGTCGTCGTCACCGGTCCCGTCGGCTCGGGCAAGAGCACGCTGCTGCGCGCGCTCGTCGGGCTGTTGCCGCACGCCGAGCTCGGCCGGCGAGGTGCGCTGGAACGGCGCGGTCGATCGAGGACCGGGCGGCGTTCTTCGTGCCGCCGAACGCGGCGTTCCTCTCGCAGGTGCCGCAGCTGATCTCCGACTCGGTGGCCGACAACGTCGGGCTCGGTCCGGTGACCGACGAAGCGTTGGCCGCGGCGCTCGGGCTCGCCGCGATCACGGACGACATCGATGCCATGCCCGACGGGGTGGCGACGCTGATCGGGCCGCGCGGCCTGCGGCTGTCCGGTGGTCAACGCCAACGACTGGCGACCGCCCGGGCGTTGGTGCACGTCCCCGAACTCGTCGTGCTCGACGACCTGTCGAGCGCGCTCGACGTCGAGACCGAACTCGAACTCTGGCGCAACCTCGCCGACGCCGGCATGACCGTGCTGGCCGTGTCGCACCGAGCGGTGGCGTTCGAACGCGCCGACCAGGTCATCACCCTCGCCCCCCGCTGACCGCCAGCTGCCGGCGCAGCGACGAGTCAGGTCTGGCGTTGGCGGGCGCGGTGGTCGGCGGTGTGGGTCCGGCTGGCGCAGCGCGGGTTCGAACAGAAGCGGCGTGAGCCGTTGCGGGTGGCGTCGTAGTAGAGATGCTTCGCAGTCGCTCGCCGCACAGCGACCGAAACGCTTGGTGCCGTGGTCGCACAGCTCCTGCGCCAGCGCCATGAGGATGTCGGCCATCACCTGATCGTCGAACACCGCGGTCGTCGGGGTCCAGTGGATGTGCAGCGGCGCGCCGTCGTGGGTGACCGCCGACGGTGCGATGGGCAACCGGGCGATCTCGGCGTTCACCCACTCGACCGCGTCGTCCTCGGAGGCGTCGGGCAACGAGTTGAACCGGCTCGAGGAGCCTGCCCCATCCGCTCGTCGACGCTGGCGAACCTCGGCGGCGGTGCGCCATCGACGCGCGGGTGAATCCGTGCCGGTGCAGCAGCTCGCGGGTCGGCGTCGACTCGGAGTCCGACGGATCGGTCAGGGAGTTGACCAGGTCGACCGCGGCTTCGAGCGTGAGCCGGATCTCGGTCTCGTGGCCGGATGTCACGTACACGCCGTCAGCGTACCGATCATCCGCACGGTAAGGTGCTAAAGTCAGTTAGAACATTACACACCTCGTTTGCGTCGCGATTTTGTGCGGGCCGGTCCCACAAAAATCGCGACGCAAACGAGGGGTGATCGGCAGCACTCGAGAGTTGAAGGCACGGAGATGAACGTCGTCGTTGAACGCACTGGTGGTCAGCGCCACGGTGCTGGGGTCGGGAATGGCCCTGCCGCAGGCCCGCCAGCTGGCGCGCACCCGCAGCACCGACGGCGTCTCGCCGACCTGGGTCGGCGTCAGCCTCGCCCTCAACGGGTGGTGGCTCGCGTACGGCCTCGCCGCGCACGTGTGGGCGCTCGTGCCGGTGTCGATGATCTCGTTCCTGCTGTACCTGTCGATGGCCGTCGTGTTCGTCGGTTCCGTCGGCCGCCCCAGCGTGCGCCCCCTTCTGGTCGGCGCGCTCGGGTCTCGGAATGATCCCGCTGCCGTTCCTGGTGTTCGGCGGATGGGCCAGCGCCGGTCTCGCCGTCGGGTTCTGCTACGGCGTCCAACTGCTGCCGGCGGTCGTCGCCGTGCTGCGCAGCGCCGCGCTCGGTGGCGTGTCCGCCGCGACGTGGCTGATCGCCTGGATCGAATCGATGCTCTGGCTCGTCTACGGCGTGGCCATCGTCGACGTCGCGCTCGTGGTCGCGGGCGTCGTCGGGGTCGCGATGTCGTCGGTGATCCTGATCAAACTGTCGGTTTCGGGCCATCGCCCGCTGGACACGATCGTGCCCCGTGCGACCATCGCGCGGTGGAGGAAGGCACAACCGTCACTATCGTGACTGTGCAACGTGAGTCAATGGTGGCTCCGGATTGAATAAGGAGCCAAAATGGCCTCAGGTACAGTGAAGTTCTTCAACGACGAGAAGGGCTTCGGCTTCATCTCACGTGACGATGGCGACGACGTCTTCGTTCACTACTCGAACATTGTCGGCACCGGCCGTCGCTCGCTCAACGATGGTGACACCGTTGAATTCGAGATCGCCGCTGGACGCAAGGGCCCCGAGGCCGTCGACGTCAAGATTGTCTGAGGGCGGCGATTCTGCTTGGCCCGAAGTCCCCAGTCGTACCAGAAGCGTCAGCGCGAACTTCGCAAGAAGGAGCGCAAGGCTGAAAAGCTCGCCGTAAGACACGGCAAGAGCTCGGACGGCGACGACGATTCCGACGACGGAGCGGTCAGCGAAGACGAACTGCTGGAGCAGTTCCGACTGCTGAACGAGAAGTTTGCTGCCGGTGACGTCAGCGAAGACGACTTCGAATACCGAAAGCGGAACTCTTCGCACAGCTCGGTCTCGGTGAACCACCGGCTCCTCGTGAGACGGACACGGACACCGAAGACGAAGCCTCCGAAGCCTGAACACAGAAATCTCGAAACGGCCCCCGGTTCACGCCGGGGGCCGTTTCGCGTCCGGCACCGATCGACCGATCGATGTCGGCGTCGAGGTCGGCGTCAGGTCGGCGTCCGGTTGGCATCACGGCCGGAAGCGACCGATGGCGGCGAAGGTGATCGCCGCGGCGTGGCCGACGTTCAACGAATCGACGCCTGCCCGCACGGGGATGCGCACCTGGCGGCTCGCCATCGTCGAGGGAACGTCGCGGCCAGGCCGGGCCCCTCCGCTCCGAACACGACCGCCAATCGGTCGGCGGGCTCGAGCTCCCAGATGCTGTCCGCCGTCCGCGGCCGGGGTCATCGCCCAGCTCTCGAAGCCGGCGTCGCGCAGCGTGGTCGAACACGTCGGGCCAATCGGCGGCGTCGACCCGGGCGACGGGCAGGTGCAGGATCTCACCCATGCTGACCCGGATCGAGCGCCGGCTGTACGGATCGGTGCACGTCGGGTCGATCACCAGGGCGTCGATGCCGAGCGCACGCGACGGCGCGAGCGATGGCGCCGAGGTTCTCGGCGTCGTTCAGCCCCTCGAGCACGGCCACGACGGGTGCAGCCGGCGACGACGGCATGCGAGCGGGCGTGCGGCGACCGGCGGGCGGCCGCGGCCACGACGCCGCGGTGGAGGTCGAAGCCGACGACGTCGGTGATCACTTCGCGTTCGGCGACGTACACCGGCACGCCGCGGGCCGACAGCTCGTCGAGCCGTGTGCGGAAGCGCTCGACGCGTGACGGCGCGAGCAACACCGACCGGACCTCGTGGTCGGAGTCGATGAGCCGCTCGATGGCCACGAACCCTTCGGCGATGAACAGGTCGTCGCCCTCGAACCGGCGCCGGAACGCCTGATCGTTGAGCGCCCGGTAGTCGTCGAGGCGCGTGGTCGTCGCCGACGGTCACCGGGATGGCGGTCATCGGAGGGTGGTCATGGGTCAGCGAGCGAACACTTGGGAGTCGTCGGCGAACGACTTGAACTCGAGTGCGTTGCCCGACGGGTCGAAGAGGAACATCGTCGACTGCTCGCCGACCTCGCCCGCGAACCGGGTGTGCGGCTCGATGACGAACTCGGCGCCGGCGGCACGCAGCCGTCGCGGCCAGGGCCGCCCAGTCGGCTGGCTGCGAGCAGCACGCCGAAGTGCGGCACCGGTACGTCGTGACCGTCGACCTCGTTGCGCAGCCGGTCGACGGCCCGTGCCCGGACGAGCCGGTCGTCGAGGTGGGCGACGAACTGGTGGCCGTACAGGTCGAAGTCGACCCACGTCGGAGGCGGATCGGCCCTCCGGACAACCCGAGCACGTCGCCGTAGAACGCCCGCGCCGCGGCGAGGTCGTGGACCGGCATCGCCAGATGGAAGCGGGGCCGCTCGGTGCTCACAGCGGAAGGGCGTACGTGCCCTGAGCGGTCGCGGTCGGCTTGTCGAATGCGGTCGTCGCACCACACGTGGACCGACCCGACGACGCTGCGCCGGCCCGCCGACTCGAGCGTGGCCTTGGCCCACAGCACCGATCCCTGGGCGGGGCGGAGGAAACGGATCGACAGCTCGGACGTGAGCGCCATCGGCTCGATCCGCCCGATCGCGGTGAACACGAGATACCACAGCGCGGCGTCGGCCAGCCCGAACTGGCTGGGACCGGACACGAACCCGCCGGGTCGGATCTCGCTGTCGGTCACGTCGCGCCGGGCGATGGCGTGGCGTTCACCCAACTCGGTACAGGTGTTGTTCGAACCGGGAAAGCGTTCCTCGATCATGCGATTCACGTCCTCGATCGTGGGTCGAGGCTCGGACGTGGGCAGAAGTGGCACGAGCGAACGATACCCACGGCGCGCACGGCGCCCGTCGTGGCGGCGTCCGGGCAGGTGCCCACCGCACCCCGAGCGAGGCGTCGGACCGGGCCGGGCGTATGCCATCGTGGGCGCATGACGACAGGCGAGCCGGGCACCCACCGTCGACGCTGCGAACGGGTGGTGATCGTCGGAGCGTCGCTGTCGGGGCTCCGGGCGGCCGAGACACTCCGTCAGCGCGAGTTCGGCGGGGAGGTGATCGTGGTGGGCACCGAGACCCACCGTCCGTACGACCGCCCGCCGCTGTCGAAGAAGTTGCTGTCGGGCGAGTGGGAACCCGACCGGATCCATCTCCGCCAACCCGACGTCTTCGACGACCTCGACGTGACCTGGCAGCTCGGCACGACCGCGACCGGCCTCGACCTCGCGCGCCGGGAGCTGCACGTCGCCGCCGTGGACGGCCGGCCGGGCGAGGACCGACCGATTCCCGTTCGACGGTTTGATCATCGCGACGGGTGCCGCACCGAAGCAGATCGGCGATCACGGCGCCGCATGCTCACGTGCACGTGCTGCGCACGCTCGACGACGCGATGCGTGTGCGTGCGGCGATCGCTCCGGGCGACCGGCGGGTCGTGGTCATCGGCGCCGGCTTCATCGGCCTCGAAGTCGCGGCCACCGCCCGCCAGCTCGGGAACGAGGTGATCGTGCTCGAGGGCGGGCCGGCACCCTTGATCCGAGGTCTCGGCGCCGAGATGGGCGCGGTGATCGGTGCCATGCACACCACGAAGGGGATCGATCTGCGCTGTGGCGTCGCGGTCGACGGGTTCACCGATGGCGGGGTGCTGATCCGAGCGATCGACGCGAGCCGCGGAGTCGGAGGTGCTGGCGGCCGACGTCATCGTGGTCGGGGTGGGCGTCACCCCGTCGGTGGGCTGGCTGGAGGGCAGCGGGCTCGAA
The DNA here is from genome assembly GCA_963772085.1 of Ilumatobacteraceae bacterium. Taxonomy (GTDB): domain Bacteria; phylum Actinomycetota; class Acidimicrobiia; order Acidimicrobiales; family Ilumatobacteraceae; genus Sva-07. Next base: position 26,354 of record CAVYWH010000020.1, read on the forward strand.
CTTCGCGACGGGATCGTGTGCGACGAGTTCCTGCAGGCCGTGCTCCCTCCCGACGTCGGCGACGCCACGGTGTTCGCGGCCGGTGACGTCGCACGCTGGACGAACCCGCTGCTCGGCCACGAGATGCGGGTCGAGCACTGGACGAACGCCGCCGAGCAGGGCGCACACGCCGCGTCGAACCTGCTCGCCCTCGCGAGCGGCGAAGCGATGCAGCCGTATGCGCCGATCCCGTTCTTCTGGAGCGACCAGTTCGAGCACCGCATCCAGTTCCTGGGGCACGCGATGCCCGACGACGAGGTGCGCGTCGTGGCCGGTTCGGTCGAGGACGGGCAAGTTCCTGGCGCTGTACGGCGGTGGCGGCCGCCTGCACGGGGCGCTCGGCGTGAACGCCCCCCGCTGGGTGATGCCGACGCGCAAGCTGCTGCTGGAGCAGATGTCCTGGGACGACGCGTTGATCGCCGCGGTCCCGCCGACGTGAGCGGACGATGCGAGATACCATCCGCAAAAGGTGAGCGTGATCAACTCAGCTTTTCTATGGGTAGCGTTGTCGCATGTCCTCGCAAACCACGACGCACAGCAACACGCACGTCCGGCTCCCTCACGCCCACCTGCCGTCCACGGTGCTTCCCGGCGCCGTCCTCACCCTCTCGCTCAACACCGATGAACTCCGCCGCGCCGTCGAAGCCGCCACCACCGGCACCGACGCACCCGGCCGCCTGATCCTGACCGGCGGCGACGAGCACACGCTCGGCGTCGTCGCCCGAGTCCCCAACATCGGCAACCTCCCCAACGGTGATCCCGCGGCGATCGTCCAGATCGAAGGCCGCGCCCGGATCGTGGCCCTCGACGCGCCCGACAGCGACGACGCGGTCACGCTCAGCGGCCGGGCCACCTTCGCCGAGGTCGAAGTGCTCACCGACGCGCCGAGCACCTCGTCGATCGACGCCGCCACCCGCGAGCTGCGGGCCACGCTCGACCTCATCGCCGAACTGCGCCGCTCGCGACGCCTGCCCGAGATCCTGCGCACCACCTCCACGCCCGGCGAACTCGCCGACGCCGTGGCCACGTGGGCCGAGTTCTCCGACGCCGACCGGCTCGTGGTGCTCCGTGCCGTCAACCTGTCCGATCGCGTCGACGCCATCCACTCGTGGGCCCGCAACCACCTCGCCGAGCTGCAGGTCGCCCAATCGATCCGCGACGACGTCAGCGAAGGGGTCGACAAGCAGCAGCGGGAATGGCTGCTGCGCCAGCAGCTCAACTCGATCCGCAAGGAGCTGGGCGAGGGTGACGACGACGTCGTCGGCGACTTCCGCACGAAGTTGGAAAGCGCTCGACGCACCCGACGGCGTCAAGTTGGCCGTCGCCAAGGAGCTCGACCGTTTCGAACGGATGAGCGCCCAGTCGCCCGAGCACGCGTGGGTGCGCACCTGGCTCGACCGGATCTTCGAGCTGCCGTGGGGTCAGCGCAGCGACGACACGTTGGATCTCGCCGCGGCGCCGCCTCGTGCTCGACGCCGATCACTACGGGCTTGACCGATGTGAAGGACCGCATCGTCGAGTTCCTCGCCACCCGCAAGCTCCGCCACGATCGCGGCATCGACGATCGCGCCAACGACACGGGCGGTCGGCGCGCTCGCGGCGAGGGCGCCATCATCACCCTCGTCGGGCCCCCCGGGGTCGGCAAGACCAGCCTCGGCGAATCGATCGCCAGGGCGATGGGGCGCGAGTTCGTCCGGGTCGCCCTCGGCGGCGTGCGCGACGAAGCGGAGATCCGCGGCCACCGCCGCACCTACGTGGGTTCGCAGCCGGGTCGCCTCGTGCGGGCCCTGCAGGAAGCCGGCACGATGAACCCGGTCATCCTGCTCGACGAGGTCGACAAGCTGGCCGCCGGCGGCTGGTCGGGCGATCCGACGGCCGCGCTGCTCGAGGTGCTCGACCCCGCGCAGAACCACACGTTCCGCGACCACTACCTCGAGGTCGATCTCGACCTGTCGGAGGTCGTGTTCATCGCCACGGCCAACGTGGCCGACACGATCCCGGCACCGCTGCTCGACCGCATGGACCTCGTGCGACTCGACGGCTACACCGACGACGAGAAGGTGTTCATCGCCAACCGCTACCTGCTGCCCGCGCCAGATCGAGCGCGCCGGGCTGTTGCCCGACGAGGTCGTCGTCGACGACGCGGCGATCACCGCGGTCATCCGCGGCTACACCCGGGAGGCCGGCGTCCGCTCGCTCGAACGTGAACTCGGCCGGCTGGTGCGCAAAGTGACCGCCGACGTCGCGACGGGGGCCGACACGCCGATCGTGATCGAACCGACCGACCTCAAGGACCGGCTCGGCCGGGCCAAGATCACCGACGACATCCCGGAACGGACCAACACGCCCGGCGTCGCCACCGGACTGGCCGTCACGGGTGCCGGCGGTGACGTGCTGTTCATCGAGACGACGGCCTTCCCGACCGGACCCGACATCGAACCGGGGCTGACGCTCACGGGTCAACTCGGCGACGTGATGAAGGAGTCGGCGCAGATCGCGCTCAACTACGTGCGCTCGCACGCCGCGGAGCTCGGGCTCGACGACGCGGCGCTGCGCCGTCGCTTCCACGTGCACGTCCCGGCCGGGGCGGTGCCCAAGGACGGTCCCTCGGCCGGCATCACCATCACGACCGCGCTCGTGTCGCTGCTGTCCGATCGACCGGTCAAGTCGACGCTGGGGATGACCGGCGAGATCACGCTGCAGGGTCAGGTGCTGCCGATCGGCGGCGTGAAGCAGAAGGTGCTGGCGGCGCACCGGCTCGGCCTGACCGAGGTCATCCTCCCCAAGCGGAACGGACCCGACCTCGACGACGTGCCCGAGAACGTGCGCAACGAGATGACGTTCCATCTCGCCGACACCTACGCCGACGTGGCCGCCGTGGCCTTCGAGGCGTGACGTTCGGCCATCGGGCTGGGGCGTCTGCTGACGTAAGGTCATCGCGATGCCTCGGCTCGACGCTGCCAGGGTCGGCGCCTGGCGCGGCGCGCAAGCGATGGTGAACCAGATCGAACGCGGCATCGACGACGAGCTGCGCGCCGACTGGGACATCCCGCTCGGTTGGTACGACGTGCTCGCCTCGTTGCAACGGCTCGGCGGTCGGGCCCGTCCGCTCGACGTCGCCAACGACATGCGGCTGCCACCGTCGAGCCTGAGCCGGCGGTTCGATCGGCTGGAGGAGGAGGGCTGGATCGCCCGCCACCGCCACGTCGACGAGGCCGACCTCCGCGCGGTCGAGGTCGAGCTGACGCGCACCGGACGACGCCTCTGGCGCGAGATGACCGTCAGCTACCGCCGGGCGGTGCAGGCGCTGTTCTCGGTGCATCTGAGCGCGGCCGACATCGCCGACATCCAGCGGGTGCTCGACCTGTTGATCGCCGCTGGTGACGAAATCGAGCCGATCGACGCCTGAGCCCGCACGAAATCGGCGCCGGTAGCGTGGGGTCGTGCCCGCCTTCTCGACCGTCATCTGGGTCGGGTTCGGCATCCTGTTCGGCTACGTCCTGTGGAAAAGTGGTATCACAATGCTGCGGAGCATGACCTCGATGCCACCGTCGCCTCCACCCACCGGCGAGCTGCGAAAGGTGAACCGCAGGTATCGGTGCGACATCTGTGGCGTGGAGATGAGGTTGACGATGGCCCCGGACGAGGATCCGCCCCCGCCGCGGCACTGTCTCGAGGACATGACCGAGATCGCCCCGCTCTACGATTGAGTCGAGGTTGTCCCCAGAGCTGTGGACAAGCTGGGTGAAACCACACGTCTGTGATTCACACTTTCCCACAGGCCGGAACCGTGATCCCGACGGGCGGTTGTGGCGTTGCTCACGCCAGTTGTGCCGCTATCGCCACTTGGTGGCGGCCCAGAGGCCACCGAGGATGCACGCCAGCCCGAGGAACGTCGGAAGGTTGCTGTCGGCGAAGAAGAGGTACTTGGCCATGATCAGCAGGCCGCCTGCGATCAGCAGCACGAGCATGATCACCGGGATCCAGTGCGGCGGGATCATCGGCTTCTTCTCGGCCTTGGGGGTGTACCGCGCAGAGGCGGGTACAGCCGACGTCGAGGAACTCGACGCGGGGCGGTCAGTCGGTTGCGTCCCTTTCGGGGTCACCCGTCCGCCACCCGACTTTCGCTTCGGTGGTGCCATCGGTGAATGAGCATAGGGGATCGCGCGGTCGACCGAGTACGGACGGCCGATTCGCCGTCGAATCGACGCCGCGTTCGAATCCGCTCGACGGAATCTCGATCGGGCGAATCGGGCCGCGGCGGCCATACTGTGCGCGTGCCCAGGGTGCTCGTGATCGACAGCTACGACAGCTTCGTCTACAACCTCGTGCAGTACCTCGGCGAGCTGGGCGCCGATCCGATCGTGGTCCGCAACGATGCCTTGACCGTCGACGACGCGGTCGCGCTCGAGCCCGATGCGGTGCTCCTGTCGCCGGGCCCGGGCCGCCCCGAGACGAGCGGCATCATCTGCGACTCGATCGGTGCGTTCGCCGCCGTCGGCACGCCGTTGCTCGGGGTCTGCCTCGGACACCAGGCGATCGGCCACGTCTACGGGGCCACCGTCGTCGGCGCGCCTGAGCTGATGCACGGCAAGACGTCGGTCCTCGACCACACCGGCGAGGGCGTCTTCGACGGGCTCTCGTCACCGCTCACCGCGACCAGATACCACTCGCTGACGATCGACCCGGCGACGATCCCGCCGGAACTGATCGTCACCGCCCGCACCGCCGACGGGGTGGTGATGGGGGTTCGTCACCGCGACCATGCGGTCGAAGGCGTGCAGTTCCACCCGGAGAGCATCCTCACCGAGCACGGCCACCACATGCTGCGCAACTTCCTCGCCCGCACCTGAGACGCGCGCCGACGCTCCGGGCTCGACGCATGGCGCCGGCCCGCAGACGGCTGGCGGCTACGGGACGGTGGTCGATGGGAGCGGCGGTGGTGGGCGCCGCGGTGGTCGGCGCGGCGGTGGTCGGTGGCGCCGTCGTCGGGGCCGCGGTCGTGGGTGGCGCGGTCGGCGGCACCGTGGTCGGCGCCTGCACCGACCGGGCGACGGTGATCGTGATCTCGGTGCCGCGGGGCGGTGAGCGAGCCCGCCGACAGGCTCAGCGCGATGACCCGGCCGTCGTCGGGGCTGCCCGCGTTGACATCCTGATAGATGACGCGGACGACGAGTCCGTCCTCGGTCAGCCTGTTGCGCGCCCGGCCCTCGGTCTGGCCGATCACCGACGCCACCGTCACCGGTTCCGGCCCCGTCGACACGACGATCGTGACGGCGGATCCCTTCGCCACCAGTGCGCCGGGCGCCGGGTTGACCTGGATCACGGTGCCCTCGGGGATCGTCGAACTCGACTGGACCGCGGTGGTGACGACGAACGAGTACGGGCTCGCCCTCGAGGAGCGCTGCGCGCCTCGGGCTCGGCCATCCCGACCACCTGGCCGGGGACCTGGACGCTGTCGGGCGGACCGGCGACGGTGAGATTGACGCTCGAACCCTGCAGCGCCGGCGTGTCCGCAGGAGGATCGCTGCTGATCACGGTGTTCTCCGCGACGGAGTCGGTCTTCTCGATGGTGACCTCACCGACCTTGAACCCGTCGGCTTCGAGGCCGAGCCGGGCCTCTTCGAGCGACAGACCGACCACGCCAGGGATGGGCACCAGTTGCGGATCGGGGTTGAAGTAGACCTTCACGGTCTGCTCGGCGAGGATCAGCGTGCCGGCGACGGGGTCGGTGCGGTGCACGAACCCGACCGGCACGACGGCGTTCTCCTCGGGGAAGACCTCGTAGCGGATGCCGAGCGAATCGAGGTCGGCGGTCACGTCGGCGAGCAGCTGCGGCGGGTTGGTGTAGTCGGCGAGGATGAACTGGGTCGGCTCGCCGTCGCCGTTCTCGTCGCTCAGCGCCTGGAACAGCAGGACCCCACCGATCACCAGCACGATCAACGCGAGGAAGGCGCCGATCGCGTACCAACCCGTCTTCGACGAGTTGGTGTCGTAGTACATGGCGTCGGCCGACGATCCGGTCGGGTAGCCGGCCTCGATCATCCCGGTCGACGGCACGCCCGCGGCCCGCGGCGGCATCGTCGGCCCCGTGGTGGTCGGGGCGACGGTCGGGTTGAGCGTCGTCGCGCCCGGCGCACGGCGCCGGCCACGACCGTGGTCGCGGCCGGATCGAGGTTGCGGCCCTGGGCGTTCGCCGCGGCGACGAGTGCCTGGACGGGCTCGTCGCTGCGGAATCGACGGAGATCGTCGCGCAGCATCCCGGCGGTCGGGTACCGCATGGCCGGGTCCTTGGCGAGCAGCTTGGCGACGATCGCCTCGTACGAGCGGGGGACGTCGGCGACGATCTGCACCAACGGCTGCGGTGAATCGTGGACCTGCTTGTACGCGATGCTCACCGGGTTCTCGCCGGTGAACGGCGGGCGGCCGGCGACCATCTCGTACATGACGATGCCGAGCGAGTACAGGTCGCTCCGCGGGTCCGGCTGGGCGCCCTGGGCCTGCTCGGGCGAGAAGTACGTCGCCGTTCCCATGACCGAGCCGACCTGGGTGAGGTTGGCTTCGGTCGGTGCATTCATGGCGCGGGCGATGCCGAAGTCGGCGACCTTCACCTGCCCGTTCGAGCCGATCAGGATGTTGGCCGGCTTGATGTCGCGGTGGGCGACGTGGTTGTCGTGGGCGAACCCGAGTGCGGCGGCGACCTCACTGGCGATCTCGGCGGCCTGCTTGGCCGTCAGCTGCTTGTTGGTGGCGAGGATCTCGGCGAGCGTGCGACCCTGCACCTCCTCCATCGCGATGAAGTAGGTGCCCTCGTACTTGCCCCAGTCGTAGACGCTGACGATGTTCGGGTGCGACAGGCTCGCCGCCGATTGCGCCTCACGACGGAAGCGTTCGACGAAGTTGGCGTCGGTGGCGAACTCGGGGAACAGCACCTTGATCGCGACCTGGCGATCGAGGAGCAGATCGCGCGTGGAGAACACGTCGGCCATACCGCCGCGCCCGATCCGCTTGTGGATCTGATATCGGTCGTTGATGACCGTCGCCTCGCCGCTGTTCGTCACAAGTCAAGTCCGGTCTCGTCTGGGGCGCGCGAACCGGTGATCGCGGCGCCGGGCAAGGTTAGCGACGTCGTCGGTCGCATCGACCGTCACCCGCCGCCCGGTTCTGTGGCGGTCGGCACCACGGTCGTGGCCGCAGCGCCCGGATCCGTCGGCGTCGTGGCGGGGGGAGTCGTGTCGACCACGGGCGCGGTGCCGGTCTGCAGCTGGACCGTCGATCCGTCACCGGTGAGCAGGTAGTCGAGCATCGCCTTGGCGATCGGACCGGCGAACCGTCCGCCGGTGACGGCGGCGTCAGCGGTCGACTGGACGCCGGTGAGGGTCACGGCGACCGCGTACTGCGGCGCGTCGGCCGGGGCGAAGGCCACGATCCAGGCGTGCGAGAGATCGGGCTGCGACGCGATGCCGAGCTGGGCCGTGCCGGTCTTCGCGGCGACCGGGATACCACCCTCCAGTGCGATGCAGCAGCTCGCGGTGCCGCGTTCGGCGACGCCGATCATCAGCTGTTTGAGGATCTCCGCGGTCGCCGGCGTGATCGGCGTCTTCCACACGTTCGGCTGGCGTTGGTCGAGAACCCGTCCCGAACGGTCGTACGTCGCCTCGACCACGTAGGGCGCCATCATCTGACCGCCGTTGGCGACGGTCGCGCGCCACCATCGCCATGTGCAGCGGGACCATCTGGGACTCGCTCTGACCGAAGCCGCGGATGCCGAGCAGCGGCAGTTCGTTCGCCAGGCCGTCGGTGTTGCCGAGCGAGCTCGCCGCGGCGCCGCCGATGTCGAGCGGGATCTCCTCGCCGATGCCCCAGGCGGCGGCGCCGGTCAGGAAGGCCTCCGGGCCCATCGCGATCGCCGTCTTGGCGAACGGGATGTTGCAGCTCCGGGCGAACACCTCGGCGAGGTCACCGCCGCAGGCGCTGCCGTTGTAGTTCTGGATGGGGTCGTTGGTCTGTGGCGGCACCCATTCGCGCTCGCTCGGGAACGCCGATTCGAGCGTCAGCGTTCCGTTCTCCAGGCCGATGCCGGTCGTGATCACCTTGAACGTCGAGCCCGGCATGAAGCGCTCCTGATAGGCGCCCGACAGGAGCGGTTGGCCGTCGGCGTTCTGCAGTCCGGTGATGACCTCCTGGGCCACCTCGAACTCGGCGTTGACGAACGTGTTCGGGTCGTAGCTGGGGTTGCTGTACATCACCCGCACCGCACCCGTCGCCGGTTCGATGCACGACGATCGATCCCGGCCGTCCGCCGAGGAGGAACTTGGCGACCTGCTGGGCGTCCGCCCGCAGCGCCAGCTGGACGGATGCCGGCGTTGTCGATCTGGCCCTCGAGCAGGTCGCCGAGTCCGCGCACCTGCTGTTCGGCGGTCGAGCCGGTGAGCACGTCGCCGTAGAACCGCTCGACCTTGGTGGATCCGAAGGCGTAGCGTGAAGTAGCCGGTCACCTCCGACAGCAGGTCGCCGGTCGGGTACTCACGCCGGTACTTGTACGGATCGTCGCCCGTCGGGTCGGTCGGATACGAGATCGCCGCGACGATCCCGTCCGCGGTGACGATCGGGCCGCGTGGCTTGTTGAACTCGCGCAACACCTGACGGGTGTTGTCGAACTCAGCGTCGAGCTCCTCCTTGCGGCCGACCTGCCAGTAGTTGAGGGCGACGAACAGCACGACGTAACACGCCATGAGCCCGACCGCGAGCTGCCGGATCTTCCGATTCATCGCGCCCCCACACATGGGGTCAGGCACTTCGTGCCAGGTGAGCTCGCGCGAAGTGCCTGACCCCAGGTCACGACTGCGCTCCGGACACGACGGGGACGGGGTGGCCCTTGCGGTCGGCCTTGCGGGCGGCCCGACCCAGCCTCCACGCCTTCCACCGTTCGTTCGGCGTCGGGTCGTCCGGCAGTTCGCCGAGGCGGCGCGCCGACGAGTCGGACAGGCGGATCAGCAGGGCGATGAGGATGTAGTTGGCGACGAGCGACGACCCGCCGTAGCTCACGAACGGCAGGGTGATCCCGGTGAGCGGGACCACCTTGATCACGCCGCCGATGATGATGAACGCCTGCATGCCGATGATCGTCGTGAGCCCGACCGCCAGCAGCTTCTCGAACGTGCGGTCGGTGCGCAGCGCCGTCCGCAGGCCGGCGCCGACGAGCAGGAGGTAGGCCATCAGCACGCTGGAGGCGCCGATCAGGCCCAGCTCCTCGCCGATCGAGGAGAAGATGAAGTCGTTCTGCGCTTCCGGCACCTGGTTCGGGTTGCCCCGACCGAGCCCGGTTCCGGTGAGACCGCCGTCGGCCAGGCCGTACAGCGACTGGATGATCTGATAGCCCCGGTCGAGCGGGTCGGCCCACGGGTCGAGCCAGATGTCGACGCGGGTCTGCACGTGGCCGAACTGGGTCCAGGCGAAGTAGGCCGCGCCGGCGAACATCACCAGCCCGATCAGCAGGTAGGCGACGCGCTCGGTGGCGACCCACAGCATCACCACGAACAGGGTGAAGAACAGCAGCGACGAGCCGAGGTCCTTCTGGGCGACCATCACCACCACGGCGAAGCCCCACGCCAGCACGATCGGGGCGATGTAGCGCGGTTCGGGCAGGTGGAACGGCCCGACCTTCCAGGTCGACGCGGCGATCAGTTCACGCCGGTCGGCCAGGTACGCGGCGAAGAAGATGGCGAGGGCGATCTTGGCGAACTCGCCCGGCTGGAAGTTGATCGGGCCGAGGCTGACCCAGATGCGTGCGCCGTTGATGTTCCTGACCGAGGCCGGGGACCAGGGGCAGCATCAACGCCCCCGCACCGAGGAAGAACAGCAGCCAGCGGTATCGGGCGAGGTCGGTGGCGCGCTGCACCAGGAACAACGTGGCGATGAACGCGCCGATGGCGACGACGCTCCACGTCGCCTGCAGTCCGGCGAGGCGGTCGTCGAGGCGGGTGATCATCACGAACCCGATGCCGTGGAGGAGCGCGGCCAGCGGCAGCAACGTGCCGTCGGCGCCCCGCGCCACGAGGCGCACGACGATGTGGGCGCACATCAACAGGCCGAACAGGATGGCGACGAAGACGACGATGCCGGGCGGGATCTCGGCGTTCGTCCCGAGCGCCGTGATCGTGTACGCCGATCCCGTGATCAACGCGGCCATCACGAGCAGCGTGAACTCCGTGCTGCGTCGTTGGCGGGCGAGCGGCGAGGTGATGGTGAAGGCGTGATCCTCCGGCATCCCGGCCCGAGCGTCGGCGACGCTCACCGGTCGCATCACGACGTTTCGAACGCGACCGGTCTTCCCGGTCGGGGTGATGCACCCGTGAGCCGTCGGCGCCGTCCCGATGATTCGGTCGCTGGCTCGCTCATGGCGCGTTGGTCGTCGTGACCCCGGTCGGTGCGTTCGTCGTCGCCGGTCGGCGCCGCCGCCGGGTTGCCGGACAGATCGGTGCCGGGGACCGTGGTCGTCGTCGTGGTGGTGGTCGTCGTCGTGGTCGTGGTGGTGGTGGTCGTCGTGGTGGCGCTGTCGCGAATGAACTCGGCGGCTTCCTGCTGGGAATCGAAGGTCATCCCGTCGTCGATCATCTCGGCCCGGTCAGGCTCGAGCTGGTCGCGGGTCGGGCCGGCGTCGTTCTGCGCGGTCGGCTCGACCCACAATGCGCCACCCTCACGGCCCTTGTAGACGATCGCCTCGTCGTCCTCGTTGAACGCGATGAAGTAGCCACTGCGCGCCCACACCGAGAACACGACGAAGGCGATCACCAGCGCGGCCGCGACACCGAAGCCGATGGCGAACTTGACGAGTGCCGATCGGCGCTTCCGGCCGCTCGCCGAGTCGGCCAGTGCGGCGCGATCGAGGGGACCGGTCGGATCCTCGGGCTCGCCCGTCCCCGCCGAACGGGCGTCGGCGTCGAGCGACAGCGTGCCCGCCGCGGTCGGCCGGTTGGCGTCGTCGGCCCAGGTCGGCACGACGTCGATCTCGAGGGTCGGGTCCGGCGGGTCGTCACCGTCGAGCACGTCGACCACGATCACCGTGATGTTGTCCCGGCCGCCGGCGGCGTTCGCCGTCTCGACGAGACGTTCGGCCGCTTCCTGCGGATCATCGTTGGCGAGCAGCACCGCCGTGATGTCCGGGTCGGCCACCTCGTCGACGAGCCCGTCGCTGCACAGCACGAACCGGTCTCCACGGATCAGCGGCAGCGTCCACCAGTCGACGCGCACCTCGGGTTCGATGCCGAGCGCCCGCGTGATGATGTTGCGGCGCGGGTGCGTGCGGGCTTCGTCCTCGGTGATGTGGCCGGTCGCCACGAGCTCTTGCACATAGCTGTGATCGACGGTGACGCGGCGGAGGCGGCCGTGACGGAACAGATAGGTGCGCGAGTCGCCGACGTTGGCGAGTACCAGCGCCTCGGACGGCACCTCCGGCGTGACCGGCGTGACGTCACCCCGGGCGGGAGCGTCGACGTCGCCCGGCAGCGTCGGCTTCGTCATCGTCGGTGTTCTCGCCGACGTTCGGCGCCGCCCGCCCGCCGTGAGGGTCGGCGATGACGGCGATGGCGGTGATCGTCGTGCCCATGCCGCGCTGGGCCGGGTTGACGATGGCGGCGCGGAAGATGTCGCTGTTGGCCATCGCGATCGAGTCGACGAACTCGGCGGCGGTCGGCAGGGCGAACACCTGCTTGTCGTCGTCGTCCGGGTCGGTGTCTGCCGTCGCCGTTTCCGGCGGGAGCGGACGAGCGATGTCGTCGAGCCGCTGGCGAATGCCGTCGACCGCGATCTGGCTGGCGACCTCGCCGGCCTCGTGACCGCCCATGCCGTCGGCGACGACGAATGCGGTCTTCGTGACGAGCAGGTTGTCCTCGTTCTCGGGCCGGATGCGGCCGGCGTCGGTCGCCGATCCGATGCGCAGTTCAGCCATCGGATCGACCCACTCTCGGCGAGATCGGTCTGCACGGAGACGAACGGAGTCGGTCATTGCGCCTCGATCAGTGTGGTGCCGACCTGCAGACGGTCGCCCTGGTGCAGCAGTTTCGCGCCGATCAGTTTCACGCCGTTGTGGTACGTGCCGTTGGTCGATCCGAGGTCTTCGACCATCGGTTGTCCGTCGTAGTCGAAGACGCGCAGATGGACCTGGGAGACGAACGCGTCGTCGTCGATCACGATCGTGCAGCCCGGCTCGCGCCCGAGCGTGATCTCGCCGGCGATGGCCACGGTCATCCCGCGGCGTTCGGCCGGTTCGAGCACGACGAGCCGACCGGCTCGCCCCTGCTTGCCCTTGGCCGCCTTCCTGGCGCGCTTCGTGTCGGCCTTGGTCGGCGCCGCCGGCTGGCCCGGCCGGACGATCGGAGTCGTCGCCGCGCCGAGGGGCACGGCGACCCGCGGCTGGCCGCTGTTCTTCCCGCGGTTCGTCCGGAAGCCGGGACGCGCGACGCACCGGCGTGCGCACCTCGCTCCACACGGCCCACAGCACCCGCGCGAAGAAGAGGTACAGCAGCCCGAGGAGAACGAACTTGAGGATGTTGAGGACTTGGTCGGTCATGGTGATCGGCTGGAGCGAGCGAGACGCTCCGGGTCGGTCAGGACGCCTCGAAGCGCACGTGCGTGGAGCCGAAGCTGATGATGTCGCCGTCGCTGAGGCGCTGTTCGCCGGTGATGCGGACGCCGTTGACGAGCGTGCCGTTCGTGGAGTTGAGGTCGATCACGACGTAGCCGCCGCCGCCTTGGCGCATCTCGGCGTGCTGTCGGCTGATGTTGCTGTCGTTCACCGAGATGGTGCACTCGGGGAGCCGGCCGACGGTGACGGTGCCCTGGTTGAGGCTGATGCGCTGCCCGGAGGGGAGCACGATCGAGGCCATGGCCGAGCCGCCGGACCCCTGCTTGAGCTGGGAGATCACGTTGAATCGCCCGTTCTTCAGGTTGTCGTCGGTGCTGAGCCTGACCGCGACGGGGCCCATGAAGTTGTAGCCCTCCTCACGGGCGTACTCCTTCGCGGCCTCGCCGAGTTCGGTGGTGAGGGTGGTCTCGATGTCGCCGAAGCTCTCCAGGTCACCGGCGCTGAGCGCGATGGTGAAGTCGTTCGGAACGATGCGGCGGCCCTTCACATCGACGGAGCGGTTGTCGTCCATCTCGCGTACGAGACGGCGTCCAAGTTCGATGGGCCGGATCGACCCACGGGTGCGGCGCGTGAACACACCGTCGACCATACGCTCCAGACGACGCTCGATTGATTGCAATCCCATGGTGGACTGCGAGGCTAGTGGCCGATCCGCCGCCCTTCGACGGCGCCACGACCGGCCCGGCCGCCGAGGTTCTCGTGAACAAATGTGCGCTCCACGCCGCAATTTGTTCACGGGTTCGCCGGATGGGCGGGAGCGCAACCGAGGTGGGGATCACGGCGGGGGTGCGCTAGCGTTCTGGGCTCCACTTGCGCGAGTGGCGGAATGGCAGACGCGCCAGCTTCAGGTGCTGGTGTCCGAAAGGGCGTGGGGGTTCAAGTCCCCCCTCGCGCACGACGAACCCCTTGCATGGCAAGGGGTTCTTTCGCGTCCGGGCGGCGGTCGGTCGGCGGTCGCGGGAGGTTCCCGAGAACGCGGCGATCCCCGATCTCGGTCGGTTTGGGTGCGGTTTCCGGTCCGGATCCGACCGAGATCGGCAGGTGAGGGGTCGGCAGCAGAGATGGTCGGCGGATGCCTCGTGATCGTCGGCGTGCTCGTTGCGCTCCGACCAGCGGGGTCGCCGGGCGCTCAGCGGCGTCGGCGAGCGACGATGACCGCGACAACGGCGATCGCGGCGACCAGCAGGATGCCGCCGATGATCCACGGCGTCGCCGACGAAGCGTCATCGCTGTCCGCCGGCACGGTGTCGGTCGGAACCGACTCCGCCGGGGCGGGCTGAGTCGTGGCCGGCTCGGTGTCGGCCGGTGTCGGTCGTGGCGACCCCGGCGGTCGTGGCCGGCTCGGTGTCGGGCGGCGTCGTGTCGGACGTGGTGGGCGGAGCGGTCGTGGTGGTGCCGGCGGGATTGTCGATGTCGATGATCGCGGTGAGCTGGTCGCGGCCTGGCGCGTCGAGCGGCACGTCGTCGATGGTGGCGGCGGGTTCGGACCCGGCGGCAAGGATCAGCACGCGCGGGGCGGGGAACTCCGTACCCGGATCGCCGCTGATCCAGGCCAGCTCGCCGCCGTCCTCACACCCCTGCACGGCCGGGAACACGAGCAGCTCGCCGACCGCGTCCGGCACGGTGAACTCGACCGGGAACGCGCCGGGCTCGTCGGCGGGCAGCACGCCACCCACCCATTCGAGCACCGTGAACCCCTCGCCGTCTGGTGTGCTGGATGCTGTCCAGCCCTCGACGTCCTCCGCGATCGCACCGTCGACCGGAGCGCGCACCGCGACGGTGATCGTCGGCGATCCGGCACATCCGTGCTGCGGGCGCAGGGTGACCGTGGCCGTCGAGTCGGCCGGCACCGCCACGACGTCGGTCTCGGTGTGGGCCTCCGCGGCGGTGGGCATGAATGCCAGGACAGCCGCACCGGCCACAGCGATGAGGGTAGGCAGCCGTTGACGCAGACCAGGACGCAGGTTCATGCGGCCCCAGGATCGCAGCTCGGTCGCTCCGCTCCACCGCCCTCGGGCCGATCAGTCGCCGACGACGAACACGGTCGTCGCCAGCGCTGAATCGAACGTGCTGGTGCGAGCCTGGACGCTGACCTCCCAGGTGCCGGCGAACGGGATGTCAGCGATGGCGTGGTAGTTGCCGGTGCTGACCTCCTCGGGCACCAACTCGAGCGGCCCGATGCCGCGGGCCTCCTCACGCAGTGCGACCGTCGGCGGCTCGACCAGCGCGAGGGGCCCGCCCTCGTTGTCCGTCAGCGTCAGCATCAGCATGTTCCCCCCGACGTTGCCGGGATCGAGGGTGATCGTGACCGTTCCGACGCCCGTCGACAGCGGGACGGTGACCGGCTCGCCGGCCCCACTGGTGGCGTGTTCGCCGTCAGCGGCGAGGTCGGAGGCGACCACGGGCGACCGGCCGACGAGCGTGGCGGTCGCCAGCAGCAGCGCGGCGAACACCACGAGCTCGGCGGCGACGGAGCGGCGCAGCCCGCGCACCGCTCGGTCGGCCGGTTGCGGATCCCCCGACATCTCCGACGCCTCGATGGCGGGGACGAGCACCAGCCAGTTCCGGGCACCGATCGCGACGAGCACGACCACCAGGGCGAGCTTGACCAGCAGGGCGAGGCCGTAGCCCGTGTCGGCGAGGGCGTTGAACGTGCCCAACACGATCATGCTCATGGCGAGACCGGCGATCGCCACGGCCACCACCGACCACAGCGCCCACGACGACACATCGAGCGCGATGCGCGCCCGCCACGGGCCGAACGTCCTCGGCAGCATGACCGCCAGTGCGATCACACCGCCGAGCCACACCGATCCGGCCGCGGTGTGGACCAGGTCGCTGACGACCATCAGCCAGGTCGGCTCCTTGGTGCGCGTGTGACCCTCGAGCGCGAAACCACCGAGCGCCACCAGTGAGAACAGCGCCCCCAGCACGATCGTCGGTGAGCCCAGCCGCGAGGGTCGACAGAGGACCAGCCCGACCGTGCCGGCGACGGTCGCCAGGGTGGCCAGGCCGATCGGGCCGGTCAACGTGTCGGTGACGAACGCGCCGTCGCTGATCGAATCCCACGTTCCACCGACGGTGACGAGCCGGGCGGGGAACGCCAGGAGGATTCCGACGATCCCTGCTGCGGCTGCCCACACCTGCCATCGATCGAGTCGCCGCAACGCGGCGCGGATCTCGTCGTCGACCTCGGCGGTCTCGTCGTGTCGTCGGCGATGTCGTCGTCCAGTTCGGCGGCGAGTCGATGCCAGCGCCGGGCGAGCCACCACACGCCGATCGATGCGAGCACGCCTCCGTACGTGACCGCCATCGCGAGCACGCGCCAGGCGCTGGCGATCGCCGGGACCTGTGGCCCTGCGTCGACGTCGACCGGTGCGCCGACCGAGGGGGCACCGACACTGAAGACGCTGGTCCCCGAGATCGGGTGCGAGTCGGCGGAGATCACCCGCCAGGCCACGACGTAGCTGCCGTCGGCCAGTTGCTCGGGGAGTTCGATGACCACCGTCGAGTCGGAAACGCGGCCCTCGCTCACCACCGGCTCGCCCGTGTCGTCGAACACCTCGGTCGAGCCACCGTTCAGCGACACGGGTTCGGAGAACGTGACGGTGATCTCCGTCGGGGCCTCGGGCAGCACCGAGTTCGACGCGGGCACCACCTCGATCACCTCGGCATGCGCGAGCACCGAGGTCGCCGGGCCGCCGACGAGCGCGGCGAGCACGATCAGCGCACCGACGAACGGTGCGAGGACGATCGAGCCGCCCCGCCGCCGACGGGACGACCGCACGGTGACTCGATCCACGCCGAGCCGCTGCTGTCAGCTCGTGCGCGTCCGGGAGATCGCGTCGGCTGCGTCGTCACCATGATCGCCATCTGTAGCAGCTGGATCGGTGGCCACCGTGTCCCCGACCCGGTTCGCGCCGAATCAGTTGCGTTCGGCCGTCGCGGTGGCAACGATGGCCACGATCACCGCGAGCAGCAGCACGACGATCGTCGTGACGGCACCGACGGTGGTGACACCGTGGGGCACGGTGGTCGGCCGCGCCCGGGTTCCGGCCCGCGATCCCGACCGGTCGGGAACCGACCTCGAGCAACGACGTGACCCACAGCCAGGTCGCGACCGAGATTCCGCCGGCGGCCAGGCCGAGTCCGTACGAGCGAACGAGCAGAAAGCCGATGACGGTCGCGAAGGCGATCAGTCCGAGCTGGGCGAGGCGACCCGCGAAGAAGATCGTCGGCAGGTCGATGTCAGCGGTCGGTGACTGAAGGTTGTCCTGCCACGTGGCGTCGCCGACGGGCACCAGCGGCCCCACCGCCAGCACGAGTCCGCACACCGCTCCGATCGCCGCCAGGATCGGGTTCAGGAATCGTTGACGGGCCCGCCGCACGGCACGTACCGATGCGAGGAACACGACGAGGCCGATCCCTCCGACCGCGATGATCAGCCACCATCCGACGTCGCGGGTGACGGTCAGGGTGAACGCGTCGGACGACGCACGGGTGATCGATTCGGCCGCCCCGACCGGTGCCTCGACGAGCCCGATCGACAGCGCGGCCCAGCCGGCGAGGGACAATCCCGCGCCACCGGCCAGACCGATCGCCCAGCGAATCCCGAAGCAGGCGAGCAGGCCGCCGACGACCATGATCCCGGCGCCGATCACCCCGCCCGGTCCGAGGTTGCTGCCGATGTCGTCGAGCGTCGAGGTCCCGGTGGTGATGCCCGCGGCCGGTCGGGTCGTGCGGATGTCGACGACGTCGCCGACGGCGGCCATCAGCGAGGCGATGCCACCCAGGAAGGCGGCGACGAAGATGAACTTGATGCGGAAGGGTTCGCGCGCGGCGGGGAAGGTCACGACGTCGTCGTGGCCGTCGAACAGCGCCGGCATCTCGGCGGTCGTCGTCGCAACGGCTGGCACGCGGTCGGCTCGACGGGTTGGATCGTGGTGGTCACCGCCGCCGGCGTCGGCGGTGCGAAGACCATCAGGGGGGCCTCCGGTCCCGCGGCAGGCAGACCGCCTCCGCAGCGACGGCCGCGGGCACGACGGCGAACGGCTGGGTCGGTTCGAGGGAGTTCGGATCGGTCGGCCCGTCCGCGACCATCTGCAGTGCCTCGGTCGGCTCGGTCACCCCGTGGAGGGACGCGCCACATTCGGCGCAGAAACGCTGCCGCTCAGCTACCTCGGCCCCGCACGAGGGACACACCATGCTGCCGATCGTACGAGATCAGCAGCGACAATGGTCCGCGTGTTCGGACGGTTCGCGCCATCGCCCACCGGCGACCTCCACCTGGGGAACCTGCGGACCGCCGTCGTCGCCTGGCTGTCGGCCCGTTCGGTGGGCGCCGGGTTCCTCGTCCGGATGGAGGATCTCGACCGTCATCAGTCCAACGCGGTGCACGAACAGGCGCAACTCGACGACCTGGCCGCGCTCGGCCTCGACTGGGATGGTGCCGTCGTTCGCCAGAGCGATCGTTTCTCCCTCTACGACGACGCGATCGACCGCCTCGCCGGACGCGGGCTCGCCTACGAGTGCTTCTGCACCCGACGGGAGATCCAGATCGAGATCGCCGAGTCGGCGTCGGCCCCCCACGGTCCGCCGGGTTCGTACCCGGGAACGTGTCGCGACCTCGACGATGCTGCTCGCGCCGCCCACCGGGCCTCGGGGCGCTCGCCGGCGATCCGCCTGCGCTCCGACCACTCGACGATCACCGTGCACGACAGGTTCGCCGGCGACTACGGGGCGGCGGTCGACGACGTCGTGCTCCGACGGAACGACGGCGTGCCGGCCTACAACCTCGCCGTGGTGGTCGACGACGCCCTGCAGCATGTCGGCGAGGTCGTGCGCGGCGACGACCTGCTGTCGTCGACACCCCGCCAGGTGATGCTCCAACGGCTGCTCGGCGACACGACCCCGCAGTACATGCACGTCCCGCTCGTGATGGGCGCCGATGGTCAACGGCTGGCCAAGCGGCACGGTGCGGTCACGCTGCGACAACTCCGAGCGGGCGGTGTGACCCCGCATGACGTGCTCGGCTGGATCGCGACCACGCTCGGGCTGGCCACCCCGGGCGAACGGGTACGGATCGATCAGCTGCGGGCGCGCTACGACCCCGCCCTGATCCCCGCGACGCCCGTCGACCAGCCAGATCTCGGGGCCGACCGCTGACCAGGCCACGTCGGGAGATAGCGGAATGACAAACATGAGATGAACTTCGTCACGGTGCCGCAAACGTTGCGGAGGCCACCAGTAGGGTTTTCGTTCGTGCAGCTGAACGGTCGTCGACGAGCCCTCGCGCTCGGGTTGACCCTGCTCGGCGCGTCTGCGGTCGCCGCCTGCTCGACCGCGGTGATGAGCGGGACCGGCGACGAAGCAGTCCGGCGAGCCCGCCGCGCTGATCGTCACCACCACGGCGGCACCGGAGACCACCCCACCACCACGATCGCGCCGACCACCACCGAGGCCCCCACCACCACCGAGGCGCCGACGACCACCGAGGCGCCGACCACCACGGTCGCACCTCCGCCCACCGAAGCGCCCACCACGACGCTGCCGCCGAACATCGTGCCGGTCGGTCAGGTCGACCCGCCGCTCGTCGCGGTCGGCGGCAACAGCGGTGGCGAAACGTCGCGTGTCCAGATGCGGCTGTTCGAACTGGGCTTCTGGCTGCAGGCCGCCGACGGCGAGTACGGCCTCACCACCCGGCAAGCGGTGATGGCGTTCCAGAAGTACATGGGCTTCGAATCGAGCGGCAAGGTCGATCAGCGCACCGCCGACGCCCTCACCACGATGACGCTCCGGCCGTACGCCAGGGCCAACTCCGGAACGCTCGTCGAGATCGACAAGTCCAAGCAGCTGCTGTTCTTCGTCATCGACGGGCGGACCGAGTGGGTGCTCAACACCTCGACCGGCAACGGCGAGGAGTACACCGAGGAAGACAAGAACACCCCGGGCGAGCTGATCACCGGCGTGTCGCTGACGCCGAGCGGCCTGCACAAGGTGAACCGCGAACGTCCCGAAGGCTGGTGGGAAGGCGATCTCGGCGAGATCTACCGCCCGAAGTACTTCGTCGGTGGCGTCGCCGTGCACGGGTCGAACAGCATCCCGAACTACCCCGCGTCACACGGTTGCGTGCGGGTGAGCGTTCCCGCGATGGACATGGATCTGGGACAGCGGCATCCTGCCGATGGGCACCCCGGTCTGGGTCCACGACGGCGCCTGACCACCCGGCGAAGTTGTCACGTTGGTGCCAGGCACCAACGTCGACAGGTTGGCCTCACGCGCCGCCGACCGGCAGCCCGTCTGCGCCAGATCGGCTGAATGCCGCGGCGCCCATACCCGACTCGTTGCCGATGTCGTCGATGCGGTCGGTGACCCAGTTCCAGAAGCTCGCCTGCTGGAAGATCTGGAACGCGAGCCAGACGACGAACGCGAGGATCGCCAACTTGAGCAGGAGCCGCGCCCAGCGCTTCGCTTTGTTGGTGTACTCGGTGATCAGCGGCGTGAGGTTCTGGCGAGCCGCCAGCGCGCGCTGATTGAACACCTCCGTGGCCCGCTGCATCTCGCTGCGCGAGGCGGCGCGACGCCTGTTCGATCATCTGGGCCGAGTCGATCTCCTGCCAAGGCGGCGGCGGCGCGGGACGCACCCGGTGCGAAGTCCGGCGGAGCCGCTCGGAACTGGGCGTTCTCGTGTGCCGCCAAGGTCTCCGCGCTGCTCGGCGGGGCGCGGCGGACGTCGGTCCAGTCGAGACCGTCCCACCACCGCAGGTTGGTGCGGCTGTCCGGATCGGGATACCACCCGGCTCGCGGAGCGTCAATGCGGCGCATGCGTCACCGCGGCCGGAGCTCGATCGAATCGGGTTGCGGAAGGTCGACGCGCTCGTTGTCGTCCGGAATCGGCAGACCCTGCTTCGGGCGCACCTCGTCGAGGTCGTCATCGGGCCGGATCGTCTCGGCCAGCGCGGCCACCGTGCCCAACAGCCCGGCGAACTCGACCGGGATGACCAACTTGGTCGCCCGGCCGTCGCCGATGCGTTCGAGCGCCTGCAGGTACTCGACGGTGAGCACCGTGTGGTCGGCCTTGGCGTCCTTGATCCCGGTCAGGCGGGCCTTGGCCGCGGCGCCCTCACCCTGGCCGAGCAACTCCAGCCGCGCCCGATCGGCCTCGGCCCGCAGCTGGATGGCCTGGGCGTCACCCTCGGCGTCGAGGATCGCCGCCTGCCGGCGACCTTGGGCGGAGAGCACGGCGGCCTGCTGTTCGCCGTCGGCGCGGGCGATCGCCGCCTCCTGGTAGCCCTTGGCCTCGGTGACGGTCGCTCGCCGGTCGCGCTCGGCGCGCATCTGGGCGTGCATCGCCGACACGATGTCCGGCGGTGGGTCGATGCGCTGGATCTCGACACGCACCACCCGCACACCCCATTTGTCGGTGGCATCGTCGAGCACGTCACGCAGCTGCGTGTTGATCGTGTCCCGTGACGTGAGGGCACGGTCGAGTTCGAGGTCACCGATCAGGTTGCGGAGGTTGGTCTGGGCCAGCTTGGTGATCGCGGTGAAGAAGTCGGCGACGTTGTAGACGAGCCGCTGCGGGTCGGTCGCCTCGTAGTACACGACGGCGTCGACCGACACGACGACGTTGTCGGCGGTGATGACCTCCTGCGGCGGCACGTCGACGACCTGCTCGCGCATGTCGATGAGCTGCATCGTCTCGATGAACGGCAGGATCAGGTTGAGCCCGGGGTCACGCGTGGTGTTGTACTTGCCGAGGCGTTCGACGAGGCCGCGCTGGAACGGGCGCACGATCTTGACGGAACCGATCAGGACCGCGATGCCGATGATGGCGACGACGACGAGGACGATGGCGATCGGGTTCATGGGGCTCCGGTTTCGAAGGGCGGTGGTGGGGTCGTCGGGCCCGCGGCTGGCGGCGGTGGCGGTGGCGGTGGTGCTGACGGCGGTGTCGGTGGGGTGACCGTGTTGTCGGCGCGTACGACCACGCGGGTGCCGTTCACCTCGGTGATGGTGACCTTGGATCCGGCCTCGAGGACGGCGTCGGTCTCGGTGAGTGCGCCCCAGATCTCGCCGTTGACCGAGACCCGCCCCTGTCGCTCGGTGTCGTCGGGATCGATCGTGCGCATGACGATCGCGCTCAGACCGACGAGCCGGGCGGCGCCGACGCCCGGTGCGATGGCGTTGTCATCGACCCAGCGCCGGGAGTAGCGGTACATGAGGAACCAGAGCACGCCGCCGCCGACGACGAAGATCAGCCACTGGATCTCGATCGACACGTCGTAGAAGCCGGCGATCGAGGCGGCGAACGCGGACAGGGCGAACGGCAGGATCACGAACGATCCCGGCAGGAGTGTCAGTTCGATGATGGCGAAGACGACCCCGATGCCCAGCCACATCCACGGCCAGACATTCAAGTCGATGCCGAGATCGAGCACGCCTTCACCTTAGGCGTTGGGTCGCGACGGCTCGTTCGGGCACGGCTCCTGCGACGCGGCGGATCCTGATCGGCTGATCGGCCGCGGTCAGACATCTCCCGGTCGTCACGTCGAAGCGCCAGCCGTGGAGTGTGCAGACCAACTCGTCACCGTCGATCTCCCCGAACGCCGAGAGGTCGGCGTTGCGGTGCGGGCACCGCCGTTGCACGACGAAGTCCCCGATGCGGATGTCGGGCTCGGCGATGCGGGTGTGTTCCGGGTCGGGGTCGAGCTTGCGGACCACCTCGGCCTCGGCGCGCTTCATGCGCTCGCGCGAGAGCGATTTGAAGAAGTTGTAGACGTATTCGTTGAAGTCGCCCTCGCGCCACGCCGCGAAGCGGCACGACAGGAACAGCGAGTTGCTCCAGTCGACGGCGCGTTGGGCGACGACCGTCTCGACGAGCTCACGGGCGATGTCGAAGCGGAACCGGCACTCCTCGCCGTCGTGCACGCGGACGCGCCCCGCCGGGAAGTCGATCACGATGTCGAGATCACCGACCCGCAGCAACACGTTCGCCCCCACCTGCTGGCGCAGCGTCGGCGCCATGTCGAGCAACGGCTCCCACCACTCCTGCAGCGTGTCGACCAGGTCGGTCGACGCCGGGACCCACGACGCCTTCAGCTCGTCGAGCCACGGCCGCCAGTCGGCCTGGTACCGCTCGAGGTACGCCCGCTTGTCGGTGAAGATCGCCTGCACGTCGGCGTCGGGCATCGGGTGCGTCACCTCGATCGACGTCGGCGTCACCTCGATGGTCGTGCCGGGAATGTTCAGGATCCCGGTCCTGCCGGCCGAGTCGAGCCGCTCGAGGAACGATCGCTGGTCGGGGAAGATGCTCATCTCGTCGCCGTCGATCATGTTCAAACCGAACAGCTCGTCGTCGAGGAAGCACGGCGGCCCGGCGCTCGGCACGACCGCGCGGGCGTCGACGCGCTCGACGTACCGCATCGCCCTGGCGAACTGGCTGTCGACCTTGGCGTCGCACAGCGCACGCTTGAGCGTGTCGGACATCTCGTACACCATCGGGTACCAGATCGCGCCGGAGAACTGCAGCCAGTGCAGGTCGACCGGCCCGTGCGCACGCAGCTGGGCGAGATCGTTGGTGCGGCAGTCGTTCTGGTTGACGAGGATCGAGTCACCGTCGAGGACGACGAGCGCCGAGTCGCCGCCGGGGCCGTCGGTGATCGACGACTCGATGTGGATCGCGACCCGCACACCCGGAGCGATCTCTGTCTCCTCGGTGTCGACCGTGCGCACGAACTCGGTGAACCCGAGCTCGGCGAGCGTCCGGCGTTGCTCGCGTGTCGGGTAGTCGGGCAGCAGGATCGGGATGTCCCGCCGCAGGTGCGACGTCAGCCACGGTGTGTCGTGGTGATCGCCGTGGAGGTGCGAGACGTAGAGGAAGTCGGCGCGCTCGATGCGTTCGAGCAGGTCATCGGACAGTTCGTCGTTGCGGGGGAACGGGAACCACGAGCCGAAGAACGCCGGGACGAACCAGGGATCGCACAGGATCGAGGTCCCGCGCGTCTCGATGAGGATGCCCGCGTGGCCGATCGAGGTCGCACGCATGGGATCTGGGTGCGGTCAGGCAACCGGCGGGTCGGTGAACTGCTGACCCGCACGGGAGACGTGCTCGGTCCAGGCAGAGCCGTCCCAGTAACGCAGCTCGTAACGGCCCGACGGGTCGGCGTACCAACCGGCCGGCACGGTCGACTCGGCGACCGCCGGTTCGGCAGCTGCCGGCTCCGCGTCGGCGGGCTCGGGCTCGGCCGCGGGGCTTTCGACGGGCCTCCTCGGTGGCGGTGGTCTCGGCCGGGGCGACGCCCCAACCGGCCGGCTCGTCGACGGCCGCGGCCTCGGTGTCGGTGGTGCTCTCGTCGGTGCTGCTCTCGCTGTCGGCGACGTCGGCGGCGGCGATCTCCGCTTCGGCGACGGTGGCCTCAGCGGCGGCGGTCTCGTCGCGCGGCGAATGCCGAGGCATCGATCTCGCCGGTGTCTTCACCGGCGTCGGACACGTCGCGACGGAGGTAGGCGACGATGTTGGTGCCGGCCGACACGATCGAGATGACGTCCCAGCCTTCCGATGACTTCTCCGAAAGGAGCGGAGCGAGTGCATCGGCGTCGTACGACGAGGCGGTGACGGAAGAAAACTCCTGCATGGCGGTGATGCTAGACGACGGTCGGCGAAAGGAGAGGCCTTCCGCGGAGCATGTGCCCAGGTTGTTCGTCCGTCAGCCGTCGCCGGGGTGCACGCCCTCCGACAGCATCACCACGTCGGCGCCGTCGGGTGATCCGTCGTAGGTGACCTGACCGGAGCTCAATGCGATCAGACGGTCGCTGAGCTTGACGGTCGACAGCTCGTGGGTGGCGACCACGAGGGTCGCTCCGTCACCGTGCGCGAGCTCGAACAGTTCGAGCAACGCCTCCCGTCCGACCTGGTCGAGACCGACGAACGGCTCGTCGACCAGCATCACGTCGAAGGGCCGGACGAACGCCATGGCGATCGCCGCCTTCTGCTTGAGACCGCGGCTGAACGTCATCGGCAGGTCATCGACGCGGGCGGTGAGCCCGACCATCTCCACCACGTCGACCGCCTGCTGCTCCCAGTCGTCGGTGCCGTGGAGTCGGGCGATGTACTCGAGGTGTTCCCAGACGCTCAGGTCGTCGTAGAACACCGGCTGGTCCGACAGGTACGACACGGCCGCCCGCGCCTCGATCGAGGCGATCGGATGACCGGCGACCGTCGCGGTCCCCTCCGTCGATTCGAGCATCCCCGTGAGCATGCGCAGGAGCGTCGTCTTGCCGCTGCCGTTGTGCCCGATCAGGGTGACGCGCTGGCCGTCCGCGATGCGCAGGTCGAGCGGTGCGAGCGCCTCGGCGTCGCCGTAGCGCTTGCACAGCCCGCGCGTGACGACCGCACCGGGCTCGGGCGCGCGCCGGCTTGGCCGGCGCCGCGGTCGATGACGGTGCTCCGGATTTCTGGTCGGACTTCGGCGCGGTGGTGCGAGCGCTCGTCGAGGGCCGGTTCGTCGAGCCCGGTCGGTTCGATCGCCGTTGGTTGCTGCTGTCGGGGCGGTTCATTTCTGTGCGGCCTTTCCTTCGGCGAAGAACGTCCGGACCTTGGTGCTCCACACGTCGCGTCGCCGCACCCACGTGGCGGTGAGCGCGATGGCGAGTCCGACGCCGATCACCGCTCGCAGGCCGGTTGCGGCGGTCGGGTCGAGGCGGAGCAGGACGACGGGTACGACGCCGATGCAGCTGATCACCACGGGCAGCAGCGTGCTGATCACGGTGGTGGCGCCGGCGAACTCCTGGGGCATGAACGACATCTCGGTGTCGCGCTCGGTGCCCATCAACGTGGTGGTGGCCGCCGACGCCGTCGGCTGGCGCGTCGTTGACGGTGGCGACCACCGGCCCCAGTGCGCCGCCCCACAGGACGGGAACGGCGATGGCGAAGGCCGCGACGATGTGCTTCGGGTCGAGGATCGATGCGGTGGTGGCGCTGATCAGTCCCGGTGACGGCGAGCAGGATCGCGGGGGCCAGCAGGTGATTGGCGTAGATCCAGCCACGATCGATCGGCAGCCCGTCGGTGCGGTCGGCCCGGTCGACCTCCTGCGACAGCGCCTCGATCGACTCGAGCCCGAGCACGAAGATCGCCCCGAGCAGCAACAGGGCGAACAGGGGCGACGCGGTGACGGTCAACGATCCGAACACGCCGGCCGCGACCGCGAGGATCACGATGCGCACCACGCGCGATGCCGGGAGCCGGCCGAACGAGCGCAGGCCACGGCGCCACACGACCGAGGGCGACGGTCGCAGGGCTGACGGTCTCGTGTCGCCGCCGTGCCCGCGCGGTCCGACCGTCGTCGACCGTCCCGGCTCGAGCGCCTGCGGTCGCCGGTCTGCCCCGCTCGCCGATCCGACCCGGGTGCCGAACCAGGCCCGGTTCCGTGGGGCCTCGGCGCGGAGCTGACGGCGGAGCAGCACCACCGTGCGCAGGTCCTGCGAGGTCGCGGCGAAGCGGAGCTGCGACACGAGCTCGCCGCGGCGGGCGAGCGGTTCGAGTCGCAACCGGTCGCCGCACACGAGCGACACGCCGACGACGATCGCCGTGGCCACGATCGCCAACCAGTCGATGGGTCGCTGATCGATCCCCCAGAGCGCCACGTTGCCGGCGAGGTTGGCCGGCGCGATCCGGGCGATGCCCTCGGTCTCGTCGTTCCAGATGCCCCACGCGACGGCGGCTTGCCACGCCACCAGCAGCGTGCCGACGGCGGAGGCCGCCCAGCGGGGCAGGTGGGCGGCGTGAGCGAGCACACCGGCGCCGACGAAGAGCGCGCCGACGATGGCTCCGAAGAGCGCGCAGCTCGCCGCCCACGCCGCCCGGGAACCGACGAGTTCGGTGGCGACCAGCTGACCGATGACCGCGCCGACGAGGGCGAAACTGAACATCGTCGATCGCAGCCGTTGCCAGATCGGGGTGAACAACACGACGCGGCGCGAGATCGGGGCGAGCAGCACGTGGCGGATGTCGGCGGTCTCCACCGAGATCGGGCCGCCGTCGGCGCCGCTGCGCAAGCCCATCGCAACGGCGACCATCACGGCGATCCCGAGGATCGAGGGACCCTTCGCCAGGAGCACGTTCACGTCGACGTCGTCGTCGATCAGGCCGTCGATCGCGTCCGACACGACGACCACCGCCACCAGCCCGCGAAGGCGAACAGGTAGACGCGGTAGGCGATGTCGATCCAGTCGGTCGAGCCGAGCCGTCGCTTCGTGCGGGTGCGACGCAGTTCGCGCAACGTGGCACGGGCGTCGGACATCGAGGGAGAAGGTATCGGCGTGGCTTGCATACTTGTCGCCGTGTCGACCGACAGCGCGCAGCTCTTCTTCTCGCTCCTGATGTTCGTGGCCGCGGCCGGCGCCGTGGCGCTCGTCGTGTTGCGCGTCGCGGTCGCGCTGGGAAGTGAGTCAGCGCTGGCGTGTCGGGCGCGACGTGGGCCACGCGTCGACGTGGCTGGCGTTCCTCGTCGCGGCCACGGCGACGCTCGGCAGCCTCTACTTCTCCGAGGTCGCCCACTTCGTTCCGTGCCGGCTCTGTTGGTTCCAGCGGATCGCGATGTACCCGCTGTCGTTGATCCTGCTCGTCGGTGCCATTCGGCGCGATCCCGCGGTGCGCTGGTACGTCGGCCCGCTCGCCGCGATCGGCGCGGCGGTCGCCGCGTACCACACGCTCATCGAGTGGCGCCCCGAGCTCGACACCGGCGCGTGCGAACTCTTCGGCCCGTCGTGCTCCGACGTGTGGTTCAAGGAGTTCGGTTTCGTCACGCTGGCCACGATGTCGCTCGTCGGGTTTCTCACGATCCTCTTACTCATGTTCGTACGCTTCCCGGCCACACTCGACGACGAAGCCACCCCAACGCTCGACGCCCCGCTCGATCCAACGCTGGAGTCCCACTCGTGAATCCTCGCAACAGAACCTTCCTCATCGTCGGCGCGGTCATCGTGCTGATCCTGGTGGCCGCCGGCATCGCCGTGCTGGCGACCGGATCCGACGACGTCCGACTGCCGGCGACGTCACCGGCGATTCCGTCGAGCAGACGCGCCCGGTCGAGATGGTCGGCGAGGCGCTGCCCGAGTACGACGCGTCGGTCGCCGACCCCGCGGTCGGCACTGGCGTCGCCGGTCGTCACCGGCGAACAGTTCGACGGTACGCCGATCTCCATCGGCGGTCCCGCGGACGGCCCGACGTTGCTGGTCTTCCTCGCCCACTGGTGCCCGCACTGCAACGCCGAGATCCCCGAGCTGATCGAACTCGAGGAGGCCGGCGAGATCCCCGAGGAACTGGGCGTGATCGGGATCAGCACGGCGGTCGCATCCGATCGGCCGAACTATCCGCCGTCGGAGTGGATCGTCGAGAAGGGCTGGCCGTGGCCGACGATGGCCGACAACGAACAGTCCGACGCGTTCCTCGACTTCGGTGGCTCCGGCTTCCCGTTCCTGGTGATGCTCGACGCCGACGGGACGGTGCTGGCCCGCCAGAGCGGCGAGAGCACCGCCGAGCAGATCAAGCTCTGGATCGACGCCGCCCTCGCCTGACCTGACGCGCCTGGGGTCAGGCACTTCGTGTCACCGTCCCGGATTCCTCCGACGGCGCGCCGACCCGGCGTGGTCAGCGGTTCGGTCGATCTCGCGGCCGACTTCGGCTCGGCTGAGGATCTCGGCGACCGGCCGACCGAGCGCGGTCGCCGCACGCGCCGCGTCGTCGAACTCGACCTTGATGCGATGACCGGCGATCTTGACGCCGATCGTGTGGCCGTCGACCTCGACGCTCGACGAGTCGCGCCGCTGCGGCCAACGGAGCATCGAGGCGGCCCGCACGCCGAGTGAACCCGAGTGCTCGACGAGCAGCATCCGCAATCGGCCGGCATCGGTCGGATCGCACAGCACGCTGACGGTGTGCGCCGGGCGGCCCTTCTTCATGACGATCGGCGTGATCCACGCATCGTGCGCCCCGGCCGACAGCAGTGCGGCCACCGCGAAGGCGAGGACCTCACCGGTCGCGTCGTCGACGTTGACCTCGAGCAGCACGATCGGTGTTCCGGCGTCGCCGGTCGCCGATCCGCTCGTCGCCGTGCTGTCGCCGACGACGACCTGCACCACGTTGGCCCGCTCGGCGACGTCGGCGGTTCCCGCCCCGTATCCGACGGCGCCGATCACCATCGAGGGTGCCGCCCCGAACCCGGACGCCAACGTCGTCATCAGCGCCGCACCCGTCGGTGTGGTCACCTCCAACGTCGTGGCCAGTCCCACGCTCGGCGCCGAGGCGTCGCGCAGCAGCGCAACGGTGGCCGGCGCGGGGTTCGGGAGGATGCCGTGGGCGCTGCGGATCGAGCCGGTGCCGATGGCGATCGGGCTGCAGTAGACCTCGTCGATCGTCGAGCGATTCGAGCGCCGCGCACACGCCGACGACGTCGACGATCGCATCGAGCGAACCCACCTCGTGGAGTTCGACCGCACCCGGGTCGACGCCGTGGATCGCCCCCTCGACCGCCGCCAACCGTTCGAACACGGCGCGCGAGCGGCGGCGGACGCGTTCGGGGATGTCGGCGGCGTCGAGCAGCTCGAAGATCTCGCGCACGGGTCGATGTGGGCACGTGATGCCCGTGATCGATGATCGTCATGGTCGTGATCGTGGTCGTGGTCGTGGTCAGCGCTCTGGGTCACGACGTTCGCCCAGGTGGCGCCGACGCCGCAGCGCTGCACCCGTTCGAACGACAGCGCGTACCCGTCGACACCCAGGCCGGCCAGCGTCGACGCGATCGACGCCGGGGTCGGCACCGGCGTCGACGAGGGCAGCCAACGTCATGTCGCCGGCCACGCCCGCTTGGCAGTTGAACCAGGCCACGCGCCCCTGGCGACCCGTGCTGCTGGACGCGTCACTCACGACGGCCCCGCATGATCCGACCGACGGCGGACGCCGCGCCGAACCCGTTGTCGATGCCCACGACCGTGACCCCGCTCGCACACGACGCGTGCATCGCCAGCAGGGCGGTGACGCCTTCGAGCGCCGAGCCGTAGCCGACGCTGGTGGGCACGGCGACGACCGGAGCACCGGTGAGCCCGCCGATGACGCTCGCCAACGCGCCCTCCATCCCTGCGATCACGATCACCGCATCGGCGGTCACGATCTCGTCGAGACGGGCGAGCAGGCGATGGAGTCCGGCGACACCGACGTCGGTCACGAGTTCGGCGGCGATGCCGTTCGCCCGCAGTGTGGCGATCACCTCGTCGGCGACCGATCGGTCGCTCGTGCCGGCGGTGACCACGACCACGCGACCGACGAGGAGTTCGCCGGGCTCGCGCCACAGCAGGCAGCCACCGAGCTCGACCACGTCGCCGTCGACGGCGCGGCACGCGGTCCGCTGCTCGGCCGTCGAACGGGTGAGCAAGACGGGGCCGGTTCCGTGCGCCAACAGCTCGGTCACGATCCGCGCGCAGTCGTCCGGTTGCTTGCCGGGCCCGTACACGGCCTCGGGCATGCCCTGGCGCAGGTGGCGGTGATGGTCGACCGAGGCGCCGTCGACGTCGGCGAAGGGCAGGCGGCGGAGTTGATCGACGGCGGCATCGGGCGAGATCGTTCCGGATCGCACATCGTCGACGAGCTGTCGCAGCGTCACCTCGTCCACCGATTCATCGTGCCATGTGATCGGGTCGCCGACGTAGCCTGATCGGCCATGGCGCAGCGTGTCGGCTTCTTCGGTCCGTTCGGCACCTTCACCCAGCAGGCGCTGAACACGCTGACCGACCTGGCCGGATCCGAGCATGTTCCCTACCGCACCGTGCCCGACGTCCTCGATGCGGTCGAGTCCGGCGAGGTCGATTTCGGGCTCGTCCCGATCGAGAACTCGATCGAGGGGATGGTCAACTTCACCCAGGACGCGCTCGCCTTCGATCACGAACTGCTGATCATCCGCGAGGTCGTGATCGACATCGAACACTGCCTGCTCGCACGTCCCGGCGTCGCGCTGGCCGACGTGGTGCAGGTCCATTCCATCCCGGTCGCCACCGCGCAGTGCCACCGGTACCTGCGCGAGAACCTGCCCGACGTGGAGGTGCTCGCGGCGAACAGCACGGCGGACGCCGCCCGCACCGTCGCCGCCGATTCCGTCGCCAGCGCCGCGCTCGCGCCGCGGGTCGCCGCACCGATGTACGGACTCGACGTGATCGCCGAGAACATCGCCGATCACGAAGGCAATCAGACCCGCTTCTTCCTCGTCGCCCGCGAGGGTGTGCCGGCACCGACGGGCCACGACCGGACGGCGATGGTGATCTACCAGCGCGCGGACGAACCGGGCAGCCTCGTGTCGATCCTCCAGGAGTTCACCGCCCGCCGGATCAACCTGTCGAACCTGACCAGCCGCCCGACCAAGGCGGGTGGCCTCGGCGACTACTGCTTCATCATCTACGCCGAATCGCACGTCGCCGACGAACTGCTGGCCGACACGATGCGCGCGCTGCACGCGAAGCAGGGTGGCGTGAAGTTCCTCGGGTCGTATCCCGCCGCCGGCGAACACGCCGAGTCGGCCCGCGAGCACGCCGACGGGCGTTGGCGCGAAGCCGACGACTGGATGCAGGCAATCCGCGAACGCATCGGCCGCTGACCGCGACTTGTCACGTTGGTGCCAGGCACCAACGCGACAAGTTGACCGTCGCCTACTGTCGCGGCATGTCGGATGTAGCAGGAGTTCAGCCCGTCGCCGTCGTGACCGGTGCCAATTCGGGGATCGGCCGGGCGACCGCGATCCACCTCGCCCACCAGGGCAACCGCGTGTTCGGCACGGTGCGCTCGGTGGGCAAGGCCGACAAGTTGCTGGCGATGGCCGAAGGCGCCGGGGCGCACATCGAACTCGTCGAACTCGACGTGGCCGACGACGCGTCGGTGACCGCGGGCTTCGAGCAGATCCTCGGCACCGCCGGCCGTGTCGACCACCTGGTGAACAACGCCGGGGTCGGCGGCAACGCCGTGGCCGAGGAGTGTCCGACGTCGATGTACCTCGACGTGATGAACGTCAACCTGTGCGGTGCGGTCCGCTGCATCCAGGCGGTCCTGCCGCAGATGCGCGAGCGCGGCTCGGGAACGATCGTCAACATCACCTCGGTGACCGGTCGGATCGCGGCGCTCGCACAATCGCCCTACGTCACCTCGAAATGGGCGTTCGAAGGTCTGAGCGAGGGGCTGGCCCAGGAGCTCGCACCGTTCGGCATCCGCGTGGCGATCATCGAGCCGGGCGTCACCAAGTCGGCGATCTTCGCCAAGAACATCGACGCGCCGAACTCGACCGGTGCCTACGACGCGCACTACCGCCGGATGTTCCAGTTCTACGCGGCCGGGATGGCCCAGGCGACCGACCCGTTCGAGGTCGCCGAGGTGATCCATCAGGCGATCATCACCGACGAGCCGCGCCTGCGGTATCCCGTCAGCTGGTGTGGACCGGAGATGTCGGCGCTGCACGACCGCATCGACGACGACGACTGGGTCGGGCTCGGCGCGATCGACGACGACGACGAGTACAACCGGCGTTTTGCCGAGATCTTCGGCGTCGACATCACCACGGCCTGACGCCGGTCCGGCGCACCGCCACCCGTGCTCTACTACCCCGTGTGAGCGACACGACCGAGGGTTCCGAGCCTGCCGAGCCACGCCGTCGCTGCGCGTGCTGACGGTCTGCACCCACAACCGGACGCGGTCGGTGATGATGGAAGCGCTCCTGCGTTCGATGCTGGCCGAGCGGCTCGGCGCGGGACGGTCGCCGTGCGATCGGCGGGTTTCGGCCCGCCCGACATCCCCGCGATCCCGACGCCGTCGATGCGATGCGCCGCCGCGTCTGGACGTGTCCGGCCACCGGAGCCGGCAGGTGAACGCAGAAATCCTCCGCCGACCGACCTCGTGCTCACCGCCGAACGCGACCACGTCATCCGCATCGCGTCGATCGATCCCGCCGCCTATCGCCGTGCGCTCACGCTCCCCGAGTTCATCGGGGCGGCGTCGCGTCGTCGTCGACGTCGCCGACCGCGGAGTTTCGCCTCCTGGCTGCAGGCGCTGACGGGTCCGCGCACCTCCCTGGCCTACCTGCGCGATCCGATCGAGGAGGTGGACGATCCGACCGGCTTGCCCGCCCGCGCGTTCGAGGCGGCCGCGGTCGACATCGAAGCGCAGTGTTCGATGGCCGCCGCGGTCATCGCCCGCGTCCTCGACGACGCCTGAACTCGTCGCCTGAGACGTGGAGCGCGGCGTGCGTGCCGGCGCGCGCTCGAGTAACGGTGCACGCGAGGCGATGACGACGTGAGCCTCTAGGCTGCGCCGTGCCCCTCGATCGGCCTGCCGCACCCGTGCTCACCCTCGACGACTACCTCCAGATGATCGTCAGCGCGAAGGTGTACGACGTCGCGGTCGAGACGCCGCTCGACCATGCGCCGCTGCTGTCCGAGCGGATCGGCAACGCGGTCCTGCTCAAGCGCGAGGACACGCAGCCGGCGTTCAGCTTCAAGTTGCGCGGCGCCTACAACAAGATGGCGAATCTCGCCGCCCGAGCAGCTCGCCCGCGGGGTGATCTGCGCGTCCGCCGGCAATCACGCGCAGGGCGTCGCGATGAGTGCGCGACGACTGGGTTGCGCGGCCACCGTGGTCATGCCGGTGACGACACCGTTGGTCAAGGTCGACGCCGTGCGGTCACAAGGCGCCCAGGTCGTGCTGCACGGCGACAGCTATTCGGACGCGTTCGGACATGCCGTCGAGCTCCAGGTCGAGGGCGGCCTGACGTTCGTGCATCCCTTCGACGACCCCGATGTGATCGCCGGCCAGGGAACCATCGCCATGGAGATCCTGCGCCAGCATCCCGATCCCATCGACGCCGTGTTCGTCGCGGTCGGCGGCGGCGGCCTGATCTCCGGAGTCGCCGTCTACATCAAGGCGATGCGGCCCGAGATCCGCGTGATCGGGGTCCAGATCGACGACTCGGACGCGATGATGCAGTCCATCGCCGCCGGTCATCGTGTGCAACTCGACGACGTCGGCCTGTTCTCCGACGGCACTGCGGTGAAGCTGGTCGGTGAGGAGACGTACCGGCTCGCCCGCGAGTTCGTCGACGACTTCGTCGTCGTCGACACCGATGCCGTGTGCGCGGCGATCAAGGACGTCTTCCAAGAGACCCGCAGCATCCTCGAGCCGGCCGGTGCCCTCGGGGTGGCCGGCCTCAAGCAGTACGCGGTGGACCAGCACCTGACCGGCAAGACGTTCGTCGCGATCACGTGCGGTGCGAACATGAACTTCGACCGGCTCCGGTTCGTCGCCGAGCGGGCCGAGGAGCGCGAGGCGATCTTCGCGGTCACGATCCCCGAGGAGATCGGCAGCTTCCGTCGCTTCTCCGAGTTGGTCGGCGCCCGCTCCGTCACCGAGTTCAACTACCGCATCTCCGACAACGACCAGGCCCACGTGTTCGTCGGGTTGTCCATTTCCGATCGCAGCCAGTCGCCGGCGATCGCCGCGCAGTTCGAGGCGAGCGGCTTCCCGACGATCGACGTCACCCACGACGATCTGGCCAAGGAGCACGTGCGTCACATGGTCGGCGGGCGCAGCCACCTGGCGAGCGACGAACGGCTCTTCCGGTTCGTGTTCCCGGAACGACCCGGTGCCCTCACGCGCTTCCTGGCGAGCATGCGCAGCGACTGGAACATCAGCCTGTTCCACTACCGCAACCAAGGGGCCGACGACGGCCGGGTGCTCGTGGGCCTGCAGGTGCCCGTCGACGACGACCTCGCGCTGCAGGACTTCCTCGAGAACCTCGGTTACCCGTACGTCGAGGAAACGGCCAATCCGGTGTACCGCCTCTTCCTCGGCTGATGCGCGCCAGGACGTCTCGGCCCACGTTCTCGGCCGGATTCGGCCCGGTATGCGACCCTGAGCCGCCCGAGATCGGCCTGGCGGCGTCAGGTCATGCCGGTGCGCCGCCGGTCGCTGCATCGACCCACGCGGCACTGCGCACGCGGACCGACTTCGGCAACGCGCGCACGAGGCTCTTGGCGATGTCGGCCACGGTGACCGCAGCCAACTCGGCGCGCCATGCTCGCTCGGCTCGTTGCATCACCGCGGCGATGCCGCACAACGGGGAGTACTGCTCGACGGTGACCGGGCCGCGCTGACGGATCTCCTGGCACCGGAACGCCGGCTCGTCGCCCTCGACGGCGAGCACGATGTCGAGCATCGTGATCTCGTCGGCGGGCCGCGCCAAGCGATAGCCGCCGCGCCGGCCGGGCGTGGTCTCGACGATGCCGACCTCGCGAGAGCGCCTGCATGGCCTTGGCGAGGTACGCCGCGGGGACGCCGTGGAACTCGGCCAGCCGCGCCGCTGGCATCGCTCGATCGGGGGGCAAGCTCGGCCAGGACCACCGCACAGTGCAGGGCCCATTCGACAGGTTCGCTGAGACGCATTGGGGAGAAGTCTAATCCGGATATACAATGTCCGTATACAGTTCGTACAGCGCCGAACGACCCACCATGAAGGAGCCACCCCATGAGCGAAC
The DNA here is from genome assembly GCA_963772085.1 of Ilumatobacteraceae bacterium. Classification (GTDB taxonomy): domain Bacteria; phylum Actinomycetota; class Acidimicrobiia; order Acidimicrobiales; family Ilumatobacteraceae; genus Sva-07. The sequence continues at coordinate 61,600 of CAVYWH010000020.1, forward strand.
ACCGCATCGACTACGCCGCATTCAAGCCAGGACTGGACGGCATGTTCCGGCTCGGCAAAGCGGTGCACTCCTCGGGGCTCGAGGCCTCGCTGATCGAACTCGTGAACATGCGCGTCTCGCAGATCAACGAGTGCGCGTTCTGCCTGGACATGCACTGGAAGGACGCCAGGGCCAACGGCGAGACCGAGCAGCGCCTGTACGGCCTGTCGGCATGGCGCGAGGCGCCGTACTACACCGATCGTGAACGGGCGGCGCTGGGCCTGACCGAGGCCGTCACGCGGCTGGCGGGCGGCGGCGGCGTGCCCGACGAGGTCATCGCGGCTGCCGAGCCCCACTTCTCGCCCGAGGAGCTGGCGGCGCTGCTGTACTCGATCGTGTTGATCAACTCGTGGAACCGCCTGGCGATCTCTGCCCGTTCGCTCGCCGGCAGCTACGTCGTCGGGGCGTACTGACCGCCGTTCGCTCCCGTCACCGCCTCCCGTCGCAGCCGCCCGTCAGCGCACGGCGACGGGGTGATCGGCGAGGTACTCGTCGAGGAGCGTGTGGAACCGTTGGCCGCCACCTTCGTTGCGTCCGAACATCACGAACTCCTTCGATCCGAGTGGCGAGCGCACGCTGCAGCCGCAGGCCGGTGAAGTAGTCCTCGTCGCGCACCACTCGTTCGAGGAAGTCGGCCACGCCGAGGGCCTCCTGTCGTCGTTCGTCGGACGGCTCGGCGGCGACGAAGTAGTTCTGGATCGTCACCGACTCACCCGGCGTCGGGCCGGGGAACAGCTGGCTGATCAGCCCGCCGCCGTTCCCGCCGGCGAACGAGATGTGCGGGAAGATCGTCCACACGCCGCCGCACATCCGGTCGAGGTTCCACTCCTCCTCCGGAACATCCTGCAGGGCGAGCAACGTCGGATCGGGCGACGTCATCCGCTGATGCGGGCCCCAGTCGTAGTAGATCGGCTTGTTGCTGATGTCGGGACCGAACGAGTTCCGGTGCAGGAACGGCAGGTGGTAGAAGTCGAGGTAGCCGTCGTAGGCGACCTTCCAGTTCGGGCCGGGCACCGCCCGCGAACTCACGAGGTGCCAGTCGCCGAAGCCGAAGAAATCGAGCACCTCGTCGTACCCGTGCAGGTGCTGGTCGATGTCCATCGGCGTGCCGGGCGTGACGATGACGAAGATCATCCCGGCCCGCTCGGCGACGGGAAGCGGGCGTCAGGCCGAGCTGGTCGACATCGATCTCACCGAAGTACTCCCGATCGGTCACGCCGACCAGGTCGCCCTTCGTGTCGTAGGTCCAGTTGTGGTACGGGCAGGCGAAGCGGCGGGCGGTGCCGATGCCGTCGGGCACGACGATCGCGCCGCGGTGGCTGCACTGGTTGACGAACGCGCGCACCTCGCCACCCGCCCCGCGGGTGATCAGCACCGGCACGTCCATCACGGTCATCGCCTTGTACGACGACGGGCCGCGCAGCTCGCCGCCGAGCGCGAGCATCAGCGGGATGCGCTTGAACAGTTCGACCTCGCGCGCCCACCGCTCGGGGTCGAGGTAGTTCTCCGCGGGGACGCGCATCACCTCGCCGGACTGCGACGGGGTGTTGCCGGCGAGCACGTGTTCGAGGTTGTCGCGGGCCATCTCGATCATCTGCCGGCGGTTCGTCGGCGTCTCGACGCTGGCGAGTGAACGCCGAACGGGGCCGGGGGCGCGGTGGGCGATTTCTTCGGGGCGTCGCTCATACGCCAATGCTAATTGATTGCTTGATTAGTACCGACACCATCACCCGGATGGGCGATTGTCGTGGTCGGCGTGGCGTGTTCGGATACATCCTGCTCCGTTTGGTCACCGCGGGCGGGGGTGTATCGGGCCGTCGGAGCTGGATGACGAACACGTCACGGCGGCAGGTGCCGCGGGAGTCCTGGGAGGACCAATGCAGATTCACGACCGACGTTTCCGCAGGATCGTTGGCCGCCGCGCTCGCGGGAGCGACGACGCTCGGCTTGTCCGCGGTCGCCGCACCGGCGGCCCAGGCGCAGGTGTCCCCGACGACGATCTCCCGGGCGACCCGACCATCACGGTGCCGATCAACGACAGCGAGGCGGGTGGCACGTACGACCAGGACTTCACGCTCGTCTACGAGAACACCACCCCTGACGGTACGCCCGTCTACATCTACGTCCCGGAGGGCACACCGCTCGACGGTTCCGCTCCAGCTGGGGTGGCCAGTCTCGATCCGGCCTTCGATCCCACTGCGGGCGACGAGTTCGTGCCGTGCGCGGATGCGACGGCCGCGGAGTTCACCCTCACCCAGGCGGAGATCGACTACCTCGGTGACACGCTGGCCAACCAGGTCGTGGCCGTCGACGAGGAGCACTTCGGCCCGATGGGCGCCGCCGATCCGACCGAACCAGCGTCCGACTCGCTGGTGATGCTGGTCTACAACGTGCAGGACGCGAACTACTACGACTGCGCCGAGACGACGTACACGGCGGGGTACTTCGCACCCGATTTCGCCGACTCGATCGGCATGAACGTCATCGTGATCGATGCGTTCGACTGGGCCAACCGTGTCGGTCCGGACGACTCCGAATGGCGTGACGACGACCCCAGCAACGACCAGGCCACGCTGTACGAGGGCGTCGTGGCGCACGAACTCGAGCACCTGCTCCACAGCTACAGCGACCCCGGTGAGCTGTCGTGGGTCGACGAAGGCCTCGCCGACTTCGCGGTCTTCCTCAACGGATTCGACGTGGGTGGGTCGCACCTCACCTACCAGCAGGTGTTCTACGCCGACACGTCCCTGACCCGCTGGGCCGGTGGGCTCCAGAACTACGGGGCGGCGTACACGTTCTTCCAGTACCTCTGGGAGCAGGCGGGTGGCAACGGTGACGGCACCTACACACCCGACCTGCAGTACGACGGCGCCGGCGGCGACCTGCTGATCAAGCTGATCTTCGCCGAGCTGGAGGACGGCATGATCGGTGTGCAGAACGCCATCGACGACTTCAACGCCCAAACCGGAGCTGGCCTGCGCAGCGCCGAGGAACTGTTCCAGGACTGGGCGGTCGCGGTGTACCTCGACGACGAGGGGTCGCCGCGCTTCGACATCAAGGCCGTCGACTTCGGTGATCCGGCGTTCACGTCGTGGACGATCGACATCGCCGACGAGCTGTTCTGGGCTGACCGTGGCAACAACCAGGGTGCTCAACCCGCGCCCAAGTGGGAGCGGCGGGCCAACGGTCAGACGCCGACGGCGGTGCCGTTCGGCCTGCACGTCGAGCGCTTCCGCAACCCGGGCCCGAATGTGACGCTGAACTTCGCCGGCGAGGACATCAGCCAGGTGGCGCCGCACAGCGACCCCACGCACTGGTACGCCGGCTACGAGAGTCAGTCCGACCACATCCTCGACGTCAACGTCACCGGGACCGTGACCTCGTTGGACTTCTGGACGTGGCACTTCATCGAGGAGGGCTGGGACTTCGGATTCGTCGAGGCCCTCGTCGGTGGCGAGTGGGTGACCGTGCCCTTGGTGGACGACAGCGGCACCGTGGTGACCACCGACGACGACCCGCACGGGAACAACACCGAAGGAAATGGGATCACGGGCACGTCGGGCGGCGAGTACTTCGTCGACGAGCCGCAGTACGTGCACTACACCGCACAGCTGCCGGCCGGGGCGACCGACGTCCGGTTCCGGTACTCGACCGATGCGGCCTACCTGGACACCGGTTGGTTCATCGACGACGTGATGGTCAACGGCGCACCGGCCGGACTGGCGTCCCCGAGCGGTGACTGGTTCGAGACGACCGGGATCCAGGAGAACAACTGGACGGTGCAGGTCGTGGCCAGCTGCGACCTCACGCCCGGTGTCACGTCCCCGTTCGAGATCATCGACGGCGCAGGGAACTTCGTCTACCGGCTCGAGGGCGACCAGGTCACCCAGAGCTTCAACACCAAGTGCGCCAACGGCCCGAACCGTGACTTCGCCGTGCTCATCTCGAACCTCCCGACGGGTGACCTCACCGTGCTGGACGCCGACTACACCCTGAGCGTGTCCAACACGGGCAAGCCCAAGCAAGGATGACGGCAAGGATCGGCCGGATCGGCCGGGTCGTCACGACGGTGGTGCCGACGTACGCAACGCCGTGGTCGCGCCGCGGCTCGTACACCCCCTGGTCGTAGGAGAACTCGACGAGGTTGCCGTCCGGATCGCTCAGCATGCCGATGTACCCGATCGGTGCGGGCATGATCTTGGCCGGGAACGCCAGGCATCCTGCCGCGTCGCCGCGGGCGGCGATCTCGTCGACGTCGGACTTGTTCGGCAACTCGATGCCGAAGTGGTTGACCGGAGCGAGCTTGGCGATCGGCGCCGGGGCGAACGGGACCTTGTCGGGAAGAACTACCGCAGACCGGTACAGTCGGCCAGGGCGCGGTCGATGGTCTGACCAACTGGTCGTTCACCCTTCCCGAAGAGCACGGAGTTCGAGCCCACCGCATGTCCCACACTCCCGACGTCCTCGACGAGCCGATCGCCGTTCGCGACAGCATGGGCTTTGCCCCGGTCACCCGCGAGACGCTCAGCGCGCAGATTCGCGACCAACTGCTCGACCGCATCCTGAAGGGTGCGCTCGAACCGGGTGCCAGGGTGCCATCCGAACGTGACCTGTCCGATCAGTTCAAGGTCGCTCGCACCTCGGTGCGCGAGGCGATGCAGGGTCTGCTCTCGCTCGGCGTCATCGAACGCCGCGGCAATCGCTCGTACGTCGTCGAGCACCTCCCGCAGATCAACTTCGACCAGGCCGACGGACGCAAAGAGTTCGTCCGTCAGCTGTTCGAGACCCGCCGCCTGCTGGAGCTGCCGATCATCGAACTTGCCGCCGAACGGGCGACTCCCGAACAGCGCGTCGAGATCCGCCGGCTCGCCGACCGCTTCAGCGACGACATGGAACTGCAGGAGTTCCGCGAGCTCGATCATGCGTTCCACACGATGATCAGCCGGGCGTGTGCGAATCCGTTGCTCGTCGAGGTGTACGGCAAGGTGCTGAGCACGCTGTTCCGTTCCGAGGGGATCGAGTCGCTGCTGTCCGACGAGGCGAACCGCAGCGAGGTTCGCCACATCGTCGGCGACGCGGCCTCCCAGCACGCCCTCTTGGCGCGTGCCGTGGCGGCGGGCGATGCTGCCGCTGCGGTCGCCGAGGGCGCCAAGCACCTCGCGGCGGTCGAGCGCGGGATGATCGACCGTTTGGTCTGAGGCCCGATGGACCGGACCCACGAGAGCAGGACCCGGCAACGAATCATCAGCGGTGGCGACATCGTCACCATGAACGCGCGGCGCGAGGTGCTCGTCGGCGGCTCGATCGTCGTCGACGGCGAGATCATCGTGGCCGTCGGCTCGACATCGCGGAGCTGCGCGCCGCACTACCCGCGACGCCGTGGTGGTCGACGCCACCGACTGCGTCGTCACGCCCGGCATGATCGACGCCCACCAACACCTCACCGGTGATCCGCTGGTGCGCAGCTGCATCCCCGACCTGCTGCCGCCCGGGCGCGTCGATCTTCGAGTGGTCGGTGCCGCTGCACGGCGCCCACGGACCGCTCGACGACGAGGTCGCCGGCGTCGCTGTCCGCGGTCGAGGCACTGACGAGCGGCGTCACCACCGTCGTCGAGGCGGGCACGGTCGCCCACGCCGACCGGGTGGCGGCCGCGCTCACACGACGTCGGGCTGCGCGCCACGATCGGCGTGTGGGGCTGGGACATCGAGGAGGGCCCGTTCACCGCGCCGACCGACGAGGTGCTCGACCGTCAACGCGAGGTCGTCGAGCGCCTACCCGAGCGGCGGGCTCGTCGAGGGTTGGGTCACGCTCGTCGGCCACGATCTCGCGTCCGACGAGCTGCTCGCCGGCGCCGCCGATCTCGCCCGCGAGCTCGGCACCGGGCATGACGATGCACCTGTCGCCGACGTCGTCGGACCCCGAGCGCTACCTCGAGCGCACCGGGCGGCGACCCGTCGAGCACCTCGCCGATCTCGGCGTGCTCGGGCGCCACCTGCTGATCGGCCACGGCGTGTGGCTCGACGACGCCGAGGTCGAGCTCATCCTGTCGACCGAGACGGCCATCGCCTACTGCCCGTGGGCGTACCTGCGCCTCGGCCAGGGCGTGTGCGCCAACAGCCGCCACGCCGAGATCGTCGAGCGCGGTGGCCGCGTCGCGCTCGGTTGCGACGCCACCAACGCCAGCGACTCGATCGACATCCTCCGCACCGCGGCGCGTCGCCTCCGGCATCGCCCGCGACGCCCGGCTCGATCCGACACGATTCGGCGCCCATCAGGTGTTCGAGCTGGCGACGATCGCCGGCGCCGAGGCGATCGGCCTCGCTGATCGCATCGGTTCGATCGAGGTCGGCAAGCAGGCCGACATCGTCATCCACCGCACCGACACACCGGGCTGGACGCCGCGCGGCGACGTCGGCCTGCAGCTCGTGTGGGGCACCGACGGGCGCAGCGTGCGCGACGTCTTCGTCGCCGGCCGCCACGTCGTCGCTGACGGCAAGGTGATGTCGATCGACGTCGAGTCGCTCGCCGCGGCCGCGGCCGACCACCAACGTCATCTGCTCGAACGAGCGGGCATCACCGTCCCGACCCGTGGCCCCACGTCGACGCCACTGACGCGCCGGTGCCACGCACCAGGCGTCGTCGATCTCGAAAGGAACTGCACATGGAACTTCGAACACTCGGACGCACCGGGGTCCAGGTCTCCCGCTTCGGCCTCGGCACGATGGTGCTCGGCGCCTGGGGCAACACCGATCACGACGACTGCGTCCGGCTGATCAACCGGGCCATCGACGCGGGCATCAACCTCATCGACACCGCCGACGTCTACGCGTTCGGCGAGAGCGAGGAGATCGTCGGCAAGGCACTCGCCGGACGCGGCGCGACGAGGTGGTGCTGGCGACGAAGTTCCACAACGCCATGACCGACGACCCGAACCACCGCGGGAACTCGCGCCGCTGGATCCGCACGGCGGTCGAGGACAGCCTGCGCCGTCTCCAGACCGACCACATCGACCTCTACCAGATCCATCGTCCCGACCCGACGACCGACATCGCCGAGACGATCGACGCGCTCACCGACCTCGTGCGCGCCGGCAAGATCGGTGCGTGGGGCACCTCGACGTTCCCTGCCGCCGACCTCGTCGAGACGTGCTGGGCCGCCGATCGCCGTCGCGTCGCGGCCCCGCACACGCGAGCAGCCGCCGTACTCGATCATGTGCCGGGGCATCGAGACCGACGTGTTGCCCGACGTGCCGGCGTCACGGCATCGGTGTCATCGTGTGGAGCCCGCTGTCGGGCGGGTGGCTGACGGGGAAGTACCAGCGGTCATCGCCGGCACCGGCCGGGTCGCGCGCCGCCACGAACCCCGATCACTTCGACGCGGACAACGACGCGAAGTACGACGCCGTCGGAACGGCTCGCGCACGATCGCTGCCGACGCCGGGCTGACGATGACGCAACTCGCGCTCGGCGTGGTCGGTCGAGCATCCCGACGTGACCGCGGCGCTCCTCGGCCCGCGCACGAACGAGCAACTCGACGACCTGCTCACCGCCGCCGACATCACGCTCGACGCCGACGTGCTCGACGCGATCGACGAGGTCGTCGCGCCCGGCGTCGACCTCAATCCTGGCGACGCGGGGTGGACGTCGCCGGCGCTCGCCGTCTCGCATCGCCGCCGCTCGAGCACGTCGTGAAGGCGGTCGTCTACTCGGCGCACGGCTCGACCGACGTCCTCGAGTACACCACGTCGCCGATCCGGTACCCGGCCCGGGAGCGACGATCTACTATCCGGTGTTCACGGAGGGCCGAGCGCCAGTCTCGGCCATGATCGCCGAACACTGACGATGTGCGAACGCGCCGGCGAACGTGCCGATCACGTGATTGCCTGACCGGTTCATGCTCGCCGTCGAGTTCAGCACCATCGACTACCTCTTGGCCGCGTTGGCCGCGTTCGCTGCGGGCATCGTCAACGCGCTCGCCGGCGGCGGCACGCTCATCTCGTTCCCGGCGCTGATGGGGCTCGGTGCCACGAACGTGGGTGCCAACATCACCAACACCGTCGCGTTGTGCCCTGGCTACCTGGGCGGGGCGTACGCCCAGCGCGGCTCGCTGGCCGACGACCGGTCGGTGCTGCGGGTGTTGTCCGCCGCGGCGTGCCTCGGCGGGCTGACCGGATCGATCCTGCTCGTCACTACCGACGAGGAACTGTTCACCGAGTTGGTGCCGTGGTTGATCCTGCTGCGTGTGCGCTGCTCGGGGGTCAGAACTACATCAAGAAGGTCCTGCGTATCGGTGTGTCGAGCGACGGCTCGGCGACGGAGCGGTCGCCGGTGGTGGCGGCCGTCGGCGTGTTCGTCGTGTCGATCTACGGCGGGTACTTCGGCGCCGGGCTCGGGATCATGATGCTGGCGGTGCTCGGGTTGCTGTTCAGCGAGACGATCAACCGTCTGAACGCTCAGAAGCAGGTGCTCTCGCTCGTGGTCAACGTCACCGCGGCGCTGTTCTTCGTCTGGACCGGCAAGGTCTACTGGGGCCTGGCGATCGCGATGGCGCCGGCGAGCATGCTCGGCGGGTGGTGCGGCGGCCGGCTGGCCGACGTGGTCAGCGGTGCCGCGCTGCGCCGGGTCGTGGTGACCTACGGAACGGTGCTCGGGCTCTACTACCTGCTGCGCTGATCGGACGCGCAGCGAGGGGTAGGTCAGTACCCCTCGCGACACGGGTGATCGCCTCCTTGTGTGCGGCAAGCTGATGGGGGCCCAATGGAGTGGTGCATGGTGCCATCGCACTCTGGGCCCGTTCGGACTGGCGTCGCCGACGCCGTTCGATCCTCGCACTCATCCTCTTGGCGGGTCTCGCCGGTGCGGTCGTGCTCGTCGCGGTGGCCGGTGCACGACGAACAGCGAGCAGCTTCGAGCGACTCGGGGACGCCACCCGGCCCGCTGACTTCCTGCTCGACGTGGGCGCGGTCGACCCGCGAATCGTCGAGCAAATCACCGCGTTGCCGACCGTCGTCGAGCACGGCGCGTACACCGTCGTGTTCGCGTTGGTCGACGGTGTCGACACCGATCTCGCGGTCCTTGCGCCACTTGACGGACGTATCGGTGCGACGTTCGAGATCAGTCCGATCGTGCGCGGACGACGACCCGATCCGGCGCGAGCCGACGAGGTGGCGATCAACGAGACCACCGCCCGGATCATCGGTCTCGACGTCGGCGACGAGATCTCGGTCGGGACGATGACCGCCGAACAGGTGGGCGACGAGGACTACTCCGTCGCCCGCGGACCACAGCTGCGGTTCCATGTCGTCGGGGTGGTGCGCGGCCCGGACGACGTCACCGACAACGCAGAGGGTGGATTCCTCGCGACGGAGGCCTTCATCGACACCGTTCGAGGTGAGGTGGACGAGTGGACGACGTATGTCGCCGTTCGCCTCGAGGCGGGTGTGAACGCCGCCGACTTCGAGGCGGAGCTGGCCCACTGATCCCGCCGGGCCAGGAGTACGAGTCGCTCTCGTTCGAGGCGCGATCGAACGCGGTGCGGAACACGATGTCGACGCTCGCCTCCGGTCTGACGATGTTCGCGCTCGTCGCGCGACAGCGGCCAGCGTCGTGATCATCGGGCAGGCGGTCGGACGGCATGTCGCCGGAGCCGAAGCGGACTCCGAAACCCTCCGACAACTCGGCTTCACGCCCTCGAATCGTCGCCTTGCACTCGTCCTGGACCAGCATCCCTGTTGCGCTCGGCAGCGTCGCCGTGGCCGGATTGGGGGCATGGCTGGCGTCGCCGATGATGCCGATCGGCATCGCCCGCAGAGCGGAGCCTGACCTCGGTCGCTTCGTCGACTGGACCGCGCTCGGCATCGGGGCGATCGCGATCCTGCTCGTCGTGCTGGGCTCGGCGACGATCACCGCGTCCTGGGTGACAGCGGCGCGCCGTTCAGCAGCGTCGCACCCGAGCCCTCCGCAATTGCAGAGGCGTTCTCACGAACCGGGGCGGGTGCGGCAGCGACGAACGGAGTGCGGCTGGCGCTCGATCGGAGACCTCCTGCGTTGCCGGTGCGATCCGCGCTGGCCGGCGTCGCGCTCGCCATCCTCGGAACGACCGCCGTGTTGACCTTCTCGTCGAGCCTCGACCGCCTGCTCGAGACACCGGCTCGGTGGGGGTTCGGGTGGGATCTCGCCCTCGACTTCACGTCCGACGACGTCGAAACTGCGGCCCAACGCCTCACCGACGACGAGCAGCTGCTGGCTTCAGCCCGCTGGGACACAGGTTTCACGCACGTCGAAGGTCAAGGTGTTCGCGCTATGGGCTGACCCCGAACGTCGGGCGGATCGAGTACGCACTGCGTTCGGGCCGCCAGCCGGAACGACCCGATGAAGTCGTGCTCGGTCCGGTCACCGCGCACGCCCTGGGTGTTCAACTCGGTGACCAGGTCCGAGTGTCTCCGGAATCCGGCGCCGCCGGAACGACACCGGTGACCGTCGTGGGCACGGCGCTCTTCCCCGACGACGGTGAGGGCCGCTATCGCGATGGGGTCGGATACTTCGGTGAGGCGTTCGCCCACCACGCGGTCGTCCCCGATCTGTTCGAGGCCTCGCAACTCGCCGTGCGGGTGCGGCCTGGACTCGACGTCGACGACGTCGCCGCACGTCTGAACGAGGAGTATCCCGGCTCGGCGTCGTCGGGCGAGAACTTGCCGGTGCAGCCCGCCGAGGTCGCCGACCTGGCCGTCGTCCGATCGTTGCCACTGTGGCTCGGGGCGTTCGTCGCCGCGCTCGGTATCGCGTCGCTCGCTCACCTGTTCGGCGCGACGTCGGCACGCCGGCGCGGCGAACTGGCGACGCTGCGCAGTCTCGGACTCACCCCCCGGCAAACGCTTGCATGTCTCGTTTGGCAGGCGTTGACGGTCACCGTCGTCGGCCTGATCATCGGCGTGCCACTCGGAATCGTCGTGGGCAAGGCGGCGTGGTCCGCGGTCGTCGGCCCGGTCGGAGTCGCGACCGATGTCGACCAGCCGCTGCTCGTGATCGGCATCGTCGGCCTCGTGGCGCTCGCCGTCGCCACACTCGTCGCGCTCTTCCCTGGATGGCGGGCGGGCCGCGTCCGACCGGCGCGGGCGTTGCGCGTCGAATGAGCGGAGGTGGTCGACGAAGCCAGCCTCTTGTAATCATGTAATCATCGTCCTAGCATGAGCGTCATGGCCCTCTCCGACACCACGTCCATCACGTCCTGGTTCAGCGGTCGGCTCCCGGCCGAGTGGACGCACAGCTCCCCTCCATCGATCGTCGTCGACCGTGACGAGATCACGGTCACGATCACGATCGACGCTCCCACCATTGCCGGCGATCCTTCCGACGTCGACGTGAACGAGGCGGTGATCGGACGGATCGCCGGCTTCCGGGACGACACCCGCGAGCGCCGAATGGCAGTCGCCCGCGAGGCCGAGCATCGCTTCGAGCGCAAAGTTGCGTGGGCGGTCGCCTGCGCCGAGCGAACCGAATTGTTCACGAACGTGGCGGCGCCGGTCATGACCCGCCTGCGCCAGCCCGAACGTCTCGTGCTCGACACGCTGATCGACGCCAGCGTCGCACGCTCACGTGCCGAGGCTCTGGCGTGGTGCGTCCGCCTGGTCGGCAGGAACGCCGGAGACTGGTTGAGCGAACTGCGCGACGCGATGGAGACTGTCGACCAGGTCCGCTCGACCGGCCCGGATGTGAACTGACCCTTCGGCAAGGCTGCCGAACGCCGATGTTCAACACGCGTCCTCAAAGCCGTGGAGCGGCGCCCGACCGGTCAGGGCCCGGTAACCGGCTTCGAGTTCTGTGCAGGAGTTCTGGTTGATGCGAATCATTGCCATTGGTCGATCGATGAGGCCCCAGAGCATGATCTCCGCGGCCTGCTCGGTGCCGTTGTCATGCCACGCGGCGGCGCCGTAGTTCCGCCAGTACGTCCATCCACGGAGTTGCTGGAAGGCTGCCTTGCGTTCGTCGGTGATCGTGTGGTCGATCCACGCATGTGCCGTCTCGTGGAGGATCAGCACCTGTGTGGCGGGCGTCATCTTGGAGGTGCAGATCTCGATCACGTTGACCCCCTTGATGCGGTGATGCAGTCCGGGCCGACCGGCGCACGGTTCGCGGGTGTCACCGTGGAACACGTAGCGGAGCGGTGGGAGGTCGAATCCGGCCTCGTCGAAGAGGTCCGTGGCCCACTCGGTGGCGGCGGCGAACGCAGCGGGCACATCGACGAGCTCGACGGTCGAAGACGTGGTGACGGTGTCGGCACCGACGTCGGTGCCCGCCGTCAAGCCGACGGTGACGCTCAGAAACGTGGCGACGGCGAGGATCGTGCGGGGCAGGTGATTCGACATGCCGCCACCATCCGGCGGCGGGCTTCAGCCCCGCTTCTGGCGACAGGGCCCTGACTTCAGGCGACTTGGCCCGGTCTTACGCCGGTGTGTCCCCTGTCGTCGAGGTGGGCCCGCTCTCGGCGAGGAACCCACATCCAGTCGGTGCCCCCTCCCTGGTCACCGGCGTCATCGTCGGCCTTAAGTCGCGCCTAAGTTGGATGGTCCAGATTGGGGCCAAGCCGGTGAGCGCACACCGGGGCAAGGCCCTCTGGAGGAGGACGGGTGGAGTATCGGGTACTGGGCAAACTCGAGGCGCTGCGAGACGGCCATGCCGTGGACCTCGGCGCATTTCGCCAGCGCGCCCTGCTGGCCCTGCTGCTGACGGCGCCGAACTCGGTGTTCTCGACGGATCGGATCCTCGATGAGCTGTGGGGTGACAGGGGCGGCGTCGACAAGCAGAACTCGCTGTGGGTCTGCGTTTCGGGACTGCGCAAGGCGCTCGAGCCAGATCGCGAGAAGCGCACGGATGGCTCGATCCTGCTCACGAGGTCCCCCGGCTACCTCATCGATGCGGCGGACGACCAGATCGACTCGGTCCGGTTCGAGCGGATGGTCGCCGAGGGTCGAGCACTCGCCGACGTCGACCCGGCGGCGGCCTCGCTCGTGCTCGGTGAGTCGCTGGCGCTCTGGCGGGGCAAGGCGTTCGAGGAGTTCACCTACGAGACCTTTGCCCAGGGCGAGATCGCCCGTCTCGAGGAACTCCGGCTGGAGGCGGTCGAACTGCGGCTCGATGCCGACCTCCAGCGCGGCCTGTCCCGAGAGCTGATCTCGGAATTGGAGTCGCTCGTTCGTCAGCATCCCTTGCGGGAACACATGACCGGCCAGTTGATGCTTGCGCTGTATCGATCGTCGCGGCAGGCGGACGCACTGCGGGCGTACCAGGTCCTCAAGTCACGGCTGGGTGAGGAACTCGGGATCGAGCCGTCGTCGCGGCTCCGCAAGCTCCAGGAGCAGATCGTCACGGGTGACAAGGCGCTCGAGATCCGATCCCGCACAACCGTGCGGGGCGCCGCGAACGAGCCCGGGCCGGCCGTGCGTGGGTACGAGTTGCGAGAACAGATCGGTGCGAGTGCGGCGGGCGCGGCCTACCGCGCCTACCAGCCCGCCGTCGGTCGTGAGGTGGCGATCAAGGTCATCCGTCCCGACCTCGCCAACGATCCGGCCTTCATCCGTCGTTTCCAGGCCGAGGCACAGGTCATCGCGACGCTCGAGCATCCACACATCGTCCCGCTGTACGACTACTGGCGCGAGCCGGACGCGGCCTATCTGGTGATGCGCCTCATGCGCGGCGGAAACCTTGCCGCGGTTCTCGAACACGGCGCGCTCACCTCCGCCCAGACCATGACGATGGTCGATCAATTGGGCAACGCCCTCCAGACAGCGCACCGGTCCGGCGTGGTGCACGGTGACATCAACTCGGACAACGTCCTGCTCGACGACGAAGGCAACGCCTACCTGTCGGACTTCGGGATTCCGGCGGGCGCGGACGACGTCGTCGCCGAGTCGGACATCTCCGGCCTCGGCATCCTCGTCGCGCAGGCGCTGACCGGTCGGAGCGGCGGGATCGACGAGCTCCGAGCCCGCTTGCCGGATCCGGTGGCCCGCGTCATCGACCGCGCGACCGGCGCCGACGCCGCCGTGCGCTATGGAAACGTGGGCGATCTGGTCGACGGTCTGCACGAGGCGCTCGACGGAGGTACGGGATCATGGGCGAGGACGCTCGACCCGGTGATCTCGGTCGACAACCCGTACAAAGGGCTGCGAGCGTTCGACGTCGTCGATGCTGACGACTTCTTCGGCCGCGATCGACTCGTCGAACGGCTGGTCGCCCGCCTCGGTCTCACCGGCCCCGGCGGACGGTTCATCGCCGTCGTCGGTCCGAGTGGCAGCGGCAAGTCGAGTGCGGTGAAGGCCGGCCTGCTTCCGGCGATCCGGCGTGGGGCGGTTCCCCTGTCGGGTTCGTGGTTCACGATCGAGATGACCCCGGCAACCCATCCCTTCGAGCAGCTCGAGGATGCGCTGCTGGGCGTCGCCGTCGATCCACCACCATCGTTGCTCGAGCAACTTGCGGGCGACCGTGGTCTGCAGCGCGCGGTCGACCGCGTGTTGCCCCATGACGGTTCGCAACTGCTGCTGCTGATCGACCAATTCGAGGAGCTGTACACACAAGTCGACCCGGCGACGGCGAACCGCTTCCTCGCCAACCTGGTGAGTGCAGTCACCGACGAGCAGAGTCGTATCCGGGTCGTCGCCACGCTGCGAGCCGACTTCTACGACCGGCCGTTGCAGCACCGAGATCTCGGTGAGCTGCTCCGCAACGGGACCGAGATCGTCACGCCGATGACAGCGCACGACTTGGAGCGTGCGATCACGTGCCCGGCGGAACCGTACGGCATCACGTTCGAGCCGGCAGTCGTGGCCGCCTTGGTTCGGGAGGTGACCGATCGGCCCGGCGCGTTGCCGCTCCTGCAGTACACGTTGACCGAGCTCTTCGACCATCGGCGCGGCAACCGAATCGACTTCGCCACGTACGAGGAGCTCGGCGGGGTGTCGGGCGCGTTGGTGAAGCACGCCGAGGGGCTTCTGGCCAGCCTCGGTGACGAGGCGCACGAGGTCGCGCGCCAGGTGTTCCTCCGCCTCGTGACGTTCAACGAGGGAGGCGAGGACACTCGTCGGCGAGTGCTCCGGAGCGAGCTCGAGGATCTCGACGTCGATCGCCTGAGGCTGCACGCTGTGCTCGAGACCTTCGGTCGGCACCGCCTGCTCAGCTTCGATCGCGACCCGATCACCAGGGGCCCGACGGTCGAGATCTCCCACGAGGCGTTGCTCACCGAGTGGACCCGGCTGCGGAACTGGATCGACGGGGCGCGGGACGACGTCCGTGTCCAACGCCGACTCGCAGAGGCGATGCGCGAGTGGATCGTCGCCGACCGGGACGATGCGTACCTCCTACGAGGCGGGCTGCTCGAACAGGTGCACGGCTGGGTCGCCACCACCTCCGTGCAGCTGTCCGCCCCCGAGCAAGCCTTCCTCGGTGCCAGCCTCGCCGAACGCGACCGGGAGGCGGAGGAGCTTCTCGAACGCGAGCAGCGGGCGGTCGAGGCCGAACGCCGCCAGCGGCAGCGCGGTCGTCAACTCGCTCGTCGTCGGCCTCGTCACGGTGCTCGTCGCCGCGCTCGCGGTGTTCGGCACGGTGCAGTGGCGTTCGGCCGTCGACGCCAAACGCGACGTGGAGGACCTACTCGCGGTCGTCGATCTCGTCACCGCATCGACGGAAGCACGTGAGGATGACCCGGAGCTCGCCCTGCTGCTCGCCATGCAGTCGGTGCGCGAGACCGTCGACCTCGGGTTTGCCACCGAGGAGGCGATCGACGCAGTCCACTTCGCGCTCCAGGAGCTCGGAGTCCAGTACGACGTCGATCCCGGAACGCCGGTCGCCGTGAGGCCGGGACCCGACGGGCCTCGTCGGCGTGTACGCGCTGTCGCCGAACGAGTTGATGGAGATCGCTGAATCCGCGGTTCAGCGAACACTCACCGACGCGGAATGCGAGGAGTTCCTCTCCGACACGTGCCCGGCGGACATCGATGTACCCGAGAACCTGCCGCTGCGCAGCGGGATGGACTCATATGGCGCAACGGCCCCGGCCCGCGCGCGCTCGCGGGTACGACCGTCACAGTTCTCGGCGGGCGGTTTGAGTGACGACCACGCCTTCGCCCTGCAGCTCGCGGAATTCACCGACCGGACAGGGATCACGGTCGAGTTCACGCCGGACGAAGCTCAGGCACCCTTGAACCGCGGGCTCGACGAACCCAACCGCCGCCCGGATGTCGTCCATGGCGGCCTCGATCCCGGCGTGGGCCGCGGACCGCGCGCTGGACATCAGCCAGTTCATCGACCCCGGCACGTTGCGATCGGACTTCGGCGACGTTCCTGCTGAGCGTCGGAACGACGGCGGGCGTCGGCGGCGCACTCCCCGCGGGTGCCCCGGTCTCGGCGATCCCGCTGACGACTGGGCCTGAAGGGCCTCGTGTTCTATCCCACGGCCGAATTCCGCGAGGCCGGGTACGAGATCCCGACCACGTGGGAGGAACTCGAGGCGCTGTCTCATCAGATCGTCGGTCGACGGGGGCACGCCGTGGTGCTTCGGCTTCGAGTCCGGCTACGCCGACGGATGGCCCGGTACCGACTTCATCGAGAGTCTGGTGCTTCGAACGGGCGGCGTCGAGGTCTACGACGCCTGGACCACCGGCGAGATCGGGTTCGCGAGCCCGGGTGTGATGGCGGCGGGCCGGCTTGCCGATGACCTGATCTTCGAGCCGGGATTCGTCCGCGGTGGCCCGGCGACGATCAGCGACCAGTGGTACTACTCGAGCCGTTGGTCGACATGATCGAGCGCGACGAAGTGACCGGCGAGACCGAAGCGGGGTGCTGGCTGTTCCACGGAGGCAGCGGACGTTGCTGACGGCTGCTTGGCACATCGGTCCGGATCGGACAGCGAAATCGGTTCGGACATCGACTTCTTCCCGCTTCCGCCGATCGATCCGACTCAGCCGACTCCCGCGATCGCGATGCGTCCTTCGCAACCGCTGTGGTCGACACGCCCGAGGTGCGGGCGTTCATGAAGTTCGTCGCCGATCCGGAGTGGGGCGAGATCTGGGCCACCGATCCGTCCAGCGGCTTCGTCTCCGCCAACCGGCGATTCGATGTCTCGGCCTACGGCGATCCCAGCCTCGATCCGCAGATCGCATTCAACACCGAGATCGCCTCGATCGCCCGAGACGGCGCTGGACGCAGGGGTGCTCAGGCTCGATGCCTCGGATCTGATGCCGCCCGAGATCGGCGGTGGAAGCGACGGCGTAACCGCCGGAGCGTTCTGGCAAGGGATGATCGACTGGGTCGACGGGGTCCGCACCATCGATGCAGGTCTTCGCCGACATCGATGCCGAGTGGGCCGCCCTGAAAGCGGACGGCGAGACTTGACCGTGCCCGTCACGCGGGAATGGCGCCGAGTCTCGTCGACACCATCGTGTTCGGGCGTCCGGCCGTTGGCAGCAGCACTTCGGCGAACGTCGGGCGGTACACCGAGCTCTGCACGCCGTCCCACCGGTTGTGGCTGAGACCCATCACGATCCCGCGCTCCGTCACGTCGACGATGCTGGCGAAGTAGTTGTTCACCTCCGATGTCTCGGCGGGCACGTCGATCGTCTGCACGGTGGTCCACGGCCCGGTCGGCCTCGTCGCGACATCGACGTAGATCCGGTCGCCCCACCAGTCGCCTTCCTTGGTGACCGAGACCCAGCGAGATCCGACCCAAGCGAACTGTGACGGATTGACGGCCCGCGGTCGGCCGTCGGGCGCCCACGATGGCGCGATGTTCGCAGCCGCCGACGCATCTGAGGTCCAGCGGGCGCCGTCCCAGTACTCGAAGCGGCTCGGTCAGCTCGTGAGACGTGCGAGCCACGGTGACCGACCCGGTGCACTGGTCGTGTCCGAGCGGGCCACTGCCGAACTGGCGGTAGCAGTGCCCGTAGAGATATGTGTGGCGGCCTCCTCTGACGACGGACCAGCCGTACAAGTCGCTGCCGGGGTTCGGGCAGGTTCGAGCGAGCGCTGTTCGAGCGTCGTCGCGGTCCACCGCCGCCACCACGTCGCCACGGGCGCCGCCTCGTCGAGGTAGTGACTCCCGAATTCGACGAACTCGGCGAGGAAGATCCGAACCGTGCCGTCACCCGGGAGCGCGGCGCCCATTGGCCAGAACCAGCGCTGGTGGCGCATCGTTTCGGCTGCCGCCAGCCACGGGGCCGGACGATCCGTCGGACCGCCGTGGACCAAGTCGAAGCAGCCGGCGTGCTCGGACGACCGCGACGTTGTGGACCAGGGTGTCCAGCGGCCGGGTCGTGCGACGAACGGGTCCTGGAACGTCCACAGGCGCCGGCCGTCGGGGAGGTCGATCGCTCGCTGGTAGTCGGCACCCTGCAGACCATCGGGGGCACCGTCGAACGCCGCGGTCAGGGCGGCCGGGTCATTGGACAGCGGCCGAGCGTCTGTGGCGGCGCCGCATGTCGCGGCGCTGGCCGACAGGTCCCAGAGTCCGACCGAACTGAGCGCTCCTGCCAGCGCGGCACCGACGACCGCCAACCGCCGCCAGGGCGTCGGGTGGCAGGTCCACTGGCCTCGTTGCTCGCTCATCTCGCACCTCCCGTGCGCCGCTCTCGGGTCGAGCGGCCACACGGGCGACGGTGCGGGCGAGCAGTTGAACGAGTGCTGTGAGCAGGGGAAGCGGCATGAAAGCGGTTGCAGCGAGCGAGTAAACTGCCTCGCGGCGACGCGTGCAACCGGGGTGCAACCAGCCGATGGGAGGTTCACGTCATGTCCGATGAGCTGCCCGTCGCTGCTCGGAGCCCGTCGTCTCCGACGGGCCGACCGCCGTCGCGCCTGCGCGTGTCGCCTGCTCGGCCCGATGCGGGTGGACGTGCGACGGCCGACGCCTCCACGTCGCCGGGCCGCAACGACGTCGGCTCTTGGCGCTGCTCGCCTGCCGGGCCGGCCGGGTCGTCTCGGTCGAGGCAATCGATCGACGCGATGTGGGGTGACGATCCCCCGCCGACGGCAGCGAAGACGCTGCAATCGCACGTCGTGCGGCTGCGTCAGTCGCTCGCCGCTGCCGGCGACCCGATCGAGACCGCACCGGGGGGCTATCGACTGGCGATCGAGCCCGAGGCGATCGACGTCGGTCAGTTCGAGCGACTGGCGGCGGAGGGAGCGGCCGAGCTGCGCCTCGGACATGCGTCGGCCGCGGCGAGCTGCTCGAGGCGGCGCTCGAGCCTCTGGCACGGGCCGGCGCTGATGGAGTTCGCCGACGACGAGTTCGCAGTCGGCGAGCGGACCGCCTCGAGGAGCGGCGGCTCGTCGCGCCGAGGAACTCGCCGAGGCGCGTCTCGGCACCGGCGGCGGCGCAGCCGTGATCGTCGACATGGAGCACGCCGTCGCCGATATCGCCGGGTCGCGAGCGTGCATGGGCGTTGCTGATGCGGGCGCTGTACGCGACGGGACGGCAACACGATGCGCTGACGGCGTACCGGCGGGCCCGCACCGCACTCGGTGAGGAGTTCGGACTGGCGCCGGGGCCAGAGCTCCGGGAGCTCGAGCAGACGGATCGTCGATCAGGATCCGACGCTGGTGACGAGCCGGGACCGAGCGCCACTCCCGGCGGCCCTGCGAACAGAGTCCCCGCTCGTCGGGCGCGCCGACGAGCTCGGCTGGCTGCACGCGGCGTGGCAGCAGTGCTGCGCCGGCGTCGGCCAAGTGCGCAACGTTCTCGGCGAGACCGGGTCGGGGCGGACTCGGCTGATCGCTGAGCTGGCGTCGAGGTCGTCGAGCGGCGGAGGATCGGTCGAGTACGTCCCGGGCGCGACGGGACTGCACGTGCCTCGACGACGGCGAGGACCCGGGTCGATCATCGATCTCGTCGCCGACCGCTGTCGCGAGGCGCCGTTGTTGCTCGTGGTCGACGACGTCGAGTGGACACCACCGTCGAGCATCGACGCGATCCGCGCCTTGGCGTCCGCCGCCGACCGATGATGCTGCTCCTCGTGCTGCTGACCAACGACGCGCGCAGGGCCAGGGCATGGACCTGGTCCGCGAGCTCGAACGCACCTGCGCCAGCACGCTGCGCCTCGCCCCGATGCCGCATGCCGATCTGGTGACGATCCTGCGCAGCGACGGGAGTCGACGACGAGGCGATCGACGCCGTCGGTCGCGCTGGCCGACGGTCTGCCCGGAGTCGCCCGGCGCGAGGCGGCGGCGTGGGCGGAGCGGATGCGCGGCCGAACGGCTGAGTGCGGTCGCCGCCCGCTCGATCGGCGCCCAATCGGCGGCCGCAGACGCCGGAGCCTCGGTCATGGACGAGGTGATGCGGCTGGTCGAGGCGCGTGCGCGTCGCGCTGCGCTTGGCGGGCCGACAGTGGACCGGGCGACAGCCGTACCGATCGCTGGCCGAGTACGAGGCCGGCCGACGCCGACCTGTTCGTCGGCCGTGAGCGGCTCGTCGCCGAGCTCACCGCGCGCGTCGTCGACCGCCGTCTCGTCGCCGTCGTCGGGCCGTCCGGGAGCGGCAAGTCGTCGATCGTGCGCGCCGGCCTGCTCCCGCTCGTGCGCAGCGGCCGGCTGCCCGGGAGGGTCGCCGTGGCGGGCGACCGTCGATCGTCCCGGGCGACGACCCGCTCGCCGCGATCGACGCGGCGACCGGCGCTGGACGATCCGGGCCGCAGCTGCTGGTCATCGATCAGTTCGAGGAGGTGCTCGCGACCGGGCAGATCGACGCCGTGGCGGCGCGCCTGCTGGACCTCGTTGCTCGACCCGGCGCTCGACTGCTCGCGTCGTGCTGGTCGATCCGCGCCGACCAGCTCGGCGCGATCGCCGTCTCACGGGCGCTCGTCCGAGATGATCGAAGACGCGCAGATGCTCGTCGGGCCGCCGCTCGACGGAGGAGCTGCGGCGGATCGTCATCGAGCCGGCCCGCCGCACGGGTTGCACGGTCGAGCCGGCGCTGGTGTCGATGGTCATCGCTGACGTGGCCGGGCACGACGCCGCGCTGCCACTTGCTGTCGGCCGCGATGGCCGAGGTCTGGGAGCAGCGCGAGCGACGACACCCTCACGGCCGCGACGTACACCGAGATCGGTGGACTCGCCGCCGCCGTCGAGCGACTCGGGGATCGCGCCGCTCGCCGCCGTGGGAACCGGCGGGACGTGCCAGAGCTCCGCGACGTGATGCTCCGGCTCGTCGACGTCACCGACGACGGCGCGTGGGTCCGGCGGCGCGTCGACGTCGCCGACCTGCCACCTCGAGTCTGGGACCGGCGCGTCGACGCGCTGGTCGACGCTCGGCTGGTGGCCGCGATCGACGGACAGCTCGATGTCGTGCACGAGGTCGTGTTCCCCGCCTGGCCGCAGATGGTCGCGTGGCTGGACGAGGCGCGTGCCGATCTGGTGCTCGAACGCGACCTCCGCGCCGCCGCCCGCGTCTGGGACGCGGCAGGGTCGCAGCGACGACGGACGTCACTCCGCGGCGGTCGGTTGCAGGCGGCCACCGACTCGGTCGGCACGATCCGCCGACCACGCCACCGGCACTCGTGGCTGCGAGTGCATCGCGGCCAGCCGGAAGGTCGCCGACCGCGACGACGATGGCGTTGCGTGAGCAGTTGCGAGCGCGAGCGACGCGGGCGACGGCGGCTCCGCGCCGCGCTGGCCGTCGCGCCGGCGCTGCTGCTCGTCGGCGCGCTGACCGGCGGCATCCTCGCGGTGCGCAACAGCCGGCACGCCGATGAACAGCGCGAGCAGCCGACGAGGCGGCTGCCGACGCCAGCGCCGCCGCCGACCTCGCCGACCAGCGGCGGGCGGATGACGCAGACACTACGGCTGGTCGCCGAGTCGCGGGGCAACCTGGACCGCGATCTCCCGTTGTCACTGCTCCTCGCCGTCGAAGCCAACCGCGGCACGGACACGGCCGAGGCACCCGAGGCGCGCTGCTCGATGCGCATCGAGTCACAACATGTCATCCGTGCGTGCGATCCCCGACAATGTGTTGTACGGAGCCCGATCTGCCGTCGTTGAACACGTCGTTGGCCGGCTTCATCGCCGGTCCGACCGGATGCTCACGAACGGCATCGTCGCCAGTACCGATGGCAAGGTCGTCGCCACCGCCGGATGGAGCCGCGGACAGCACGACGGTGAAGTGCTCGTGTTCGACGCCGACGAGCGCAGCGTTGCTCCACCGCGTGCAACGGCGGTCCCGAGCGAACCTCACGCTGATCGCATCTCACTGATCGCCGGACAGGGCGCACGGTCGTGATCACTGAACGACGGCGGCGTGCGGCGCGCTGATCCGTCGAGACCGGCGATGTTGTGCCAGATGGACCTGCAGCACCGCTGGGTGACGCACGAGCCAGTCGAACGCGTTCTTCAACGAATGATGGAACCAGTGTCGTCGTCGCCGCAGCCGACGACGGCAGCTGTGGCTTTTCGACGCAACGTCGCTGATGACCGCTCGACGTCGTACTCCCTCGACGCCACGCTCGCCGGCATGGCTCCGGACGGCACGCTGGCCATCGCCGGGACCGGTCGAGGTCGCGTTCTTGGACCTCGCATCGACCGGTCGTGACACTACGGTCGGGTACCGCTCGAACCCCCGGCGAAATCCAGCCTGCCAACTACCGAATCTCTCCCGGACATGCGGTGGCTCGTCGGGCGGCGAGGACCAACGGCAGGCTCGTGGTGTGGGATCTCGCCGACGGTTCGTCTGGTCGGTGACCCGAGCGCTCGACCGCAGGTCGCCGGCTCCATCGCCTTCGACCCGATCGGAGCCGTCGATCCTCGCCATCGGCTCCGTGGATGGCGCTGATCACGATGTACGACCTCGCCGGCGAGCGGACGGTCGGACGCCCGGCGTGCGTGCCAGGTCGGCGCGGCCCGTCAGCTCACATTCTCGGCCGATGGACGGACGCTGTTCCACGGTCAACGACGACGGGATGATTGCGCTCTGGCACGACAGCGCGGGACCATCACTGCTGTCGACGCCCATCGACCCGGCCTAGCGGTTCTTCGACGTGTCGGCGGATGGAAACGTCGTCGTCGTCGGCGACGGGCAAACGGTGGAGGTCCGACGACCCGGCGATCCGACCGCACCAACCGTCGCAGTCTCGTTGCCGCCGCTCGACGCCACCGCCCAGATCCCGTGGTGGGACCTGAGCGCGGACGGTTCGAGACTGCTGGGCGGCGTCCTGAACCGCTCGAACGAGACGCAGGACCTGTTCGTGTTCGACAACGCGACCGGCCAGCAGCTTCTGGTCGGCACGGAGTACTTCGCCGTGGGGTTCCCCCGGCTCAACAGCAGCGGCAAGCCTGTTGGCGTTCCCGATGCATTCGAGCGTCCGAGTGCGAGACGTCGATACCAATACCATTCTCCATGACCTCGTGGTCGAGCCCCAACGCCGACGAGTCGTTCGCGGTTTCATCAGCTACGGCCTCCCGAGCTTCAGCTCCGATGACGCGACGTTGACGGTGGTGGCGGGAGTCGGTCTCGCGCAGTTCGAGCTGGGCAACCGGAAGATGCTGTGGAGTCGGCGACCTCCGGTGGGATCGCACGGGGTACGTTGGCCGTGGACGACGGCGGAGCCACCGCCTTCGCCGCCGGAATGGGAGGACTGATCTGGCGCATCGACGCGGACGCGAACACGTCGCGGTGGGCCGTTCTCGCGACGGTTCCAGCCTCGCCAGCGTGTCGATCAGCGGCGACGCGGTCTTGCTGCCAGCGCCCACTGGTCGGCCTCGTCGGTCGCGCTGTTCGACAGCGAGACGCTGATGCCGATGGGCGACCCGATCCCGACCGGCGACGTCGGCGAGTGGTCGAACTTCGTGCTCACCGACGACGGCAAGCGTCTGCTGGTCAACGACCCCCACAACCACGCCGTCGAGTGGAACCTCGACGTCGACACGTGGCCCTCCATCGCATGCCATACCGCCGGGCGCAACCTCACCGCCGACGAGTTCGCCACATACTTTGGCGAGGAGACTCCCTACCGGGTCACCTGTCCCGAGTGGCCGCCCGCCGGATAGCGACGGAAGCGGCGGACAGGTCTCACCGGCGATTCCGACGCACCTTGTCTCTGGCGTTCGACCCGGTAGCAACGGCGACGATGAGCTGACCGGCTCGGTCGATGAGGTCGCTCCGAGAGGCGGCGTCGCCCGGAACGGCGTGAACCTGGAGTGCAACGCCGTCGAGCACGGATGTCATGAGTCGCGCTCGGATCGCAACCTCGCCAGGGTCGAGCTTGCTGTCCAGGCGGAGGATGATGCTGCTCATCTCGGCGTAGAACCGTTCGTAGATCTCGCGGTTGAGCGCCCCGAATCGCTCGCTTCGGTAGGCGAGCGAGGCGAGCGTCAGGAACGCAACGCCACTTGCGGCGCACCAGTCATGCACGAGACGGCGCGAGAGCTGGGCGAGCCCATGGTTCTCGGCCGGGGCTGCGGTGACCGTCTCACGAACGGTGTTCAGGTCCCGTTCGAACTCGGTCCGGATCACCTCTTCGAGCAGGTCGTCGCGGGTGGCGTAGTAGTACTGCAGATTTCCGAGGCGCATACCGGCGCGAGCGGCCACGGTTCGCATCGCGAACGTGTCGAGCCCTCCTTCGACGAGCAGGTCGCGAGCGATGCCGATCAGCTCGGCGCAGCGAGCCTCACCGTGTCGGCTCCGGGTCGGGTTCATCGAGTCATGCTACGCGAGTTGCGCGCGCATAGGTCATCGACCTAATATTGGGTCAATGACCTATTCACTCGATTCCTGCCTTCAGCCAACGTGAGGACCGGTTTCGGAGATCCGCGCCGAACGCGAACGGTTCCTTGCCGATGTCCACGTCGGCATCCTGCACGTCGCCGACGCCGCCAGCACCCTGGGCGTGCCGGTTGGTACCAGTACACGGGGCAGCCGGGGTGTCCGTGATCACGAGCAATTCTTCGTGCAAAGGCGGAGCGATCCAACGTGCTGCCGTTTTGGGGCTGGTCGCCCAGGTCGAAGAAGTTCCGTACCGGTACGTCAGCGTCGACGGTCCCGTCGTGGAATCGCGGCCATGCGAGTTCGACGCGACCTGGTACCGATGGCCGTTCGCTATCTCGGCGAGGGAGGCGGCACCCGCTACGGGGAGGTGTGGCGGGACATCGGCATCGACGACACCTACGTCTCGATCATGCAGCCGGAGCGCTGGTTTGCCGTCGATCTGGTCGCCGAGTTCGCCGCGCTCGGCATCGGACCCGACCAACTACCTCCGCATCAACGATCAAAGGACCCCGACGCGCCATGAACCCACTCCTCCAACCCGTGTCGATCGGCAAGCTCGACCTTCCGAACCGTCTCGTGATGGCGCCGATGACACGCAGCCGCGCCACCGGCGATGGCCTCGTGACCGCACTGCACGCCGAGTACTACGCACAGCGTGCCTCAGCCGGGCTGATCATCAGCGAGAGCACACAACCCAGCGTCATCGGCCAGGGCTACATCCAGACACCTGGCATTCATGCTCCGGCTCAGGTCGAAGCGTGGCGGCTCGTGACCCGTGCGGTCCATGACGCCGGCGGTCGAATCTTCAACCAGCTCACACACACCGGACGGATCGGCCACCCGAGCCTCTACCCCGACGCGCACGGCCCGTCGCCCCTTCGGCGGTTGCATCGGGCGAGCAACTGTTCAACGGAGCGGCGATGCTCGATCATCCGGTGCCGCGGGCGATGACGCACGCCGACATCGCGACCACGATCGACGACTTCGCTCACGCAGCACGCAACACGATCGAGGCTGGCTTCGACGGCGTCGAACTCCATGGCGCCAATGGCTACCTGCTTCACCAATTTCTCGCCGACAACACGAACCTCCGCGACGACGACTACGGCGGCTCGACGGAAAACCGGATCCGTTTCGTCGTCGAAGTCGTCGAAGCGGTGGCGGCGGCCATCGGCCCCGAGCGAACAGCCATCAAAGTCTCGCCCGCCAACCCGTTCAACGGAATCGCAGAGCGCGACTCCACCGAGCTGTACCGAACACTCATGCAAGCGCTGGGTGTACTGCCGTTGGCCTACGTCCACGTCGGCGAAGTCGGCGACCGTTCGCTGACCCAGACCATCCGCGACGCGTGGGCAGGCCCGCTGGTGCTCAACCCGCATCCAACACTTGACTCGTTCCCCGCCACGCCCGAAACCGCCGGGGCTGCGGTGCGCGACGGTGTCGCCGATGCCGTTGGCCTGGCAACGATGTGGTTGGCGAACCCCGACCTGGTCGCACGAATCCGAGCCGGCGGCCCCTTCAACCAGGCCGATCCCGCCACGTTCTACGGCGGCGACCACCGCGGCTACACCGACTACCCGACTCTCGGAGCCGAGCGGCCGCGACAGTCGAAGGCGCCGAATCATCTGCAGCGCCAAGCCTCGACGCCTCGGTTGCCTGACGGCCCTAAAGCTCAGGCCTGAACCCCTGGATCGCGACATCATCGCGGTTCGAGGTAGGCGTGATGGGGACTGGCGGAACGGGAGGGGTACTGCGGCCGGATGAAGCCGTCGTATCGGTACAGGTCAGAGCACTTCGAGCATCGATCCTCGGTAGCGGCGAGAGCAACCGCGAGAGCAACGCAGACAGGCGGAATCGACCGACGTCTTGGCTACGTCCGCCGCCGTCCGTCAGCGTTCGCCCAATTTCGACGGCAGAGCCGCGGGGGTCCGTGCCGCGTCGGCAGAACCGACGCTCCGACGCAGTGCCCACCAACGTCACTTGAGCGTTGCGGGCGCACTGGCCGACCTAGTCGACGCGGCCGATCTAGACCAGCAAGTGGAGTATCCCGAGGCTCGCGAGATTGAGGTGGTCGACTAGTTGGGCGACGAGCAAGTTCGGGATGGCTTCGCGCGAGCTGTGGTCGGTCGGTAGCCGAGCTCCTCGATCGCCGCCAGAACTCGCTCGTGGGTCGCCGGACGAATGCTCGCATGGCCGTTCAGGACACGAGAGACGGTCTGGTGCGACACCCCGGCGAGCGCCGCCACCTGCCGGATGTTGGCTCGTCCTCGAGATAGCCACCATCAACGCGACACTACCCATCACGTCGAGAATGCTCCGCCGTCGCGCCCATCGGTCAAGCTTCCATCGCCGGCGGCACCCTCGAGGTGCCCGAACGCAACGCAGGCGTTGCTGCCAGGCGTGCGAGACCTTCCAGGGCGAGGTGGCGCAGGAGGTGTCCGGCCGCTCGACGCTCGCGGTGTCGAACTGAGGCTCGTGCCTCATTCGTGCCTCACACAGCGGAAACACCTCGGTAGAAGCCGAAGGCCGGGAGCCACAGGTCTCGGCGTTGCGGGTGGTTCGTAGCTTTCTGCTCGGCGTAGTGGCTCATGAATCGCCGACCGTGTCAGGGGGCCCGGGCCATCTCGTCGTCACCGGTGGCGGCGGGTCCTGACCCGAACCGTGATCGCTTCCCGGAACTGATCAGGAGAAATTGGCCGGGGCTCCAGCGCTCGGGGCTCAAACGCACCCGACGCAGCGGGTCACTGTCCCGGTGCCGATGTTCCATCTCCCCGAGCCGGCGGGCGCGGTAAGGGGGTCACCCCGGACCAGGTGGCGCCGTATGCTCGATGGCTGACCACGAAGCGGACGGGATAGCTCTGGTGACCTGCGCCGATGTTGAGTTGGACGCAGCTCAGCGGCGACCCGTAGGCGATCGGAGCGCCGAGGGTGCCCGTCCAGATCGTGTACCAGCTGCCCTGCCAGTACGCCTGGGCCGAGACGCCGAGGCCCTGGACGTTGATCCCGGCCCGGGCGTTCTTGAAGCAGCCCTCGACGTAGCTGGCGGCCTCGGCGGGGACGGCGGTAGCGGCGATGGAGCCGGCGGACAGCCCGACGGCGAGGAGGGCGGCGCCGGCGAGGCGGCGGGTGCGGTTTGCGATGCTGATCATGACGTTGCTCCTTTGGGTTGGGGCCGACGCTCGGCCTGTGTGTCCACCCATCATCACCCGCCCCACCCATCGGATCCGTGGGCGCCCTGACGCCCGGTGTGTGCGCACGCCGACAGACCCCGCGTCGCCTCGCCGGTCCCGACGGTGAGCGGAGCGATACGCGCGGGGTTCGCCATGTCGGTCCGCCGGTGCCCACTGAACACCGGGTTCGACGG
>CAVYWH010000021.1:0-100800 GCA_963772085.1 Ilumatobacteraceae bacterium
CGACTCCGACGCCGTCGAGCTGGCGCGCATCTGCCGGCGGCTGTACACGCACGCCATGTGAACCTCATCCCGCTGAACCCGACCCCCGGGTATCCGACCCAGGGCACGCCGCTGAAGCGGGTGCACGCCTTCCGCGACCTGCTGGAATCGCAGGGCGCCAACGCCACGGTCCGGCAGAACCGGGGCACCGACATCGACGCCGCCTGCGGCCAACTCGCCGCCGGCCAACCCGTCACCCTCACGACCCGCCGCCGCCCCTGACCCTGTTGGATCAGGCGAGGTATTTGGGATTGGCGACGGCGAGCTTGTCGATGACGGATTCGAGCAGGAGCGCCCGGAGCTCGTCGCCGCGATCATCGAAACGCCGGCGCGGATCCCGGTGGCCAGCTCGGTGTCGTCGGCGACCCCCAGCTGCTCGAGGCGGCCGGCGTGCGCGGCGGCCTGAGCCTCACCCAGTTCGAACTCGCGTCGACGATCGCCAGGGCGTTCACCGCGACACGGGCCTGGAACTTCGTGCGCGGATCCCCGCTGGTCATCAGGTCGCGTTCGATCCACTCGCGGACCGCCTCGACGAGTTCGGCTGCGGTGGGAGCATCATGGGGAGCCGCCATCACCAACGTCCTTCCAGGGCGAGGAACAGGTCGTATTCGTTCTCACACGCGGCGTCCGATCGCGGCCAGCTCGTGGCTGCGGCTGGCGCCGCTGAGATGCGCCGAGGCCTGGAGGATGCACATGATCGCCCACTTCCAGGTGCCCAGCACCTCCCACCAGTGCATCGCGACCCGGTCGACAGCGACGCCACGGGCGGCTTCGTAGGCGTCGACCAGGTCGTCGTACGTCCCGAGGCCGGCCACCGGCGGATCGCCGCCGAAGCGCCAGGCCTTCACGCACAGCCACCCGAGGTCTTCCATCGGGTCACCGAGGTGGGCGAGCTCCCAATCGATCACGGCGTTGAGCCCCTGCTCGCCGACGATCACGTTGCCGAGGCGGAAGTCGCCGTGCACCACGGCCGCCGCCGAGTCGGGCGGCTGGTGGTCGACGAGCCAGTTGCGGACCAGTTCGAGCACCGGGTGCGGATGGCCGAGCGAATCGAGCACGTTCGTGTAGAACTGGACCTGGTCGGTCCGGGTGAGGCCGGGCAGTGTCGTGGGGTCGAGCGAGTGGATCTTCGCCAGCGCGGTGCCGAGGTCGGCGACGAGGTGCTGCCGTGCGGTGACGAAGGCGTCGTCGCGTTGGATCTTGCGGGCGATGGTCTCGCCGTCGATCGCCTCGAGCACCATGAACGACGCCCCGTCCGGCTGGCGCTCGGCGGCGAGCAGTCGCGGCACCGGCACGCCCCCGGCGCCGGCCGCCCGCACGACGTCGGCTTCGATCATCATGTCGTGCTCGTCACCGGCCCGTTGCCGCTGGACGATCCGCGGCACACCGTCGGCGAGGAATCGCCACGTCTCGCGGGATGCACCCCCGGACAGCCGTTGGAGGTCGGTGACGTCCGCGCCGTCGAGCACGGCAGCCAACGTCTGGCTCAGCGACGTCCGCGCGTCGACCGGTTGCGTTGCTTCCATCGCTGGTGACCTTGGCAGATCGATCCGCGCCAGCGGCAATCGTGCGGTACCGAGCGCCCTGATCAGGGGGCGGGCACCAACCAGCGCGCCGTCACTCGCGTTCCACCAGGAGGAGCAGCGAATCGCTGCCCTTCGTGACCTCGTCGTCGAGGACCCGCTGGAGCACCGCGCCGGTCCACAGATTGCCGCCGTAGGTCAGCGTCATCGTCAGGCGTGCGGCGTCGGGTCCGACCGCGACGACCTCGGCGCTGCAACGTCCACGGTGCGTGTGACCGACCGTCGATCTCGTTGCGTTCGAACGTGACGAGGCGGGTCGGCTCGTGCACGGTGCGGACCATCCGGAGACGTTTCGATCGGGCGAACGGGCCGACCCGGGCCTGCAGTTCGACGGACCACGCCGGTGCGTCAGCCGGATCCGTCGGCGACGAGGGGGCCGGGTTCGCTTCGTGCACCAGCCCCATCCACGACGGGTACCGCGCGAGATCGTCGACGAGGCCGAACGTCCGCTCCGCCGACGCGGGCAGGTCGAGTTCACGGACGATCTGCACGAGCGAATCGGGTCAGGCCGGTTTGGGGCGATCGCCGCCACGAAAAGCACGGGCCAGCAGAGGTGATCGCGCCGCGAGCAGACCGTTCAGATCGTCGGACTCGTCGAAACTCGGCGTCCACGGTGTGGCCTCGGCCGCTCCGCCGTGTTCGTGGTCGACGTGCGCGTGCTCGTGGCCGGTGACGACGGGCGGCTCCTCCTCGGCAGCCGGCTCCGCCGCGTTCGACGACGGCGGTCGACACCCCGGTGGGCGGGTCGTCAGTCGTGTCGTCGGTGAGCAACAGCTGGTCGCCGACGGACTCTGCAGCCGTCCTGCGGCGTCGCCGAGCGGGTGCCGACGTGGCGGGTGAGGTCGCAGGTCGGAAGAGTCGCGGCACCGGATCGCGCAGATCGTCGAGGGTCCAATGGCGCGGGACGACCATCGACTCGGCGTGACGCAGACACAGCACGCCACTCGATTGGTACGTGTCCGGACGCAGCGTGTCGAGCCAGAAGACGAGATCTTCGGCCCGCATGCCGTACGCGACCGATGCGGGTTCAGAACATCCCGGTCGTTCGCAGAGCCTGCCCATCTGCCGTCGACCCTAGCCGTCGGCGTATTCCGGACGCAGCGTGCCCCGCGAAGTAGAACTTGCACGATGAAACTTGCACGGTCGAATCCGACCGACCGATTCGGTCGACTGCTCGCGATCATCGTGCTCACGTTCATCGTGTCGGGCATCAGCCAGGACTGGGCGACGTCGGTGTCGGCGTTCTTGAACCTCGTGCTCGTGGTGGTTGCGTTCCGCACGACCAGTCTGAGCGTGTCGGTGCCGCGCACCGCCGTGCTCGCGGCGATCGCCGTCGCGGCCGTGATCATCTCGGTCGTCGCCGACAGCGGCACCGACTTCGCCGCGGTCTCCGCCTTCGCCCAGGCTGCGCTGCTCACCGTGCTGGTGCTGGCCATCATCCGGGCGGTACTCAAACACGAGCAGGTCACGATCCAGACGATCGTGGGGGCCATCGCCGCGCTACGCGCTGATCGGAATGGCGTTCTCCTGGTTGTTCCTCGGCATGGACGGCGTCAACGACGCGCAGTTCTCGATGGCCCCGACCGACGCCACCGCGTACCCGGAGTTCAGCTTCGTCGTGCTCACCACGCTCGGCTTCGGCAACCAACTGCCCACCGCGTCGTTCGCCGCCCGCTTCACCGTGATGGAGGCGATGACCGGCCAGATCTTCCTGGCCACGTTCGTCGCCCGGCTCGTGTCGCTGTACCCCCGCCGTGTCGCCACCGCCGATGTGATCGAGGAACCGTCCCCGGACGACGGGTCGTAACGCCGATCGGGTCGCAGATCCGCGACTATCGCGCGGGTCGGTCATGATTGTCCGAACCGCCCTTCGGTCACGACAGTGAGGTGTTCACGACATGGTTCGTACTCTGATCAAGATCGCCCTCACGATCGCGGGCAACACGATCGGCCTCTTCGTCGCCAGCCTGCTTCTCGACGGCTTCCACCTCAAGGTCGACGGCTTTCTCATCGCGTTGATCATCTTCACGGTGGCCGAGCTGTTGATCGAGCCGCTCATCGAGAAGCTGTTCACGCAGCACGCCGAGAAACTGCGAATGCTCACCGCACTCGTAACCACGTTCCTCGCCCTGCTCGTGACCGACCTGATCTCCGACGGCCTCAACATCGAAGGTGCTGGCACGTGGATCCTGGCCACCGTCATCGTCTGGCTGGGCACACTCCTGGCCGGGGTCATCCTCGTGCGGCTGTTCCTCGAGGACCGCCGCGACGAGCGCTGACCGCAGCGCCGGCCAACGGAGCGACGGCAGCCTTGCGTCGTCACGTTCTTCCCCACAGCAAGAGCACTTCATGACCCGAGCGTAGGGCGAGCCTTGTTCGCAGGTGGCTAGAGCCAGGCGCGTCGCCGGGCGACGAAGAGTGTCGTGAGCGCGAACAGGATCATCGAGGCGATGACGACCCAGAACAGGTTCGGGTTCTCGAAGAGGCCGACTTGGAAGTTCATACCCATCACGCCTGCAAGTACCGCCGCGGGCAGGAGGGTGACGGAGACCCATGTCAGCAGGCGCATGGTGTCGTTGGTGCGTTGGGCTGTTCGTGTCATGTGCACGTCGAAGGTGCCGATCAGCATTTCGCGGGCATTGGCGACGGCCTCGGTGGCGCGTTCGAGACGGTGGGTGAGTGCGGCGAGTGCCTCGGCTTCTCGCGGTTCGATGTCTGGCATGAAATCGGGTCGCCCGACTTCGGCGTACATGTCTCGATTGACGCTGAGCAGGCGTCGCACGCGAGCGATCCGTCGTCGCATGTCGACGAGCCGTCCCAACACGTCTTCTTCGTCACCGCGCAGCGCCACTTCGTCGAGTTCGTCGACTTCGTGCTCGAGTTGTTCGGCTGCGGCGTAGAACGTGTCGAGGTGCCAGTCGAGCATGGCGACAAGCAGCAGCGCCGGGGTGAGGCGACCGACCTCACGTTGATCCTGGATGCGCTCGTGGTGCTCGTCGAGGAACGCGATCGGCTCGGGATGCCAAGTGAGGGCCCATCCTTGGCCGATCAGGATGTGCAGCACGATCGGTGGCTGTGTCACATCCTCGCGAAGCGTCTGGACGGTGACGAACATCCCGTCTTCGAGCACGTGTCCGTCCGGGGTGGCGGGGCCGTTGGACAGGGCTTCGACCGTTGCGGCCTGGAGTGACAGGGCCGACGCGACAAGGGTGCACTCGTCGTCGGTGGGCGCTTGCACATCGATCCACAACAACTCGCCGTCGCGGATGTTGCATGGACGCCACGTGGTCAGATCCGCTTCCACGTCGGAGCCATCACTGCGCGACAGCAGTGTGCGCACGCTCATCTCGCCCGCCCCCGACGTTTGGCCAGTCGACCCCACCTTGCACCGCCCGAGTCCGTCCTGCTCATGTTGCGATGGAGTCACTGTGCCGTCCGACCACCGATCGTCCCACATGGTAGTAGCCATCACTTCTCGCTCTGCGTCGACGACGAAAGCGCTGGGACACGCCCATCCGATGGACGGGAACAAACCCAGCGACCGGCCCACGAGTCGCCAAGTGGTGGCGGGACGGTTGGTGAGGATTAGGGTGGCGTCGGTGGACCTCGACTCGCTGGAACGACGACCGTTGCGCTGCAGGTGTGCCCCGCTCCGTTCGTGAACAAACCCTGTGACCGTTCGCACAGTACGGGTCTGTGCTCAAGCACGAAGGGCGAGTGGCCTGCCGACTGAACGGGTTGTCTCGACAAATCACCACGACTCCTTCATGGATCAGGTGGTGCGGGCTTGGACCCGTTCACGTTCGGCAACATGTCGTCGTGTGAGCGCTTCAAGTTCCCCGTCGGATGCTTCCTCGACGGCGATCAACGCCGAGTCGGCCTGGTTCGATGAGCGCAGCAGTTCGTCGAGCTTGCGCTGCGTCGCGGCGATTTGGCGCTGTTGGGTGTGCTGAATCACGAACACCATCACAAACGTCACCGATCCGGCGACGACGTAGAACGTCGTCTGCCACCAGTCGGGAAAGCGCGTCACCAACCCGAGGGTGAGCCAGCCGACGACGAGTACTGCAGCGACGATCCCCGAGGCAGCGTGACCGATCGTTTCGCCAACGCGGTGCAGCGTCCGGCTCGTCCAATGGCGGCTGGTCCACTCGTTGGCGTGTGCTGGCGGTCGGAACAGGCGGCCTTGGCGCCCAGGCGTGTTTGTCGGCCATGGTGAGACGTGGGGGCACCCGACGGTGATACCCAGCCTCGCCGGGCAAACCTTCGTCGTCACACGAACATGGCGATAACGGCTCAGGATACGGGTGAGGTTTAGGCTGGGGTCGGTGGATCACGACTCGCTCGAACTGACGACCGTCGCGCTCGATGAGGGCCACGAAAGAGAGCACGGCTTTCGGGTCGTGGCCCGAGGTGAGATCGACGTGGCGACGGCGCCCAAGCTGACGGCGGCCATGGATGAACTGATCGCTCAGGGGGTCAGGCTGGTGATCTTGGATGCCGCCGATGTTGAGTTCATGGATTCATCTGGGTTGCGAGTGATCGTGCAGTCGGGCACCAAGCTGTCAGAGGCAGGCGGTCGTCTGTTGATCGACGGGATGAGCGGCGCGGTCAAGCGGGTGCTGGAAATCGCCGGGATGCTCGAGCAGTATCGAGCGACGTGATTGTCGGTTGAGGACGGCCGCCACCGGGTATCGGTCGGCATGTCTTCGACTGAAGGTAACCAGACGCCTGACGTCGATTATGAGTTCCAGCGGGGGATGTCCGCGCCCCGAGAGGTCCGCACCGCGTTGACGCAACTCCGCTGGAACGGCGTGCCAACGGACGATGTCGTGTTGGTGGCGAGCGAGCTTGTGACCAACGTCGTTCTGCACACCCAGCATGGAGGCCGCGTGCGGGCGTGGAATTCCGATCCAGTCCGCCTCGAGGTACACGACACGAGCCCGCGGCCACCGATGTTCACAGATACCCAGCCCGGCGGGCGCGGACTGCGAATCATCGACGCAATCTGCTCGAGCTGGGGCACGACCATCGTTCCCACAGGAAAGGTTGTCTGGGCGGAATTCGGCCGCTCCCTCGGCGGCGGGCCGAGCCCACTTTGACGGCACGCCAGTCAGCGTTGCGGGGCAACGTCGAAGGCGATGATCGCGATGTCATCCTCCGGGTTGTCGCCGGGACCGATCCCGAGCACGAGCTGATCGACGGCATCGGCGAGTGATTCTCCGGCGAGTGAAGCCGTGACCGTGCGGAACCGTTCCAGGCCGAGATCGAGCGATTCCCGTCTGCGTTCGACGAGGCCGTCGGTGACCATCACGATTCTGTCGCCGGCCAACAGCGGAATGCTTTCGGTGACACGTGGTGCCGTGCCCACGCCGAGGAGTGGGCCATGGGGTTCGACAAGGCTGGCTTCTCCCTGTGACAGCCTGACAAATGGGAGGTGGCCGGCGTTGCAGAATGTGAGCTCGTGTCGCTCGAGGTCGACGATGCCGCAGATTGCTGTCGTGAAGTCGTCCGGATGAAATTTGCGGATCATGCGGTCGACCCGTTCGATGACTTCGGCCGGGTCGTAGCCGTCGATGGCGTAGGCGCGCAGGGCGTTTCGGATCTTGCCCATGATGATCGCCGCGTGGAGGGAGTGGCCGACGACGTCTCCGATCGCGACCACGGTGCGGTTTTCGTCGAGAGCGAACGCTTCGTAGAAGTCTCCGCCGACATCGGCCTCTCGCGATGCAGCGATGTATCGGAACGCCAATGTGAGTCCAGACGCGTCCGGCATGAGCTGTGGGAGCATGCTCTGTTGCAAGGCGAGCGCGATCGTGTGTTCGATGTCCAGCGCTCGGAGATTCGCCAGAGACAGCGTTGTCGTCAAAGCGAGTTGTGCCAGCATCGGAAGCACTTCGCTGTCTGCCCCCATGGACTGGGAGGGGACGAGGATGGCGCCCGCAGGTTCGCCGAATTCGTCGCTGAACGTAGCGCCGCTGTGCGGGCTGTCGACGAGGGCCGGGTCGCTGGTGGTGACGGTGGTGTGACCGGCCCGTGCGGGCTCCATCAAGTGCTCGACCGCGCCAAGTGTGCGCGAAGGCAGAGTGCGATGGGCTCCGTCGGAAGTCCAGATCGTTGCCTTGGTGAGGAGAACTGCAGGACTGCCGGCGATTCTCGATGCGCCGGTGACGACCGCTTCGAGGACGCGTTCCTCGCTGCTGGAGGCATGCACATCGGCGCTTGCCGTGTTCAGGGCGCGCAGCCGGCTGGACGTGCGGAGGGATTCTTGGCGCACGTGTGCACGGCGCAGAAGCGAGGCGATGATTGCCAGCAGTTCGCGAGGGTCGACCGGGTCGGTGAGGTACGCGTCGGCGCCGCGCAGCAGACCCTCGGAGCGGTCGTCGGCTTCGATCGCGGTTGCGGAGACATGAACGACGGGTATCCATTCAGTGGCGGGGTTCGATCGAATCGCTTCGCAGATCTCGAATCCACTCATGTCGGGCAGGTTGACATCGAGGATGGCAACGTCGATCGGTGTTTCGGCGAGAAGTGCGAGCGACTCGGCGCCGGTTGAGACGGGAATCACTTGGAATCCGGCTCGGTTCAGCCACGAAGTCATCAGGTATCTGCTGCTGTCGTGGTCGTCGACCACGAGGGCGACGAGCGGGACGACGTTTGGGGTCAGGGTCATGTCACATCCGGGGAGATTGCACGGATCAATGTCAGCAGGGACGACTGGGTGAGGTCCCGTTTGGAGATGATGGCGGCTGCGGCGCTGGTTTGCTGTCGGAGTTCCTGGTCGATGTTCGCAGCGGTGATGACGGCAACGGGCAGGTGTTGCCATCGGTGGTCGGTCTTGATGGACGCCAACAGGTCGGTGCCGGAAATGTCCGGCAGGTGGAAGTCGAGGAGAACGATGTCGATGTCGTGGCGGATCAACGCATCGAGGCCTGAGGCGCCGTCGTCTGCCTCGAGCACCAGGTGGGCGAAGGGTGCGAGCATTTGCCTGACGATGGCGCGGAAGGCGTCGTCGTCGTCGATGACGAGGACAACGCCGATGCCGCCGTGAACGGTGGCGTCGTACGTCGAACCCTGTGTGGATGTGGGCCGGGCCTCAGGCTCCGCGGCGAGAGGCTGGAGTTGTACTCGGAACGTGCTTCCGGTCCCGGGCCGGCTCGATGCGGTGAGCGTGCCGCCGAGCGCTTCGATGACGCGCCGGGAATAGGGCAGGCCAAGTCCGGTGCCTCGGCGTCGGCTCTGGAGATGATTCCGAACTTGGAAGAACTCTTCGAATACACGGTCGATGTTCTCCGGGGACAGACCCACGCCGCTGTCCTCGACGTCGATGAGGACGGTTCCGTCGGGTGCTGCTGACACTCGGACGCGAACTGTGCCCACCTCCGTGAAGGCGAGCGCATTGGAGAGGAGGTTGCGGATGACTTGGCGAAGGAGCTGTTCGTCGGTCGTGACGACGACGGTTTGGCTCGGTGCGGCGAGATCGATCGTGACATCGTTCAATGCCAAGGGGCGGCTCATGGCGACGACGTCGGACAAGAGCGCGGTCAGGTCGACCGCCGCCCATGTCGGATCGAGGCGACCGGACTCTGCCTTGGCGAGGTCGAGGAGCTGCGACACGAGGTCGATGAGTTCGCCGGCTGATCGTCGCAATCAGTTCGACCTGCTGACGGTGCTCGGTCGACGCCAGGCCATCGACCGGATCTACAAGCAATGCTGCGAGACCGAGGATGCTGTTGGCGGGCCCGCGGAGTTCGTGGCTGATGCTGGACAGGAATCTGGATTTCGCTTCACTGGCAGCCTCGATCTGGCGGGATTTGTCGTCGAGTTCGTTGTAGAGGGCGACGACCCCGCGGTTGGTCGAGTCCAACTCGTCGGACAGCTGGGTGTACATGGCCATCACGCCCTTGTTGGTTTCCTCGAGTTCGGCGTTGAGCTGGACGAGCGATTCCCTTGCCGCTTGAACGGCTTCGATGTTGTCGATCAGCTGCTGGTTTTGTCGACGAAGCTCGTCGAGTGGTGTTGCGGCGACCTGTTTCGCGATGTGATCTCGTGCCCGGGCCGCGTCGGCGATGGTGGTGGCAGCCGGGAGCTTGCGGGACAAGACGATTTTGACCGCCCCGTCGCCGTCCGGGTCGATGGCCACCGAGAACATGAGTCGCTTGGCGCTGACGATGCCCGGGCTGTCCGAAGCGAGCGACTTCGGGAAGCCGTCGACACCGATGACGAACCGGTTCGTTTCCGGGTCGATTTCGAACACGGCGGTCGACGTGCCCCCAGCCAGCGCGTCGCGCCCGACCTCGCTGAGTGCTGTCGCGATCCGAACCTGGTCCGCGTCGTCGAATCCGATGGCAGCGGCGATTTCGCGGCCGCGCTGGCGGATGAGGAACACGTCGTCACCGTTGGCGATCAGCTGACGGAAGACCTCGACCAGCACGGCGGTCTCACGGAACCCGGAGGACAACGACGGAGGCATCGTCTTGGCGAAGGCCCGCTTCACGCAAGAGCACGGCTGCAATCACATCGGGAGACTGCGCGGCGAGGCCGCGATGGGACGCGAGATCCCACTTCGAGGTCAAGCCGTCGGAGTGGACCACGACGAGATCACCCCGCTGCACGGGCAATTCGATCTCGCGCACGTTTCGAAGGTGCTGACCGACGATTCCCGGTTGGGACATCATCCCGGAAACCGACGTTGCCCGAACCACTCTTCCGGCGATGTTGCCGACGCCAGCGCAACGCAACGTACCCGCCGCAGCGTCGACCCGGACTGCCATCACGGCTGCTCCGCGGGTCGAGGCAGCCTTGTGGTGCGCCGCCCGCAGTATCGCCGACGGACTCCGTGAAGGGTCCGACTGGAACTCGTCTCGTACGGCGCGAGACGCCGCCTCCGCCAGCACACCGTGCCCGAGACCATCGGCAACGATCAGGCTGATCTGCTGATCGTCGCGGTGTGCCGCCCAAGCGTCGCCGCAAACGGACTCGCCACTGATCGGTCGAGTCAAGCCATCCAGGATCGGCATCAGAAACGCATCTGCTGTGGATGGTCCGAACGCAGCGACCGTGACGCTGCCGCGTCCCAACAGCGAAAACATCTCGAACCGGTTGGCGATCCGATCGATCGCCCCCAACCCGATACCGAGCGTTCCCGCCGTCGATACTCCGTCCCGCATCGCGTTCGACACGTCATCGAGTCCGGGTCCGGAATCGATGACGACGAGTTCGACAACGCGACCTTTGTCGTTACGTCGACACCGGACCAATGCGACGCCACCCGTCGCGTGCACCACTGAATTCGTCGCCAACTCGGAGACGGCAACGCTGATCTCTGCCACGCGCGCCTCGGAGATTCCGATGCTCGCTGCAAGACGCGCCACGATCCGGCGAACCTCGCCGACTGTGGCCTGTTCGTCGATCCGTTGCCAGACGACGTCCTCGACGTCGATCGCGCTTACCGTCCCCATTTGACGATTCGCACCCGCGTGCCTGCGCCGACATCAGTGTCGAGATCGAACACGTCGACGAGCCGCCTCGATCCGGACAAGCCCAGACCCAATCCCGAACCGCTCGTCCATCCATCCTGCAGGGCTTGGTCGACATCGGGAATTCCCGGTCCTTCGTCGACGAATTGAGCTTCGACACCACGCCTGGTGTTGTCCTGGGTGAACGAGACGATCGCGCGGCCACCGCCGCCGTAGACCAGCGTGT
Source organism: Ilumatobacteraceae bacterium (assembly GCA_963772085.1). Taxonomy (GTDB): domain Bacteria; phylum Actinomycetota; class Acidimicrobiia; order Acidimicrobiales; family Ilumatobacteraceae; genus Sva-07. The sequence goes on from CAVYWH010000021.1 coordinate 11,328, forward strand.
TTCGTGCGAGTTCGCTCGATGCTGTGATCAGCTTGGTCTGATCCACGAGCGACAGTCCGGCCCGCACCGCCAGACCTCGAACCAGCTGGCGCACACGAACGACGTCCGCATCCGACGCGATCTCCACAACCGTGGCGTCGGACGCTTCAGTCATCGAGCGCCGCTCCGGGCACGGCGGCATCGATCAATTCCGATTCATTCATGTGAGACGCGATCAGCGCCAGGCCTCTCTCCACATCGAGCGCGGTCTCCACGCCCGGCAACGAAAGACCGAGTTCGACCAACGTGATCGCAACCGCCGGGCGCATGCCCACGACGACGGTCCGGGCGTCGAGAACTCGCGACACTGCAGCAATCGTCGACAACATCCTGCCGATGAAGCTGTCGACCAGCTCCAGAGCGGAGATGTCGATCACGACGCCATGCGCGCCGGTTTCGACGACCCGGTTCGACAGGTCGTCCTGCAAGTTCATGGCGTCGTGATCCTGCAAGTCGATCTGGATCGACACCAACAGGATGTCGCCGATCTTGTAGATCGGTATCCGCTCCACTACGACCGCTCGCCGCTGCGGCGCACGATGTCGAACCCGGCCTGACGCAGTACGTGGCGGAGTGCGTCGGCCAGCGTCGCCTTCGTCGGGATGTCACCGAACTCGATACCCAATGCCACAACCGTCTGTGCGATCTGCGGACGGATGCCGGAGATGATGCACTCGGCACCCATCAGCCGAGCCGCGACGACCGTCTTCAACAGATGCTGGGCGACCTGGGTGTCCACAGCCGCGACCCCGGTGATGTCGATGATGGCGTGGGCACTCCCGGTGTCCACCAGCGTCTGCAAGAGCGTCTCCATCACGACCTGCGTGCGTGCAGAGTCAAGGGTGCCGACCAACGGCACAGCCAGCACGCCGTCCCAGAGCTTGACGACGGGTGTGGACAACTCGAGGAGCTGTTCGGTCTGACTCATGATGACCGATTCACGCGCAGATGCGAACGTCTCGAAGGTGAACAGGCCCAGCTGATCGATCAACGTCGAGAACTCAACGAATTCGGCCATCTGTTCGTCAGGAAGCCGTCCGCGGACAGGCTCCTTCAACGCGAACACCGCGCTCGCCGTCTCTGTCGGCGTATATCCCTGACGCGCACGCGCGAACGACATCTCACTCAGCAGGGCACGAACTTCACCCATACCCTCGCTCCGAATATCGCCGCCCGAACCGATGCCCGACAAGATCGCGTCGTACAACGAACTCAATTCACTCTGCAAGTCCGGCGACGAACGTCCAGATCGCTGCGAGCCGCGCACGGCCGCCTCCCAGTCGGCCAGGATTCCTTCCCTGTCCGATGTCATCGATCCAATCAGGGCACCATTCGTCGATGCGACCACACTCACTCCTTCGGCTGAACGAACTGGTCAGCCTTCGCTAGCCGACCAGGATGAATTCGCCCAAGAAAGCGGAGCACGACAGAAACGGACGGCCTCCAGTCGACAACATCGATCACGGGGACCACCCCTTTCCTACGGCAGCCGGGGTCTGGGGCGGACGCGAGGCGAGGCTACCCGCAATCAGGCATCCAGGATCACCGGGCGCGTCTCTCCCTCCTCGATCTTCGTCTGCTTCGAGAGGCGACGCTTGGGCGCCGGACGCGGCGGGTATTCACTCGAGCACAACGCCCAGGACAAGGAGCAACAATGCCTGAAGATCGACCTCTCGAGACCGCCGCTCGACGGACACGTCGATCCCATCGATCGAGAAGCAGCCCAGATCGACGCCCGGAGCGAAGACGCCCCGAAGAGATCGAGAAGGGAGGGTTGCGTCATCGTGGACCGGCGGCCCCGGACCGTCGAATCCATCCGGACTCGGCGGCACCCGCACGCCATCCGACGAATCCGTCGATCGAGGATCGTTAAAGTCTGACCCTGGCGGTGGCCTCAATGCCACCGGCAAATAGAACCAGGGAGGAGGCAGCCATGCCAAGTCCACGATCGGTCCGCTCGACATCACGTTCACCGCGACGTTGGGGCGAGTGCGCGAGGGCGACACCTGGACCTGCGTCCAGATGCCCGACTCCGCCACCGTGTTCGGTACCCGCGGCCTCGTCAAGGTCGCCGGCACCGTCGACGGCGTCGCGTTCCGCAGCTCGTTCATGGCGCTCGGCGACGGCACCCACAAGCTCCCCATCGCCGCTGCGATCCGCAAGGCCATCGGCAAGACCGACGGCGACGACGTCGTCGTTCACCTCGAGCAACGCCTCAGCTGACGCCGCACCGCCGCGTTCGGGGACACCTTCGTTGCGGTTGCGACGGTCGATTCTCGGGTTGGTTGTGGCGTCCTATTCCGGCCGCGGGTGGGCGGTCGATCCGCGGACGACGATGTCGACGGGAAGCCGAAGGTGGTGGGGGCCGGGAGCAGGGTCGAGCAGCATTTTCACTGCTGCGCGTCCTTTGGCTGCGTGGTCCTGGTGGACGGTGGTGAGCGGTGGGACGGCGGTGGACGCGGTGGCCGTGTTATCGAAGCCGACGACTGACAACGCCGTTGGGACGTCGATGTCGAGGGTGCGTGCAGCGTCGAGGACGCCGGCGGCGAGTTCGTCGGACATCGCCAATATCGCGGTCGGCGGGTTCGGGTCGCGTGAGGAGTTCGCGTGCGGCTGCTTCTCCGAATCGACGCTGGTAACCGGTGGTCACGACGACGACGGGCGGATCGAGGCCGGCGCGTTCGAGGGCCGACGTGTAACCGGCGAGCCGTTCGCGCACGAGCGCTGTGGTCGATCCATCGGATCGTCCGATGGCCATCACCGCCACCCGGCGGTGGCCGAGGGTGATCACGTGCTCGGCGGCGAGTCGGGCGCCGCCGGAGTCGTCGATGCCGACCGAGCGGTCATCGATGTCGGCCTCACCATCGAGCACCACGAGTGGGAGCTGCCGGGCGCGCACGATCGCCCGGCGCGTCTCGTCGAGGGAGTCACAGTGCGCCACGACACCATCGATCGCGGCCGAGGCGAGCACGTCGACGCGGTCCTCGGCCGGTGTGGCGGCGGGCACGAGCACCAGTGCCAGCCCCTCGGCCTCGCATACGTCGGCCACCCCGTCGAGCAACATGAGGTTGGCGGCGTCGGTCAGGGCGTAGCGCAGCGATGGTTGCACCAGTCCGATCGCACCGGCCGTTCGCCGGCGCAGCATGCGCCCGACGGGGTCGGGCCCCGCATAACCCAATGCTGCTGCGGCCTCCATGATGCGGGCGCGGAGTTCGGCACTCAGCTGATCGGGTCGGTTGTATGCGTTCGAGACGGTGGCGCGTGACACGCCGACCTGCTCGGCGATCGTGCCCATCGTGACCCTTGCCGACTCCACTCGGTCAGCGTAGAGGAACGGGATTGACTTGTCTGTATCGATTCAGATATCATCTTCTGTATCGATTCAGAAGCGAGGTATATCACGATGAAGAAGCCACTGACCACTGCAATGACCGGCTCGATGTCCGGTGCGCTCGATCACCGGACCGACGGTCCGCTCGAGTTCTGGCGTTCCGTTGCCGACACCTTTGGCGTTGATGTCAGCGCCGTGGACGAGAAGCTCGTCGCGCTCGAGCCGCTGACTGTCGTCGACCTGTTGCTGCCTGGGCTGTCCGACGAGGAGCGCAGCGAGGTGATGTGGGCACTCGGTGAGTTCGAGCGCCGGTCGAACGCCGCGGATGCGACCTCGACTTGTGCCTGCGCCTGCGTCTGCCACCCGGCAGCGTGACGCAGCGCTTGGCCCGTACAGGTCCGGTGGCGAATCGGGTCATTGGTCGCTGGATCGTTTCCAAAGGTTGATGGCTCCGTCGATGACGTGTTGATCGATTCGGTCAACTCGTCTGCAGTCAACGCGGTGTTCTGCAACGCGGCGATGTTGTCCTCAAGTTGGACCACACTGCTCGCGCCGATCACGAGCGAGATCATGCGTGGGTCACGCAACGCCCTGGGCCAGGCCGTTCGTCTCGGCACGGTCGGGTCGGTTCGCTCGAGACTCGACGAGCGGTCAGAAAAGATGGGGCATGGCCCGGCTGATTCTCGTCAACGGACCTCCAGCTTCGGGCAACTCCACGCTCGCTCGCCGGTACGTCGACGACCACGACCGCGCCGGCCTCGTCGAACCGGCACCCGGCGCCCCAACCCGATCGTTGGTTGCCGTGTGCAGGCACGCCTCCACGATCCTTGAGCATCCGGGCAGTGGAGCCGTGGTAGCCGCGAACCGATGTCAGGAGTGCTCCACCGGCTTGATGGTCAGCAGTGCCGCGGCAGCTTCGGCGGCGTCGGCCTGCTGACCGGGCATGACGTGGCCATAGGTGTCGAGGGTGAAGCTCACCGACGAGTGGCCCAGGCGTTCGCTGACGATGCGGGCATTGACGCCGGCGGCGAGCAGATGTGAAGCGTGGGTGTGGCGCAGATCGTGCGAGCCGGATCCTCGGCAGGTCGCCGACAGGTCTCGACGAGACGATTGAAGGCCTGGCCGACACTGTGCGGTCGCAGCGGTTCGCCGAACTCGTTCGTGAACACCCGGCCGTCCGTGGGGATGCGCCGACGGCCAACAGCTCCTCGAGTTGCTTCGCGCGGTGCCGCTTGAGCATCGCCTTGGTCTCCTTGTCGAGATCGATCGTGCGACGTCCTCGGCGCGTCTTCGGCGTGTCGAGCACCTCGACCCTGTCGATGACGCTCGCCGCGGCGTGGATGTCGATCGTCGCGCGATCTGAGATCGACGTTCTTCCAGCCGAGCGCGACCAGCTCCCCCCGTCGAATGCCCGTCATCGCCATCAGCCGCAGCATCGGTCCCGCTCGGTACGAGCCGACGTGCGTCAGGAATCGCTGCAGCTCGGCGGGTGTCCAGACCTTCATCTCCGGAGCCGCGTTCCGCGACGATGCCTGGCTCGGCGCGTCGGCGAGTCGAGCGACGTTGCGGATCACGAGGCCCTTGCGCTCGGCGTCGTTGAGCATCTTGCCGAGTTGGACATGGACGTGATGGACCGTGGTCTTCGAGATCGGCTTGCCGCGCTTGCCATTCGTCTTGAGCAGATGTGCGTAGAGGCGGTCGAGGTCGCTCGCTCGAAGATCCTGGAGCTTGACCGTCCCGAGGTTCGGCACGATGTAGTTCCGCAGGTTCGCGGCGTAGCCGCGGATCGTCGACACCTTGCGCCCTTGACGGCCAAGCCTTCCAACCACGCCGTCGCGTACTCCTCGACCGTGATCCCGGTGCGGGCGACGAAGGATTGGTTCTCGTGCGACGAGAGCAGCTCGGCGAGCGCGACCTGCGCTTCCTTCTTCGTCGCGTACGAGCGCTTGGCCTGTCGGCGACGGTTGCCTTCGAGCCACGAGACGTGGACGATCCACGGCTTCTTGCGGTCGTCTCGGCGGTAGACGCGTTCCGTTTGCCATGGGTCGACTCTCCAAGCGCTCGGAGAAATTCTGCTACCCAAATGCTACCCAAACCCCTTTTCGGGTCAACCAGTGAGATTCATGGCCATCTACCTGGTCTTTTGCAGTGCCCCTGGCAGGAATCGGACCTGCGACACACGGTTTAGGAAACCGATGCTCTATCCACTGAGCTACAGGGGCAGGACCGACACGGAACGTGGGAAGCACCCCGAGGCTCCGCCGCTGTCGGCCGCGGCCACCGATTGTAGGTGTCACCTGCGGATTTCGAGGGTGGTTCGGCGTCAGGGCGCGAGCGAGTTGTTGAACGTGGCGCACTGCTCGGGGTCGCCGGTTTCGAAGCCCTTGGCGAACCACGTGCGGCGCTGCTCGGCGCTGCCGTGGGTGAACGACTCCGGGTTCACCTCCTGGCCGGCCGACTCCATGATCCGATCGTCGCCGACCGCCTCGGCCGCGCCGAGCGCCTCTTCGATCTCACCCTCGTTGTCGAACATGCCGCGTTCCGCCGACCGACGATGCCCACGCACCGGCGAAGCAGTCGGCCTGCAACTCGAGGGCGACGCTGAACTCGTTGGCGACGTCCGGGTTCTGCTGCTGGGCGGCGTTCGTCCGCTCGGAGATCCCGGTGATGTTCTGCACGTGGTGTCCGTACTCGTGGGCGACGATGTACTGCGCGGCGAGGTCGCCGGTCGCCCCGAACCGGGCCTGCAGCTGCTCGAGGAAATCGAGGTCGAAGTACACCAGCTGATCGAGCCGGGCAATAGAACGGCCCGGTCTGCGCTGATGCACCACCGCACCCGGTCTGGGTCGATCCGGCGAAGAACACGGTGTCGGTGCCGGAGAACGCACCCTGGAACGACACCGGGAACTGCTCCTCCCAGTACAGCGACACGTCGTCGACCGCGCCGCACACGACCTGCTCGATCTCCGTCTCACAGTTCGACGGCGCCGCCGTCGGCGTCCTGCGGGGTGACGGCGTTCGAGCTGGGCGAGCTGCCGCCGAGCAGTCTCGGCAGGATCACGACCGCGGCGAGCAGCAACAAGCCGACCAGGCCACCGCCGGCCTTCATCGGGATCGGGAACCCACCCCCGCCGCCGCCGAGCATGCCACCACCGAGCGCCCCCGCTCCCCCGCCGGTCACGGATCCGCCCGGAACTCCCTGATCTGATCTTCGTCATGACGGGATGCTTCCCCGGTTCGTCCCCGGCCAACCACCGCGGGGTCGCCGCGCCCACGCCGACCCATCACGTTGCGGGGCGATGGAGCACGGCCGCCGTGGGCGTGAACGTCACCACATCGTCCTCGACGGCGGCGGTCCCGTCGACGATCAAGCTGAACCCGGTGGTGTCGAGCGGCGGAAAGCACAGCGTGATCGACGACCGGGCGGTGGCGTTCCGGGCGCTGCCCCGCCCCACCGCCATGACGAGCGCCCCGTCCGCCCAGGTCGGCGACACCGCGACCGCGTGCGGGCGCAGGTCGTCGCGCACGGTCAGCAGATAGGCCCAGCCGAACTCGGCGGACTTCTCCTGCAGCTCGTCGAGAGGAACCTGGACACTCACGCCGCGACGCTCATGCCACGAGCGTACGCCTCGGCCGTCCGCGGACGGATTGCCACAATCCTGACCGAACTGGTCGGGTATGGCGGTAACGTCCTTCGCCGGGATGGTGGGCACGGGATCGTGGCCGCTCTCCCGGTGAGATTCAATCCGTTCTGCAATCCAACCGTTCGCACAGAAGCGCAACAAGGAGTTCCAACATGGCCGTACGTCTCGGCGACACCGCACCCGATTTCACCGCCCAGACAACTCAGGGCGAGATCAACTTCCACGAGTGGCTCGGCGACTCGTGGGGCGTGCTGTTCAGCCACCCCAAGGACTTCACCCCGGTGTGCACCACCGAGCTCGGCTACGTCGCGAAGATCAAGCCGGAGTTCGACAAGCGCAACGTCAAGGTCATCGGCCTGTCGGTCGACCCGGTCGAGAGCCACGTCAAGTGGGAAGCCGACATCGAGGAGACCCAGGGCACCGCGGTCAACTTCCCGATGATCGGCGACCCCGACCGCACGGTCGCCGACCTCTACGACATGATCCAGCCGAACGCCAGCGACACGATGACCGTGCGCTCCGTGTTCGTGGTCGGCCCGGACAAGAAGGTCAAGCTCACGATCACCTACCCGGCCTCGACCGGGCGGAACTTCGACGAGATCCTCCGCGTGATCGACAGCCTCCAGCTGACCGCCGACTACAAGGTCGCCACCCCGGCGAACTGGAAGGACGGCGAGGACGTCATCATCGTCCCGGCCGTCTCCAACGACGACGCCAAGGGCCTGTTCCCCAACGGCTGGAACGAGGTCAAGCCGTACCTGCGCACCACCAAGCAGCCGAACAAGTAATCCGAACACGTCATCCCGAACAGCGCATGGAGCGGTCACATCGGGTCTGAGCGCCGATGTCACGACTCCTTGTTGCGTTTCGGAGCGGTCGAGCCGGTCGGCGGTCAGAGCCAGTTGTCCTCGACCCACGCCCGCACGACCGGCGCCAGGCGGTCGAGGTGGTCCGCCGGCGAGGTCCGGATCTGGGTGGCGCTGATCGGCACCGTGAGTCGCTCGGCGTCGACGACGACCGCCGCGGCACCGAACCGGTCGGCGAGCTCGCCGACGTACCCGTCGGACGAGAACACGACGTGGGGGCCGTCGTCGAGCGGCCAATGGTCACGGAACAGCGCCATCCACCGATTCCACAGATCGGGGTCGTCGAAGTCGGTCGGCAGCGCGTGCCGGACCTCGATCACCGAGACGCCAGGGTGGAGTTCGGCCAGCCACTCCGCCCGCAGGCCACCCGGCGCGGTGTCGCGGGCAGCCGAACTGTTGACGAACACGACCAGCTGGTCGCACTGGGCGGCCGCCGACTCGATCATGTACGAGTGGCCGAGGTGCGGCGGGTCGAACCGCCCGACGATCAGACCCGTCGGATAGACGTGGTCGGAGCGGTCGGTCACGGGCCGACGGGCTCTTCGATCTCGTGCGGCGCGTCGAGCTCGGCGACGTGGTCGGCGTGCGGCACGTGCGGCGGGACACCTTCGGCCAGGCCACTGATCACCCGCCGCCAACCGGCCTCCACACGTTCGAAGCCGGCGTCGTCGAGATGGCCGAGCAGCGCCGCCGTGGCATGGGCGACGAGCGAGCGGGCGATGCCGTCACCGGCCTGCTTCGCGACGGCCTGCGCCCGAGCCAGACGGAGTTCGGCCGACACGGTGTCACCCGTGTGGAACTCCGCAGCAGCAGCGGCGACGTCGGCGTAGATGCGATCGAGGTAGGTCGAGCCGGCGTCGGCCCACACCGCATCGGCGTCGTCGGCGTGGCGACGCGAAGTCGCTCGTCAACGCCGACGCGAGCGCGTGCACCGCCGTGGGCGTACGGCATGTCCGGCCGGGCCTCGAGGAGGAGCGCCAGCGCCTCCTCGGCACGACCCGTCTGGCACAGCCCGAGCGCCAGCGTGGTACGGACCTCCGACTCCTCGGTGCCCATCGCCTGGATCTTGGCCAGGGCCGCCTCGCCGATCACCACCGCCCGCTCGCCGAGGCCGAGATGGACCGCCGCGCCGGCGGCGATCATCGCCGGGAATGCGAAGTCGCCGTAGCTCTCACCGAGCGACATCGTCTCCTCGATCGCCCGTTCGGCGTCGTTGGTCCGACCGAGCGCGATCAACGATCGCACGCGGGGCGCGAGCGCCTGGACCATCCCGAACCGGTCGCCGAGTTCACGGAACGCGTGGAGCGCGCGGCGCGACAGCTCCTCCGCCTCGGTGAACCGGCCCGACCAGAGCCGGATCGAGGCGAGCAGCGAGTCCATCATCGCCGGCGCCCACGTGTCGCCGAGTTCGAGCGCCTCGGCCCGCACCCGTCGTGGCCAGCAGCTCGGCCTCGGGGAATCGGCGTTGGAAGAACCGGATGTAGGCGAGCAGGCCGAGCGCCCATCCGGCCGCCGACCCCGTCACCGAGCTCCTCGAACTCCGCGGTCGCCTTCTCGAGCCGCTCCTCGGCGGTCTCCAGATCGCCGGAGAGGAACGACACCCACGCCTGGTGCTGGCGGACCCAGGCGCGCCCGCGCCGGTCGCCCAGCTCCTCGGTCAGACCTTCGGCCTCGCCGAGCAACCATTCGGCATCGCTCAGCGACCCGCCGAACACCTCGATGAAGCCCCGCTCCCGCAGCGACGTGGCCAGCTCGATGTCGTCGCCGAGTTCCCGGAACAGCTCGACGCTCGTCCCGAGTTCGATGCGCGCCTCGTCGAGGTTCCCGGTGCGTTGCTCGAGGGTGCCGATCAGGCGGCGGGCCCGGCCCTCGTGGCGGCGGTCCTCGGCGATGAGCGCCGCGGCCAGCGCGGCCTCGGCATCGATCCGCGCCGGTGCGGCGTCGCGCCGCTCGGTGTAGGCCTCGGCCCGCAAGAGGAGCAGCTCCCGACCGACCAGCGGGTCGGACGGGCCGAGCTCGAGCGCGCGGGTGGCGTGACGCTGGGCCTGGTTGATCGCACCGACGTCCAGCGCCCGCTGCGCGGCGGCGAGCAGCAAGCGCACGGCCTGGTCGCCGACGTTCGACGGAACGCCGGGCACCGGACCGATCTCGCCGACCAGCTCGGCCGCGCGTGGCGGCGTGATGGGCGACCTGGTCGATCGGCGCGTTGGCGATGTGGGCCATCACCGATGCCGTTCCCGCGTGGCGTTGGGCCCTCACCAGCTTGGTCAGCGTCTGGTACGCGACCTCGCGCACGACGTCGCTGCGGAACCGCCAGGAGCCGCCGTACTCGTCGTCGGTCACGTCGAGGAACCCGTCGGCGGCCAGCGTCTCGATGTCGGACGGGTCGAGTTCCTGGCCCAGCTCGATGGCGAAGTGCTGCAACGACTTGACGGCCCCGGACGTGCCGAGCACCGATGCGTTGTCGAGCACCGCCCGCGGGCCCGGCGGGAGCCGATCGAGCCGCGAGGCGATGAGCGCACGCAGCGATCCCGGCAGCGTGGTGCTGTCGGGATCGACGCACGTCAGCGTGGCGAGTTCGGTGAGGAACAGCGGGTTGCCGCCGCTGCGCTCGTACAGCTGGTCGGCGAGCGACGGCGCTGTTGGCGTCGCCGAGCATCGCCTCGACGAGCACGTGCGCTTCGTCGCGCGACAGCGGATCGAGCGGCATGCGGATGGTGATGGGGTGGTCGGCGGCGGGCGGCCAGTCGATGTCGACGTCGTCGCGTTGCGCAGTGATCACCAGGACGGCCCGGTCGACGAGCGAGCGGGTGATGCGGCCGAGCAGGTCGATCACCAGCTTGTCGGCCCACTGCATGTCGTCGAGCCACACGATCGACCGGCCCGTGCTGCGAACGGCGGCGCAGGCCTTCGACGACCACCGAGAACAACGTCTCGCGAGCCCGGGCCGGTGCCATCGAGTCGAACGTCGACGGGTGCCCCATCAGGTGGAGCACGGTCTCCACGAACAGGTCGAGCACCGGATCGGCCTCGTCGAAGCGGTAGTACTCGATCCCCTTGTCGCGGCTCGTCTGGCGGAGCACGGCGACGGGTGCCGACAGGTCGAGGTTCATCCGGCGGAACAGCGCGCTGGCGATCGGCGCCCACACGTTGCTCTCGCCGTAGGGCGCGCAGATCCCGGCGAACACCACCGCCGAACGGCTGGGGAAGGTCTGCAGCATCTCGCTGATGAGCCGCGTCTTGCCCGACCCCGCCTCGCCGGTCACGGCGACGACCGCACTGCGGCCGTTCGCCACCATCGACATCACCGACGACAGGAGCTCGCGTTGGTTCGCCCGCCCGACGAAGGGGACGTCGGTGCGGACGCCGATGGACGGCAGTCGGGTCTCGAGGCCGGTGACCTGCCAGACACGTTCGGACTGCTCCCGCCCGATCACGTCGATGTCGTCGATGAACGAGCGGAGGATCTCGTCGGAGGCGAGCGCGGCGGTCGAGTCGCCGATGTAGACCGCGCCGGGCGGCGCCATGGTCTGCAGCCGCGACGCGACGTTGACGACGTCGCCCATCGCCGTGTACTCGGTGGTGCCGGCGACCGTGCCGACGACGACCTCGCCGGTGTTGACCCCGATGCGCAGGTGCAGCGGCCCGTCGAGTCTCGAGCTGTTCGTGGACGAACCGATCGAGCGTCTCGTGCATCTGCAGGGCGGCACGGATCGCCCGGTCGGCATCGTCCTCGTGCGCGATCGGCGCGCCGAAGAGGGCCAGGATGGCGTCGCCGAGGACCTTGTCGATGGTCCCCCCGAACGACTCGATGTCGACGATCAGCCGTTGGAACGCGGCGTCGATCAACCGTTTGAGGCGCTCCGGGTCGAGATGCTCCGACAGCGCCGAGTAGCCGACCATGTCGGCGAACAGCACGGTGACCACCCGCCGCTCCTCGGTCGCCGCGGCCACGACCTCGTGCCCGCAGAACGGGCAGAACCGCGCACCGTCGGGCAGCGATCGCAGGCAGGAGGAGCATGTGCCACTGGCAGCATCAACGGCTGATCGTACGGCACAGCCGGACGAACTCAGGCCACGAGTTCGCCGCGTCGGCCACGAGGTGAAATCGTGCGCGAACAACCGACCGTTGGTTCCGACGGTCCGTCGATGGCAGATAGACCTATGGGCATGAACACGCCAGCGCCGCCCGCCCCGACCGCCCCGCTGAACCCGCCTTCGACCGCCGATGGGGGGACCGCCGCCGCCGGCGCGGTCGACGCGATGAAGATCTACGGCATCGGCGACGCCCAGGTCCGCGCCCTCGACGGCGTGACCGTGTCGTTCGAGACCGGCAAGTTCACCGCGATCATGGGCCCGTCGGGCTCGGGCAAGTCCACCCTGCTGCACTGCCTCGCCGGGCTCGACGAACTCACGTCCGGCGCCACCTACATCGGCGACACCTACCTGGCGTCGTTGAACGACAAGGACATCACCGAGCTCCGGCGGACCAAGGTCGGGTTCATCTTCCAGGCGTTCAACCTCATTCCGACGCTGACGGCGGAGGAGAACATCAAGCTGCCGATGATGCTCGGCGGCGAGTCCGGCGACAAGGCGTGGATCGATCAGGTGGTCGACGAAGGTCGGTCTGACCGACCGCCTGAAGCACCGCCCGAGCGAGCTGTCCGGCGGCCAGCAGCAGCGCGTCGCGGTCGCCAGGGCGCTGGCGTCGAAGCCGCAGATCATCTTCGCCGACGAGCCGACCGGCAACCTCGACTCGACCACCGGCGCGGAGATCCTGTCGTTCATGCGCACCGCGGTGCGCGAGTACGGCCAGACCATCGTGATGGTCACCCACGACCCGACCGCCGCGTCGTACGCCGACCGGGTGGTGTTCGTCGGCGACGGCAAGATCGTCGGCGAGATGCTCGACCCGACCGCCGACGCGGTGCTCGACCGCCTGAAGCAGTACGGGGAGTGACATGAGTTCCGGTTCCACCGCGCTGTCGGCGCGCCGCAGCATCCGCTCCCGGCTCGGCCGGACGATCGCCATCGCGTTCGCCATCACCGCCAGCGTGTCGTTCGTCGTCGGCTCGTTCGTGCTCGCCGACAGCCTCAAGGCGTCGTTCGACGACCTGTTCTCCGAACTCAGCACGAACGTCGACCTCGAGGTGCGCAGCGTCCAGGAGTTCGACACGCAGGACGCCCGCGACCCGATCGACATCGGCATCGCCGACCAGATCGCCGCAGATCGACGGGGTCGACGTCGTCGAGCCGACGGTCACCGCGGTACGCACAACTCATCGATTCCGACGGCGACGCCGTCACGACCGCCGGTCCCTCGATCGGCGTGTCGTGGATGGGCGACGACGGCCTCGCCGGCGTCACGGTCAAGGACGGCACGCCGCCGGTCGGGCTCGACCAGCTCGCCATCGACAAGGCCACCGCCGACGTGCAGAACCTCGACGTCGGCGACGAGGTGACGTACCTGACCGACACCGGCCAGCACACCGGCACGCTCACCGCCCTCGTCGGGCTCGGCGACTCCGACGGCTTCGGCGGCGCGTCGGTCATCGCCCTCGACCTCGACACGGCGATGGAACGGTTCGGCACCGACGGCAAGGTCGACGCGATCGACATCTCGCTCGTCGAGGGCGCCGACGTGGCGACCGTGCAGGCGGCGATCGAGGAGATGCTCCCGCCGCGCACCGAGGTCGATCACCGGCGAACAGGTCGCCGACGAGAGCGCCGACGACGTCAACGAGTTCATCGGCGCGTTCGGCACCGGCCTGCTGATCTTCGCCTTCATCACCGCGTTCGTCAGCGCGTTCATCATCAACAACGTCTTCGCGATCACCATCGGTCAGCGGCTGCGCGAGCTGGCGCTGATGCGGGCGGTCGGCGCCTCCGCCCGCCAGGTCCGGCGCATGATCACCGTCGAGTCGTTCTTCCTCGGCCTCGTGGCCACGATCCTCGGCCTGGCCGGCGGCGTGCTCGTGGCGAAGCTGCTCGTCGCCGGGTTCAACGCCGCCGGCGCGGGCTTCCCGGCCACGCGGCATGGTCATCCTGCCGCGCACGGTCGTCATGGCGGCGCTCGTCGGCATCGGCATCACCATGGCGTCGGTGATCGTGCCGGCGCGCCGGGCGGCCAAGATCCCGCCGGTGGCGGCGATGCGCCCCGAGCTCGGCTTCGCCGCGCTGCAGACGAAGCGTCTCGTCCTCGGCGTCGTGCTCACCGTGATCGGCGGCGCGATGTACATGATCGGGCTGTTCCTCAAGCCCGGTGGCACGCAGGGCGTCATCGTGCTCGCCGGCGGCGGCGGCATCCTGCTGTTCCTCGGCGTCGCGAGCCTGTCGTCGACGATCGCCCGGCCGGTCACCCGAGCCATCGGCTGGCCGGTCGAGAAGCTGTTCAAGACGCCCGGTGCGCTCGCCCGCCAGAACGTCGCCCGGTCGCCGCGGCGCACGTCGTCGAGCGCCTCGGCGCTGATGATCGGCGTGGCGCTGGTGAGCGCGGCGGCCGTGTTCGCCTCGTCGATCCGCGCCACGTTCGTCGAGCACGCTCGAACAGGCCGATCAACGCCGACTACGTGATCACCGACGACAGCTTCCAGGGCCTCGCCCCGGTCGTGGCCGAAACGCTCGCCGAGATCCCGGAGCTGTCGGCGGTCACGCCGGTGCGCGGCACGAGCGCGCTCGTCGACGGCGAGCAGAAGGCCTTCGGCGCGATCGATCCGGTGGCCTTCGAGCAGCTGGTCAACGCCGACCTGAAGGACGGCACGATCGGCGAGCTGCAGGAGGGCGAAGTCCTCGTGCAGTCCGACCCGGCCAAGCGACCTCGACCTCGAGGTCGGCTCGGTCGTGCCGGTCACGTTCCAGAACGGCGTCACCACGGACCTCACCGTGGCCGGCATCTACGGCGACGCCACGTTCGGCAACTGGCTGATCAGCCTCGACACGCTCGCATCGGTCAGCACTGCCCCGGCCCGCGACTTCTTCATCATCGCCAAGCTGGCCGACGGCGTCGATCCGGCGCGAGGGCGACGCCGCCGTCGAGGCGGCGATGGCCGAGTTCCCGCAGGCCAACGTGCAGACCAACGCCGAGTTCCGGGCCTCGCAGGAGGCACAGATCAACCAGCTGCTGGTGATCATCTCGATGCTGCTCGCCTTCGCCATCGTCATCGCCATCATGGGCATCTCGATCACGCTCGCCCTCGGCGTGTTCGAGCGGACGCGCGAGATCGGGCTGCTCCGAGCGGTCGGCATGAACAAGCGCCAGACGCGACGGTCGGTGCGTTGGGAGGCGATCATCGTGTCGACGTTCGGTGCGATCGTCGGCGTCGTCCTCGGCACGTTCCTCGGGGTGGTGCTGTCGCTGGCCGTGCCGGACTCGCTCGATCAGCGAAGCTGGCGTTCAACCCGGGCATCATCGTGTTGATCCTCGTCGGGGCCGTCGTCGCCGGTCTGCTCGCCGCGCTGTACCCGGCGTTCAAGGCGTCGAGGATGAACGTCCTCGACGCGATCGCGACCGAGTGACGTGTCGCTCGATCCCGACTCGTTGTCCGACGAGGCGCCGCGCGTTCCTCGCGCGAGTACCACCTCGCGACGCTGACGACGGTGCGTGCCGACGGTTCGCCGCACGTCGTCGCGGTCGGGTTCAGCTACGACGTCGACGGCGCGGGTGGCGCGCGTGATCACGTGGGCGGCGTCGCAGAAGGCCAGGAACGCGGCGCGCATGGAGGCCGCCGGGCTACGGGCCGCGGTGTCGCAGGTCGACGGCGGCCGGTGGTTGACGCTCGAGGGCCCGGTGCGGCTCGTGACCGATCCCGACGGCGTCCGCGCCGGCGTCGAGGGCTACGCCGCCCGGTACCGCCCGCCGAAGGAACGCGACGACCGCGTCGTCATCGAGATCGCCGTCGACCGCATCCTCGGCCGCGCCCTGACCCCGCCTGTGCGACGGATCTCGTCAGCTGACGTCGCGGTTCCAGGGGAGATCGGCGAGCCAGCGCTGGGCGGCGGGATGCGGATCCATCGGGGTGTCGTCGGCTCGACCGCTCGAGGTACGGGTCGAGGTGGAGCTGGCAGCCCGGGCACCAGTAGAGCGTGCGGGCGTGCTCGCCCATCTGCCGGCACTCGATCGTCTCGCCGCAGCGATGGCAGCGCTGCCCGTTGCGTCCGTAGACCGCCAGCCCGCCCTTGACGCCGGGGACGGTGACGCGGCGGGCGGTGGTCAGGTTCGCCCGCAGCATCGTGGCGGCGGTGTTGACGAGACGGATCGCGTCGTGCTCGGTCAGCGTGCCGATGCGGGCGAACGGGCTGAGCTCGGTCGCCCACAGCACCTCGGCCCGGTACACGTTGCCGACGCCGCACATCACCCGCTGGTCGAGGAGCACCTCGCCGAGCCGGGTCTCGGAGTCGGGGTACGACAGCACGAGGTTGACGACCGCGCCGAGATCGGTGTCGGACTTGCAGAGGTCCGGTCCGAGGCGACCCATGCCGGGATGACGACGGCGGTCGGGCTGGCGATACGTCTCGACGAGCGGGGCGTTGAAACAGACCGCCACCCAGCTCTCGGTCTCGATCGTGGCCCGCATCTGGTGGTACGGCCGGCGCCAGCTGTCGCCCGTGCGGTAGAGGTGCCACGATCCGGTCATCCGCATGTGGGTGTGCAGCACGAGCCCGTCGTCCCACACGATCTCGAGGTGCTTGCCGTGGCAGTCGACCCGTTCGATGATGCGGCCGGCCTGCGGGCCGGGGCCGATCAGTCGGGGGGCATCGAAGCGCACCATCGGCTTGCCGACCAACGCCGTGCGCAGTGCGCTGGCCGTGCGGTGGATGGTGTCGCCTTCTGGCATCGATCATCAGGGTACGCGCTGCACCAGTATCGGCCGCGGCAATCGGCCACCTGGACGCGTACTCTGCCCACGATGTCGTCGAATCGCGATCCGCCGACACCGACGCCGCGCGGATCCCGAGCTCGACGGCGTCGCGATGCGCGCCATCCGCGACGTCATGCCGCTCTATCTCCCGACGATCCCCTTCTCGTTGGTGCTCGGCGTCGCGATCACCGAGTCGGCCATGCCGACCGCAGTCGGGTACAGCAGCAACCTCATGTTCGCCGGCGCGTCGCAGCTCGCCACGGTGACGCTGGCCGGCACGGCGACGTGGTTGACGCTCGTGATCACCGCCTCGGTGATCAACCTGCGCCACGTCATGTACAGCGCGGCGATGTCGGTCCACTTCCGCGACCAGCCGACGTGGTTCCGCTGGGTCGGCTCGTTCGTGTTGATCGACCAGATGTTCGCGTTGACCGTCAACCGCACCGACCTCGACCCCGAACGTGTGGCGGCGCTACTACATGGGCGCCGGCGTCTTCCTGCTCGCGGCGTGGATCATCGGCGTCACCATCGGCATGGCCGTCGGGTCGGCCATCCCGACCGAATGGCGACTCGACGTCACACCGGCGGTGATGTTCGGCGGGCTGGTCGTGATGGGCATCTCGACCCGACCCGGCCGCGGCCGCCGCGCATCACCGGTGCCGCCGTGTGCTTCGCCTGTCTCGAACATCCCCAACAACGGCGGCATCCTGCTCGGTGCCATGGCCGGCGTCACCGCCGGCTTCCTCACCGATCGGGCGCGCACGCGTCGCAGACCGCCGCCGCGGAAGCACCGTCCGCGTCGTGAGCGCCGGTCCGGCGTTCGCCGCCATCGTGGTCATCGCGATCGTCACGTACGTCGTCACGAGCCGGGTCTGATCCTGTTCCTCGCCGATCGGCCCCTGCCGGCCGAGGTCGTGCGGGCGCTGCGCTACGTCGGACCCGGCGGTGCTGTCGGCGCTCACGATCAACCTGCTCGCCGGCGGCCAGGGCATGAGCGGCGTGACGGGCCCGGAGGTCGCCGCCGTCGGCGTCGGCGCCGTCGTGGCCGCCCTGACCCGGAACCTGCTGGCCTCGCTGTTCGCCGGCATGCTGACGATCTGGATCATCATCCTCGCTCACCTGAGGTCGTGCGTGAGGTCAGTCACCGCGCAGCCGACTACGGGAGCTTGCCGACGTGGGCGAGGGCGAGGCGGATGAGGCGGTCGTGGCCGTTGGTCATCTCGGCGATCACGTCGGCGCTCACGGCCTCCTCGGGCGTGTACCAGCCGAGATCGAGCGCCTCCTGGGTCGGCTCGCAGTTGCCGTCGACCGGCACGACGTAGGCGAGGCTGACGGCGTGTTGCCGCGGATCGTAGAACCCGGACCGGCCGGGGTTCGGGAAGTACTCGACGACGGTGAACGGCGTCGGGTCGGCCGGCACCCTCGGCAACGCCATCGGGCCGAGATCCTTCTCGCAGTGCCGCATCAACGCTTCGCGGATCTTCTCCCCGAACAGCACCCGGCCGGTCACCACCATCCGGCTGATCGATCCGTCGGACGCCACCCGCAGCAGCATGCCGACCTCGGTCACGTTGCCGAGCGCGTCGACCCGCACCGGCACGGCGTCGACGTAGACGATCGGGACGTTGGCCCGCACCAGCTCGAGGTCTTCCGGTGACAACCAGCCCGTCGATGTCTGTGTGGAGTGGCTCTCGTCGATGTCGGTCACCCTCCGATGATCCCATGTCCGACCCCTGCGCGGCACGCCTTTCAGGCCGGTCGCACCGGCGTTCCGCGGGCTCGATCTGGGAGGATGACGGCCGATGGACGAGGACCGGGCACGATGGGACGAGCGGTACGCCGGGCGCCGTGACGGCCCCGTCGCCTCGGCCGCCGCGCCCGAGGCGCTGGCCCTGCTCGACGAGGTCGCGCTCGCCCGCGCTGCCGCCGACCGGGCTCGGCGCTCGACATCGCCTGCGGAACCGGTGCCCAGTCGTTGTGGCTGGCGCAGCGGGGATGGACGTCATCGCGCTCGACGTGTCACCGATCGCCGATCGAACTCACCAGCGCCGCGGCCGCGGGCGCACGGCCTCGACGATCGGATCGACGCCCACGTCCACGACCTCGACGACGGGCTGCCCGCCGGCCGCGACCGACGCGTCGATCATCGTGTGCCAACGCTTCCGCGGCCCGCGACCTGTACCCGCAGATCGTCGAGGCGTTGCGCCCGGCGGCGTGCGCGATCATCACCGTGCTGTCCGCCGTCGGGCTCGACGGCACCCCTGGCGCGTTCCACGCACCGGCCGGCGAACTCGACGCCGCCTTCGCCACCGCCGGGGTCGACGTGCTCGCCAGCTCCGAAGCCGACGGCCTCGCCTCGATCGTCATCAGCGCCGCTGAACCGTCGTCACGCGTGACCTGGCAGCCGGCGCGGCGTGAGCGGTCGGCTACTGGTTGGCGGCGAGCAGCGTCGCCCAGCGACTCGCGGCTCGACCGGGCCGGCGACGGTGGTGGCCAGGAAGTCGAGCAGCACCTCGTTGAACCGCTCCGGCGCCTCGACGTGGGGGAAGTGGCCGACGCCCTCGAGGATCTCGAGCCGGCTCGATCGCGATCGCCTCGTGGGCGGCGACGCCGTGCGCGCACCGGGATGATCCCGTCGCGGTCGCCCCACACGATCAGGGTGGGCACGCGCGCGGCGAGGTACAAGCCGGTCGCTGGCGTTGACGGTCTGGCCGCCCACGTCGATCACGCCGCGCATCGTGCGCACGAACGCCGGCCGGTTCGAAGCACCGGCCAGCGAGCTGTAGCCGCGCCAGAGCTCGGCCAGCTTCGGCGAGCGGATGTTGTGACGGCCGAGGAAGCGGCCGACGTCGGTCGCACGATCGACGAGCGGCTTCGGGAAGGCGAACGGCATCACGTACTCGGCGCCGGGGAGCGAGAGGGACCGCAGCAGCCAGCTCACCTCACGGCCGAGACCGCCGCTGCCGACCAGCACGAGCCGATCGACGAGTTCCGGATGCTGGTAGGCGAGCTGCATCGCCACGCCGCCGCCGAAGGAATGGCCGACGATCGTGACGCTGGCGACGTCGAGCACGGCGAGGAAGTCACGCAGCCCGCTGGCGAACGCGCCGAGCGAGTAGTCGCCCATCGGCTTGGCCGACTCGCCGTGGCCGAGCAGGTCGGGAGCGATGACGTCGTAGCGCTCGGCGAGCGCCGGCATGACGGCGTCCCACGTGCGCGAGCTGCCCGCCAGCCCGTGGATGAGCAACACCACCTCGCGCCGAGCCTGCCGCGCCGGCGACCGACGCTCGACGGGCCCGTGCGGCGATAGCTGACCGTGTGGCCATGGATGGTCACGTGCTGCAGGGGCGCCCGGGGACTCACCGACCCAGTATTGCCGCTGTCGTCCGAGCAGTAACCCGAACCGATCACGACAATTCGGATGTCGGTTCGCTCGCCGTCACGGGCGTCGAGCGGATCGTGGACCGCCGACTGTCGGACTCGAGTCGACCCAACCGTCGGCGACGAGCGGATCGTGGTTGCGGCTCGGATGGCCGGTGGCCTGCAGCCAGCTCATGAAGTGGTTCGCCGCGAGCGGTCGCGAGATGCAGAACCCCTGGGCGACGTCGCACCCGAAGCGACGCAGCTGCTCGAGGATCTCGTTGTTCTCGACGCCCTCGGCCACCACTTCGAGCCCGAGGTTGTGGCCGAGATCGATCGTCGAACGGACGATGACCTCGTCCTGTTCGTCGATCAGCATGTTGGCGATGAAGCTCTGGTCGATCTTCAGCTCGCGCACCGGGAGCTGGCGCAGGTAGCTCAGCGACGAGTAGCCGGTGCCGAAGTCGTCGATCGACATCCGCACGCCGATCTCGTGCAGATCGTTGATCGTGGCCCGCGAGCGCGGGCGCGTCGATGAGCAACGCCGACTCGGTGATCTCGAGGGTCAGCATCGTCGGGTCGACCTTGTTGGCCTCGAGGTACCGCTGGACACGCTCGGCCAGCCGGGTGTCGAGCAGGTCGTGCGTCGACAGGTTGACCGACAGGCCGAGGTGGAACCCACGGTCGTGGAAGCGGCGCAGGTCTTCGATCCCCTTGGACAGCATGGTGTCGGTCAGCTGCTTGATGAGCCCGGTGTCCTCGGCGACCCGGACGAACTCGGCGGCAGGCACCGACGCCGCGGACGGCGTGGGTCCAGCGCACGAGCGCCTCGGCACCGATCACGATGCCGGTGGCCGAGGTCGAGCTTGGGTTGGTAGTGGAGTCGGAGGTCCTCGCGCTCGATCGCGGTGCGCAGGTCGCCGAGCATCGACAGGCGGGCCGGCGTGCGGCGGTCGATCTCGTCGCGGTACGTCTCGACGCCGAGGCGCAGCGTCTTCGCGTTGAACGTCGCGATGTCGGCGCGGCGGATGGCGATCGCCACATCGTGGTGATCGTCGATGACCGCGATGCCGATGCTGGCGGTGACGACCAGCTCGAGCCCGTCCAACGTCACCGGGCGGGCGGCCTCGGCGAGGCAGCTCTCGGCGAAGCTCAACATCTCCGCGTTCGGTGTCCCGGTGACCGACCAGTGCGAACTCGTCGCCCGCCAGCCGGGCGAATTCGTCGGGCTCGGTCTTGTGGGCCGGTGATGCGGCGGGCGAACTCGATCAGGAGTTCGTCGCCGGCATGGTGGCCGAGGGTGTCGTTCACCTCCTTGAACCGGTCGAGATCGAAGCATCATCACGAAACGCACGCCCGGCTTGCGGTGGTCGAGCGCGACGCGTGCGACCTGATGCTCGAACGCGGAACGGTTCGGCAGGCCGGTGAGCGGGTCCTGGCGGGCTTCTCGCTCGATGCGCTGGTGGAGCAGACCCTTGCCGAGGCTCGATGCGAGCTGCTCGGTGAGGTTCTGGAGACGGATCACGTCGTCATGACCGAAGCGGTGCGCCGCGCCCGAGCGGCCGGCGACGACGAGCAGACCGATCGGCTCGGCACCGTCCTTCACCGACGAGACGAGCAGCTCTGCGGCCGGCGAGCGACTGTCGAGTCCGAACCGGCGAAGTCCCGTTGCGGTCGATCAGGGCGGCCTCGTCGGAGTCGATGAGGTCGGCCCACACCGCGTCGCTCGACACGATCGGGAGGCGGACTCCGACCGAACCGATCGATTGCGTCAGTGGCGGCACCGTTGACGTCGAACACGACGAGCGAGGCCGAATCGGCCCGGAGCAGCGACGCCGTCTCGACCACCGCGGCTTCCATGATCGTCCTGGGGTCGAGCGACTGGCCGACGCGACCCGTGAAGCCGTGCACCGCGTCGAGGTCCCGGAGATGTTGGTTGACCACGCCGTACCGCTGGATCAGGAACCACATCGCGCCGACCGGTGCGGCGGCGAGGACGGTGAGCGCGGGGTTGATCAGTGCGAGCGCCAACACCATGCCGGCGAGTGTCGGGTTGACGATGTACAACCACCACGCGAGGCGGAACTCGCTGGCGATCCGCTTGAGCATGTCGCCCTCGAACAGCGAGATGGCCACCGACACCAGCACCGAACCGAGCAGGCTCGACAACGCGATCGCCACGATGGTCGCCACGACGATGTCGGTGACGTCGGAGCCGACCAACTCCAGGGTCGTTCGCAGGATGATGAACGAGACGACGAGCTCCAACGTGAACAGCGCGAGGTTGAAGAGGAGCTTGTGGAAGGGCGTGCGCCGAATCAGGACGAACACGAGTGCACTCCCGACGAGCCGGGCGCCGATCGCCGGGCCGGGAGCGAGGAAGACGAGCGCGATCGCCGACGGCACCTCGGAGACCGAGAACCCGATCGCCTCCCGGTCGAACTCGAGGTGGAAGATGGTGCGTTCAGAAATCGCGAAGCCGAGCGCCACGAGCGGATCAGCCACCAACCTGACGGGTCGGGTCGACTCCGACCAGTCCGGAATCGCGAAGGCGAGCGCCGCCGACGCAACACTGAGCAGGACCGACAGGGCGATGACCTGGCGTTCCGGTCCCCATGCCGAGCGCGACGGCACAGGCGTGCCCGTCCCGGCGTCGTCGTCAGTCAATTCGGTCACCCGCCGCTCCTCCGTGAGGGAGCACCGTCAGATGTGTTCGACCCTCAGGTGTCAATCGGTCAGGACGATCAGGACTCTAGACCCACGAGTTCCCGACCCAGCGAATTACCGACCCACGAGTTCCCGACCCAGCGAGTTGCCGACCCACGAGTTCCCGACCCACGAGTTGCCGACCCACGAGTTGCCGACCCAGCGTGTTCCCGACCCACGAGTTCCCGACCCAGCTGTTCCCGACCCAGCTGTTCCCGACCCACGAGTTCCCGACCCACGAGTTCCCGACCCAGCTGTTCCCGACCCACGAGTTCCCAACCCACGAGTTCCCGACCCAGCTGAGTTCCCGACCCACGAGTTCCCGACCCACGAACTCCGTTCCCGACCCAGGAATTGCCGACCCAGGAATTGCCGTTCCAGATGCTGCTCATCCCGGCGGTCGGGGCGCCCGCGAATCCGGCGGTCGAGCGGGCGAACGTCTGGGTCGCGCCATCGACGGACGCATTCACGGCGGCGTCGGCCTGCACGAATCCCTTGCCCGACAGGATGGCGGAGAACCCGTTCATCGGCGCCGCGGTCTCGGACGAGCGCGGCCTTGACCTGATCGGGCGTCCAGTCGGGATGGGCCTGACGCAACAGTGCGGCGACGCCGGCGATCACGGCGGAGGCCTGCGAGGTACCGCTGCCCCGGAACGTCTCGTCGTCGACGAAGCCTTCCGGATGGTTCAGGTCGGCATCGCTACCGGGCGCCCGCAGGCTGTCGAGGTGCGCACCGGGGGCGGTGAGGTCGGGGTTGCGGACGCCGTCGCCGCTGCTCGAGAAGTCGCCCATGCCGATGCCCGACTCGGACACGTCGGCGCCGGCGACGGCGATGAGGAACGGGTCGTTGGCCGGTGACGCCAGGCCGTTGGCCGCCGCACCTTCGTTGCCGGCGCCGGTGACGACGACGATGCCGGCGTCCCACGCCCGCTCGAGGGCCGCAGCCAGCGCGTCGTGCTGGTACGAGCCGAGCGAACCGGTGGTCAGGGAGAGGTTGATGACCCCGACGCCGAGCTCGTCGGCCTGATCGACGACCCAGTCGATGCCGGCGATGATCGCAGCCGGGTCGACGCCGGCGTGGGCGTCGTCGACCTTGACCGACACGATGCCGGCGTCAGGAGCGACGCCGAGGAACCACTCGGGATGTTGGGCGGCCCGTGCGGGATCGGCACCGGGCTCCCTGCCGGCGATGATGCCGCTCATGAACGTGCCATGACCGTGAGCGTCGACGAACGCCCTGGACGGGTCGGAGACGTCGCCACTGAAGTCGACGGCGGCGACGACCTTGCCCGCGCCGGTCAGGCTCTCGACCGGTGCGGTGCCCGTGTCGATGACGGCGACGTTCACGCCCGCACCGGTGAAGCCCTGCTCCCAGAGAGCGCGGGCACCGATCTGGTCGACGACGTGGTACATCGCACCGAGGGGCAGGTCGGCCGCGGCCACGGCCGGCTCGACCAACGGATCGGGGGCAGCCGTCATGTGCGACTCGGCTGCGTCGAAGGCGGCGAGGCTGACCAGCGCGAGACAGGCGGAGGCGGCAATGGCCACGGCGCTCCGGTGTCGGCGGCCACGCCGCGGCGTTCGAGCGGTGCTCGCTTCGTGGCGTTCCCATTCGCGACCCCTGGCGGGGCGTGAACTCGGGATCGAGGGCGGATGGTTCGACGCTGCGGTCGATCGTCACGTTCGGCACGGAATGCTCCAATCCGACAACACTCTGAGCGGCATGTTGATGGCCGCTTGAGCCTCTGTTGACAAGTCGCAGAACCATAACAGGCATGGACAGACCCGCCCATATACAGCGTGGCCGTAAGGCGGCGTTCGACAGGGCGGGGTGGGGTGTGGGACGCTGCGGCGGTGACCGCTCATCGAGTCAGCATCCACGCGCCCGTCGCTCTGGCGCTGCAGACCGTCACTGCGCTGGCGGACTCCGCCGGTGTCGATCTGACGTCGTCAGAGCCACCGGCGAGCTCCGGTGACCACATGATCGACCTCGACGTGATCGTCGAGGGTGACCATGCCGCGATCGCTGCGGCCGTCGACGACATCCGCGCCGGATTGCCCGCCGGCTCCTCGATCTCGATCGAAAACGACTGAAGGTCGTGCATCGGTGTCCGTGGAGGCACCGATGCACGACCTTCGGTGGTCAGTCGAGGTCGAAGCGGTCGAGGTTCATCACCTTGACCCACGCGGCGACGAAGTCACGGACGAACTTGTCCGAACCGTCGCTCGATGCGTAGACCTCGGCGAGCGCCCGCAACTCGGAGTTCGAGCCGAAGACGAGATCGACGCGGGTGCCCGTCCAGCGGACGGTGCCGTCTCCACGACTGCGCCCCTCGAACAGCTCTTCGGTGTCGGACGTGGCGCTCCATTCGGTGCTCATGTCGAGCAGGTTGACGAAGAAGTCGTTCGTCAGCGTCTCCGGTCGAACGGTGAACACACCGTGAGCCGAATCGCCGGCGTTGGCCTTCAGCACTCGGAGACCGCCGACGAGCGCCGTCATCTGCGGCGGTGACAACGACAGCATGAACGCCTTGTCGACCAGCAGGTGTTCGGCGGCCAGGTCGTGCCCCTTCTGCAGGTAGTTGCGGAACCCGTCGGCCGTCGGCTCGAGCACCGCGAACGAATCGACGTCGGTCTGTTCCTGCGACGCATCGGCGCGGCCAGGCGTGAACGGAACCTGCACGTCATGGCCGGCGGCCTTGGCCGCTTGCTCCACGCCCACGCCACCGGCGAGCACGATCAGGTCGGCCAGCGACACCTTCTTGCCGCCGGTGGCCGAACCGTTGAAGTCCTGCTGGATGCCTTCGAGGGCCGACACGACCCGCGACACGCCCGAGGTGATGTTGACGTCCCACTCGCGCTGGGGCGAGAGCCGGATCCGAGCGCCGTTCGCACCACCGCGCTTGTCGGTGTCGCGATACGTCGACGCCGATGCCCACGCGGTCGAGACGAGCTGCGAGATCGACAGACCGGCGTCGGCGATCTTGCCCTTCAGCGCGGCGATGTCGCCATCGTCGATCAGCGCGTGGTCGACGGCGGGGATCGGGTCCTGCCAGATCAGTTCCTCATCGGGAACCCACGGGCCGAGATAGCGGGCGACGGGCCCCATGTCGCGGTGCAGAAGCTTGTACCAGGCACGGGCGAAGGCATCGGCGAACTGGTCGGGGTTCTCGTGGAATCGCTTCGAGATCTCCAGGTAGACCGGGTCCGTCTTCAGCGCGATGTCCGTCGTCGCCATCATCGGTGCCGTGCGCTTCGACGGGTCGTGCGCGACCGGCACCGCCTCTTGGGCTTCCGGGTTCGTCGGCCGCCACTGCTGCGCACCGGCGGGGCTCCTGCTCAGCTCCCAGTCGTAGCCGAACAGGTTGTCGAAGAAGCCGTTGTCCCACTGGATCGGGTTGTTCGTCCAGGCACCTTCGAGGCCGCTCGAGATGGTGTCGTCGCCCTTGCCGGATCCGTACGAGTTCTTCCAGCCGAAGCCCTGCTGGGCGAGCGGCGCCCCTTCCGGCTCGTCACCGACGTGCTCGTCGGGGTCGGCCGCACCGTGGGCCTTGCCGAAGGTGTGGCCGCCGGCGATCAGCGCGACCGTCTCCTCGTCGTTCATCGCCATGCGGCTGAACGTCTCGCGGATGTCGCGGGCCGACGCCATCGGATCGGGGTTGCCGTTCGGGCCCTCCGGGTTCACGTAGATGAGGCCCATCTGCACCGCACCGAGCGGGTTGGCGAGCTCGCGGTCGCCGCTGTAGCGCTGGTCCTCGAGCCAGACCCGCTCGGGGCCCCAGTAGACGTCGTCCTCGGGCGCCCAGATGTCGGGACGGCCGCCGCCGAAGCCGAACGTCTTCAGACCCATCGTCTCGATCGCCCGGTTGCCGGCGAAGATCAGCAGGTCGGCCCACGAGATCTTCTGGCCGTACTTCTGCTTGACCGGCCACAGCAGCCGGCGTGCCTTGTCGAGGCTGACGTTGTCGGGCCAGCTGTTGAGCGGCGCGAACCGTTGCGCACCGGTCCCGCCACCGCCGCGGCCGTCGAGCGTGCGATAGGTGCCCGCGGCGTGCCAGGTCATCCGGACGAAGAAGCCGCCGTAGTGGCCGTAGTCGGCGGGCCACCACTCCTGCGAGTCGGTCATCAGCGCATCGACGTCGGCGGCGAGCGCGTCGAAGTCGAGGCTGTTGAACGCCGCGGTGTAGTCGAAGTCCTCGCCGAGCGGATCGGCCTTGGGGTTGTTCTGGCGAAGGACGCCCAGGTTCAGGCTCTCGGGCCACCAGTGCTGGTTCGCCGTGATTCCCACCGCCTGGTGCGCCGCGCTCATCACCGGGCACGTCGCGGTCGACGGCTCGTCGCTGGTGGTGACGGTGCCGTGCTCTTCGTTACTCATGTGTTGCTCCCTCAATGTTGCTGTGTGAGACGGTTTGACAGGCGGGACATTGGCCCCAGTAGATGACCTCGGCCTCGTCGATCTCGTAGCCCGAGTCCTCGGCGGCGCTCAAGCAGGGTGTGTCCCCCACCGCGCAGTCGACGTCGACGAGATCGCCGCAGCGTGCGGCAGACCAGGTGGTGATGGTTGTCCCCCACCCGATCCTCGTACCGGGCCGGCGAACCGGCCGGTTGGATCCGCCGGAGGATGCCCTTGTCGGCCAGGATGCCCACGACGTCGTACACCGCCCGGCGGGAGATGGTCCCGATCTCGGCCGTGACGGCCTCGACCACGTCGTCGGCGGTGACGTGCGGGCGATTCGACACCGCGCGCAGCACAGCGAGACGCTGCGCCGTCACGTGGAGGCCGTGCTGCCGCAGCAGCTCGGCCGGTTCAACCACAACCCCCATGCACCCACTATGGGCGCGATTCTGCACCGTGTAAAGCATTTCCTCTCTGTCGTTCACGCCCGCCGGACGATTCCCACCGCGCCAGCGAGATTCAGCAGGTCACGGTTCGACCACGATCCACCCGCGCCGCTGGAGCTCCGCGGCGAGCACGGCCGTGGGCACATCGCCGAGCGCTGGGGAGGAGGGGTGGGTCACCGGTGCGCTCTGGGCCGGCGGGCCGTCGCCGTGGATCTCGGACTCGAGCCGTTCGATGAACTCGTCGGCCTCGTCCCGCGTGAATTTGCCGCCGGCCTGTCGCTGGGTGAACCCCATCGGACCGCGGGCATCACGAAAGTCGCTGTGTCCCGCTGCCGCGAGGAGCTCGAGCAGTTCGCGGATCTGCTTGCCCGTTGCCGGCGGACCCGACGATTGACCGAACGCCACGTTCCACCTTCCCACACACGGCGTCGCTCAGGACCCCGTCTCGTCGAGGATCTCCTTGGCGGCTCCGGCGTCGGCGGCGCGCACTTCGAGTGCGATGCCGCCGTCACCGTCGACGGGGATGACGCCGCCGCCGTCGTTGTCGACGATCGAACTCTCGATCCCGAACGCCCTGAGCTTCGCCTCGGAAACCTCGGCCTCGCCGACGCTGCCGAAGACGGCGACGATCACGGGTTCGGGATGGGCGTCTTGCTCGCTGGTCATGACCCCTTCGTACCATGCCCGGGCCGGTGTCAGCCATGCTGCGCAGCACCGACCATCCGACGAACCAACTCCGGGCGTGCCGGGGCGGCATCGGTGCGACCGAGTCCGGCCAGGCCGGTGCCGAGAGCCCAGAGCGCCATGAGGATCGCCGCTCCGGCGAACACCGGGCTGAACTCGGTGGTCGGGAACACCATCGTGAGCGGCACCGAGACGGCATGGAGCACACCGGCGGCGAGTCCGAGCGCGGCGAGCGGCTTGCGGCGCCGGCCCACCGTGGCGAAGATCCTGGCCGAGAGGTACGCGATGGCGGCGCCGGTCAGTGGATACAGCACGATCGAGAGCCCGACGTGGGTGAACGCCACCGGTGCGGCGTCGCCGTGGTGCAGCTCATCGCTGTCGACCGCCGATGCGAGATGGAACACGGTCTCCACCACGTACGCCGACACGACGACGGCGGTACCGAAGAGCGCTCGTCGCAGGCCCGTCGGCCAACTCTGGTAGCGGTAAGCGAGCCAGAGGCCCGTCGCCAGCAGCACGGTGCTGGCCACGACGAACGAGTGAGCGAACCACCAGTCGTCATGAGCGGTCATGGTCGCGAGTTCGTGGCGGAGCGAGTCGTGGGCATCGGACTCGGGGTGGCGGGGTGCGCCGACAAGCATGGCGACGCCCGATGCCGCGAAGGCGATTCGCCAGGCGTTGGTAGTGATGGGGTTGTGGTTCATGGGTGTTCCTTTCGGGTTGTTGGGGTGTGGTCGGGTGTGGTGTCGACGGGGTCGCCGGAGCGGCCGGGATGACGCGAGCGGGCGGGTGACGCGAACGCGGACGTGCGGGTCAGGTTCGGCCAGGACGCGGCGGTCAGCGCAGGGAGGCGGCGAGGCGACCGTGATGGCCGTCGAGGTGCAGCGGGAGCGAACCGGTGCCGACGACGGCCGGGATGTCGAACTCCCGAGCCATCACCGCGGTGTGGCCGAGCGGCCCGCCGAACTGGGTCAGCACGCCGCCCAGCATCGGGAAGATCGCGTTGTGGGCCGCGGTCGTGTACGGGCACACGAGGATGTCGCCCGGCTGGATGCGCTCGAGCGCATCGGCGGGATCGTGGCTGACGACGATCCGCCCGACCACCTCGCCGGCGACGACCGCCACGCCGACGACGGGAGGTTGCCCGTCGACCGTGAGCGAGCCGGCCGCGCTCGGTGCGTGGCACGTCCGGATGAGCGGTGAACTTCAGGTCGAGATAGGCGCCGACCGCGGCGGCGAGTTCCCGGAGCGCACCGGGGAACACGGCGGGATCCGGCGGGGGGACGGGGACACCACCGATCACCCGCGGCGGGAGTTGTTGCTCCGCGCGGGCCCGCTGGTGTCGACGTTCGTCGAGCACCTCGCCGGCACCGGTGACCCGCCTGCGGCGAGGATCAGCAACTCGGACGGGGTCAGGTTGAACACGTCGTCGAAACGAGTGAGAGCGCCACGGACCTGACCTCGACGGCCGACCTCGAGCACGCCCCGCGAGCGCCCCGAACGTCGACGCCACGATGCCGGCATTGTCGTCGAGCGATGCGTAGCACTGGCGGGCCTCGTCGACGAGCTGATCGAACGCGGCTCGGTCGGCGGCCGGCACGCGCCGGCGCAGTTCGTCGAAGGCGACGGCGCAGGCGGAGTCGACGGCGTGGCCAGCGGCCTGTGCGAACGCACGAGGTCGAGCAACCGGTCGGGTTGCTCCGCGAGGGTCGGGGCCTCCACATCGGCGGCCAGCGGCCGCCAGCCGAAGCTCGACAGGTAGCGGTCGACCAGCTCGGCGGCCCGCGCCGACACCGATCGCAGGTCGTCCGCCGTGCGCAGGTCGTGGCGATCGGCTGACAGGGCGGCGAGTTCGACGAGCGGCGCGCGGCTGGCGGACGACGACGGCGAGCTGCCGCGCAACGCGGGGACGAGGTCAGCGGGGGTGAGGCCCCACCGCCGACCGGCGACGATCAGACGGCCGACCGCGACCGACACGCCGACGTGGTCGAAGTGCCTGCGGATCATGTCGCCGGCGAGGGTGAGGGCCAGCCGCACCTGTTCATCGAGGAGGTCGTCGCCGATGGCGGCGAGGTCGACCGACAACAGGTCGTCCGTTCGTCCGATCCACGCCGTGCGCTCGTCGGCCCACCGGCGTGCATCGCCGAGCCAGCGGGCGTCGGCGATCGTGGCCTCGGCGGTCCGGCGGCGTCGGCGCAGTCCGGGAGCGAGCCGAACGAGGACCTTCAACACGGGGGCGGGCGGGGGCGCCGTTCCGGTGTCGGGCGCGCCCGCTGGCACGGCGCGGAAGTAGAACCACCCGTTGACGTGTCGACCCTCGAGCCGGTCGAGCGGCATGCCGTACCGGGCGAAGCAGTCTCGAAGCCGGCCACGTAGTTCGGTTCGAACAGCTCCTGCATCAGCAGGCCACGCGGGACGGGATTGATGATCGACGTCGAGCGCCCAGACTCCGCGGCCGGGTGGCTCGTAGGGCAGCGGCGCGGTCATCTGGGTCTCCAGTGTTGCAGTGGTCATGAGTGCTCCTTCGTGTTGGGATGATCGGTGCAGGGCCATGAGCGAACGGCCCGATAATCGGGCCGTTCGCTCATCGCGTTGGGGGGTGGAACTCGTCGGAGAGGCCGAGGAGGTACGGCTGGGGCGAGGTGGCGGCGACGAGCGCGGTCATCCCGGGGCGTTCAGCGAGCACGATCGCGGCGGTCGTGAAGCCGGCGTCCTCGAGCCAGCGCTCGTAGTCGCGGGCTGACCAGAGCGACTCGGCACGGCTGCGGGCGGCGAGACCGAGCGCGTAGAGGGCCAGCGATCCATCGGGATCGGCGCTGCCGGCGAAGGCGTCGCAGATCACCAGCCGCCCGTTCGGTGCGAGCAGATCGAAGCAGCGGGCGAACAGCTGGGCGTTGTCGGCCTGGCCGAGGAGACGGCAGAGGCCGGCGATCACGATCACGTCGAACCGTTCACCGAGCGCCAACGAACGGACATCCTGGGCGAGCATCTCGATCCGGGGGGCCAGCGCGGACCCCGCGGAAGGAGCGCTCGAGTTGGTCGATCACCGGGGGGAGGTCGACCGCAAGCGCGGTCATCGTCGGCTCGATGCCCAGCAGCGCCCGCGACCACGGGGCCGTCCCGGCACCGAGTTCGAGCACGCGGGCGTTCCGTCGGGCGAGAAATGGCGCCATCTGCACGGCCATGTGGTCGTGGAAGCGGCCGATCACGGGGAGGATGCCGGTGTAGCGGTCGTCGCCGTCCGCTCGTGTGGCGGCGCCGGACTCGACGAACCGGCAGATGTTCTCCTCGAAGCCGACGAGCAGCGCCCACGCTTCGGGCGGCGCCGTCAGCTCCCAGCACCCGTCGGCGTCCTGGGCCACGACGTCGGCGACGGCGAGGGCGGTCAGCGTGAGTTCGACGGTGCGTTCGGAGAGGTGCGCCCGCGTCGCGATCTCGGCGGTGGTGCAGGGCTGCCAGCGCCACAGTGCCTCGAGCAGCCCGCTGCGCAGCGCCCCGCGAACGCCCCCGACGAGGGCGATGGCGTCGGTCAGGCGGGCGGCGGAGCCGGCCGAACGGTTCTGCCGGCTGGCTGCGGGGCAAGGTCGTCGATCGGGGGTGTGGTCTGGGTCATGGGGCCAGTCAGCCAGACGACCGGGTATCGGGGCATCGGTACCCTGTACGTATTCCGACGTACGTAGGACCTGAGGAGCTGCTGTGACCCGTGCGCCGGTGGGGCGAGATCGTGAACGCGACCACCTGGCGACGTGCCTCGCGCGGACGCGTGGCGGTGCGGGTTCGGTCGTGCTGCTCGAGGGAGAGGGAGGCAGCGGCAAGAGCACGCTCGTGGCGGCGCTGCTCGACGACGCCAGGAACGCCGGCTTCGGCGTGCTCAACGGCGGCTCGTGGGAGCTGTCGGCGGCGGTGCCCTACGAGTCGCTCGTCGCCCCCGTCAGCCGGTACCTCCGGGCCCGACCGGCCGAGGAGGTCGCCCGGCTGGCCAACGGTCTCCCGACGCTGGGGACGCTCATCGAATGGCTCGATCTGCAACCGCCGATCACGGCTCCCGATGCGTTCAAGGTGCGCGCCCAGGATGCGTTCGCCACCCTCATCGCCCGCATCGGCGCAGAGCAACCGGTCGTGCTCGCGCTCGACGACGTCCACTGGGCCGACCAGGCGAGCCTCGAGGTGCTCCAGTACCTCTGTCTCGACCTGCCGACGCCCCGTTGCTGCTCGTGCTCACCTCCCGTCCGGACGAGGCCGATCGCCGGCCTGAGGTGCGCCAGCTCCTGGCCACATTTCGGCGAGCCTCGTGGTCGTCCACCCTGCTGATCGGCCGGCTGGACCGGCCGGCCATCGACGCTGCGGTCGCCGAGCGGCTCGGGGGCAACGTCACGCCGCGGGTGTACGAAACGATCGCCGCCCGCTCGGGCGGCACCCCGCTGCTGATCCACGAACTGCTGGACGACCTCGTCGAGCGCAATGCGCTCGTGCGGCACGGCGAGGTCTGGGAGTTGCACAGTGAGGACGTGCCGGTCGCCAGATCGGCGACCGATCTCATCCGATCGCGACTCGACCGGGTCGAGGCCCACGACCGGGCGGTGCTCGAGGCGCTCGCCGTCGTCAACGGCCCGACCGACCCACACGTGGTGGCGTCGCTGCTCGGGATGGACCTCGACGCCGTCGAGGCCTCGCTCGACCGCTTGCGCTCCATCCGTCTGGCGATCGAGGTCGGCGGTGAACGACCGCTCTCGCCGGTCTCGAGCTGGACGGTCGAGCATCCCGTCATCGCCGAGGTGGTGGAGGCGGAACTCGTCGACGCCGCCCGTCGACGGCTGCACCGCCGCCTGATGGACGTGGATCGGGGGGCACCGCTCGGGCCGGCGTGCACGCCACGCGCTCGTCGCCGGGCAGCCGACGGATCGTCTCGCGACGATCGCACTGCTCATGGACGCAGGTACCGAGGCGCTGGAGCGGGCCACGCCGTCGGCGGCCGTCGAGCCGTTGCAGGGTGCGCTGTCGTTGCTGCTCGCCGACGACGACCCGGCGCTCCGACACCGGATCGAGCGCGATCTCGGGATCGCCCTCATCCGTCAGCTCGAGGTCGGGCGAGCCCTTGTCCACCTGCGGGCGGCGTGGACCAGGGCGGAAGCGGACGGCGACGTGGCGGCATGCGTGGAGCTGCTCCGGCCGCTCGACGATGCCGAGTTCCGGGCGGGCAACGGCGGGGTCGGCGGCCGCGCTCGACCGCCTGCGTGCCGCCATCGCCGCGCAGCAGGCCTGGGGCCTGCTCGTCGATCTCGGATGGGTGCATCTCAGCCACGCCGGTCGCGAGCAGTCGGCCGCCGAACTGGACAACGCCCGCGCCGCACTGTCGCTGATCCCGCCCGACGGTGACGGCGCCACGGCGCGACGCCCTGCGCGAGCTGCTGTCGACGTACAGCGGTCTCGGCATCGTCAATGATGCGGCCGGCGAACGCGTCGAGCACTTCCTCGACGCCGCCGACCGGTGGGCCGCCCACCCGGACGTCTCCCATCGGCACCTGCTCCTCGCGTTCGATGCGGCGGCGCTGTCGGGCGACCCCGCGTTGACCGCTCGGTGCCAGGTGCTCCACCGCCGCATGGAACAGCAGACCGGCGAGCCACCGACCTGGCGGGTGCCGACGATCGAGGCGTTCCGCAGCCTCGCGGAAGGGCGGCTCGACGAGCGGCCGGCCGACCTCCGGTTGTACGGCGCCGCTGTCGCGGTCCGCCGGGCTGACCGTCGTGTTGAACGCCATGGCAGTGCGCTACACCGATGGCCCCCAGGCGGCGATCGCGCTGCTCGATCACGACGACGAGTCGTCGTCGGAAGCCGCCGGCGACCGCACCACACAGCTCTACCGGGGCTACGGGCGGCTACTGCTGGCGATCGGGACGCCGGCCGAGACCGAGGCGCGGCGGCGGTGAACGCACAGGTCGGCGACGACCGGACACTGGCACCGGTGGCCGGTTTCGTGTTCGGCGGTGCTGCCACGCTGGCGCGCGGGCTGGCCGGCGATGCGCCCGTGCGGGCGGCGGCGATCGACGAACTCGATACCATCGGGGCCGACCGCTGGCTGCCGTCGGCATGGGCGTGTCTGCTGCGTGCCCGACGACGGCGCCACGCCGAGCGGAGCAGGCCGATGAACTCGCACGGGCGGCGGAGATCCTCGACGGTCTCGGGCGAACGCTGGAGGCGGCCGAGCGAACGATCGACGCCGCCGAGATCGACCTCGAACGATGCGGCGGGGCCGCCTGACGGCCGCCCTCGACCACCGCTCGCGACTCCGGCGCGGCGTGGCTGGTGGCCCGCGCCGTCGCCCTCGATGCCGCCCGACGAGGCGCCGGCGTCCCTCGCGGTCCGGACGGTCCGCTCACGGCGCGGGAGTTGGAGGTCGCCGGGCTGTTGACCGACGGGCTGACCAACCGGGAGATCGCCGGCCGCCTGTACATCTCGATCCGCACGGTGACGAGCCACCTCGACCACATCTACACCAAGCTCGGACTGTCCTCTCGGGCCGATCTCGCCGACTGGTTCCGATCGCACGCGTGAACACGGGAGGGCTGCGACGGCAGGTGGCACGAGATCCGCCCGGGCCTGCGTCTCACGCCGTCCGCAGGCGCGCCCGCACCACGTCGCGGGTGCTCACGGCATGCACGTCCTCGATGTGGCCGTCGTCGGCGACGGTCACGATCGCCGCCACCGACAACGACACGCTCGTTCCGACGGCGGCCGCCGGCACGTCGGTCACACCGCCGCGATACGGGCCCGTGAACGTCACGTGGGCGGCGACGCGCCGGCCGGCGGAGAACAGGTCGTTGACCACCATCCGCTCGGGCTCGACGACCAGTTCGGTGCCGGTTCCCGGACCGGTCGAGGCGATGTCGTCGAGCTGGACCCGGTCGGCCTGATCGAGCCGGCCGAGGGCGAGGAACTCGCGGGCGATGGCTTCCGCGTCGAGGTCGGGGCCGACCGGCTGCGTCGACATCCAGGGGTCGATGTGTGGTGGCTCGAGCGCGTCGGGTTCGCCCGTGCGGATCTGCCGACGGCGGCCGAGGAAGTCCTGCTCGACGTGGTTCTCGGTGAACCGCTCGCCGTCCCAGCGGTACAGACCGATGCCACGCCAACAGGTGAGCGCCCGCCCGCCGTCAGGCCGCGGGCATCGAGGCGTGTTCGCTGAAACGCATGCAGAGGCGGTCGCCGTTCAGCACCAACTCGTGGACGACCAGACCGAGCCCGGGGGCGGACTCGAAGAGCCGAGTCGTCGCCGGCCCGTACGACTCGTCGAGCTGCAGCTCGACGCCGTTGATGTGCACGCGGTAGTCCGGCACGAAGATCTCGGGGTAGATCGTCTGGTCGTGCGAGTTCGTGTAGTCGACGACGTAGCGGCGCATCAAGGCGACGAGCGGGTGCATCCGGTCATCGGCCATTCGGCACCGCCCTGTCGACTGGCCCGGCCAGGTCGGCCCGCAGATTTCGCTTGAGGACCTTGCCGGACGCGTTGCGGGGCAGCTCCTCGACCAGCTCCACGCGTCGCGGGATCTTGTAGCCGCCGAGATGTCGCCTGGCGAACGCCTGGATCTCCTCGAGGTCGACCGTCGACCGGCGATCGGCACGATGACCGCGGTGACGATCTCGCCCCATTGCGCGTCGGGCGTGCCGATCACCGCCACCTCGGCGACGCCGGGATGCCGGCGAGGACCTTCTCGACCTCGGCCGGGTACACGTTCTCGCCCCCGGTGATCACCATGTCCTTGATCCGGTCGGTGATGTAGAGGAAGCCGTCGCGATCGAAGTGGCCGGCGTCGCCGGTGCGCAGCCAGCCGTCCTCGTCGCGCAGCGCAGCGGTCTCCTCCGGACGGTTCCAGTAGCCCGGCGACGGCGTTGCGTCCCTTGATCCAGATCTCGCCATCGACGCCGGCGCGGTCGACGATCTCGCCGCCGGCGTCGCGCAGCTGCACCGCGGTCAACGGGAACGGCATGCCCGCGGACCCGAGCTTGGACGTGCTAGGTCGGGCTCGAGCAGGCTGACGACGCCGGTGGACTCGGTGAGCCCGTAGCCCTGCGTGATGCGCGCCCCGCGTTCGAGGTACTGGCCGAGCAACGTCTCGGGGACCGGCGCCCCGGCGCACATGAGCAACACCTTCGACAGGTCGGTGCCGGCGAACCGTGGCTCGGTGGTCATCGCCTGGAGCATCGCCGGGACACCGAAGGTGAACGTGATCGGCTGGGTGTGGAGCGCGTCGAACACCGCCGGTCAGGTCGAACGCGCGCGAGGATCACGACGCGGCCGCCGGTGATCAGGGCGGCCATCGCGAGCGACAAGCGCGGCGACGTGGAACATCGGCGCCATCGCCAGCAGACCGCTGTCGGTGCCCATCGGCGTCAGCAGCAGGAAGCTCTGCAGCATCGCGACGACGTTGCCGTGGCTGATCATGACGCCCTTCGGGTTGCCCGTCGTGCCCGACGTGTACATCAGGACCGCGACGTCGTCCGGATCGGTGAGGTACGGAACGCCGAGCGACGTGTCGCCGGAAGCGGCCAGTTCGGCGACGGGCCGCCAACCGGTCGGGCAGGTGGGCCGGGTCGCCGATGCCGATCCGCCCGCACGGTGATCGAGTCGGCGTCCTGATCGATCGTGGCCGCCATCGCCGGGTCGGCGACGAGGAGCGTCGCGCCGGCATCGTTGATGATGAACGCCAGCTCGGACGCGCTCGAGGCGGGTGTTCAGCGGGACGAAGACGGCTCCGAGCATGAGCGTGCCGGCCAGGAAGTCGAGCACCTCGACCGAGTTGCTGGCGGCGAAGGCGACGCGGTCGCCGGGGCCGACCCCCTGCTCCCTGCAGCAGCGCGGCCGTCGCCCCGATGCGCATCGCCGAACTGCTCGTACGTGTACTCGTCGCCGTCGAGCGTCACCACCGCCGTGCGATGCGCGGAACGGCGGACGCGGTCGGTGACCAGCGCGATCGCGTTGCGGTCGAGCAACGTTCCCGGTGTGCATGACATGCGCCACCGGCGCGTCGTGTTCGTCGTTCATCGCCGGTCCCCGTTCCCCTCGTCTGCAAAAGCGAAAGTATAGCGATCATTCTGATGTTATATATATGAGTCCTTGATTTGTTTTCGGAGCCGCCCCGTGACGAGTTTCAATCTGGCCGACCTGTTCGAGATCACCGCCGACACCATCCCCGACCGCCCGCGGTCGTCGGCCGGCGCAGCGACCCGCACGTACGCCGAACTCGACGAGCGCGCCAACCGGTTCGGCCAACCACCTGTCGCCGCCGGCATCGTGACGGGCGAGCACATCGCCATGTTGGCGATGGAACCGGATCGAGTGGCTCGAAGCGATGCTCGGCGCGTTCAAGGCCCGGGCCGTGCCGATCAACCTCAACTACCGCTACACCGCCGATGAACTCGCCCACGTGCTCGACGACGGCGACGTCGTCGCCATCGTGGTCGAGCGTTCGTTCCTCCCGACACTCGCCCTCGTCCACGGCCGGCTGCCTCGTCTGCGCCACGTGATCGTGCTCGACGACGGCGCACGCGGACGACGGCGTCCGACGACTGACGCGGCTGACGTGACCAGGGTCGACTTCGAGCAGGCGCTCGGCGACGCGGCGTCCGATCGGTCGTTCGGCGCACGGAGCGGCGACGATCGGTACATCCTCTACACCGGCGGGACGACGGGCGCCCCGAAGGGTGTCGTGTGGCGCGGGGAGGACCTGTT
This sequence comes from Ilumatobacteraceae bacterium, assembly GCA_963772085.1. Classification (GTDB taxonomy): domain Bacteria; phylum Actinomycetota; class Acidimicrobiia; order Acidimicrobiales; family Ilumatobacteraceae; genus Sva-07. Next base: position 49,383 of record CAVYWH010000021.1, read on the forward strand.
CTTCGCCGCGCTCGCCGGCGGCAACCCGGGCGGACCGCCGATCGGCACGCCCGACGAGCTGGCCGAGCGCGTCGTGCCGCGCCCCCGAACCCTGGCTCGTGACGTCGCCGCTGATGCACGGCAACGGACAGTGGAACAGCTTCGTCCCGTTGCTCACCGGGCGCGGCGTCGTGCTGTGGACCGGCCGACGCTTCGACGCGGCCGCCGTGGCCGCGCTCGCCGTCGAGCACGAGGTCCGCCTGCTCGTGCTGGTCGGCGACGGCATGGCCCTGCCGATGGTCGAGGAGTTGAGCGCGCGCTCCGATCCGGCCGCCGGGCTCGAGTCGTTGCGGATGATCACGTCCGGCGGCGCCCCGCTCTCGCCCCGCCTCAAGGCGCGGCTCGGCGAACTGCTGCCGCGGCGTCACGGTCGTCGACGGGTTCGGTGCCTCCGAGACGGGTTCGAGCGGACGGATGGTCGGCGGCGGCGCCGACGGCACGTCGCCTCGATTCACCGTCGGCGACGACACCGCGGTGCTCGACGACGACCTCCGGCCCGTGCCGCGGCGGCGGCGTCGGACGGCTGGCCCGCTCGGGCCACATCCCCCTCGGGTACTGGAACGACGAGGCGAAGAGTGCGGCGACGTTCCCGGTCGACGCCGACGGCAAGCGCTGGGCCGTCCCCGGCGACATGGCCCGGCTGGAGGACGACGGCACGGTGACCCTGATCGGGCGCGGGTCGACATCGCATCAACACCGGCGGCGAGAAGGTGCACCCGGAGGAGGTGTCGGCGGCGATCAAGCTGCACCCCCGCGTGGCCGACGCCATCGTCGTCGGGATTCCCGACGAGCGGTTCGGGCAGCGCGTCGCGGCCGTCGTGTCGACCCGCGACGGCGGCGACATCCAGCTCGCCGAGATCCGCGCCCACCTCGAGCCGTTGCTGGCCGGCTACAAGGCGCCGCGCCACCTCGTGGTCGTCGGCGAGCTGCAGTACACGCCGCAAGCGAAGCCAGACCTGCGTTGGGCCGCGACGATCGCGAGTCCGCCACTCGAACCCGTCGAAGCAGCCGAACGATCGTGACCCGGAGGTACCGACCATGTCCTTGAGCCAGGCTCAGATCACCACCATCAAGGAGCGCGCCACCGACGAGCGGGCGCGCGACGCCTACCCGGAGCCGTTTCCCGACCTCCCCCCGATCCCGGCCGCCCGCTACAGCGACCCGGCCTTCGCCGCGCTCGAGCGCGACATGGTGTTCGGCCGCTCGTGGCTGATGGTCGCCCACACCGACCAGGTCCGCAACCCCGGCGACTACCTGTTGATCGAGCACCTGTCGATCCCGCTGTTCCTCGTGCGCGGCCACGACGACGTGATCCGCGCCCACGCCAACACGTGCAAGCACCGCGGCGCGGCGCTGTTGGACCAGCCGTCGGGCAACACCGGCCGGCGGCTGACGTGCCCGTACCACAGCTGGGTCTACGACCTCGAGGGTGAGCTCGTCGGGTACCCCGACGCCGAGAACTTCCGTGAGCTCGACCCGACGTGCGTCGCGTTGACGAGCGTTCGGTGCGAGACCTGGGGCCCACTCGTGTTCATCTGTCGCGACGACGATGCGCCGCCGCTCGTCGAGTGGCTCACGACGGTCGCCGCCGACCTCAGCGAGTTCGCCGACCTCGACGGGAAGCTGCACCTCGCCGGATCGACCGTGCGCGAGGTGCCGGTCAACTGGAAGCTGCCGGTCGACGCGAACATCGAGACGTACCACGTCAACACCGTCCACCGCCAGAGCGCCGGCAAGGTGCTCGACCAGGCGTCGACCGGCATCCAGCTCCTGCGCAACGGCCACTCGCGGATGCTGATCAGCCTCCGCGACGGCAAGCGCCTGACCGGTCGGACGCCGTTCCCGCCGCTGTTCGCCGAGCTCGGCGACCTGCCCGATTCCGGCACGTTCTCGTACCACGTGTTCCCCAACCTGAGCATCGTGTTCGTCGGCAAGGGCTTCGTGTTCCTGGTCACCAACTGGCCGGGGCCGGACGGTGGATCGAGCTACCACGTCCACTGGTGCTCGTCGCTGTCGAACGACACCGACGAGGGCCGCGCCGCCAACGAGATGTTCATCGGGTTCAACCAGGACGTCCTGTTCGAGGACCTGTCGGTGCTGCCGGGCATGCAGCGGTCGATCGACTCGGGCGTCCTCGAGCACGTCAACCTCAACTACCAGGAGCGGCGGATCTACCACGTCCACGAAGCGATCGACCGCGCCATCGGCCAGGAGCGGGTGCCCGAGGAACTCCGGGTGACCCCCGTCCTCGGGCCCTTCGTCGAGGGGTGAGCGCCGTGACCACCGAGCCCACCGAGCTGACGGCGCGGCCGACCGTCGACCTCCTCGACCCCGAGTTCCACGTCGGCGATCCGCATCCGGCCTACACCTGGATGCGCCGCAACGAGCCGATGTACCGCGACGTCAACGGGATCTGGTGCATCAGCCGCATGGACCACCTGCGGGCGATCGAACGCCGCGCCGCCGACTTCGTCTCGAGCCGCGGGTACCGGTCGGTGTGGTTTCCCGACGAGACGTCGATGATCTCCCAGGACGACCCCGGCCACCACGACCACCGCGCCCTCATCTCCGATCTGTTCACGCCGCCGTTCGGTCGCCGAACTCGACGACACGGTGCGGGCGATGGTGACCGCGGCACTGGACGACGTGGATCACGGCGGGAGCTTCGAGGTCGTCGACGCCATCGCCGCGCGCATCCCCGCCGAGGTGACGTGCCACCTGCTCGGGTGGTCGACCGACCACTGGCCCGAGGTGCGCTCGTGGTCGGAACGGCTGATGCGGGTCGATTCCCTGCACCGCGACCCCGCGCTGATGGCCGACGCGATCAGCGCCACCGGCGAGATCGCCGCCTTGACCGCCCCCGCCGTCGAGGAACGCCGCGGCGAGCCGCGCCGCGACGTCCTGAGCCGGTGGGCCAACGCGACGCTCGACGGCTGCCCGATGTCGCTGCGCGACATCAACTCCGAACTCGGGCTCGTGATCCCCGGCGGGGCCGAGACGACCCGCACGACCCTGGCCCGGTCGCTGATCCTGCTCAGCGAACGCAACGACCTGTGGGAGGCGATGGCGGCCGAGCCCGGCCATCATCCCCCAGGCGGTCGAGGAGCTGCTGCGGTGGGTGACCCCGCTCAACAACATGTTCCGCACCGTGGCCCACGAGACCGAGGTCGACGGCGTCACGTTCTCCCCCGGCGACCGTGTCGCTCTGGTCTACCCGTCGGCGAATCGCGACGAGGCCTGGTTCACCGATCCCTTCGACGTCGACCTGCGTCGCGATCCGAACCACCACGTGGCGTTCGGCTTCGGGCCGCACCTGTGCCTCGGCGCCCACGTCGCCCGCCTGACGATGCGCGTCGCCCTCGAGGAGCTGACGACCCGGTTCACCGATCTGCATCCGATCTCCCCACCGGTGTACGAGGCGAACGTCTTCGTGAAGGCCGTCGAGCGGTTCGACCTCGGGTTCGCCCGACGGTGACCGCCTCGACGCATGCCGTCACCGCGCACCACCCGAACCGGCAACCACCCGAACCAGCGAGAACGAGGGACGACACGATGAACGCTCAACGACAGGAAGCCCCGGCGAGCACCGCGCGGCTCGTTCACGGGAACGAGCGTGCTGGTCACCGGCGGAGGGTCGGGCATCGGCCTCGGCTGTGCGCGCGCCCTCGTCGCCGCCGGCGCCACCGTCACGATCTGCGGCCGCACCGAGTCACGCCTCGCCGAGGCGGTCGACGAACTCGGGCCGACGAGCAGCTACGTCGTGGCCGACGTCGGCGACGAAGACGACGTCCGGCGTGCCATCGCCACGGCGACCGCGGTCACGGGCGAACTCCACGCGGTCGTCGCCAACGCCGGTGGCACCGCCGCCGTCGGGCCGCTGCCGCTCGTCGACACGTCGGCGTTCGAGAGCGACCTGCGGCTGAACGTGATCGGCGCGTTCCTGACGATCAAGCACGCCGCTCCCGCCCTCGCCGCGTCGGGAGGCGGAGCGATCGTCGCCATCTCCTCGATCGCCGGTTGCCTCACCCATCGCCTCATGGCCCCCTACAGCGCGAGCAAGGCGGCGCTCGAGATGCTCGTGCGCAACGCCGCCGACGAGCTCGGGCCCTACAAGATCCGGGTGAACGCGGTGCGGCCGGGGCTGGTGCCGAGCGACGCCTCGACGCCGCTCGCCGAGCACGGGCCGACCCGCGACGACTACCTCGCCCAGATGCCGCTCGGTCGACTCGGCACGACCGAGGACATCGCCAACGCGGTGTTGTTCCTCGCCGGTCGCGACTCGACGTGGATCACCGGCCAGTGCCTGTCGGTCGACGGCGGCCACTCGCTGCGCCGCGGGCCCGACCTCGACGCGCTGCTCGGGGTGCACTACGCGACCGCCCTGTCGGCCATCATGGGGCCCGCATGAAATTCGGAATCGCTGTCGCCAACATCATGGGGTTCGCTACGTCGACGGGGGCGACCGCCATGGGCACCGGGGCCGAACGCGCCGGCTTCGAGTCGATCTGGACCGTCGAGCACGTGTTGGTGCCCGCCGGGTACGAGTCGTCGTACCCCTACGACCGCAGCGGCAAGATGCCGGCGCCCGACAGCATGGACCTTCCCGATCCACTGATCTGGCTCACCTGGGTCGCCGCCCAGACGACGACCATCAAGCTGGCGACGGGAGTGCTCGTCGTCCCGCAGCGCAACCCCGCCATCCTCGCGAAGGAGGTGGCGACCCTCGACTTCCTCTCCGGCGGTCGGGTCGTGCTCGGCGTGGGCGTCGGGTGGCTGGAGGAGGAGTTCAGAGCGCTGGGCGCACCGTTCCACGAGCGCGGTCGTCGACTCGACAGCTACGTCGCGGCCATGCGGGCGCTGTGGAAGGGCGAGGAGACCGACTACGACGACGGGTTCGTGCACTTCGAGCGGGCGGTGAGCCGCCCGATGCCTCCGGCCGGTTCCGTGCCGATCCACATCGGCGGCCACAGCGAAGCCGCGGCGCGACGGGCGGGTCGTCTCGGCGACGGGTTCTTCCCCGGCACCCACGAGGATCTGCCCCACCTGCTCGACGTGATGCGCCGGGCCGCCGACGAGGCCGGTCGCGACGTTGACGCCATCGAGGTCACGGTGACCATCGACGGCAGGTCCGATGCCGATGCCATCGCCAGGATCGAGCGCCTCGCATCATCGGGCGTCGACCGCGTGGTGATCCCGCCGCTGTCGTTCGACCCCGCCGGCATCGCCGACGCCCTCGCCACCTACGCCGACAAGGTCGATCTCCCGCTTCTGACGGTTGGTGCGCCGGCTCAGAACACGTCGTCGCCGCGCACGACGCAGTCGCCGCCGCCGTCGACGAACAGCGTCTGGCCGGTGATGCTCTGGGCCGACGGGCTGCTGAGGAACGCCAGCGCGTGTGCCACGACGATCGGCTCGGCGATGCCGCCGTACGGCATCGGCACCGCCGTGGCCAGGCGTTCCCGGACCGCTCGTTGGCGAGCATGCCCGCGGTCATCGGTGTGCGGATGATGCCGGGCGCGACCGCGTTGAGGGCGATGTCGCTGCCCGCCCAGTTCGCCGTCGGCGCCTGCCGCCGGATCCAACGCGCCAGCGCCCGCTTCGTCGACGAATAGATGACGAACGGGTCGACGAGATCGAGTCGCGTGGCGGCATCCTCGTCGCCGTCGAGGCAGGCCGCGACGAGTTCCTCGCTGTGCGGCCGGATGACGGCGTACGACGCGACCGCGACCGCACGCGGCGCGTTGCCGGCGGCGAGCAGCGGGCGCAGACCGTCGAGCGTGGCGACGGCGCCGAAGTAGTTGACCCTGATGTCGGTGTTGCCCTGCGTCGCCGTGCCGGCGGCAGCGATCAGCGCGTCGATACGCCCGTCGCTGACCCGGCGGACGTCGTCGACGAGCTGAATGCGGCCGGCCGTGGTGGCGAGGTCGACGCACACGTCGGCGTCGTGCAGGTCGACGGAGATGATGCGGTGGCCGTCCGCGGCGAGCAGCGCGGCGGTCGCCGCGCCGATGCCGGAGGCGGCACCGGTGATGACGTAGGTGCGGGGATCGTTCGGTGCCGTCATCGCTCAGAACCCGATGTCCAAGGTGCCGGTGAGCGAGCCGATCGCCTGGACGCGACAGGTGACCGCCTCGACGGCGGCGACGGTGCCGTCGTCGACCCGGGCGATCCCGGACACGCCCATCGTGGCCCGTTTGCCGCGGTGCTCGTCGTAGGCGTGGCCGAGCCCTCCGCGGTATGCACCCGTGAGCGTGACGTGGAACGGGACCGACGGACCGGCGGAGAAGATGTCGTCGACGACGACCTCGTCCACGTCGAGCAGCGCCTCGTAGGTGGCGCCGATGCGGGCGTCGTCGATGTCCACCTCGGCGGCATCGGCGAGATCGCCCTTGTCGAGCCACGCCCGCACGATCGACTCCGCCGACGCGTCAGCTGCCACCGGCTCGGTCGACATCCACGGGTCGATGTGCGGCGGCATGAGCGGATCGGGGACGCCGGTGGCGACCTGGCGTTGCAGCGCGAAGTAGTCCTGCTCGACCCAGTTCTCGAGCAAGCGTTCCCCATCCCACCGGTAGAGCCCGATCCCCCGCCAGCAGGTCAGCGCCCGCCCATCGGGCGCGGGCATCGCGGCGTGCTCGCTGAAGTGCATGGCGAGCCGATCGCCGTTCAACACGAGTTCGTGGACGACCAGGCCGAGGCCAGGAGCGAGCTCGAAGATCTGCTTCACGCCGGGCGCGTACCTCGTGTCGCGCGGCAGGTTCCGGCCGAAGCTGTGCACGACGTAGGCGGGGTCCATGAACTCGTCGTAGATCGATTGATCGTGGGAGTTCGTGTAGTCGATGCAGTACTTGCGCATCAGCGCGACGAAGGGGTGCATACCAATCCTCCCGGGAGTGGCCGAGTGCGAGGCCGAGTGCTTCCGGCTCGTCGATCTCCGACAATATCAACAACCGCTCATTTTCTGGTGATCCGAGACACGAGACAGGAGCAGCCACGAAACGCCGTCGAAGTCGGGCAAGATTGCGCCATGCCGCAACCGCCTGTCAGGCAGTCCCGCCCCCGCGGCCGCCCCCGCATCACCGATGGGCTCGACACCGCTCAGCAGCTGATCGAGTCGGCCGCTTCCGTGCTGCGCGCAGCGGGGTTTCGACGGGTGCACGCTGGCCCGCATCGCCGCCGACGCGCACGTGCACCCGACCGCCGTGTACAACCACTTCGAGAGTCGCGACGACCTGCTCTACGCCGTCGCCGTGCGCGCCCTCGACACCCTGACCGCCGTGGCCGAGCAGGCCCCCGGCGGCTCCCGCTCGTTCCAGAACCTCGCCGCCACGTATCTGCAGCCCGACATGCGCGAGCACCGACAGATCCTCGCCGAGATCCATGTGGCGAGCGGGCGGCACGAGCGGCTGGCGACCCTGCTGTCGGGCTGGCACGAGCGGTGGGCCGATGCGATGATCGAGTGGCTGCCACCGACGGACGAGAGCCCGCGGGCCACGGTGCAGGCGCTGTTCCTCCTGCTGCTCGGGCTGTGTCACGTCGACCAGCTGTCGGCGGTGCGGGCCCCCCGCCGCGGACGTCATCGACCGGGTGGCCGGCCTGGTCGAACTGCTCATCCCCGACGACCGACCGATCACCCCCAGCCTGACTTGTCACATTGGTGCCTGGCACCGATGTGACAAGTCGTCAGGCGAGTTGCGCAGGCGACAGGGCGTAGAGGTCGTCGGCGTCGGATTCGACGGCCGGCGAGCAGACCGGCGACGGTGGGCAGGATCTGCTCACCGAAGTAGCGCGCCGAGACGACCTTGGCGCGGTGGAAGTCGTCGTCGCGCGTGATCGCCGTCAGGGCGGACCTGGCGAGCAGGCCGGCGCACACCGTGGTGCCCAGCATCCGCAGATACGGCGCGGACGCGGCGAGCAACGACCGCGGGTCCGCTCCGGCCACGCGCGAGGAGGTGGGCGGTGGCCGTGCGGGTGACCTCGACGGCTTCGCCCAGGCGGACACCGAACCGCTCGAGTCCGTCGACCTCGGCCAACTGGCCGGCGCGTCGTGCGAACTCGTCGAGCAGGTCGGTGACCACCCGGCCCGAGCGCATGCCCAGCTTGCGGCCGACGAGATCGGCGGCCTGGATGCCGTTGGTGCCCTCGTAGATCGGCGCGATGCGGGCGTCACGGAAGTGCTGCGCGGCGCCGGTCTCTTCGACGTAGCCCATCCCGCCGTGGATCTGCAGGGCCAGCGACGTCAGTTCGCAGCCGACGTCGGTGCACAGCGACTTCGACAGCGGGATCAACAGGTCGGCGCGTTCCTGCCACGCGCCGGCGCCGTCGGTGTCGCCCGCGGCGCGGGCGGCGGTGGCCATGTCGAGCGCGGACAGCGTTGTGGTAGATCGAGCACGCGCATCGCGTCGATCCATGCCCGCTGGGTCATCAGCATCCGGCGCACGTCGGGGTGCTCGATGATCGGACTCGCCGTGCCCGGCGCCGCACCCGGCGCCCGGCCCTGCAACCGCTCCTGGCTGAAGGTCAGCGACTGCTGGTACGCACGCTCCGACGATGCTCAGACCCTCGAGGCCGACCGAGAGCCGGGCGTTGTTCATCATCGTGAACATGTTCGCCATGCCGTCGTGTTCGCCACCGACGAGCCAGCCGACCGCACCGTCGTAGGACATCACGCAGGTCGGCGATCCGTGGATGCCGAGCTTGTGTTCGATCGACACGCACGTCGCCGTGTTCCGCTCGCCGGGCGCTCCGCTCGGGTCGAGCAGGAACTTCGGCACGAGGAACATGGAGATGCCCTTCGTGCCCGGCGGTGAGTCCGGCGTGCGTGCCAACACCAGGTGCACGATGTTGTCGGCCATGTCGTGCTCGCCCCACGTGATGAAGATCTTCTGACCGGTGATCCGCCAGGCACCCGGCGCCACGTCGTCGGCCGGCACGGCGCGGGTGGCCACGGCGCCGACATCGGAACCCGCTTGCGGTTCGGTCAGGTTCATCGAACCCGTCCACTCCCCCGTCAACATCTGCGGCAGGTACGTCGCCTTCAACTCGTCGGAGCCGTGGACGTGGATCGCGTCGATCGCTCCCTGCGTCAGCAACGGACACAACGAGAACGCCATGTTGGCCGACGTCACCATCTCCTGCACCGCGATCGCCGCCACCCACGGGAACCCACCGCCACCGAAGTCCGGATCGAACGGCATCGCCCCATATCCCGACGCGACCCACCTGCGATACGCACTCGTGAAGCTGGGCGGCGCCACGACGGTGCCGCCGGTTTGCCACCGTGACCCGATCGTGTCGCCGTCACGGTTCGTGGGCGCCACGACCTCGGCGGTGAAACGCCCGACCTCGGCCAGCACGTCGAACACGGTGTCGGCATCGACGTGCCCGAACCGCTCGGTGGCGAGGATCGCGTCGAGGTCGGCCGCGTCGCGCAACGCGAAACCGATGTCGGCGAGCGGTGGAACGTAGTCGGTCATGCGCTCCTGAATGGTACGCCTCGAACTCGACGCCTGCCCGGCGCTCAGGTGGTCGGACGCCGCGGAGAACAACCGCGACCGCGCCCGTCGACCACAGCGCCCACACCACGAGGAGCGGCTGGAACAGCAGCCGCACGAAGCGCTTCGGTGTCGCTGTCGAGACCGAACGCGTCGGTCCCTTCCCGCCACTGGCCGATGTTGCCGGGAAAGACGGCGATGAAGAATCCGGCGACCACGAGCCCGACCGCCACTCGCTGCCGGCGGAGCAGGATCAGCGACGCGCCGAGCGCCATCTCGACCACTCCGGAGGCGACCACCACCACGTCGTCGTCCACGGGAACCCAGTCGGGCACCTGCGCCTGGAACTCCTCGCGTTGGGTCGTGAGGTGGCCGATGCCGGCCACGAGGAGCACACCGCCGAGCGCCCACCGGGCCACGGTGCGACCGGTCGAGTCAGCGCGGCTCATCACACGCCTGCTCGATGAGTGGAGCTCGACGAGGGAGGTGGCCACCGCGGCAACCTAGCCCTCGCCGCGGCTCGCACGTACGATCGCGACATGACGCCGGAGGAGATCGCCGACCTCACGCACCTGCGTCGGGCGCGCGATCTCATCGATCGCGACTACGCGCGGCCCCTCGACGTCCCGGCGATGGCGAGCGCGGCGTTGATGTCGCCCGCCCACTTCTCGCGCAAGTTCCGCGCCGCCTACGGCGAGACGCCCTACACCTACCTCATGACCCGACGCATCGAGCGGGCGAAGGCATTGCTGCGCAGCGGAATGTCGGTCACCGACGCCTGCGTCGCCGTCGGCTGTACGTCGCTCGGATCGTTCAGCTCCCGCTTCACCGAGATCGTCGGTGAGACGCCGTCGCAGTACCGCGCTCGCGACCACCGCGACGCCGAGGTCGTTCCGGCGTGCGTGAGCAAGGTGGCGTCCCGACCGCGGCGGGCGCCGGCCGTCCGCGGTATCGAGCAGGATCGGAGAAGCACGCACCAGGGCGATCGCCGTACCGTCGTGACATGACCACCGTTACCGCATCCACCATGTTCATCCCGGTCCACGACCCCGACGCCGCGCTCGGCTTCTACCGCGATGCGCTCGGCCTCGAGGTCCGCAACGACGTCGCCGCCGACGGTTTCCGCTGGGTGACCGTCGGTGCCCCGGGCCAGGACGTCGACATCGTGCTGTCCCAACCGCACGGCGGCCGGTCGCAGGCCGAGGGCGACGCGCTGTTGACGCTCGTGACCCAGGGCTCGCTGCAGGCGGCGATCTTCCGCTCCGACGACCTCGACGCCACGTTCGAGAAGGTCAGGGCCTCGGGTGCCGAGGTCCTGCAGGAGCCGGTGTCGCAGCCATGGGGCGCCCGCGACTGTGCGTTCCGCGACCCGTCGGGCAACCTCGTCCGCATCGCCCAGGCCTGATCGACATGAAGACGATGACCTGCAGGCAACTCGGCGGACCGTGCGACCTGCCGCACACCGGCAAGGACGCCAACGAGGTGATCAACGCTCAGGACCAGCATCTCAAGGACATGGTGGCCGGCGGCGACGTCACGCATCAGGCCGCGCTCAAGGACATGAAGGGCCGATGGAAGCGACCCTGGGCGGCGATGGGCTGGTACAAGCAGGCCAAGCGCGACTTCGCCGCCCTCCCCGACGACTGACGCCCAGCGTCGGCTACGACCGGGCGAGGAACTCGCCGAGGGCGGTGGCGAGTTCGACCGGCGCCTCTTCCTGCACGTTGTGGCCGGACTCGATCGTGACGCTGACCGCGCCGGGCGTGCGGGCGAGGAACTCCTGCTCCAGCTCGTCGTTCAGGAAGCCGCGCGACCCGCGCACGAGGAGGACCGGGACCTCGATCGATTCGAGGGCCGGCCACAGCGACGTGAAGTCGGCCGACATCGCCAGCGGCGAATCGGCGGTCAGGTTGGCGAAGTGGTGCTTGAACACGACCCGGCCGTCGTCGCGCACCCGCGTGTTGCGCAGCACGCCGCGTTCCACCGCCGCGCGGCTCGGGCCGAACCCGAACTCCAGCGCCCGGTCGACGATCTCGTCGCGCGAGGCGAAGCTGTCGGGGCCGGCCAGGAAGTCGCGGACCTGGTTCCCGCCGGCGACGACGAACCCGGGGCTGGCGTCGATCACGACGAGGCGTCGCACGAGTTCGGGACGTGCCGCGGCGAGCGCGATCGCCGTCAGACCGCCGAGCGACTGCCCGACGACGACCTCGCTCTCGGGGGCGAGGAGCGCGATGGCCTCACCCACCGGCCCCGCCAGCCGCTCCGCCCGATAGTCGACATCGTCGTGCCACGACGAGTCGCCGTGGCCGGGCAGATCGAGGGCGACGGCGGGCCAGCCGCCGCTCAGCACCGTGGTGTTCCACGTGTGAGCGTTGAGCCCCCCGCCGTGGAGGAAGGTGGCACGCGGCTCGTCGGTGCCCCAGACGATCGCCGACACCACGCCGCCGTCGGTTCGATCGACGTGCACGCGGTTCCACTCCGGCGCCGCCTCCAACTCGATGCCGAACTCCGCGGCCTCCTGGCGCAACAGCTCCAGCTCGGCCGGGTCGTTGATGGTGTCGTTGACGATGTCGTGACTGTGTCGCTCATCGTGTCCTCTCAGTGGTCGGATTGAAGATGTCCGGATCGGTCGGAATCGCACTGCTCTGGCCGAGGCCGTCGACGACGTCGAGGAAGCCGACGAGGTCGCGCACCGATCGGCTGGCGCCCGTGTACGTACCCCAGCGGTCCAGCACGACGGCGGTGACGCCGGCCGCGTGCCACGACTCGACATGATGCTCCCCGTCGTCGACGGCGATGCACCGGTGCGGATCGAGCCCCAGGCGGCCCAGCACCGACGGCTTGTCCTCGACGAGGTTGATCGACTCGACCTCGACCCCGATGAGATCGAGCCAGTGCTGCGTGGCCGCCAGCGCCACATCGTGGCCGGCGACGCCACGCGCCGTCACGAGGTGCAGGCGGTGGCCCCGCGCCCGGAGGCCGGCGAGCGCGTCGGGAACCTCGTCGTAGGTGGCGTCGTCCCACCACAGCTCTCGGTCGGTCACGCCACGGGTCAGCATCTCGACGAAACCGGGGAGATCGAGACCCCAGCGCTCGTAGAACGCCCACGAGCTGGTGTCGAGCGACAGGTCGTGCCGAGCTGGGCGGCCGCGTACGGGGTGAAGAGTTCCGGGAAGGGGTAGAGCACGCCGTCGATGTCGAGCATCACGTCGAGCGTGTCGCCGGCGCTCACACGCCGACCTGTGCCCCGATCGCCGGGCCGTCGACGAAGCCCGAGGTGGTCCCGCAACGTCGGTCCGTCGTACTCGGTGCGGAAGATGCCCCGGCGCTGGAGTTCGGGCACGACGAGGTCGGCGAAGTCGTCGAGGGTTCCCGGCAGGTACTCGAACACGACGTTGAACCCGTCGGCGGCGCCCGCCTCGAACCATTCCTGGACGTGGTCGGCGACCGACTCGGGCGTGCCCACGATCGTTCGCTCGCCGTCGACGATGCGCTGCGCCAGCTGTCCGATGGTGAGGCCCTTCGCCCGGGCGACGTCGAGGATGCGGCGCTGCGCGGTGAGCGACTGGTTCGACTCGGGCAGTTCGGGGAGCGGGTCGTCCAGCGCGTAGCGGGTCAGGTCGAAGCCGCCGAGCCAGTACTGGAGATGGGCCAACGCCACACGCGGATGGAGCAACGAGCGCATCACGGCGACCTTGTCCTCGGCCTCGGATTGCGTGGCGCCGACGACCGCGGACAGGGCCGGCAGGATCTTGATGCTCTGCGGATCGCGGCCGTGGGCCTCGGCCACGCGCGCGGATGTCACGGTTGAGCTCGACGCTGCTCGGTATGTCGGCCGCACCGGAGAAGATGACGTCGGCGACCCGCGAGCGCGAGGTCGCGCCCCCGCTCCGATGCGCCCGCCTGGACGATGACCGGGCGGCCCTGCGGCGGGCGCTGGAGGCCGGGGATGATTCCGTCCCAACGGGCGACCACCTCGTCGTGGAACTCCTGGGCGCGGGCGTACCGGTCCTCATGGGCGACGTGCTGGTCGAGGCCGAAGTTCTTGGCCTCGCCGTCGTTCAGCGAGGTCACCAGGTTCCACCCGGCCCGGCCGCCGCTGAGCTGATCGAGCGACGCGTACAGCCGGGCGATCTGCTCGGGCTCGTTGTAGGTCGTCGATGCCGTGGCGATCAGCCCGATGTGTGAGGTCGCCATCGCCAAGGTCGCGAGGAGGGTGACCGGCTCGAACGAGTCGTTCACGACCGACACCCGGCTGAGCACGTCCTGGCTCTCGAGGGGAACGCCCACCAGGTCGGCGAGGAAGATCGCATCGAAGCGGGCGCGCTCCGCCGTGCGGGCAAGCGACACGATGTTGTCGACGTCGAGCGCCCCGGCGTCGGGCGTGTCCGGATGCCGCCACGCGGCGAGGTACTCCCCCGGCGCCTTCAGGAACACGTTCAGGTGGAGTTGGCGGTGTGGTGCGTTCATGACGCCTTCCGGCTGATCGAAGAATCGTTGCGCGTCGGACGGGCGAGCCCCAGCCGGTCGCGCAGCTGACAGCCCGCTCCGCCACCGCGGCCGAGCCGAGCGCCGGCCCGAGCCCGACGAGTTCGCGCACCTGGTCCGGCGTCCACGCACCCTCGACGAGGGCACCGTCGGCGATGCCGTCGCGCTGCCATCCCACGAGCTCGTCCACACCGGTCGACGTCGTCCGGACGAGGATCGTCGCTCCGCCGTCGACCGGCCGGCTCCGGTGAGTCGGAGCGTGGCCACCACGACCACGTCGGCACCCAGATCGGGCTCGGTCGGTCGACACGCCATGGTCGTGGACGATCACGGGGTGGCCCTGCGGCGGCCGTGAGATGTTGAGCGGGCCGCGGACCCGGTAGCGCGTCTCCGTCGTGCTCCGGGGGGTGGAGCCCGGCGGGGTCGTAGTACCGCCCGCCCTCGACGTCGCGCACGAACGCGTCGTCGTCCCAGCTGTCCCACAGCGACCTGACGACGTCGACGTACTCGGCGGCGCGTCTGGATCCGGGTCGCCGCCGACCAGCCAGCCCGTGCGGCCTCCGCTCAGGTGGTCGAGCGATGCCAGCCGGCGGGCGGCGTGGTACGGGTGGAGATCGATGGTCGGTGACCGCACGACGAACCCGAGCCGATCGGTGGCGTAGGCGAGCGCCGAGGTGAGCGTGTAGGGCTCGAACACCTGGCGCCGACCCTGCTCCCGCGGTCGTCGACGACGATGAACGTGAACCCGGCGCGTTCGAGTGCGACGGCCGCCTCCGCGAGGTAGGCGATGCCCGCCGGTTGGTCGTCGAGCTGCAGCACGGCGGCGAGCACCGGTCGTGCGCTCATGACGCACCCACCAGATCACGTGCGGGCGACCATCCGAGTTGCGGCGCGATCTGGGTGGCCACGATCTCGAGCCGCTCCAGCCCCTGGCGATGCTCGAACTCTCCGCGTGGCAGGCGACGATCAGATGGGTGGCGACGCCGCTGAACGTCGGATCGGACGCCAGCGTCTCCACGATGTGATCGGCCGGGCCGTGGTGCACGTTCATCAGGTCGAGTCGACGTTCGAGGGTCAAACTGCCCGGGTCGTGTCCGTCGGCGGCGAACAACGGGTCGTACAGGTCGATGTCCGGTGCCGAGTTCGGCGCGGGCCGACGCGATGTCGCGATCGGGGAACACGCCGCGCACCGCGGCGATCGGCGCGTCGGCCGGATCGCCGGCCCAGGCGTCGAGGTAGGCCTCGGCGAGGGGACGCTGCACGGTTCGGGCTGGGCCGACGCCGAGCAGGAGCCCGCGTCCCTCCCGCGCCGCGCGGCGCACGCCGTCGAGCTGGGTCGTCGAGTCCCAGAGCCGCGATCCGAGCGAGGGTGCGGGCGGTTGCAGCGTCGTGCCCGACGTCGTCGAGCGCTCCGCCGGCCAGCGCCGCCTGGAGCCGATCGAGCACGTCGCCGGCGAGTTCCCGGCGCTGGGCGACGTCGCGGCCGAACGCGCCGAACGCCATCGTGTTGGCGCCACCCGTGCCGACGCCGAGGTCGAGGCGGCCACCGCTGATCGCATCGAGCACGGCGGCATCCTCGGCGAGCCGGATCGGATCCTCCAGGCCGAGCACCACCACGCTCGTCCCGAGCCGGATGCGCCGTGTCCGTGCGGCCGCGGCGGCGAGCAGGACGAGCGGCGACGGGAGGCGGCCGAACCGGGGTTGGAAGTGATGCTGGGCGACCCACCCGCTGTCGAAGCCGAGTTCCTCCGCGGCCACGAACAGCTCGACGACGTCCTGGTAGAGCGGCGCCGGCGGGCCGTCGCCGTGGACGTGGGTGAGGAAGCCGAGCTTGAACGGCCGCACGGGAGCCTGGACGTCAGTCATGCGGCCACGCCCGTGCGTCCGCCCGATGCCGACCAGCCGAGCGCCGGGGCGATCTGGGTGGCGATGATCTCCAGGCGGGCGATGTCCTCCGCCACGCTGGAGGTCTCGCTCTGCACCACCGGCAGGAACCAGTCGGCGTAGCCGAGCAGCGCGGGGTCGCCCTGGATGCTCTCGACCACGTCGTCGACGGTGCCGTAGTGGACGTTGATCCGCCGCAGGTACTCCTCCGTCGAGAGTTCGAGCAGGTCGGTGTAGCCGTGGATGGCGAAGCCCTGGCGATGCAGCGCCAGCGCCGGTTCGAGATCGGCGGCCGCCGACGCCCGGGTCCGGGCGGGGAAGACCGCCGCGTCACCGCGATGCGCGGGCGCGCGGTTCCGTGGGTCCGGCCCCACTCGTCGAGGTAGGCGTCAGCGAGCGGCTTCTGCTGCGTCAGCGGATCGTGCACCGCGGTGCCGAGGAGCAGGCCGTCGCCGGACCGTGCGGCGGCGCGCGCCCGCACCGGATCGGACGTCGACTGCCAGAGCCGATCGGCGAGGTCGTGTCCGGTCGGTTGCACCACCAGCGACGACTGTCCGAGGGGGTCGCCACGCAACGCCCCGCGCAGGGCGGCGAGTCGATCGTCGAAGTCGGCGTGGCGGTCGTCGGGGGCGACGGCCCCGAACGCGGCGAACGCGTCGATGTTGGCGCCACCGGTGCCGACACCGAGTTGCAGGCGCGGACCGGCGAGAGCGGCCAGCACCGACCAGTCCTCGGCGAGCCGGACGGGATGCTCCAGCGGCAGGACGGTGACGGCGGTGCCGAGCTCGATGTGCGTGGTCCGTTCCGCGACCGCCGCGAGCAGCACCGGCGGCGACGGCAGCCGCCCGTAGTCCGAGCGCAGGTGATGCTGGGCGACCCAGCCCCCGTCGAAGCCGAGGTCCTCGGCGGCCTGGAAGACCGTGATCAGGTCGCGGTACACCTGGGCGGGCGACCGACCGGAGCCGTGGACGTGGGTGAGGAAGCCGAGCCGGAACGGCTTGGTGGTGTCGTGGGTCATGTGGGGGTGCCTCCGGCGGTTGGGGGGTGCGGCGGGGATGGAGGCGCGGTACGGCGGCGACGAGTTCTCGCGTGTAGGGGTCGGTGGGCGCCTGCAGCAGTTCGGACGTGGCGCCCCGTTCGACGATCACGCCGTCGTGCAGGACGACCAGCTCGTCGCAGAGATAGCGGACGACACCGAGGTCGTGGGAGATGAGCACGAGCGTCAGCCCGAGGTCGTCCGCCAGCGTCCGCAGCAGATCGAGGATCTGCACCCGCACCGACACGTCGAGCGCGCTCACCGGCTCGTCGCCGACGAGCAGCCGCGGGCGCGGAGCGATGGCCCTGGCGATCGCGATGCGCTGTTGCTGACCACCGGAGAACTCGTGCGGGTACCGGTTGCGGACCGACGTCGGCAGGTCGACCTGCTCGAGCACCTCGTCGATGCGCCGGTCGTGGTCCTCGTCGATGCGCAGGCAGATCAGCGGTTCGCGGATGATCGACGCCACGGTCATCCGCGGGTCGAGCGAGCTCAGCGGGTCCTGGAGCACGATCTGGGCTTCGCGCCGGAACCAGCGCAGGCTCGACGGGCGACCCGGCACGACCGGGCGTCCGCGATAGGTGACGGTGCCTTCGGTGGCGCGGTCGAGGCCGAGCAGGATGCGCACGAGCGTCGACTTGCCCGATCCCGATTCGCCCACCACCCCGACGCTGGAGAACTCGGCGATCTCGAGATCGACGCCGCCGAGCGCGTGCCGCTCGAGGCGCGGGCCGAACACCGACGTCTTGGGCAGGCGGTACCGGCGATGGAGCCCGGTCGCGGTGAGCAGCGGCGGACGTTCGGCGACGGGCTCATCCGTGCACCTGGATCGGATCGGCGCCGACCGACTCGACGGAGCGTCGATCGATGGCTGCGCCACGTCGAGTGCCGAACGGGCGCGAATCCTCGCGATGGGCGACGGTCGACGTGGCGCGCTGGACCGTCGAGGCCGGTGGCCCGGGCGGCGGCGATCAGCTGCGCGGTGTACGGATGCTGCGGCCGGGCGATCAGCTCGTCGACGTCGCCGTGTTCGACGATCCCGCCGTTGCGCATCACCACCAGGTCGTGCGCCACCTGGGCGATGAGCGAGACGTCGTGCGTGATGAACAGCAGCGCCGTCCCCTCCTCGGCGATCAGGGTGTCGAGGAGTTCGAGCACGCCGCGCTGGACCGTGACGTCGAGCGCGGTCGTCGGTTCGTCGGCGATCAGCAGCGCGGGACGGCACGCCAGGGCGATGGCGATGCCGACGCGCTGTCGCTGGCCACCGGACAGCTGGTGCGGGAACGCCCGCGCCGCTGCGCTCGGGGTCCGGCAGGCCGACCCGGTCGCACAACGCGACGGCCTCGGCGGCGGCCGCACGTCGCGAGAGGCCGTGGTGCAGCCGGAGCGGTTCGGCGATCTGCTTGCCGACCCGCATCAGCGGGTTGAGCGAGGTCAGCGGGCTCTGGAACACCATCGCGATGCGCTCGCCGCGCAGCTTCGACGCTGCGCGATCGGACAGGCCGATGAGCTCCTGGCCGTCGAACCGGATGCTGCCGGTCACGTCCGCCTGCTCGGGAGCGAACCCGATCACCGACAGCGCGGACAGCGTCTTGCCCGAGCCCGACTCACCGATGATCCCGAGCCGTCGGCCGGCATCGAGGTCGAACGAGACGCGGTCGACCACGGTGCTGCCGCCGAAGCGAACGGTGAGGTCGCGCACCTCGAGCAGGCTCATCCGTGCACCGCATCCAGTTCGGTGGGCGTGCGGATCGGCGTGGGCCCGGCCGGTTGCGTCGCTGCGGCGACGCAGGGTCGGGTCCATCGCCTCGCGCAGCCCGTCGCCGAGCAGGTTGAACCCGAGCGTGGCGAGCACCACGGCGATGCCGGGGAACACGATCGCCCACGGGTGCACGGTCACCGATTGTTGGAGGCCCTGGAGCATGCGCCCCCACGACGGCGTCGCCACCGGGGTGAGGCCGAGGAAGCTGAGCGCGGCCTCGGCGAGCGACGGCGAACGCGGCGATGATCGACAGCTGCACGATCACGGTCGGGCCGATGTTCGGCACGACGTGCCGCCAGATCGTGCGCACGGTCGACGATCCCGACGCGTCGGCGGCGACGATGTAGTCGCGGGTGAGCACGGTGTGCGTCTCGCTCTTGACGACGCTGGCGAGCACGACGCCGGCGCCGAACCCGATCGCCAGCGACACGGTCCACAGCGAGCCGCCGAGCGCGGCGACGAGCACGAGCGCGAGCACGAGCCCCGGCAGGGCGATGAGCACGTCGATCAGGTACACGGTGGATTCGCCGATCCAGCGGGGAGCGAGGGCGCTGAAGATGCCCATCGCCAGGCCGATCACGGCGGCGATCACCACCGACACGACCACGACGAACAGGGTCGTTCGGGCGCCGACCAGCACCTGGCTGAACAGGTCCTTGCCGGCACCGTCGGTGCCGAACCAATGGGTCGGCGGAGATCGGCAGCCAGCGGTCGGAGGGCACGACCTTGCGCGGGTCGTGGGGCGTCCACACCAGCGAGATCAGCGCGACGGCGACCGCCGTGGCGACGATGATCACGCCGATCCGGCCGCTGCGCGAGCGCCAGACGTGCTTCATCGGACGGTCCTCAGTCGAGGGTCGATCAAGCCGTGCACGAGGTCGACGACGAACCCGATGACGAGCACGATCACGGCGATGAGCAGGACCGTCCCCTGCACCTTGGCGAGATCGCGGGTGCCCACGTCGGTGACGAGCATCTGTCCGACGCCGGGGAGCTGGAAGACCCGTTCGATCACCAGGACACCGGCGATCAGGCTGGCGATCTGGACACCGAGGATCGAGACGATCGGCACCGACGCGTTGCGCAGGCCGTGACGGACCAGGGCCTGCGGCCGGGTCAGGCCCTTCGCGCGGGCCGTGCGCATGTAGTCCTGCCCGATCACGTCGAGCGCGGCCGACCGGACGAACCGGAACAGGACGGCACCCTGCGAGATGGCCAGGGTGATCACCGGGAGGGCGAGGGCGCGGAGCGCTTCGGTCGGGTCGTCCCAGCCGTCGGTCGGGAAGCCCTGGGCCGGCAGGAGGCCCCATTTCACCGACACCACGACCACCAGCAGCAGCCCGACGAAGAACGACGGAACGGCGATGCCGAGCTGGCTCGCGACGTTGAGGGCGACACCGTCGGCGCGGCGGTGGCGCGCGGCGGCGACGAACCCGAGCGGCACCGCCACCACGGCGGCGAGCACCGACGAGAACAGCACGAGCGGTGCGGTCACGGTGAGCTTGCTCGCCGAGCTCGTCGAGCACCGACTTGTTGTTGAGCAGCGAGCGCCCGAAGTCGCCGTGGAGGATGCCGCTGATCCAGTCGGTGTACTGCTCGAGGAACGACCGGTCGAGACCGAGTTCGGCGCGAAGCGCCTCGATCCGCTCGGGCGAGGCCTCGGTGCCCCCGAGGACGCGGGCGATGTCGCCCGGGAGCAGGCGGAGCAGCACGAAGATCACGATGCTGCTGAGGAAGAGCGCGACGACCAGCAGCCCCAACCGGCGGATGACGAACAGCGTCATTGGTGCTCGCTGCTTCCGCTGGGGGCTGCTGGTCGGCGATTCATCGGATCCTCTGCTCAGTGGCTCAGCCGACGACGATGTCGGACGCGTCGAACCGCGAGGCGGTGTCGTTGACGGGATAGCCGGTGACGTCGGCCGTCGACGCCGTCAGGTCGGCGCCGAGGAACAACCAGTCGACCGGGGAGTCCTCGGCGATCTGGCGGGCCGCCTGCGTGAGCAGCTCGGTCGCCTCGTCGGGCGTCGGCGCGACCTTGGCGTCGGCGATCAGCTCCGTCACATCCGGATTGTCGTAGTTCCAGTAGTAGTCCTTGCCGTAGTTGTCGATGTCGCGGGGCTCGACATGGTTGACGACCGTGACGTCGTAGTCCCGGCTGCCGTAGACCTGATCGAGCCAGACGGAGAACTCGACCGGCTGGATGTCGAGGTTGATCCCGACTTCGGACAGCTGCGTGGCGAGGTATTCGGCGATCGTCGTCGGGTAGATGTTCGGGTAGACGAATCGCAGGTCGAAGCCGTCGGCGTATCCGGCCTCGGCGAGCGCGGCCTTGGCGGCTTCGAGGTCGTACGGCACCACGTCGGTGAGGTCCTCGTACCACGGGTCGGTCGGCGGAACGGGGCCACCGATGAGCGTGCCGAACCCGTTGTTCAGCTCGATGATTCCGTCGTGGTCGATCGCCTGCCGGATGGCCCGGCGGACGGCGACGTCGGCGAGCGGACCGCTGGCGTTGTTGAAGCCGAGCGTGAACTCGCCGTTGGTGGTGCCCTGGTTGACGACGTAGTCGTCGTCGTCCTGCAGCGGCCCGACGAGGTCGCTCGAGATGCCGGTGAGGATGTCGGCGTCACCGGTGGTGAGCGCGTTCACCGCGGCGTTGGCGTCGGTGAAGTAGACGAACGTCACGCCGGCGATGGCGGGTGCGTCACCCCAGTAGTCGGCGTTCGTCGCGAGCGAGATCGACGTGCCGACGTTCCACTCGTCGAGCACGAACGGACCGGTGCCGTTGGCGCTGTCGGCGAGCTCGGTGGTGCCCGAATCGAGCACCGCGCCGGCCCGGCGCGTCAGGTTGAACAGGAGGTTGTTGTCCGGCTGGGTCAGGGTGACGGTCACGGTGGTGTCGTCGGTGGCTTCGACCGTCGCCACCGAGGCGAGGTCGTCGACGCCGGTGGCCTCCGGGGCCCGCAGCTGGTCGAGCGACCAGACGACGTCGTCGGCGGTGAGGGCCTCGCCGTTGTGGAACGTGACGCCTTCCGGGAGCGTGAACGTGTAGACGGTGCCGTCCGCGCTCACCTCGGGGAGATCGGCGAGGCCGGGTCCGATCTCGCCGGTCTCGTCGGCCTTGAGCAGCGTCTCGTAGACGTTGTCGAGCAGGATCTGGTCGAGCGCCGCGCCGGCGGTGGTGATCAGGTCGAGGCTCGTCGGCTCGAGCACCGCACCGACCACGACGGCCTCACCCGTGGCCTCGGCGGCCGGTTCGGTTCCGGCCGGCGTCGGTGCCGGCCGGGTCGGTGCCGGCCGGCGTCGGTCGCCGGCCGGTTCCGTGTCGGTCGCGGCCGCCTCGGTGTCGACCGGCTCGCTGGCGTCGGCGTCGCGGACGCGTCGTCGTCGGACCCGCAGGCCGCGAGGGCGAGCGCTCCGACGACGATCGGAGCGACCCATTTGCGGCGCCGGGTCGGGGGGTGAAGTTCACTGCTGCGTGTCATGGGGCGGGACTGTATAGGGTAATTCCGACTAACTCAATCAGGATTAGCGAGAATGACTGTGGCAACGAGGGCGCGATCGAGGTCGGCGAGCAGGTCGTCGAGCGCCTCGATGCCCACCGAGAGACGGACCAGGTCGGGCGTGACGCCGCTCCCCCGCTGCTCCTCGGGGGTCAGCTGGCGATGGGTGGTGCTGGCCGGCTGGATCGCCAGGCTCTTGAGGTCGCCGACGTTGGCGAGATGGCTGAACAGCCGGAGCGACTCGACGAACTCGGTCGCCGCCTCGAAGCCGTCCCGCAGGCCGAACGACAGCACGGCGCCGGCGCCGCGGGGCAACAGACGCTGCGCCCGCTCGTGCCAGGGCGACGACGCGAGACCCGGGTAGTTCACCCAGCCCACCTCGGGACGCGACTCCAACCAGGTCGCGATCGCCAGGGCGTTGGCGACCTGACGATCCATCCGCAGGCTCAACGTCTCGACGCCCTGCAGCAGGTAGAACGCGCTCTGCGGCGACAGCGCGGCCCCGAAGTCGCGCAGCAGCGTGACGCGGGCCCGCACGATGTACGCGCTCTCCTCGAACGCCTCGGTGTACGACAGGCCGTGGTACGACGGGTCGGGCTCGGTCAGCGCGGGGAAGCGACCGCTGGCCCGCCAGTCGAACCGTCCGCCGTCGACGATGACGCCGCCGATCGTGGTGCCGTGGCCACCCAGGAACTTCGTGGCGGAGTGGACCACGATGTCGGCGCCCCACTCGAGCGGGCGCAGCAGGTAGGGGCTGGCCAGCGTGTTGTCGACGATCAACGGGATGCCGGCACCGTGGGCGACCGACGCGATCCCTTCGATGTCGAGCACGTCACCGCGCGGGTTGCCGATCGACTCGCCGTAGAAGGCCTTGGTGGTGGGCCGGATGGCGGCGCGCCAGGCGTCGAGGTCGTCCGGATCGTCGATGAAGGTGGTCTCGATCCCGAGGCGGGCGAGCCGGTGGCGCAGCAGGTTGTACGTGCCGCCGTACAGCGACGCGGACGACACGATGTGATCGCCGGCGTCGGCGAGGTTCAGCAGCGCGTAGCTCTCGGCGGCCTGGCCGCTCGCCACGGCCAGCGCGCCGACCCCGCCCTCGAGCGACGCCAGCCGCAGCTCGAACGCCTCCTGGGTCG
Organism: Ilumatobacteraceae bacterium; assembly: GCA_963772085.1. Lineage (GTDB taxonomy): Bacteria > Actinomycetota > Acidimicrobiia > Acidimicrobiales > Ilumatobacteraceae > Sva-07. The sequence continues at coordinate 72,722 of CAVYWH010000021.1, forward strand.
GGTTGGCGAGGCGCGAGTAGACGAAGCCGACCTCCTCGAGGTCGAACAGCGCCGCCGCGTGCGCCGTGTCGCGGAAGACGAACGACGTCGTCTGGTGGATCGGGATCGCCCGCGCCCCGTGGCGGGGTCGGGCTGCGTGCCGGCGTGGACCTGACGTGTCTCGAACTGCCAGCCGGCCTCGAGTTCGTCGACAGTCCGGGTCGACGAGTTCGGTGTCGACGAGTTCGGGGCTTGGAGATCGGCGCTCATCGGAACGACGTTACCGAGATTCTTGATAAAGCCAGTCGGATTTACCCATGTTGATGTCACTAGGTTGATGGCATGAGCACTTCTCACGCGTTGCCGTTGCTCGACCTCGGGGCGTTCGCCGACGACGAGTCGTCGCCCGCGGCGCTCGCGTTCGTCGACGAACTGCGCCGGGTGGTGCACGAGGTCGGGTTCTTCTACGTCACCGGGCACGGCATCGATCCGGAGCTGGCGACGCGCATCCACGACGTGTCCCGCGCGTTCTTCGCGCCTGCCCGAGGCCGACCGGCTCGAGATCGAGAACGTCAACTCGCCGCAGTTCCGCGGCTACACCCGCTTCGGCCACGAGGTGACGAACGGCCGCGTCGACCTGCGCGACCAGATCGACATCAGCCGCGAGGTTCCCGCCGCGCGCCGTCCGCCGACGAGCCGCAGTGGCTCCGCCTGCGGGGCCCCAACCTGTGGCCGACCGCGCTGCCGGAACTGCGCGACGTCGCGACCGCATGGCTCGAACAGCTCGAGGCGTTGGGTCAGACGTTGCTGCGGGCGCTGTCGCTCGCGCTCGGGCAGCCCGCCGACCTGTTCGCCGAGGCCGTCGACCCGCCGGAGGTCCTGCTTGAAGTTGATCCGCTACGTGACCCCGTCCGCCGACGAGGGCGGCGAGCTCGGCGACGTCGACGCCCGCCAGGGAGTCGGCGCCCACCGCGACACCGGGTTCCTCTCCTTCGTGCACCAGGACGCGGTGGGCGGGCTGCAGGTCGAGCGCGACGGCCGGCTGATCGACGTGCCGAGCGTGCCCGGCGCCCTGGTGGTCAACATCGGTGAGATGCTCCAGCTCGTCAGCGGCGGCTACTTCAAGGCGACGGTCCATCAGGTCGTCAGCCCGCCGCCCGGCACCGAGCGCTATTCGGTGGCGTACTTCTTCAACCCCAAGCTCGAAGCGACGCTGACGCCCGTCGACCTGCCCGCGGAGCTCGCCGCCGAGGCCGCCGGCGGTGCGAGCGCCGACCCGAGCAACCCGATCCTCGCCAACTACGGCGACAACTCGCTCAAGGTCCGCCTGCGCGCCCATCCCGACGTGGCCGAACGCCACCACGCCGATCTCCTGGCCCTCGGCACCTGGACGAGCTGAGTGCGAATCGAGTAACGCAGCTGCGTTACCGTCGTGGCATGACCTGGGACTTCAAGACCGACGCCGAGTATCAAGCCAAGCTGGACTGGGTGGACGCGTTCCTCCGCGAGGAGGTCGAGCCGCTCGACTACGTGCTCGGCGACCCGTACGACAAGTCCGACGTGCGGGCGCTCGAGATCGTCCGCCCGCTGCAGCAGCAGGTGCGCGACCAGGGACTGTGGGCCGCCCACCTCGGGCCCGAACTGGGCGGCCAGGGGTACGGCCAGCTCAAGTTGGCGCTGCTGAACGAGCTGCTCGGCCGCAGCCGCTGGGCGCCGTCGGTGTTCGGTTGCCAGGCACCCGATTCGGGCAACGCCGAGATCCTCGCCCACTACGGCACCGACGAGCAGAAGGCGAAGTACCTCCAGCCGTTGCTCGACGGGCTGATCTCGTCGTGCTACTCGATGACCGAGCCGCACGCCGGCGCCGACCCGACCCTGTTCACCACGCGCGCGGTCCGCGACGGCGACGAATGGGTGATCAACGGCGAGAAGTGGTTCTCGTCCAACGCCCGCTTCGCCAGCTTCTACATCGTGATGGCGGTCACCGATCCCGACGTGCAGCGCCTATCAGGGCATGAGCATGTTCGTGGTGCCCGCCGAGACGGCCGGCGTCGAGATCGTGCGCAACGTCGGGCTCGGCGGCCGAGCCGGAGGGCCACGGCACGCACGGCTACGTGCGCTACACCGACGTGCGGGTCCCCGCCGACCACGTGCTCGGCGGCGAGGGCCAGGCGTTCGCCATCGCCCAGACCCGCCTCGGCGGTGGCCGCATCCACCACGCGATGCGCACGGTCGCCCAGGTCCGCAAGGCGTTCGACATGATGTGCGAGCGGGCGCTGAGCCGCGACGACCCGCACCGGCCCGCTGGCGTCGCTCGGCGTGGTGCAGGAGCAGATCGCCGACAGCTGGATCGAGATCGAGCAGTTCCGGCTGCTCGTGCTGCGCACCGCCTGGCTGATCGACGAACACCAGGACTACCTGCGGGTCCGCAAGGACATCGCCGCGGTCAAGGTGGCGATGCCGAAGGTGTACCACGACGTCGTCCTGCGGGCGATGCACCTGCACGGTGCGCTCGGCGTCTCCAACGAGATGCCGTTCACGTCGATGATGATCGGCGCCGAGGTCATGGCGATCGCCGACGGGCCGACCGAGGTGCACAAGATCACCGTGGCCCGCCAGGTGCTGCGCGAACACAAGGCCGTCGACGGGCTGTTCCCCAGCGGGCACATCCCCACCCGCCGCGACGAGGCGCGCCGCAAGTTCGCCGGCGCGCTCGAACACATCGTCGGCAACGAGTGACGGCGAACCGATGACCGATCATCGGCTCCCCCGCCGAATCGACGGCGTCGATCTCGGCCGCCTGACCGAGTGGATGGACGGCGAGCACCTCGGCGCCGGCCCGCTGACCGACGTCGGCCTCCTCGCCGGCGGCACGCAGAACATCCTGCTGCAGTTCCGGCGCGCCGGTGAGCTGTACGTGCTGCGGCGGCCGCCGATCAACAAGCGCGACAACAGCGACGAGACGATGCGCCGGGAGGCGCGCGTGCTGGCGGCGATCGCGACGTCCGACGTGCCGCACGCCCGGCTGATCGCGGCGTGTCCCGACGTCGACGTGATCGGTGCCGCGTTCTACCTGATGGAGTCCGTCGACGGGATCAACCCGACGGTCGAACTCCCCGCGCTGCTGCGCGGCGACGCCGGCCAAGCGCTTCGAGTTCGGTCTGGCGATGGCCGACGGCGCGGCCGCCATCGGCGCGGTCGATCACGTCGCCGCCGGGCTGTCCGATCTCGGCCGTCCCGACGGCTACCTCGAACGACAGGTCGAACGGTGGCGCCGCCAACTCGACTCGTACTCGGCGATCGAGAACTACGCCGGGCCCGACATCCCCCACGTGCAAGCGCGTGGCCGACTGGCTCGACGCCAACCGGCCGGCCACCTTCCGCCCCGGGCTGATCCACGGCGACTACCACCTGGCCAACGTGATGTGCGCGTACGACCGGCCGGCGCTCGCGGCGATCATCGACTGGGAGCTGACGACCATCGGCGACCCGCTCATCGACCTCGGCTGGCTGCTCGCCACGTGGCCCGACCCGAGCGACTCGGCCGCCGGGGCCGTCACGCCGGTGCAGCCGTGGCAGGGCTTCCCCGACCGCGCCGAGCTGATCGAGCGCTACGCCGAGCGCAGCGACCGCGACCTGTCGTCGGTCGACTGGTACGAGGTGCTCGCCTGCTACAAGCTCGGCATCATCCTCGAGGGCATCGCACGCCAGGGCGGGCGCCGGGTTGGCACCGCGTGAGATCGGCGACCGGCTGCACGCGTCGACGCTGTCGCTCTTCCAGCGCGCCGCCCGGCGGATCGGGCTGGCATGACCGTGTACGCGCGACGCGCGCGACACCCGCACGGCACTGCTCGACGCGGCGCTGGGGCTGTTCGCCGAACAGGGGGTCGAGCTGCCGTCGATGCGCGAGATCACCCGCGCCGCCGACCAGAAGAACACCAACGCCCTGCAGTACCACTTCCGTGACCGGGAGGGGCTGCTGCGCGACCTCCTCGATCGGCACGGCGATGCGGTCGATCATCGTCGCAACGTCCTCCTCGACGAGATCCAGGCGGACGACGACCGCACGTTGCGTCCGCTCGCCGCCGCGCTCGTCGTCCCGCTCGCCGCACTGCTCGAGCGAGGCCGGCAGCGGCCGGGAGTACCTCCAGCTGACCGCCGAGCTGATGGCCCGCCCGGTGCACTTCGGCGGCGTGGTCGACCTGGTCACGAAGCCGGCCGAGCCTGGTGCGCTGGGGCCAGCTCGTCGAACCGTTCCTGCCGGCCCAGGCCGTCGGGCGTCCGTTGCACCGCCGCTTCACCGCCATCCGCTTCGTGCACAACGAACTCGGATCGCGGGCCAAGGAACGCCAGAGTCGGGCCGACCACCGGCTCTTCACCAGCCACCTGATCGACGTCGTCTGCGGGCTCGTGACCGCACCGGTCTCCGCGGAGACGTCAGCGCTCATCGACTCATGACAGCGACACATGACACAAGGGGGGTACACATGGATGAGATCCTGTTCGAGGTCGACGATCCCGTCGCCACGATCACGCTTGAACCGACCGGAGACGTTGAACGCGTTGACGCTGCCGATGCTCGCCGCGTTCCGCGAGGCGGTCGAGAGCGCGGCGCGGGATCCGCAGGTCGTCGGCATCGTGATCACCGGCGCCGGCCGCGGGTTCTGCTCGGGGCTCGACGCCAGCGTGCTGCAGGCGACCACGACCACCGGCTCGTCGTCGCGCCCGACGTCCGACGACGTCCCGGGCATGTTCACGTGGCTGCTGTCGATCCCCAAGCCGGTCATCAGCGCCGTGAACGGCGTCGCCGCCGGCGGCGGTTTCGTCCTGACCGTGATGAGCGACCTGCGGATCGCGTCGACGGCCGGCTCGTTCACGACGATCTTCTCCAAGCGCGGCCTCGTCGCCGAACACGGCACGACGTGGATCGTGCCCCGCCTCATCGGCACCGGCGCGGCGCTCGATCTGCTGTGGTCGTCACGCAAGATCGACGCCGCCGAAGCGCACCGGCTCGGCCTCGTGCAGCAGGTGGTCGAGCCCGACGACCTCGCTCGCCGCGGCACGGCGGTACGTCGTCGACCTCGCCGAGAACGTGTCGCCCGCCTCGCTCGCCGACACCAAGCGCCTCGTCTACGAGGGCTACGGCGTGACGCTATCCCGACGCGCTCGACGACGATCGACGGGGTGCAGTACGCCGCGCTCGACCGGGTCGACGCCAAGGAGGGCGCGGCCGCGCTGATCGAGAAGCGCCCGCCGAACTTCCCCCGGTTGCGAGCTGATGGCCGGCAGCTGATGGACTTCGAGACGATCCGCTACGAGGTCGCCGGCGGGCTCTGCCGGCTCACGCTCGACCGGCCCGACCACATGAACGCGATGACCAACCAGATGGTGCGCGAGGCGTACGACGCGCTCGAGCTGCGCGGCGGCCGACCCGTCGATCCGGGTGCTCGTGCTCACCGGCGCGGGCAGGGCGTTCTGCCCCGGCGCCGACCTCAACCACTTCACCAGCGGCGGCCGCGACGAGGTGCTCACCGCCCGCGAGTTCGAGGTGACGACGCTGCTCCACGAGATGCCCGCCGTCACCGTCGCCGCCATCAACGGCGCCTGCGCCGGCGCCGGCACTGGGGTGGGCGCTGGCCTGCGACCTGCGGGTGATGACGGCGTCGGCGAAGCTGAACACCGCCTTCCTCGACGTCGCCGTGGCCGGCGACATGGCCATCCCGTGGTCGCTGCCGCGCATCGTCGGCGCGGCCCGGGCCCGCGACCTGTCGTTCATCCCGCGCCGCATCGAGGCCGACGAGGCCGAGCGCATCGGGCTCGTGGCCCGGGTGTTCGCCGACGACACGTTCCGCGACGAGACCGAGGCCGTCGTCGCGGCGCTGCTCGAGAAGTCGCCCACCGCGCTGCTCGGGCTCGAAGCACAACTACCTCGCCGCCGAGCGCATGCCGCTCGGCGACTTCGTCGACTACGAGGCCGAACGACACCTCGAGATCGCCGCCAGCGCCGACACCGCCGAGGCGTTCCGGGCGTTCGTCGAGAAGCGCAAGCCGGTGTTCCGATGATCCGCCTCCGCCAGGTGGCGCTCGTCGCCCACGACCTCGATCCGGTGCTCGCCGACCTGCACCGCGTGCTCGGCCTCGAGGTGGCGTTCAACGATCCCGGCGTCGCCGATGTTCGGGCTGCGCAACGCGGTGCTGCCCGTCGGCACGCAGTTCATCGAGGTCGTGTCGCCGACCACCGACGGGCACCGCCGCCGGCCGGCAGCTCGCAACGCCTCGGCGGCGACGGCGGCTACATGGTGATCAGCCACACCGACGACCAGGCGCCGTTCCGCGAGCGGGCCGACGGCGCTCGGCATCCGGACCGCGTTCGAGGCCGACGACCACGGCTACCGGATCTGGCAGCTCCATCCCGGCGACACCGGCGGGTCGTTCCTCGAGATCGACTTCCAGCCGGGCGGCGAGGATCCGAACGGGCCGTGGATGCCGGCCGGGCCCGACTGGCAGCGCGCCGTCCGCACCGACGTCGTCGACGCCATCACCGCCGTCGAACTGGCGGTGCCCGACCCGGACGATGACGCCGGCCCGCTGGCGCGAGATCCTCGGCCAGCCGCACTTCGACAACGCCGAGATCCGCTGGTCGGAGGGGACGGGCGGCCTGGTCGCCGTCGAGCTCGCCCGATCGGGCCCCGTCGCCGCGCCGGGTCCGGAGCACATCACCCACCGGATCGGCGGGGTCGACTTCAGGTTCTGATCGCCGGCGCGATCAGTGCTCGTGGAGGCCCTCTTCCGCCCAGTGGCGGTGCATGCGGGCGTGCGCGCTGTGCGCCGCCATCACGCCGCCGACGGTGCCGTCCGCCCACGGCGCGCCGGGGATCTTCGACGCCAGCTGCTCGTCGGTGAGCTCGGCCAGCAACGACAGGGTGTCGATGCGGGTGGCCAGGCCGATGCGGACGAGTTCGTCGAGCGACTTGCCCTCCTGCTCCACCTTCCACGACTCCGTGAAGGCGTGGACGTAGGCCATGAGATCCTCGAGCGGTCGCAGCGCCTTGCCCGACTCGTCGACCATCGCCGAATCCATGCCCTGCTCGCCGCGCACGTGACGGCGCACCATCTCGTTGAAGTTCTTCTCGATCAGCGTCGTGTGGATGAAGTGGTCGGCGTCGGACCACCACGAGTCGGGATCGTGTTCGCTCTGGGTGCGCGGCTTGCGCCGTTCGTCCTCGTCGATCGACGCGATCCACTCGAGCGCGTCGGCGCGGCCACGGTTCAGTTCGATCTCGATCTCGATCCGGTTCATCGCCAGACCGTACGCGGCACGCTCGGCCCGGCTCCGATCGGACGATCAGACGGTGAGCGCGGGTGCGAGGGCCCGCCACTGGTCGATCGGGAACGCCGACGGGTCGTCGGTGAGCACCTGGATGCAGACGTGGTCGGCGCCGGCGTCGCGGTGCTCCTGGACGCGGGCGGCGATCGTCGCCTCGTCGCCCCACACGACGAGCGCATCGACGAGACGGTCGCTGCCGCCGTCGGCGATGTCGTCGTCGGTGAACCCCTGGCGCTTCCAGTTGTTCGAGTAGTTCGGCAGCGCCGAGGTAGGTCTTGAGGTGCAGGCGGGCGGTGGCCCGCGCCGACGTCGGGATCGGTGTCGAGCACGACGCCCTGCTCGCTGGCGACGAGGCCGTCGCCGATGCCCGCTCGCGCTCGTGCCGTCAGCTCGGGGGTGACGAGGTACGGGTGGGTGCCGGCCGTGCGCGTGCGGGCGAGCTCGAGCATCTTCGGCCCGAGCGCGGCCAGCACGCGGTCGTCCTTGGCCAGCGGCACCTCGGCGGCATCGAGCCCGTCGAGGTAGCCGGCCATCGTCTCGACCGGGTTCTGGTAGGTGCCGGGCGAGTTGACGTGGTCGATGAACGGGCGGTGGCTGATGCCCACACCGCACAGGAAGCGCGGGCCGTGCGCCGCCGTCAACTTGGCGTGCTCGGCCGCCGTCTCCTCCGGCGTGTGCATCCAGACGTTGAGGATGCCGGTGGCGATGGTCGCCGTGGTCGTCGCGCCGAGCAGGTTGGCGAGCGGGCCGAACACGTCGCCGCCCACGTCGGGGATCCACAACGCCGAGTAGCCGAGCGCCTCCAGCTCGGGGGCCAGCTCCGCCGCCCTGTCGGTGTCGCCGTACCGCAACATCGCGCTCCAGATACCGGTTCCGCTCAGACGTGTCGTCATGGCTGCAGCGTGCCACCTCGACCGCCGCCGGGGAGAGTCCGAGCGTCGCGCTGCGTCAGGACAGCTGGCTGCGCAGCGACTTGACCTCGTCGTGGGTGGCCTGCACCACCGTGAACTGCCGCTGGACGACCGCACGGAGTTCGGGCGAGATGTCCTCGTCGAGTGCCTTGCGGTACTCCGACACGGCGTGGTCCTCGCCCTGTTCGGCGACGTCGAGGACGCCGCTCGGGCTCGAGCCGTTCAGGGCATCCTTGACGGCCATCCAGCCGCGGTGGGCCGCGGCGGCCACCGAACCGTCTTCTTCGATCTGGTCGCCGTACGCGGCAGGCGATCGAACGGAGTTCGGCGGCGAACTGGGCGCGCTCCGAGGAGAACGCCGTGAAACGCGAGGCGATGTCGGGGCGATCGCTGTCGGACAGCTTCTCGGCCGCCGACCCGAAGCCGTTCGTCTCCGTCCTCGAGGGTCTGGATGAGGTCCTTGGTCACCTTTTCGTCGGTGGACATGATGCTCCCTTGTCGTTGGTTGGTCGATGGTCGAGCGCACGGTGCGCTCGGGCCCGGACCGACTACCCACCGCCGCACTCCCTCAATCCGCCCCCCTCCCGTTCACCCGTTCGATAGTCAGGCCGCTCGCTCATCGCGTGCCGCCACGCGAGGCGATGAGCCAACGGCCCGGTAGTCGGGCCGTTCGCTCATCGCCTTGCGTGTAGGCGCGCGTAGAGTCGCCACGTGGCATCGACCGGGGCGTTCGAGACCGTGAGCGGCTACTGCTGGCCGCAGTCGGTCGAGCCCGGCGAGCGGGTGGCGTTGCACGTGTCGTCCGCAGGCGGGCGTGCCGTGTCGATCGAGGTGGCCCGCATCGGTGCGCAGCGCACCGTGGTGTTCGCGGAGGACCGGGTGCCCGCCGAGGACCATCCGACACCGTCCGGAGCGGCGGCGCACGGGTGCGCGTGGCCAGCGGCGAGCGAGCTGACGGTCGGTGCCGACTGGCGATCCGGCTACTACGAGGTCGTCCTGTCGATCGACGTCGACGGCAAGACGCGCACGAGCCACGCCTTCTTCGTCGTCCGGCCGAAGCCAGGTCCGACGCAGGCCCGCATCCTGCTCGCCCTCGGCACGAACACCTGGCACGCGTACAACGACTTCGGCGGCCGCAACCTCTACACGGGCGCGACGCAGGTGTCGCTCCAGCGTCCGATGGCCCCCGGCTACCTGCACAAACCCGACGGGGCGGGTCAGCGGGTGACGTCGCTGCACCCGCCGGACCGGCAGTCGGCGAGCCACGTCGCCTATCTGCTGCTCAACCATCTGTCGCCCTACGGCGGCTCGGCGGGCTGGCCGAACTGGGAGCTGCCGTTCGTGCGCTGGGCCGAGCGCGAGGGCTACGACTTCGACGTCGTCACGAACGCCGACCTCGAGGATCATCCCGGACTTGCTCGGCCCGGAGTCGGCGTGCCGGCTCTACCTGTCGATCGGGCACGACGAGTACTGGTCGGGCGGGATGCGTGACACCGTCGAAGGGTTCATCGCCGGCGGTGGCAACGCCGCGTTCCTGTCGGGCAACACGGCGTTCTGGCAGGTACGCCACGAGGACCGCGCCGCCGCAGGCCGACCCGCCGCCACGATGGTCGGCTACAAGGGTTTCTTCAAGCACGACCCGGTCTTCGGCACCGACCGGCAGGCCGAGCTCACGACGCATCTGGTCCGATCATCTCCTCGACCGTCCCGAGAACCACATGACCGGCGTGAGCTTCACCCGCGGCGGCTATCACCGCATCGGCAAGCGGGTCACCTACGGGGCGGGCGGCTACACCCTGCACCGGCCCGAGCACTGGATCTTCGACGGCACCGGCCTCGACTACGGCGACGTGCTCGGCGGCGGGGCCACGATCGTCGGCTACGAGTGCGACGGCTGCGACTTCACCTACCGCGACGGCCTCCCCTACCCCACCGGGTCCGACGGCACGCCGGCGAACTTCGAGATCCTCGGATCGGCGCCCGCCGCCCATTTCACCCGCACGACCGCCTCACGCCCGCCCGCCCCGAACGAACCGGCGGAGGACGAGTTCATCGCGTCACGGCTGTTCGACACCCGCGACCCGGCGGCGGTCGAACGGATCGCCCACGGTCACGCGATCCTCGGCACGTACGTCTCGCCGGGCGGTGGCACCGTCATCACGTCCGGCTCCACCGACTGGGTCTGGGGTCTCGCCGAGCGTGACCCGCTGGTCGAGCAGGTCACGCGCAACATCTTCGACCGCCTGTCGATCGGCCGTGAACCCTGAGCTCCGCGTCGGGTGCGCGATGTGGGCCCACAAGCCGTGGATCGGACGGTTCACGACCGGCCACGGGAACGAACTCGCCGACTACGCCACCTGGTGCAACGCCGTCGAGGGCAACACCACCTTCTACGCCACACCCTCGGCCGCGACGGTCAGCCGATGGGCCGAACAGGCCCCGGCCGACTTCCGGTTCGCGTTCAAGGTGCCGCGCACGGTCACCCACGAGCAGCGGCTCGGCACCGCGGCGCACCGCGACGTCGCCACGTTCCTGCGCGCCATCGACCCGCTCGGTGACCGCATCGGCCCGGTCCAGCTCCAGCTCCCTCCGTCGTTCGGTCCCGAATCGCTCGACAGGTTGCGGACGTTCGTCGCCGGTCTCCCGACATCCCACCGCTGGGTCGTCGAACTCCGTCACGAGGCGTTCTTCGACGGCGGGTCGATCCACCGTGCCGCCGACGACGCGCTCGCCGCGGTCGGCGTCGGCCGGGTGGTGCTCGACACCCGCGCCCTCTACGCCACCGAGGCGACGAGCCCGGCCGCCCTCGACGAGCGACGCAGCAAGCCCCGCCTCCCGATCGTGACCGACGTGATGGGCGACGAGCCCGTCGTGCGGGTGATCGCCGGCGACGATGTCGAGGGTGCATTCGAGGGTCTCGTCGCCTGGACCGATCAGGTGGTCGACTGGCTGGCGGACGGCAAGCGCCCCTACGTGTTCGCCCATCAGCCCGAGAACGGAGAGTCACCCTCACTGGCCCGCCAGTTCCACGCCGCGGTCACCGAACGCGTGCCCGATCTCACGTCGCTCCCGCGGCCGATCGTCATCGCTGCGTCGAGCGAGGCGGATCAGGCGTCGCTGTTCTGACCGGCCGCGGCACGGGCTGTTCACATCGATGTCACATTCTGGGGACACGGTTGTGTCACGCTCGTCGGGAACATGCGGAGCTTCCACGAGCGACCAAAGGGGTGTTCGGACATGGATCACACACACCGATGACCGAGTGGTTGAGGTCTGAGCGGCACGATGTCGAGCAGTTGATGCACGACGAGTTCCTCGACTCGCTGCCGGACAACTTCGACAGGTCCGCCCTCATCGGGGCCGACTGGGCGACGTACGTGCTCCAACAGACCGTGGCGTACGAGTACGCCCGTCCGGTGCAGGACCTCCGCCAACGGCTGATGATCATGCCTCGCGAGCGCCACGGTGATCAGCACCGGGTCGCCCACCGCTTCGACGTCCACACGCACGGCGACAAGCGGGTCCGCAGGCGGCCGGATCGCTTCGGCAACACCGTCGTCCACGTGCGGGTTCCGGACGTCGACCAGGCGATCGAGTTCCACACGCGCGCCGTCCTGGTCCGTGACCGGGCGTCGATCCATCCGTCGCCGTGGAACGCCACCGCCCCGACCGTGACGCCGCTCACCACCCCCGACGCGGCGATCCGCGAGGCGGCCCACTCGCTCGGACCGGTGAGCGACGTGCTCGAGACGGCCGACGCGATCGCCGAGCTCGTCAACACCTCGATCGAGTATGCGCGTGGTGCCACCACGGTGCGAACGACCGCGGCCGAGGCGTGGCAACTGCGGCGCGGCGTGTGCCAGGACATGGCCCACGTGATGATCGCCATGTGTTCGACCCTCGGCATCTGCTCGCGCTACGTCTCGGGCCACCTGGTCGGCGACGGTGCGAGCCACGCCTGGACCGAGGTGTTCGATCCGGACCGTCAGGTCGTCGTGGCGATCGACCCGACCCATCGCCGGCGCACCGATCTGCGCTACATCACCACCGCCACCGGCCGGGACTACAGCGACGTCGCCCCCACCCGCGGCACCTACACCGGACGCGGGAGCCACGGAACACTGCGCGTCGACAAGGTCGTGCGACTCGTCGACGTCGCCTGACACGTGGGGTCAGGCACTTCGTGACAGCTCAGTTCGTGTCGCGGCGGTAGAAGAGCACCGTGCCGACGGCGAGCAGCGCCGCGGTGTAGCCGCCGAACAGCAGTGCGTTCTCCGCGGTGGTGAGCGCCACGGCGAGCGTCTCGGGCGTGTCGGTCGCCTGTTGGATGCCGAGCATCCCGGCGGCGGCGCTGAACGGCATGAACCGTGCGGCGTTGGCGGGGATCAGCGTGCGGACGAGGTTCTCGAGGACGAACGTCCAGACGAGCAGGATCGACACGGCCGCTGCGCTGTGGCGCAGGATCATGCCGACACCGAGCCCGAACACCGGGGCGAGCGCGGTGAGCAGCAGCCCCCAGGCGGCCGTCGACGCCATCCCGGAGGTGTCGCCGCTCTCGAGCCCACCGAGCACGGCGCCGCTCAGTCCGCCGATCATCCCGAGCACGCCCATCGCCAGACCGAAGGCCGCGGCGACGGTCGTCTTGGCGGCGACGGTGACCCAGCGGGCGGGTTGCGCGGCGACGGCGGTGGCGATCGTGCCGTGCTGCACCTCGGAGGTGAACAGCAAGGTGCCCATGATCGCCGCGAGCACGGTGGTGAGCCAGGTCGAGAAGATGAACGTCTCGCCGACGTTGAAGGGCAGGTTCGTGTCGGGGTCGATCTTGACGAACACCGCCAGGATCCACGACAGCAGGACGCCGATGATCGGGGTCAGCGCGAGGATCGTCACGTTCGAGCGCAGCGACGACACCTTGATCCATTCGCTGCGCAGCGCGGTGGGGATCGAGGCGACGTCGTCGCGTCGGGTCCGCTCGGTGATTCGGTGGATCGGGCTCGACCGGAGCGATGAGGTCGGCTCGAACGTGGTGGGACGTGGTGGTCATGGTCATGGTGGTCCTTCGTTCTCGGTGGGCGATGCAGGTGGGTGATCTGGCGGTGGACGGGTCGGGTCAGGCGGAGGCGAACTCGGCGACGGAGCCGGTCATGTCGAGCAGGATCTCTTCGAGCGATCGTGAGTGCTCGGTGATCTCGACGATGCGGATGCGGTGGTCGAACGCGAGCTGCGACACCGCGGCGGTGGTGGTGCCGCGGATCGACAGGCGATCGCCGGACACGTCGATGTCGACGTCGCCGCCGTCCAGCAGACCGGCCAGCTCTGCCGCCTGCGGCGTCTCGACCAGGATGGTCGACCGACCTCGGGCGAGGGTGCTGGCGACCGATTCGGCGGCGAGCAATCGGCCGCCGCCGACCACGATCAGGTCGTCGGCGAACATCTCCAGCTCGCCGATCAGGTGGCTCGACACGAACACCGTGCCGCCCTGCTCGGCGAACGCGCTGAGGGAGTTGCGCAGCCAGCGGATGCCGTCGGGGTCGAGCCCGTTCGACGGTTCGTCGAGCAGCAGCACTTCGGGCTCGCCGAGCAGCGCACCGGCGAGGGCGAGGCGCTGGCGCATGCCCAGCGAGAAGCTGCCGGCCCGCTGGTCGGCGGCGGCCTCCAGCCCGACTTCGGCGAGCACCTCGTCGACTCGGCGGGCGGGGATGCGCGCTCAGCGCGGCGGTGGCTCGGAGATGGTTGCGGGCGGTCCGGCCGGGGTGCATGCAGCGGGCGTCGAGCACCGAGCCGACGACCCGCGCCGGCTGCAGCAGCCGGGTGTAGCTGATGCCGTGGTAGCGGACGTCGCCGCGGTCGGGTCGGGTGAGACCGACCATCATCCGCATGGTGGTCGACTTGCCGGCGCCGTTCGGGCCGACGAAGCCGGTGACCCGCCCGGCCGCGACCTCGAAGGTCATGTCGTCGACGGCGACGCGGTCGCCGTAGTGCTTGGTGAGTCCTGAGACGGTGATCATGGTGGTGGTCCATTCCTGTGGGTGTCGTGGGTGTGAGGTCGGCGTGGGCGCTGGGCTGACGGTCGGGTACGACGGGCGTGATCGAGATCAGCTCGGCGTTGATCGACGTGAGGTGGGCCAGCACGCCGTGGAGGTGGGCGGGGTCGTGGACCTCACCGACGAGGCGGGTGACGCCGGCGGCGGTGTGGTCGCAGGCGAAGTCGTCGAGCAGCGGGCGGAGGACGCGAGCGCTGGCCCGTCCCCGGATCACGATCTCGTAGGTGGTGGGCTCGAACATGGCTCCACCGTCCGTCGGATCGGGGTGACGGCGCCTCACCTCATCGCGCATCTCACCCGGGTGAATTTGGTGGGCGGGTAGGGTCGATCGACGTGCCCGAAGACCACGAGTTCGGAATCGCGGCCACCAAACTGCGCCCACCCGCGCCGCCGACGCGCCTCGTGGAACGCTCACGGCTCGACGTGATGCTCGACGACGGCATCGACCGCCACGTCCCGCTCGTGCTCGCCAGCGCTCCGGCCGGCTCGGGGAAGTCGACGCTGCTCGCCTCGTGGGCCTCCCGCCGGCCGGAGCCGGTGGCGTGGTTGCAGGTGGAGGACGGAGACTCCGACCCGGCGCGGTTCTGGTCGTCGCTCGTCGCCGCGATCGGCCGGCCGCGGCCCGCACGTCGCGGAACGCGTGGCCCCGCTGGTCATCGGCTCCCAGGGTGACGACCGGGTGATCGTGCCCGCCCTCGTGAACGCGCTCGTCGACGACGATCGGCTCATCGTCGTGATCGACGACTACCACCTGATCGACAACGCCACCGTCCATCGCGGGATGGAGCAGCTGATCGATCTCTGCCCGCCGTCGTTGACGCTCGTGCTGTCCACCCGTGTCGACCCGCCGTTCCGCCTCGGCCGGCTGCGTGTGCGCAACCGGATCACCGAGGTCCGCGCGGACGACCTGCGCTTCGCCACCGGCGAGGCCACGTCGTTGCTGGGAGCGGTCGAGCGCGACCCTCTCGCCCGCGCTGCTCGACGTGCTGTGCGCCCGGACGGAGGGGTGGGCCGCCGGGCTGGTGTTGGCCGGGCTCTCGCTGGAGCGGGCACCCGATCCGGCCAAGTTCGTCGAGGCGTTCGGCGGCGACGATCAGCTCGTCGTCAGCTACCTCAGCGACGAGCTGCTCGCGGCGATGTCAGCCGACGACCGGCAGCGTCTCCTGGAGACGTCGGTGCTCGATCGGCTCACCGGCCCACTGGTCGACGCGGTGACCGCGCGATCGGGCGGGCGCGAGTGGCTGACGGCCATCGCCGGCCAGAACCAGCTCGTCATCCGGCTGGACAGCACCGGCGAGTGGTTCCGCTACCACCACCTCCTGCGCGATCTGCTCCTGCTCGAAGCGCGCCGCACCTTCCCCGAACGGATCCCCGAACTGCAGCGTCGCGCCGCGGTGTGGTTCGAATCGCGGAACGACCAGGCGCGCGCGGTCGAGCACCGCCTCGCCGCCGGCGACATTCGCGGAGGCGATGGATCTGATGTACGTCGTCGGGCCCGATCTGCTCGGCCGCGGGCAGGTGCGTACGCTGCGCACGCTGCTCGACCAGTTCGGGACCGCCGCGGCGACGAGCCTCGTGTGCGCGTTGCTGTGGGGCTGGTGCAAGTACCTGACCGGCGCGTACGACGAGGCCCAGCAGTGGCTCGACACGGCACTCGCCGTCGCGCCCGCGTCGTTCGACCGGATGGTCGCGACGCCGTTGAGCATCAACGTGGCCTTGGGGCGCGGCGACGTCGCCGCCGCCCTCGCCACGGCACGGGAGGTCACGGCCACCGCGGAGCTCGCCGACCGGCCGGCCGAGCTGGCGACCGCCGTCGGCGCGGCGTACACGTGGGCCGGCCTCGCCGACGAGGCGCGGCAGGCCCTCGGGATCGCCATCGCCAGATCGACGGCGGAGCACCGGCTCACCGCACACGTCCTCGCGCTCGTGTCGCTCGCGATCGCCGAGGCCGACGCCGGCAACGTCGCCGCGGCCCACGTCGCGGCGGAGACCGCGATCTCGACGGCGGAGTCGTACGGACTGCCGGGCTACCACGGGATCGCCCCGGCCTTCGCGGTCAGCGCGCGGACCCACGACGACCCCGACCACGCCCGGGCCCAGGCGCGGCACGCGGTCGACCTGGCTCGACGCGGCACCACCAAGCTCGGGTTGGCCTACGTGTTGACGAGCAGCGGCGACACGCTGCTCGATCTCGGCGACCATGACCGCGGAGAACCGATCGGTGTCGCCCTGCTCGCCGAGGCCCGAGCCGTGCTCGATCGGTGCGTCGACCCCGGCATCGCCGGGCGCCACCTCGAGCGGGCGAGGGCGCGTCATCACCTGAGTGCGGCCCCGGCCGAGCGGACCGACGAGCTGATGGAGCCATTGACCGAACGGGAGCTCGCGGTGCTGCGCTACCTGCCGACCCGACTCTCCCAGCGCGAGATCTCGGGCGAGCTGTACGTCTCGCTCAACACGGTCAAGACCCACTGCAGCGCCATCTATCGCAAGCTCGGCGTCGGCGACCGCAAGAGCGCGGTCCAAGCCGCCCGCGACCACCGCCTGCTCTGAACAGGTGGTGCAATGGGGTCAGGCACCGCGCGAGCTCCACCCCTCGCGACAGGTGCAAACATGGTGCTGACCCACAGGGCCAGTCGTTCGAGAGGAGCACCCCATGGCACCATCGACTATCACCTGACCGCAACCATGACTCCGGCAACCATGACTCCGGCGAGTCGCGCGCCGTCCCGCCGATCGTCGACCAGCAGACCTGGGAGGCGGCATCGGCCGACCTGCGGAAGCGGGAGAAGGCGGCCACTCGCGAGCTCGACGCCATCGCGGCCGCCCGCCGCCGCCTGCCGATGGTCGAGCTGCCCGACTACGTGCTCGAGGGCGAAGACGGACCGGTGCGCCTGGTCGACGTGTTCGACGGCAAACAGCAGCTGATCGTCTACCACCACATGTGGTTCGACGGTGAGACCTGGCAGTGTCCGGGCTGCACCGGCTTCACCAGCCAATTCACCCGCCTCGAGTTCCTCGACGCGTACGACGCC
The DNA here is from genome assembly GCA_963772085.1 of Ilumatobacteraceae bacterium. Taxonomy (GTDB): domain Bacteria; phylum Actinomycetota; class Acidimicrobiia; order Acidimicrobiales; family Ilumatobacteraceae; genus Sva-07. Next base: position 90,015 of record CAVYWH010000021.1, read on the forward strand.
CGCTTCGTCATCGTCACCCAGGGCCCGATCGACGAGGCACTCGCGTATCGGGATCGGGTCGGCAACAAGATGACCTGGTACTCGACGGCCAACAGCCCGTTCGGCGAGGACATGGGCGCACCCGCGGGCGGCGGCTTCCAGGTGAACGTCTTCCTCCGCGACGGCGACAAGGTGTACCGCACCTACAACACGCAGGGTCGTGGCACCGAACAGCTCAGCCACACGTTCCCGCTCATCGACCTGTTGCCGTACGGCCGCCAGGAGGAGTGGCAGGACTCTCCGGAGGGTTGGCCGCAGTCGCCGACCTACAGCGGCTGGGCCGATTCGGAGGCGTTCGCGCAGTACGCCGAGCGAGACTGACCGCCGCGCGCACATCACGGACCGCGGCAAGCCCTCGGCGCGGCGATACCCTCATCGGTCGCCTCGCCTCGACGCTCGGTGTGTTCGATGCGCCGACGGCCCGTGTGGAACCTGCGCCATGAGCCTTCGCACCCCCTACTACCTCATCGACGAGCGACGTCTCCTGGACAACCTCGAGATCGTCGCGCCGTGTCCGCGAGGCGTCCGGGGCGAAGGCGGTGCTCGCCTTGAAGTGCTTCTCCACGTGGGGCGTGTTCGAGCTGATGGCCGAACACCTCGACGGCACCACCAGCAGCTCGCTCTACGAGGCGCGGCTGGGCCGGGAGCGGTTCGGCAAGGAGGTGCACGCCTACAGCGTCGCCTGGGAGCGCGGACGAACTCGCCGAGGTGGCGGGGTTCGCCGACAAGGTGATCTTCAACTCGGTCGGGCAACTGCGGGCGCACGGCGCGGCCGTCGGCGATGTGCCGCTCGGCCTGCGCGTCAACCCCGGCGTCAGCTACTCGCACTTCGATCTCGCCGACCCGGCCCGCAAACACTCGCGGCTCGGCGTCACCGACGATGCCGAGCTGCGCGCCGTCGCCGGCGACCTGACCGGGCTGATGTTCCACTTCAACTGCGAGAACGAGGACCTCGACGCGCTGCGCGCCGCCGTCGAGGTCATCGCCGACCGCTACGCCGACGTCCTGCACCAGATGGAGTGGGTCAGCCTGGGCGGTGGCATCTCGTTCACGACGCCCGGCTATCCCGTCGACGAGTTCTCGGCGTTGCTGCGCGATCTCGCCGACCGCTTCGGCGTGCAGATCTACCTCGAACCGGGCGAGGCGGCGATCACCGGGCACCGCACAACTCGTGACGACCGTGCTCGACGTCGTGCACAACGAGGTCGACATCGCCGTCGTCGACGCTTCCATCGAGGCGCACATGCTCGATCACCTGATCTACGGCACGCATCCGCGGGTCGATGCGCCGATCGGCCGGACCGCACCCGGTCACGATCGCCGGCCGCACGTGCCTCGCCGGTGACGTGTTCGGGGAGTTCGCGCTGGACGCAGCCGCTGCGCGTCGGCGACGAGGTCCGCTTCGCCGACGCCGCCGGGTACACGATGGTCAAGACCACGTGGTTCAACGGTTTGCGCATGCCGTCGATCGTCGTGCGTCGCCTCGATGGCGACGTCGAGGTCGTGCGCGAGTTCGGCTACGACGATTTCGAGCGCAGCTTGTCCTGAGCAGGACACGAGTGAAGGGGAGAACACCATGACGAAGAAGAACGTGCTGATCATCGGCGCCGGAGGCGTGGCGCCATGTCGCCGCGCACAAGGCGGCGATGCAGAACGACGTGCTCGGCGACATCTGCATCGCCTCGCGCACCCTGTCGAAGTGCGAGGCGATCATCGACAGCGTCCAGCGCAAGGGCCACCTGAAGGACGCGTCCAACAGGCTCCACGCCCGCCAGCTCGACGCGCTCGACGTCGCCGCCACCGTGGCGCTGATCCGGGAGACCGGGTCGGAGATCGTGGTCAACCTCGGCTCCGCGTTCGTCAACATGTCCGTGCTCGACGCGTGCCTGGAAACCGGTGCCGCCTACATCGACACGGCGATCCACGAGGACCCCGACATCGTCTGCGAGGATCCGCCGTGGTACGCCAACTACGAGTGGAAGAAGGCGGAGGCCTGCGCCGACAAGGGGGTCACGGCGATCCTCGGCGCGGGTTTCGATCCCGGCGTCGTCAACGCCTACGCCGCCCTCGCCGCCAAGTCGTACTTCGACACGATCGACACGATCGACATCCTCGACGTCAACGCCGGCTCACACGGGCGGTACTTCGCCACCAACTTCGACCCGGAGATCAACTTCCGCGAGTTCGTGAAGGTGTGGACGTGGATCGACCGCCAGTGGCAGGAGTTCCCCACCCACGCGGTCAAGCGGACGTTCGACTTCCCCGTCGTCGGCGAGCAGCCCATCTACCTCAACGGCCACGACGAGTTGCACTCGCTGTCGAAGCACATCGACGCCAACAGCATCCGCTTCTGGATGGGCTTCGGCGACCACTACATCAACGTGTTCACCGTGCTGCGCGACACTCGGTCTGCTGTCGCACGAACCGGTCGCGCTGGCCGGTGGCGGCGAAGTCGTCCCGCTCCAGGTGGTCAAGGCCGTGCTCCCCGACCCGCAGAGCCTCGCCGCCGGCTACACCGGCAAGACGTGCATCGGCGACGTCGTCAAGGGCACCAAGGACGGCAAGCCCCGCGAGATGTTCATCTACCAGGTGAGCGACCACGCCGCGGCGTACGCGGAGGTGGAGTCGCAGGGCATCAGCTACACCGCCGGCGTCCCGCCGATCGCCGCCGCCGTGCTGGTCGCCCAAGGCACGTGGGACGCAGGGAGAATGGTCAACGTCGAAGAACTCGACCCCGAACCGTTCGTCGCCCTGCTCGACCGGACCGGGCTCCCGACGGAGTACCTCGAGATCGAGCCCGACTCCGACCGATCCTTCCAGGGCGAGGTCGGCGCGATCGCCGACGAGATCGCCCGGTCGACCGCGACGGTCACGGTGTCGGCGGCCGATCCGCTGATCGCCATCCGCAACCGGTAGGGCCGGCGCGGGCCGCTTCCCGTGGGTCGTCGAAACCTCCTTCGCCATGATCAACGTAGGGCGTGACGGGGGGCTTGTGGCAAATCCGATTTTCCGCTTCAGTCGGCCACAGATGAGCGATGACCCGACAAGCAATGACGGCCCCGAGACGTCGACGATCGAGCCCTTCGTGCTGGGGTTCGAGGACATCGACCGGACGCAGCGCCGATCTCGTCGGTGGCAAGGGCGCGCATCTGGGCGAGTTGTCGCGGATCGACGGCATCGGCCTGCCGCCCGGATTCTGCGTGACCACCCACGCCTTCCGGCACGTCATCTCGGTCGCTCCGTCGATGGGTGGTCAGCTCGATCGGCTGTCGCGCCTGAACCCCGACGACCGGGATGCGATCCGCTCGCTCAGCGCCGACGTCCGCCGGACGGTCGAAGCGGTCGCCGTACCCGACGATGTCGCGTCGGCGATCACCGCGGCGGTCGTCAGGCTGGGCGCGCACGTCGCGTACGCCGTGCGGTCGAGTGCGACGGCCGAGGACCTGCCGACCGCGTCGTTCGCCGGCCAGCACGACACCTACCTGAACGTCACGGGGCCGACGGCGATCCTCGACCACGTCAGCCGGTGCTGGGCATCGCTGTTCACCGAGCGGGCCGTGACCTACCGCCTGCGCAACGGCGTCGACCACCGCGCCGTTCACATGGCCGTGGTCGTGCAACAGATGATCACGCCGGACGCTTCGGGTGTGATGTTCACCGCCGACCCCGTCACGTCGAACCGCACGATCACCGCCGTCGAGGCCAGCTTCGGACTTGGCGAGGCGCTCGTCGCGGGCCTGGTCAACCCGGACACCTACCGGGTGCGGGACGGCCGCGTCATCGACAAGACGATCGCCACCAAGCAGCTCGCCGTCCGACCCGCGCCGATGGGCGGGACACAGGAGCACACGATCGAGCCGGCGCGACAGGACCAGCCGGCGTTGACCGACGAGCAGGTGGTGCGACTCGCCGCGCTGGGTCGGCGCATCGAGGCGCATTTCGAGCGCGCCCCAGGACATCGAATGGTGCCTGGTCGACGACGACTTCCACATCGTCCAGAGCCGGCCGATCACCACGCTGTTCCCCATCCCCGCGGTCGACGACGCCGACAACCACGTCTACGTGTCGGTCGGCCATCAGCAGATGATGACCGACCCCATGAAACCGCTCGGGCTCTCGATGTGGCTGCTCACGACACCGGCACCGATGCGCACCGCCGCCGGACGGCTCTTCGTCGACGTCACCCCGATCCTCGCGTCGCCGGCGGCTCGGGCCGGCTTCCTCGCGCTCGGCCGCAACGACCCGCTCATCGCCGACGCGCTCCAGACGCGTGCTCGACCGGGGCGACTTCATCGCCGAGATCGACGACCACGAGCTGCCCGCTCCGCCGCCGCTCGCCGACCCGGTCCCGATCGAGACCGACCCGGCGATCGTCGCCGAACTCATCGCGCAGAACCGGGCATCGGTCGCCGCGCTGCAGCGAGACATCCGATCGAGGTCGGGCCCCGAGCTGTTCGACTTCATCCTGGCCGATCTCCCGGAACTCAAACGGCTGCTGTTCGACCCGCGTGGCCGTCAGGTGTTCATGTCCGCGATGGACTCGACGTTCTGGCTCAACGAGCACCTGCGCGAGTGGCTCGGGGAGACGAACGTGGCCGACACGCTCACCCGCTCGGCTCCCGACAACGTGACCTCCGAGATGGGCCTGGCGCTGCTCGACGTCGCCGACGTCATCCGGCCGCATCCCGACGTCGTCGCCTTCCTGCAACGAGTCGACGACGACGCCTTCCTCGACCGACTGGACGCGCTCGACGGTGGGCGCGAGGCGGCCGACGCCATCGCCCGCTACCTCGACACCTACGGGATGCGCTGCGTCGGCGAGATCGACATCACCCGACCACGGTGGGCCGAACAGCCCACGGCACTGCTGCCCCTCATCCTGGCCAACGTCGAGAACTTCGAGCCCGGTGCCGCCCGCCGCCGTCACGAGCAAGGACTGCGCGAGGCGGCGGCGAAGGAACAGGACGTGCTCGATCGTCTGCGATCGCAGCCCGGCGGCGCCCAGAAGGCCGACGACACCAAGCAGCACATCGACCGCGTCCGCACGTTCATCGGGTATCGCGAGTATCCGAAGTACGGCATGGTCAGCCGCTACTTCGTCTACAAGCGAGCCATGCTCGCGGAGGCCGACCGCCTCGTGCAGGCCGGCGTGCTGCGCGAGCCGGACGACATCTTCTTCCTCACCTTCGACGAGCTCCACGACGTCGCCCGCACGCACCGCCTCGACCTCCGCCTCGTCGACCGGCGAAAGAACGACTTCGTTTCGTACGCCGCGCTCACACCACCGCGCGTGCTGACCTCCGACGGCGAGGCGCTGTCCGGCACGTACCGGCGCGACGACCTCCCGCCGGGTGCCCTGGTCGGGCTGCCGGTGTCCGCCGGCACCGTCGAAGGACGCGCTCGCGTCATCTCCGACATCGCCGACGCCCATGTCGAACCGGGCGACATCCTGGTCACCACCCACACCGATCCCAGCTGGTCACCGCTGTTCGTCGCCATCGACGGGCTCGTCACCGAGGTCGGTGGCCTCATGACCCACGGCGCCGTCGTCGCCCGCGAATACGGCCTCCCCGCGGTCGTCGGCGTCGAACACGCCACCCGGCTGATCGAGGACGGCCAACGAATCCGAGTGAACGGAACCGACGGGTACGTCGAGATCCTGCCCCCGACCTGACAGCGAGCGCCGCGCCGGGGCTACGGTCCGATCGATGTCAACACCACGCAATCGCCTGGGAGCCGCCGGAATCGCCGTGTCGGACCTCTCGACCTCCGCGGACTTCTACACGTCCGTCTTCGGGCTTGGTGTCGTGACCAAGCTTCACCTGCCGACCATGGACGAGATCATCCTGTCGATGGACGGACGCGGTGCGGCGCTCGTGCTGATGTGCCACACCGACGGCGTCGCCCGCGATCTGGCCAACACCGGAGGCAAGATCGTGTTCTACGTCGTCGATCCGGTCGAGACCGTCGAACTCGCCCGCGGCCGCGGCGCCGAGGTCGTGCGTGAGGCGACGCCGCTCCCGGAGTTCAACGATGCGGTGATCGCCTTCGTCACGGATCCCGATGGACACCTGATCGAGATTCTCCAGGCCTGACGGGTCCACTAGCGTGGACCCCGACCTCGGAACGACGACGGGAAGGACGTGCGATGGAAAAGATGCGAAAGGGAGCGTCGACCCGCAAGCCTCCCGTACCGTCGGACAGCCACGACGAGATCGACGACTGGATGCGGCGACTGATGCCGGACCTCCAGCCCATCGTCAAGCGTGTCGACGAGATGATCCGTGACACGCTGCCCGGCGCCCAGTACGCCGTCAAGTGGAAGAAGGCCTACTACGGGTTGCCCGAACACGGCTGGGTCATCGAGATGGTCGCCTACGACGTGTCGGTGAACGTCGTGTTCTTCGGCGGCGCGGACTTCGACGCGCCGCCACCGCTCGGAGACACCGACCGGTCGCGCTACATCAAGGTGAAGAGTCTGGATGAACTGGATCAACCGGATCTGCCCATGTGGATCGAGAACGCGGGTCGAGTCGCCGGCTGGAGCTGAGCGTCCAGATCGCTTGCGAGCGCGTCACGAGCGGGGGGTCAGCACGCAGAACTCGTTGTCGTCCGGGTCGGCCATGACGACCCAATCGACGTCGCCCTGGCCGATGTCGATGCGCCTCGCGCCGAGCGAGACGAGCCGGTCGACCTCGGTGAGCTGATCCTCGCCGGCGGGCGGAGCGATGTCGAGGTGGAGTCGGTTCTTGCCGAGCTTCGGGTTCAGCGGTCCGCCGCCCCATGTGATCATCGGACCGGTGAGGTCCGGAGCGCGGATCGCGGTCTCGTCGTTCTGATCCCAGACCAACGGCCAGCCCAGCGCCGCGCTCCAGAAGTATCCGACCTCACGTGTCCCATCGCAGGTGATCGATCCGAGACGTCCGCACGTCGACAGGAAGTTGTTCGTCGGCTCGATGACGCAGAACGCGTTGCCCTCCGGGTCGGCGAGAACGACCTGTTCGTCCTCGGGGCCTTGCCCGACGTCGAGGTGGCGACCACCCAGGGCGATCAGGCGCTCGACCGTCGCCGTCTGGTCGTCGAGGGATGCGGTCGTGAGGTCGAGGTGGTGTCGGTTCGCCCACGCCCCCTTCGGTTCCGGCACTTCGGCGAAATCGATCTGGAACCTCGTCCCATCGGTCGGCACGAGGCTGACGACGTGACCGGTTTCGTCCGTGGTGTCGTCACCGACGTCCCAGCGCAGCGCCTCGGCCCAGAAACGAGCGAGCCGGAGCGGGTCATTCGCATCGAAGCACAGCGCGACGAGCTGGGATGTCATGTCGCCGTGCCGGCGCTTGCGGTTCGCATGACGGGCACCTCCGAGGGCCACGGTAGTGAGCCGGTGCCCCCGAATGTTCACGGCGTTTCCTGACCGACCGCGGCAAGGGTGATCGCCGTCGCCACGGCGAGATCGCCGGCCACGGCGACGTCGGGCACGACGCCAACGCCCTCCCAATCGGTGCCCGATACAGCGTTGCGGGAGAACGCGACCGGCAGGGTCAACTCGAGGTGGTCGGTCACGCGGAAGCTCTCGCGAGGATGCGCGCCGCCCCGGGTCGTCTCACCGACGATCGTCGCCCGGCCGAGCTGTTGAAGGTCGTAGGCGAGTTGCTCGCCGCCCGAGAACGTCCGCGCGCTCGTCGCGACGAACAACGGCGTCCCCGACGCGAGGCGCGGTCCGGGCACGACGGTTTGCGTCCACCATTGGCGGACACGATCGCCGCGCTCGACGATGTCGGTGAGGTGCACCGGCTCCGGCCCGGTGACGTAGCTGGCGACGAACGCCGCGGTCGCCGGGTCGCCGCCGACGCACTCGCGCAGGTCGAGCACCACGGCTCGGGCGTCGGCGACGCGATCGAACGCGGCGGTGATGCGATCCGCGGAGAACACGAGCGGGAACAGGACGGGGCGGAACTCGATGATGCCGACGCCGTCGTGGAGCTCCGCCTGCGGTACGCCGCCGTCGGTCGCGCCGGCCCACGCGGCCATCTCCTGCCACTGTCGCGCCTCGTCGTCGAGCCTGGCCATCGGTTCGGGGTGGTGCACGAGGCGGAGGTGGAGGTCGCCGCACGCTTCCTGCAGCGCCTCGGTGGTGGCCTGCGCCAACTGCGACCCCGACAGACCGGCCGCCTCGGCGCCGACCCGGCGGAGGGCGTCGACGAGGGTGTCGGCCCGCTCGGGGAACACGTCGTGGCGCAGGATGAGACGCTCGACGGTCGCGAGGACGTCGCCGACGGAGAGCTCAGGGGCATCGGTGGTGCGTGAGGTCATGGGACGAGCCAATCACGCGGACGACGAAGCGTCAATTAGACTAGACGCTTGATGGATGAACATCCCGCCACCTCGGCGTTCGACACTCCGGTGTTCGACGCCACCAACGCACGCCATCGCGCGCTCGGTCACCCGATCCGCCATCGGATCCTGCTGGCGCTCGGCGACGCTCCGGCAACGCTGAGCCAACTGTCCCGACGGTTGACCGTGCCGAAGGGTGGAGTCGCCCACCACCTGAAGGTGCTCGTCGACGCCGATCTGATCCGCCGTGCGGATGCCCGCACGGTGCGCGGCGGAACCGAGGTGTACTACGAGCGGACCCACACCCGCCTGCACGTCGATCCGGTCGCCGACCCCGATGCCCAGCACGCCGCACTGGTTGCCGTCGCCGACGCGGTCGCCGCCGATCCCGACGACCCGCTGCTCGTGCTGCGCGGCCTGCGACTGTCCGACACCCAGGCGCGACGTCTCAAGGCGACGCTGACGGCATTCGTCGACGACCTCGACGAGTCACCGTCGGGCCGCCGCCACGGTCTGCTCGTCGGCGTCTACGCCCTCTGATCAGCGTCAGAACGTGAGCGGGGGAAGCTCCAGCGTGGTGCCGACGTGCAGGACGCTCGGACTGGTCAGCTGGTCGTGGTTGTGCTCGAACACGAAGTCGACCAGGGCCACGGTTGCGTCGACGTCGAACGTCCCGTACGACGTCTGCACGATGTCCCAGAGGCAGTCCCCCGGTTCGACCGTCCACCGACGGCTGGCCGCCACGGGCGCCAGCACCGGAACGTCGACCGGCAGCGGAACGTCGACCGGCACCGGAACGTCGGCCGGCACCGGCGACTCGGCCGGCACCGGAGCGACGGGGACGGCGACGGCGTCGCGGTGAGGCCGCGTCGGCTCCAGGCGACGGGCGCTGTGGGCACAGGTCGTCGCAGTCGACACCGGCGGCGGGCTGGACCCGCGCGGCCGGGCCCTCGGCGTACAGTCGACCGTCCCGGTCGATCACCCACCGGCCGCCGCCGGCGAGCGGGATCACCGCAACGGCCGAGGGCGACAGCGTGTCGAGCGGCGGTCGTCGACGCCGTGGTCCCTGCGGCGCACGTCTCGCTCCGCTGGGCGGCGACGAGGCTGGGGTACGGGTTGGCCGGTGTGTGATCGGGTGTCCGGATCTCGAAGTGCAGGTGGGGGACCGACGACTCGGCGTTGCCGCTGTCGCCCATGTAGCCGATCACCTGACCGGCGCGCACCCTGCTGCCGACCGTGGAGCCCGGGCGAGATCTGCCATTCCGGCCGGCCAGACCATCGTCCGTCCCGGGGGTGTCGTCGTTCACGTGGAAGTAGTTGTAGTACCACCCGTCGTCACCGGTGACGCTGATCACGACGCCGGCAGATGCCCGCGTTCTCGAGGCGGACACGGGTGACGGTGCCGTCGACCGCCGCGAGCAGCGGTTGCATGCGCACGCCGAGGATGTCGGTGCCTTGATGATGGCGGGCACAGCCGTCACGGCAAGCCCCCCAGTCGTTCGAGTACGACACGGGCCCCAGGACCGGGAACGTGATCGCACGGGTGATGCCGTCGATCCCCATTGGCGCGTCCAAGTCGTCCGTCGTCCGCCGCCTCCGGCCCGAGTGTCGTGGCCGGTGGTGACGGACTCGTCGGCTCGCCGTCTCGAGCAGGTTCCGCCTGCTCCGGTGTGGTCGTCGGCAGCGTGGTCGTCGGTCGTCGTCGTCGGAGTGGTCGTCGGCGTGGTCGTCGGCGGCGTGGTCGTCGTGGTCGTCGTCGGCGCGTGGTCGTCGGGTCGGGTGTGGGCTCCTGCACCGGCTGACTGTCGGGCGTCTCCGAAACGTGCGGCGGCTGGTCCACTGGTGCCGAGGTGCTGACGCCTCCGGCGGCTCGACCGGCAGGTGAGGCTCCGTCGCCGCGCCGTCCTCGGCGGCGACGAGTGCCGCGGGTGAGGCAACGACGCTGACGGCGGTGGCGAACAATGCGAGCGTGTAGCGCAGCGGCCGTTGACGGCGCATGTGATCTCCTTCGAAACTGGGTGAGAATCGGTCGGTTTGGTACCGATGGCGACGGACCACCGCACAACCCACTCCAGAATGCGGTGGATTGCCGGGCGAACGCCTCGTCACAATTGACGAAATGTGCGGATCAGCGCCGCGCCCCCCGCGCCCGGTCCGTTCGCCTGGTTCGGGGTCGCCCGCACTCGACCGGCCCGCCTTCCACCCGATCTCGTCGACGCGGACGAACGGTTCTGCGGGACCACCGATCTCCGGGTGTGCAGACTCGAGCTCTGGGCGAAGTACCGCGGCACCTTGGGATGCGGCAACCGCACCACGACTTCGGCAACCAGAACCTCGTCGTGCCCCACGCCGGAGCCGTACATCTGAGCTGCGGGTTGAAGGCGAGGAAGCGTTGACTGCTCACACGCTCGACGGA
>CAVYWH010000022.1:0-40699 GCA_963772085.1 Ilumatobacteraceae bacterium
AGTACCCGAAGTGGCCGCGTACCAGCCGACGATGCGTGGTCCGAAAGCAGTGCACGGACATTCGAGGGTCGCACCCAACAAGGTCGGTCGACCACGGCCGGCAGCGACCCGGTCTGTTGCCAACCGAGCGCGTAGGTGCCGATGTTGACCTTCGATGAGGTGCTCGTCCGTCAGGAGGGGGAGCGGTCTTGCTAGGAGAGCGGGAAGAGCTGGGGGCTGGGGATCACCGACCAGGGCATCGACCTGCTCTGCCACAGCAGGCGCAGCCTGACCGTTCGGCCCGGATCCTTGGCGGATCTCGAGCCGGATGGGAACTTTCGTCCCGGCGGTCATGCTGATCGGCGCGGAGCTGAGAAGACCGGGCCGGTCACAGGCGTCCAGGCATCGAGGACAAGGTTCCCACCGATCCAGAGCCGTACGCCGTCGTCAGCGAGCACACGGAAGGTGTCGGTTCGGTGAACTGGGTCGAGACGGTGCCCAGCCACCGTGCCGACCAAGTGCCCCGGCGACACACCGGGCGCTGGGCCCTTCGATCTGTCACGTTGAGGAGCACGACGGGATCTGTGCGCTGGACGACCAGCGGGTCAGAGCCGCGTCGTTGAAGTACGTGGCCGAGAGGCCGGTGCCAGCGCCGATCGAGCCTGCGTTCAAACGGAGACCGCTCGTGACCAGGTGCCGCTGGCGCGGTCGCACTATCCGTGCTGGCCGCCCCGCCGTCGGACCAAGAGTCGAAATCCAGGTCCTGCCGGTCACGGTCTGCGGCCGGTGCGCGCTCATCGTGCGCTCATGTTCTGGACTGCGAGGATCTTGTACGGTTCGAGTGTACCAGAGTGCCGTCGAGCGGCGGTCTGCGCGCCCGCCGGGTCGACTGCACCGACAGCGTCGTCGTTCTCGGGAGACGTCCGGAACATCGTCGCCGTCCGGCCTGCCGAGTCGGTCACGTGAGCCGGATTCGGAACCAGACGTCGGCCGCGGTCTCGAAGCGCCGTCGGGGACGGCGAACGTCCGGACCGGGTGCCGGGTGCAGGGTCGAGGAACGGATGCTGTGCGTGTCGTGATGGAACATGATCTCCCAGTCGAAGGCGGAGGCCGGAAGCGTGCCGTCCTCAGGGTCGGTCGCCGTGGCGGAGTAGTCGAATCGTCCTGTCCGGCGACTGTACCTACTGTTGGCCCCGGGAGACGTGATGGTCGGCACCGGGGACTGGTTCGGTACCACGGTCAACGTCGCGGGAGCGCTGACCACGATCCCCGACGCGTTGCTCACCCGCACCGTGAAGGAGGCGCCGCTGTCGGAAGCCTGGGCGTTGGTGAGTGTGTAGCTCAGTTGGTCGCGCCGCGATGTCGTTGCCGTTGCGGAGCCATTGGTAGTCAGGGGCGCGACGCCTAGGGCCTCGACGGCGAAGGTCGCCGACTGGCCTATCCCACGGTCGAGCTTCGGGCTGGGACGACGATCGAGGGCGCGATGTTGCCGCCGTGAAGGTGATCTTGGTGATCCACCCGGATCCGGTGCCGGTGTTGCGCGTCAGGTAGTAGAGGTTGCCGTCAGGGCCGAAGATGATGTGGGTCGGGTTCGATCGCCGTGGCGAACGGAGTCGCCGTGCCGGTGATCGGGTCGTAGGACTTCATCCAGCCGTTGCAGTAGTCGGCGAAGAAGAAGTCACCATCGTACGACGCGGGGAACGCCGAGGTTGTCGGATCGGCGAAGGCCGCGCCGATGATGGCGCAGCCGCCGTTGTCGGGCGCCGGTGCCGTGGGAGTAGGCGTACACCGGGTCGGTGAAGCGGTATCGCCGTTGTCGGGCCCTTCGTAGTCCGGCCAGCCGTAGTCGCGCCGGCCACGACATCGTTGATCTCCTCGAACGCGTCGAGGCCGACCTCGGCGAGCATCAGTGCCCGCGCTGGTCGAAGTCCATGTGTACGGGTTGCGATGGCCCTTCGACCAGATCGCGCGGTACTTGCCGGAGGCCTGTCTCTAGAACGGGTTGTCCGTCGGGAGCGAGCCGTCTGGATTGATCCGCAGGATCTTGCCGAGGTCTGAGGTCAGGCTGTGCGACACGTCGATGCCGCGTGCGTCATCGCCGACCGAGACGTAGAGCTTGCCGTCGGGACCGAACTCCGAGGAGCCGCCGGTGTGGACGCCGTTAGGTTGAGGGTGTCCATCGTGTACAGGACCGTCTCGGAGGCGGGGTCGACGCTCAGACCGCCGGCCTGACCACGAACCGGCTGATCACGCCGTGGATCGTCGGCGTCGGGCGGTGGTAGTAGACGTAGACGTAGTGGTTCGTCGCGTAGGTCGGGGTCGAAGGCGATGCCGAGCATGCCGCGGTCCGATGTGCTCTCGACGGTCAGGCGGAGGTACGGCGTCGTGCTGACCGTACTGCGCTCAAGATCTTGACCTTGCCGTTCTGCTGCGCGATGACGATGTTGCCCTCAGGCGTGAATGACATCAGCGTCGGCGCGAAGATCTCGTTGTTGGCGATCACCGTGGCCAGGAAACCTGCCGGGGGAGCGGGTGCCGCCCGCGGCAGGACCGTCACCGGCACCACCACAACCATTGCGCTGACTGCCACCGTCGCCAAACCCGCGACAACGCCAGTCACCCAGTGAAGCCTCATGGATGCCCCCTCTCAGAGGCGCCGCCTGCCGCGCCGCCTGCCCGGTGAGCGAGTAGCTTCACGCGTTTGCGACGGGGCGCTCCCTGGGCGCCGGCCCGTCGACACGACGTCGTTGCAGGTCTCGGTCGGCACACGCTGCTGACGTGCTCTGGTCGACAGATGCGGAAGCTCGCCCGACGCCGCGTCGGACTTCCTCGGTGGGTTGTGCACCGTCGGTGGACCCCACGCCGGGAACCCAACCAACCTGCTCCTCCACGAACTCGACATCCGCGTCATCCACGCCACCACCGGCGAAATCATCCGCCACCTCACCCCCGACCCCACCCGCCGCTACCAACCAACCGGCGCCAAACCGGGCGGGCCCAAACGCCCATACGGACCCCGACCGCGAACATGCGCACCGCCATGGTCCTCGACGAGCGTCCATCAGAGCCAGGGCGGTTCAGGAGTACGGTTGACCATGCGTACGTGGGCGATCACCCTGGCGTTGCTGTTCGCCGTTGTTCTTGTTCCGTTCGTACTTTTCGGGCACGCGTCCAACGCGAGACTCGACGTCTGGTTGCAGTCGGACGCGTCGACGGCCGCAGTGGTGGGTTTGATCGTCGTCGCCCTGACCATCGATGTTTTCCTCCCGGTCCCCTCGAGCGTCGTCAGTACGGCATCGGGTGCCCTGCTCGGCGTCTGGTTCGGTGCGGTCGTCTCGACCGTCGGGATGACACTCGGCTGCATGGTCGGTTACGGGGCCGGCTCGAGGTTCGGGGCTCGCTTCGTCACTCGTCTGGTGAGTCAACGTGACCTGAGCGATCTGCAGGGCCAGTTCCGGGAGCGCGCGAACTGGGCACTGGCAGTCTGCCGGCCCGTGCCCGTTCTGGCCGAGGCCTCGACGCTGCTCGCAGGGCTCTCGACCCTCCCCTTCGCACCCTTCCTTGTGATCACCACACTGGCGAACGCCGGCATCTCGATCGTCTACTCGGTCGCCGGCGCCTCGGCGCGGCAAGGTCCGTCGCTCGCGGTGCTCACCATCGTCGCATCGTGTGCCCTGCCTGGAATCGCGATCGTCGTCAGGCGCAACGCGCGGACGTTTGGGCGAGGACGAACTCCGTGTCCGTCACCTCGCGACCTCTGAATCCTCGAGGGATCGCAGCTTCATCGCGCTTGGTGATCGGTCGACCACTCAGAGAGAGTAGTGTCGAGAGGGAGCGGTCTTCCTGCCGCACGGACGGGGGCACATCATGGGGATCGGCTTTCTGCCAGCCTGGCGATCAGCATTCGCGACGGCAACGGTCGTCGAGCGTCGAGAACGTCGCGGTGTTCGTCGCGCTCGCCTGGCCGGCTGAGAGGCACCAATGAGCTACCTGGATCCCGTGCGACTGCACTTCGCCGGCAGGTTCCAGGCGAACGTGTCCACCGTCAACAATGATCCGGGCCACTTCGACAACGCCGCGTTCCAGGCGAGCTACCAGCAGATGCAGTCCAAGGAGGCCATGAACGGCTGGTTCAACCCGGAGGGCGACGGGGCGTGGCGACTGATGGGCTGCCGGGTGACGTCGGCGTGGTCGGCGGCGTCGATCGATCAGCCGCTCACCAGTGACCCTGTGCTCGGGCTGCTCGTCGCCGATGCCGACGATGCGACGAGCGCGAAGCTCGTCGACCTCGATCCCGAGCAGCAGATGGTGTCGACGATCTTCGGTCTGCAGATCCGCCTCGCCGATCCCGACGGGGTATCAGTGCTGCGCAGCGTGTTCGAGCCGGCGCCGTTCATCGACATCTGGGACCGGGCCGTCACGAGCGCCGGCGGCGATGCCGTGGCAGGCGCGATGTACCAATCGGTGCTGTCCGATCTGCAGTGGGGCGACGTCAGCGCGTCGCCGTTCCTGATGGAGTTGCAGCAAGCCGCTGCCGACGGACTGCTGTCGATCAAGTTCAACGTCGATGGAATCAACATGAAGTTCACGTCGCCGGACTTCATGAGCGGCCGGATCGTCGGCACGATCGGACCGGCGACGAAGGCCGAGCCGAAGCACTTCGTCGTCGGCCGCCAGCTGATGGCCACCGAGGCCCAGACCTCGCAGATGTTCACGCCCAACGGATCGGTCAACTTCTGCGTCGCCACGCTCGACCCCATCGCGGCGACACTGACGATCGACCTCGGGAACGCGTTACAGACGACGACGGCCGGCGGGCCGATCGCCGACTTGGGCGATCTCGTCGTTTCGGTGACGCCGCCGGCACCGGGCAACCCGTTCGGCGGAACACCGGTGACGCTGACCACGATCGAGGCGGCCGACTACACGGCCGACAGCTGGTACGACACGACAGCGGGCATCGTCGTCGCGCAACTGTCCGCCGATCAGCTCACCGCCGTCGCCACCAACCCGATCTCGATCGAATCGACCCAGCACCGGCCGGGCGCACGCGTGTACATCAGCGAGGACGCGTCGGGAGCGTTCGTGCGCGCCGATGGTTTCGTCGTGCGAATGTCGCCTGGTGACACCGCCGACGTGACCTTGCACGCCAGCCTGTGGGGAACGCCGTTGGCCGGCGCAACCGTCGCGCTCGCGTCGGACGACTCCCAGCTCCAGCCGGGGAACTTCCTGCCCGGCGGCACCATCCCGCCGGTGTCCACTCCGAGCACCGCACTGTCGTATCCGGCGACCATCGTCACCGATGACCACGGGTTGGCCGTCGTGCCGATCACCGGGACGGACCCCGGCACGCCGCGCTGGTTCGACGATGGCGCCCACTTCGGCATCGACGGGCAGGTCTACGGCATCCGCCCGTCCATTGCCGCGCTGCCAGACGGTTCGGTGCCCGGCACGACCGAGAACCCCTGGAACTTCGTCAGCGTGCTGCTGTGGAGCGCGTTCGAGCCGGGCCACGACGTGACGTGGGACGACCTCGGCCCGCTCTTCACCCAGTACGCCAACCTGTACCCGGTGATGAACCGGTTCGTCGACCTGACGAACTACGACTCGGTCGTGGCCTACGCGCGGATGCTGCAGTTCGCGTTCGGGTTGGACGAACGGAATCCGAACACGATGCCCGTCACCCGTGACCTGTCTCCGGCCAAACGCGCGGCGATCATCAAATGGCTCGGAGAAGCCCCACCACCACCCGGTGCGCCGCAAGCGCTGGGCCGCTCCGCCGGTGGCGACGGGACCACGGTGCCGGCGGACCTTGCACAGAAGGGTGGCAAGTCGGCTGCGGCCTCGCGGCGGCGAGCCCGTCTCACCGGGAGGGTCCCGTCATGATCACCCTGCACCGAAAGACCGTCGCCGGCCTGGAAGGCGACGCTCCGGCCGTCCAGGCAGTGCGTGATGCGCTGCAGCTCGCCATCGAGCTGGAACACGCCACGATCCCCGTGTACCTGTACACGATGTACTCGCTCGACCCGGCCAAAAACGCCCAGATCGTGCAGCTCATCGACTCGGTCGTCGTCGACGAGATGCTCCACATGGTGCTGAGCGCCAACGTGCTCAACGCGCTCGGCGGATCGCCGGTCATCGACAAGCCCGACTTCGTGCCGCAGTACCCCGGACACCTGCCCGGTTCTGTCGAGTCAGGCCTCACGGTGCACCTGCGGCCGTTCTCGATGGAGCACCTCGACGAGCTGATCGCCATCGAGCAGCCGGAGCATCCACACAACTACAGCGCTGCCGCCGTCGGCGAGGAGCAGGTGACGATCGGCGAGTTCTACACCAAGATCCGCGCCGCGATCGTGCAAGCTGGGCGACAGCAAGTTCGATTCGTCGGGGCGCAACCAGGTGCCACCCGACCTGATGGACGGCTCGATCGTGGTCACCAACGTCACCACGGCGACGGCGGCGATCGACACCATCGTCCGACAGGGCGAGGGGACCACCACGTCCCCGCTCGCCGCGGCGGGCGGCGAGATGGCCCACTACTACCGTTTCGAGGAGATCAAGAACGGCCACCTGCTCGTGCCGCTCCCCGATCCGAAGTCGCCCGACACCGCATACAGCTACACGGGCGCGGCGGTCCATTTCAACGACACCGGGGTCTATCCGGTGCCGTGCGATCCGAGTGCCCACGGGTTCCCGAACGGCTACCTGCCCGGATCGGTGCAGGCGCAGATGAACGACCAGTTCAACTACACGTACACCGGTCTCCTCGGCGTCCTGCACGCGCTGGTGAACGGCGACGCGACGGACGCTCGGTTCAGCGCCGCGCTGGGGCTCATGATGTCGCTGAAGAGCCAGGCGACCGGGATGGCGTCAGGGCAGGCGCGGCCCGGCCTCCACGTCGGGCCGACGTTCCAGTACCAGCCGACGAGTCCATGAGCGACCCGGTTCGCTTCTGGGTGAACGACGTGCTCCACGTCGTTCACGACGCCGATCCTCGGACGCTGCTCGTCGACTACCTCCGCTCGGACCAGGTCGGCCTGACCGGCACGAAGAAGTCGTGCGGCCAGGGCGGGTGCGGCGCCTGCACGGTGACGCTCACGCGGTGCAACGGCGACAACCGTCGAGCACCTCGCCGTGAACTCGTGCCTGCGGCCGCTGTGCTCGATCGACGGGATGGCGGTCACCACCGTCGAGGGCCTCGGCAGCGTCGCCACCACGCGTGAGCCCGACGCAGCACCAGATCGCCGTGGACAACGGCTCGCAGTGCGGCTACTGCACGCCGGGCTGGGTGATGAGCATGCACAGCTTCCTCGCGGCGAACGGCGGTGCGCACACCACGCAGGAGGAGATCGAGGAGCTGTTCGACGGCAACCTCTGCAGGTGCACGGGCTACCGCTCGATCCTCTACGCGATGCGCCACTTCGCCACCGACTGGGGGCCGATCGGACGAGCAGGGCTGCATGACCTGCTCGGTCGTCCCCGGTGAGGAACCGGCCGTCGCCGCCACGGAGCCGGTGATCGGTCCCGGCCGGCCTGGCGCCGATCACCACGGGACTGCGCGTCGACAAGGACGGCTACGCCTGGCTGCGCGTCACCAGCCTCGCCGAGCTCCTCGGCGTCCTGCGCGAGCACGGCTCCGTCGACGACGTCAAGCTGGTCGTCGGCAACACGTCGATCGGCGTGTACGGCGAGCCGGCGCAGGGCGTCACGCTCGGGCCACCGCACCTGCGCGTCGACATCTCGGCGATCGCCGAGTTGCACGGCGCGACGTTCGACGACGACGGGCTCACCGTCGGCGCGGCGACGACGTACACGGAGCTGATCGACCTGCTCGACGAGCAGCGGCCCGTCGCGCCAGCGCCGCAGCACCCGGGCATCGACGCCGTTCGCTACATGGCGCAGCGCACGGCCGGGACGGATCGTGCGCGACGTGGCCAGCCTCGCCGGCAACACGATGCTGGTGGTGCGCCACATCGATGGCACCGACCTGCCGCCGTTCCCGTCGGACATGTTCACCGCGCTGTGCGCGATGGGGGCGAGCGTCGACGTGCTCGCGCCGTCGTGGCCCGCCGCAGCGACGCATGGCCATGCTCGACTTCGCCGAGCAGTGGCGCCACGACGACGAGTTGCAGCGCGGCTGCGTCATCCTCCGCTACCACATCCCGTTCACCGGCGAACGCGAGTGGGCGAGGACGTACAAGGTCGCGCTGCGCGAGGTCAACGCCCACTCGATCGTCAACGCCGGCCTGCGCGTCCGCTTCGATGCCGACGGGACCGTCGCCGAGGCCGCGCGCGGTGTTCGGCGGGATCGGCCCGATCGCGTTCCACGCCACCGGGCTGGAACGGCTGCTGATCGGTCGCCACTGGGACGCCAACACGCTCGCCGCTGCGCTCGGTCAGGTGCGCAGCGACGTCGCCGAGCAGATCGCCGCGAGCGCGGCACGCATGGCCGGCGTCCCCGACGAGGGCTTCACCGACGAGTACCGCACGCACCTCGCCGAGAGCTTCCTCTACCAGTTCTTCGTCTGGGTCGCCGAGCACGTCGCGCCGGACCTCGTCGGCCCCGAGATCCGCTCGGCCGGCGAGCGGTCGCCCCGTCCGGTGTCGACCGGCAGGCAGATCATCCAGACGTACGCCGACGAGTACCCGGTCAGCTTCCCGTTCGTCAAGATCGACGGGTTCCTCCAAGCCACCGGCGAGGCGCGCTACACCACCGACGCGCCGACCCCCGGCTACGGCGTCGAGGCCGCGTTCGTCGTGTCCACCCAGGCGCTGAAGACGTTCTCGTTCAGCGTGGTCGACGACTCGGGAAGCCGCCGCCCGGCGACGCCCGACGAGCTCGCCACCGATCTGCGGCAGCGCTTCGCCGGCTTCGTCGACCTCGTCACCGCGGCCGACGTCCACGGCATGAACAACCAGGCGAGCGGCACGTATCCCGACGATCCGTTGATCTGCGACGGCACGACGACGGCGTGCGGCCAGGTGCTGGCCATCGTGCTGGCACGACGAGGCGCAGGAGGCGCTCGACATCGCCTGGTGGGTGCAACAGCACTGCGTCGACTACGGGCCGGTCGCCGGGCACGACGGCAGTCCACTGGAGCCGGTGCTGACCCTCGACGAGGCGATCGAGGCGAGGCAACTTCCTGCCCACCGCGCCCTTCGACATCGCCGAGGTCACCCGGCGCGGCTCGGACCTGTCGTGGGTCGACCACGACCACGCGGTCCTCGGCGGCGTCGAATGCGTCGTGGTCGGTGGCACGCACACGTCGCGTGCCGCGCAGATGCACTTCTACATGGAGCCCCAGTCGGCGGTGGCCTCGCCCGGCGAGGGCCGGCAGGTCACCGTGCTGTCCTCGACGCAGAACCCGGACACGGTCCACGCAGCGACCTCCGCCGCACTCGGGCTCGACTCCAACGAGGTCGAGGTGCAGATCCGCCGCGTCGGCGGCGGGTACGGCGGCAAGGCCATGCGGTCACCGTGGGCGGCGACCAACGCCGCGATCGCCGCGGCGAAGCTCGTCGCGGCCGGTGAAGCTGACGCTGCAACGCGACATCGACAGCGCACTGTTCGGCCACGAGAACCCGCTGCGCGGCGAGTACCGGATCGCCATCGGCACCGGCACCGACGCCGACGGCAGCCCTGATCCGCACAGCCTCGGCCGGCTGTTGGGCATGCACGCCGAGCTGTACGTCGACGCCGGCAACACCGCCGACTGCACGCCGATCGTGCTCGACTGCGTGCAGCTGCGCTTCGACAACGCCTACATGATCCCGAACTACCGGACGTCGGGAAAGGTGTGCCTGACCAACACGACGAGCAACACCTCGTTCCGCAGCCTGGACGCGATCTCCGGCATCACGATCCTGGAGGACGGCATCGAGGCGGCCGCGCACGAGCTCGGCCTCCTGCCCGAGGACGTCCGCTCCCGGAACCTGTACCGGCTCGGCGACACCACCCCGTACGGCGAGATCCTCGACAACTACTACCTGCCCGACGTCTGGAAGTACGCCGCCGAGCAGGCGGACTTCGAGAACCGCCTCGCTGCCGTGCAAGCGTTCAACCGCGCCAACCGATGGGTCAAGCGGGGCATCTCGATGATCCCGATCCAGTACGGCATGGGCTTCAACACCGCGTTCCTGGAGCGCGGCGACGCGCTGGTCGACATCTACGACGGCGACGGCACGGTGATCGTGCGTCACGGCGGCGTCGAGATCGGGCAGGGGTTGAACACCCAGGTGACCCAGCTCGTCGCCCGCGAGCTGAACATCCCGATGCGCCTCGTGCGCATCGGCGTCACCTCGACCGCGATCATCCCCAACCCGGAGGCCACCGGCGCCAGCACGGGCGCGGCGTTCAACGGCGGTGCGGCGATGAAGGCTGCGGGCGAGCTGCGCCGGCGCCTGGAGGACTTCGCCCTGGGCCTGCTCAAGGAGCGCGGCCGGCAGTGGTGCACCGACCAGCACGTCGACTTCTGGAACCACGACGACGGCTGGCAGGCCTCCGTCGGGACCGGGTCGGACAGGCGGATGATGTGGACCGACATCGTCGCGCTGGCCAGCCAGGCGCGGATCGACCTGTCGGTCCAGGCGCAGCACAACGAGACCGGCGGCACGGCGCTCGACACCGGTCTGCTCAACGACCAGGGCACCGACCCGGGCGCGCAGAACTTCGTCGGGTACACGTTCAGCGTCGCCTGCAGCGAGGTCGAGGTCGACGTCCTCACCGGCGAGGTCGAGATCATCCGCGCCGACCTCGTCTACGACATGGGCAAGAGCATCAACCCGGCGACCGACGTCGGCCAGATCGAGGGTGCCTTCATGCAAGGTGTCGGGCGGGTGCTGCTCGAAGACGTCGTCACCCAGATGACCGGGCCGAACCGCGGTCAGAACAACACGCCGAACACGTGGGGCTACAAGATCCCGGCGACCACGACGGTGCCACGCGAGATGAACGTCGACCTGTACCCGCGGGCCAACTCGAGCGAGGTACCGGAGAACCCGAACCTGCTGATGTCGGCGAAGGAGGTCGGCGAGCCACCGCTGTGCATGGCCACCACCGTGTACTTCGCGCTGAAGCACGCGATCCTCGACTCGCGCACCGAGCGCGGCAAGCCCGGATGGTTCCGGATGGACATGCCGTGCACCGTCCAGCGGGTGCGCGAGGCGCTGCGAACTGAACGCCGATGAGCTGACGCTCGACCCGCCGGTCGCCACCGGCGTCACCTGGAGGCGACTGTGAACGGCCGCCGGGGACTCGTCGCCGACGCTCGTGGCCGCCGGCCTGGCCACGGCACTGGTGTCGTGCACCTCGCAGTCGCGCAGCGAGCCGTCGACGTCCGGGCTCGGAGTGCCGGCGCAACTACCTGACCGCCGACGACCTCGACCCGAGCGAGATGTTCAAGAACCCGCTGCCGATCCCGAACCGGCTGACGCCGAACTACACGGACCCGGACGACCCATCGGGCACGCCGGTGTGGGCGGTGCACGCCCGCGCCTACACCTGGCGCCCGGCCGACGGTGTGTGCATCGACAAGTGGGGCTTCGAGGGCACGACGCCCGGGCCGACGCTGGTCGCCGCACCCGGCGAGGCGTCGCAGCTGCGTCGTCTACAACGAGCTGCCCGACAACCTGTACAACCCGTACTTCGACCCGTTCAACCAGCTGGCCTGGCAGCAGGCCGTCGCCCCGAACCGCACGCACTACACGTCGTTCGGCGCCTCGCCGATCGAGCCGCCGGCACCGTACGACGAGGCGCCGTACGCCCAGACCCAGTACGAGCTGAGCCCGGACCTGTCGATCCACCTGCACGGCGGCCACCAGACGCCGGAGAACGACGGGCACCCGATGGACACGTTCGGGCCGGGGCACTCGCACGTCTACGACTACCCGAACGACCAGGAGGCGACGACGCTCTGGTACCACGACCACGCGATGGACCACACGCGTGGGCACGTGCTCAACGGGCTGGCCGGCTTCTACCTCGTCGAGGACGCAGCCGCCGACGCCGCGCTCGGCCTGCCGACCGGCAAGGACTGCATGTCCGTGCCGTCGTTCGCCACGACGCCATCGTCGACGCCGCCGTACTGGCCGACGCCCGACCCGTTGCCCGCCGATCCGCAGCAGCCGACGGCGTGTGACGACATCCCGATCATGTTCCAACAGGTGCCGGCGGAGATGCTCTCCGGCACGCAGTTCCAACCGACCGGGATCGGCCACGCCGGCAGGAGCAGGCCGAACCCGCAGTACGAGGCGGTGTGGACGGTCAACGGCACGCTGTCGCCGTACCTCACGGTGACCAACAAGCCGTACCGCTTCCGATTCCTCAACGGCAACGACGAGGAGCCGATGCAGATCTGGACCAGCACCTCGGCGTCCGATCCGACGAGCTACTCGGCGGACGCGTACCTGCAACAGGTCGGCACGGACGGCGGGCTGATGAACTCGGTCGCCGTGGCCGACCCACCTTCGCAGACGACGCATCAGCCTGTACCCCGCGCAGCGCGCCGACGTCGTCACTCGACTTCTCCAAGATCACGACGAAGACGACGATCTACCTGCAGAGCAGGTCGTTGCAGGCCTTCGTCGGCGGAACCGAGCCCGTCGTGCCTGACCAGCCCGTGCGAGTTCGGTGACAACGTCGACCAGACGCCGCAGCCGCTGATCAAGTTCGTCGTCGACCCCACCACGCCCGCTCCGGTGCCGCTTCGACCCGCCCGGCGGCGTGCTGCGCAGCGGCGCCGACGCGATCACCAAGGTGTCGACAGACGACCACGGACGGCGCGCCGGTGCACCGAGCGGTCGCTGCTGTTCGGGTTCACGGCGAACCTCGGCAAGAACCCGTTCGCCACGATCAACGCGCCAGTTCTACAACCCGGAGCAGACGGCGGCGCAGCCGGTCGCTCGGCAGCACGGAGATCTGGCAGCTGATCAACAACACCGACGGCTACCACCCGGTGCACATCCACGACATCGAGTTCCAGGTGATCTCCCGATCCCGATGTCCCACGCCGAACCGATCAAGCGGACAAGCCGTCCGACCCGTCCGACCCCTTCAGCTGGTGCAAGGAGAAACCGGAGGCCTGGACGGCGCTGCCCGCACAGGCCGGCGACTGGGCGTCGTGCCCCGACGGCGCAACCAGCTGCAACCTCGCCTGGACAGACGTGTTCGTGGTCCCGCCCTACAGCCAGGTGACGGTCATCGGAACGTTCACCGACAACATCGGCACGTACGTGTTCCACTGCCACAACCTGATCCACGAGGACGCCGGGATGATGGCGCAGTTCGAGGTGGTCGGCGACAACACCTCGCCACCGACACACTCCATGGTCACCCACAGCTGACACTGCGGCCCCGCCAGCGAGTTGGGCGACTGCGCCACATGGCCACGCTGAAGGCGACGCCACACAGCGCGAACCATGGATCCCAGAAGTATGCGTGCCAGGCGATCGCATGCTCGTCGGCATCGTTCGCAGGACGTCATGACCGTCGACAAGCGCCCCGCCGGCGGTGAGCAGAACCCCGTAGACGGTCAGCCCGATCGCCACGACCCATCCGAGCGCTTGCCTGCCGAGACCTGCTCGCCGAGCTGCCAGTAGCGAGCCTGGTAACGCCCGCTGGGGGAGGCGGCGGATCGTGCCGTATTGGCGCGCTCGAACTCACCTGGTGCTGCCTCGGGTCCGCTGTGTTGGCACGCTGTAGGCACGGACCCGGGCCCATGTACCGAGCGAGCCGACCTCGACAGGCGCCGAAAACTGCGGATGACCAGGCATTTCGCCTGGTCATCTCGATGGAGCGGACGACGGGAATCGAACCCGCATCATCAGCTTGGAAGGCTGAGGTTCTAGCCTTTGAACTACGTCCGCAAAGGCGGGGCCACGATAGCGGTGGCCAGCGAAGGATTGCTCGTCGACGACGTGGTTGTCAGCGGCCGGCCAGGAGCCGCAGCGCGGCGATGCTGGGAATGAACGTGTACGCGGAACCGCGGGTGGTGACGAAGCGGTCGAAGCCGCGCAGCGTGTGTGTGCCCGACTCGGTGGGGATGTCGAATCGGCTCGAACCTTGGTCGTTCGCGCCGAGCATCGGATCGTTGAGCCCGGTGATGTCGGGGTGTTGGAGCCCGAGGTTGACCCAGTCGTACATCACCGCCTCGAACTGCGCCGACAGGCTGGCGCACAGGAAGTTGCCGAGCAGCCCGCGTGGCACCTCCGCGTCGTCGCCCGGCTTCCATTGCGGTCCGTAGGGCACGCCGCGTCGCACGATCCGGCGCGAATGGCCGAACCCGCGCTGGACGACCTTCGAGTCGCGTGGGTTCGCCCGCCGCACGTGGCTGCCGATCGGGCAGACGAGTCCGTCTGGGTCGCCGTCGTACCCGTAGTCGTTCACGTGTCTTTCCGACAGTTCCGGGCCGGGTTCGACCGGACACAACGTCAACGGGTTGCCGTTCGGCCAACGTCCGAGCAGCTTGGCCGACACCATGTCCGGGTCGAGCCCGGTGGTCTCCGCCGACGCGGCGACGAAGTCGGCGAACCCGACCACGTCCTGGGCCAGGACGCGGAACGCGTTGTAGGTGCCGTCACGCCCCAGCAGCTCGGGTTGGGGCACGGTGAAGACGAGGTTCTCGAACTGACTCGGGTAGCCGAGCACGACGGCGCCGGTCGGTGTGAGCGGTTGCGAGTCCGGATGGGCGTCCTCGCGGAGCCCTTCCACACGCGGTTGGGCGATCCCGTCCTTGTAGCCGAAGTGCACCACGCCGTCGTCGAAGGTCTGCCCGTCGAAACTCGAGACCTTCGACATCCCGCCGTTCGCGGCGTCGAACACGGCGATCGTGGTCCGGTCGAGCTCGTCGGTGGTCTTCGCATGCACGGTGACGATGGCGTGCACGACCTCGGGCTCACCGAGCCGGCCCACCCAGTGTTCCGGATCGGATGAGCCGACGTCGCCGATCTTGGCCGCTCGCGCCTTCACGCCGTTGCGGAAGTCGGACGGGAACGTGGCGAGCGACCACGCGGGCACGCCGAGCGCAGCCAGCCCGTTGAACGTGAACGCGATGTTGAGCGTGCTCGGCGGGGTCGTACCCCACCGCGCACCGGTGGTGATCTGGGGAACGGACAGATCGTCACCGGTCACCGCGCCGAGGAACTCGCATCATGGCCGACCGGATCGTCGATCTGCACCACGACGTGCCGGACGAACGGGTGGGTGTATCCCCGTGCCACCCACCCCTGGACGTTGGCCGGGTCGACCGTGGCGGGCGTTCGTCGAAGCGTTCACAGCGTCACCAGCCGAGTCCGAGCGCTTGGCGGATCTGCGCCACGGTGTAGCCGGGATACGACCGGTAGACCGCGAGCTGGGTCTCGGGGCAGGCATCGAACAACAGCACCACCTTGCGGGGCAGCGTCTCGAGGTCGGGGCCGAGCGACAGCACGTCGCCGAACTGCAGCAGATCGTGCTCGTCGACCCAATCGATGAACGCGTCGATGTTCTGCTCGACGGGCCGCGGCGGGACCGGATCGGCGACGTAGTCGAGCAACAGGTCGAACACGGCGCCGATCGTCACGATGAAGTCACGGATGTAGGTGGCGAAGTCGCCGTCGTACACCGAGATCATGCACAGCCGCCCCCCGATCACGTCGAAACGGGCGAAGTGCACCGTGCCGACGTTGTCGAGGCCGGCCGACAACACGTCCTGCACCGACGACATCGCGTTCGCCATGTGGGCGAGCGTGACCGGCGAGGTGTCGCGCAGCGGCATCACGAGGTTCATCGTCTGCTGGACGTTGTCGCCGGGGGCGAGGCTGAACGAACGCCCGGGCACGGTGACCGGGTCGCGTCGACGCCAGTGTGCGATCACCACACGCTCGAACGAGCGCTCCAACCATCGCTTGATCACTGATACCCCGCTGTTGAGGCGTCGTTCTGGACGTCGGCGCCAGCCGGAATGCCTAGCATGCAGCGGAGTGGCCCGCAACGAGACGTCGAGACGGATGCTGGCGCTCCTCTACGTCGACCAGGTGGGTTCCACGGCGATGTCGAACGCGCTCGGCGACGAGAACTTCGATGGCATGCGCCGCGAGGTCGAGCACGTGATCGACAACGCCGTCGTCCGCAGCAACGGCACCGTGGTCAAGCGCACCGGTGATGGTGCGCTGGCCGCGTTCGAGAGCGCCGCTGACGCCGTCGACGCCTCGGTGCTGCTCCACACCGAGGTCGACCTGATCAAGGCCCGGGGCGACCACAAGCCGCTGATGCGGATCGGGCTGTCGGTGGGGGACGTGAGCGTCGAGTCGGGGGACATGTTCGGGGCTCCCGTCGTCGAGGCGGCCCGGCTCGAGGCGGCGGCGCCGCCTGGCGGGACGTTGTGCACGGCGCTCGTGAGGTTGCTCGTGGGGAGTCGCACCTCCGCCACGTTCGTCGAGCACGCACCCGTGGTCGCGAAGGGGTTCGACGCACCGATCGAGGTGTTCGAGATTCCGTGGACGGCGGCGGGGATCGCGGGCGGAGTCCTCGCCGAGTCGCTGCAGCGCCACGAGGACCTCGCATTCGCCGGCCGACGCGAGGAGTTGCGGTTGCTCGAGTCGAACGTGGAGTCGGCGCGGAGCGGTCGAGGGCGAGCGGTGCTCGTGGGCGGAGAGCCGGGCATCGGGAAGTCCCGTCTCGTCCGCGAGGTGGCCCGACGAGCGGCCAACGAGGGTGCGATCGTGCTCCACGGCCGGTGCGACGACGGTATGGGACGGCCGTACCAGCCGTTCGCCGAAGCATTGGCCGCGTACCTCCGGCTGGTGCCGAACGCCGCCGTCGAGCTCGGGCCGGGGGCGTCCGACCTGCGTCACGTGCTCCCCGAACTCGTGCTCGCACGACCCGACCTCCCCGATCCGCTGCCGGGTGATCCCGACGTGCTGCGGTACCGCGTGTTCGATGCCGTGGCCGGCTGGCTCCGCACCGCAGCCCAGTACCGGCCGGTCGTGCTCGTCATCGACGACCTCCACTGGGCCGATCGGGGAACGGGTCAACTCGTCCGCCACGTCATCGACGCGATCGCCAACAGCGGCGTGCTGCTGGCCGTCACCTATCGGGACACCGAGCCGGACGGTGATGTCGATCTGACCCAACTGATCTCTGCGTCGCGCCGGCTCGGCAACGTCGATCGGATCGCGCTGCGCGGACTCGGGGTCGATGAGATCAGGGTGTTGCTGACGGCGGCCGGACATGCCGCGTCGGTCGACCTGGCGGAGGATCTTCGCGAGCGGACCGGAGGCAACGCGTTCTTTGCCGCCGAGATCCTGCTGGCCCTCGACGGAACCGCGAGTGCGGAGTCGGCGCTGTCGTCGATC
The DNA here is from genome assembly GCA_963772085.1 of Ilumatobacteraceae bacterium. Lineage (GTDB taxonomy): Bacteria > Actinomycetota > Acidimicrobiia > Acidimicrobiales > Ilumatobacteraceae > Sva-07. The sequence continues at coordinate 17,311 of CAVYWH010000022.1, forward strand.
CCCGATGCGGTGTACGACGTCGTGACAGCGCGTGTCGATCGGCTCTCGTCGGTGACGCAGACGATGATCCAGGTGGCGTCGGTGTTCGGACGCGTGGTGTCGTTGGACCAGCTGCGGGGCGCGTTGGACTGGTCCCCGCTCGACGTCGCGAACGCGGCGAGAGAGGCCGTCACTGCCGGCGTGTTGCGTGAACTCGAGGACCCGCCGATGCACCTCCAGTTCCCGCACGCACTGGTGCGGACGGCGGTCTACGACGACTTGGGTGCCGCGCATCGAGCGTTGCTGCACGGTGCTGCGGCGGCCGCCCTCGAGGCGTCGGCGGGCGCCAACGTCGACGACGTCGCCGAGCAACTCGGTGGGCACCTGGCCAAGACCGGCTCGGTCGCCGACGCGTTCGCGGCCATCGACTGGTACCGCCGCGCCGCGGCGCTCGCCGCACGACAGGCCGCCGAGGCGGCGGCGGCGATGCAGTACCGGCGGGCACTCGCGGTGCTCGACCAACCAGGTGTCCCCGACGACCCGAGAGTGCGCTGTGAACTGCTGCTCGAACTCGGCGATGCGCTGCGGCGCGCACGACTCGAAGGATTCCGCGTCACCCTCCTGCAGGCTGCCGACCTCGCACGGACGCATCGATTCGACGATCTGCTGGTGCTCGCCGCGGCGACGAACACCCGTGGCTTCTTCAGCTCGGCGGGCGCCACCGACCATGCCCGCCTGGCCCTCATCCACGACGCCCTCGAGGTCGAGACGGGTCCGACGGCCGTCCGCGCCCGGTTGCTGTCGAACCTGAGCGTCGAGCTGACGTTCGAGACGACGTTCGCCGACCGACTGCATCTCTCTGATCAGGCCGTCGAGATCGCCAGCACGCTCGAGGAAGCCGACCACCTCTTCCACGTGCTCGGGATGCGGTACGGGACGCTGTGGACCGCGCACACGCTCGACGAGCGGACCGAGCTCGCAGAGCGCCTCGTGCTGCTCGCCGATCAACTCGGTCGGGACGAACTGCGGTACGTCGCGTCGTGGTGCTCGTTCCAGGCGGCAATGGAGACCGGGGACCTCGCGCTGGCCGACGTGATGCTCGACGCGCAGTGTGCGATCGCCGAGAACACACCGACCCAGGCGTCGTACCTGCGCATCCGCCAAGCGCTCCGCGCGATCGTCTCGGGAGACCTGCTCGCCGGCGAGGAGTTCGTGACGCAGGCGTTCGACTCGGCGGTCATCGCCGGCGAGCCGGATGCGTTCACGTTCTACGTCAGCCAGCTGGCGAGCATCCGCTACCACCAAGGGCGTCTGGACGAACTGGTCGACACGATCGCCATGGCCGTCGAGGCGTCGCCAGGGCTACCGGTCCTGCAGGCGGCACTCGGGCTGATCCATCTCGAATCAGATCGACTCGACGACGTCGCGGTCATCGTCGCCGACCTGGGGTCGCGATGGCAGCAGGTCGGCGACGAGCTCAACTGGCTGATCACCATCGCCCTCCTCGCTGAACAAGCGGCGGCGATCGCGGATCGCCCGCTCTGCGCACAGCTGTACACGGCGTTGTCGCCACACCGCCACCAGTTCGTCGACAACGCCACGAACTGGTTCGGTTCGGTCGCCCGCTACCTCGGGCTCCTCGAACACACGCTGGGGCGTTTCGCCGACGCCGACCGGTCGTTCGCCGAGTCGGTCGCGGCGCACGAGCGGCTGCCCGCGCCGTTGCTCCTGGCGCGCTCGCACCTCGCTTGGGGGGTTTCGCTCCTCACGCGACCCGATCCGGAGACACAACTCGGCGAGGCGCAGCTCCAGGCCGCGCTGGCCCTGGCCGCGCGGTACGGTCTGGCATCGGTCGAGCGCCACGCAACAGCGACGCTCGCCGGCGTGAACGGGGCGACGAGATGAAGGCCGAGGACAGGACACCGGCAGTGGAGCCGGGCGATGACGCGCTCGGTCGCCGGCTCGTCGATGCGACCAAGGAGGACTTCCCCGACTGGCGACGCGGGAACGCGGGCGGCGCATTCCCACGGGATCGGGGCCGTCGGTTGGTTCGAGGCATCGGACGTGGCGCACGGGCGATGTGCGGCCAAGCACTTCAGCGGGGAACGAATCCCCGTGTCGATCCGGTTCAGCAACGGTTCAGGGGAGCGTCGTGAGTACGACCGCACCACCGATGCCCGAGGGTTGGCGGTGAAGTTCTTCGCCGGGACCCCCGACGAGACGGACCTGATCGCGATGTCGATGCCGGTGTTCTTCGTGCGCAACGCGCCGGACTTCATCGAGTTCTCCACCAAGGCCGGTGTGCCGGCCGCGACGGCGACACCAGGGCTGTGGGAACGGATCAGGAACGAACTGCGCCTGCTGCCGACGCCGCGACCCAATCCGTACAACGCGCCGATCGCTCCCCGCAGCGACGCGCTGATGGCGTGGGCCGACGAACATCCGCGAGTCGAAACGGCGCGATCGTCGCGCTCGGCGGTCTGGTCACGCCCGCCAGCTACGCCCGCTGCGCGTACCACGGCGTGCATTCGTTCATCCTGCGCGACACCGCCGGGGTGGCGACCGCCATTCGCTACTCGTGGTGGCCGGTGCAGGGTGTTCGTCCGGCGGACCGAACCACCAAGGGCTTGCCGGAAAATTTCCTGCATGCCGAACTCCGGCACCGTCTGCGGCGTGGGCCGTTCGAGTTCACGCTGCAGTTCCTCATCGCCGAAGACGGCGACCGCGGTCGACGATCCCGACGTCCGCCCTCGATCACAATCACCGTGCTCGGATGATCGCCGGCCGTCTCGTGGTCACCGGGCTCGACGACGGCGGTGGCGGTTGTGAGCCGCTGAGCTTCAATCCCACCAGGGTGATCGACGGGTTCGAGATGTCGGCCGACCCGATCCTGGCGGCTCGCGGCCACGCCTACCGGGTGTCGAGTGCCGATCGCCACGACGTCATCGGCTGAGCGTGCGGGTCAGCGAAGTACGGCGTTGAGCGCGTAGACCGAGGTCTGGCGAATCTCGTCGTTGGAGTGGCCGAGGATGCGCCGGTGCCAGTCGAACGCGTCCCAGCTGACGAGGCACTGCACCGTGTCGAGCAGGCTCTCGCGTTCGGCTTCGGGGACCGCTGCCAGCTCCGGAGCGATGTGCAGCCGCAGTTGGTCACGGACATCGACTGGCGAGTTCGCTGAATCGCGCGTCGATGTCCGGGAGGGTGAACGCACGGACCCGTGCGAGCGTGACGATCCCGTGGGTGTAGTCGAACTTGCGCAGTCGGCGTGTCGACGAGCACCTCGATACGGTGGTCGAGCGTCCCTTCGCCGAGGTCGTCGATCTGGCCGAGCGCGAAGGCACGGTTGAGTTCGGTGTCGATCGCCGTCGTGATCAGGTCGCCGAGGTCGTCGAAGTACCGGAACACGGAACGGTGAGAGACACCGGCGCGTTCGGCGATCTCGGCCCCTCCGGGGTCCATGTTGCCCTCGCGTACGAGATCGAGCAACGCCTCGATGACCGAATCGCGGTTGCGTTCACGACGAAGCGAACGTCCATCGGTCGATCCGCTGAAGGCGTCACCCGACGGTGTCCGACGTTCCTTGGTCAGCTAGCGCGTACATGTAAACAGGGTATCTCGGTCCCCGCTGGTCGTAACGTCACCCACGTTACTCATATGAGTTCCTCACCCAGGCCAGATCCCCCCGTCAGCGACGACCAGGCGTTGCTCGAACGCGTCCGCAAACTGTTCGAGAAAGCGAACGCTACTACGAATTCGCACGAGGCCGACGCCTTCTCCCGCAAGGCCGCCGAGTTGGTCGCACGACATCGCATCGACCCGTCACGGCTGTCGGCGGCGACCGGTGACGATCGCGTGGTGATGCACGAGATGCCGCTCGGTCGTGGGGCGTATGTCCGCGCTCGGCTGGCTCTGCTGACCACCGTGGGCGATCACCACGACGTGCGGGTGGTGTTCAGGACAACACCGAGCGGAATGCTCGCATACCTCGCCGGTTTCGCCTCCGACGTCGAGGTCGTCGAGTTGCTGTACCACTCCTTGCACCAGCAGGCCGCCGCGCAGATGGCCGGAATCTCGCGGGGGACCGGGCCGGCGACCCAACGATTCCGGCGATCCTTCCTCATGGGCTTCGCCAATCGGATCGGCGATCTGCTGGACTCGACCGAGCGTGAAGCGGGTCGGGGACGCTCGCCGGCAGCCGTCGAATCGACGGCGATCGCACTCCGCGAACGCACCCAGCAGGTCGACGAGTTCATCACGACGTCGTTCGGCCGGGTCCGCTCGGCCTCGCCGGCGACCCCTGCGCAGGCGACCGGGTGGCGGGCGGGCGTCTCCGCAGCCGAGCGTGCCGACGTCGGACGGGCGCGTCTGCGCGAACGGCGAGCGCTCGGTCGATGACCGGCACCGGCCGATCGGCAAGCGGGGCGGCAGGGCACCGTGACATCGGCCGCGCCGCGGTCTACGCGTGCGAGATCGCCGCGTTCGACGGCACCGACCTCGAAGCGGCCCAGCCCGTCGCCGACATCGCCGAGCTGATCGCGCGGGTCACGTCGGGTGCGTGGTGGCCAGGTCCGGCCGTGCGCGTGGAGGCCGCTCGCCAGGGAGCGCTCTCGTCGGGGACCCACGGCCCGGTCGGCGGCGGCCGGGGAGCGCCGGTGACGATCCGATTGGCTGCCGGGCAGGCCACGATGGCGACGGCCGCCCACGAGCTCGCCCACGCGTTGGCGGGAGTCGGCCACGGCCACGACCCGCTGTATCGGTGCGCCTACCTCGATGTGATCCACGTGATCACGAACATCGACCCGACCGATCGCCGCGGCGATGTCCATGTTCGCCAGCTCGCCGATGCGTTCGCGAGCGCCGGGTTGACCGTCGCCGGACGACGATGGCCGCCACCCGATCCATCGGTCGGCGGACCCATCGTGCTGTGAACGCCAGGTGCCGATCGCCCGGCCATTCCAGGCCGGTCCGGCTGCGACGTCAGTAGGCTTCGGCCCGGTTGTAGTCCGGGATGTAGCGCAGCTTGGTTAGCGCGCCTGCTTTGGGAGCAGGAGGCCGGGAGTTCGAATCTCCCCATCCCGACCACACAACCCCTCCGACCGACGGCCGGCCGCGCGGCGGGCTTAGTTGCCGATGTCGGAGTGCACCGCTGCCTGGTGGTTGGCGGCGGCGTCCGCCATGACGATGTAGCCGGCGCGCACGTTGGCGCGGTCAGCGGCGTGCACGTCAGCCACGTAGCGCCCGTGGCTGCTGTACAGCTCGTCGAGCGTGGCGTCGTCGAACGGCACGTGCGTGCCGAACAGCACGCAGAAGCTGGCACCGGTGTTGTCGCCGGTGTTGAGGGCGATCGGGACGCTCACCTGCGAGAGCTGGATGCCGCCCTGCGCCAGGCCGAGCTCGTTGCGCACCTTCGAGCCGTCGGGTGCGAACGTCAAATACGGCGCGGACGGCGGCACGGGACCGCCCGCCGCCCACCACGCGAGGTGGTCGTAGGCGGCGTTCACGACTTGGCCGAGCGGAACGCGGCTGAACGGCGGGGCGGCGCACTCGTACTCGGTGACGCCGCCGAGGTCGCGCTCGGCGAGCGGCGCCCGGTAGACCTGGCCGGCGTGGCCGGAGTGCGCATCGTCCGTCCTTTCGTGAGGCGAGATCTACGCTTGCCACGCGTGAGGTGCTCGGCACAAGAGGGGGTTCGGACAAGGCCATGACTGATACCGACGGTTCGCTCGACGGGCCGAGCCTGCCGTCCTGGGAACATCCACCTCCGGATGTCAGCGCGGCAGCGACGCGACGATCAAGTCGGCGATCCGGTCGCGAATCGAGGCCTCGGGGCGCAGCGTCGAGGGGTCTTCAGGGTGATCGCCGACCTCGTATCGGTGCGCGCCGACGAGATCCGCGCCGCCAACGAAGCCGCTGGTACGGCCTGGCCGGTGATCGATTATTCGGACATCGCCAATGGCACGGTCTCGGCAGAGACGTACTCCTTGTTGCGCCGACGCGGCTGCCTCGTTGTGCGTGGACACTTCGATCGTGAACAAGCACTGGACTGGGATCGTCAGATCGTCGACTACGTGGACTCCAACGAATTCTTCGAGAAGTACCGAGGTCCTGGCGACGACTTCTTCGGCACGGTCGATTCGAAGCCCGAGATCTATCCGATCTACTGGTCACACGCTCAGATGCAGGCACGCCAGAGTGACCGGATGGCGAACGTCCAGGCGTTCCTGAACTCGCTCTGGCACAACACGTCCGAGGGCACCGAATGGTTCGAGCCCGCCCGGAACGTGTTGTACCCGGATCGCATTCGCCGCCGCCCGGAAGGCGCCAACTCCAAGGGTTTGGGCGCCCACATCGATGCAGGCACGTTCGATCTGTGGATGAAAGCCGAGTATCCAGCAGGCGTTCCGACACGTGTTCGACGGCTCGATCGAGCAGTTCGACCCGTGGAGCGCCGCACATCGGACAACGGGATCCCAGTACCCGAGCACGACGATGACGTCGGTGTTCCGCACATTCCAGGGATGGACAGCCCTGTCGGACATGGACCACGACCAGGGCGTGCTCCAGGCCATCCCGATACCCGAAGCAATCGCCTACCTGTTGTTGCGTCCATTGCTGCACGACGTCGCCGACGACGACATGTGCGGAATGGTCGCCGGTCAAGTCTTCCCCGTCACCGATCGGTGGCATGCGCCATTACTCGAGGCGCTCAGCGGCATCCCCGACATCCGTGCCGGTGATCGGTGTGGTGGCACGGGGACATGCCTCACGCGGTGGCACCCGTCATCGATCAGAAGGGGTGGGGAAACGTGATGTACATCCCGGCCGCACCCTGGTGCCCACGAAACCAGAACTACTCTGCGTCGGCGCTCCGAGCTCGCCTCAGGGGCGAGTCCGAGCGACTTCCCCGACGAGAACTACGAAGAGCCTGGCCGAACCGTTTCAGATACACGAACTCAATCACTACGGCCGCCGATCACTGGGCCTCGACTGAACCGGGAGGCGCCGTCAGCCGATGGCCGGCTCGGAGCACTGTCTGCACAGGTCTCCGAATGCCGGATGCGCGAGATGCTGAGTTGCCAGCGCCCACGGTGCGTCACGGGCGGCGTGAAGGAGTCGTGAATGTTGCGCCGGGACGGCGTGAAGAAGCCGGGAAGGTCGTCGAGTCTCTGACAGCGGCGGTCGTACAACGGTTGTCGTGAAGCAGACAACGAGTTCCTGCCATGGCTGACGTGATCTTCGTCGCCGTCATCTGTGCGTTCTTCGCGCTGTGCGTGGTGTACATCCGCTGGTGCGACCGGATCATCGGTCCCGACGTGACATCCCCAGCCGTCGGCGCCGGCGAGCGCGAGCACACGCGACGCCGACGCTCAGCACGCCGACCGTCGGAGCGTCGGCATGATCGCGGTGGCGGACATCGACAACTGGATCGGTCTCGGGATCGCCGGTCTCGGCATCGTGTACCTCGTTCTTCGTGCTGATCCATCCGGAGCGGTTCTGATGAGTTGGCAAGCAGCTCGTCCAGGCGCTCGTGCTCGTCGTGCTCCTGGTCGGCGACCGTGCCGTTCCTCGGGCGATACATGGCCGACGTGTACGGCGCCCGCGGCGACGGGTCGGCGCCCGGCGACCGGTTCTTCGGCCCGATCGAGCGGCCGATCTACCGATTGCTCGGCGTCGACGCCAAGCGCGAGCAGCGCTGGAACGTGTACGCGGTGTCGCTGGTGGCGTTCAGCCTTGTGTCGGTGCTGGTCCTGTACGCGCTGCACCGGCTCCAGGGGGTGCTGCCGTTCAACCCGACCGACCGGCCGGGCGTCAGCCCGATGGGGTCGTTCAACGCGGCGATCAGCTTCGTGACGAACACGAACTGGCAGTGGTACTCGGGCGAGCTGAGCATCAGCAACCTGACGAACATGTTGGGCAACACGGTGCAGAACTTCGTGTCGGCGGCCGCCGGGATGGTCGTGGCGATCGCCCTGATCCGCGGGATCACCCGCACCGGAACCCGACTCCTCGGCAACTTCTGGGTCGACCTCGTGCGGACGCTGCTGCGCATTCTGCTGCCGCTCAGCCTGGTGTTCGCCGTCGTGCTCATCTCCCAGGGCGTGATCCAGAACCTCGGCGACGGCGTGGTCGCCGTGACGGTCGACCAGACGCCGCTCGATGCGGGCGATCCGGCGACGGCGATCACCGAACAGGCGATCCCGGGCGGGCCGGCTGGCCTCGCAGGAGGCGATCAAGGAACTGGGCACGAACGGCGGCGGCTTCTTCAACGCCAACTCGGCGCATCCGTTCAGCAACCCGAACGGCATCACCAACATCCTGCAGATCTGGGCGCTCCTGCTGATCCCGTTCTCGATGGTCGTGGCCTTCGGCCGGCTCGTGCGGGACAAGAGCCAGGCCCGGGTGCTCATCGCCGTGATGGCGACGATCCTGATCGCTGTTCAGCGCGTTTGCCATGTTCGCCGAACAGAACGGCAACCCGAACCTGACCACGGCGGGCGCCGACCAGTCGCTGTCGATCACCCAGTCGGGCGGCAACATGGAAGGCAAGGAGGTGCGCATCGGCGCACCCGGCAGCGGCCTGTTCGCCGGCGCCACGACGGGCACGTCGACCGGTGCGGTGAACAGCATGCACGACTCCTACACACCGCTCGGCGGGCTGTCGCCGATGCTGCACATGATGTTCGGCGAGGTCTCGCCGGGCGGCGTCGGCGTCGGGCTCGGCGGCATGCTGATCCTCGCCCTGCTGGCGGTGTTCATCTCCGGGTTGATGGTCGGACGAACGCCGGAATACCTCGGCAAGAAGATCCAAGCCCCCGAGATGAAGCTGGTGACGCTGTACATCCTGGCGATGCCGTTCGCGCTGCTCCCGTTCGCCGCCGCCTCGGTGCTCCTGCGCAGCGCGGCGACGTACCAGCCTGGCGCCCACGGCCTCACCGAGGTGCTCTACAACTTCGCCTCGAGCGCCAACAACAACGGCTCGGCGTTCGCCTATCAGGGCACCGGCACCCAGTGGTACACGACCACGCAGGGTCTCTCGATGCTGATGGGGCGCTTCTTCACCATCATCCCGGCGCTCGCCATCGGCGGGTCGCTCGCCGCCAAACCCAAGGTGCCGGCGACCGCCGGCACGATGCCGACCAACAACTCGCTGTTCGGCTTCCTCATCGTCGGTGTCGTCGTCATCGTCGCCGGCCTGACCTTCTTCCCGGCGCTCGCGCTGGGCCCGATACTCGAACATCTGTGCTCTGAACCATGTGAGGATCGCGTGACTGCAACCATCACCCCCCAGACCCCCGACACGCGCCGGCCGCCGAAGGTGCGCACCAAGGAGTCGGCCTCGAAGTCGATCTTCGATCGGGCCATCATCGGTTCGGCCTCGCTCGACGCCGTCCGCAAACTCGACCCGCGGACCATGTACCGCAACCCGGTGATGTTCATCGTCGAGGTCGGCTCGGTCATCACGACGGCGATCTTCATCCGTGACTTCGCCAGCAGCACCGGACAGGAGAACGCTTTCGCCGGGCTGGTATCGCTGTGGCTCTGGTTCACGGTGCTGTTCGCCAACTTCGCCGAAGCGATGGCCGAGGGCCGCGGCAAGGCGCAAGCGGCGACGCTGCGCAAGACGCGGGCGGAGACCACGGCACGGGTGCGGACCGCGGACGGAACGATCGTCGAGACGCCGTCGTCGGAACTCCAGCTCGGCGACCTGTGCGTCGTCACGGCCGGCGAGGTGATCCCCGGCGACGGCGACATCGTCGAAGGCATCGCCACCGTCGACGAATCGGCCATCACCGGCGAATCGGCCCCCGTCGTTCGTGAATCAGGTGGCGACCGTTCGGCCGTCACCGGCGGCACGCGGGTGCTGAGCGACGAGATCGTCGTGCAGATCACCGCCAGGCCGGGTGAGACCTTCCTCGACCGCATGATCGCACTCGTCGAGGGCGCCGACCGTCAGAAGACCCCGAACGAGATCGCCCTGACGATCCTGCTCGCCGGTTTGACACTCATCTTCCTGCTCGCCGTCGTCACGTTGCAGCCGTTCGCCATCTACTCGGGCGCCGAACAGAACGTGGTCGTCCTCGTGGCGCTGCTGGTCTGCCTGATCCCGACGACGATCGGCGGTCTGCTCTCGTCGATCGGCATCGCCGGCATGGACCGGCTGGTGCAACGCAACGTGCTGGCCATGTCAGGGCGCGCCGTCGAAGCGGCCGGCGATGTCACGACGCTCTTGCTCGACAAGACCGGCACGATCACCTACGGGTCGCGCCAGGCCGCCGAGTTCATCGCGGTCCACGACGTCGATGTTGTCGAACTCGCGGAGAGTGCGATGACGTCCTCGCTGGCCGACGAAACACCCGAGGGCCGCTCGATCGTCCAGCTCGCGATCGACATGTTCGACATGTCACCGGTCGACGACCCGACCGCGACGCTCGTCCCGTTCACCGCCCAGACCCGCATGTCCGGGATGGACCTGACGAGCGGTCGCCTCGTCCGCAAGGGTGCCGCCGACTCGGTCCGCCGGTTCGTCGAGGACGCGGGGGGAGTGGTGCCACTCGAACTGCTCCCGATCGTCGAGCAGGTGTCGCGCGACGGCGCCACGCCGCTCGTGGTGATCGACAAGGCCGACGCCGCCGCGCCGTGGCGCGTGCTCGGCGTGATCCGCCTCAAGGACACCGTGAAGCCGGGCATGCGCGAACGCTTCGACCAGCTCCGGTCGATGGGCATCCGCACGATCATGATCACCGGCGACAACCCGCTGACCGCAGCGGCGATCGCGGAGGAGGCTGGCGTCGACGGGTTCCTCGCCGAGGCCACACCCGAGGACAAGATGACGCTGATCAAGCGCGAGCAGGCCGGCGGCAATCTCGTGGCGATGACCGGCGACGGCACCAACGATGCCCCGGCGCTCGCTCAGGCAGACGTCGGCGTGGCGATGAACACCGGCACGCAGGCCGCCAAGGAGGCCGGCAACATGGTCGACCTCGACAGCAACCCCACCAAGCTGATCGAGATCGTCGAGGTCGGCAAGCAGCTGCTGATGACCCGCGGATCGCTGACGACCTTCTCGATCGCCAACGACGTCGCCAAGTACTTCGCCATCATCCCGGCGATGTTCTCGGCCGCGCTGCCCGCACTCGACGAGCTCAACCTGATGCACCTGTCGAGCCCGCGGTCCGCGATCCTCTCGGCGGTCATCTTCAACGCTCTGATCATCGTCGCCCTCGTGCCGCTGGCGCTCAAAGGCGTCAAATTCCGTGCCGAACCCGCCGCCCAGGTGCTGCGCCGCAACCTGCTGATCTACGGGCTCGGCGGACTGATCGCCCCGTTCGTCGGCATCAAGGTCATCGACATCGTCGTCACCGCACTGGGAGCCAACTGACATGCAAACCTTCATTCGTCAACTCCGCCCCGCCATCGTCGCGGTCGTGGTCTTCACGTTCCTCCTCGGCGTCGCCTACCCGCTTGTGGTCACCGCGGTCGGACAGATCGCATTCCACGACAAGGCCAACGGGTCGTTGATCGAGGTCGACGGTGTCGTCGTCGGCAGCGAGCTCCTCGGCCAGAACTTCGTCGCCCCCCAGTACTTCCACCCCCGGCCTTCAGCCGCCGGCGCCGGCTACGACGGGTCGGCGAGCTCCGGCTCGAACTACGGGCCCGCGAACCCCGACTTCCTCACCGCAATCGACGAACGCGTCGACGCCTACCGCGCCGAGAACGACCTCCCCGATGACGCGACGCGTCCCGGTCGACGCCGTCACCGCGTCCGGCTCCGGGCTCGACCCCGCGATCTCGATCGCCAACGCCCGCCTGCAGGCCCCGCGCATCGCCACCCAACGAGGGTTGGACATCGAGGAGGTCCTGACCCTGATCGACGATCACACGACGGGACGGAACCTCGTCGTACTCGGGGAACCGGCCGTCCAGGTCCTGACGCTCAACCTGGCGCTCGATGCGCTGACCGGCCGAATGTAGGCTGATCGCAGATGGCCAGAGGTTCGCTGCGCATCTACCTCGGTGCGGCACCCGGCGTCGGGAAGACGTACAAGATGCTGGGCGAGGGCGTCCGCCGCGCCGAGCGCGGCACTGATGTCGTCATCGGGATCGTCGAGACCCATGGACGCATCCAGACCGCCGAGCAGATGCACGGCCTCGAGGAGATCCCGCGCCGCGAGGTGCAATACCGCGACACCGTCCTCTACGAAATGGACGTCGACGCGGTGCTCGCACGACGGCCTGAGGTCGTGCTGGTCGACGAGTACGCCCACACCAACGCGCCCGGCTCACGCAACGAGAAACGCTGGCAAGACGTCGAGCTGCTGCTCGACGCGGGGATCGAGGTGATCTCGACGCTCAACATCCAGCACCTCGAATCGCTCAACGACGTCATCACGCGGATCACGGGCACGATCCAACGCGAAACGGTGCCCGACGGCATCGTGCGACGCGCCGACCAGCTCGAATTGGTCGACATGGCACCCGAGGCGATCCGCCGCCGGATGGCTCACGGCAACATCTACCCGGCCGAGCGGGTCGACGCCGCGCTCGCCAACTACTTCCGGCCCGGCAACCTCGGCGCCCTGCGCGAACTCGCCCTGCTGTGGGTCGCCGACCGCGTCGAAGAATCGCTCACCGGATACCTCGACGCCCACGGCATCTCTGAACCATGGGAAACCCGCGAGCGGGTCGTCGTCGGGCTCACCGGAATTGCCGGCGGTGACGCACTCATCCGGCGGGCGGCGCGCATGGCGGGCCGCACAGCGGGAGAACTGATCGCGGTCCATGTCGCGGTCGACGACGGCCTCTCCCAGCCGAACGATGCGGCGCTCGTAGCGCAACGGCGGCTCGTCGACGAACTCGGTGGCACCGTCCACGACATCGTCGCTCCCGACACGGCCGAAGCGATGGCATCGTTCGCCCGCAGGGAGAAGGCCACCCAGTTGGTGCTCGGAGCAAGTCGGCGCAGCCGTTGGCACGAACTCGTCCACGGGTCGTTCGTCGCCAGGGTCACTCGCCTCGCGCCCGACATCGACGTGCACGTGATTGCCCGTTCCGAAAGCGGCGAGCCCCCACGCTCTCCGCGCCGGCGCCGCATCGCCGTCCGTCGCCGCACGACCATCGGGTGGCTGCTCGTCCTCATCGGTCTGCCGATGTTCATGGTGCTGACCGTGCCGTTCCGCGACTCGATCGATCTGTCGACGGAACTGTTGCTCGCGCTCGTCGTCGTGCTGGCCATCGCCGCGATCGGCGGACTGTTCGTGGGAATCGTCGCGGCCGTCGTGGCATCGTTGCTCGTCAACTGGTTCTACGTCCCCCCGTACGGGACACTCACGATCGGACGCACGGAGAACCTGATCTCGCTGGTCGTGTTCATCGTCGTTGCGGTGGCCGTCGGAGCGCTCGTCGACCTCGCCGCCCAACGCTCGCTCGAAGCACGCCGGGCGCGTCTCGAGGCCGAAGCGCTCGTGCGCTCGACGACCAGCCTGGCGGTCGATCCTGAACCGATCCAGCGACTGGTCGAACAGATCCGCTCGACGTTCGACCTGGCGGGCGCTCGTCTCGAGGCCCGCGGTCGACAGGGCTCCGACGCGGCCGTCGTCGCGGCCGATGGCGACACCACCGGCGATCCCACCGTGACGCTCGGACTGACGTCCGGGACGTTGGCGCTGTACGGGCGGACCCTTTCGTCCGACGACGAACGTCTCCTGCAGGCCCTGGCCGACCAACTTTCACTGGCGATCGACAACCAGGCGCTCGCCGCAGAGGCGAAAGGCGCCGCCGCACTCGCCGACGTCGACGCGCGTTCGAACTGCCATGCTCCGAGCCGTGTCACACGATCTGCGAACCCCGCTGGCGTCGATCAAGGCGATGGTGTCCGGTCTGCGGGATCCGACCGTCGCGTGGACGCCCGATCAACTCGCGGAAGCGCTGGTGACCGTCGAGGAGGAGACCGACCGCCTCACGATGCTCGTCGGGAACCTCCTCGACGCCAGCCGCCTGCAGATCGGTGCACTCGCGATCAGCGTGCAGCCGACCCAGATCGCCGACGTCGTCGCGGCCGCGCTCCACAGCGCGAACCTGCCCGCCGAGCGCGTGGGTGTCGACATCCCGCCCGACCTCGCCGCTGTCGCGAGCGATCGTGCACTGCTCGAACGGAGCCTCGCGAACATCATCACCAACGCCGAACGGTTCAGCCCACTCGACCACCCGGTGCGGATCGAGGCTGCATCGATCGGACATGACGTCCACCTCCGTGTCGTCGATCGGGGCATCGGCATCGCGGAAAACGAACGTGACAGAGTCGTCCAGCCGTTCCAGCGGCTCGGGGACGTTCCCGTCGGCGACGGGGTGGGGCTGGGGTTGTCGATCGCTCACGGCTTCGTGACGGCGATGGGCGGCTCGCTCACCCTCGACGACACACCCGGTGGTGGCCTGACGGTGACGATCATCCTGCCGCACGCAACGGACGTGGCGATCGCGGGCGCCGGCCGATGACCAGCGTGCTGATCGTCGACGATGAACGTCAGATCCGACGCGCCCTGTCGCTCAATTTCGAGCGCGCGCGGCTTCCAGGTCCACGAGGCCACGACCGGCGAGTCGGCGTTGACCGAGGTCGCCCGCGTGCGCCCCGACATCGTGCTCCTCGATCTCGGTCTGCCAGGGATGAGCGGCATCACGGTCATCGAAGCGCTCCGCGGCTGGACCGACGTCCCGATCATCGTGCTCACTGCCCGCGACGACGAACGCTCGAAGGTGCTGGCACTCGACGCCGGCGCTGACGACTACGTCACCAAGCCGTTCGGGATGGCCGAACTCGTCGCCCGTGTCCGCGCCGCTCTCCGGCGAGCTCCGGAATCAGCGGCCGATGTCGCCGTCGTGCACACGGCGCAGTTCGAACTCGACCTGGCGGGCCACCGCGCCTTTGTTCACGAGGATCCACAATCCTCACGTACCGAGGTCCGGCTGACACCGACCGAATGGGGCATCATCGGCCACCTCGTGCGTCATCCCCACCATCTCGTCACCTACAAGCAGCTGATCACCGCGGTGTGGGGCCCCGACTACGAACCCGACCAGAACCTGCTGCGGGTGCACATGGGACACATCCGCCGCAAGCTCGAAGCCGACCACGCACAACCCCGATATTTCATCACCGACGCCGGCGTCGGCTACCGATTCCAACCCGACGACACCTGACCGGCCGGCGCCGGTTGGTAGTCCGGGGTGCGATGACAGACCCATGGTGTGAAGAAGTCGTGATTGTTCGCGCCGAGGCCGTGAAGGAGCCGCAAAGGTTCCATGCTGCGACCGTCAGGGCTCGTAGACCGATGGTGTGGATCGACGAAACGACAAGGGACGCCGACTCAAGACGACCGGGGGACGGGATGGTTGACGTGCACGAACCGCGACGAACGCACCTCCAGGGTCGCGGTGGGCTGGAGACCATCCAACCCGCAGATCGGGCCCGTGTTCCACGCCGACGACGAATCATCGCGTACGTCCTCGCGATCGTGCTCCCGGTGTCGACGGCTGCAGTGATGATTCCGCTCCGGGTCGATCACGGTCGGATGGCGGTCCTCGTGCTCGTCGTCCCCGTGGTCCTCGTGGCCCTGCTCGGAGGGTTCGGGCCGGCGATCGTGGCGGCGGCTTGCGCAGTCCTCGCGTACGACCTGTTCCTCGTCGAGCCCTACTACGACGTCGCGATCAGCGATTCCGACGAGGTGGTCGCCGCCGTGACGCTCTTCGGTGTTGCCCTCATCGTCGGCGTGCTCAGCGCCCGCCTGGTGCAGCTTCGTGCGCGCGACCGTGCTCGCCTCGACGAACTGCGTCACCTCGTCGCGTTCGCCCGTGTCGTGACGGAGCACGATGATGAAGCGAGTCTCGAAGATGCGGCCACCGAGCACATCACCTCCTTGCTCAACCTTCGAAAGTGCACGTGGGAGCCGGGCCGTAGTGACTCAACCGCACCAATCCTCCTGCCCGACGGAAACCTCATGGGCCGCTTGACCGAGCTGAAGCCCGATCGGGCAACCCTCCCGGAACACCTGGAGATCCCCGTACGCGTCCATGATGAACTGATCGGGAGGTTCGTCCTCCTTCCCACAGATCGACACGTCGCCTCGTACGAAGAACGTGTCACCGCGGCGACAATCGCCGCGCTCTTCGGCACGGCGACATCGCGGTCGATCACGCCAACAACATCGACCAGGGCGCTGCATCTCACGCGCCTGCGCCCAGTCCTTGACCGTCTGCGACCACCGACCGGTGCAGATCGCGTGCATCGCGCGAGAGATTGCAGATCGCTGCCTGCAGGAGTTCGAGCTGCTCCACGAGTGCCGGCCGGCGCTCGGGTGCGGCGTGGTCGATCAGGTCGGTCAGGGCCGCGATGAGCCGTCGGGTGACCTGCGGTGACGCCACCCCGGCGAGTCGGATCTCGTCGAAGGCGAGGTGCACGTAGGCGTCCCAGTCCATCGTCGGGACGGTCAGTCGGAGACGACCTGTCCGGTCGTGGTGTCGGCCGTCCGGGATGACGCGGACGGCCAACTGGCGCAGGCCGTCGTGCAACCGATCGATCGACTGGACCGCCGTGGTCGGATCGAGGAAGGGCGACTCGGACAAGGATCGTTCAGCGACATCGACGAGCATCCTGAATCCGTACGCGACGTCCTCCTCGAGCGTCCGCTCCAGGCCGAGCTCGACACAAGCTGCCGCGGCATCTCGATCGAGGCGATCGGCCGGCCCTTCGATGTTGATCAGTGTCGCTCCGGCGGGGACGAAGCTGCCGACCGCCGGCACCACGTGCAGGACACAATCGGCCGACGCTGCCATCTCGACGAGGCCGTCCCTGTCGATGGACGTGACGACACCTGATGCGGCCGCGGCGACGACGGACCGGGAGATCTCGGAGCCGGGCAGCATGTCCGGGTACTGATCGTCGAGCAGGCGTCTGGTGTCGTCGCCCACCAGCTCGATCAACGACGACACGCGCAGGGACCTCCCGATGTGATCCACGTACAGCACCAGCATCGCGATGCTCACCAGCACCAGTACGTAGGCGACACCGATGGCGATCCCGGGTACCTGTCCCTCGCCGTCGAAGTCCACCTCGCGCATCGACAACATGGCGTGGGCGAAGGTGGCCACGAACAAGCCGATCGCCAACTGGCTCGGCCGGTCGCGCAGGAACGTCTGCACGATCCGCGGCGAGAACTGGCCCATGGCGAGCTGGACGACCACCATCGTGATCGTCAGCACGAGCGTCGCCAACGACACCATCGACAGGGCGATCGTGGTCAGGATGCCGAGCGCCGCATCGGGCCCGCCGGTCATCCACCGGGGGACCAGATCGAAGCCGGCCCGCCGATCGATGGTGAGCGTCCCGAGCGAGAGAACGACCCCGCCAAGGACGCACATCACCGGGATGAACCACAGCTCTGATCTGACGCCCGACACGCGAGGTCCCCTGCCCATGGGGTGGCGACTACCCAGCGGACGGGGGTGTCAAGCATCAGTTCGGCCGCCCGAGATCGTCGATCATGTAGACAAGTGAGCCGAGATGAGGGAGACACGATGAGCAAGGCCACGCCGGCGGAATCGCACGCCCCTGCCGATGTCGCCGACCGGCACGACCTGATCCGCGTGCAGGGCGCGCGGGTGAACAACCTCAAGGACGTGAGCGTCGAGATCGCCAAGCGTCGGCTGACGGTGTTCACGGGTGTGTCGGGTTCGGGGAAGAGTTCGCTGGTCTTCGGCACGATCGCCGCCGAGTCACAGCGATTGATCAACGAGACCTACAGCGCGTTCGTGCAAGGGTTCATGCCGACGCTCGGTCGTCCGGACGTCGATGTGCTCGAGGGGCTGACGACGGCGATCATCGTCGACCAGGAGCGCATGGGTGCCAACCCCCGCTCCACGGTCGGCACGGCCACCGACGCCAACGCCATGCTGCGGATCGTCTTCAGCCGACTGGGCCAGCCGTACATCGGTTCGCCGCAGGCGTTCTCCTTCAACACCGCGACGATCAGCGGGGCCGGCGCGGTCACGATCGAGAAGGCCGGCAAGAAGGTCAGGGAGAAGCGCTCGTTCACGCGCACCGGCGGCATGTGCCCGCGGTGCGAGGGCACCGGCTCGGTGACCGACTTCGACCTCACCGAGCTGTACGACGACACCAAGTCGCTCAACGAGGGTGCGCTCATCATCCCCGGCTACAGCATGGAGGGCTGGTACGGCCGCATCTTCCGCGGCTGCGGCTACTTCGACCCCGACAAGCCGATCAGCACGTTCACCAAGAAGGAACTCGACGACCTGCTCTACAAGGAGCCGACCAAGATCAAGGTCGACGGCATCAACCTGACGTACTGCGGGCGTGATCCCGCAGATCCAGAAGTCGATGCTGTCGAAGGACGTCGAGGCGATGCAGCCGCACATCCGCGCCTTCGTCGAGCGGGTCGTGACGTTCACGAAGTGCCCGGAGTGCGGCGGGAGCCGGCTCAACGAGGCGGCCCGGTCGTCGAAGATCGACGGGGTCAGCATCGCCGACGCCTGCGCCATGCAGATCAGCGACCTCGCCGAGTGGGTGCACGGCCTCGACGAACCGTCGGTGGCGCCGCTGCTCTCCTCGCTGGCCCAGACGCTCGACTCGTTCGTCGACATCGGCCTCGGATACCTCTCGCTCGAACGTCCGACGGGCACGCTGTCGGGCGGCGAGGCGCAGCGCACCAAGATGATCCGCCACCTCGGGTCGTCGCTCACCGACATCACCTACGTGTTCGACGAGCCGACCGTCGGGCTCCACCCCCACGACATCGAACGCATGAACGAGTTGCTGCGACAGTTGCGCGACAAGGGCAACACCGTGTTGGTCGTCGAGCACAAGCCCGAGACGATCGCCATCGGCGACCACGTGGTCGATCTCGGCCCCGGTGCCGGCGCGGCCGGCGGGACGATCTGCTTCCAGGGAACCGTCGAGGAGCTGCGAGCCAGCGACACCATCACCGGCCGCCACCTCGACGATCGCGCCACGCTCAAGGAGGGCGTGCGGACGCCCACCGGGGTGTTGGAAGTGCGCGGCGCCGACACCAACAACCTGCAAGACGTCGACGTCGACATCCCGCTCGGTGTCCTCGTGGTCCTCACCGGCGTCGCCGGATCGGGCAAGAGTTCACTGATCCGGGGTTCGGTCGAACGTCGCGACGGCATCGTGTCGATCGATCAGTCGGCGATCAAGGGTTCGCGGCGCAGCAACCCCGCCACCTACACCGGCCTGCTCGACCCGGTGCGCAAGGCGTTCGCCAAGGCCAACGGCGTGAAGCCGGCGCTCTTCAGTGCCAACTCCGAGGGTGCGTGCCCCAACTGCAACGGCGCCGGCGTGATCTACACCGATCTCGGGATGATGGCCGACGCCGCGGCGACGTGCGAGGTGTGCGAGGGCAAGCGGTTCGACGCCGACGTCCTCGACTACAAGTTCGGCGGCAAGGACATCAGCGAGGTGCTCACGATGTCGGTCGCCGACGCCGAGGAGTTCTTCGCCGCCGGGGAATCGGCCGTTCCGGCCGCGCACAAGATCCTCGCTCGGCTCGTCGACGTCGGGCCTCGGCTACCTCACCATCGGTCAGCCGCTCCCGACGCTGTCCGGCGGGGAACGTCAACGGCTGAAGCTCGCCACCCACATGGCGGAGAAGGGTGAGGTCTACATCCTCGACGAGCCGACCACCGGTCTCCACCTCGCCGACGTCGCGCAGCTGCTCGGTCTGCTCGACCGGCTGGTCGACTCCGGCAAGTCGGTCATCGTCATCGAGCACCACCAGGCGGTCATGGCCCACGCCGACTGGATCATCGACCTCGGTCCAGGGGCCGGCCACGACGGCGGCGCGATCGTGTTCGAGGGTACGCCGGCCGACCTCGTCGCCGACGCTCCACGCTCACCGGCGAACACCTCGCGGCGTACGTCGGCGGAGGTGACAGAACCGAGTCGCCGAGTTCGAGCCCTTCGGCGCGCGCACGGCGGCTGACCGCCGAGAGGTACGGAACAGTGCACGATGCGCGCCTCGACCGGGTGCGCCCCACCCGTACGTGACGGGAGGACACGGCCTCGATCGCCGCGCTCCTCGGGTGCGGTGACGAAGTGGAACGGCGACGGGCCACGCCAGAGATGATCTCGCCGCTGAACTCGAGCTCCACGCCGGAGCAGGTCTTCCCGCCGACGGTCGGGACTGCCGCAGCGTCTTATGATCGCCGCGTGACCGACTACGAGGCAGCGCCAGACACACCAGACGACGAGTTGGTGGTGCCGCCCGGCATGCGACTCGAGCACGGCAGGGTCGTCCCCCACCTGACGGTCGAAGAACGTATCGCCCGCGGCAAGGCCGCTCGTGCGGAGATCCCGCGATCGAGCCATGCGGACTTCAGCCCCGGGTGCGTTTCGTCGGGATCCCGTCGAACTGCTCGAGCTGCAGGCGATCGGACGGGTTCCCGAACTCATCCCGATCCGCTACGGCCGGATGCTCGTGTCGCCGTTCACGTTCTACCGCGGCGCAGCGCTGCTCATGGCGGCGGACCTCGCCGTCCACCCCGAACTCGGGGCTGACGACGCAGGTCTGCGGCGACGCCCACCTGTCGAACTTCGGGGCATACGCGTCGCCCGAGCGACACCTCGTGTTCGGCCTCAACGACTTCGACGAGACGCTGCCCGGACCATGGGAGTGGGACGTCAAGCGCCTGGCGGCGAGCCTGGAGATCGCCGGGCGCGACAACAACTTCGGGACGAAGCAGCGCCGCTCGGTGCTGCTGGCGGCGGGCCGGTCGTACCGCGAATCGATGCGCGAGTTCGCGGCGATGTCGAACCTCGACGTCTGGTACGCGCAGGTCGACGTGGACGCCGGGCTGGGCGAGATGATGGCCCGCGGTGTGGATGCGGCGACACGCAAGCGTGCCCAGGCGAACATCGCCAAGGCCCGCACGCGCGACAGCGGCCACGCACTCGCCAAGCTGACGACCATCGTCGACGGCGAGCGACGGATCATCAGCGATCCGCCCCTGGTCCAGCCGATCGAGGAACTGATGGGTGGAGCCGAACACGAACAGCTGATGGAGGATCTGCGGGTCCTCGTGCGCGGATATCGGGGCACGCTGCAGAGCGACCGCCGCCACCTGCTCGAGAACTACCAGTTGGTCCATGCGGCACGCAAGGTCGTCGGCGTCGGCAGCGTCGGGACACGGGCGTGGATCCTCCTGCTCATGGGCCGCGACGACGGCGATCCGCTGTTCCTCCAGGCGAAGGAGGCCAACGCGTCGGTACTGGAGGAATTCGTCGGCCACAGCCGGGCCGGCTCGCACGCCGAGCGGGTCGTGCGCGGGCAGCACCTGATGCAGGCGAGCAGCGACATCTTCCTCGGCTGGCAGAGCGTCGAGGGTCCCGACGGGGTGTTGCGCAACTTCTACATCCGCCAGCTGCGCGACTGGAAGGGCTCGGCGATCGTCGAGAGCATGAACCCGTCGGCGATGGGGCTGTACGCCGAACTGTGCGGGCGAACGCTGGCCAGGGCCCACGCCCGTTCCGGAGACCGCGTGGCGATCGCCGCCTACCTCGGCGGCAAGGACGTGTTCGACCGCGCCATCGCCGACTTCTCCGAGCTCTACGCGGACCAGACGGAGCGTGACTACGACGCCCTGGTGCAAGCCGAGCAGGACGGGCGGATCCCGGTGCAACGCGGCCTCTGAGCGCCCACGGCGGAGCCCGCTCCGCACCTGCGGCTCACCTTCGCCGACTGAAGCCGGGACCGGCCGAGCACCGGCCGCCGGTAGTGCTTTGTTTCACGTTGCTCCGAATTGACCGGCGCCGAGGCGGGATGTGACTCGCAGCCGCGGCGGCCGGTGCGCGTTCTTTCACCTTGCTCCGAATCGGCGTGGACGTCGGCGCACGTCCACGTCCCAGCCGAGCGGCGCCTCCCGCCCCGGTCACTCCTCGCAGCTCCTGCACGCCGCTTGGATGGTCCGACACGGCCGGGTGATCGGCGCAGCAGCTCGCGATCGGGGTGGCTGCTCGATTCGGAGCAACGTGAAAGGACTTCATGTCCTGGCACTCCATGGCAGGGGAGGTCATGACGTTGGACGAGCACTGGGTCGACGATCTGGGTCGCTGCGCGATGATCGGGGCGATGAGCAACGACGGCGAACGGGTCTGGTTGATCACGGGCGCAGGACGAGGGCTCGGCCGGGCCTTCGCCGAAGCGGCGTTGCGTGCTGGCGATCGGGTCGTCGCCACCGCCCGGACCCCGGGCGATCTCGACGACCTGGTCGAGGACCACGGCCAAGCGATCCGGGTGCTGCGGCTCGACGTCCGTGATCGCGGCGCGGTGATGTCGACGGTGGCGAGCGCGATCGGGTGCTTCGGTCACCTCGACGTCGTCGTCAACAACGCGGGGTACGGACTCGTGGGTGCCGTCGAGGAGGTGACCGAGGACGACGTCCGCCAGATCATCGACACCGACTTCCTCGGCGCGCTCTGGGTCACACAGGCGGTGTTGCCGGAGCTGCGCCGCCGAGGTTCGGGCCACATCGTCCAGATCTCGACCGTCGGCGGTGTGGGGACGATGCCGACGTTCGGCATGTACAACGCCGCCAAGTGGGCGCTCGAGGCATTCAGCGAAGCGCTGGCCGCCGAGGTGCGCGAGTTCGGAATCCGGGTGACGATCGCCGAACTCGGTGGCTTCGGGACCGATTGGGCCGGGCGGAGCATGCGCTTCGCCCGGCCGCTCGACGCGTACGACCCTCTCCGGACCTCGGTCTTCGGCAGCCCGACCGTGCCGTGGCCGCTCGACGACGGCGATGCGGCGGACGGCTCGGCCGAACCTGGTCCCGAGTTGGCGGCCGCGGCGTTGCTGGCGCACGTCGACGCTCCGGACGGACCGCTGCGACTGCTCGTCGGCGACGATGCGGTCGCCCACGTTGCCGCGGCTCTCCAACTGCGTCGCGACGACTACGAACGCGACGCGCGCTTCGTCTGGCCGTGACCGCCGCGCACACGCGGAGGATGTGGCTACTTCTTGGCGGCAGCTTTGGCGAGCCGCTTGGCGGTCTTGCCGATCGGCTCGAGGTTGCGGTGATCGAGGTCGCCGACCTCCATGCCGTTCTGGAACAGCACGCGGTAGCGCTGCCAGTTGAAGCCGTTCGCCAGGATGATCTTGCCCTCGGTGCCGACCGGCACGTCGTGGATGTCGGCCGTGCTCTTGACGCGGTCGCCGATCTTGAGGTCGAGCTGACCCTGGTGCGGGGAAGCGAGCTTGTGCGGCGTCCAGTACTCCATCGCCGCCATTGTGCCCGAACGAGAGCGCTTCCCCGCGATCAACCGTGAATCCGCCTGCTGGGCGGGCCGGGGAGGGGATGGCGTGCCGCCGATACACTCGCCGACCTG